>NZ_JODT01000019.1 GCF_000720835.1 Streptomyces achromogenes subsp. achromogenes | reverse complement strand
CACAGCGCCGATGGTACTGCAGGGGGGACCCTGTGGGAGAGTAGGACGCCGCCGAACAAATTTTAGGGAAACCCCCGCACCTTACGGTGCGGGGGTTTTTCTGTTTTCCGGGCCAAGGGGTTTGGATTACGGTGGCCGCATGACCGCTGTCACCGGGAACGACTATGTCGTTCGTGCCATACGCCCCGACGACTGGGAGCGGGTGAAGCAGCTGCGGCTGGACGCGCTGCGGGATCCAGTCGCGCACCTCGCCTTCCTGGAGACCTACGACAACGCCGCGAGCAAGCCGGACTCCTTCTGGCAGGACCGGGCCGTCGGCTCCGGCGTGGGCTCCACGACCGCCCAGCAGTTCATCGCCGAGGCCCCCGACGGAACCTGGGCCGGCTCGGTCACCGTACTCATGGAGGAGCCCGGCACCCAGGACTGGGCCGGGAACCCGGTCGAGCGGCGGCAAGGACACGCGGTCGGCGTCTTCGTACGGCCCGAGCACCGGGGCAGCGGACTGATCGAGGCGCTGTTCACGGCCGGCCTGGCCTGGGCGTGGCAGCGGGACGCCGAGCGGATGCGGCTGTTCGTGCACGAGGACAACCACCGGGCCCAGAGGGCCTACCGGAGGATCGGGTTCGCGCCCAGCGGCCTCGTCGTGGTCTTCTCCAAGGACGAGAGCGTGAACGAGCGGGAGTTCGTCCTGGAGCGGCCGTCCTAGACGGGCAGTTCCTGGTGCGGCCAGCGGGCTCGGGCCTGTTCGCGGGAGCGGAGCAGGGCCAGCGCCGGCAGGCCCCGGTCGGCGCCGCCGGCCAGCAGCTCCGGCAGCTCGGGGAACGGGGCCACGGCCGCGATGTCGTCCAGGACCAGGGTGAGTGGTGGGTCGAGGCGACCGGAGGATGACCGTTCGGCCATGCGCCGGCCGCGCTCGACCACGCTGGAGACGAGGGCCGTCAGGAGCGGCATCGCACCCGGGTTGCTCCGTGGGTCCTCGATGGATGCACCGACCACATAAAGCGTGCCCCCTTCCTGGACGAAGGAATCCAGGGCGAGGGCATCGGTGCGGTTGGGGGTGCACGCCTCCCGGATGTTCACCGTGAAGAGCGCCGACAGGGCCCTGCTGGTCAGCTCCTGGGCGATGTCCCGGCGGTCCGGGTGCCCGGTGAGGGCCGCCTCCAGTTCGCCGGCGGCGCCGGGCGCGGCCTTTTGATGGGTGCGCAGGGTGCGGACGGCGTCCTGGACCTGGGTGCCCTGCGCCCAGCGGTGCACATGCCGGATGGTGCGGTTCTCCAGGGCGGCGGCGTGCAGATAGCTGCGCAGCAGGGTGGTCGCGGTGTCGGCCACCGCCTGGTCGATCCGCGCGGTGGGCCGTACCGGGGCGAGCAGGGCCGTCGCCCGGTGCAGCGCCGTCTGCCTGTCCTCGCAGCCCGCGGTGGGGGACCAGTGCAGGCGGGCCGGGGTGTCGCACAGGTGCGTGGGGTCGTAGAGCAGGGTGGGGCCCAGCTTGGCCCGGGTGTCCTTGGTCTCCGCCCACAGGGCCGGGTTGGAGGTGACGAGGACGACGGGGCCCTCGGCGTCCCGTACGGCCTGGGCCGCGGCCGGCTGCCGGGCCTCCCTGGGCGCGAGGAGGACCCGCTCCCAGCCGCCCGCCCGGTCGCCGTCGGCAGGGAGCGCGACCGGAGGCGCCGGGGCCGCCGGCTGCTGTGCGGGCTCCACCGCGACCGGAGACGGCGGTGTTACGGGCTGCCCCGCGGGCTCCACCGGCCGTGGCTCCGCGCGCGGCACGGGGACCTCGTGGCGTGGCTCGGGGACGTTGTGGCGCGGCTCCGGGGCCTCGTAGTGCGACTCGGCTCGCGCGGGCCCCGGCGTGGTGTCGCGGGCCGCCGTGGCCCGTAGGCGCCTGGCCGCCCGCCACCGGGCCACCGTGCTCATCGCGAACACGGTGAGGACGAAGAGGATCATCAGCTGGCCGAGGAACAGGCCCCAGAACAGGCCCCAGCCGGACAGCCGGCCCGGCGGGGTGTCCGGCCAGGCGCCGGGGAGGTCGTGCGGGTGGCTGACGAGGTGGCGCATGGCCAGGGGGGTGCGGGTGAAGGTGACGCCCTCCGGCCAGGCACCGTGGGCGAACCGGGCCGAGAGGCCGGTGGCCGTCCACACCAGGACGGTGATGCCGATGAGGAACGCGAGGATGCCGATCAGCAGTCCGTCGGGGATGCCGCCCTGGCGTTCCCGGCGGTAGTCACGGTGATCGTCCGGTCTCACGCTGTACTCCCTCTAGGCCACCGTCGACTCGGAGTCGCCCAGGTGCTGTTCCACGAAGGCCGCCGCCCGCTGCTCGGCCTCCAGCTCGGCCGCGCGCAGGGCGTCGTCGGCCAGGTCGCTGGCCGACTCGGTCATGGCGCGGTCGGTGAAGACCAGCGGCCGTTCCGTCTCCGTGACCAGGTGTTTGACCACCTGGACATTGCCGTTGACGTCCCAGACCGCGATGCCGGGCGTCAGCGTGGGGATGATCTCGACCGCCCAGCGGGGCAGGCCCAGGACCCGGCCGGTGGCCCTCGCCTCGTCCGCCTTCTGGGCGTAGATCGTCCTGGTCGAGGCCATCTTCAGGATGGCCGCCGCCTCCTTGGCGGCCGCCCCGTCGACCACGTCGGACAGATGGTGGACGACCGCCACGAAGGACAGGCCGAGCCGGCGTCCGAACTTCAGCAGCCGCTGGAACAGCTGGGCCACGAACGGGCTGTTGATGATGTGCCAGGCCTCCTCGACCAGGAAGATGCGCTTTTTGCGGTCGGGGCGGATCCAGGTGTGCTCCAGCCACACGCCGACGATCGCCATGAGGATCGGCATGGCGATGGAGTTGCGGTCGATGTGGGACAGGTCGAAGACGATCAGGGGCGCGTCGAGGTCGATGCCGACCGTGGTCGGGCCGTCGAACATGCCGCGCAGGTCACCGTCGACGAGGCGGTCCAGGACCAGGGCGACGTCCAGGCCCCAGGCCCGTACGTCGTCTATGGCGACGTTCATCGACTCCGCCGACTCCGGCTCGGGGTGCCGTAGTTGGTCCACGATGTCGGAGAGGACCGGCTGGCGGTCGGTGATCGTCTCGTTGACGTAGGAGTGCGCGACCTTCAGGGCGAAGCCGGCCCGCTCGTCCAGGCCGTGGCCCATGGCCACCTCGATGATGGTCCGCAGCAGCGCGAGCTGCCCGGTCGTGGTGATCGCCGGGTCCAGGGGGTTGAGCCGGATGCCGTGGTTGAGGGCGGCCGTCGGGTCGAGCCGGATGGGGGTTATCCCCAGCTCCTCGGCGATCAGGTTCCACTCGCCGACGCCGTCCTCGCCCTGCGCGTCCAGCACGACGACCTGGCGGTCCTTGAACCGCAGCTGGCGCAGGACGTACGTCTTCTCCAGCGCCGACTTGCCGTTGCCGGACTCGCCGAGGACCAGCCAGTGCGGGGCCGGCAGCTGCTGGCCGTACAGCTGGAAGGGGTCGTAGATGTAGCCCTTCCCGGAGTAGACCTCGCGGCCGATGATGACGCCGGAGTCGCCGAGGCCGGGCGCGGCCGTGGGCAGGTAGACCGCCTGGGCCTGGCCCGTGGAGGTGCGCACCGGCGGCCGGGTCGTCTCCACCTTCCCGAACAGGAAGGAGGTGAAGGCCTCGGTGAGGACGGACAGCGGATCCCGCATCGGAGAATCAGCCCCTACCTTCGGATGCCGGTGGCGAACGGAAGTGTGTTCACGAAGGCGCGGTGGTGCTCTCGGTCGCACCACTCCAGCTTGAGGTACGACTTGCCGGCGGAGGCCCTTATCGTGCGCTTGTCGCGGTTGAGGGCCTCCGGGGAGCGGGCGGAGACGGTGATGTAGCCGACCAGGTTGACGCCGGCGGCGCCGCTGGCGAGGTCCTCGCCGCGCTGGTCGAGCCGGTTGTGGGCGGCGATGTCCCGGGGGTCTACGGTCCGGTTCATCTTGGCGGCGCGGGACGCCTCGGCCTCGTCGTTGGTCTTCTCGGTCAGCATCCGCTCGATGGCGACCTCGGTGGGTTCCAGGTCCATGGTCACGGCGACCGTGCGGATGACGTCCGGGGTGTGGACCAGGAGCGGGGCGAGGAAGTTGACGCCGACGGGGGTCATCGGCCACTCCTTCACCCAGGCGGTGGCGTGGCACCAGGGTGCGCGGGTCGAGGACTCGCGGGTCTTGGCCTGGAGGTAGGTGGGCTCCACGGCGTCCAGCTCGGCCGGCCAGGCGTTGCGCTGGGTCATCGCCTGGATGTGGTCGATGGGGTGGTCCGGGTCGTACATGGAGTGGATCAGGGACGCCAGCCGGCCCTGGCCGAGCGGCTGGCGGACCCGGATGTCGGCCTCCTGGAGCCGGGAGCAGATGTCGGTCAGCTCGCGGGCCATGACGACGGCGAGCCCGGCGTCCCGGTCCACCCGGCCGCCGCGGGTGCGGGCGGCGCGGGCCATGGCGTGGGCCTCGGCGGCCAGTTCCCGGCTGTAGTGCATGCAGGCGACGAGGTAGGCGCGGTGCTGCTCGCTGCTGGTGGAGACCATGGACTGGAGCTGGTCGTAGGAGTGCTGGAGCCAGTCCGGGGAGCGGTCGTCGCCGCGCACGGCGACGTCCTTGGCGTGCGCGTCGGGGTCGGCGGGCAGGGTGCGGGCGAGCATCTGCAGCCGGGTGACGAAGCCGTCGCCGTTGGCGACGTGCTTGAGCAGCGTGCCGAAGCGGTCGACCAGGGCCTCCTGGTCCTCGGAGTCGCGCAGGCCGACGCCGGGGCCCTCGATCTCGATGGCGGCGGTGACCGTCTTGCGGTCGGCGTGCAGCAGGACGGCGATCTCGTCCGGGCCGAAGGGCGCGGCCAGCCAGGTGATGCGGCCGATGCCCGGCGGCGGGCCGACCTCGATCTCCCGGCCGTCGAGCCGGGTGCCGGCCTCCATGGCGCTGGACCGGTAGGCGGCTCCGCGCTTGACGGTCCGCTTGTACGAGCGGTTGATCTCGAACCACTTGTAGAAGGTGCGGTGCTTGTACGGCACGTAGACCGCGGCGAGCGCGAGCAGGGGGAAGCCCATGAGCAGCGCGATCCGCAGGGGCAGGACGGGTACGAGGAGGCCGCACATCATGCCGAGGAACGCGCCGGCGATGATCAGGGCGATTTCGCCGGATTCACGGTTGCGGCCGATGATCGCGTTCGGCCGGGCGCGGCCGATGAGATACGTACGGCGGGGCGTGACCGGATGGGACAGGTGGGACTCGGTCGTCAACGCCCTTCACCTCCCGAGCGGTTGTTGCGGGTGTTGCTGGCGTGCGGGGTGTTGACCGGGCTGGACGCGCGGGGCGCGGGCGTGGCGGAGGGGACGGTTCCGCCGCCGGTGCCGGCCGGGGTACGGCCGCTGTGGGCGGCGACGCCGCCGGAGGCGGGGTTGGCCTGGCGCGGGGTGCTGCTCGACTGTCCGCCGGCGGCGTTGCTGTCGGCGCGGGTGCTGTGGGTCTTGATGCCCTGGGCGACGAGGGTGGCGGGGGAGCTGATGACGGCGGCGGCCTTGCTCTCCGCGCCCTGCATGATGCGGTTGTTGCGGCCGCTGGCGATCTCGTCGCCGAAGCCGGGGACGAAGCGGTAGATCATCGCGCTGGCGAAGATGGCGAGCAGGATGATGGCGAGGCCGGAGACGACGGCGGAGAACGCGTCGGGGCCGTTGTCGCCGGACAGGGCGCCGGCCAGGCCGAGGACGATCACGATCACGGGTTTCACGAGGATGACGGCGATCATGATGCCGGCCCAGCGGCGGACGTGGCCCCACAGGTTCTTGTCCACGAGTCCCGCGTAGACGACGGTGCCGAGGAGGGCGCCGACGTAGAGGAGGGCGGCGCGGATGACCAGCTCCAGCCAGAGGACGCCGGCGGCGAGGATGCTGACCAGGGAGACGACGATCAGCATGATAGGGCCGCCGCCGATGTCGTTGCCCTTCTTCAGGGCGCCGGAGAAGGTGCCGAAGAACGTGTCGGCCTGGTCGCCGGTGGCTTTCGCGAGGACGTCGGTGACGCTGTCCGTGGCCGAGACGACGGTGTACAGGATCAGCGGGGTGAAGGCGGAGGCAAGCACGGTCAGCCACAGGAAGCCGACGGCTTCGGTGATCGCGGTGGTCAGCGGCACGCCGCGCACCGCGCGCTTGGCCACGGCGAGGAGCCACAGCAGAAGCGTCAGGATGGTGGAGGCGGCGAAGACGATGGCGTACTGCTTCAAAAACGCCTGATTGGTGAAGTCGACGGTGGCCGTCTCCTTGACGGCTTTACTGAGCTTGTCGACGGTCCAGGAGGCGGCCTCGGCGCAGCCCTTGGCCAGCGACGACAGCGGGTCGAGAGTGGAGTTGTCCGGGGCGAAGTCGCCGGTCTTCCCGGACGGGTTGTTGCCGCGCTCGCAGTATTTCTTGGCATCGCCCGGGATGGGGCCGCAGTCGATCCCGCCGTTCGACGGTGAGGGGGACGGGCTGCCGGAGGGGGTGGGCGAGGGTTCCGCGAAGGCGCGGGTGGCCAGCAGTACGGCCGTGGTCTGTACGGCTGCAACGACTCCGGCGAGCTTGAGCGCACGCTGCGGGCTACCGGGCATAGGTGAACCCTCCGTACTCTTCGATGGCTTTGCTGATCTCGTCGGAGGTGGCGGCCCTGTCGTCACCGGGTACCGGCGCGGGACCGTCCTGCTGTGTCTCGGAGCTGATCTTCCAGTCGCCGTCGGACCAGCGCAGGTCGAACGTCCAGGTCTTCCAGGACGAGGTGACAGGGTCGGTCGAGGTGCTGCTGGCCATGCCGATGAGGCCCACGTACCAGACCGCGACCTTGGCGGAGTCGGCCTTGTACTCCCGCACAGTGGTTCCGATCGGAATCACCCGCGACACGAACGTGCTGCCCTTGGGCGGGTTGCCGGCGGCGTCGAGGCCCATCTTGGCGAGGAACCCGGCCGAGTAGGCCTGGTCCATGGGGCCATGGAGACGGGCCGCCGCCTCCTGGGTGTAGAGCAGGTCCAGGAGCCGGTGACGGCTGTCCTTGTTGAACATGCCGGTCGAACCCAGGGCCACGGCGTAGTTCGAGGCCGCCGACTGGGCTCCCTGCTCGTCGTGGGCGAACCCCGTCGGAACACCCGCGGACTTGGTCTCCACCGGACGCGTGCCGCTCGCCGACGTCGCGGAGGTCACGGGCTGGTCCGTCTTCGGTGAAGTCTCGTCGTTCGTGTCGCCGTCACCCCGGTTCGCGAAGGCGATGGCGGCGATGAGGAGGACCACCACGCCGACCACCGTGATCAGGCTTCGGGAGGAGGAGCGCTGGGGGCGGCGGGGGGCGCCGCCGTAGGGGTCGGGGTCGGGGAGGCGGGTCCGGGTCTGGCCGGGCTCCGGGTGGTCGCCGTAGCCCTGGTAGTCGCGGTAACCCTGCTCGTCTCCGGGACTCATGCCGCGTACGCCCCCTCCACCTCGTAGACATACGACGGTAGCCGTGCTGGTTCCCGCGCGGGCGCGGTGTGGTGACTCGACATCAGGGAAACGCAACCTCAGCCGGTGGGCACGACGGGTGGGTGGGGTGGAGGGGACAGCCGTGGCCGGGCGTGCCCGGAACGGGTGGGGTTACACCGCCATGCCGTACACGATGGTGAACAGTGTGCCGAGGGAGCCGATGATGAAGACCCCGGTGAGGCCGGCGATGATCAGGCCCTTGCCCTGCTCCGCGCTGAACGTGTCCCGCAGGGCCGTGGCGCCGATACGCTGCTTGGCCGCCCCCCATACCGCGATGCCGAGGCACAGCAGGATGGCGACGGCCATGACCACCTCGATCATCACCTTGGCTTCGTTGCCCAGGCTGCCGAAGGGGCCCCAGTCCGGAGCGATCCCGCCGATGATGGTGTTGATGTCTCCCTTGTCGGCCGCAAAGAGCATGTAAGTCACCGCCCCTGGTGGGTAGTTCCGCGAGCCCCTGCGGGCGCAGAGGTCAGGCCTCATTGTCGCCGACAACGTCGCCAACGTATGTCGACTTGGCGTCATTCACTGGCGGGTTTCGTCTAGGTGGCACCTACCGTCACTCTGTGTATCACGGCAGGTCACCCCGGGCAATGAGGTCGGAACGGAACCCGGTGTGTGGTTCCGTCGTTGACCCCCTTTACGACCCGCGCGGGTTTGACGGCCGGTCGGGTGAGCTGTCGCGTCGATGTTCTCACGGGCGGGGCGGCGGGCGGGGTCGCCCCGGGGGCGTCGATTCACAGGGAAATCTCAGGCAACCCCGGGTTTCCACCTCACCTTTGACGGTCAGACTCGGTTCCGATGAAGCGCATCTCACCCGGCCCGGCCACCTCGCGGCCCGCGCTGCTCGGCGCGGTGGTGCTGCTGGCGCTGACCTCCGCCTCCGTGGCCGCCGCCGACGACGGGCCGGGGCCGTTCGGGGTCACCGTGGACGCCGCCGCGAACCGGTGGAGCGCGCGGGTGGGCGCGCTGTTCCCCGCGGACGGGGCGGGCCGTCCGGCCGGCGGTCACTTCTGCACGGCGTCGGTGGCGCACAGCTCGCGCGGCGACCTGATCGTCACCGCCGCCCATTGCCTGGACGACCCCGGCCGCGATCTGGTGTTCGTGCCGGGCTATCGCGCCGGGCGGGCGCCGTACGGGGTGTGGAGGGTGACGCGGCGGTTCCTGCCCGACGCGTGGGCCCGGGACCGGGACGAGGACAGCGACCTCGCCTTCGCCACCGTCGCCGGGCAGGGCGGCGGCCGGGTGGAGGACGTGGTGGGCGCCTACCGGTTCACGCCCGGCGTGGCCACCGGCGCCACCGGGGTGACCGTCACCGGGTACCCGGCCTCCCGCGAGGTCCCCGTCAGCTGCACCGACAAGCCGGTCCGGCACAGCCGTACCCAACAGCGCGTCGAATGCCCCGACTTCACCGGCGGCACCAGCGGCAGCCCCTGGGTCAACGGGGACCACGAGATCGTCGGGGTCCTCGGCGGTCACGAGGAGGGCGGCAGTACGCCCGAGATCTCGTACAGCGTGGTGCTGGGGCGGGTGGCGGCGGAGCTGTACGAGGAGGCGGCCGAAGCCTCCTGACCGGGCATCGGGGCCGGGACGCGTACGTGATCTTTGTGGCAGGGTCTGTGCCCGTGGACGCACTCAAGCCTCAGGATCCCGCGCACATAGGCACCCACACGCTGCTCGCCCGGCTCGGCGCGGGCGGCATGGGGCAGGTCTACCTCGGCCGTTCGCCGGGCGGCCGGCTCGTCGCGATCAAGGTGATCCGCGACGAGATCACCGACCACCCCGAGGCGCTGGCCCGCTTCCGGCGCGAGGTCGAGACCGCGAGGGCGGTCCGCAGCGCGTACACCGCCAACCTGATCGACGCCTCGCTGGACGCCGCGCCCTACTGGCTGGCCACCGAGTACGTCGCCGGGCCCACCCTCGCCGGTGCCGTCGCGGAGCGCGGGCCGCTGCCCGCCGGGACCTGCCGGGGGCTGTTCGCCGCGCTCGCCGAGGGGCTCGCCGCGGTGCACGCGCACGGCGTCACGCACCGGGACCTCAAGCCGCAGAACGTCATCCTGGCCGCGCAGGGTCCGCAGCTCATCGACTTCGGCATCGCGCGCGGGGCGGGCCACACCGCGCTCACCGAGGCCGGGTCCGCGCCGGGCACCCCCGGTTACACCGCGCCGGAGGTGCTGCTGCGCAACGAGGTCGGCCCACCGGCGGACGTCTTCGCGCTCGGCGCGACCCTGGCCTACGCGGCGACCGGCCGGGCCCCGTTCGGCGTCGGCGACCCGACCGCGGTGAGCTACCGCGCCGTGCACGAGCCGATCGACGTGGCCGGTGTGGCGCCCGGGCTGGTGGCGCTGATCGAGGCGTGCGTGGCCAAGGACCCCGCCGCCCGGCCGACGCCGGCCGAGGTGATCGCGCGCTGCGGGGTGCGGACCGCGCTGGTGGAGGACCCGCACTACGCGGCCCTGTCCGCCCTGGCCGAGCCCGCTCCCCGGACCCCGCCGGACCCGCGGACCCCGACGGCCGTCCAGCCCCCAACGGCCGATCAGCTCCCGCCGGACCCGCGGACTCCGATGGCCCTCCAGGCGCAGCCGGACCCACGGACCCCGACGGCCGTCCAGACCCCGCCGACCCCCCGAACCCCCGGAACCCCCAGCACCCCACCCGCCCCCCACGGCGCCCCCAACTACCTCCCCACCCAGCCGGCCCTGCCGCCCGGCCGGGCCAAGGGTGGGCGCCGGAGGGTCGTCGTGGCGGCGGGGCTCGCCCTCGGTGTCGTGGCCGCCGCCACGGTCGTGCTGCTCACCCAGCGGGGCGACGGCGAGGACAGCGCGCACGGCGGGCCGGGGACCGGCACCCCGTCCGCCACCGCGCGCACCGCCTCCCCCGTGGCGGGCGGACGGGGCGCTCCCGCCTACGCGGAGACGAAGCTCGACCGCACCCTGTACGACTCGGCCGAGGACCAGTGCCAACTGCCGCCGGAGGAACGTGGTTCGAACGGCTTGATGAGGGTGATCGAAGACCCCGACGCGCCGGACGGGCAGGGCGTGGACACCACGTTCTCCCACAAGGTGAGGCTCGGCATCCGCGACAAGTACCCGCCCGCCACGAAGGAGCCGTACTACGTCACGGTGAGCGTCAAGCCGCCGCACGACATCGATCCCGACACCGGCAGGCCCGTCCCCGGGCTGTCGGCGGTCAACGCGAGTTCGGGCTACACCAGCAAGCCCGTCGACCTCTACGGCGCGGCGGACGCGGGCGGTTGGACGTACGTGACCTATCCGGACGACTTCCGGCAGTGGGTGCGGGGCAAGGCGTATCCCGCCATACCGCTCGCCAACGACCCCGGGGACTGGACCGTGCAGTGGCACCACATCCGTACGCCCGACGACTACAGCAGCCTCATCTGCGCGGGCTTCACCGCGAAATGACGCCACATCATGAGAAAGGTGTCTTCGATCGGCCCGGCATGGGGGAAAGTTGAACCGTGCGGAAGTCATGGGTGATCGGTGGGGCGGCCGGCGCGCTCGGCGTGAGCTTCGTGATGCTGCTGGTCGTCGGTGTGTACATGGTGGCCGGGAACCTGGTCAACGGGGTGACCTCGGGGGGCCGGGGCCTGGCGAAGGGGGCGGTGCCGGCCGCCTACAAGCAGTTGGTGCAGCGGTGGGGGAATCTGTGCCCGGCGCTCTCGCCCGCGCTGCTCGCCGCGCAGCTGTACCAGGAGAGCGGGTGGAACCCGACCGTCGTCAGCCCGGCCGACGCGCGCGGTATCGCGCAGTTCATCCCCAGCACCTGGGCGACGCACGGTATCGACGGCGACGGTGACGGCAAGCGGGACATCTGGGATCCGGACGACGCCATTCCGTCGGCGGCCTCGTACGACTGCGAGCTGGCGAAGTACGTCAAGGACGTGCCCGGGGACGTCTCCGACAACATGCTCGCGGCCTACAACGCGGGCGCCTACCGGGTGATCCGGGCGGGCGGGGTGCCGGCCATCAGCGAGACGCGGAACTACGTCAAGCGGATCCGCAGCCTGGAGAAGAGCTTCGCCGCGCCGGTCAGCCGGCTCGACCCCTCCCGGCAGGCCGCCGGTGCCATCGCCTTCGCGCAGAGCCGGCTCGGCACGCCGTACCTGTGGGGCGGCAACGGCACCCCCGAGCAGGGCGGGCGCTTCGACTGTTCGGGTCTGACCAAGGCGTCGTACGAGAAGGTCGGGGTCACCCTGCCGCGTGTCGCCAACGACCAGTACAACGCGGGGCCGCACCCCTCGCGGGACCAACTGCTCCCCGGTGACCTGGTGTTCTTCTCCGACGACCTCACCGACTCGCGGGCCATCCGGCACGTGGGGATCTACGTCGGCGGCGGGTACATGATCGACGCCCCGCGCACCGGCGCCGTGATCCGCTTCGACCCGATCGACACCCCTGACTACTTCGGCGCGACGCGGGTAACGGAGGAGGGCGCGCAGGCACTTCCCACGAGCGTGTGAACGATGCGTGAAGCTGCCCCCTGAGCTGCGGTGACGAGTCTCTCTTCGATAACGTCTGCGTGATCATTCAGTGGAGAGTGGAACGTATTCATGGTGCCCGTGCGTTCCTGTTGACGTAGCCGAGCGGACGTCAGTACGGCAGTGCAGCGGAAGCGGATCTACGAACCACGGGGGGCTGGCGCGACGCACACCCGGTGCGTCCGGACGAACGACGAAGGGGCCGCAGCACCATGGCTGTACTCGCCGAATCCGGATCGAACCCCGACGTCGACCTGCTCTACGACATCAATGGCCTGGCCAAGGACGCGCCGCACTGGTTCGACCGGGTCATGGAGTTCGTCGGCGAGTACGGGCTGCTGCTCGCGATGGTGCTGCTGGTCCTGTGGTGCTGGTGGGGCGTGCGGCGCCGGGGCGGCGAGGAGGCGGCGCCGTCGGTGGCCGCACTGGTGTGGGCGCCGCTCGCGGCGGGCATCGCGGTCCTCGTGAACGTCCCGATAAGAGGCTTCGTGGAGCGCCCCCGCCCGTTCCGGGACCACCAGGGCCTGGACGTGCTGGTGTCCGGCAAGGACGACTTCTCCTTCGTCAGCGACCACGCGACGCTGACGATGGCGCTCGGTGTGGGCCTCTTCGTCGCCAACCGCCGCTTCGGCCTGGTGGGCATCGGCCTGGCCCTGCTGGAGGGCTTCTGCCGGGTCTACATGGGCGTGCACTACCCGACGGACGTCGTGGGCGGTTTCGCGCTCGGTACGGCCGTCGTCCTGCTGCTGTCCCCGCTCGCCATGGCGCTGCTCACCCCGCTGATGCGGGCGGTGGAGCGCTCGCCGCGGGTGGGCCGGCTCGTGCGGCGGCGGACGGCGCCGGACGTCCCGGTGCTGCCCGGCGCGCGCCGCTCGGCGGAGGCCGGGGAGCGGGACCTGGCCGCGTAAGCGGGAAAGCGGGAACGGGCCGGCTCCCCCTCGGCGGGGGCCGGCCCGTTCCCGTGCCTACAGCCCCTGCGCGTACGAGAAGAACCGCTTGGGGTCGTACTGCTTCTTCACCTTGTCCAGCCGTGCCGCCGCGTCCCCGTAGTACGCCTTCTTCCAGTTCTTCAGCGTGGGGTCGGTGTAGTTCTGGTAGGCCGCGCCGGAGGCGTACGGGGCCATCGCCTTGTGCGCCGACGTCAGCCAGGCCTGGGCCGTGGTGCCGGCGGCCCCCGCGCCCCAGGAGGCGATGTACTGGGCCAGTATCCGCGAGCGGCGGTGGACGAACGCGGTCGCGGTCGGGGAGACCCGGTTGACCGCGCCGCCGAGCGCCGTGAAGGCGATGCTGCCGGCGCCGCCGCGCACCGCGGCGATCTGATGGAGCACGGTCTGGATGCCGGCGGCGGACAGCGAGCGGTCGAAGAAGTCGGAGCGGGCCGCGTACGTCTCCCGGCCGAGCCGGCCCTGCGGGGAGCGGCCCGGGGTGGAGCCCGGCAGGTGGCACTGGGCGTCGGTGGTGAAGGAGGAGCAGCCGGCGTAGATCTCCATGGCCTCCTCGTAGCCGCGGCGGCGCAGCGAGACCGAGCGGGCGCCCGCGCCGGCCAGGTGGGCCAGGCGGTCCACGGCGTTCTGCAGCTCGCGGTAGGTGCCGAGGGAGAAGCAGGAGACGGAGACGGTCGGGGTGCGGCCCGGTGAGCAGGCCAGGTGCAGGGAGGACCAGATCTCGTCGGGCTGGGAGGGGCCCCACTCCTGCCAGGCCTTCAGCACCTTGGCGGCCTTGGACCAGGGCCAGGTCAGGTGGGCGGTGACGGCCTGCGGCGCGGTGTGGGTGCGGAAGTGCAGCTCGGTGACGACGCCGAAGTTGCCGTTGCCCGCGCCGCGCAGCGCCCAGAACAGGTCGGCGTGGTGGCCGGTGTCGGCGGTGAGCTGGGTGCCGTCGGCGGTGATCAGGGTGGCCTGGGTGAGGCTGTCGCAGGTCAGGCCGTAGGCGCGGGAGGCGACGCCGTGGCCGCCGCCGAGCACCAGGCCGGAGACGCCGACGGTGGGGCAGGAGCCGGCGGGTATGGTCACGCCCTTCGCGGCGAGCGCGCGGTAGACGTCGATCAGCTTGGCGCCGGCGCCGACGACGGCCTGGTTGCCGCTGACCCGGATCCGGTTCAGCCGGGAGACGTCGACGATCAGCCGCTGGTCGCCGGAGGAGTAGCCGGCGTAGGAGTGGCCGCCGTTGCGGATGGCGACCTTGACGCCGTGCGCGCGGGCGTACGCCAGGGTGGTGCGGATGTCGGCGGTGTGCGCCACGTAGGCGACCGCGGCTGGTTTCAGGCCGTCGAAGCGGGTGTTGTAGAGCTGGTGGGCGGTCTTCCAGGAGGCGTCGCCGGGCCGGACGAGGGTGCCGTCCAGGTCCCGGGCGAGGGCCGTCCAGTTCGCGGCGGCCCTGGCCGAGCCGGTGGTCCCGGCCGAGCCGGTGGTCCCCAGGGCGGCGAGGGAGGTCGTGCCCGTGAGGGAGGCGGGGGGCGCGGAGGAGTCCTTGCCCGCCGTGCACGCGGTGAGCGCGGTGGCCGCGAGGGCGGCCGCGCCGCCCGAGATGAACGTACGCCGTTCCATGTCCGTCGCCCTTTCCTCGGCTCCTGTGGAACGAGACGGCGCGCCGCGCCATGGGGTTCCGCCGAACGGGTGAGGAACGGCGCGCGGGTGTTCGAGTGAGGACGTACGAGTGTTCGTGTTACCGGCTCGTCGGAACCTCCATGTGCTCTCCCCGTGAGCATTCCGTGACCTAACCGGGCCGACGGCAGGGGTTCACTCTGCGTTCATTTCTGGCCATCGGCGGCTTCACCTGTTCTGCCTAATTTCGGCCGTACCCGGTGCGGAGTGCGGCATGGATTGCGCTCGCGCGCACCGCACCCATTTACCTCGCGCGCCGCCGATCGCGGCGGCTCCTGGAAGGACTCCCGAAAGTGAAGCTTCAGCGCAAGAACCGGCTGCGCGCCCTCTCTCTCGGTGCTGTCGCCGTCTCCAGCGCCCTGGCCCTGACGGCGTGCGGCTCCGACGACAACGGCGACGGCAACGCCTCGGGTGGCTCCTCGGCCACCACGAGCGGGAGCTCCGTCAAGTGCGACGACGCCAAGGGCCAGCTGCTCGCGGACGGTTCGTCGGCGCAGAAGAACGCGATCGACGCCTGGACCAAGGTCTTCTCCCCGGCCTGCAAGGTGCAGATCAACTACAAGGGCGCCGGTTCCGGTGCCGGTGTCACCTCCTTCACCCAGGGCCAGATCGCGTTCGCCGGTTCCGACTCCGCGCTGAAGCCCGACGAGGTCGCCGCCTCCAAGAAGGTCTGCGACGGCGGCCAGGGCATCGACCTGCCGATGGTCGGCGGCCCGATCGCCCTCGGCTACAACGTCCCCGGCGTGGACAACCTGGTCCTGGACGCCCCGACGATCGCCAAGATCTTCGACAGCAAGATCAAGAACTGGAACGACGAGGCGATCAAGAAGCTCAACCCCGGCGCGAAGCTGCCCGACCTGAAGATCCAGGCCTTCCACCGCTCCGAGGACTCCGGCACCACGGACAACTTCACCAAGTACCTGCTCGCCACCACGCCCGAGAACTGGAAGTACTCCGGTGGCAAGGCCTGGCAGGCGCAGGGCGGTCAGGCGGCCTCCGGCTCGGCCGGCGTGGCCCAGGGCGTCAAGCAGAACTCCGGCGCGATCGGCTACTTCGAGCTGTCCTTCGCCAAGGGCATCGACACCGTCGCCATCGCCACCGGCGCCAAGGCCCCGGTGAAGCCGTCCACCGAGTCGGCCACCGCGGACATCGCCGCCGCCAAGGTCATCGGCACCGGCAAGGACCTGGCGCTCCAGCTCGACTACAAGACCAAGGCCGAGGGCGCCTACCCGATCACCCTGGTCACCTACGAGATCGTCTGCGACAAGGGCAACAAGGCCGACTCGCTGCCCGCCACCAAGGCGTTCCTGCGCTACATCGCCAGCGAGGACGGCCAGAAGGTGCTGGCGCAGAACGACTACGCCCCGATCCCCGCCGAGATCATCGCCAAGGTCCGCACCACCATCGAGGGCCTGAGCTGACCTGATCCGTGAGTGTGCGGCCCGGTGCCCGTCCGGGCCGGGCCGCACCGTCCGGTGCACCGCCGCCACGAGCCGCGCCCCCCGCGGGGCCGCCGCTCCGCAGACCGGAGAACCCGATGGACATAACGACGACAACCGACGTTCCTCCCCCCGCCTCCCCGCCCTCGCTCACCGAACGCAAGCGCGCGGCCCGCGGCGCCACCCGGCCCGGCGACCGGATCTTCCTCGGCCTGTCGCGCGGCTCCGGCATCCTGCTGCTGGTGATCATGGCCGCGATCGCGGTCTTCCTCACCTACCGCGCCTCCCTCGCGATCAGCAGGGACCACGGCAACTTCCTGACCACCTTCGAGTGGAACACCAACCTCAACCCGCCGGTCTTCGGCATCGCGGTGCTGGCCTTCGGCACGATCGTCTCCTCGGTGATCGCCATGGCCATCGCGGTCCCGGTCGCCGTGGCGATCGCGCTGTTCCTGACCCACTACGCCCCGCGCCGGCTGAGCGGCCCGATCGCCTATGTGATCGACCTGCTCGCCGCCGTGCCGTCCATCGTCTACGGCCTGTGGGGCGCCCTGATCCTCGTACCGCACCTGCGCGGCCTGTACGGCTGGCTGGACACCTACTTCGGCTGGACCGGGATCCTCTCCTGGGAGGAGGGCGCCCCGCGCACCATGCTCGCCGTCGGCATCCTGCTGGCGATCATGATCCTGCCGATCATCACCAACGTCAGCCGTGAGGTGTTCCGGCAGGTCCCGCGGATGCACGAGGAGGCCGCCCTGGCCCTCGGCGCCACCCGCTGGGAGGTCATCCGGATGTCCGTGCTGCCCTTCGGCCGCTCCGGTGTGATCTCCGCGTCCATGCTCGGCCTCGGCCGCGCCCTCGGCGAGACGATGGCCGTGGCCACCGTGCTCTCCCCGGACTACGACATCCACGCCAGCCTGCTGAACCCCGGCGGCGGCACCTTCGCCCAGAACATCGCCGGCAAGTTCGGCGAGGCCAGCGAGCAGGGCCGGGACGCGCTGATCGCCTCCGGTCTGGTCCTCTTCGTCATCACCCTGCTGGTCAACGGCGCGGCCCGCGCGATCATCGCCCGCCGCAAGGAGTACTCGGGGGCCAACGCATGAGCACCGCAGCCGTCACCGACAAGCGCCCCGGATCACTGAGCGGCGCCCGCCTGCCCAAGTGGTCCCCCTGGGCGATCGCCGCCGGGTCCGTCGCCGTCGCCGTGGGCATCGGCCTCGGCGCGGGCCTCGGCAGTAAGGTCCAGTGGGGTCTGATCGCCGCGATCCTGTTCGTCCTCGGCACCTACGGCATCACCGCCCGGGTGGAGGGGCGCCGGCAGGCCAAGGACCGGGTCGCCACCTCGCTGGTGTGGGTCGCCTTCCTGCTCGCCGTCGTCCCGCTGGTCTCCCTGGTGTGGACGACCGTCTCGCGCGGCGTGAAGGTGCTCGACGTTCACTTCCTCACCCACTCCATGGGCATCGTCGCCGACACCGAGACCGGCGGCGGCATCTACCACGCCATCGTCGGCAGCCTGGAGCAGGTCGGCCTCGCCACCCTCATGGGCGCCCCGATCGGCGTGCTCACCGCCGTCTACCTGGTCGAGTACGGGCGCGGCCGGCTCGCCCAGGCGGTGACCTTCTTCGTCGACGTCATGACGGGCATCCCGTCGATCGTCGCGGGCCTGTTCATCCTCAGCCTGATGCTCATCCTGGAGCTCGACCCGTTCGGCTTCGCCGGTTCGCTGGCCCTGGCCATCCTGATGATGCCGGTCGTCGTCCGCTCCACCGAGGAGATGCTCAAGCTCGTCCCGAACGAGCTGCGCGAGGCATCCCTGGCACTCGGCGTGCCCAAGTGGCGGACCATCCTGAAGGTCGTCCTGCCGACCTCCCTCGGCGGCATCACCACCGGCGTCATGCTCGCCATCGCCCGGATCGCGGGCGAGACCGCGCCGGTGCTGCTGCTGGTGTTCGGCAACCCCTTCATCAACACCAACCCGTTCGACGGCGCCCAGGCCTCGCTGCCGCTGTACATCTACCAGCAGTACGCCGCCGGCGGCGACGCTGCGTACGACCGCGCCTGGGCGGCGTCCCTCACGCTGATCGCCTTCGTGATGATCCTCAACCTGGTGGCCCGCGGCATCGCCCGCTGGAAGGCCCCGCGCTGACCCGCCGCGGCCACCGCCGCCTGGCCGGCCGCCGACGCGGCCCCACAGCGACCGAGCTTGAATTTCCTGGAAGTGAAGCAGACATGGCCAAGCGAATCGACGTAAGCGGGCTCACCGCCTACTACGGCTCCCACAAGGCGATCGAGGACATCTCGATGACGGTCGAGCCGCGCTCGGTGACGGCGTTCATCGGCCCCTCCGGCTGCGGCAAGTCGACGTTCCTGCGCACCCTGAACCGGATGCACGAGGTGACCCCCGGCGGGCGCGTCGAGGGCAAGGTGCTCCTGGACGCCGAGGACCTGTACGGCGCCGGGGTCGACCCGGTGTCCGTGCGCCGCGAGGTGGGCATGGTCTTCCAGCGCCCGAACCCGTTCCCCACGATGTCGATCTTCGACAACGTGGCGGCGGGCCTGCGGCTGAACGGCAACTACAAGAAGAGCGAGCTGAACGACATCGTCGAGAAGTCGCTCAAGGGCGCGAACCTCTGGAACGAGGTCAAGGACCGGCTGAACAAGCCGGGCTCCGGGCTCTCCGGCGGCCAGCAGCAGCGCCTGTGCATCGCCCGGGCCATCGCGGTCGAGCCGAAGGTGCTGCTCATGGACGAGCCGTGCTCGGCCCTGGACCCGATCTCCACGCTCGCCATCGAGGACCTGATCGGCGAGCTGAAGGACCGGTTCACGATCGTCATCGTGACCCACAACATGCAGCAGGCGGCGCGGGTCTCGGACCGCACGGCGTTCTTCAACCTCGCCGCGGTGGGCCAGCCGGGCCGGCTGGTGGAGATCGACGACACCGAGCGGATCTTCTCCAACCCGTCGGTCCAGGCCACGGAGGACTACATCTCCGGCCGCTTCGGCTAGGCCCGGACCGCTGGACGTCCTGCGGTGCTGCATGGCGGTGCCACCGCGAGGACGCACAAGGGCCCGCCCCCGATTCCCGGGGGCGGGCCCTTCGCGTTTCGTCCTGCGGTCCTACAGGGCCACCAGCTTCACGATGCCGAAGGCCAGGGCCGCGACCAGGGCGGCGGCCGGCATGGTGATGAACCAGCCGAGGACGATGTTCTTGGCCACGCCCCAGCGGACCGCGTTGACCCGCTTGGTCGCGCCCACGCCCATGATCGCCGAGGTGATGACATGGGTGGTGGAGATCGGCGCCTTGAAGATGAACGCGGTGGTGAACATGATCGACGCGCCGGTGGCCTCGGCCGCGAACCCCTGCGGCGGGTCCAGCTCGATGATCTTGCGGCCCAGGGTGCGCATGATCCGCCAGCCGCCGGCGTACGTGCCCAGGGACAGCATCACCGCGCAGACGATCTTCACCCAGACCGGGATCGGGTCGCCGAACGTCTCGTGGCCGGAGATCACCAGGGCCAGCACCACGACACCCATCGTCTTCTGGGCGTCCTGGAGACCGTGGCCGAGCGCCATGCCGGCGGCCGAGACGGTCTGGGCGATGCGGAAGCCCCGCTTGGCCTTGTGCGGGTTGGACCGCCGGAACAGCCACATGATCGCCGTCATGACCAGGTAGCCGACGATCAGGCCGACGAACGGGGAGACGAACATCGGGATGACGATCTTCTCCAGCACCCCGCTCCAGAGCACGTCCGTGCCGCCCGCCAGCGCCGCTCCCACCATGCCGCCGAACAGGGCGTGCGAGGAGGACGACGGCAGGCCGTAGTACCAGGTGACCAGGTTCCAGACGATCGCGCCGACCAGGGCCGCGAAGAGGATGCCCATCCCCGTCGAGCCGTGGGGCGTCTCGATCAGGCCCTCGCTGACCGTCTTGGCGACGCCGGAGCCCAGGAAGGCGCCGGCCAGGTTCATCACGGCCGCCATGGCGAGCGCCGCCCGCGGGGTCAGCGCCCGCGTCGACACCGAGGTCGCGATGGCGTTCGCGGAGTCGTGGAAGCCGTTCGTGTACGTGAAGAAGAGCGCGACCGCTACGGTCACGATCAGGGCGAAGGTGTCCATCGACGCCTCAGGACTCCTTGACGGCGATGGTCTCCACCGTGTTCGCCACGTGCTCGAACGCGTCCGCCGCCTCTTCCAGGACGTCCACGATCTGCTTGAGCTTCAGCACCTCGATGGCGTCGTACTTGCCGTTGAAGAGGTGGGCGAGCAGCTTGCGGTGGATCTGGTCGGCCTGGTTCTCCAGCCGGTTGACCTCGATCCAGTACTCGGTGAGGTTGTCCATGGTGCGCAGGTTCGGCATGGCCTCGGCCGTCAGCTCCGCCGCGCGGGCCAGGACCTCGATCTGCTGCTCGACGCCCTTGGGCAGTTCCTCGACGTTGTAGAGGACGACCAGGTCGACGGCTTCCTCCATGAAGTCCATGATGTCGTCCAGGGAACCGGCGAGGGTGTAGATGTCCTCCCGGTCGAACGGCGTGATGAACGAGGAGTTCAGCTGGTGGAAGATCGCGTGCGTGGCGTCGTCACCTGCGTGTTCCGCGGCCCGCATACGCTCTGCGATCTCGGCCCGGGCGGAGGGGTCCGCCCCGAGCAGTTCCATCAGGAGTTTCGAGCCCGTGACGATGTTGTCCGCGGACGCGGCGAACATGTCGTAGAAGCTCGTCTCCCTGGGGGTCAGACGAAAGCGCACGTGGGGTCCTCGGGGTGCTTCGGTTTCGGTCAGGCTGATGCTAGGCGCATCATCCGGCCACGGCTAACGGGCCGCATCCCAGTGTCGCCCATCGGGCGCGTTGATGAGCACAGGGGCGTACGAAGGCCCCCTTACCCCGCAAAGTTCGTTACCATATACCCAGTAGGGGTATCTATCCCTTTTGTCCGAAGCTCGTCCCGAGACGGAGGCCCGCGATGACGACGACGACCGAGGCCGGCGCCACGCACGGCTACCACCAGCAGAAGGACGAGCACCTCAAGCGGCTGCGCCGCATCGAGGGGCAGATCCGCGGTCTGCAGCGGATGGTGGACGAGGACACCTACTGCATCGACATACTCACCCAGGTCTCCGCCTCCACCAAGGCGCTGCAGTCCTTCGCGCTCCAGCTGCTGGAGGAGCACCTGCGGCACTGCGTGGCGGACGCGGCCCTCAAGGGCGGCGACGAGATCGACGCGAAGGTGGACGAGGCGACCAAGGCGATCGGCCGTCTGCTGCGCACCTGAGCGGCCCGGCGGGGCGGGCCGCGCTCAGCCCGCACTCCGTTCCTCGGCGACGCGCAGCACCTCGTCGATGCTCTCCAGGCTGAGCCGGTCCTCGGCGGCCGAGGCCGCGATGATCAGCTCTCCGCAGAGTTCGATCTCGGCGAGGGCCACGTGGTCCTGAACCGCCGTGCCGCCGACCGGAGCCACCCGCCTCACCTCTTCCCTGCCGTCACCGCCTTCCAGAGTAGGCAGTGGTCCGCACCCCGCGCATGGCACGGACGGGCTACTTACAAAGGGACGTCTGGTACTAGTGACTGGCCGGAATCAGCCGCTCTCGGCGGGCTCGTCCCCGGCGACCCGGCCCGTGTAGATGTCCGCCGGGGCCGGCAGCCGGATGTCCGCCGGCGCGCCGAAGCCGTACAGCAGCAGGGTGGAGGCCACCGCGACGGTCGCCTTGGCGTGCCCGTTGGAGAAGCTGAAGCGCTGCCGGAGCTTGCGGATGCGGCCCTGGTCGTCCAGGTAGGCGTCGAACGGCACCCGGGCCGTGGCGAACCCTTTCGCCGCCGCGGCCAGCGCCGCCCGGTTCCCGGCCGAGGCGTACCGGGCCGCGTGGCCGAGATCGGCGGTGCCCCGGTAGTGGCGTACGGCCGTCCCGGCCAGCTCGGTGCGGCCCACGAAGATCGCCTCCCGGGCCCCGCGCAGCAGCTCGGCCGCCACGTACGGGTCGGTGGCGCCGCCGGTGACCAGATTGCCGTCCGTCAGCGTCGCGGTCTCCACCCGTACCCACTTGTCGGCGGGCACGCCCGCGCCCCGGTTCTTCATGTACAGCGCGTCCGGGGTGAGGAGTTCGGTGATGGGCCGGTGTCCGGCGGCGCCGGTGGGGTCCGCGGGGAGCATCACGGTGAGCCGGCCGAGGCGGCGGCGGTAGTCGTAGACACCCCGGCCCCGGATGGTGACGCGGGTGCCGCCGGTGGCCATCTCCATGGAGGTGCCGGCCTTGGAGCTGCCCGCGTCCCGCAGCGCCCGGGCGGCCCGGTGCAGGGCGCCCAGGGGGTCGTCCGCGCCCGTGACGTCCTCGGCGGCGGCCCCGCTGCCCCAGCAGCCGCAGGCGCCCGCCGCGAGGCCGAGGAGGATGACCGTCGCGGCGCCCGTCCTGCCCGCGCGCCTGTGCTGCCGCCGATCCATCGCCTGCCTACCCCCAAGCCGGTGTGTCCGTCACGGGCCCCCGTCGTCCGGATAACGACGGGTGGCAGGCACCGTCACGCGCCCGCGGGCGCGCTCGGTACGGTGGCCGGTGTGGCACTCACCTCGGCGCAGCAGGACGGGCCGGAGCACAACCGGTCCGGGCAGGAACACCGCACCTCGACGACCGAACAGGGCCGCTTCTGCGTGGCCCGCTGCACCTGCGGCTGGCGCGGCCCCGCCCGCCGCGCCCGCAGCCAGGCCCGCACGGACGCGGAGACCCACGAGGCGGCCGGCTGACCGGCCTCAGCCCCGCCGTCCGCCGTGTTCCACCGGCCGGCCGAGCGCGTCCAGCAGTTCCCGGTCGCGGAACTGGGTCAGCCGGGTGCGGGCCGCGTCCGGGGTGAGCCACAGGATGCGGTCCACCTCGGTGTTCGGTGTGAAGTGGCCGGAAACCGCCTCGGCGGCCCAGTACCGCACCCGTTTGAAGCGGCCGTTGGCCGAATAGCAGACGGCCGGCAGCTCCGCGCCCGGCTCGGCGCTGTACCCGGTCTCCTCCGCGACCTCGCGCAGCGCCCCGGCGAGCGGGTCCTCGCCCCGCTTCAGCTTGCCCTTGGGGTGCGACCAGTCGTCGTACTTGGGCCGGTGGACCAGACAGATCTCCAGGGCGCCGGTGAGCGGCGAGCGGCGCCACAGGACGCAGCCGGCCGCCTGGACCACGGTGTCGCTCACGCCGTACTCCTTTCGGTTCAGGGCGCGACTCCTTCCGGTTCAGGGCGCGTTGACGGGCTGCTTCTGCCAGGCCTGCTGGAACGCGAACCGGGCCGCCTCCACCTCGTGCCGCTGGTCGGCGTGGAGCACGCCGAGGGCGTAGGCGGTGGCCGGGGTGATCCGGGGCGTACGGGCCGCCTGGGCCGCCGCGGCTGCCGCCTCCGAGGCGTCCCGGTGCCGGTTCAGCGCCTGCCCCGCCGTCAGCAGCCGTACGTCCAGCGGGGCGTCGCCGCCGTGCAGCACCTCCCGGGCGTACCGGTACAGCCGCAGCAGCAGCCGGACCTGGTGCCAGGGGCCGTCCTGGGGGTGCGGGGACGGCTCCGGGGACAGGCCGTGGACCAGCGCCTCCGCGTTGTAGGGGTGGCCGGCGGTGACCAGGGGCAGCGCGGTCACGGCGTCGTCGAGACGTTCCTCGGCGGCGGCGGCCAGCGGACCCAGCTCGGTGCCGGGCGCGGCCGGGGTGAGGGGGACCTCGCTGGCCAGCACGGCGACCTTGTCGGCCACCGCGTGGAAGCGGGAGGAGCCGAGGGCCTGGAGCGCCGTGGAGTGGGCCCTGGTCCGGGCCAGGGTGAGCTGGCGTTCCAGCAGCGCCCCGGCCTTGGCCGCGCCGACGGTGAGGGTGCCGCGTTCCGGCGCCGCCGTGGTGAACGCCGGCCCGCCGGGGCCCGCCGTCTTCCCGGGCAGGGCACGGCCGCCGACCGCCAGCGCGTCGACCGTCCGCACCGGCAGCGCGGTCACCCCGGACAACCGGTGCAGCGCCAGCAGCAGCCGCTCCAGGCGCGCCTGGTAGGCGTGCTCCAGGCCCAGCGTGCCGGACAGCCAGGCCAGTTCGGGACGGATCTCCTCGGACCAGTCGGGGTCGAGCAATGGGCGGAAGGTGTGCAGGCTGCCGCTGATGCGGCGGGCCGAGCGGCGCAGGGCGCGCGCCGCGTCGACGGACTCCTGCGGGCCGTCGCCCACCGCGCCCCCGCTCCCGCGCGGGGGCGCGCTTCCGCCGTTGCCGCCGGTCTCCCGGTGCAGGCGCAGGGCGCGGAGGAACTCCGTGGCCTGGGCGCGCAGGTACTGCGCGAGGGCGTCACCCGCCACCGCCTCGGCCGTGGGGTCCGTCTGGTCAAGGTGTTGCTGTGCCACGCCGGCGCCTCCGGGCGTCTATGAGCATCTCCTGGACGTTGCGCAGGGGCCCGCCGTCCCCGTCGGTCGCGTGCCGTGTCCACTCGCCGTCCGGGCCGAGGTGCCAGGAGGCGGTGGTGTCGGACATGCCGGTGTCCAGCAGCCGGTTGAGGGCTGCGCGGTGGCCGGGGTCGACGACCCGGACCAGGGCCTCGATCCGGCGGTCGAGATTGCGGTGCATCATGTCGGCGCTGCCGATCCACACCTCGGGTTCGCCGCCGTTGCCGAAGGCGAAGATCCGGGAGTGTTCCAGGAAGCGGCCGAGGATCGAGCGGACCCGGATGTTCTCCGACAGGCCGGTGACACCGGGGCGTATCGCGCAGATGCCGCGCACCCACACGTCCACCGGCACGCCCGCCTGGGACGCGCGGTAGAGGGCGTCGATGAGCGCCTCGTCCACGATCGAGTTGACCTTGATCCGGATGAAGGCCGGCCGGCCCGCGCGGTGGTGCTGGATCTCCTTGTGGACGCGGGAGACCAGGCCGTCACGCAGCTTCTTGGGCGCCACCAGCAGCCGACGGTAGGTCTCCCGGCGGGAGTAGCCGGACAGCCGGTTGAACAGGTCGGAGAGGTCCGCGCCGACCTGGGGGTCCGCGGTGAGCAGGCCGAGGTCCTCGTACAGGCGGGCCGTCTTCGGGTGGTAGTTGCCGGTGCCGACGTGGCTGTAGCGGCGCAGGGTCTCGCCCTCCTGGCGGACCACCAGGGACAGCTTGCAGTGGGTCTTTAGCCCGACCAGGCCGTAGACCACGTGACAGCCGGCCTCCTCCAGCTTGCGCGCCCACTTGATGTTGGCGTGCTCGTCGAAGCGGGCCTTGATCTCGACCAGGACGAGGACCTGCTTGCCGGACTCGGCGGCGTCGATGAGGGCGTCGACTATGGGGGAGTCGCCGGAGGTCCGGTACAGGGTCTGCTTGATCGCGAGGACGTCCGGGTCGGCGGCGGCCTGCTCCAGGAAGGCCTGCACGGAGGTGGAGAAGCTGTCGTAGGGGTGGTGCAGGAGCACGTCCCGGGTGCGCAGGGCGGCGAAGATGTCGGGCGGGGACGCCGACTCCACCTCGGCGAGGTCGCGGTGGGTGCCGGCGACGAACTTCCGGTACTTCAGCTCCGGCCGGTCCAGCGAGTGGATCCGGAACAGTCCGGTGAGGTCCAGCGGGCCGGGCAGCGGGTACACCTCGGCCTCGGAGATCTTCAGCTCGCGCACCAGCAGGTCCAGCACCTCGCGGTCGATGGACTCCTCGACCTCCAGGCGCACCGGCGGGCCGAAGCGGCGCCGCATGAGTTCCTTCTCCAGGGCCTGGAGGAGGTTCTCGGTGTCGTCCTCCTCGACCTCCAGGTCCTCGTTGCGGGTGATCCGGAAGGCGTGGTGTTCCAGGATCTCCATGCCCGGGAACAGCTCTTCCAGGTGGTTGGGGGCGGCGATGACGTCCTCGATGGGGACGTAGCGGCCCGGGGAGGCCTCCAGGAAGCGGGACAGCAGCGGGGGCACCTTCACCCGGGCGAAGTGCTTGTGGCCGCTGACCGGGTTGCGTACGACGACGGCCAGGTTCAGCGACAGGCCGGAGATGTACGGGAAGGGGTGCGCGGGGTCGACGGCCAGCGGGGTGAGGACGGGGAAGATCTGGTTCCGGAACAGCGTGAAGAGGCGGGCCTGCTCCTTCTCCGTCAGCTCCTGCCAGCGGACCAGGTGGATGCCCTCCTCGGCGAGCGCGGGGGCGACGTCCTCGTGGTAGCAGGCGGCGTGCCGGGCCATCAGCTCGCGGGAGCGGGCCCAGATCATCTCCAGCACCTCGCGCGGCTGGAGCCCGGAGGCGGACCGCGTCGCGACCCCGGTGGCGATGCGGCGCTTCAGTCCGGCCACCCGGACCATGAAGAACTCGTCCAGGTTGCTGGCGAAGATGGCGAGGAAGTTCGCGCGCTCCAGCAGCGGGGTGGCCGGGTCCTCGGCCAGCTCCAGGACCCGCTCGTTGAAGGCCAGCCAACTGCGCTCGCGGTCGAGGAAACGGCCCTGGGGCAGGGGGGCGCCGTCGGCCTGGGCCTCCTCGTACGCGTCTAGGTCCGCGTCGAGGTCGGGCGCCAGACCGGAGACGGTGGTGGACACGGCGCGCTGCCGGTGCGCGGCGAGGGAGCCCACGGGGGGCTGCGGCGTGTGCGGGGCCTCGGCCTGGGTCTCGTGCTGCCTCATGAACCCATTCTTCCCCGCCGCGGGCGACACGGGCGCGTCGGAACGCGCGGGCGGGAGCCGCACGGTTCCGCTGCCCGCGGCGGGTCCCTCGGAGGGCGGCGAAGGCTCTGGCACGACGGGTGTCATTGGCCGAGCGTCGCAAGCCAGGCTGAATCAATGGTTACGGCGACATGACGTGTGGGATAGCGGGGAGCGGCCCGGAGGGGGTGCGGCGGAGGTCGGGCGGCCGGTCCTGGGGCCGGTGGCTGTGCGCGCCGCCCGGTGCACCGAGCCGGCCCCGGTTCCGGCGCGTCTGCCCCGGTTACGGCGTGGCGGCCCCAGTCCCGGTGCGGTGGCCTCGATCCCGCGGCGTGGCGGCCTCGATCCCTGCCGCGGTGGCCCCGGTCCCTGCGCGTCCCGGTACGTCGGCCGGCGCGCCCCGGCGGACCCGCTCCGGCGCCCGTCTGCTCTGCTGGACGGCCCACGCGGGTGAGGGGCCGGAAACCGGCCGCGACCGCTGTGAACCGTTCGGCGGGCCCCGTCCGATGAGGAGATGTGAGCGAGACGAGAAGCGACGCGGAGCTGCTGCGGGCCATCGCGGCGGACCGCGACCGGCACGCCTTCGAGGAGCTGTTCCGGCGGTACGCGCCGTGGCTGACCGCACGGCTGCGCGGGCGCTGCGCGGATGCCGGCGTCGTGGACGACATCGTCCAGGAGACCTTCCTCGCGATCTGGCGGGGCAAGGCCCGCTACCGCGAGAAGGGCGAGGTGGCCGGCTGGCTGTGGCGCATCGGCTCCCGCCGGCTGGTGGACGCCCAGCGCGGCGACGGGGCGCGCGGCCGGCTGCGGCAGGCGCTGGCCCGGCTGCGCCACCGGGACGAGGTGTCCGCCGAGGACCGGGTGCTGGCCGGGGTGGAGCACGGGGACCTGGCAGGCGCGCTCGTCCGGCTCTCCCCGGAGCTGCGGGCGGTGCTCCAGGCGACGGTCATCGACGGGCTGACCACCCGGGAGGCGGCCGATCTGCTCGGGATTCCGCCCGGCACGGTCAAGACGCGGGCGATGCGGGCCCGGAAGCAACTGCGGGAGGCACTGGCATGAGGGAACGAGGACCGGCGGAGGTGTCGGCATGAGCTGGCACGTCGCCGAAGAAGACCTGCGGGCCTACGCGCGCGGGGAGCTCCAGCCGCCGCTGCTGTGGTCCGCCGACACGCACCTGGCCGGCTGCGCCGAGTGCCGGGCGGTACTGGCCTCGGCCTGGGAACCCGGGGCGCTGGAGACGGCCTGGGCGCGGCTGGACGCCGAACTGGACGCGCCCCGGCCCCGCCCGTTCGAGCGGCTGCTGCTGCGGCTCGGCGTGCCCGACCACACCGCGCGGCTGCTGGCCGCGACCCCGGTGCTGCGCCGCTCCTGGCTGACGGCCGTGGTGCTGGTGCTGGCGATGTCCGTGCTGACCGCGCGGGCGGGCCACTCGACCACCCTGTTCCTGGCGCTCACCCCGCTGCTGCCGCTCGCCGGGGTGGCCCTGTCGTACGGGCCGGTGGCCGACCCGACGTACGAGATGACGGTCGTCTCCCCGCTGCACGGCTTCCGCCTGCTGATGATCCGCACGGTCGCCGTGCTGACCGCCGCCCTCGCCCTGACCGGTCTGGCGGGCCTCGCCCTGCCGGGCTTCGGGCTGGGCGCGTTCGCCTGGCTGCTGCCCGCGCTCGCGCTCACCGCGACCGGTCTCGCCCTGACCCCCCGGCTCGGGCCGGTCGCCGCGCCCGCCCTGGCCGGCGGCGGCTGGGTCGTGCTGCTGCTCCTCGCCGAGGCGGCCCGGAACCCCGGCGACCACGCGCTCGCCCCGTTCACCGCCGCCGGGCAGGGCGTGGCCGCCGGAGTCGCCGCCCTCGCCGCCGGCCTGCTCTTCCTCACCCGGGACCGCTTCGACCAGTCCACCGGAGGCGTCCGATGACCCGCCCGTCCAGGTGCTCGTTGAATCTCCCGTCCCCCACCTCCCGCAGGAGCCCCGTATGACCACCACCGTCTCCGCCTCCGGACTCACCCTCCGCTTCGGCGGCACCCGCGCCCTGGACGACGTGTCGCTGCGGCTCGGCCGGGGCGTGACCGGACTGCTCGGGCCGAACGGCGCGGGCAAGACCACGCTGCTGCGGGTGCTGGCCACCGCCGTCCCGGCCGACCGGGGCGCCTTCACGGTGCTCGGGCACGACCCGGCGACCGCGCGGGGCCGTCAGGAACTGCGCCGGAACCTGGGCTACCTCCCGCAGACCCCCGGCTTCCACCCCGACTTCACGCCCTTCGAGTTCGTGGACTACGTCGCGATCCTCAAGGAGCTGACCGACCGCGCCGCCCGGCACCGGGAGGTGCGCCGCGTCCTCGCCGAGACCGACCTGGACGACGTGCGCGGCAGGCGCATCAAGAAGCTGTCCGGCGGCATGCGGCAGCGCGTCGCGCTGGCCGCCGCCCTCGTCGGCGACCCCGGCTTCCTGGTGCTGGACGAGCCGACCGTCGGCCTCGATCCCGAACAGCGCATGCGCTTCCGGGAAGTGATCGCCCGCGCCGGCGAGGACCGCACGGTGCTGCTGTCCACCCACCAGACCGAGGACGTGGCGATGCTCTGCAACCGGGTCCTGGTGATGGCGGGCGGCCGGATCCGGTTCGCCGGCACCCCGGCCGAGCTGACCGCGCGGGCCGCCGGCCGGGTGTGGAGCAGCAGCGGACGCGATCCGGGGGCGAAGGCGGGCTGGCGCACGGGTACGGGCGCCTTCCGCAACGTGGGCGATCCGCCCCCCGGCGCCGACCTGCTCGAACCCACCCTGGAGGACGGCTACCTGCTCACCCTCGACGGCGAGCTCGCGGAGGTGACCGCGTGACCGCGCCCGTACGGGAGAAGGAGGCGCAGGCCGCTTTGGCCGCGCCCGGCACCCCCAGGGCGGCCGTGCTCGCGCTCGCCCTGTTCGAGGC
Organism: Streptomyces achromogenes subsp. achromogenes; assembly: GCF_000720835.1. Classification (GTDB taxonomy): domain Bacteria; phylum Actinomycetota; class Actinomycetes; order Streptomycetales; family Streptomycetaceae; genus Streptomyces; species Streptomyces achromogenes. The sequence continues at coordinate 229,184 of NZ_JODT01000019.1, read as the reverse complement.
CCGCAGGCTGTTGCGGCGTCTGCCCGTCCTGCTCGCCCTCGTCGGCTACACGACCTGGCTGGTGTGGCACAACGTCCAGCCCTGGGACGAGTTCCCGGTGCTCCAGGACGCCGACCGCGCCACCCAGGGCGGCCCGCTGTTCGTCGCCCTCGCCGCGCTGCTGTGCGCCAATCAGGCCGTGCTGCGCTCGCGCCGCCGGGACACCGAGCGCCACTTCGAGGTGCTGGCACTGTCCCGGGGGCAGCGGACGGCCGCGCACGCGCTGTCCGTCGTGCCGCTCGCGCTGCTGGTCGCCGTCGGGGTGGTCGCCCAGTTCACCTGGGAGGCGGTCAAGCCCGGCGCGATCGGTCACGGTTCACCGGCCGAGCTGCTGGTCGGTCCGCTGACGGTGCTGCTGTTCGGGGCGCTCGGCGTGCTGCTCGCCCGGCTGGTGCCGTCGGCCGTCGCGGCACCGCTGCTGGTCGTGGTGTTCTTCCTGATGTTCGTCGGGGCCGCGTTCCCGTTCGCCGGGGAGACCGGGACCGCCTGGCTGGCCCCGGTGGTCGGCACGGCCAGCAAGTACCCGTTCCCGTCCGGCCTGCTGGGCCGCCCCGCCGCCTGGCACGCCCTCTACCTCGCCGGGCTCGCCCTGACGGCCGTGCTGCTCTCCGGCTCCCGTGGCCGGAGGGTCCAGGCGGCCGTCGCCGCCGCGCTGGCCGTGACCGTGCTGGGCGGCGCCGCGCAGACCCGCGACGTCCCGGAGGCGACGGCGGCGGCCCGGCAGCGGGCCTCGCTCACCCCGGAGAAGGAGCAGACGTGCCTGCGGCGGGGCACCTCGGAGTACTGCGCGTTCCCCGAGTGGGCGCCGCGCACCGCCGACTGGGAACGGGTCGTGCGCGGGGTGCAGTCGCTCGCCGGCGGGCCCGCGCAGGGGCAGCGGCTGCTGGTCCGGCAGCGCCTGGAGGCCCGCTACGGCCTGGACGTCGACTCGGCGCTCCCGCCGGCCACCACCCCGGGCCAGGTGACCGTGGGCACCGCCTGGGGCGGCAACCGGGTCCCGGAGTTCTCCACGGCCGTGGCCGCCGTGCTGGTCGCGGGCGACGAGAAGGCGGCGGCGGGGGTGTGCGACGGCCGGATGGTGACCGTCATGTGGCTGTCCCTCGCCTGGCAGGACGACCCCGAGGCACAGCTCAGGCACGTCCGGCTCGACGACAGCCTCAGCGGCGAGGCGATCGTCCTCTCCCCGACCGATCCGCTCACCATGACGGCCGGTCAGACCGAGGTCGTCCGCGCCCTGCTGGAGCGGCCGCTGCCCTCGGTCGTCGGCCGGGTCAAGGCGCACTGGGCGGAGCTGACCTCTCCGAAGATCACCACCGCCCGCGCCGCCGAACTGCTGGGTGTGCACGCCAAGGTGGGGCCGGACCGGTGCGAGGCGTGATCCGGGCGCTGGCCGTCCCGGTCTGGCGCACGCTGCCGTGGCGGACGCTGGGCGCGGCCGGGGCGGTCGGTCTGCTGATCCCCGGGCTGCCCCGGCTGTCCGGCGCCGAGCCGGCCGGCTGGGTCACGCTCCTGCTGCTGCGCGCCGCAGCCCTCGTCCTGGGGCTGGGCCTGGCCTTCCTGCTGGACGACCCCGCCCGGCCCGGCACCACACCGGTGCCGACCGGGCGGGCGGTGCGGACCGCGCTGCGGGTGGCGCTGGTGGCGCCGCTCGCAGCCGTGTGGTGGACGGCCGTCCTGCTGCTGGTGCCCGGCGCGCACCGCCCGCCGACGGGGGACGTCACCCTGGAGGCCGGGGCCGCCTGCGCGCTGGCCCTGGCCCTGGCCGGGCTCGCCGTGCGCCACTCGGAGGACCCGCACCCGGGCCGGCCGGCGGCCACGGCCCTGCTGGCCGCCGCCCTGTTCGCCCCGCTGCTGCTGCCGGACGACTGGCCCCTGTTCGTGCCCGCCGGGGACCCCCGCTGGGACACGGCCCACGACCACTGGGCCTGGCTGCTCGCGGCGGCGGGCACGATATGGCTGCTGACCCTCCACGAGCCGCTACGGCGCCTCTTCCGCCGCCGGTCGCCCAGGCCCCGGCGCTCCGGCTGACGCGCGCGGGCGCCCAGGCACCCCCGCCGAGGCGGTGCTCACGTCTCCGTGCGGTACATCAGGTCCGTCTCGTGGACGGTGAAGCCCAGCCGCTCGTACACCGTCACGGCCGCCGTGTTGTCGGCGTCGACGTAGAGCATGGCGGTCGGCAGCTGCTGGGCGGCCAGGTGGCGCAGCCCGATCGTGGTGAGGGCCTTGCCGAGGCCGCCGCCCTGCTCGCCGGGGCGCACCCCGAGGACGTAGACCTCGCCGAGGCCCTCCTCGGCGTGCGTCTTGGTCCAGTGGAAGCCGATCAGCTCCCCGCGCCGCTCGGCGAGGAAGAACCCGGCCGGGTCGAACCACGGTTCGGCCTTGCGGTCGTCCAGGTCCCGCTGGGTCAGCGAGCCCTGCTCCGGGTGGTGGGCGAAGGCGGCGGCGTTCACCGCGAGCCAGGCCGCGTCGTCCTTGCCGGGCACGAAGGTGCGCACGCTCACGCCCTCCGCCAGCACCGGCTCGGGCAGCTCCAGGTCGGTCAACGGCCGCCGCATCTGGCGCAGTTCCCGGAACAGCGTCAGGCCCAGCACCTGGGCGAGGTGCCGGGCGGCGGGGTGTCCGCCGTGCGCCCACACCCGCAGCCGCTTGCCGGAGGCGGCGAGCAGGGCCGAGCCGAGCGCCCGCCCGTGTCCGTGCCCGCGCTGCCCGGGGTGCACGACCAGTTCGGCGGCCGGCGGCTCCACCGGGTCGGTGTCCTCCAGCTGGGCGTAGCCGGCGAGTTCGTCGCCGACCGTCAGCAGCAGATGCGAGACGCCCTCGCGGGAGCCGCCGCGCAGGTGCAGCCGGCCCTGCTCGGACACCGGCTGCTGCCCGTCGACCCGGGCGGCCTCGCCGAGCAGGCGCAGCACGGCCTCGCCCTGGTCCGGGGTGAGCGCGGAGTAGGTCTCGATGGAGCGGGCGGGAAAGCCCCGTACGGTGTCGTCGCTGCTCATGCGTACGAGAGTACGGGGCGCCCGGGGCGAAGTCCCGGCATACCGCCGCGGGAGGCGCCGGTTCGGGCATCCGGGAACGGAGATCAGGATGTGACCTGAACCCTCTGTCGCGCTACGCGCGTTGACTTTAGGCTGCGCCGAGCACCACAGCCGACCCACAGGGGGGTTCCATGCCATCCGTACCCCGGCGCACCGGACGCCGTACCTACGCCTTCCTCGCGTCCGCGGCCGGTCTGGCCACGGCGGGGGCGCTGGTCGCCGCGCTCCCGGCGGACGCGCACGAGAACCACCACCCCCATCGTCCGGGCCGCTACCAGGACGTCCAGCTGCTGTCGTTCAACGACCTGCACGGCAACCTGGAGCCGCCGTCCGGTTCCTCCGGCCGGGTCACGGAACTCCAGCCGGACGGCACGACGAAGACGATCGACGCGGGCGGGGTGGAGTACCTCGCGACGCACCTGCGGAACGCCCGCGAGGGCCACCCGTACTCGGTGACGGCGGCCGGCGGCGACCTGGTCGGTGCCTCCCCGCTGCTGTCGGGCCTGTTCCACGACGAGCCCACCGTCGAGGCGCTGAACAAGCTGGACCTGGACGTCACCTCGGTCGGCAACCACGAGTTCGACGAGGGCGCGCGGGAACTGGCCCGCCTCCAGAACGGCGGCTGCCACCCGAAGGACGGCTGCTACACGGACCAGGAGTTCCAGGGCGCGGACTTCCCGTACCTGGCGGCGAACGTCCAGGACGACAAGACCGGCAAGCCGGTCCTGAAGCCCTACTGGGTGTGGAAGAAGAACGGCGTCAAGATCGGTTTCATCGGGGTCACGCTGGAGGGCACCCCGGGCGTCGTCTCCGCCGAGGGTGTCAAGGGTCTGACCTTCAAGGACGAGACCGAGACCATCAACAAGTACGCCAAGGTGCTCCAGCGCCAGGGCGTGCAGTCCATCGTGGCCCTGGTCCACGAGGGCGGTTACCCGGCCTCCGGCTCCTACAACTACGACTGCGACTCCCCGGGCGCGGGCGACGGCATCTCCGGCCCCATCGTGGACATCGCCAAGCACGTGACCCCGGCGGTCGACGCGCTGGTCACCGGCCACACGCACCAGGCGTACGTCTGCACGGTCCCGGACCCGTCGGGCCGGCCCCGCATGGTCACCTCGGCGTCCTCCTTCGGCCGCCTGTACACCGACACCACACTGACGTACGACCGCCGTACGGGCGACATCGTGCGGACTGCGGTGAACTCGGCCAACCACGTGGTCACCCGGGACGTGCCCAAGGCGCGGGACCTCACCGACCTGATCGGCAAGTGGAACACCCTGGCCGCGCCGATCGGCAACCGCCCCATCGGCTACATCTCCGGCGACATCGGCAACACCGGCACCGAGTCCCCGATGGGCGACCTGGTCGCCGACGCGCAGCTCGCCTACGGGCGTGAGCTGGACCCGAAGACCAGCCTGGCGCTGATGAACCCCGGCGGCGTCCGGGCGGGCCTCACCTACGCGGCCAAGGGCGCGGAGGGCGACGGCGTGGTCACCTACGCCGAGGGCTTCACCGTCCAGCCGTTCTCCAACACGGTCAACCTCGTGGACCTCACCGGCGCGCAGCTGATCCAGGCCCTCAAGGAGCAGGTCAGCGGCTCCAACGAGGCGGCCCCGCGCATCCTCCAGCCCTCGGCCGGCCTCACCTACACCCTGGACCTCACCAAGTCCGGCGCGGACCGCGTGGTCACCGACACCATCCGCCTGAACGGCGCGCCCATCGACCCGGCGGCCACCTACCGCGTCGCGATGAACGCCTTCCTCGCGGGCGGCGGCGACGGCTTCACGAGCCTGGGCCAGGGCAAGAACCCCCTGGTCGGCACGGACGACCTGGCGGCCCTGGTGAAGTACCTGACGGCGAACTCGTCGGCGTCCTCCCCGCTCGCGCCTCCGGCGACGAACCGGATCACGGTCATCAAGTAGGTCCGTGTGTGCCGGTCCTCTGACCTTGTCCACAGCTGTGGACAAGGTCAGAGGGCGACCAGATCGATCACGTTGATCACCACGTGCCGGTTCGACACGATGTAGGTGATGAAGCCGCCGGTGAACGCGGCGGACCAGCTGTTGTCGCGGTTACTGGCCGCGGGCGGGCCGAACGGGTTGAGGACGAGCCGCTTCTCCAGGCTCTCCAGGGACGCCCGCTGAGACCCCGGAAGCGCGGCTTTGCGCCAGGCCGCGCGCTCCACGTACCTGATCGAGTACGCGCTCACCCGCGCCTGCCCGTGTCGACGGGGTGGTTGTCGGCGTCGTAGGCGTTGCCGTCCGCGTCGTAGAAGACCATGCCCTCCGTGTCGCCCTCCGCCATGCGCTTGATGGTCTGCTCCACCTCGTCGAGGTACCCGGGAGTGGCGCAGGCGCAGGCGAACGGGAACCACTTGTCGATCACCGCGTCGAGCCCCGGCTGGTCGAACTCCGCCGCCGCGCTCAGCCAGTCCCGCTCGAAGGCCTTGAGCCAGTCGGGGCGCCGCTGCAGAGCCGCACGGATCGCGTCCGGGGTCCTCTCGCAGGAGTTCGGATCCACCTCGTGGGCCATGATCGCGCTCTCTTCTCCGGCTGGGCTGTGGGGGTGCCTGGGAGTCCACGGTAGACCGTGACGGGGGTACGGGGCCGGTCGTACGCGGGCCGTCAGCAGTCGTACGCGGGGATGCGGGCGCCCCTGCTGTGGGCGATGCGGAGGACCTCCTCCAGGGACTCGCCGGCCCGCGTCAGCGCGAAGCGTACGGCGCGTTCGCCCGCCGCCCGGTCCGCGAGCACGGCCCTCGCCCCGGCCAGCACCTGCTCACCCGACCGCAACTGCGCCGCCTCCACGTCGTCCGCGAGCCGGGACAGGCGGCTGCCGTCGTGGTCCGCACTCAAGTAGCAGGGCTTTCCGTCGGGGCTCGTCCAGGGCAGTAGGCGCAACTCGGCCATGAGAAGTCTCCGTTGTGGGGTGGTGACGATTACGATTCGTGCCTCGATCGTCACGGACGGCGAGTACGCTGCGGAAGAGGTGTCGTGTTGTCCGTGAGCAGGGACAACAGGGAGGGGTGACGTGGGCGAAACCGTTGACCCGGGGCCGGTGTCCGGGCGGGCCATCCTCGGCCAGACCCTGAAAGTACTGCGCGAGAAGGCCGGCAAGTCCCTGGGCCAGCTGGCCGAGGACACCGGCTACGACAAGAGCTACCTGAGCCGCCTGGAGTCCGGCGAGCGGCTGTCCAAGGTGACGGTCATGGAGGACCTGGACAGCTACTACGGCACGGGTTCCCTGCTGGTCGGCCATTGGAGGGCGGCTCGACTGGATGCCTTCATGGACGAGTTCAAGCGGTTCATGGAGCTTGAGGCAACGGCGCGGATCATGTGGAAGTTCGCTCTGGGTGTGCCTGGGCTTCTACAGACCGAGGACTTCGCCAGGGAGGTGTTGTCCGGGCTTCAGACAACGCCCGACACCGACTGGGTAGAGGAGCAGGTCGCGGCTCGCATCGGACGTCAGTACTTGCTGCAACACAAGCCGGAACCCAATGTGCGCATCGTCATGGACGAGTTCGCGTTCCGGCGTCCTGCTGCCTTGCCGAAGACTTGGGAGGAGCAACTACTCCGGATAGAGACCGTTGCCCTGTGGCCCAACGTAACGCTCCAAGTGCTGCCCTTCCGTGTGGGAGTGCACCACCACATGCAGGGTTCATTGACGCTGCTGTGGCAGAAGGACGGCAGCGGCGTTGCCTACACGGAGGGCACTACGCGAGGTGAGTTGATCGAGGATCCAGACGGCGTTCTGCTGCATCGGTTGTCCTACGATCGGCTGCGGGACTTGGCGCTTTCCCCGTCAGACTCGCTTGCGTTCATCAGGGACCTACTGAAGGAGCACAGATCATGAGGCACACCCCCGATCTCAGCGTGGTCACGTGGCGCAAGTCGAGCTACAGCGCGGGGGGAGACAACAACTGTGTTGAGGTTGCCGACGGCTACCCGGGTGTTGTCCCGGTCCGCGACAGCAAGGTCCCCGCAGGCAGCGCGCTGATCTTCGGCACCGCGTCCTGGTCGGCGTTCGTAGACGGCGTGAAGGAGTCCCTGTGACCCCCGACCTGTCCACCGCCACGTGGCGCAAGTCGAGCTACAGCGAAGGGGGAGCCAACGACTGTGTCGAGGTTGCCGACGGATACCCCCATCTCGTCCCCGTCCGCGACAGCAAAACCCCCGCCTCCCGGCCCTTGGTTCTCTCGGCCGCTTCCTGGGCCGGGTTCGTGGACGGGATCAAGCGGGGGAGGGGCGTGCACACGTTCGGGTGATGTGGGGCGGAAGCCCTGCGTGTCGGGTCGTGTGTCCCCGCATGGTTGGTCCCCCGGTCGAATGGACGACCGGGGTACGAACGACTCATGTGGAAGATGCGAGGCGGCTATGGTCGTAGTCACGGCATGTAGAAGGAGGACAGCGAGCATGAGTGCCCACGCTGCGGAGCCTGGTTCTGTCGTCCCCCCTATGCCCGAGCGGACGCCGAAGGCGCTGCGCCAGGCCATCGCCGAGCACACCCCCGAGCTGCTTCCTGACTTTGACGCGCATTGGAAGCGTGCCATCGCCGACACGTTTGACGTCGGCCCTGTCCCGGCCTTCATGGCCCTCTGGTGGGGCGAGTACGCCCTGGCCCGGGATCCCGAGCTGGACGCACACGTGCAGGATCTTGAGCTGCGGGCCTCAGAGGCCACCGACAATGCTGAGGCGAAGGCGCTCCTCGAAGAGGCGTCGAGGATCCGTCACCGGGTGCAGCAGTTGGAGCCCGGGGAGTGACCGACGGTTTCATGGGGCCGCCGTGGCAGATGGACTGGCGGCTCGATGCTCTTGCTGTGCTCGAAGCACTACCCGCGCATGCACGGGACATGGTCTATGCCGTGCGCGCCGAACTGGTCACGGTGAAAGATCCGTACTTCCGAGGTGTCGAAGCGGATGCCGACCTCCCCGACGGCATGTGGGTCGTCCCGATCCGGTCCAGTCAGCCGCACGGTGCCCGCCTCTTCTTCTTCGATGACGGCAATGGCTGGTTGAAGTACACCTTCGTCCGACGTTCCGAAGATCCCCAGATCACCGTGGAACAGCTCTTCTGGCAGGGATTCAAGCAGGACGAGGCACCACCGGTAGAGGAGTGAGAGCCCCCGTCAGCCGCCCCCGTAACCGAGGCGGCTGACGGAGTGCGCCCGCCTCAGGACGCCGAAGGAGTCCAGTCGCCCAGCCAGTCGCCGATCTCCTGGGTGGAGGCCTGGGTGTCGGTCAGTTGGGGGCGGTCCGTGCCGGCCGAGCCCGCGCCCGCGCCGGTGTTCTTGTATTCCGCGAAGCGGTCGTCCTTCCAGGAGAAGCCGCTCATGTCGGTCCAGGGGGTTGTCTTGATCGCGGCGCTCAACGACGTGTTGCGGACCGTGGTCTGCGGGTCCAGCGTGGCGTCGCCGCCGGCGTGCCAGGGGCGGCCCAGGTAGAAGGTGCGGTCGGAGACGTCCCCGGACACCGTGGAGTTGGCGATCAGGATGCCCTTGCGGTTCGCGGCCGTGGACGGGGCCGTCACGTAACCCGCCGATGTGCCGTTCCACCGCTTCTTCAGGGTGATGACCGACTTGTCGATGACCGCCGTGGCCCGGCCGAAGATGAAGTCGACATTGCCGATCACGTACGAGTTGGTCATGTAGACCCGGCCGAGGCGGTCCTTCGACGCCGTGTCCAGGAGCAGGGTGTCCTGGTCGCCGGACACGATCACCCCGTCGAGGAAGACCTTGTCGGAGGCCGTGCGGAGCGCTACCGCCTGCTGGGCGATGTCCTGGTGGGCCGCCTCGTCGAAGTCGTTCGTGATGCTGAGGTTGCGGGCCTGGAAGTCGTCGGCCTCCACGGCCACGGTCGCGCTGCCGCCGGTGCCGTACGTGCCCGAGCCGTCGGGCTTCGGTGTGCCGGACGCGTTGTTGTAGACGATCACCGTGTCCTTGCGGCTGGCGCCCGTGCCCTGGATCGTGACGTGCGGCTTGTTCGACGGGACCTTCACCGTCTCGCGGTACGTGCCGGGCTTGACGGCGATGACCACCCGGGAGGCGTTGTTCGCGGGGACCGCGTTCACCGCCGCCTGGACGGTCGTGTACTGGCCCGAGCCGTCCTTGGCGACGGTCAGCGTGGTCGCCGCCGCCTTGGCCGTCGTCGTGGTCGTACCCAGGGAACTACGCGGCCCGGCGCCCGACTTCACGACCGACGGCACGTCCGCGGCCTTGTCCGGCGTGTACGCGTAGTAGCTCCTCGGGTCCCACGACCCGCCCGTACCCCCGCTCTCGTTGCGGCCGCTCGTGCCCGAGAAGACATTGCCGCGCTGGACGAGGGTGGCCGTCGTGTCCCTGATCACCGGGTTGGTCAGGCCCTGGAAGTACGAGTTCTCCAGCAGCATGTTCGTCTTGCCGCGCGCGTAATTGCCGTAGGACGACGTGATCGCCGTACCCGGCTCGTCCACCAGGTAGTTGTTGTACAGGTGGGCGTGGGCCACGTTGTCCGTGGACGGGTTGCGCTGCTCGGTCTCGCGGATCCAGTTGTGGTGGATCGTGATGTCCGCCGTGGTGTTCTCGGTCCAGCCGATGCCGAACGCCTTGTTCTCCTGGCCGAGCCGGTTCCAGGACACGGTCAGGTACGTGGTGTCCTTGCGGCTGTCGATCAGCCCGTCCGCCATGTGCCGGATGTCGTTGTGGTCGATCCAGACGTGGTGGGCGCCGTCCATCTGGATGCCGTCGTAGTCGTGCTCCTTGTCGTTCCATACGCCCTGGTACGCGTCCCGGATGGTCAGATTCCGGATGATCACGTTGTGGACGCCCTGGCCGAGGAAGAAGCCGCCGCCGACGATCTGGCCCGAGGTACCGGAGCCGATGATGGTCTTGTCCGACTGGACCTTGATCTCCTTGCCGACCGGGTCCATCGTGATCGCGGCGGCCACGACGATGATGTACGGCTTGTCGGCGGTGGCGTACTTCTCCAGGTCCGCCAGGGTCTTCACGGTGACGATCTCGCCGCCGCGCCCGCCGTACGTGCCGTTCTGCCCGAGCGCGTTCACCGAGGCGAACCCGTCGGCGGCCTGCGTGGCCCATGCCGGGACGGCGGTCGCGGCCGACGCGTGCGACGAGGCGCCGGGACCGAGCAGGCCGTAGCCGAGTCCGCCCGCCGCCGCGAGCGCGAGCGGCAGCCCGACCGCGAACGCGGCGCGGCTACGGCGGTGACGGGGAGTGCGAGTGCTCATGAGCGACTCCAGGTGTGTCCGTGTGGGGTGCTGAACCGGAGTCGCCGCAGGGCGCGGAAAGGTTGCCGGGCGGTCAGCCGGCGATGTGCAGGCCGAAGCCCGTGCGCCCCGGCAGCTCCAGGCCCTCGCGCAGCCGCATCGACGGCATCTCGTAGTCGCCGTGGTTCTGGCGGCGGTACGGGATCGGGTCGGTGTCCTCCAGGGTCAGCAGCCGCTTCTTCCACTGCTCGGCCGCGTCCGCGAACACCTCGGGCGCCATCCGTACCGTCCGGTGCAGGACGAACGGCGGCAGCACGTCCATGCCGGGGTGGTAGAGGATGCCGTGCTGGATCGGGAACAGCACGTCCTCCATGGGGCCGTTGATGCCCCGGTCGGAGTACTGCGACTCGGGGCCGCCGACCGTCACCGACAGCATCGCGCGCCTGCCCTTGAGGGTGCCGTCGCCGAAGCGGTCGCCGTACCGGACCTCGTTGTGCTCGCCGACCCCGTACGCGAAGCCGTAGGTGAACACCCGGTCCACCCAGCCCTTGAGGATCGCCGGCATCGAGTACCACCACAGCGGGAACTGGAGGATCACGGTGTCCGCCCACAGCAGCTTCTCCTGCTCGGCCCGGATGTCGGCGGACAGCGCGCCGGACTCGAAGGCGCGGCCGGAGTCGTGGACCACGTCCAGCGGGCTGGAGGCGGCGCCGCCGAAGTCGTCCGCGCCGACCTCGGACTTCCAGCCCATCGCGTACAGGTCGCTGACCCGCACCTCGTGCCCCGCACCGGTCAGCGTCTCCACCGCGATGTCGGTGAGCGCGCCGTTCAGCGACCGCCGCTCGGGGTGGGCGTGCACGATGAAGACCTTCATGACTGCTCCTGCTCCTTGAGACCTTGAGTCGGGATGCCCCCGATCCTTGCGGGATCCGGCGGCGCGATTCAGGGGCGCCTCCTCCGTCGGACCGGACTTCCTGGTACTGGCGGGGCCACCCAGGCGGGCGATCGGGCGCGGATACTGGAGTGATGGACGATCTGGCCGATTTCCTCCGCACCCGGCGGGCCCGGGTCAGCCCCGAGAGCGTGGGCATCCGGCCCGACTCCCGCCGCCGTGTGAGCGGGCTGCGGCGCGAGGAGGTCGCGCACCTGTCGGGGGTGAGCGTCGACTACTACGTCCGGCTGGAGCAGGGGCGGGCGCGGCAGCCCTCGGTGCAGGTGCTGGACGCGCTCGCCCGGGTCCTCGGCCTGGACGACGTGGAGCGCGAGCACCTGCACCGGCTCGCCCGGCGGGTGGTGGGCGAGCCCCGGCGGGCCACCTCGGCACGGCCGCGCCCCGAGCTGCTGCGGGTCCTGGAGCTGATCACCGACGCCCCCGCGTTCCTCATCGACCACCGGCTGACCGTGCTGGCCGCGAACCGCCTCGGCGACATGATCTACAGCCGGCCGGCGGAGGGCCTGAACATCGCCCGGCACCTCTTCCTGACCGAGGAGGGGCGGAAGCTGTTCGCCGACTGGGAGAACTGCACCCTCGACGTCGTCGGCCATCTGCGGCTGGCGGCCGGCCGCTGCCCCGGCGACCGGGAGCTGGCCGCCCTCATCGGCGAACTCGCCATGCACAGCGAACGCTTCCGGCAGCTGTGGGCGCGCGCCGACGTCCGCACCCGCACCCACGGCCGCAAGGCGTACCACCATCCGGCGGTCGGCTACCTGGAACTGCACCAGGAGAACTTCGGCCTCCCCGACGTCACCGGCGCGGAGCTGATCATCCAGTCGGCCGCCCCCGGCACCGCCGCCCACGACAACCTGCGGCTCCTGGCCAGCCTCGGCGCGAGTGGCCAGGGAGCCCAGGGTGCCCCGGTCACCGGCCTGACCGAACAGGCGGCGGACGGGGCCTGACTCAGCCGGCCGCCGTCCGCGGGGCCTCCGGCGGCGGGGTCGGGGCGCCCGGCAGACGGACCGTGGCGACCGTGCCGCCGCCCTCGGCGCGGGCCAGGGTGACCTGGCCGCCCGCCTGCTGGACCGTACGGGCCACGATGGACAGGCCGAGCCCCGAGCCGGGCAGGGCGCGGGCGCCGGGGGAGCGCCAGAACCGGTCGAAGACGTGCGGGAGTTCCTGCTCGGGGATGCCCGGACCGTGGTCGCGGACGGTCAGCGCGCCCTCGTGCAGCGCCACCTCGACCGTGCCGCCCTCGGGGCTGAACTTCACCGCGTTGTCCAGGATGTTGACCACGGCCCGCTCCAGCGCGGACGGCTCCGCCCGTACGTACCAGGGGTCCAGGTCGGCGGTGATCGTCAGCTCCGGGCCGCGCAGCCGGGCCCGGCGCAGCGCCGCCTCCACGGTGTCCCGGAAGGAGACGACCTGCACCCGCTCGCCGCGCTGCCCTTCCGAGCGGGACAGCTCCTGGAGGTCGCCGATCAGCGCGGCCAGCTCCGTCATCTGCGCCTTCACCGAGGCGAGCAGCGCCTTGCGGTCCTCGGGCGGCAGCGGCCGGCCCGTCTCCTCGCTGCGGGTCAGCAGCTCGATGTTGGTGCGCAACGACGTCAGGGGCGTACGGAGCTCGTGGCCGGCGTCGGCGATCAGCTGCTGCTGGAGGTCCCGGGAGCTGGCCAGCGAGGCGGTCATCGAGTTGAACGACCGGGACAGCCGGGCCACCTCGTCCTCGCTGTCCTCCTCCACCGGGATGCGCACGCTCAGGTCCTCGGTCCGCGCCACGTGCTCCACGGCCTCCGTGAGCCGGTCCACCGGCCGCAGCCCGACCCGCGCCACCGCGAGCCCCGCCGCGCCGGCGCCGAGGACCCCGATGGCCGACACCAGCAGCAGGATCAGCGCGAGGTCGTTGAGGTTCTGCTGGGTGCTCTTCAGCGGCGCGGCGATGAGCACGCCCACGTTGGGCCCGCGCTCACCGGTCGACGACGCGGTGGCCAGCAGCGGCCGGGTGAGCACCCGTACGTCGTTGCCCTCGCTGTCGGTGCCGTTGCGGAAGTAGAGCGTGCCCACGTCCAGGTTGCGGATCTCCGACTTGTCGGCCGACGTGACGTTGATCTTCACCGAGGCGCCCCCGAACAGACAGACCTTGCCGTCCTCCGTGACCACCTGGGAGTACCGGTCCCGGAACGGGTTGTCGGAGGGCGGGGTGTCCGTGCAGCGGGCGAGCGCCAGCAGCACCTGGTCGGGCTGCGTGGTGTTCTTCAGCGACTTGCGCAGATCGTCGTCCACCTGGTCGTACAGCTTGCGTTCCACGATGAACCAGCAGGTCATCGACACCGCGGCCACCGCGAACGCCACCGCCGCCGCGACCAGCATCGCCAGCCGGGCCCGGATCGGCAGCGCCCGGTACCGGCGCAGCAGACGTTTCACTCGGCGCCGCCCTGCCTGAGGACGTAGCCCACGCCCCGCACCGTGTGCACCAGGCGCGGCTCGCCGCCCGCCTCGGTCTTGCGGCGCAGGTACATCACGTACACGTCCAGCGAGTTGGAGGACGGCTCGAAGTCGAAGCCCCACACCGCCTTCAGGATCTGCTCCCGGGTGAGCACCTGGCGCGGATGGGCCATGAACATCTCCAGCAGGGTGAACTCGGTGCGGGTCAGCTCCACCGGCCGCTCGCCCCGGGTCACCTCCCGGGTGGCCAGGTTCATCCGCAGGTCGGCGAAGGTGAGCGCCTCGTCCTGGCGGGCCTCGGCGGACACGCCCGCCGCGTAGGAGCTGCGGCGCAGCAGCGCCCGGATCCGGGCGAACAGCTCGTCCAGCTCGAACGGCTTGACCAAGTAGTCGTCGGCGCCCGCGTCCAGGCCGGTCACCCGGTCGCCGACCGTGTCGCGGGCGGTGAGCATCAGGATCGGGGTGGTGTCCCCCGCGCCCCGGATGCGGCGGGCCGCCGTCAGGCCGTCCATGCGGGGCATCTGGATGTCCAGCACGACCAGGTCCGGCCGGTAGGCGCCCGCCTTCTCCAGGGCGTCGGCCCCGTCGACGGCGACCTCGGTGTCGTACCCCTCGAAGGCGAGGCTGCGCTGGAGGGCCTCGCGCACGGCCGGTTCGTCGTCGACGATCAGGATGCGCTGGGGGTCACGGTCGCCTTCGGCGGGGCTCATCGCTCGCGGTTCCTCGGGGTGCGGTGGGACGGTTGCGGACGTCTCTCAGCGTGCCACGGGTCGCGGGCCGGTGAGGGACGCGCGGGCCGGTCAGGCCCGGACCGTGCTCAGCCGGTGCAGCGGAACCTTGCGGCGGTGCCGGCGGACGGCGGAGGTGCGCAGGCCCATCAGCTGCGGGACCGGGGTCGCGGCCCGCGTCGCTAGCTCGGGGGCGCGGGGCGCCGGAACGGGGACATGCAGCTCGGACACGATGGACAGGGCCAGGGTGAGGCCGGCGGGGCCGCGTTCGGCCATGTGGTGCGGAACGTGCTTGATCATGACCTGCTCCTTGCTGACTCGTGCGCCGGCTGGGCGCGTGAGTGGTCTAGCTGGTGCCGCCCGACCGCAGGGCGGTCAGGTCGGACTTGACGGTGTTGACCGGGATGGCGAAGCCGAGGCCGATGCTGCCCGCGTCCGAGGACGAGGACGCCTGCGAACCGGAGGAGTACATCGCGGAGTTGATGCCGATGACCCGGCCGCTCGCGTCGAACAGGGCACCACCGGAGTTGCCGGGGTTCAGGGACGCGTCGGTCTGGATCGCCTTGTAGGTGGTGGTGGACGAGCCGGTGTCGCCGTTGAACTCACGGCCGCCGAACCGGAACGGCCACTGGCTGTCGCCGCCCCGGTCCTGGCCCTGGTTCTCGTCGGTGGAGACGGTGACGTCCCGGTTCAGGGCGGAGACGATGCCGCTGGTCACCGTGCCGGTCAGGCCCTCGGGGGAGCCGATGGCCACGACCGGGTCGCCGACCCGCACGGCGTCGGAGTCGCCGAGCGCCGCCGCCTTCAGGCCCTTGGCGTCCCGCAGCTTGATCAGTGCGAGGTCCTTGGAGCTGTCGGTGCCGAGCACCTCGGCGGTGTAGCTCTTGCCGTCGCTGGTGCGCACCTTCACCGAGGAGGCGCCGGAGACGACGTGGTTGTTGGTGACGATCTCGCCGTCCGAGCTGACGATCACGCCGGAGCCGGTGGAGGAGCCGCCCGCGAGGGTCGCGTTGATCTCGACCACGCTCGGACCGACCGCGGCGGCGATCGCGGCGACGTCACCGCGCTTGCCGGTCGGTACCGCGGGGGCGCCGACGGCGGTGGTGGCGTCCTTGCCGGCCAGCTCCTGCACGGTGTAGGCCGTGCCGCCGCCGACCGCCGCCGCCACGATCGCGACGGCCGCGAGCAGGGCCACCGGTCCGCGCCCGCGCTTCGTCCCCGGCTCGGGCGGCGTTCCCGGCCGGTACGGCGGCGGGGGCGGCCACTCGGGGGAGGCGGGGGAGGAAGGGTACGGCTGCTCGTAAGTGCCCTGGCTCTCGGTCATGACAAAAGAGTCCCCCGCGACCATGAGAGCTTCCTGAGTGCACGCTGAGAAGCCCGGCAGAACCGTGTTTGCCCGATATAAAGACGGGGACCGGCCCAGCGGAGACGGGGCCCGCGGCGGGCTACACGCACCCGCAGCTCGTCCGCACCACCAGCCGCGACGGGAACGTCTTCAGCCGCTCCCGGCGCGAGCCCGCCACCCGCAGCCCGTCGTCCAGCACCAGGTCGACCGCCGCCCGGGCCATCGCCGACCGGTCGGAGGCCACCGTGGTCAGCGGCGGGTCGGCGAGCGCGGCCTCCTTGATGTCGTCGAACCCGGCCACCCCCAGCTCCCGGGGCACGTCGATGCGCAGCTCGCGCGCGGCCCGCAGCAGGCCGATCGCCTGGTCGTCGGTGGAGCAGAAGATCGCCGGGGGCCGCCGGGGCCCGGCGAGGATGTCCAGGGCGACGCGGTAGGCGTCGTAGCGGTTGTACGGCGCCTCGAACAGCCGGCCCTCGGTGGGCAGCCCGGCCTCCGCCATGGCCCGCTTCCAGCCCTCGACGTGGTCGGAGACCGGGTCGCCGACGGCCGGCGTCTGGGCCGTACCGCCCATGCAGGCCACGTACTCGTAGCCGTGCTCCAGCAGATGGCGCACCGCGAGCTGGGCGCCGCCGAGGTCGTCCGTCACCACGGCCACGTCGTCGATGGCCTCCGGCCGCTCGTGCAGCAGCACCACCCGGGCGTCCCAGGCGTCGATCTCGGCGGCGGCCAGGTCGTTCAGCGCGTGGGAGACGAGGATCAGGCCCGAGACGCGCATCCCGAGGAAGGCGCGCAGATAGTGGACCTCGCGCTCGCCGATGTAGTCGGTGTTGCCGACCAGCACCATCTTCCCGCGCTCGGACGCGGCCTGTTCCACCGCGTGCGCCATCTCGCCGAAGAACGGCTGACGGGCGTCCGGGATGATCAGCCCTATGAGGTCGGTGCGCCGGGACGCCATGGCCTGCGCCACCCGGTCGGGCCGGTACCCCAGTTCCTTGATCGCGGCGAGGACGCGCTCGCGCGTGGCCGGGGCGACCGGCCGGGGTCCGTTGTTGATGACATAACTGACGACGGCGGTGGAGGTCCCAGCCAGCCGTGCCACGTCATCCCGAGTCACCTTGGCCACGCGCGGAGTCTACGCGGATGGACCCCTCCTGGGCAGGGCGTATCAGCAGGTGGCCGGGCGGCGGCCGGGCCCCGTCGAGCGGGGCCGCGGCGCCGGTCAGGCCTCGGCGCCGGCCGGAACGGCGGTTGCGTCCGCATCTTCCGCGTTTGCCCGGGCGGCCTTGCCCTTGGCCTCCTCGGCGGAGCGGTCGGTCTTCTCGGGGGTAACGAATCGATAACCCACGTTGCGGACGGTGCCGATCAGCGACTCGTGCTCCGGGCCGAGCTTGGCCCGCAGCCGCCGTACGTGCACGTCGACGGTCCGGGTGCCGCCGAAGTAGTCGTAGCCCCACACCTCCTGGAGCAGCTGGGCGCGGGTGAAGACCCGGCCGGGGTGCTGCGCGAGGTATTTGAGCAGCTCGAACTCCTTGAAGGTCAGGTCCAGGACCCGGCCCTTGAGCTTGGCGGAGTAGGTGGCCTCGTCCACGGACAGGTCGCCGTTGCGGATCTCCATCGGCGAGTCGTCGTTGACGAGCTGCTGGCGGCCCATGGCGAGGCGGAGCCGGGCCTCGACCTCCGCGGGACCGGCGGTGTCGAGCAGGACGTCGTCGATGCCCCAGTCCGCGGTGACGGCGGCGAGACCGCCCTCGGTGACGACGAGGACCAGCGGACAGCCGGGGCCGGTGGAGCGCAGCAGCTGGCACAGGCTGCGCACCTGGGGCAGATCGCGGCGGCCGTCGACGAGGATCACGTCGGCACCCGGCGTGTCGACCAGCGCGGGGCCTTCCGCCGGGGCCACCCGCACGTTGTGCAGGAGCAGGCCGAGGGCGGGCAGCACTTCTGTCGACGGTTGAAGGGCGTTGGTCAGGAGCAGCAGAGAACTCATACGTCTGGTTCCTCCTCGGTCCCTGCGAGGACGCTGTGCGGACGGGCACTGCTCTGCGATCCCGAAGGCCCCGTACACACGCGGGACCCCTGAGGTTTCCCGCTTCGTATACAACGCTTCCGAAAGCACAAAAGGACCCGGGGGCTACGCTGCCCGAGTCCTCTGCCCAGCAGAATAGCCCACATGACCAACCGACCGGCAGGTGATGTGGCCCGTCCCACCGATCGTCCGGAATACGAGACGAACGGAAGTGGCCAGGTGCGGACGTTTCTCCGCACGGCAGACGGTGTGCCGGTCGAATGCGTATACGATCCGGGCCCCGGTGCCGTATACGAAGGCTTTGCCGACCCTTGGCAAGCGGTTGCTCCGGGCTCCCGGGATCTCGCGTTCGTGATCGCGCACGGCTTCACCGGGGACGTGGACCGGCCGCACGTGCGCCGGGTGGCCGACGTGCTGCGCGGCCACGGCGCGGTCCTCACCTTCTCCTTCCGCGGCCACGGACGCTCCGGCGGCCGGTCCACCGTCGGCGACAAGGAGGTGCTGGACCTCGCCGCCGCCGTGGAGCACGCCCGCCGCCTCGGGCACGCGCGCGTGGTCACCGTCGGCTTCTCCATGGGCGGCTCGGTGGTCCTGCGGCACGCGGCGCTGCGCCCCGGCACGGTGGACGCCGTGGTCTCGGTGAGCGCGCCCGCCCGCTGGTACTACCGGGGCACGGCCCCGATGCGCCGGCTGCACTGGCTGGTCACCCGCCCCGAGGGCCGCCTGGTCGGCCGCTACGGACTGCGCACCCGCATCCACCACCGCGACTGGGACCCGGTCCCGCTCTCCCCGGTGCGGGCGGTCCCGCGGATCGCCCCGACCCCGCTGCTCATCGTGCACGGCGACCGCGACGCCTACTTCCCGCTCGACCACCCCCGGATGCTCGCGGAGGCGGCCGGCGGCCACGGCGGCGAGCTGTGGATCGAGGCGGGCATGGGCCACGCCGAGCACGCGGCGGACGAGGCCCTGGTGGCGCGGATCGCGGACTGGGCGGTGTCGGCGGCGGGCTAGCCTGACTCACACTGTCTTTGACTTTTTCTTGTTCTTGCCGTCGATTGAGGATTCAGATGCCCAAGGTCACGGTGCGCTACTGGGCCGCCGCCAAGGCCGCGGCCGAGGTCGCCGAGGAGCCGTACGAGGCGGACACGCTGGCCGGCGCGCTGGCCGCCGTCCGCGAGCGCCACCCCGGCGAACTCACCCGCGTGCTCCAGCGTTGCTCCTTCCTCGTCGACGGCGACCCCGTCGGGACCCGCGCGCATGAGACGGTACGGCTGGCCGAGGGCGGCACGGTCGAGGTGCTCCCGCCGTTCGCAGGAGGGTGACCATGACCGAGCAGCCGTACCAGGGCGGCCCCCAGCAGGGCTACGACCCGTATCAGCAGCAGCCTCAGCAGCAGTGGCCCGGACACGAGCAGCAGTACGGCCACGACCCCGAGCTGACCCAGCAGTGGCAGGGCCAGACCTGGGAGACCCAGACGCACGCGGCGGTGCCGGCGGAGGAGACGTCGTACCTGCCGCGGCAGGAGCAGCAGGGGTACCAGCAGCAGGGGTACCAGCAGCCGCAGGGGTACTACGGGGATCCCGGATATCAGCAGTCGCAGTCGCAGCCGCACCCGCAGCCGCAGCCTCAGCAGTACGCCGACCCGTACGCGGGAGCGTATGAAGGGGCGCACACCGGGGCGCATACAGGGGCGGCTCCGGGCTCGTACGGTGGTTCGTACGGGGAGTACGCCCCGGTGCCGGAGCCCGAACCGGCCCCCGCGCCGACCCCGACCCCGGTCCCGACCCCGCCCCCGGTCGCCGCCACCCCCGCGCCTGCCGAGCCCACCGGGCCCGCCGACCCGACCGACGAGCCCGCCTACGGCCCCGCCACCCTCGCCGGCAACGCGCGGATCACCGACGCCCAGCGGGCCCGTCTGGAGGGCCGGTCCCCGATCATCGAGCCCGGCATGCAGCCGGCGGCGCTCACCGCGCTGCTGGGCCTGCTGCTGGCCGCGGCGGCGCCCATCGCCTCGTACGCCCTGGTGGTACCGCTGGTGGTGCTCCAGGCGGTGACGGCCGCGGGCTGGTTCCGGCTGAACGGGATGTGGCCCGCCCGGCAGGGCATCGCGCTGGCCTTCGCGGGCGCGCTGACGGCCGACGTGGCGGTCCTGGCGGCCGGCCGCGACCACGCCCTGGTGGCCATCCTCGGCTCGCTCGGCCTGTGGGTCCTGCTCTCCCTCGTGCTCCAGCTGCGCTCGCACGCCTCGCCGGACGAGCGGATGTACGGCCTGATGGCGACCGTCGTCTCGGCGGCCCTCTCGGTGCTGGCCACCGGGTACCTGGCCGCCGGCGCCCACGAGGTGTCGGTGGGCGCGGCGGCCGTCGCGGCGGCGGTCGTGGCCCGCGCCCTGCCGCTGCCGGGCCCGGCCCGGGTCGTGGCCGGACTGCTCGCGGCGGCGGGCGTCGGCGTCGTGGTGGGCGGCATGACCGGCTTCGGCACCAAGGGCGCCGTCCTCGGCGCGGCGGCCGGGGTGTGCGCGCTGATCGGCCACCGGGTGGCGAGCTACGACTACCCGTCCCGCTTCGTGCACTTCACCGCGGGCGTCGCCCTGCCGCTGTCGGCGGCGGCCCCGGTGGTGTGGGTGCTGGGCCGCGCGCTGGGCTAGCCGCACCGTCCGGGCCCGGGCCCCTGCCCTCGACGCAGGGGCCCGGGCCCTCGGCACAGGGGCTCATGCCCTGGGCATATGGGCCCGTGTCCTGGGCATATGGGGCCGGACGCATCGGGCCAATCAACCCGGTCACACCGGCCCCTTCCGTCCCGGGCGGTGCCGACTGTGCGGACCGGCCGGCGGTCCGGAGGAATTCCCCCGCTGATCCACATCGCCGTCGCCGGTCCGCCGGCCTGCGTTTTCTCTGATCGTTTCTGTTCCCGCAGATGCTCTTGGCCGTAAACCGCGCCTTTCGATTCGGCACCCGTTGATCAGGCTCTGGGGCCTATCTAGCCTCTTCAGGAGTCTTCACCGGGCCCAGACGCGCGTCGTCTTCGCCGAGCACGTAATCCCCAGCCGAGCATGGGAGATCACCGTGAGCAGCAATGGGCAGGAAAGCACTGTCGTCAATCCCCTGGAGCAGAGCGCACTGCGCCGTTTGGCGCATCACTACCACCGGTACGGCATCGTCACCGTCACCGATCTGATTCGGGAAGACGTCCGCAAAAACGTGCGGGCGGAGGCGGACCGGCTGCTGGAGAAATACGCCGAGCGGCGTGACCTCCGCCTCCAGACCACCGGATACACCCGCCGCTCGATGTCCGTGGTGCAGAGCGAGACGATCGCGGGCAACAGCGAACTGGTCACCTCGATCTACGCGAATCCGGAACTGCTCGGCGCGCTGGAGCGCATAGCCGGCGAGAAACTGCATCCGTGCCCCAAGGACGACGAGGAATTCCTCATCACCCGGCAGGAGCGGAGCGGGGACACGCACGGCTGGCACTGGGGCGATTTCAGCTTCGCCCTCATCTGGGTCCTCCAGGCCCCGCCCATCGACATCGGCGGCATGCTCCAGTGCGTACCGCACACGGAGTGGGACAAGTCGGATCCGCGGATCCACCAGTATCTCGTCGACAATCCCATTCACACGTACCACTTCCAGTCGGGCGACGTGTATTTCCTGCGCACCGACACCACGCTCCACCGCACGGTTCCGCTGCGCGAGGACACCACCCGCATCATCCTGAACATGACCTGGGCGGGCGACCGCGACCTGCGGCGCGAGCTGCAGGGCGACGACCGCTGGTGGGAGGACGCCGACGTGCCGGCGGCCGCCGCCCTGGACGACTGACCGGACCGGCCACCGTACCCGCGGCCCGGCAAGGGCCTGCGGCAGAGCTTTCCCCGCTTTCCTCCGCTTTCCCCCGCGACGAGGGATCACCATGACCGATCTGAACACCCCGGACACCAAGCCGCTGTCGGACCACTTCGACCACGTGGAGCCGGGAATCCGCCGGCGGATCGCCGTACAGGACCCGGAGATCAAGGACTACCTGGACGGCGTCCTCGCGAAAATCGCCTCGCACCGGGGCGTCGAGCACCCGTACCTGAACGCCTACCGCACCACGGCGCTCACCCCCGAGCAGGAGCGCCTGATGTACAGCGAGTGCTACTACTTCTTCCGCTACCTCCCCTTCTACATCACGGGAATGGCGGTCAAGACGCGGGACGAGATGATCCTGCGGGAGATCATCCTGAACGTCGCGGACGAGGTCGGCGGCGAGGTCACGCACTCCACGCTCTTCGCCGACTTCCTCGCCCGGATCGGCATCGACAAGGAGCACCTCGACGCCTACGAACCGCTGGACGTCACCAAGCGGCTCAACGACGGCATCCGGGTGCTGTACACCGAGTCGCCGATCCACAAGGCCCTCGGCGCGCTGTACGCCGACGAGACCATGTCGTCCATCATGGTCTCGAAGATCAACGACGGGCTGCGCAACCAGGGGTACGACGACGACCTGCGCCACTTCTGGCAGCTGCACATCGACGTCGAGGTGGGGCACAGCAACTCCGTCTTCAACGCCATCGCGCCCTACGTCCACTCACCCGCGACCCGCGCCGAGTTCGAGGCGGGCGCCTACGAGTTCCTCGGGCTGGTGGAGGACTACTGGGACGGCGTGCAGCGGCTCGTGGGCCTCGAGGCATGAGCCAAGCGGTATCCGGCACCACCGGGTCGGCCGACGGCCTGCGGCACATCGCCGCCGGCCGGCCCGTCCCCGGCTCCGTGCACTCGGTGTCCGTCTCGATCCCCGACGTGGCGTCGGTCATCGGGTACGAGTCGAACGACGCGGCCACCCTGAGCCGCATCTCCTGGGGCTACCCGCGCTTCCGTCCGCACCCCTACGTGGTCCGGGTGGCGGAGCTGGCCGCCCGGGAGGACCCGGCCGGGGAGCGGGGCGGGGCGCTGCTGCTCACCCGCTCGGCGCGGGCCGCGCGGGCCGCCGCGGCCTACGCCGGCCTGCCGCCCGGCGCGGCGCGCGACCTCACCCTCGGCGGACACGTCCTGTCCGGGGTGCGGCTGCCCGACCGGGGGCCGGGGGCCGCGCGGGCGCGGGCCCACGTCATGCACACCGGCGGCCACCTGTCCTCGCGGCAGGCGGAGGACGTGCTGTGGGACGCGGGCCTGATCGACGGCCGGCAGGTGGAGGAGACGGCGGACGACTCGCCCGCGCGGGCGGTCGCTCAGGCCCTCGCCGGGGCCTACGGGGTGCCCGGACCGCGGTACGTGGCGCTGCGCAACAGCGGTATGAACGCGGTGGCGGCGGCCGTCGAGGCGGTCACGGAGATCCAGCGGGACAGCGGCCGGCGCCACTGGCTCCAGCTCGGCTGGATCTTCTTCGACACCATGCACCTGTTCGAGAAGAAGGTCGTGAACGTCGGGCACACCACCGTGCCCGACCCCTTCGACCTGGCGGAGGTCGCCCGGGTGGCCGCCGCGCACGCGGGTGGACTGGCCGGGATCATCGCGGAGATCCCGAGCAACCCGGGGATGGGCGTGCCGGACCTGCCGGCGCTGCGCGAGATCGCCGACCGGGCCGGCTGCGCGCTGGTCGTGGACGCCACGATCGCCACCCCGCACAACGTCGACGTGGTGCCGTACGCCGATGTGGTCTGCGAGAGCCTGACCAAGTACGCCACCGGATCGGCGGACGTGCTGGCGGGCGCGGTGGTGGTCGCTCCCGGTTCGCCGTTCGCGGCGGACCTGCTGACCGTGCTGCCGCGGTACGGCGACGAGCCCTACCGCCGGGACACGGCCCGGGTGGCCGCCCGGATCCGCGGCTACGCGGAGCGGATGGTCCGGGTGAACGCCAACGCCCTGGCCCTCGCCGAGTGCCTTCGGCGCCATCCGGACGTGGTCCGGGACACCAGCTGGGCGCTGGATACCCGGTCCGCCGCCAACTACCGCAAGGTGGCGCGGGATTCCGGCGGGCCCGGCGGGCTGCTCATGGTGGATCTCGAGGTCCCCCTGGAACTGGTCTACGACCGGCTCGCGGTGGCCAAAGGGCCCAGTTTCGGCGCCGAGTTCACCATGGCCTCCCCGCAGGTCTTCGTCGCGCACTACGACCTGCTCACCACCCCGAGGGGGCGGGCCGCGCTGCGCGCGCGGGGGCTGCACCGGGACATGCTGCGGGTCTCCGTCGGCACCGAGCCGCCGGAGCTGATCGTGGAGACCTTCGAGCGGGCCCTGCGCCCCGACTGACCGGCGCCAGGGGAAGAGAGAAGGGCGGGTTCCCGGAGATCCCGGGGACCCGCCCAGCCGTCAGCCGCCCCGCCGTCAGCCGTCAGCCGGCCGCAGCAGCGCCGTCCGGGCGGCCTCGGTGTAGCGCTCGGCCGCCGCGAACGTCGGCGCCAACGCGGTCAGTTCCACGAAGCCGCAGGTCTTCAGCGCGCCCAGGACGTGCAGCGCGACGCCCTCGCCCCGGTCCCGGCGGTAGAGCAGGTCCCCGGCGCGCAGCCGCGCCACCGCCGTGCGCGGGTCGAGCCGGCCCAGCGCCTCCGGGTCGAGGAGGCGCCCGTGCACGTAGCACATGGCCTGCCCGTCCGGCCGGCGCAGCCGTCCGTCGGCGCCGACGTCCCGGCCGATCAGGGCCTCGGCGTAGCGCAGCACGTGGCTGGGGCCGACCTTGCGCAGATTGATCTCCACGGCGAGCGGTCCGCGGTCCTGGGCGATCACGAAGTCCACGCCGAAGCTGCCCCGGTGGCCGAGCGAGGCGAGCACCTCGCCCGTCCGGGCCACCGCGTCCGTGATGTGGGGCTGCCACCGCTCCTCGGCCGGGTACCGGCAGCCCCAGTACTGGCCCTGGGAGAGCACCTGGTCGTGGCAGGCGAGCACCTGCACCGTGCCGTCGGCGGTGACGTACCCCTGGCCGCTGGGGGAGGAGGTGACCTGCTCCAGGAACTCCTCCACGATCACGCCCTCGCCGGCCAGCTCCCGGTGGAACTCCTCGGCGGACATCCGCAGGACCTCGGCCGAGCCGAGCAGGTCACCGGTCCGGGCGTACTTCTCGCAGTCGATCAGCACATTGCCGACCGAGGCCGCCCAGGTGCTCGCGCTGACCTTCACCAGCACATACCGCGGCCGGTCCGGGCCGCCGGCCAGCCGCCGGATCGCGGCGGCCACCTCCGCCTCGTCGCGCAGCGCCTCGGCCCCGCCGCCGGGCACCGGCACACCGGCCCTGAGCAGGATCTCCTTGCTGCCCGCCTTGCTGCCCCAGCGGGCGGCCAGGGAGGCGTGCCCCTCGTCCAGGTCGGCCCCGATCCGCCGGGCCAGCTCGTCCAGCGCCTCGGACGCCATGAAGTGGACGATCCCGGCCCGCGCGGTCTTGCCGACGGCGTCCCGCAGCGTGGCCACGAGGCCGTCGTCGCCGAGGACCAGGTCGTCCAGCGGGCGCGGCCGGCGGGCGCCGGGGGTGAGCAGGGTCAGCCGGTCGCGCACGCTTTCGATCATTCGGTCGTCAAAACCGAAAACATCCCGGAAATGATATTCGAGGGTGTAGGGGTCGACGGGTTCCGAGGTGACGACGACGGCCCTTTCGTCCGGGTCGCGGAGGCTCCACAGAAAACCCAGGCTCCGCTCGGCGGAGTAACGCAGATACGGCACCTCTTCCAGCATGCGATCGGCGTAGTTGAGCGCGTAGATCAGGATCTGTGTGTAACCGGAATCTGCCATACGGGGAGGTTAGGGGTGGCGTCCGGGAAATGGTAGTGGAATCGCCCGTTCCGGTGGTGGCTGGAATTCACCCCCGTCATCTCATATTCAATTTGACGCTTTTTCGCGGCACATGCCGAAGGGCCGCACCCCCGTCGGCGTCCAACCCCGGGGATGCGGCCCTTCAGCCGTCACAGTGAGCCCTGCGGTGAGCCCTGTCAGACCGCGATGGCGACCTCCGCGAGCCCGCCCTTCTGGGCGACGACCGTACGGTCCGCGGTCCCGCCCGGCACCAGGGCGCGCACGGTCCACGTGCCCTCGGCCGCGTAGAAGCGGAACTGGCCGGTCGCGGAGGTGGGCACCTCCGCGGTGAACTCGCCGGTGGCGTCCAGCAGTCGGACGTAACCGGTCACCGGCTCGCCGTCGCGGGTCACCTGACCCTGGATCGTGGTCTCACCGGGCTTGATCGCCGAGGCGTCCGGGCCGCCGGCCTTCGCTCCGCACATGTCGTACTCCTGAGGGGTTGAGAGGGGGGCGGACTTACTTGCCGGCGCCGAGCTCGATCGGCACGCCGACCAGGGAGCCGTACTCGGTCCAGGAGCCGTCGTAGTTCTTGACGTTCTCCACGCCCAGCAGCTCGTGCAGCACGAACCAGGTCAGGGCCGAGCGCTCACCGATGCGGCAGTAGGCGATCGTGTCCTTGGCGAGGTCGACGTTCTCCTCGGCGTAGAGGGCCTTCAGCTCCTCGTCCGACTTGAAGGTGCCGTCGTCGTTGGCGTTCTTCGACCACGGGATGTTCTTCGCGCTCGGCACGTGGCCCGGACGCTGCGACTGCTCCTGCGGCAGGTGGGCCGGGGCGAGCAGCTTGCCGGAGAACTCGTCGGGCGAGCGGACGTCGACCAGGTTCTGGGCGCCGATGGCCGCCACGACGTCGTCGCGGAAGGCGCGGATCGAGGTGTCCTGCGGCTTGGCCTTGTACGCGGTCCGCGGGCGCTGCGGCACCTCGTCGCCGGCCACCAGCTCGCGGGCGTCCAGCTCCCACTTCTTGCGGCCGCCGTCGAGGAGCTTGACGCTCTCGTGGCCGTAGAGCTTGAAGTACCAGTAGGCGTACGACGCGAACCAGTTGTTGTTGCCGCCGTAGAGGACCACCGTGTGGTCGTTGGCGATGCCCTTCTCCGACAGGAGCTTCTCGAAGCCCTCCTGGTCGATGAAGTCACGGCGGACCGGGTCCTGGAGGTCCTTGGTCCAGTCGATGCGGATCGCGTTCTTGATGTGGTTCTTCTCGTAGGCGGACGTGTCCTCGTCCACTTCCACGATGGCGATGGTCGGGTCGTCCAGGTGCTCCTGGAGCCAGTCGGCGTCGACCAGGACGTCGCTGCGGCTCATGCTCTTTCTCCTCCGGGGCAGTCGCGGCGGGGCGTGCGGGGTGGAAAGGGGTGCGCTCGGTGCCCGAGCGGCACACGGATGCCCTGAGGCAGGGCGGATGAGGGACGCGGGAGCCGGGGGCTTCCGCTCAGAAGGGGCGACAGAGCATGGCGGCCACGCGGCACAGGTCCACTGCCCGCCGCTTGGTGAGATCCGCCTGTCCCCGCGGCTGGAGGACGCTCGTCGAGTACCGCATGGGCCCGATCGTAGGGACGACGGGGCGGGCGTGTCACCGGTGTGTCATATGGCGAGACGCGATCGTCCGGATGGCGGTACGAGAAGAGCGCCCGGCCGAGCCCCAGGGGCCCGCCGGACGCTCGCGCACGCGGCCGTGGCTACGCTGCGGACGCGCCCGTCTCGCCAGTCGGACGATCGCTGTCCATCCCCGGATTCCGGAACGGGTGCCTACCCCGCCAGCCGGACGCCCGAACCCTTCACGCTGATCTCCACGCCCTCCGGCTCCGCCTGCACCTTGTCCAGCTTGATGCCGCCGGGCAGCTGGTCGATGGCCTGCTGGAAGTCGGTGATCGCGCGGATGCGGTCCTCGGCGATCGCGGCGCCGGCCAGGCTGGGCAGCGAGTCCGCGTGCACCTCGACCTTGCCGTCCACCACGCTCACCGAACTCAGCACGGACACCGTCTGCTTGATGCCGAGAGCGGGCGCGGACAGCTCCACCGCCACCTTGATCTTCCCGTTGCCGCCGTCGGAGAGTCCGGTGACCCGGGCGGTGGCCCCCGGGGCGACCTCGGTCGGCTCCGGCTTGGCGGTCTTCAGCAGCTCCGCGTACGAGACCGTCCCGGTGCCGGTCGCGGTCGCCGCGGTGGCGGAGCTGTAGTCACCGGAGAACTCCACGCCCTTCATGTGGGCCTTCAGGTCCTCGACCCGGATCGTCCGGCCGGCGTCGCCGGTGGCCGCGTCGTACTCCTTGATCCCGACCTCGACATCGTCCAGGGAGCCCCCCGCGACCTGGGTCAGGAAGGGGAAGCCCTTGATGTCCACGTCCGGGGTCGTGGCCAGCTGCTCATTGGCCTTCAGCTTGTCCGCGGCCTCGCCCTCGGCGAAGTGGACGGCGACCCGGTCCACGATCACGAACAGCACGCCCAGGATCACGACGACGATCAGCAGTATGCGCAGGCCTCGCATGGGGTTCCCCCGGGTCGGTGGTGGTGGCGGTGGTGACGGGCGTCCGGTACGGATACGCCACGGTAACCCCGCCGGGCCCGGCCGCCGGGAAATTGTGGATCAGTTGTGACAGGGCCGGCCGGTCCTACTCTGGAGCTATGTACGCCCGGCGCCGGCGCCTCTACTTCGCCATGATGGGGACATGCATCGGCCTCTTCGTCCTGGCCTGGGGAGTCGTACGCATCTGGTCGGTGCCCGCGGCCGTGGGCCTGTGCGTCGTGGCCATGGTCATCCCGCCGGTCGCCGCGATGGTCGCCAACCGGCGGGGCCCGGAGGACCGCTGGTGGGACGACCCCTCGGGCGACCCGGAGTCGGACGAGTGGTGGGACGAACTGGACGGCAAGAAGCGCCCGCGCCCGTGAGCGGCGGTCGGTGCCTCAGTAGACGAGCGCCTGCGTGTCGTCGCCCAGGGCCTCCTGCACGAACACCTGCGCGCCCGCGATCCGTACGCCCTCGATGACGTCCTTCTCGGTGATCTCCCGGCGCGCGGCGCACTGCGTGCACAGCGTGATCCGCCCGGCCGCGAGAACCGACTCGATCAGGTCGGGCAGCGGCGCGGCGTGCGGCAGCTCGAACTCGGCCGCCCGCCCCGGCAGCGCGAACCACGACGACTCCCCGGTCAGCCACAGAGACACGTCGACCCCGCTGGCCACGGCCACGGCGGCGACCGTGAACGCCTGAGAACACCGCTCGGGAGCGTCCGCGCCGGCCGTCACCTTGATAACGAGCTTTTTCGCCATGCCTGAATCGTAATCCGCTTGCCCGCAACTCCATGTGCATGCCATGAGTCTTGCTGTGACGGCGCGGCCACGGAAGCCGCGCTTCTTATATCCCTTGGGGGGAGTCCTTTGGACGTGTACGCGAGACCCGGCACGGAGCCGGCGGACACCGGTGCCCCGGACGGCTCGGACGGCTCGGACGGCTCGGAGGGGTCCGGCTTAGAGCCGGTACGGCGCCGGGGCCGGATGCCGGCAGTCCTGGCCGGCGCCGCCGTGCTCGGCCTGATCTCCGGTCTCTGCGCCGGTTACCTCATCCAGGCCGGCCGGGAGCCCACCCGGCTGCCGCCGCTGTCCCAGCCGAGGCTGGAGCAGGCCGCGGGCGAGGCTCCCGCGCCGCTGTCCGCCGCGCGGGACCGCGAGGTCAGGACCGACGGTGACCTGCGCCGGCTGCTGCTGAAGAAGCCGGACGGGGCGCGCGCGGCGGGGGTCCCGGCCGAGGACGGCTGGATGAGCCTGAACCGGTTGGCGGAGACGTACAACAACCCGGCCGGGGGCTACGGCTGGCTGCTCGAGGCGGAGTTCCGCCGGGCTGCCACCGTCGTCTGGATCGAGGGCGGCACCCGCTCGGTCGAGATCCGGCTGCTGCAGTTCCGGCAGGAGGAGGTGCTCGGCGCCCGGGACGAGGCGAAGGACAGCTACGACTGGGCCGGACGCGACAGCGACGCCGAGAGCTGGGCGATACCCGGCACGGGCGACGGCAAGGCGTACACGTACCGCACGCCCCGGAACCGCGACGGAGTGAACGTGTACGAGGCACGGGCGCACGCGTGGCGCGGGGACGTCTCCGTGCAGGTCTGGATCAACGACACCAAGCCGATCCCGAAGAAAGCCATCGTGGACCTGGCGAAGCGGCAGATGGAGCGGCTGTGACGACGGAAACTCCCGAGAACTCCGTTCCCGGGCCGGCCGGGCCCGGCCGCCCGCGGCGCCGCGTCGGCCTCGTGCTGGGGGGTGCCGCGGCGGCGCTCGCCGTCGTCGCGGGGGTGAGCTGGACCGCGGTCGTCGTCCACGGGGCCGACCGGGACCCGGGTGCCGCGACCTGGCGGCTGCCCAAGGCATCGGTGGGCAACTCCGCGAAGGACACCGGGGTGAGCACCCTGTTGCTGCCCTATGAAGAGGGGCGGTACGGGCCCGGCCCGGACATGAACGAATTCGGTTCCGACGCCGAACTGACCGGCGCCGAGGCGACCGCCCAGCGCAAGCGGTCGCTGGCCGGGCTGCCCCGCTCCCAGCGGCTGCTGATGGAGCGCCGGTACGACCGGGAACCGGTCAAGGGCATCGCGATGCGCAGCTATGTGAGTACCGCCGGCGCCTCCTCAGGGTCCGGCGAGGAGTTCACGGCGCAGGTCATGCTGGTGCGGATGGCGGACCGGCTGGCGGTGGGCTCCGAAGCCGCCCTCCAGCGGCGGCTCCTGGGGTCCGCAAAGTCCCTGCGCGAGGGTCCGGCGGTGAAGGGACACGAGGACGACGCCGCGTGCTTCCTGCCGCCGGCCGACCCGGACGAGCAGATCGGCACGATGGTGTGCCTCGGATCCGTCGGAGACGTCCTGGTCCTCGCCACCGCGACCACGGCCGGGGAGCTGGACCGGCAGGAGGCGGCGGACATGGTCGCCGCCCAGTTCGACCGCATCGAGGACCCGGGGAAGGCCGTATGACCGAGCAGACACAGCGACCGGCCCCGCAGGGCGGGGACCCGCAGGAGACGGTGCCCGTGCCGTCGTCCCTGCCCGCCGGTGCGTCGCCCACCACCGTTTCGTACAAGGACCGGCGGAAGGTGCGGGCGGCGCTGCGGTGGACCGCCGTCGCGGCCGTGTTCTGCCTGGTCGGGGCCGGGACGGCGTACGGGATCAGCCGGATGGAACGGACGGACCTGCCGGGCCTGGCCACCGCCTCCGACGGCCGCTGGGACTACCCGGAACTGGTCCGGCCGCCGCTGCCGCCCGGCAGCCCCGGACCGCTCGAAGCCGGCAACCGCGCCGGGACGCACTACGCCGACCTGCGCGCGCTGGTACTGCCCGCGCCCCGCGGGGCGACGGTGGAACCGGGACCGCGCGGCACGGACGGGTGGCTGCCGGTGAAGGACTTCCTCGCCGACTACGCGACCGGGGAGAAGCGCCGGGAACTGGCCCAGAAGCTCACCGACCACGGTCTGCGGCACATCGCGGGCCGCGGCTGGACCACCCCGGACGGCACCCGCACCAGGATCCGGCTGCTGCGGTTCGGCACCGCCGCCGTCTCCGAGACCCTGCTGGCCGGCGACCTCGCCAACACCGGGGCGCCCGCCTACCCGGTGCGCGGTGCCGAGTACTACGCACTGGACGAGACGTTCCCGCCGGGGGCCCGTATGAAGGGCGTGACGCTCTTCCCGTACACGGAGGCCGAGCCGTACGGCGCCGAGCAGGTGCGGCAGGCGTACTTCGCGGCCGGGGACACCATCGCGGTGATCACCCAGACCCGCCAGGGCGGGGTGGACGCCGTCCCGTTCCGGCAGACGGTGGCCTTGCAGACCGAGCTGCTCGGCTGAGCGGACCTCGTCAGGAGTGCCGGGGCCCGGCCGCGTAAGCTGGGCTCCGGCTCTGTCGTATGCCCACCCTCGCTCAAGGAGCACCCGTGGAGATCTTCTTCGAAACCCTGCTGGTCCTGGTCTGCGTCGGCGTGCTCGCCTTCGCCGGTCTGACCGTGAAGAAGCTGTACCAGGGCCAGCGCTGACCCCCCTCTAGGAAAGCCTCCGCTCATGATCGAGATCCCGTCCGACCTGCACAAGGACCTTGTCCCGCTCGCCTTTCTGCTCGGCAACTGGGCCGGCGCGGGCGTGCACGACTTCCCCGGCTCCCAGAAGTGCAACTTCGGTCAGGAGGTCAGCTTCACCCACGACGGCCGGGACTTCTTGGAGTACCGCTCCCACACCTGGGTGCTGGACAAGGACGGCAACAAGGTCCGCCCGCTGGAGTCGGAGACCGGCTTCTGGCGGATCGACGCCGACCGCAAGGTCGAGGTCACGATGACCCGCGACGACGGTGTCATCGAGATCTGGTACGGCGAGATGGCCGACAAGAAGCCGCAGATCGACCTGGTGACGGACGCCGTCGCCCGCACCCCCGGCTCGGCTCCGTACAGCGGCGGCAAGCGGCTGTACGGCTACGTGAAGAGCGACCTGATGTGGGTGGGCGAGAAGCAGACCCCCGAGGTCCCGCTGCGCCCGTACATGTCGGCCCAGCTGAAGAAGGTCGTCACCCCCGAGGACGTCGAACGCTGGGCCAAGGCCCTCCCGGACGACATGCCGGACGACGGCATCGCTTTCTTCAAGTAGTCCTACACTCGTCGGTGTGGTGAGCACCGACTGGAAAAGCGATCTCAGGCAGCGCGGCTACCGGCTGACGCCGCAGCGGCAGCTCGTCCTCGAAGCCGTCGACACCCTTGAGCACGCGACCCCCGACGACATCCTCGTGGAAGTGAGGAAGACGGCGTCGGGGGTCAACATTTCCACCGTCTACCGGACGCTGGAGCTGCTGGAGGAGCTGGGCCTGGTCAGCCACGCCCACCTCGGGCACGGCGCGCCCACCTACCACCTCGCCGACCGGCACCACCACCTGCACCTGGTGTGCCGGGACTGCGAGGACGTGATCGAGGCGGACGTGGAGGTGGCCGCCGAGTTCACGGCCAAGCTGCGGCAGCAGTTCGGGTTCGACACCGACATGAAGCACTTCGCGATCTTCGGCCGGTGCCGGGACTGCTCCCGGAAGGGTTCAAGTACCACGTCGTAGGCTTGCGTTATGAAGAGCCCCCTGCTGTCCCTGCCCGGCGCAGTCCCCGCCGAGGGTGTGGACGAAGGTGTCGCCGCCCACTACGGCGACCTGTTCCGCGAGCAGCGCGCCCTCGCCGACGGCACCGGTTTCGTCGACCTGTCGCATCGCGGTGTCGTCACCGTCAGAGGTGACGACCGGCTGAGCTGGCTGCATCTGCTGCTCACCCAGCACGTCAGCGAACTGCCCGCGGGCGAGGCCACCGAGGCCCTGATCCTGTCCGCGCACGGGCACATCGAACACGCGCTGTACCTCGTGGACGACGGTACGACCGTCTGGGCGCATGTCGAGCCCGGCACCCAGGACGCGCTGATCGCCTACCTGGAGTCGATGAAGTTCTTCTACCGGGTGGAGGTCGCCGACCGCACCGCCGACATCGCCGTGGTCCACCTGCCGGCCGGCTCCATCGCAGAGGTGCCGGACGGGGTCGTCGTACGCGAGACGGCGTACGGCCGTGATCTGTTCCTGCCGCGCGCGGAGCTGGAGTCCTTCGCCGCGTCGCACGGTCCCGCCGCGGGGCTGCTCGCCTACGAGGCGCTGCGGGTCGAGCAGCACCGGCCCCGGCTCGGCTTCGAGACCGACCACCGGACCATTCCGCACGAGCTGGGCTGGATCGGTACGGCCGTGCACCTGCAGAAGGGCTGCTACCGGGGGCAGGAGACGGTCGCCCGGGTGCAGAACCTGGGCAAGCCGCCGCGCCGGCTGGTCTTCCTGCACCTGGACGGCAGCGAGGTGCACCTGCCGGTGGCGGGGACCGAGATCCGGGTCGCGGACGAGGGGCCCGAGGGCCGCAAGGTCGGGTTCGTGACGACGTCCGTGCGCCATCACGAGCTGGGGCCGGTGGCGCTGGCGCTGGTGAAGCGGAACGTACCGGTCGACGCGCGGCTCCTGGCCGGAGATACGGCGGCGGCTCAGGAGGTCGTGGTCGAGCCGTAGCCGTGGGCGTACGCCCTGTGCTCACATCTCCAGCAACACCGTGAACGGTCCGTCGTTCGTCAGGTTCACCCTCATCTGGGCGCCGAAGCGGCCCGTCGCCACCGTCGCGCCCAGGGCGCGCAGGTGGGCCACGACCTCGTCGACCAGGGGCTCGGCGATGTCGCCGGGGGCCGCCGCGTTCCAGGTGGGGCGGCGGCCCTTGCGGGCGTCGCCGTAGAGGGTGAACTGGCTGATCACCAGCAGCGGCGCCCCGGTGTCGCTGCACGACCGCTCGTCCTGGAGCATCCGGATCGTCCACAGCTTGCGCGCCAGCTGGACCGCCTTCTCCTTGGTGTCCTCGTGGGTCACCCCCACCAGGACGCACAGCCCCTCGCCCTCGATCGCGCCGACCGTCTCGCCGTCCACGACGACGCTCGCGCCGTCCACCCTCTGTACCACCGCACGCATGCCGACCATCATGCCCGGTGTCCCGCCGCCGCCCGCACGGGGACCAATATGGATCCGTTACCCCCCATCTGGGGCCGTTCGGGGTCTCTCGGTCACATAGCGGCCGATTGGGGTGGCACGATGCTTCCCACACGCCGGTCGAGGGGACGGTCACGCAGATGAGCACACCGAGCACGAGCGGGCGGCTGGGAACCCAGGGGCCGCACCGACCGCCCGCGCAGCGCACCGACGGCCCCCCGGACCCCGGGTCCGGCGCGCCCGACCTGGCCCGGCTGAGCCTGCCCGAGCTGCGCGCCCTGCGCCGCGACGCCCAGCGGGACGAGGCGGACCTCAGCTATGTGCGGCGGCTGCTCCAGGGCCGTATCGACATCCTGCGCGCCGAGCTGGGGCGGCGCGGCCGGGTGTCCGTGCCGGCGCCGGCCGACGGCTCCGTGGTCGAGCGGCTCGCGGAGATCCTGAAGGACGCCCCGGCCCGGCAGCGGTCCTCGGCCCGCCATGTCACGCTCGGCACCCCGCACAACGAGGAGTACGGTCGGCTGGCCGCGGAGATGCTCGCCGAGGTGGAGCTGTCGGACCTGACGGCGCGGACCGACCCGGAGCTGACCGCGGCCATGGGCCGGCTGGTCCGCTACGAGCAGGAGGTCTCCCGCTGCCGCCAGCGGCTCCAGCGCACCGCCGACGACTGCAGCGGGGAGATCGCCCGCCGGTACCGGGAGGGCGAGGCCCAGGTGGACGACCTGCTGGCCTGAGCGCGGCCCGGGCCGGGGTGCGTAGGCTCCCCACCATGGGTGAGATGGGTCTGCGCGAGCGCAAGAAGCAGCGGATGTACCAGGACGTGTCGGACATCGCCGTACGGCTGTTCCTGGAGCGCGGCTTCGACGCGGTGTCCGTGGCGGAGGTCGCCGCCGCGGCCGGGATCTCCAAGCCGACCCTCTTCCGGTACTTCCCGGCCAAGGAGGACCTGGTCCTGCACCGGATCGCCGACCATGAGACGGAGGCCGCCCGAGTGGCCGCCGGGGCCGCCGATCCGGTGGCCGCGCTGGGCCGGCACTTCCTGGCCGGGCTGGACCGGCGCGACCCGGTGACCGGCCTGAACGACCACCCCGAGGTGCTGGCCTTCCACCGGCTGCTCTACGGCACCCCGTCCCTGGCGGCGCGCGCCTACGCCCACCAGGAGCGGTCGGAGGCGGCGCTCGCCGAGGCGCTCGGCGGTGATCTGGACGCGCGGCTGGCCGCCGGGCAGATCATCGCCGTCCAGCGGGTCCTCGCCCTGGAGAACTGGCGGCGGATCGCGGCGGGCGAGCCGGTGGAGCGGGTGGCGCCGGAGGCCGTACGGGCGGCCGAGCGGGCGTTCGCGCGGCTGGCCGAGTCGCTGCCGGAGCTGCGGACCCAGAGCTGAGACTCGGTAAAGAATTTAACTCGGTAACGTTTTGTCGTACGCTGGCGGCATGACGTCGACCGACCCCGCCCTCACGGAAGCCCTGCGCACCGAGCGCGCCTACCACGACACCTGCCGCGCCGCCCTCGCCGCGATGGTCGACGGCGCCGCCGAACAGGTCGTCGTCGGCGAGGACGTCTCCGCCTCCGGAGCCGACGCCGAAGTCCTCGGCCACCGGCTGCGCAGCCGGGCCAAGGCCCTGCGCGAACTGCCGCCCGGCCCGCTGTTCTTCGGCCGGCTCGACTTCGCCGCCGGCCATCCCGGGCACGGCGGGCAGAGCTACCACGTGGGCCGGCTGCGCATCACCGAGGACCCGGCCGCCCCGCCGCTCGTCGTCGACTGGCGGGCCCCCGTCTCCCGCGCCTTCTACCAGGCCGACGCCACCGACCCGCAGGGCGTCGAGGTGCGCCGCCGGTTCGGCTGGGCGCCGGGCAGCCGGGGCGAGGCCGGCGACCTCACCGCGCTGGAGGACGAGCACCTGGGCCGGGGCGAGGCGCGGACCAGCGACATCGTGGCCCGCGAGATCGAGCGGCCCCGTGTCGGACCCATGCGGGACATCGCCGCCACCATCCAGCCCGAGCAGGACGACCTCGTCCGCGCCCCCCTCACCGACTCGGTGTGCGTGCAGGGCGCGCCCGGCACCGGGAAGACGGCCGTCGGCCTGCACCGGGCCGCGTACCTGCTCTACACCCACCCCAAGCGGCTCCAGCGCTCCGGGCTGCTGATCCTCGGCCCCAACCCGACCTTCCTGCGGTACATCGCCGAGGTGCTGCCCTCGCTCGGTGAGACCGCCCGGCGCGGCACCGCCGACAAGGGCTACCGCCAGAGCACCCTGCTGGACGAGATCGCCCGCCACCCGGCCAACGGCACCGACGCGCCGGCCACGGCCACCGTCAAACACGACCCGCGCATGGCCGAGGT
The DNA here is from genome assembly GCF_000720835.1 of Streptomyces achromogenes subsp. achromogenes. GTDB lineage: Bacteria > Actinomycetota > Actinomycetes > Streptomycetales > Streptomycetaceae > Streptomyces > Streptomyces achromogenes. The sequence continues at coordinate 192,822 of NZ_JODT01000019.1, read as the reverse complement.
GCTGCGCCGGGCGCTGTACGCGCGGGTCACCACCGACGACGTGACCGACCTCGCCGTCCCGGACGGCTCCTACCGCTGGCGGGTGTCCGCCGGGGAACTGGCCGGCATCGTGGCCGAGGTCCGCGCCGAGCAACCCCCGTACGCCATCGGCCGGGAACGGGTGCGCACCCGGGTGGTACGACGGCTGCGGGAACAGGCCGAACGGCGCTCCGGGGTGCTGCCCGCCTCCTGGGTCCGCCGCGTCGAGCGGTGCCGGCCGCTGACGGCGCAGCTCGACGCGGTGTGGCCGAAGGTCCGCCCCGAGGAGGTCCTCGCCGAACTCCTCACCGAGGCGGAGGTGCTGGCGCGTGCCGCCGACGGCCTGCTGGACCCCGGGGAGCAGGCGGCGCTGCGCTGGCCGCGCCCGCCCCGCTCGTACAAGTCCGCCCGCTGGTCGGCCGCCGACCTGGTCCTGCTGGACGAGCTGGCCGGGCTGATCGAACACCCCGAGGGCTACGGGCACATCGTCGTGGACGAGGCGCAGGACCTGTCCCCGATGGAGTGCCGGGCCATCGCCCGCCGGGCCGCCTTCGGCTCGCTCACCGTCCTGGGCGACCTCGCCCAGGGCACCACCCCGTGGGCCGCCCGCGACTGGTCCGTCCAGCTGCGCCACCTGGGCCGGCCCGACGCGGCCGTGGTACCGCTGACCACCGGGTTCCGGGTGCCGGCCGCCGTGCTGGAACCGGCCAACCGGCTGCTCGCCCGCCTCGATGTCGCCGTACCCCCGGCCACCTCGCTGCGCACCGACGGCGAGCTGACCCTCAGGCCGGCCGAGGACGTGCTCGCCGCCACCGTGACCGCCGTCCGAGAGGCCCTGGCCCGGGAGGGCTCGGTCGGCGTGATCGCGGCGGACGCGGACACCGACCGGGTACGGGCGGCCCTGACCGGGGCCGGCCTGGAGGCGGCCGGTCCCGAGGCGCTCGGCGCCCGGCTGGCCGTCGTCCCCGCGAGCCAGGTCAAGGGTCTGGAGTACGACCACGTCATCGCCGTGGAACCGGCCGCCGTGGCGGAGGCGGAGGAGCGGGGCGCGCACCGGCTGTACGTGGTGCTGACCCGGGCGGTCTCCCGCCTGGACGTGGTGCACGCCCGCCCGCTGCCCTTCTGAGAGGCGGGCGGTGTCCCGCCCGGACGTGGCCCGCCCGCTGCCGGTCTGAGACCGCGCAGGGGCTCAGCGGCCGACGTACTCCGCCAGGTGCTCGCCGGTGATCGTGGAGCGGGCCGCGACCAGCTGGGCCGGGGTGCCCTCGAAGACGATCCGGCCGCCGTCGTGGCCGGCGCCCGGGCCCAGGTCGATGATCCAGTCTGCGTGCGCCATGACCGCCTGGTGGTGCTCGATGACGATCACCGACTTGCCCGCGTCGACCAGCCGGTCCAGCAGGCCGAGCAACTGCTCCACATCGGCCAGGTGCAGCCCGGTGGTCGGCTCGTCCAGGACGTAGATCCCGCCCTTGTCGGTCATGTGCGTGGCCAGCTTCAGCCGCTGCCGCTCGCCGCCGGACAGCGTGGTGAGCGGCTGGCCGAGGGTGAGATAGCCGAGGCCCACGTCGGCCAGGTTCCGCAGCACGCGGTGCGCGGCCGGGGTGCGGCCCTCCCCGCTGCCGAAGAACTCCTCGGCCTGCTCCACCGTCATCGCCAGCACCTCGCTGATGTCCCGGCCGCCGAGCCGGTACTCCAGCACCGAGGCGTCGAACCGCCGGCCCTCGCACTCCTCGCAGGTCGTGGCCACCCCGGCCATGATCGCCAGGTCGGTGTAGACGACCCCGGCGCCGTTGCAGGCCGGGCAGGCGCCCTCGGAGTTCGCGCTGAACAGCGCCGGCTTCACCCCGTTGGCCTTGGCGAACGCCTTGCGGACCGGCTCCAGCAGCCCGGTGTACGTCGCCGGGTTGCTGCGCCGCGAGCCGCGGATCGGACTCTGGTCGACGAAGACCACGCCCGCGCCGGCCGGTACCGACCCGTGCACCAGCGAACTCTTGCCGGAACCGGCCACCCCGGTCACCACGGTCAGCACCCCGAGCGGGATGTCGACGTCGACGCCCTTCAGGTTGTGGGTGGTGGCGCCGCGGATCTCCAGCGCGCCGGACGGCTCGCGCACCCGGTCCTTCAGCGCGGCCCGGTCGTCCAGGTGGCGGCCGGTGAGCGTGCGGGCCGCGCGCAGCCCGGCGACGGTGCCCTCGAAGCAGACGGTGCCGCCGGCCGTACCGGCGCCCGGGCCGAGGTCCACCACATGGTCGGCGATCGCGATGACCTCCGGCTTGTGCTCCACGACGAGCACCGTGTTGCCCTTGTCCCGCAGCCGCAGCAGCAGGTCGTTCATCCGCCGGATGTCGTGCGGGTGCAGACCGGCGGTCGGCTCGTCGAAGACGTACGTGACGTCGGTCAGCGAGGAGCCGAGGTGGCGGATCATCTTCGTACGCTGCGCCTCGCCGCCCGAGAGGGTGCCCGCGGGCCGGTCCAGGGAGAGATAGCCGAGGCCGATCTCCACGAACGAGTCGAGGGTGTCGCGCAGCGAGGCGAGCAGCGGCGCCACCGACGGCTCGTCCAGCTCCCGCACCCACTCGGCCAGGTCGCTGATCTGCATCGCGCAGGCGTCGGCGATGCTGATCCCCTTGATCTTCGAGGAGCGGGCGGCCTCGCTGAGCCGGGTGCCGGCGCAGTCGGGACAGGTGGTGAAGGTGACCGCGCGGTCCACGAACTCCCGGATGTGCGGCTGCATCGCCTCCCGGTCCTTGGCGAGCATGGACTTCTGGATGCGCGGGACGAGACCCTCGTACGTCATGTTGATGCCCGCGATCTTCATGCGGGTCGGCTCGCGGTACAGGAAGTCGTCCAGCTGCGCCTGGGTGAAGGTGCGGATCGGCTTGTCCGGGGCGTAGAGGCCGGACTCGCTGTAGAGGCGGTGGTTCCAGCCGCCGGGCTTGTAGCCGGGGATGGTGAGCGCGCCCTCGTCGAGGGACTTGTCCGCGTCGTAGAGCTGGGTCAGGTCGATGTCGGTGACCGTGCCGCGGCCCTCGCAGCGCGGGCACATGCCGCCGGTGACGGTGAACGCGCGGCGCTCCTTGACCTGCTTCCCGCCGCGTTCCACGGTGACCGCGCCGGCCCCGCTCATGGAGGCGACGTTGAAGGAGAACGCCTTGGGTGAGCCGATGTGCGGGGTGCCGAGCCGGCTGAAGAGGATGCGCAGCATCGCGTTGGCGTCGGTGGCGGTGCCGACCGTGGAGCGCGGGTCGGCGCCCATCCGCTGCTGGTCCACGATGATCGCGGTGGTCAGCCCGTCGAGCACGTCCACGTCGGGCCGCGCCAGGGTGGGCATGAAGCCCTGGACGAACGCGCTGTACGTCTCGTTGATCAGCCGCCGCGACTCCGCGGCGATGGTGTCGAACACCAGGGAGCTCTTGCCCGAGCCGGAGACGCCCGTGAACACCGTCAGGCGGCGCTTGGGTATCTCCACGGTGACGTTCCTGAGGTTGTTCTCCCGCGCGCCGTGCACCCGGATCAGCTCGTGGCTGTCGGCGGCGTGCGGCGCCGGCACCGGCGCGTCGTCCGTCCTCGTGGTCATGCTCATCGCCTCTCCGTCCGTGAAACCCCCGCCACGCTAGCGGCGCACCCCGCCCGCCCGCTTCTCCATTCCTGATCCGGTCGTGGGCCGGTCCCCGTGGTCTGTCGCCGCGATCTGTCCCCGCGGCCTGTCCCTTCGGTCAGCGGACCTCGACGCTGCCGCAGGTGAAGGTGGTCCCCTCCAGCAGCTCCGGGGTCAGGGCGACACCGGTCAGATGCTGGGCGAGGGCGAAGGCGGCCGGTGCGGACAGGTCGGTGCCGGGGTCGTCGGTGTCGGGGTCGTCGGGCTTCCCGTCGGCCTCCCCGTCGTCGTCGAAGGAGAAGCCGACGCCGCGCATGACGTCCAGCAGCTCGTCCGGCGTGGTGCCCCAGCGCTCGTCGGGGAAGCAGGGCTCGAACCACAGACGCCGTACGGTGTCCTCGGCCCACAGGAACGCGTCGAGTCCGTTGATGTTGACGAAGTGCGACACCCAGCGCGTCCCGGCCGAGGCGGGCAGCGCCCGGTCCTCGGTGACGCCGGTGTAGCCGTTGGGCTCGATCAGCAGGGTCCAGTCACCGACGGTCGAGTCACCGACGGTCGCCATGGCGAGGAGCTGCCGCCTGCCGTCCGACGCGCGCACGAGGTCGAAGGCGGCCTCCACCACCGCGTCCGTGCCGGTCAGCGCGGGTTCCGCCCGCCCGGCCAGCCGGCGCAGCAGCTCGGCCGGCGTCAGTCCGCGCACCAGCGTGACGCAGTACGCCTCCGCGAGATCAGGGAAGCGCTCCTCGAACCAGATGTGGTCGGCGGCGGTCGTCGTGGTCATGGGGGAGATCCTCGCGCATGCCACTGACAGCCCGTCCCGGCCCGGCGGCTTCACGATGCGGTGGGTTTGGGGCGGGCCGTGCGGCGGAAGCCTCCGGCATGCGACCGGACGACTGGCACCTCACCGACGACGTCGACGCCTTCCTCGCCCGGGCCGGGGGCTTCCTGCGCTCGCGCCCGGATCTGCACACCATGGCGCTGACGGTGACCGAAGCCCTGCGCGCCCAGGGCCCGGGGGCGTACGGCGCCGAGGCCCCGCTCTTCGGACACCTGGGGGAGCCGGGCGAGGTCCGTGCCGCCTTCCACCGCAGGGCGCGGGGGCTGCTGAGCCCCACCGTCCTCACCCCGGAGCAGGCCGACGCCCTCGCCGCCCGGCTGGCCGGCCTCGGCCACGTCCTCCCCGGGGTCAGCGCCGAGCAGCACACCGCCGCCGCCTTCGCCGGGGCGTGGCGGCGGCACACGGGCGCCACGCCGGCCCTGCGCGCGCAGCGGGTCCGCCTGTACCGGCTGGGCACCCCGATTCCACCGGACCCGCACCCGCGGGGCCGGGCCCGGGCCGCCGGCGAGCGGGACCACGAGCACCTCGTGCGCTGGTGCCGCGCGTTCACGGCGGACGTCGGGGAGGACTTCCCCGCGGACGACGCCGGCTGGTCCGGCACCCGCTTCGCCGCCAAGCGCTTCACCTTCTGGGAGACCCCGGACGGCACGCCCGTCTCGATGGCCGGCGCGACCGCGATGGTCGCCGGCCACGTCCGGGTGGACCCCGTCTACACCCCCGCCCACTTGCGCGGTCGCGGCTACGCGGGCGCGGTGACGGCGGAGGTGGGCCGCTCCGCACGGGCCGCCGGCGCGCACACGGTCGTCCTGTTCGCGGACCCCGCCAACCCCACCAGCACCGCGCTCTACCAGCGCCTCGGGTACGACCCGGTCGCCGAGTTCACGGTGTACGACTTCACGTGAGACCGGATGCCACCGGGCAACCGCCTTGCTGCCCCGCCGCCCCTCAACCGGTGTGGAGGACCCGGAAGCGGTCCGGAGCCGCGGGGTCCCGGTCGACGATCTGGACCGGCGGCCAGGCCCACTGCCGGACGCTGATGCCCGGTACGCGGGAGAAACGGATCGGTCCCCGGGTGCCGTCGGTCGCGACCCGCGGCCAGGACGCGGCGATGCGTGCCCGGTCCGTGCCGTGGGCGCGCAGGACGTCGGCGAGGACGGCGATCGTGTCGTAGCCCTCGAAGGCGACGAAGGAGGGCGTTTCGGTCAGCCGCTCGCGCAGGGCCGCCTCGACGCGCGCGCCGAGCGGGGTGAGGCGCTCGGGCAGGTAGCGCAGGAACGGGATCCCGGCGCCGGAGCCGCCCAGCAGCGTCACCCACTCGGCGAACTCCGGCTGTCCGGCCGGGGCGCCGATCAGGACGCCGGCGAGGCGCGGGTCGCGGCGCACGGACCTGACGACGCGAGCGGCCGGCTCCGGGTGGCCGACCAGCAGGAGCAGGGCCGTCGCGCCGTGGCCGGCGAGCGCGTCGCACAGGGCGGCGGGGCCGAGCGCGCTCATGTCGAGTTCCACGACGTCGCCGCCGCGCGGCGCGAGGTGGTCGCGCAGGATGCCGGTACCGGACGCCCAGTAGACGCTCGGCTGGGTCGCCACGGCGATCCGGCTGTGGCCCGCGCCGAGCAGGAAGTCCGCGTAGCGGCGCCAGCCGTGGGACTGCGCCGGGGCGATCCGGGCGACCCACTCCGTCGGCTGCCCGGTGAGCGCGTCGAGCACCGCGGACGAGCACAGGAAGGGCAGGCCGAGGGCGTCCGCCCGGGCGGCGGCGGCACGGGCGACGACGCTGTGGTACTCGCCCGCCACGGCGGCCACGTCCAGCCGGGCCAGTTCGTCCACCGCCGCCGCGGCCCGCTGTGGATCGGCCGCGGTGTCCCGTACCACCAGCTCCAGCGGGCGCCCGCCGACCCCGCCGGCGTCATTGACGTCCCGCACGCCCAGTTCGAGCCCGGCGAGCAGGTGCCGCCCCGCCTCGGTCCAGCCGGGCGGCGTCAACGGAGCGAGGGCCCCGATCCGGACCGCCCCGTCGGCCCGGTCCGCCCCGAGCGACGTACTCATACGGCGACGCCTCCGCCCGTCTCGTCCCGCACCGGCGGGCCCACTCGGTCGATCACGCGGGCCATTCCAGTCACGGCCCCGGCCGGCGGGCAACCGATTATCCGCGCCCCCCGCGCACCGGGGCGGCTCAGCCGGTGATCTCCCGGAGCAGGTCGCCGCCGTCGTCGTACAGCTCCAGGACGAACCCCACTTGGAACCGGGAGAGCAGCGAGGCGAGGGCATCGAGCCTGCCGGGGTCGACGACTCCGTTCAGCAGGGTCTCCGCCCGGTCGAGCGGATCGAGCTCGACCCGGCACCAGCGCGTCTGGACCTCGTACCCCTCCCAGGACGAGGAGTCCGACCTCCACCCCGCCCCGACGAACAGCTCGGCCACAGCGGAGACGCCGTGTCCCCGAAGAATCGCGCACACGTTGTTGCCGGCGTCCCGCCACTCGGGATCCAGCTCCGGACCGTCGTCCGAGATGTCCACCGTAGAGATCCTTCCGGTTCCGGGACGGGCGGGTCACCGGCCGTGCGGCCGGACCCGCAGCGGGCCGACCGAAGTGTTCTGGAACAGGCTGCTGGTGTCGACGCCGAGACCATGCCCGGCTTGATAGTTAGCCTAGCAACAGTTAGCGTGCTAACTATGGGTGGAGCGAACCGAGAGAGCACGTTGGAGTTGATGCGGTGGGTGGTGTGGGGACAGCGGCGCATCGCTGAAGACTGGATACGGGAACGCGGCCTCACGCACGAGCAGAGTGCGGTGCTGGCGTACCTGTCGAAGAACCCGGACGCCATTCAGCGTGACGTCGCGCGGGCCATGCGCACCAGTGCGCCGAGCGTCTCGCGGCTCCTGGCCGGACTCGAGCGGCGCGGACTCGTGGAGCGCCAGACGCAGGAGGGCGACACGCGCAGCCGCCGGGTGCGTGTCACTCCAGCGGGCTCCGAGCTGATCCAGGGTTTCGAAGAGGCAATGGACGGTGTCGAGGAGTCGATCCTCGCGCCGCTGGGTGCCGCGGGGCGGGCGCGGCTCCATGAATTGCTGGAACAGCTCGCGTCCCGGATCGAGCCACCCGGCTCTCCCTGACCCGGCTCCACTGCTCCGCACGGCGGCCGGGAGCCTTGCGGGCAGGACCGCCGGTTCCTCCAGCAGCAGTAAGGAATCCAGGTATGACCCAGATCACGATCATCGGTGCCGGTCTTGCGGGGCTGACCCTGGCACGAACCCTGGCGGTTCACGGCATCGCGTCCACGGTGTACGAAGCGGAAGCGTCCGCTCGGGCCCGGGGCCAAGGCGGGATGCTCGACATCCACGACTACAACGGACAGCACGCCATCCGTGCCGCCGGCCTGATGAACGGCTTCCGGTCCCTCGTCCTCGAAGGCCGCCAGGCGTCCCGCGATGTGGCACCTGACGGCACCATCCTGGCGGACCGGCCCGATGACCCCGCCGGAGGCCGCCCCGAGGTGCAGCGTGGCGAGCTTCGGCAGTTGCTGCTGGAATCCCTGCCCCCCGGCACAGTCGTCTGGGGCCACAGGACTCGAAGCGTCCGGACCCTCGCCGACGGTCGTCACGAAGTGACCTTCGCCAACGGATCGACGATCGCCACCGACATCCTCGTCGGTGCCGACGGCGCCTGGTCGAAGGTCCGGCCGCTGCTCTCCGACGCCACGCCGGCCTATGCCGGACGCTCGATGATCGAGACGTACCTGTACGAGAGCGGCACCCGGCACCCTGCCACCCTGGAGCTGGTCGGTAGCGGGTCGATGACCGCCTACGACGAAACCACTCGCATCGGTCTCGGCGTGCAGCGCGAGCGCGCGGACACCTTGCACTCCTACGCCATGTTCGACCAGCCGCTCGACTGGTTCGCCGGCATCGACTTCGATGACGGCCCTGCGGCCGCCCGTACGGTCGCGGCGATGTTCGAGGGGTGGGCGCCGGAGCTCGTCGCCCTGGTCGCGGACAGCGACATTCCGCCGGTCTTCCGCCCCTTGTACGGGCTGCCGATCGGACACCGCTGGGAACACGTACCCGGGGCCACGCTCATCGGAGACGCCGCCCACCTGGCTCCGCCGGACGGCGAAGGGGCGAACTGGGCACTCTTCGACGCGGGTCAGCTCGGCAACGCCATTGCCCGACAGCCCGAGAACGTCGACGCGGCCATCCGCGCCTACGAAGCCGCGCTCTTCCCGCGGAACATCGACACGGCGACCGCCGCCGCGGCCTACTACCCCGAATACACACCGTACTGACCGACCCACAGCAACCGGACGGGCCGGAGACTTCACCGCAGGTGTGGGACGTGGCGGTAGGCGATCAGGCTGACGGCGAGACCGGGAAAGGCCTCGAGGATCCCGCACAGGGCCTCGTAAGGTGGGGGCATGTGGACCCAGCACACCCAGGCTCTGTGATCGCGAGGCGTTGAGGGCGATGCCGTACGGCGTCGCCCTCCTTGGTGTGCCTGTCGCGTGATCCCTCTTCCTTGCGCCGCCCGCACCGAGGCGGCGCGAAGCCGGGCTCCTTCTTCCTGAAGACAGCGGTTCCCGAGAGCGCGTACAGGCACGGTCCCTTCCCTTCACCGTTGCCAGGAGTGCCTCGTGCCCGCGCTGCTTCCCCCTGCCCTCGAACCGTTCCTCGACGTGCTGCGCTGCCCGGTGTGCCGCGCCCGTCTCCGCCCCGGCCACGGCTCACTGCGCTGCCCGTCGGGCCACACCTTCGACATCGCACGTCAGGGCTACGTCAGCCTCCTGACCGGCATCCGCGCCACCAGCGGTGACGACGCGGCCATGGTCCAGGCCCGGACCCGGTTCCTGTCCACCGGCGGGTACGCCCCCATCAGCGAGACCCTGACCCGCCTGGCAGCCGACGCCCTGCCCGCTCGGGGTACGGTCGTGGACATCGGCTGCGGCACCGGCTACTACCTGGCCGGCGTCCTCGATCGACTGCCCGGCGCCCGCGGCCTCGGGCTGGACACGTCGGTACGCGCCCTGCGCTCGGCGGCCCGGAGCCATCCGCGAGCCGCCGCCGCGAGCTGGGACGTCTTCCGCCCCTTCCCCCTGGGCGACAGCACGGTCGACGTCCTGCTGAACGTGTTCGCCCCGCGCAACCCGTCCGAATTCCACCGGGTGCTGCGTCCGGCCGGCCGGCTGATCGTGGTGCGCCCCACCGAGCGGCACCTGGCCGAGCTGCGGGGCCGGATCCCCGCGATGGTCACGATCGACCCGGACAAGGAACAGCGCCTGCGACAGACGCTGGACCCCTGCTTCGAGGCCACCGGTACCCGGCACGTGGAATACACCGCTTCTCTCACCAGGCAGGAAGCCATCGACCTGGTGGGGATGACACCGAGCGCACGCCACCTGACCCACGCGGACCTGGCCGATCAGGGCCCCCTGCCCGCCCGGGTCACCGTCTCCGTGCTCGCCACCTCCTACCGGCCTCGGTGACGACGGGCGGCACGCCTCCCGCATCTTGCCGAGGTCGGCCGGCACTTCCATGGCCGCGGCCTTGTCCGTCGGCAGCAAGGGAGATCGCCCTCCTGCTGAGCGCTAACGGCCGCTGAAGAAGTCGGTGAGGGCGGCGGCGACGGCCTCGGGCTGTTCCTCGGGGATGTAGTGACCGGCGTCGGGCACGAGGACGCCGGTCACGTTCTCGGCCCACGGGCTGAGGGAGGCCGCCATATCCGGGATCGAGCCGTGGCTGCTGGAGATTCCGAGGACGGGCACGGTCAGCCGCCGTCGCTCGAGTGCCGCGCGGTTCTTGCGCGCGGACTCGGCGGCGTCGCGGTAGTAGGCGAGGCCGGTGCGCAGGCCGCCGTCGACGGCGAGGGCCGCGCCGTAGTGGTCGAGCTCTGCCTCCTCGAACGCGTCGGACGCGAGGGACTTGGTCCTCAGGAACCAGCTGACGTACTCCCGCTCGCGGCCGGCTATCAGCGTCTCGGGCAGGCCGGGCACCACGTGGAACGCGAAGTGCCAGGTCTTGAACGCCACAGCCGGGTCGAGGGGGATCGCTTCCGGCATGGTGATACCGGGAATTCCGGCATCGAGCAGCGCGACCCCGTGCAGTCGGCTCTCGTGGTTCAGGGCGAGGGAGAAGGCGACCCAGGCGCCGATGTCGTGCCCGGCGAGCCAGTAGTCCCGCACGCCGAGAGCGGTCACGCCGGCCTGGATGTGCGCGGCGACCGTGTGCGTGTCGTAGCCGAGCTCCGGATGCTCGGAGTTGCCTTGGCCCGGCAGGTCGATCGCGATGACCCGGAACCGGTCGGCGAGAGCGGGCATGACCTTTCGCCAGGCCCACCACGTCTGCGGGAACCCGGTGAGCAGGACGACGGCCGGTCCGTCCGGCCGGCCGCCTTCGACGGCGTGCAGGCGGACGCCGTCGGCGTCGACCCAGCGGTGCGTGAATCCGGCCAGGTCGTGCGGGGGCAGGGCGGGGACGGGGTTGGTCATGGGAATCCTCCATCGAGGCGCGTGGACCGTGATGCGACGCTAGCACGTCTTGAACTGATTAGTTCAAGATGCGAGGATGGGTCGCATGGCAGGCAAGAAGCAGTTCGACATGGACACGGTGCTCGACGCCGCGATGATCCAGTTCTGGCGCTCCGGCTACGCCGACACCTCGCTCGACGACCTGTCCCGGGCGACCGGCCTGAACCGCAGCTCGATCTACTCCTCGCTCGGCGACAAGGACGCGCTCTTCCTTCGCTGCCTGGATCGCTACGCCACGCGCTACGGCGCCAAGTACGACGCCGCCCTGTCGTGCGCGGCCGAGGACCCCGTCGCCGCCGTCCGCGCGTTCTTCGACGTCACCCTGGGGCGCATCGCCGATCCCGCCGTGCCCGACGGATGCCTGATGGCCCAGTCGGTCATGGCGAGTCCGGCGCTCAGCCCGGGCGTCGCGGAGCGTGTCAAGGAGTTGTTCGGCCTCCAGCGCCCGCGCCTGCGCACCGCGCTGAAGGCCGGCGGAATGTCCGACGGGAACGCCGAGGACTTCGCCGTACACATAGCGGCCGTGAACCAGTCCCTCGCGGTGATGGGGAGGGCCGGGTCGAGCCCGGAGCAACTCCGGGCGATCGTCGACGTGACCGTCGACGCGCTCGCGCGGGCGCTGAGACCGGCCGGATAGCAGCGGGCGGACCTCGCGGATGGCCGCGGAGACGGTGGAGCGGTCGACCCCCGTACAACTGCGCGAGGGCGGCGTGCGGCAGGTTCGGCCGCAGGCGGACCAGCGTGACCGGCAGTCGGTAGCGCACGGGCCCGGGTGAGCGTCACAACTCACCCAACCCGTGCGGCTCTTCTCACGTCAGGGGCCGATCGCGACCACCGCCACTCTCACGGTCGCTACGGCAGTGCCGGCCAGACCAGGGCCTGGGCGACGATGACGTTCTCACCGTTGAAGGTGACGGCGGGACCTTCGTGCAGTTCGTAGCCGAGACCAATCGCTTCGCTCACACGTTGGCAGAACGCGGCATCGTCTGGGCCGGTCAGGACTCGGTAGACAGGCAATCCGTCTGGTGGTGTGCTCATGAGGAGAAGGATCTCAGGCTCACCCGCCAACCGATCCGGCGAGCCGACATGCCCCGAACTCAATCGCTCCCCACCACCTGCGACACACTTTTGCAAGCAGGTGCTTGCAAAAGTTAGCGAGGGTGGGCATGGTGGAGGCATGGCATCGCTGAACGTCGGCAATCTCGGTGAGTACCTGCGCGAGCAGCGGCGGAACGCCCAGCTGTCGCTGCGGCAGCTCGCCGACGCCGCCGGGGTGTCCAACCCGTACCTGAGCCAGATCGAGCGCGGACTGCGCAAGCCCAGCGCGGAGGTGCTCCAGCAGGTCGCCAAGGCCCTGCGCATCTCCGCCGAGACGCTGTACGTCCGCGCCGGCATCCTCGACGCCGAGCGGGACCGGGACGAGGTCGAGACGCGCGCCGTCATCCTCGCCGATCCCTCGCTCAACGAGCGGCAGAAGCAGGTGCTGCTCCAGATCTACGAGTCCTTCCGCAAGGAGAACGGACTCGGGACCGGCGAGGGGGCCGGACCGGCGCGGGACGGGGACGGCGCCGCGGACCAGGGAACCGGCGGCGGCAGCAGTACGGCCGGCGGAGGCGATGCCGCCGGAAGCGACACCGACGCGGGCCGGCGGCGGACGGCCGGATAAAGCCGGACCAGGGCTCGGACGCCCGCCGCGGACCTCGTCAACCCAGCCGAACGCGAATCCGATCCGGGAGGATCCCCACCATGGCCATCACCGACGACCTGCGCAAGACCCTCAGCGACCCGACCCCGCTCTACTTCGCCGCCGGCACCGCCGATCTGGCGCTTCAGCAGGCCAAGAAGGTGCCGGCCCTGGTCGAGCAGCTGCGCGTCGAGGCCCCGGCCCGCATCGACGCCGTACGCAACACCGACCCCAAGGCCGTGCAGGAGAAGGCCGCCGCCCGCGCCAAGGAGGCGCAGGCGACCCTTCAGGCCAAGGTCGGCGAGCTCATCGGCGCCCTCGACGTGAAGAAGCTGGGCGAGACCGCCCAGGACCTCGCCCTGCGCGGGGTCGGCGTCGCCGCCGAGTACGCCGTCAAGGCCCGCGAGACCTACGAGAAGGTGGCCGAGCACGGCGAACAGGCCGTGAAGACCTGGCGCGGCGAGGCCGCCGAGGAGATCGAGGACCTGGCGATCGTCGTCGAGGGCAAGCCCGAGCCGGTCGCGGTCCACGACGACGAGCCGAAGCCGGCCGGGACGACGGCGGAGCCCGCCGCGGAGCAGAAGTCCGCGGTGCGGAAGCCGCCGGCCGCCCGCAAGACCACCACCGGGAAGAAGACCACGCCGTCGGCCAAGGGAGAGTGACCGGCCGGACGGGCACGGGCCGGGCACCTTGGGGGTGTCCGGCCCGTTCTATGGGTACGGTGGCGGCGTAGCAGGGGATCGCGAAATCGACGGATGGTGGGCGACATGCTGATGCTGGGCTTCGCGGGGTTCATGGGCATCTTGAAGATCATCCTCATGGCCCTGGCCGCGGTCGGGCTGTTCGACGCCGCGTTCCGGCGGGAGGACGCCTTCCGCGCCGCCGACAAGCAGAACAAGGTCTTCTGGCTGATCATCCTCGGCATCGCGCTCGTGGTCAGCTATCTGTTCTCGATCCTGTCCATCCTGCCGATCGCCGGCGCGGTCGCCAGCATCGTCTACCTCGTCGACGTCCGCCCCGCCCTCCAGCAGGTCGGCGGCGGCCGCGGCTGGGGCCGCCGCGGCCGGGGGAGCAGCAGCGACGGTCCGTACGGGCCGTGGAACGGCGGCCGGTAGCGGCCTCCGGCGAGGGCGCCTGCCGAGCGCCGGGTGCGGGCCGGCCGTATCGACACTCCGCCATGTGGGCGCGCACAGCCTCCACGCACCCGCCCCGGCCGCCACGCACCCGCCCCCGTCCCCGGCAACGGCGCGCCGGCCCGACGGCGAAACCCCTACGCCGCCCGGTCCAGCAGCACCACGGCCACGTCGTCCGTCAGCTCGCCCCCGTTCAGCTCCCGGACCTCGTGCACCGCGGCCCGCAGCAGTTCCTCCCCGCGCAGCCCCTCGGCCAGCTGCCGGCGGATCATCTCCACCATGCCGTCCTGACCCAGCCGCTCCCCGTCCACGCCGACCCGGCCCTCGATCAGACCGTCGGTGTAGAGCATCAGGCTCCACTCGGCGCCCAGCTCCACCTGCATCCGGGGCCAGCGGGCGCCGGGCAGCAGGCCCAGGGCGGGGCCGTTGTTCTCGTAGGGCAGCAGCCGCGGCGCCCGGCCGGGGCGGGCGATCAGCGGCGCCGGATGGCCCGCCAGGCACAGGCCCGCGCGGCGGCCGTCCGGGGCGATGTCCACCGTGCACAGCGTCGCGAAGATCTCCTCGTCGGCGCGCTCGTGCTCCAGCACCTGCTGGAGGGTGTTCAGCAGCTCGTCCCCGCACAGCCCGGCCAGGGTCAGCGCCCGCCAGGCGATGCGCAGCTCCACGCCCAGCGCGGCCTCGTCCGGGCCGTGCCCGCAGACGTCGCCGATCATGGCGTGCACGGTGCCGTCCGGGGTGCGCACGGCGTCGTAGAAGTCGCCGCCGAGCAGGGCCCGGGAGCGGCCCGGCCGGTAGCGGGCGGCGAACCGCAGCGAGGAGCCGTCCAGCAGCGGGGTGGGCAGCAGACCGCGCTCCAGGCGGCGGTTCTCCTGCGCGCGCAGCCGGCCCTCGGCGAGCCGCCGCTCGGCCGTCTCGGAACGCTTGCGCTCCACGGCGTAGCGGATGGCGCGGCTGAGCAGCCGGCCGTCCAGCTCGTCCCGGAACAGGTAGTCCTGGGCGCCCACGCGCACGGCCTCGGCGCCGCGCTCGGCGTCGCCGGAGGCGGTCAGCGCGAGCACGGCGTGCCGGGGCGCGAGCCGCAGCACGTGCCGGAGCACGGCCAGCTCGTCGTCGGTGTCGTCGCCGCCCGGCGCCGGGAGGGCCAGGTCCAGCAGGATGCAGTGGACGTCGTCGGTGAGCAGCCGCTCGGCCTCGGTGAGGTTGCGGGCGGTGCGCACGCGGATCGGCTTGCCGGCCGAGTCCAGCAGATCGGGCACGATCGGCGAGCCGGCCGGATCGTCCTCGATCAGCAGCAGGGTGAGAGTGGCGCCGGTGCCGTGCGCGGGCGTCGCGTCGCGGTGCGCCTCTTCCTTGAGGGGGCCGCCGACGGCCTGCGGGGCCTGCGCCTGACCACTCTCCACGGCCGGGATCGCTCTCTGCCGCGGTACGGGTACGGGCATCGTCTTGGGTTCCTTCCCTCCCCCCGAGGGCACGGCGGCATCGAGGGTCTCGACCCACCGACCGGTGACCATAGCGGCTGGGACCGCCCCGACGGAATGGTGTGAGCCGGGTCGCTCCGCCGTCCGCCGTCGTCATATGCCGCGTTCCGTACCGCAGTTGGACACGATGGCGGCCCGTCCGGGATGACGAAGCTCACGTCCGGCGGGAGTTGGCCGTGCGGTGGGTCACGTGACCCGGGTCACCGGGCGTGGGCGGGGCGGGGCGAGTTGCGGCGTGCGTCACGCGTCCGGTCGTACGACACCCAGGATCGGCATGGAACCGGCGCCCGCCTCCGTCACCGTACGGCCGGGGCGCGGGGCGTGGATGATCCTGCCGTCGCCGATGTACAGGGCGACATGGCTGGCGTCGTCGAAGTAGATGACGAGGTCGCCGGGGCGCATGTCCTCGACGTCCACGTGCGGCAGCTGCCGCCACTGCTCCTGCGAGGTGCGCGGGACCGGGTGCCCGGCCGCGGCCCAGGCCTGGGAGGTCAGGCCGGAGCAGTCGAAGGAGTCCGGGCCCTCGGCGCCCCACACGTACGGCTTGCCGAGCTGTTCGGCGGCGAACTTCACGGCCTTCTCGCCCGGCGCGGAGGCCTGGTCGTGGGCGTCCTTCAGGACCCCGGTGTCCAGCCAGGCGGTCTGGGCCTTCCGCGCGGCCTGTCGCTCCAGCTCGGCGAGGCGCTCCTTCTCCTTCTTCTCCAGCCGGGACTGCAGCTCCTCCGCCGCGTCGATCTGCTGCTCGATCTTCTTCTTGGCGGCGGCCTTGGCCTTGCGGTTGACCTCCAGCCGCTTCCACTGGGCGGAGGCGTCGTCGGCGTAGGCCCGCAACTCCTTCTGGGTACGGGACATCTCGGCCATCAGCCCGGTGGCCGCCCGCTGGCCCTGGAGCACCCGGCCGGCGCCGTCGAGGAACCGTCCGGGGTCGTCGGTGAGCAGGAACCGGGCGGTGGAGGACAGGCCGCCCGTGCGGTACTGGTCCCGGGCCGCCGCGCCCGCCCGGTCCTTCAGCCCGTCCAGCCGCCGCTGCCCCTGGTCGATCTTCCGGTCCAGCTCCACGATCTCGGCGGACTGCTTCTCCGCCTTCTCCTCGGCCGCGTTGTAGGCGTCGGTGGCCACGGACGCGTCATGGTAGAGCTTGTCGAGCTTGGCGCGGACCTCCTCGAGGTCCTTGTCCGGCAGGGGAGTCGGCGCCGGTGTGGGCGTGGGCACGGGTGCGGGGGCCGCGAACGCCGTGCCGGGTGCCGCGAGGACGGTCACCGCGCAGACCACGGTCAGGGCGGCCGTGAGCAGGCCGCGCTTGCCCGAACCCATACCTGTTTCCCCCAAACTGATTTACCGTCAGTAACTTACGGTCGTCTGAGGGATCGTGCCACGGTCGCGCGCAAAGCGACAGAGGCCGTCGGGCAAACCGGATGCCCCGGCCGGCCGCCGGGTACGGCGATCACCCCGCCCCGTGTGACGAACGAGACGCCGGATGCGTTCCCCCGGGTGCGTCAGGCTCGGCCGGCCGTCAGTCCAACGGTGCCAACGCCGCCCAGGACACGGTGACTTCGCCCTGCCGCCAGCGGGACGGGGCGTCCGTCACCGGCCAGTCGGCGGTCAGGTCCCGTACCGCGCGCATCCAGCGCTGGCGGGCGCCGTAGGAGGCGTAGGGCGCGGCGGCGGCCCAGGCGCGGTCGAAGTCGCGCAGGAAGGCGTGCACCGGTTCGCCCGGGACGTTGCGGTGGATCAGCGCCTTCGGCAGCCGCTCGGCGAGGTCGGAGGGGCGCTCCAGGGAGCCCAGCCGGGTGGCGAAGGTGACCGTGCGGGGGCCCTCGGGACCGAGCGCCACCCACACGTGGCGGCGGCCGATCTCGTCGCAGGTGCCCTCCACCAGCAGCCCGCCCGGGGCGAGCCGCGCGCACAGCTGCCGCCACACCGGGGCGACCTCGGCCTCGTCGTACTGGCGCAGCACGTTCGCGGCCCGGATCAGCGCCGGCCGCCCGGGCACCGGCACCTCGAAGCCGCCGTGCCGGAAGACCAGGCCCTCGCGCTCGTACGGCCGCGCCGCCGCGACCCGGGCGGGTTCGATCTCGATGCCGACCACGCGGGTGCGGGGCGCCGCCGTGCGCAGCCGGGCCAGCAGCTCCACGGCGGTCCAGGGCGCGGCGCCGTAGCCCAGGTCGACGGCCACGGGGTCGCTCGCGCGGCGCAGCGCGGTGCCGTGCGTGGCCGCGATCCAGCGGTCCATGCGGCGCAGCCGGTTGGGATTGGTCGTCCCGCGCGTCACCGTGCCCACCGGCCGGGACGTCGCGGGGGTTCTCATGGATACGAGGGTAAGGGGCGGCCTTCTTCGGAATGCCCCGGCCGACGCGGCCCGTAATCGAACCGTTGAGCGAAAACAGGTAATGATTCGGCAAAGCCGCTTGATCGGGAAATGGCAGGGCACCCGCGCGCTGTTGGAGACCTGGGGAGGGCGCAGGTGGGCCCTCCTACGGCATGCCCGCATCAAGGAGGTCCGCCACGTGAGCCAGTACGTCAGCAGGCTCGGGCGACGCTCCCCGTCGGCCTCCCGGCTCCGGCTGTACCGCAGACCCCGGCGGGTCGCCATGCTCTCCGTGCACACCTCCCCGCTCCACCAGCCCGGCACCGGCGACGCGGGCGGCATGAACGTCTACATCGTGGAGCTGGCCCAGCGGCTCGCCGAGATCGACATCGAGGTCGAGATCTTCACCCGGGCCACGACCGGCGGCCTGCCCCCCGCCGTCGAGCTGGCCCCCGGCGTCCTCGTCCGGCACGTCGACGCGGGCCCCTACGAGGGCCTGGCCAAGGAGGACCTCCCGGCCCAGCTGTGCGCCTTCACCCACGGGGTGATGCAGGCGTGGGCCGGTCACCGCCCCGGCCACTACGACCTCGTCCACTCCCACTACTGGCTCTCCGGGCACGTCGGCTGGCTCGCCGCCCAGCGCTGGGGCGTGCCCTTGGTGCACGCCATGCACACCATGGCCAAGGTCAAGAACGCCAACCTGGCCGAGGGCGACACCCCCGAGCCCGCCGCCCGGGTGATCGGCGAGACCCAGATCGTGGCCGCCGCCGACCGGCTCATCGCCAACACCGCCGAGGAGGCCGGCGAACTGGTCCGGCACTACGCGGCCGACCCCGCGAAGGTCGCCGTGGTCCACCCCGGCGTCAACCTCGACCGCTTCCGCGCCGCCGACGGCCGCGCCGCCGCCCGCGCCCGCCTCGGCCTGCCCCAGGACGCCCTGATCCCGCTCTTCGCGGGCCGCATACAGCCGCTGAAGGCGCCGGACGTGCTGCTGCGCGCCGTGGCCGTGCTGCTGGAGCACCGCCCCGAGCTGCGCTCCCGGCTGGTCGTCCCGGTCGTCGGCGGCCCCAGCGGCAGCGGGCTCGCCAAACCGGAGGGGCTGCAGAAGCTCGCGGCCCGGCTGGGCATCGCGGACGTGGTGCGGTTCCGGCCGCCGGTCGGGCAGGAACAGCTGGCCGACTGGTTCCGGGCCGCGTCCGTGCTGGTCATGCCGTCGCACAGCGAGTCCTTCGGCCTGGTCGCCATCGAGGCGCAGGCGGCCGGCACCCCGGTGCTCGCGGCCGCGGTCGGCGGGCTGCCGGTGGCCGTGCGCGACGGCGAGACCGGCTTCCTCGTCCAAGGCCACGACCCGGCCGACTACGCGCGGGTGCTGGGCCGCTTCGCCGACCACCCCGACCTCACCGAGCGCATGGGCCGGGCCGCCGCCCGGCACGCCCAGTCCTTCGGCTGGGGTACGGCCGCCGCCGCCACCGCCGACGTCTACACGGCCGCGACCCAGTCCCACCGCCGTCGCGTACGCTCCCACCATGGCTGATGTCGAGAAGGCCGGGCAGATCCTGGAGGGCGTCTTCAAGGACGCGGAGCTGGAGTGGGAGTGCCCCGCGCCCGGGAACTACGTCGTCCAGCTCCCCGGCACCCGCAAGCTGTCCACGACGGTCTCCTTCCTCGTCGGCCGCCACTCCCTGTCGCTGAACGCCTTCGTCATCCGCCACCCCGACGAGAACGAGACCGGCGTCCACCGCTGGCTGCTGGAGCGCAACCTCAAGCTGTACGGCGTGAGTTACGCGGTGGACCGCCTCGGCGACATCTACGTCACCGCCCGCCTCCCGCTCGCCTCCGTCACCCCGGACGAGGTCGACCGCCTCCTCGGCCAGATCCTGGAGGCGGCCGACGGCGCCTTCAACACGCTGCTGGAGCTCGGCTTCGCCTCCTCGATCCGCAAGGAGTACGCCTGGCGGGTGGCCCGCGGCGAGTCCACCCGGAACCTGGCGGCGTTCACGCACCTGATCGAACGCCCGGAGAACTGAGGCGGGCCCCCAGGGCTCAGGACGGGTCGGGCGTGGGCGTCGGGGGCGTGGCGCCGTGGTCGAGTTCGTCGGCGAACGCCCGCAGGGCATCGGCCAGTTCCTTCTTGGTGGGCAGCTGGTCGACCTTCTTGTCCAGCTCCGTGATACGCCGGTTCAGCTCCTCCAGGCCCGCCGTCCCGGAGGGCCCGTCCGTGGGGGCCGGACCGGTCGGGCTCGGTTCGCTGCCGCCGTCGGCGCCCGCGTTGGCGCCGCCGTCACTGCCGCCTCCGTCGACGAGACCGCCGGTGCTGCCGGAGCCGGCGACGGATCCTTCCTCGGGGACGCCGTCGGACGTGCTCCCGCTGCCGGACGTGCTCCCGCCGTCGGACGTACCGCCGTAGAACAGGCCGCCGTCGGTCGACGTGCCGTCGGACGAACCGCCGGAGGACGTGCCCCCGGTGTCCGAGTCCGGCGGGACGGTGGCCGCGACCCCGCGACCCTGACGGGGGGCCTCGTCCGAAGGGGCCGCGAGCGCCACGCCGACGCCGACGGCGACCAGGGCGGCGGCACCCGCGACGGTGAGCGAGACGCGTCTGAACCGCACCGCGCGGGCGGGGGCGGACGAGGTGCCGGTGGTCTGTGTGTCCTGTGCTTCAGGTGTGTCAGCCATGCGGGGAGGCTAACCAGCGGTGATCGGCGGACGGGAGGCTTCCGCCGAACCCCGCGCCCACCGCCGCGCGTTCCCGGGCTCAGCGGGCGCTGTTCCGGTAGCGCCCGGGGGTGGTGCCGACCAACTTCCGGAAGTGCCGCGTGAGATGAGCCTGGTCGTAGAAGCCGGCGGCCGGCGCGACCTCGCCCGGCGGCACCCCGTCGAGCAGCAGCCGCCGGGCCCGTCCGACCCGCAGGGACATCAGGTACTGGTGCGGTGCGATGCCGTACGCACCGCTGAACGCCCTTACCAGATGGGCCGGATGGGCGTGCAGCGACCGCGCGGCCTCCTCCAGGGAGACGCCGGCAACCACCCGGGCGTCCAGCAACTCCCGCAGCCGGCGGGCGAGTACCGGGTCCCGGAACCGGCGTGGCGCACCGGCGCGCGGCCGCAGATGGAGCCGCAGCCGCTCCGCGACCAGCGTCAGCCTGCTCTCCGCCTCCAGTTCGTCACCGGGCCGGGCGAGGGCGGAGTGCAGCCCGGCCACCCGTACCCGGAGCACGGGGTCCCGCAGATCGGGGGAGTCCACGGCCGGACCGATCAGTTCCTCCCCGAGCCGGCCGGCGTCGAGGTACACGACCCGCTTGCGGAAACCCCCCGGCGTCGCGGGGGAGCCGTTGTGCGGCACGTGCGGCGGCAGCAGCGACACGGTGTCGTGCGGGGTGCCGTGCCGGTGCCGGTCGAGGTCGTACCGTACGGCCCCGTCGTCCACGATCAGCAGCGTCCAGGCGTCGTGGACGTGCATCGGATAGGCGTACTCGGTGAAGCGGGCGTGGAAGACCTCGGTGACGCCCGGCACCCCGGGGCGCCACGCGGTGACGAGGTCCTGCCCGGCAGTCATGCAAAAAACGTACAAGACCCGGCCGCGTCCCGGAGGCGAGTCTCGGTCCATGAACACCGAACCCCTCCGCTTCGACACGAAGATCGCCGTACTGCTGCGCGAGGACCTGGAGCCCTGGCAGCGCCTGAACGTCACCGCCTTCCTGGTCAGCGGCCTGGGCACCGCGTCCCCCGAGGTGATCGGGGAGCCCTACGAGGACGCGGACGCCGTGCCGTACCTGCCCATGTTCCGCCAGCCCGTGCTGGTCTTCGAGGGCACGAAGGAGACCCTGAAGGCGGCCCACGGCAGGGCGCTGAGCCGCGCCCTGCCGCGCGCGGTGTTCACCTCGGACCTGTTCGCCACGGGCAACGACCGCGACAACCGCGCGGCGGTCCGGGCCGTCCCGACGGACGGCCTGGACCTGGTGGGGCTGGCGGTGTACGGCCCGAAGAACGTCGTGGACAAGGTCCTGAAGGGCGCGCGGATGCACCCGTGAGCGCGCTCGGCCGGGCGGCGCGTGGACGCCCCCGTCAGGGCGCTCAGCCGAACATGCCGGGCACGTAGTCGCCGGCGGGCTGCTGGACGATGACGTTGGCGCGGTTGTAGGCGTTGATCAGGGCGATGAGCGCGACCAGGGCGCCGAGCTGCTCCTCGTCGTAGTACCGGGCGGCGTTCGCCCACACCTCGTCCGGGACCCCGCCGGAGCCGTCGGCGATCCGGGTGCCCTGCTCCGCCAGCTCCAGCGCGGCCCGCTCGGCCTCGGTGAAGACGGTGGCCTCCCGCCAGACGGCGACCAGGTGCAGCCGGGTGGCGCTCTCCCCGGCCGCCGCCGCGTCCTTGGTGTGCATGTCGGTGCAGAACCCGCAGCCGTTGATCTGGCTGGCGCGGATCTTCACCAGCTCCTGCGTGGCGGCCGGCAGCGAGGACTCCGCGAGCGCCTGCCCGGCGGCGTTGAAGTGCCGGAGGACCTTGCCGATGACCGGGTTGGCGAAGAGGTCGAGACGAGCGTCCATGGTGTGCTCCTGGTGGGTCGTGGCTTGCTTTCACCTCACTGACGGACGCGGACGCGGGGATGTGACATGGGTGGGTGTGACCTGGGTCTCAGTGCGGGCGGGTGCGCGCCTCCGCCCGCGTCGGTGGGGGAGCCGGGGCCGGGGCCCGGGCCGGGTCAGGCGGCAGGAACCTCGGCTCCCGTTCCTGCTCCCGATCCCGTGTCGGCCGGGGCGGGGCCCGGACCCGGGGCCGGAGCCGGAGCCGTGGGGCCGACGGGCTGTTCCGCCGGCAGCCGGCGCATCAGCAGGCCGTACCCCAGGCCGGCCCCCGTCCCCACCACCGCGCACATGCCCCACAGCCAGCCGGCGCCGAACCGGTCGATGACCGCGCCCGCCATCAGCGGCGCGACCAGCGCCGCGAGGGACCAGGACAGGGTGTAGACGCCCTGGTAGCGCCCCCGGCCGTGCACCGGGGAGAGCCGGACGACCAGGCCGGTCTGGGTCGGGGCGTTGACGATCTCGGCCAGGGTCCACACGCAGACGGTCAGCATGAAGACACCGACCGACCCGGCGAAGGCGGTCAGCCCGAAGCCGTACCCGGCGAGCAGCGAGGAGACGACCAGCAGGGTGCGCGGGTCGCGGTGCTCGATGAACCGGGTGACGGGGATCTGGAGGGCGACGATCAGGATGCCGTTGACGGCGATGGCCAGGCCGTAGTCGGCGGGGGAGAACCCGGCCCGGCCCATGGCCACGGGCAGCCCGACCGAGCCCTGCTGGAAGACCAGCGCGACGAGGAAGGACAGGCCGACGACGGCCATGTACCGCCCGTCGCGCAGCACCGTGCCGAGGCCGATCTCCGCCCCCTCCTGCCGGGCGGTGGGCGCCGGCCGCGACTCGGGCACCTTGGCGAAGACGACGACCGCGCAGGCGAGGGTCATCCCGGCCTCGATGAGGAACCCGGCGAGATAGCTGAACTCGGCGATGAACCCGGCCGCCATGGAGGAGACGGCGAACCCGAGGTTGATCGCCCAGTAGTTGAGGGAGAACGCGCGCACCCGGTCCTCGGGCCGCACGATGTCGGCCATCATCGCCTGCACGGCGGGCCGGGAGGCGTTGGAGGCCATGCCGACGAGGAAGGCGACACCGGCGATGGCGACGGGGTGGGTCATGAACCCGAGCAACGCCACGGAGGCGGCGGTGGCGGTCTGCGCGATCAGCAGCGTGGGCCGCCGGCCGAGCCGGTCGGCCATCACCCCGCCGCCCAGCGAGGAGACGACCCCGCCGAGCCCGTGCAGGGAGGCGACGAGACCGGCGTACGAGGCGGAGTAGCCGCGGTCGAGGGTGAGGTAGAGCGCCATGAACGTGGCGACGAAGGCGCCGAGCCGGTTGACGAGCGTACTCGTCCACAGCCACCAGAACTCGCGCGGCAGCCCGGAGACGGACTCCCGGACGGCACGTCTGACACGGACTGGTGACATCGAGATTCCCCCACAGCGGTAAGCGGCCCAACCGGCGAGGACACCTTACGAACGCCGGGACGGCCCCCGCCACTCAATTAGCGGAACATGTCAATCGACCGGGGTCGCCGATGCCCGTCCGGCACCCGTCCCGCGTCCCATCCCGGATTTTCCTTAGGTAGGCTCAGGACCATGGCCGACGCACCGTACAAGCTGATCCTCCTCCGCCACGGCGAGAGCGAGTGGAACGCGAAGAACCTGTTCACCGGCTGGGTGGACGTCAACCTGAACGAGAAGGGCGAGAAGGAGGCAGTCCGCGGTGGCGAGCTTCTGAAGGACGCCGGTCTCCTGCCCGACGTGGTCCACACGTCCCTCCAGAAGCGCGCGATCCGCACGGCCCAGCTGGCGCTGGAGGCCGCGGACCGCCACTGGATCCCGGTCCACCGCTCCTGGCGCCTGAACGAGCGCCACTACGGCGCCCTCCAGGGCAAGGACAAGGCGGCGACGCTCGCCGAGTTCGGCGAGGAGCAGTTCATGCTCTGGCGCCGCTCCTACGACACCCCGCCCCCGCCGCTGTCGGACGACTCCGAGTTCTCCCAGGCCCACGACCCGCGCTACGCGACGATCCCGCCGGAGCTGCGCCCGCGCACGGAGTGCCTGAAGGACGTCGTCATCCGGATGCTCCCCTACTGGTACGACGCCATCGTCCCCGACCTCCTGACCGGCCGCACGGTCCTGGTCGCCGCCCACGGCAACAGCCTGCGCGCCCTGGTCAAGCACCTGGACGGCATCTCCGACGCCGACATCGCGGGCCTGAACATCCCCACGGGCATCCCCCTGGCCTACGACCTGGACCCCGACTTCAAGCCGGTCACCCCCGGCGGCAAGTACCTGGACCCCGAGGCGGCAGCAGCAGCCATCGAGGCGGTCAAGAACCAGGGCAAGAAGAAGTAACCGCCTGCGAGTAAGCCCCCTGCCTGCGGTGTCTCCGTGGGTAGGGGGCTTTTCGCTGCCTCGGGCCGTCTCTGGACCGTCAGGTGCTGGAGGAGACCGACCGGGCCCTGCAGCGCGAAGTCCTCGAAGAGACCGGCAGCTTCCATCTGGTCCTGGCCGCCTCCCCGCAGGTGGTTGCCGTGTCGGTCACCGATGAGGGCGGAGCGGGCACCGCCCCGAGGATCGAGCAGCCGGACGCGGACGCGGTGCACGGCCGCGGACTGGGCATGGTCAGCGCCCTCGCCCACCGGGTCGTCGTCCACAGTGCCCACGGCGGCTACACCATCACCGCGGAACTCCTCGCGAACAGCCGGCCGGGAGGCCGCCCGTGCTGACGACATGCGTCCTTCATGCCTTAGGGATCGGTGCGCGGTACGCGACCTACCGCTGTCTGGCCGCCGCCTATCCTCTGGGCGACACCCGCGCGATCCCTCTGGGCTCATACAGGACCATCAACGCCCGCCTCGCCCTGCGCTGGCTGCAGCAGCGCACCAGCCACATCACCGACCAGCTCGACCCCGCCCACGCCCGGCCGGCCGCCACTGGTTCACCGACGACCAGGAGCACGAACGCGTCCTCGCCTACCTGGCCACAGGCACGGCCTACCAGCTCACCCTCTACGACCAGGACACCCGCTACGTCCTCGTCGTCTACCCGCCGGGAGCCGCCTCGTGAAGGAACCCACGCGCGGTTACTGGTGCGAGTGCTGGACCGAAGACCTCACTGACAAGCAAGGGCGGATACTGCGGGCATCCTTCGACGCCTACTCGGCAGCCCAGGCCGATAGGTGGATCGCAGTGGCTCTGCGCACGCTGCCCCCCGCACTCGACCCCGACGCCTTCGACGAGGCGTGGACATGGCTGTACGACGGCCGGATCGACACCCGGCGAGCCCTGCACGGTGACCATCACCCAGGCCGACATGCGCGTGACCTGGACGGTCGTCCCGTCCTCTTCCTCCCTCTCGCACGCCGACAAGGAAGCGACCTCCCCGCCTGCGCCCACACCTTCACGCCCCACACCACAGACTGAGTCAAACTTTCTCTACAGGTTCAAGGCGGCTCGCTCCGCTCCCCGCGCGCGGCCCGACCCCCGGCCGGGCCTGCGCTCCTGTCTCCGCCCCGCTCCAGCCCGGCCGGCGCCCGCGCCGCGCGCACAGCAATCAGCCGCTTGCCCCCAGAGAAGGGGCACGTCGTGGCTGGGGCGGTCGGCTCCACGGCTTTAGGCAGCCACTTTGGCGCGAGCCTCGCAGATCATGGCCCCAACGTCGTGCTTTACCGGGCAGGTCCACAGACTGCCCGACGCGCCGCAAGCTTACGGGGCCGTGATCACTCGCGCCAAAGCAGCTCCAGCCCAAAGCCGCTCCGCCGACCTCCGGCTACTCGTCGGACGCTGCGCACAGACCGTTAGCAATGGCGAGTTTCTGAATCTGCTGCTGCATAGCCAGTGACCACGCGCTATCGAACTGCATCGTGGCCGCAACATGCTTCACCAAAGAAGCCGATAGATGCTTGGCATCGATCTTGTTAGGGCTATTGGCTAGCACTTGCGACGAAAGTATATGGGCATACCACTTACCCTTGAATACCTTATCCCAACTTCCGGTCGAGTACTCGGAATCGACAATCCCCCTTGCCTCGTTCCAGCGCCTTTCCGAAGTGCCATCCTGTTGCGCATCAGACTTCAGCTTAGCTGAAAACGCGGCCACCAATTGATCATCGGCGGGCAGGTGGGGAGTGGGGTTAACTGCGGAGGGTCTTCCGTAGTTTGCGGCGCCGGATATTTTGAGCGTCTTGGCGGCGAAGCAGAGTCGCACCCATTCGATCCATAGTCGAGCGGCAAACTCCTGCCATGATCCACGGCCCCCGAACTCCTGGCGACACCAATTTGGGGCAAGGCTGCAACTTGCGCCGACCGCTTCAGCAACGTCCCCTTCATGGAATACATGGTTCTCCACGTCATAGAACCATGTGTATAGAACATGCGGCGAATTGATCAGCAACCCTAGGCGATCATCGACATCCTTATCCATAAAGAACAGGGTGACGGTGACTTTACCCTTGAAGCTCGTAACCAGAGAGCCATTCTCCATAAGGTAGGAGTAGTAGGCCTTCAGGCGGGTTTTACCTCCACCATCCCCAGGTATCTCATTGGCTGGAGCAAGTCGATACTCAACACCCAATGGCGAAAGAGCGCGATCACAGTTCTGCCCGTGCACATAACCATCGACATTCACCCCCTCCACGAAGGCGAAGACCGGAATTCTCGACATTTGCATTTGCCTGAGCTTTCCGCTAGGCGAGTGCTGAAGTCTCAAAGTCGGAAAATCTTTTCGTCAGCGATGTCAGCCATGATCTCGGGAGAATGTGTGGCGGTAATTACCTGCGCATCTTCATCAATCGTCCGAATGGATTCGATGAGAACTTGCTGCCAGTCAACATGCATCGAAAGTTCCGGTTCATCGATGATGATTGGCCGCCCATCCGCCGAGAGAGCTTCCACGAGGATGCGAATGAGCTGACGCTCGCCAGAACTTAGCTTCTCCAGCGAAATATCTTTGTTCTCCGCTGTGACTGCCCTGATCTGCGTATCTAGGAAGTTGATTTGTTTCGGTCCCGAGATAAGTCTCGAAACTAGCGTTTGCAGCTTTGTGCGCGGCTCCAAAGCACTTTCAATACGTTCCTCAACTTCATTAATGTCCACAACTACCCGCTTGAACGCGGAGTCCGAGTCGAACCTATTGAGAAATCCTTCTCGATCAAGGACTAGATGAAGCGCGCCGCGCCTCCGCAGGAAGTTGGTAACGCGAATGAAAGCCTTATCGTAATCCAATTCCCAGTCCGCGACCACATTCTGCTCAGGGGAAATGACGCCGGCCAAAATGCGCCCCAGGCCGTCTTCCTGCGCTTGGCGAACTGCCGCCAAAACCTTAGCAGAATAATTGGACCAAAGCCGCTGGATCGAGTCAGCGAAGTATTCGTCCAAATTCCGATCGCCTGCCTCGTTTGAGATGTCTCGCGCGTCGAAGATGCGTGAGGTAGGAAGGTAGCGATGTGGGAAGTCACCCGAAGCTTGTACGTTCTCTGTGTTGCTTGGCTCGCCCGCCAGGTATACGTAGCTCGTATCCCATGAGAACGTTTCCTGCACGAGTCGTTCAACGCGAGGACTCAGGCGAGCACCGGGACGGTTGCGCATACTCGGTGGGATTGCTCGCCTAATAGCCGCTTCGATATGCACCTCATCTGGCATCTCGAAGTCGCGCACTACGATCATATCGCGCTCAGGTAGCTCGATCTCCACTGTGGCGTGCCGAAAAGGCGCGCCAATAATAGGGGCCATCTCCTCGCTCAGGGCACAGTGAATAATACGGAGCAGCGTAGTTTTTCCGCTACCGTTAAGACCAAAGAAGACGTTGACGTCAGGGTTAAGATCCTGTTCGTACGTCTTTTTGCGCCCGCCTAGGCCCTCAACAAGAACCCTCTTCACGTACCAACGTGGCGATGACGTGGCCACAAGGATGCCCCTCTCACGGCAGATCAGTGCAGCCATGATGGCAGGGTTGACAGCGTGCGGTACCTGTTTCCCGCAAGTAACTGCAAGCTTCTGACCATGACCCCCCTGCTGGACTGACGAATCGCTCCCTTGCTGGTGCTTCGTGTACGTGTCACACAGTTGGTAGGTGGATGACTCGGGGGCACGACCCTGGCGGAGGCAGTACGGGCGCCGCGAGGCTAGGGACCAGATCAGCGGTCCCCGTTGACATCAACGACCACGAACAGCGGCACCAACCCACAATTGCATACGGCCCCTTCGCCACCGACGGCAGTGACGGCAACGATGACGTACGCCAGCGGGACTCAGCAGCCCGTCATGATGGCCACGTCGTGCCGGCCAACCGCCGCACCACCATGTGCCCGCATCTTCTAAGCGCTTGGTCGAGTCGAGGCCCGGTCGGGCAGCCGAGCCGCCCTGAGACGAAGAGGTCGTGCCAGACACGTGCCAGATCCAGCGGGGAACCACGGGGAACAGCGGGAACTCACCCTGTATGCGACCAGGGGTGCAACACCACTCCGCCGCAGCTCAGCGCACCAACCGCCGCCATAAAACCCGAGCTTCCCAAGTTGAGATCTCACCTCTGTATCTGCCTATCAGTCCAACCAGACGAGCACCGCGTCGTCCGCTCTGGCAGCGGCCTCGAAGAACTGAGTGAGGCCGTCGTACCAGGGTCGCCCCCACTCCAGTGCGCCAGGCTCGCCCCATCCGAGGGGGTACACCTCGGCACTGGTCAGTTCGGCAGGATCCACACCTCTGACGAGCTGGTCATAGCTGCTAGCCCGCAGAGCCTCCGCTGCGAGCTTGACCCGCTCAGGTCGCAGGTACCTCGCAGGCCCGTACCCCCAGTCCTCATCCTCGGCGAACGGCTCCTCACCGTGGATCACGTTCACGGGGAACTCGACGCGCGCCAGCAGGAAGCGGAGCATGTCCCAGGCCTTGTACGTGCTGAAGTGACGTGCCTCGGCCGGCGCGGGCTCCGTCTCCTCCTCGGCGTCCTGGACCTCTTCGACCAAGTCCAGAGCCCAGTCGGGCTCTCGGGTCGCCCGGCCGAGTTCAGCAGCCGTAACACGCAGGTACTCGCCGATCATGCTCATGGCCGGAGACTATGCGGGGTCACTGACAACGCCAGTTGCCAGTCGAGCGCGGCAGAACTGGGCCGTCCCTGGGCCGTCCGAGGTCGCTGAACAGTGGCCAATGACGACCAACGTTGACTACCAGGCGCACGTATCCACTGCTCCTGAGCAGCGAAAACCCAGCTCATCAAGATCCCCGGCACGACCCAGGGAAAGAAGACGGGCACGACCCGGCCAACCAGCTCCGGACGAGCGTGTTCACGCTGGTTTTCGGCATAGCGCTGATCAGTGCCGGGCGGATGCTGTGGCGGACCGGGCGGCTACCCGCTTATCTCGACGCCAGGCAGAAGGCGTTGGGTACGTTGGTGCCGCAAGGGGGCCGTAGCGCCGGCGTCCGGACACTCGGGGCAGCCATGATCGGCATGGGTGGATTCTTCCTCTTCGGCACCGCCTGCCTCGCACTCGCCGGGCTGGGCGTCCTCGGCCCCTGAGAGGGCGGGGTCTGCGGGAGCCCACTGCCAGTGCATCACCTTCTCCGGGCCGCTCCGTCCGGCCAGACGACGTCCACGGGGATGCCCGCGGCCCGCGCTTCCAGGACGGTGTCGGCGGTACCGCCACCCTTGCCGCTGGGCGGCTTCCCGTCCCATACGGCCACGAGCCGGTCGGCGCGCTTGAGGAGCACGGCGTTGGCGGCCTCGTAGGCATGCCGGTCGGCGGTGTCGTTGGGGAGGACGACAACCTCGTCGGCCGCTTCGGCGAGCCGGTCGAAGAGGTCCGCGTGGTCGGCCTTGACCTTCTCCCGGCGGTAGTCCCGCGAGGGAATGACGACGGCGAGCCGCCCGCCGGCGCGGAGGACGGCTTCGGCGAACAGGGAGTCGGCGCCCTTGGCGATACAGGAGATCCCGACGAGGTCACCACCGTCGGCGTACGGCTTCAGCAAGTCGTCCAGCGCGGCACGGACCAGGGGGATGGTGTCTTCGGTCAGGTCCATGTGGCCGGTCACCGCGATGGTCATCACGGTCGTGGTCCTCCTCGTTGAGGATCGGCAACTGTCGCATCAAGAAGGTCAGTCGGGCCATGCGTCGGCCATCACGAACGACACGACGGTACCGCCGTAGTCACTCGGGCCTGACCGCCATGAGTGAGCGATGGCGTCGACCAGGAGCAGACCCCTTCCATGCGCCTCGTCCGCGTCGGGGTGGCGGAGTCGTACGTTCACGGGGAAGCCCGGATTGTGTACGTCGACTCGGAGCGTCGTCTCCTCGCGGAACCACTCCACTCGTACCAGCCACGAGTCGTCCGACCGGCCGTAGAGGATGGCGTTGGTCACCAGTTCGGAGATCATCAGCGTGCAGTCGTCGACAGAGCAAGCCGGTTGGTATGGCGCGATGAACTTCTGGAACCAGCGCCGGGCCCGGGGTACGGACTCGGGAACGGGATGCAGGGTCATCGCTCCGAGCCGGGGCGACTCGGGGGACGGGTCGCGATCGACCGTGTACATCATCAGCGCTCACTCCTTGAGTGCCGTCGGCAGCCTGAGGCGCTGCCGCTTCGACGTGGCATGGTCCCGGCTGCACCTGGTGCCGACCCGCGTTGCCACTATCCAGTAAGTGGCCATGGCCACTTACTGGATAGTGGCATTGGCCACTTACGGGGTGCAAGCGCTTCGGAGTAACTCACTCGAGGGTTAAGTCAGTGGGTAACCCTGTTCGAACGCCCAGCGCTCCGGCGGGTAGGTGGCCTCGGCGAACTCCAGAGCCCGGTCCTGAAGGTCGAAGACGACGTGATGTACGACCAACACGGCCGAGCCAGGCTCCAGTTGAAGGTCGGACACTTCCTCGTCCGACGCGGTTCGGGCGCACACGCGGTCTTCGGCGTAGCTTGCCCGCCGTCCCGTCACATTTTCGACGTACAGAAGTGTCCCCTCCTGAATCCGCTCGGGATCCATGAGCTTCGGCGCCTTTCGGCCGACATCCGGAGCGAACCACGAGGTGGACAACGTGATGGGTCCGTCCTGGTTGTTGGTCACGCGGCGTCGGTGCACGGCCTGGCGATCCTTGCCCAGACCCAGCGCCTCGGCGACGTAGTCCGGGGCCTCCAGCCAGCCGGCCGACGTGATGACCGCGTACTCACCAGGCGTGTAGATCTTGCCGGTCTGCCGGGCGCGGCCGTACAACTCGCGCGCCCGCCGATTGACTTCGAGGCTTCGGACGTACGTCCCCGAACCCTGCCGCTTCTCGACCAGGCCCTGATGGCTCAGGGCCTCCAGTGAGCGGGCGGCGGTCGGCCTGGACACGTTCCAGTCAGCCGCGAGCTGCCGTTCCGAAGGCACTTCGTCCCCCGGCCGCAGGTCACCCCGAAGAATCTGGTCGCGGATGTAGTGCGCGATCTGCAGATACTTCGGCTGTGCCTCCTCGATCTGAGGCATGCGTCCTCCCTGTCAAAGTGGCTATGGCCTTTGGCCACTATAGGGTGAGCGTCGAACTCGTACGCTGGATGGCATGAAGCGGTTGATCATCGCGGCTGGAGGAGGAGGCGACGCGGTAGCCGCCGCCATGCTGCACGCCGCCCTGTACGGCGACGAGGAACCCGGGGTGATCCTCACGTACGCCTGGGACCGCTTGCTCATCGACCCGGTACCGGGTCCGCGAGGTGCCCGCGACTTCACCGGCCTCCGCCCGATCACCCGAACCGTCTCAGCGGTGCCGGCCGAGGCCCGTCCAATCGCACCGGCGGGATCCACGCTCCCACTTCTCGCTGCCGCGCTCCCGCACACCTTTGCGCTCCTGGATCCCGGCCAAGGCACCGTAGGGATCACGTGCCAGTTGGAGGAGTTGATCAGCCACCTGGAACCAGTGTCGATCGACCTTCTGGACGTGGGCGGCGACATCCTCGCGCGAGGGGACGAGCCAACGCTGAAGAGTCCACTCGCCGACGCCCTCACCTTGGCCGCCGCCTCCCAGGTGAACGCCCCCGTACGCCTCCTGATCGCCGGCCCCGGCCTGGACGGCGAACTACCTCCGGACGAACTGCGCCCGCTCCTCGGCCCTCTGGTACACACCCTCACAGCGAAGGACGTCGAACCGATCAGCTCGATCCTGGAGTGGCACCCCTCCGAGGCCACGGCGATGCTCGCCGCGACAGCCCGGGGAGTCCGAGGCACCTGCGAGATCCGAGACGCGGGCCTGCCGATTCCCCTCACCGACGAGGCTCCGAGGATCCACGAGGTCGACTTGGGTGAAGCGTTGAGCCGCAACAGTCTGGCCCGCGCCCTCACCTCCACTACCGCGCTGGACGAGGCCGAGGCGCACAGCCGCGACGTTTGCGGTTTCTCGGAGGTTGACTACGAGCGCGACAAGGCGGCAAAGCGGCTAAAGGACCAGCCGCTGGTGGAGCTCGACGCTGAGTCCATGTTTCGTCAACTTGCCGGGCTCGATGCGGAGGCTCTCAGCCGCGGCGTCACCCATATGACGTTCCGCCGTATCACCGAGGCACTGAACCTCAGCGGATCTCAGCTCGTCGACCTGCGCCGACTACTCATCAGTGAACGCCCGGAGCAGTATGACGAGACTCTGTGGCGGCTACGACGACCACGTGAGGTAACTGCGCAGTCTCCTATGCCGTTTGGCGGAACGTGAGTTCATCACATGTTCTGGTCCGCGAAGGGCGTCCGACGGCGGCGAAGATGGCCTCGGCGAACAGGGGGCCGGCGCCTTTGGTGATACAGGACGCCTCGACGAGGTCACTGTCGTCGTCCAGCGCGGTACGAACCAAGGGGACCAAGCAACCCAGAGCAACGATGCAGGCGAATAACCAGTGGAGCACTGGTCGAGCTGATGACAAGGTGACGCTCATGCCGTCGCCTGTGGTCGAACAATTGCTCCGTGAACTGCACGCATCACTCACGCTGCGCAAGCGTCCTGAGGACGTGGCCCGGCTTATCCAAGACCTTTACACCGCTCAGGCATTGACCTCGATACAGCGACCGAGGCGGTGCTCGCCAAGGCTGCCGAGAACTCGTTGCGTAACCTCTGGCACGGCTATACCTCCATGCTGGAAGAGTTCGCGCGTCCCGTCGGCGCCCAGCGGCAACTCGCTCGAGCGACCAGTCTTTTCACGAGCGTGCCGGAGCTTCCGGCGGGCGCCGGCGACGATCCCGCCCGGATAGAGGCGGTGATCCGGCGTGCCGGGGAGGAGATCGGTC
The DNA here is from genome assembly GCF_000720835.1 of Streptomyces achromogenes subsp. achromogenes. Classification (GTDB taxonomy): domain Bacteria; phylum Actinomycetota; class Actinomycetes; order Streptomycetales; family Streptomycetaceae; genus Streptomyces; species Streptomyces achromogenes. The sequence continues at coordinate 159,441 of NZ_JODT01000019.1, read as the reverse complement.
GGTCGTACGGGCAGAACGACTTCGGTATGGACCGGCTGAACCGGGCCGAGCGCACGGCGGCGGGCCTCGGTGAGATATCGAAGCGCCAGTACAACAAGCGCTTCCGGCTGCTGCGCCGGATGGAAGCCAAGCTGGCCCGGCTCATCCACGAGCAGTACCGCCGCGAAGTGACGATGACCGGCAAAGGCGCCCTCGCTCACGCGCTGCCGTACGAACTGTTCGCCACCGACACGGACTCGGCGGCCTTCATCGCGTACATCACGGCACGCGGGTACATGCGCAGCATCTTCACCAACGGCCGGCAACGTCAGGTCTACGACGAGGTCGCGATGGCGTTGTTCGAGCGTCTGCGGGATGCTCCCGAGCGGACCTGCTGGTACGCGGTCGCGCATGTGTACCCGACGGACGAAGTGCTGGCCCATGTGTCCGACGAAGACCTCACGCAGCTGCTGATTCGGTGGAACCGTGTCCTGCGCCAGGTCGCCGACCTGCTGGAAGACGCCTGGAACCGGCATCCGCTGGAACGCGGAACGATGATCGTGCGCCGCGGCGACGACTCGTCGACCTGGAACCAGGCCGCGCAAGCATGGAACACGGCCCGGGCACATTGGTTCGCGCTGATGGAGGAGCTGGGGCAGTACGAGATCCTGGATCGCTTCTGCCCTGGCAAGGTACCCCGTCTCATGGCTGCCGACGTCGCGTACTGGCACCGCATGAGCGGGGGCGGACTGCATCCCGACACCTATGTGTGGGCGGATCTGCCTATGCCCTGGGAAGTTCTCCGGGGTGAGAAGGAATGTCCGCGCTCACTCGTCGAAGCAGTTTGCGCCCGGCATCGGGTAGACCCGGTAGCAGGTGCCTGGACCGCTCCCAGGCCGACAGCTGAGGCCGTCCCTTTCCGGCGCACACCCGAGCTGGTGCATGGAGTTGCCGTGGCAGATCCGCTCATGGCCAGCGCGCTCCGGTCGGCAGGTGTCTTTTCCGGCAAGGACAAGCGTGCGGCTGCGCAGGAGTGGCTGTGACCGATGACAAGCAATGCCCCGGACTGATCCGGTAAATCAGTTGCTCCCGCCGCAGCCCTGGGCAATGATCACAGCGGCGACGAGGAAGCTCTGCGGAGGAGCGCCCGGCTCTGATCCCGGGTGGACGCAGGTTCGAATCCTGCCCTCGTCGCCTGTTCACGTACCCGTCGAAAACACCCTGATCGGCGGCTTTTTCATAAGTGCGGAGCACTTGCTCCGTGAGTGCGGTTTCGGGTGTTGCAGGCTGGCCCGAAAGGCCGTTGTGGCTGAACCCGCGGGACCCGCCTGCATCGGGCACAGGGTTGGGGTCCTATTCGTCGGTCGATGCGTCGATCAGGGAACGACTCCCGGAAACCCTATGCCCGCCTCAGGGTCTGCCACTCCGAGATCGGCGCGCATAGCAGACCTCAGGCTCTGAAGTTTGCTTTCGAATGTGTTAACAAGGACTCGGTATTCGGGATTATCCTGAAGAAGGCCATTCGCAATGGGGTCCTTCATGTTCCGCAGTGACTTATACGCTGCCTCTGAGTGGCGTACGACCTCGGGTGGGGCGGTGATGAACATCTCCATCCTCTTTTCGTAGGCCTGGCTGTCAGGTAGTGCCCGGCGGGCAGTTTCCCACCGTTGCTCAGGCGTCAACGAAGGGTTGTAGGCGACTTCCCGCAGGCCGTTACGCCATTTGGCGAGCGATACTAGATATCCCGTGTACACCTCTCTTCTTGCGGTCTCCTGTCGTGCACCCTTCTCTCGTCGCCACCTCATGGCGTCAACCATTAAAGTGGACCCCATTCCAATTGCGGCACCAATCAGTGCGCTTGCTAGTGAAAATAAATTCATGAGGCGATAGTAATGATGAGGCGCCAGTAGGGACAGGCGCTCGCCGTGAAGCCGGTGCTGGCCGTCGACCTGGGGGACGGCACCGTGCGGCTCGACAACACGCCCTGGTTCGTCAGGGGGATCGCCTGCGGGGACGTCGTGGCGGTCGAGGCCGATGAGGGCGTGGCCAAGGAGTGGTGGGACGTGGAGGAGGGGTGCGTCACCGCGCAGTGGCGGGCTGTCTCCACCGGCTGAGGGCCTTCACGGCTGTTCATTACCTCTCCGGTAATCGACCCACCCCTCTCCTCCCTGGCAGGGTCGAGCCCATCGGTAGGAACCCCCGGCGGGTGCCGGCCCCGCAGTCGTGAGGAGAGCTTCGTGTTCGACAAGTCCAGTGGCACCAACATGAGTTCAGAGGTCAGCGCCGAGGCCACCCGCGCCGTAGTCCAAGACTTCCTCGCCGCTCGCCTCGCCGGAGACACCCAGCGGCTCGTGGAGCTCTTCGCCGACGAAGTCGACTGGATGCTCGCCGAGAACCCGGGCGTGCCGTGGATCCGGCCGAGGCGTACCGGGGTCGAATGTGCCGCTCAGTTCTCGGAGTTGATGGAGTACACCGTGCCCGAGGACGCGCGTGCCTCCGTCGACGCCTTTCTTGTCGATGGTGCCGATGCCGTGCTCATGGGGCATGTGTCGGGGACCGTACGCGCCACGGGCAAGTCCTTCGCGGGGCCGTTCGCGTTGCGGCTCACCGTGGAGGACGGGCGGATCGTTCGGCATCACCTCTACGAGAACAGTCTGTCGATCGCTGAGGCATGCGTCCCGGATCAGTGAGACGACGGGGTCAGACCTCGAACGGCACCGGATGTACCTCGTCCGCTTGGTGTCCCGCGCGTTCGTGGACGCGTTGGACCGCATCGGCCGACGGGGCCTCGGAGAGGCAGTAGACCGTGCCGGACTCCGGGTCCGCCCAGGCGTGTTCGAAGTGGACCGACTCCTCCTGCTCGATGGCGAGGTCGGCCTGGTGGGCCGCCATCAACTGGTCGGCCGTGATGCCCCGCATGCCGCGGTGGATGTCCATGAACCTGGCCATGATCCCGCGCCTCCTTACGACCGGACGCTTCCCGCATCTCCATGCTGCGCCTGGCCGGCGGTGAGGGCACCCGGAGCGGCGGAGGGCCGGCGCGAAGCGTGTTCGCGCCGGCCCCGGTCGTCGTTCAGCCGCACTGGCACGGGTTGCCCGACTGGCACCCACAGCCGCAGCCCGAGCCGCAGCCGCACGCGGCTACCAGCGGAAGGCTCCTGATCTCGGCGGGCTGCTCGGTCTCGCGCTCCTGCGTGGGGTCGGGCGTGGTGCTGCCAAGGGATTCGGCCATGGGTCCCCTCCTAGTACCTCGGGGCAGGGATGCCCTCGCCCATTTCATGCCCATTCGGCCGGGCGCATCAACGGCGCACGGAGGCGTTCGGCCACGCCGGCCCTCCGTCCACGCGCAGGCCCAAAACCCCTGCCGAACCCCCGGAGGGCTACGCCCCCTCCACCCCCGTAACCCCCTGGATGTCCGCCTGCAGCTCGTCCGCGTGCTCGCCCGTCACCAGGTACACCACCCGCTTGGCCACGGCCACGGCATGGTCGGCGTACCGCTCGTAGTAGCGGCCCAGCAGTGTGACGTCGACCGCCGTCTCGATGCCGTGCTTCCAGCGGTCGTCGATCAGGTGCTGGAAGAGGGTGCGGTGCAGCAGGTCCATCTCGTCGTCGTCCTGCTCCAGCTGGAGGGCGAGGTCGACGTCCTTGGTCACGATCACCTCGGCGGCCTTCGCCATCAGGCGCTGCGCGAGCTGGCCCATCTCCAGGATGGTGGCGTGCAGGTCCTGCGGGACCGCCCGCTCCGGGAACCGCAGCCGCGCCAGCTTCGCCACGTGCTGGGCGAGGTCGCCGGAGCGTTCCAGGTCGGCGGACATCCGCAGCGACGTGACGACTATCCGCAGGTCCGTGGCCACCGGCTGCTGCCGGGCCAGCAGGGCTATCGCCCGGGCCTCCAGGTCGTGCTGGAGCTCGTCCACCTTCTGGTCGGCCTCGATCACGCTCTCGGCCAGCTTCAGGTCGGCGTCGAGCATCGCGGTCGTGGCGCGCCCGATGGCCGACCCGACCAGCCGGGCCATCTCCACCAGTCCGTCGCCGATCGAGTCCAGTTCCTCGTGGTACGCGTCCCGCATTGTGGGTTCCCTCTCGTGCGTGGTCGTCCGGGGATCTCGGGGGCCGTCACATCACGCGCGCGCCCCCTGGCGAAACCGGCGGTACGTGCCCCACGTTCCACGCTGTGCCTCGTACGCGTCCTTTTCCGCCACCCCAAATGAACCAATGCTGGCTCCAAGGTGAACTCTGGGCGACGAGTGTTCGAGGTCGCACCCGGACGGCTGTGGGCATGTCGTACCCCATGCCTAACCTGGAGCCATGGACGTGAACGCGGCGGTCGCCGCAGCGGCAGCGATCGCCGGGGTACTGACCGGCGTCATCGCCATGCTGGCGTTCCGCTGGAGCGAACGCGACCAGAAGCGACCGACCAGGACTTCCTTGCACACCGATCCCGTACTCCCGCCCGGCGTGGACACCGTGCTGTCGGTGCTGCGCTCCTCCGCCGTGGTCCTCGACGAGGCCGACGCCGTCGTCAAGGCCAGCTCCGCCGCGTACGCCCTCGGGCTGGTGCGCGGTGGCACGCTCTCGGTGGAGCCGATGCTCCAGATGGCCCGGGACACCCGCAGGGACGGGGAGATACGCCAGGTCGAACTGGATCTCCCCCGGCGCGGCACCGGGCGCGGCGAGGCCCTCGCGGTCTCCGCGCGCGTGGCCCCGCTCGGCTCCCGCCTGGTCCTGCTGCTGGTCGAGGACCTGACGGAGGCCCGCAGGATCGAGGCGGTACGACGCGACTTCGTGGCGAACGTCAGCCATGAGCTGAAGACGCCCGTCGGCGCGCTGTCCCTCCTCTCCGAGGCCGTCATGGACGCCTCCGACGACCCCGAGGCCGTACAGCGCTTCGCCGGCCGCATGCAGATCGAGGCGACGCGCCTGACCAATCTGGTCCAGGAGCTGATCGACCTCTCCCGGGTGCAGAACGACGACCCGCTGGAGGACGCCGAGCCGGTCCGCGTGGACGAGCTGGTCGCCGAGGCCATCGACCGCTGCCGCCACCAGGCGGGCACCAAGCAGATCACGATGGCCTCGAACGTGTGGTCGCCCGACGGGACCGATCAGGGCGGGCGACGCGAGGGCGACGCCGCCGACCTGCACGTGTGGGGCAACCGCGGACAGCTGGCCGCCGCCCTCGGCAACCTGGTCGAGAACGCCGTCAACTACTCCCCGGCCCGCACCCGCGTCGGCATAGCCGCCCGCAGGGTCTCCGCGCCCGGCGGCGACATGATCGAGCTGGCCGTCACCGACCAGGGCATCGGCATCTCCGACAAGGACAAGGAGCGCATCTTCGAGCGCTTCTACCGGGTCGACCCGGCCCGCTCCCGTGCCACCGGAGGCACCGGTCTCGGTCTCGCGATCGTCAAGCACGTGGTCGCCTCGCACGGCGGGGAGGTCACGGTCTGGAGCGCCGAGGGCCAGGGCTCCACCTTCACCCTCAGGCTGCCGGAGGCGGGCGCGGCCCGCGACCGCGCACAGCAGCACCCCGGCTTCGAAGACGAGGCCGGATCCCCCGAATCATCCCCGTACGCTTCGCTTCCCGCCCCGGAGGTCCTTCCGTGACCCGTGTGCTCGTCGTCGAGGACGAGGAGTCCTTCTCCGACGCCCTGTCGTACATGCTTCGCAAGGAGGGCTTCGAGGTCGCCGTCGCGGCGACCGGCCCCGACGGTCTGGACGAGTTCGAGCGCAACGGCGCCGATCTGGTCCTCCTCGACCTGATGCTGCCGGGCCTGCCCGGCACCGAGGTCTGCCGCCAGCTGCGCGGCCGCTCCAACGTCCCCGTGATCATGGTGACCGCGAAGGACAGCGAGATCGACAAGGTCGTCGGTCTCGAAATAGGAGCCGACGACTACGTCACCAAGCCGTTCTCCTCCCGGGAGCTGGTCGCCCGCATCCGCGCGGTGCTGCGCCGGCGCGGCGAGCCGGAGGAGGTCGCCCCGGCCGCGCTGGAGGCGGGCCCGGTCCGCATGGACGTCGACCGCCACGTGGTCACCGTCGCCGGCTCCAAGGTCGACCTTCCGCTGAAGGAGTTCGACCTGCTGGAGATGCTGCTGCGCAACGCGGGCCGGGTGCTCACCCGCATGCAGCTCATCGACCGCGTCTGGGGCGCCGACTACGTGGGCGACACCAAGACCCTGGACGTCCACGTCAAGCGCCTGCGCGCCAAGATCGAGCCGGACCCGGGCGCGCCGCGCTACCTGGTGACGGTGCGCGGGCTGGGCTACAAGTTCGAGCCGTAGGCCGCGACGGGCCCACAGCTGCGCCGAAGGGCGGCACCCGGGACACGGGGTGCCGCCCTTCGGCGCACGCATACGTACGACGGGCCGCCCGGCCCCGAGGAGCCGGCGGCCCTACGCCCCCTCGGAGGCCGGTGGCCGACCGCGAGGCGGAGTCGCTCGTCCCGTCAGTGGCCGGCGGCCGACTGCGAGGCGGAGTCGCTCGGGGCGACGGCCTCACCGGAGGCGCTGCCCGACGGGGTCGCCCCGCCGCTCTTCTCCGGCTCGCCGCCGTGCTCCGGCTTGCCGCTCGCCGACGGGGTGGTGCCCGGCGCGCCGGACTTGGTCGCCGACGCCGAGGCCGACGGCTTGCCCGACGGGATCTGCGCCGGACCCCACTTGTCGAAGTAGCTGGTGGCCGGGACCACGAAGGCGCTCAGGCTCACCTTGCCGGTCTTGCTGAAGGTGAAGGTGATCTTCTGGGCGTCGCCGTCCTTGACGGCCTCGCGGCCGCTGGGCAGCGTCGCGGTGGCGTTGCCCTTGCCGCCGATGACCAGCGAGCCGCCCGCGGGGACGGTCACGTCCTTGCCCTTGGCGGGCTTGAGGTCGGCGGACGTGCCGCTGCCCTCCAGGGTCACGGACTCCAGGGTCTCGGCCTTGTCGCCCGAGTTGAACACGGTCGCGGAGATCACCGCGGGACCGGTCGCCTTCAGGTCGGGCTGGGTGATGACCAGGGCGTTCTGGATCTTGATGGCGCCGACGCTGGTCGCCGCGTTGTCCGGCTTGATCTCCAGGGTCTGCGAGTCGTTGCCGGCGCCGCAGGCGGCGAGCGAGGCGATCGAGAAGACGATGGCGGAGGCGGCGAGGGCGCCGCGTCGAAGGCTGCTGCTCACGGCGGCGGCAACTCCTTGAACGCGCGGGCGGCTCCTCTTGTAAAGCCGCCCTAAGTGTCTGTCAGCGGCCTTAGGCTACCGAGCCGTTCCCGGGCCATCGCACCCGACCCTCCCCCAAGCCCCGTCCATCCCTCCAGGTGGAGGTACCCCGGCGGGTACAAGTGACCTGCCGGTCACATTGCGAAGGCGCTCGTCTGCCATTCGTATAACGCGACGGTGCGCGCCTGATGGCGGCCGTCGCGAAATTTCCGTGGAGGAATGTGCCGGGCTCCCCGAAATTGATCACGACGCGCCCGTCCGGCGGCCGGTGATCAATTTCGGATTCGTCTCACATCCACCTGTGGGCACCGAACGGAGTAGCGGAAGTCGCACTGCCGGAGCCGGACAAACCGGGACGTTCCGCCACTTGGATCGGGCTGCCGGGGCGTGTAGCGTACGCGTTTCACCTCGCCCGGAGAGCCCCTCCCACCTGCGAATACCCGCTTCCGCGAGGCCCGCGCAGCACGTCCCGGTTGCTGTTGTCAAGCCCCGAGATATGCCCTGACCTGCGAAAACGCCATTCAGAAGACGCCGTATCCGTGTTACCCTGGATAGCCACGGAAGGGGTACCTGTCACATGACGTTCAAGGTTGGCGACACCGTGGTCTATCCCCATCACGGGGCCGCGCTGATCGAGGCTATCGAAACTCGCCAGATCAAAGGCGTGGACAAGACCTACTTGGTGCTGAAGGTCGCCCAGGGTGACCTGACGGTACGTGTGCCAGCGGACAATGCGGAGTTCGTCGGCGTGCGTGATGTGGTCGGTCAGGACGGACTGGACCGGGTCTTCGAGGTGCTGCGCGCGCCGTATGCCGAGGAGCCCACGAACTGGTCCCGTCGCTACAAGGCAAACCTGGAGAAGCTCGCCTCCGGCGATGTCATCAAGGTCGCCGAGGTCGTGCGCGACCTGTGGCGTCGCGAGCGCGAGCGCGGACTGTCCGCCGGTGAGAAGCGCATGCTCGCCAAGGCTCGCCAGATCCTGGTGAGCGAGCTGGCGCTCGCGGAGAACACGAACGAGGACAAGGCCGAGGCCCTGCTCGACGAGGTGCTCGCCTCCTGACGCGCAGAGGCAGCGAACCATCGCTTCCGGCACGCCCAGCACAGCAGTGAAATGCCGCGGTGCCCGTTGACACTGATCCTGTCGCCGGGCGCTGCGGCATGTTCGTCCCCGCGGGGCGTGCCCCGGGAAGCCTGCGGTTCAAACCCCCCGGTACTCGGCGTGCCGGGCCCGGGCGCATGGCTCGACCAGGGTCACGGAAAGGGTCCGGTCAAGGCGTCGCGCCCGGCACTCCTGAAGGCCATACCCACGTAGGTCGAGCACACAAACCTGACAGGAACCGATGTCTGACGAATCGCGCCCCACGCCCGCGCAGACCCCCGTCGCCGCCGTGATTCCCGCCGCCGGCCGGGGCGTGCGCCTCGGTCCGGGCGCCCCCAAGGCGCTGCGCGCGCTGAGCGGCACGCCCATGCTCATCCACGCCGTCCGCGCCCTCGCCGCGTCCCGCCATGTCTCCCTGGTGATCGTCGTGGCCCCGCCGGACGGCGCCGCCGAGGTCAAGTCCCTGCTCGACGCGCACGCGCTGCCTGGGGGTACCCCCAGCGGTAGCTGGGGGAGGACGGACTTCCTGGTCGTCCCCGGCGGCGAGTCCCGGCAGGAGTCGGTCCGGCTCGGCCTGGACGCCCTGCCGCCGCAGTACGGCGTCGTCCTGGTGCACGACGCGGCCCGCCCGCTGGTCCCGGTCGACACGGTCGACGCGGTCGTGGAGGCCGTACGCGACGGCGCCCCCGCCGTGGTGCCCGTGCTGCCGCTGGCCGACACGGTCAAGGAGGTCGAGCCCGCCGCCGCGGCCGGCGACCCGGAGCCGGTCGTCGCCACTCCCGAGCGGTCCCGGCTGCGCGCCGTCCAGACCCCGCAGGGCTTCGACCGGGCGACCCTGGTCCGCGCCCACGAGACCGTCACCGAGAACGTCACCGACGACGCGAGCATGGTCGAGCAGCTGGGGCTCACGGTCGTGGCCGTCCCCGGTCACGAGGAGGCCTTCAAGGTCACCCGCCCGCTGGACCTGGTCCTCGCCGAGGCGGTCCTGGCCCGCAGGAGGCTCACCGATGGCTTCTGAGGCACCGCCGCTTCCCCGGGTCGGCATCGGCACCGACATCCACGCCTTCGAGGACGGCCGCGAGCTGTGGTGCGCCGGCCTGAAGTGGGAGGACGAGGGGCCCGGACTCGCCGGCCACTCCGACGCCGACGTGGTCGCCCACGCGGCCTGCAACGCGCTGTTCTCCGCCGCCGGGCTCGGTGACCTGGGACAGCACTTCGGCACCGGCCGACCCGAGTGGTCCGGTGCCTCCGGCGTCACCCTGCTCACCGAGGCCGCCCGGATCGTGCGCGCGGCCGGCTTCGCCATCGGCAACATCGCCGTCCAGGTGATCGGACCCCGCCCGAAGATCGGCAAGCGCCGCGACGAGGCCCAGAAGATCCTCTCCGAGGCGGCCGGCGCGCCCGTGTCGGTCTCCGGCGCCACCACCGACGGCCTGGGCTTCCCCGGCCGCGACGAGGGACTGATGGCGGTGGCGACGGCCCTGGTGGTGCGGGTGCGCTGACGGCGTGCGAGGGTACCCTCACGCTCACCAGTCATCCCTGGACTCCGGAGGGTACCCATGTCCGCCGCACTGTCCGACGAGCTCAAGTCCCTGCTCGACACCCCGGTGTTCGTCACCGTCGCCACCATCCAGCCCGACGGCAGCCCGCAGCTTTCCCCCGTGTGGGTGGCGCGGGACGGCGACGACATCCTCTTCTCCACGACGGTCGGCCGTCAGAAGGAGCGGAACCTGCGCCGCGACCCCCGCGTCACGGTCCTGCTGCAGCCCTTCGACGCGCCGTACACGTACGCCGAGATCCGCGGCACCGCCGAGATCACGACCGAGGGCGGCCCGGAGCTCATCGACGAACTCAGCCGCAAGTACACCGGCAAGGACTACGCGGACTTCAACCCGGCGTCGAAGGACGACGCCCAGCGGGTCGTCGTACGGATCCGGCCACGGAAGGTCGTCGGCCGCCTCTGAGATCCCGCATCGCGGAGAAGGGCGTGAGGCACTCTCTCGCGCCCACTACTCTGGAGTGGTGACTATTCGCCTGTACGACACCAGCGCCCGGCAGATCCGTGACTTCACCCCGCTCAAGCCGGGCTGTGTCTCGATCTACCTGTGTGGCGCCACCGTGCAGGCGGCCCCCCATATCGGCCACATCCGCTCGGGCCTCAACTTCGACATCATGCGCCGCTGGTTCGCCTACCGCGGCTACGAGGTGACGTTCATCCGCAACGTCACCGACATCGACGACAAGATCATCACCAAGAGCCACGAGCAGCACCGGCCCTGGTGGTCGATCGGGTACGAGAACGAGCGCGCGTTCAACGAGGGCTACACCGCCCTCGGCTGCCTCCCGCCGACCTACGAGCCCCGCGCCACCGGTCACATCACCGAGATGACCGAGATGATGCGGGGCCTCATCGACCGCGGGCACGCCTACGCGGCCGACGGCAACGTCTACTTCGACGTCCGCTCCTTCCCCCAGTACCTGGAGCTGTCCCGGCAGGAGCTGGACAACCTGCTCCAGCCGTCCGGCGAGGGCGAGACCGGCAAGCGGGACCCGCGCGACTTCGCCCTGTGGAAGGCGGCCAAGCCCGGCGAGCCGAGCTGGCCGACCCCGTGGGGGCCGGGCCGCCCCGGCTGGCACCTGGAGTGCTCGGCGATGGCCCACAAGTACCTGGGCAGCGCCTTCGACATCCACGGCGGCGGCCTGGACCTGATCTTCCCGCACCACGAGAACGAGATCGCCCAGGCCAAGGCCTACGGCGACGAGTTCGCCCGGTACTGGGTGCACAACGCCTGGGTGACCATGGCCGGCGACAAGATGTCCAAGTCGCTCGGCAACAGCGTCCTGGTCAGCGAGATGGTCAAGCAGTGGCGCCCGATCGTGCTGCGCTACTACCTGGGCACCCCGCACTACCGCTCGATGATCGAGTACAGCGAGGAGTCCCTGCGCGAGGCCGAGTCCGCGTTCGCGCGGATCGAGGGCTTCGTCCAGCGGGTCACCGAGCTGGCCGGCAAGACCGTGGAACCGGCCGCCGAGGTCCCGCCCGCCTTCGCCGAGGCGATGGACGACGACCTGGGCGTCCCGCAGGCCCTCGCCGTCGTGCACACCACCGTCCGGCAGGGCAACAGCGCCCTCGCCGCCGACGACAAGGACGCCGCCGTCGCCCGGCTCGCCGAGGTGCGGGCCATGCTCGGCGTCCTCGGACTCGACCCGCTCGACGCCCACTGGGCCGGCGAGGGCGGCGACCGGGGCGAGGACCTCCAGGGCGTGGTCGACAGCCTCGTCCGCCTGGTCCTCGACCAGCGCGAGTCCGCCCGCGCCCGCAAGGACTGGGCCACCGCCGACGCCATCCGCGACCAGCTCAAGGAGTCCGGGCTGGTCATCGAGGACAGCCCGCAGGGCCCGCGCTGGAGCCTCGGCGCGCGCTGACCGCGACTGATCGACTGTGCCGCCCGGCCCTCCGGGCGGCACACTGCATAAGACGTACGTACGACGCCTCACGGAGACAGGTAACTCATGGCCGCGAACAACCGCCGCATGTCCGGCAAGAAGGGCGCGCAGGTCGGCAGCGGCGGCAAGCGGCGCCGGGGCCTGGAAGGAAAGGGCCCGACCCCGCCCGCCGAGATGCGCAAGGGACACGCCAAGCAGCGCGTCGCCGCGGCCAAGGCCCGCCGCGCGCAGAGCCGCACGCCGCAGCGCCGGGGCGCCGGCCGGTCGACCTCCGAACTGGTCGTCGGCCGCAACCCGGTGGTGGAGGCGCTCCGCGAGGGCGTCCCCGCCTCCACGCTCTACGTCCAGCAGTTCATCGACAACGACGAGCGCGTCCGCGAGGCCCTCCAGCTCGCCGCCGAGCGCGGCGGCATCAACCTCATGGAGGCCCCGCGCCCCGAGCTGGACCGCATGACCAACGGCCTCAACCACCAGGGCCTCGTCCTCCAGGTCCCGCCGTACGAGTACGCGCACCCCGAGGACCTGCTCGACGCCGCCGCCGAGGAGGGCGAGGACCCGCTGGTCGTCGCCCTGGACGGGGTCACCGACCCGCGCAACCTCGGCGCGGTCGTCCGCTCAGTCTCCGCCTTCGGCGGCCACGGTGTGATCGTCCCCGAGCGCCGCTCGGCCGGCATGACCGCGGGCGCCTGGAAGACCTCCGCCGGTGCGGCGGCGCGGACGCCGGTCGCCCGGGCCACCAACCTCACCCGGACCCTGGAGGCCTACAAGAAGGCCGGCCTCACGGTGGTCGGCCTGGCCGCGGACGGCGAGGTCGAACTCGGCGAACTGGACGCCCTCGCGGGCCCGGTGGCCATCGTGGTCGGCAGCGAGGGCAAGGGTCTGTCCCGCCTGGTCGGCGAGACCTGCGACGTCCGGGTGCGCATCCCGATGCCGGGTGGCGCGGAGTCGCTCAACGCGGGCGTGGCGGCCGGGATCGTGCTGTACGAGGCCGCGCGCAGGCGCTGACCGACGGCCCGGACGGGCTGAACACCCGTCCGGGGCCTCACCCTCGCGGGGTGATTCGGGTGGCCGTACGGCGGTGGGCACGGCTTTGACGGGGTCCGGACACATCCGGGCGGTCAAAGCAGTGTCCTAACACCACGTCACTCGGTTAGATGAGTGTGGACACCAGAACACCCCGCACACCCACGGGGGACCGCTCGTCGGGTTTCGACGACGCTCCCGCGCTGAGCATGGTGAAGGTGCCGAGCGATCCGGCGCAGGTCATCGTCAATCACGCCAGCTTCCGCGTGCAGTTGGGCGCGTCGGCGAAGGGCACCCAGTCCCCCCGGATCACCCGGCATCTGCACGCCACCGGCCAGGGGGCCGCCCGCAAGCCGGTCCTGGGCCCGGCGGGCCGGCCGGCCGACGCCTCCGGCCGCCGCCGCCCCGTCGTCTGGAGCGGCCGGTCGGCCCCCGACGACACCGGCGCCCACCGGCTCCTCCAGGCCGTGCGGGGCAGCAGCGTCCGCCACGCCGACGAGCCCGAGGCCGGCGCCACCCAGGTCATCCCGCGCGTCCAGACCGGCTACGCCGACACCTACACCGAACTCGACCAGACCGTCGAGACCCCGGTCGTGGGCCACCAGCGCACCGCTCCCGACGCCGCCGGCGCCACCCGTCTGCTGCCGCACATGCGCACGGTCACCGGCGCCTACGACACCCCGGCCGGCGACGAGGCCGACACCGGCCCGTACGAGGCGTACCCGGCGGACGCCGGCTACGACTACGACGAGGACGGCGACGACCCGCGTCCCGCCCGCAGCCGGAGCGACGACCCGTCCCGGCACGCCTACTACCCCGGCCGCCGGATGAACCTGGGCGTGGTCCTGCTCCCACTGCGGATCTTCCTGGGCTTCATCTCCATCTACGCCGGCATGGGCAAGCTGTGCGACCCCGTCTACTTCGACGGCGGCGAGCGCGGCTCCATGGTGAAGTGGCTCAACACCCTGCACCCGTGGGACGTGGCCGAGCCGCTGCGCCAGTTCGCCCTCCAGCACCCGGTCGGCTCCGGCCTGGTCATCGCCTTCCTCCAGGTCGTCGTCGGCGTCCTGACCATCCTGGGCTGCTGGCAGCGCGTGGCCGCGGTCGTCGGCGCGCTGCTCTCGGCCGCCCTGATCGTCACCGTCAGCTGGAAGACGGTCCCGGCCTACGACGCCCCGGACATCATCTACCTCGCCGCCTGGTCCCCGCTGGTCATCGCCGGCGCCCCCGTGTACTCGGTGGACGGCCGGCTCGCGGGCGGTGCCTGGCGACGGCTCGGCCCGCGCTCCGACATCTGGGAGCTGCGCCGCTACGTGCTGCGGCGGGGCGCGCTGATCACGGCCGTCACCGTCGGCCTGACCCTGCTGATCGGCTCCCTGCTGGGCGGCGCGGTCCGCGACTCCGGGCGCGTCGTCGTCCCCGGCCCCGGCGAGGCACCCCGCAACCACCTGCCCGGCTCCCCGCTCCCGCAGGAACCCGGCAAGCGGCACAAGAAGACCGCGTCACCCTCCGCCGCGCCGACCAAGGGCGCCACGGCCGGCACCAGCCCGTCCGGAGCGGCGACTCCGCCCGGCACCGGCCGCGCCACCGCCGGCGCCACCACCGCGGCCCCGACCCAGACCACGGGCACCACGGGCCAGGTCCCGCCCCGCCGGTCCGCGCCGACGGGCGGCGTCCCCAGCACCACGGCGGGCCCGACCAGCACGGGCGGTACGACGAGCACCGGCGGCACGACGTCGACCGGCGGCACCACCGGCAGCACGTCGGACGGCGGCAGCGGCAGCGGCAGCACGGCCACCGGCCAGCCGGGCCTGGTGGGCGGCCTGCTGGGCTGACGAAAGACGCCGAAGGGGCCCCGTACCTCCCCGGTACAGGGCCCCTTCGCCGTATGGGCCATCGGTTCGCCGTACGGGGCTACCGGCTCAGCGCCGCCAGCTCCTTGGCCGCTTCGGTCAGGTCCTTCGCCGTGTCGATGGCCCGCCAGTACGCGCCCTGCGGGATCGGGAACCCGGCCAGCTTGTGCTCCCGGGCCAGGCGGGGGAACGTCGTGCGCTCGTGGTCCCCGCGCTCGGGCAGCAGCGCGGCGAACTCGGGGGAGAACACGTACACGCCCGCGTTGATCTCGAAGGTGGACGGCGGCGCCTCGATGAAGTCGGTGATGTGCCCGAACCCGTCGGTCTGCACCGCGCCCCAGGGAATGCGCGGCCGGGCCAGCGCGAGGGTGGCGACGGCGTCCCGCTCGGTGTGGAAGTCGGCCATGTCCCGCAGCGAGAACCGGGTCCAGATGTCACCGTTGGTGGCGTACCAGGGCCGGTCGGGATGGGGCAGATGCGCGGCGGCGTACCGCAGGCCGCCGCCGCGGCCGAGGGGCTCGCTCTCCACGACGGTGGTGACCGAGACGGGCAGGTCGGCCGAGTCCAGCCACTTCTGCAGGACGTCGGCGAGGTGGCCGCAGGAGACGACCACGTCCGTGACACCCTCCTCGGCGAGCCAGGTGAGCTGGTGGCCGATGATCGGCGTGCCCGTGCCGGGGATCTCGACCATCGGCTTGGGCCGGTCGTCGGTGTACGGACGAAGCCGCGAGCCCTGGCCACCGGCCAGGACCACGGCTTGAGTGGGGCGCGACGCGGCGCTCGGATGGGTCATGACGGCACTGTACGTGGCGCCCCGGCGCGGTGTGGCGGCGGCAACGGTCCACGCGGTGCCGCCGCCGGTCGGGTCGGTCGGGTACGTCTGGTGATGCGCGTGCGTACGCGCGGGGGTGCGGGTCAGCTGTGCGCGGCCAGGACGCCCGTGGCGAAGGACGTGTCGCACACGGGGCGGGCGTAGGACTGGGCGCGCGAGGCGCCGTAGATGCGCACCGCGGCCGTGCCGAGGGCGCGGGCGATGGAGGAGCAGTGCCGGGCGAGCGAGGGGCGTCCGTTGACGGCCCGCTGGAGGTGGGTGAGCACCGCGCCCGGGTCCTTGTCCTGGAGTTCGCTCATGAGCTGCTCGCGGAGCACGTCCTCGGGCGCGCGGGCGGCCGTCCGGGCGGGGACGGCCGCCGACGTCACGTCGGAGGCGGCCAGCACCGAGTCGGCGGGGCTGCCCGTCCAGTTGACCCGGGTGACCGCGAGGGTCCCCGAGAGCACCATGAAGACGGGCAGGACGAGGGCGAGAGTGCGGCCGATCCGGCGGGCAGGACCGCCCCGGTGGCCGCGTCGCGTCTGTGGGGTGGTGGAGTGCTTCACGCGTGTGAGGGTAGCGCCCGGTAATGACAAGAAGACACTGCGTCACCCCTTCGGGGGATGAGAAGGCGGGGATTTCCGGGTAACGGGTTGACGGGCCACCCGCCGGGGACCGCCGGGCCGCCCCACGGGAAGGGCCCCGCACGCCGAGCGTGCGGGGCCCTTCCCGGTGCCGTGGGCGGTCAGTCGGTCAGCCGCTCGCCGGTGGACGTGGAGAACACGTGGATCTCGCCCGGCCGCGGCACGACGTGCAGCGTGGAGCCCTTCTCCGGGATCTGCCGGCCGTTGACGCGGACGACCAGGTCCTTGACCTCGCCGCCGACCTCGGCGGAGCCGTACACATAGCCGTCGGCGCCGAGCTCCTCGACGACGTTGACCGAGACGGCGAGGCCGGCCGGGGCGTCGGCGGTGTCCTTCGACAGGGACGCGGCGGCGCCGCCGTTGAGCTCGACCACGTCGAAGTGCTCGGGGCGGACGCCGACGGTGACCGTGCGGTCGCCCCTGTCGGCGGCGGTCTTCAGGGCCTCCCGGTTGACCGGGACGACGCTGTTGCCGAACTTCACGCCGCCGTCGGTGATCGGGACCTCGACCAGGTTCATGGCGGGGGAGCCGATGAAGCCGGCGACGAAGAGGTTCGCGGGCTTGTCGTACATGTTCCGCGGCGAGTCGACCTGCTGGAGCAGACCGTCCTTGAGGACCGCCACCCGGTCGCCCATCGTCATGGCCTCGACCTGGTCGTGGGTGACGTAGACGGTGGTGATGCCGAGCCGGCGCTGGAGCGAGGCGATCTGCGTACGGGTGGAGACGCGGAGCTTGGCGTCCAGGTTGGACAGCGGCTCGTCCATGAGGAAGACCTGGGGCTCGCGCACGATCGCGCGGCCCATGGCGACACGCTGGCGCTGACCGCCGGAGAGCGCCTTCGGCTTGCGGTCCAGGTACTGGGACAGGTCGAGGATCTTCGCGGCCTCCTCGACCTTCTGCCGGATCTCCGCCTTCGGCACGCCGGCGATCTTGAGCGCGAAGCCCATGTTGTCGGCGACCGTCATGTGCGGGTAGAGGGCGTAGTTCTGGAACACCATGGCGATGTCCCGGTCCTTGGGCGGCAGGTGCGTGACGTCGCGGTCACCGATGCGGATGGCGCCGCCGTTGACGTCCTCCAGGCCCGCGAGCATCCGCAGGGAGGTGGACTTGCCGCAACCGGACGGGCCGACCAGGACGAGGAACTCGCCGTCCTCGATCGCGATGTCGAGTGCGTCGACGGCGGGCTTGTCGGAACCCGGGTAGATCCGGGTCGCCTTGTCGAACGTGACTGTGGCCATGGTGAATGGGCCCCCTTCTACCGGCAGGAACGTGCCGGACGATCCGTTGTAGGAAGGTGGTTGGTGTAGTCCACCGGGGTGAACTGGACCGAGACGCTACCTGGCGATCACCGGCCCTGTCAGTACCTGGGCCCCGGTGAACTTCGCGGAAATTTTCGACAGGCCCACCGCCAGACCTGGGTACACTGCACGAGCACCCAGGTGCGTGCCTCCTTAGCTCAGCTGGTCAGAGCGCCGCTCTTGTAAAGCGAAGGTCGTCGGTTCGAATCCGACAGGGGGCTCTTCGAACGCCGTGTTGACCTGTGGTTTCTTCCCAGGGAGGCGCTTCACTCGGCCCTCGGACTCCGCGTCCGGGGCCGTTTGCGTGAGCGGTGCGTGTGCGACCGCGTCACCAGGTCCCGGCCGGCCTGGACGACGGCGGTGGCGGGCCGGGCCCGGTGGACCGTCCCCAGTGGCACGAACGCCCGCCACGGATGTGGACGGCGAAGTCCCCGCTGCTCCAGTCCCCATGCTGTCCGGCCGGCGTCCGGGAGCCGGCGGTCCCGTCCATCCTGCTGCGACTCCGGCACGCGCGGGGAAGACTCCGCACCCGCACCCTGCGTCTCGGTCCCCGTGGCCTTGTGGACGGCGTGGTTCTACTGTGGGAGCAGGCAGATCCTCGCGACACGGCCTCCACCAGGAAGGGCCGCGAGGTCTTCGTCCCTACGCGAGTTTCCCCGCGCGGAGAACGCGGAAGCGCGGGGGAACCCACCCAACGGTGATCTACCTCCGGCCCCGGATGGCGGTCGTCGAGCAGACCGCACGCGTGATTGCGCACCGGCCCGCCGGGCAGTGCTCCCGTCACATCCCACGAGACAATGCGCCCAAGGCGGCCACCATGAGTATCGGGAAAAAAATCGCACACAGAGCCGAAGCGATGAAGGGCGGCGCCAAGAAGACAACCGGCCGTGCCACCGGCAGTCGGCGCCTGCAGGCGGAGGGCCGTGGAGACCAGGTCAAGGGCAACCTCAAACAAGCCGGACAAAAGATCAAGGACGCCTTCAAACACTGACCACCCCGTAAACCCTCCAGGACAACACCGAGGGGCGCCCTCGGCGCAGGCGGAACCGCGGCCACCACCCGGCCCGCAGGTAATCGCCCCGATGATGAGAAGAAACATCGCGAGAACGGCCACGGTCGTCTCTTGCGCCTCCTCCGACGCTGACTCTTTCCGGGCCCCTTTCGCTCGCAAACGTGTCCGGACAAGTCCCGGAATTCGTTGCCCCCGGCGGTGTCCGCCTCCGGTGCCGAGCCGTTTGCCTCCTTCGGAGAGAGTTTCACGATCATGACCAGACACACCACGGTCCGCCCGCCTCTCTCGGAGACGTCCGGCAGCGACTACGCCCGGTTGTCGAGAAAGATCGCCGAGGCCGGCCTGCTGGAACGCCGTCCCGGCTACTACGCGGCGCGGATCACAGTGGTGGCCGTGTTCTACGTCGGCGGGTGGGCCGCCGTCGCGCTCACAGGCGGCAGTTGGTGGTCGCTTGCGGCCGCCGCCTTCCTGGCCCTTGTCTTCGGCCAGGTCGCCCTACTCGCTCATGACGCAGCCCACCGCCAGGTGTTCCGCCGACGCAGGGGCAGCGAGGTATGCGGACGGATCGCCGGTGCCGGTATCGGGATGGGCTACGGGTGGTGGCAGGACAAGCACACCCGCCATCACGCCAACCCCAATCACGAGGAACTCGACCCCGACCTCGACCCCGACCTGCTGGTCTGGTCCCAGGACCAGGCACGGGCCGCCAAGGGGCTCCCTCGTCTGATCGGCCGCTGGCAGGCGTTCCTGTTCTTTCCGCTCCTCACGCTGGAGGCTTTCAACCTGCACGTGTCGAGCGTGAAGGCGCTGGCCAACCGCTCACTCAAACACCGAACGCTCGACGGCGCCCTGCTGTTCGCGCACTTCGCGGTCTACGTGACCGTCCTGCTCTGGCTGCTGCCGCCCGGTATGGCGATCGCCTTCCTCGCAGTCCACCAGGGCCTGTTCGGCGTCTATCTCGGCTCCGTCTTCGCTCCCAACCACAAGGGCATGCCGATCCTGACGGGCGAAGACCGCCCGGACTTCCTGCGCCGTCAGGTGCTCACCTCACGCAACGTGCGCGGCGGCTGGTTCACCGACATCGCGCTGGGCGGGCTGAACCATCAGATCGAGCACCACCTGTTCCCCAGCATGCCCAGCCCCAACCTGCGCAAGGCCCGGACCATCGTCCGGCGCTACTGC
Source organism: Streptomyces achromogenes subsp. achromogenes (assembly GCF_000720835.1). Taxonomy (GTDB): domain Bacteria; phylum Actinomycetota; class Actinomycetes; order Streptomycetales; family Streptomycetaceae; genus Streptomyces; species Streptomyces achromogenes. Next base: position 139,904 of record NZ_JODT01000019.1, on the reverse strand, counting down.
GAGAACCTGGGCGTGGACTACGTGGAAACCGGGCTGATCACCTCCTACCGACTGGCCCTCTCCAGCCTCCATCAGGCCGGAGCACCGCTCCGGCAGGCCCGTGTTCCCGCCCGGGGACGCGACAGGGCCGGAGGAAATGACCGGTAGCCATGAGGTGTGCGCAGGGTGTCGAGACCGATGAGGGGCCGGAGGCGCTGACCTGATCGCCGAGACCGGCTCGGTTGCCGGCCTCCGGCCCCTGCGTACCGGAGAACCGCAGGGCAGGCAGGAGCGACCCGATCCGCGCATCCAGGTGAATGTGCCGGATAATCGGAATTTTGCATCCCCTGATTATTGCCCTGCATTCGGGGGTTCAGAGTCGGGAAATTGCAAATCGTCATCGCTTGCAATGACCTCTGGAAGATTCCTCCGTAATATGCGCCACCAGATCGGTATCTCCGGGCGTTTGGTTATGGCCCGGTACGCCATGACCCTCACAGAATGGCCTCTTGATGAAGCTGAAGATCCCTGAAATGGGCCGCCGCCGTACCTTGCCGGGTTTGCTCGCCTCGGCCCTCGCCGCAACGGTCGCGGCCACGATGGTCGTCCTGTCGCCCGTTCAAGCAGTCGCCATTGCCACCCCCGTACCGCTGGCCACCGCGGCGAGCTTCTCCGTTCTGGCGGGCGCGGGAGTCACCAACACCGGCCCCACGGTGATCAGCCACGACCTCGGGACGCACCCGAACCCGGCCATCACCGGGTTCCCCCCCGGTGAGGTGCTCGGTGCGGTGCACGCCGCTGACGCCGTGGCGCTTCAAGCCAAGTCCGACCTGGTCACCGCGTACAACAACGCGGCGGGCCAGGCCACGGACTTCGCGCTCGCGGCGGGAATCGGCAACGGGACCACCCTGCTCCCGGGCGTCTACACCGCTTCCTCCGGTGTCGGGCTCACCGGTGATCTGATCCTTGACGCCGGGGGCAACCCGAATTCCGTCTGGGTGTTCCAGATTCCGGAGGCCCTGACGACGGCGTCCTCCAGCCGGGTGCTCCTGACGAACGGCGCCTCGCCCTGCAACGTGTACTGGCAGATCGGGAGTTCGGCCACACTAGGCACCAATTCCACCTTCGTCGGCACCATCATGGCCCTGACGGACATCCACGTGACCACGGGCACGAACATCGAGGGCCGGGCGCTGGCCCGCAATGGTGCCGTGACGCTCGACACGAACCGGATCTTCCTCGGTTCCTGCTCGACCGGCACCACCGGCGGAACCACGACCGGAACGACCACCGGCACCACGACCGGAACGACCACCGGCACCACGACCGGCGGAACCACGACCGGCACCACGACCGGCACCACCAGTGGGACCAGCACGGGTGGACTGACAAGCGGCACCATCCTCGGCGCGACCGGTGGGGGCCTCCTGGGCGGTCCCCTCGTCACCGGGGGCACCCTCACCGCGGGCAGCACCGCCGGAAACACCGCGGGCAACACCGCCGGCAACAACGTCACCACCGGGAACACCGCGGGCAACACCGCCGGTGGCGGGCACGGCGGCGCGCCGGGCGGACCGGGCCATGGTGGCGCCTCCCACCAGGGCAAACCGGGCCACGGCCATGGCGAGAAGCCGGACGCGCACAACGGCTACGGCTACGGCAGCAAGCCGAAGATCGAGGACTACATGGACTACGGGGGGGACTCCAAGGGCCACGAGGACTCCGACGGATCCGAGGGCCGCAAGAGCCACGAGGACTAGGCGACAGACCGCGCGAGGTTCCTTCCTCGGATGACGGTGCGCGGCGGGACCTCGGTTCCGTCGCGCACCGCCGGCGCGAGTCACGCGATCCCAGGCGCCGGACAGCGACAGATCAGAAGGCAGGGTGGACGTTGTCGAGCGGAATTGGATCAGCGGGTGTGAGGAAACGTGAGCAGTCCGGCTCCGGACCGCTCTCGGGGGAGGGTCATGACGACGCGGACCCGCCCGCCACCATGGCCATCGGCCCCCGCGTGCTGAGAACCGGGCTGCACAGTGCCGTGGGCCTGTGTCTGGTGGTGGCTCTGGTCCATGTCGCCGTCGTCTTCCTTGCCGTGGCTCCCTCCAATTCCTTCTCACGGCGGTACGGCCAGCAGATCAACGCATGGGTGTACCCCCTCTTCGAACAGAACTGGCGGCTCTTCGCCCCCAATCCCGACTCCTTCAACCGGCAGATCCTGGCGAGAACCGCGCGCACCGCCCCGGACGGGTCGATGCGGGTGAGCCCATGGCTCGACCTGACCGCCGTGGACCGGGCCGCGGTCAAGCACCACGTGTTTCCGAGCCACACGGCTCAGAACCTCCTGCGCCGTGCCTGGTCCTCCTACGTCGACACACACGGCGCGGACGACACGGCACGCTCGGAACGGGCCGCGATGATGCAGACGTATCTGAGCAACGTCGCCGTGGACCGTGTCACCGGCCACGACAAGGGCCGCAGATTCGACTTCATTCAGCTCCGGGTCGTCACGCGGCCCGTCGCCGCGCCCGGGGCGAGGGTCGTCAACCGGCCGCCGACGCCGGTCGAGAACCGGCTGCTGCCCTGGTGGAAGGTGACCGTCCATGGGAAATGAGCAGGCCCGCGAGCTCCCTGCCACGACGGTCGCACAGGGCGGATCGGTGGGCGGGGCACGGCCTCCCGGTACAGTCCGCCGTCCGCTCCGCGCACGGGCCGATGCCTTCTGGAACGTTCTCACCAGCCGCCCGGTGTCCTTGTACGCCACGTCGGTCCTGCGTATCGGTTACGGGTCGCTCTATCTGGTCTTTCTCCTGCGTGAGTTCCCGCACCGGCACGAGATCTGGGGTCCCGGCTCCCCGTGGACACCCACGCTGGCGGCACAGCTCTTCGACCAGACGGGCTGGTACAGCGTCCTGATCCTGTCGGACAGCCGTGCCTACTTCGAACTGTGCTACGCACTGGCTGTCATGACGTCCGCGTTGTTCATGCTGGGCTGGCGGACCCGTGCCATGTCCGTCCTGTTCGCCGTCGTGGTGACGTCGTTCCATGCGAGAGCGATCTTCATGACGGACGGGGGCGACAACCTGATCCTGCTGATGGCCTTGTACCTCGTGCTCACCGCGTGCGGTCGGCGCTGGTCCCTGGACGCGCGCAGAGAGCGGATCAAGACGACGCGTGCGGGCGGCGTGCCAGTGCGGGCGCGGAGCCTTGTCGCGCGGGAACTGCGTGCGGCCCGCCGGACGGTGGTCACTGTGGTGCACAACTGCGGCGTCTTCGTGATCGCGGCACAGGTCTGCTTCCTGTACGGATCGGCCGGTCTGTACAAGGTCCAGGGCTCGTTCTGGGGTGACGGCACCGCGCTTCACTACGTGCTGAACCTCGAACTCTTCCAGCCCTGGCCCACGCTGTCCCACGCCATGGACCAGTACCCGATCGTGATCGCGGCCGTCGGCTACCTGACCGTTCTCACCCAGGTCGCCTTCCCCTTCGTACTGTTCGGCAGGCTCAAGTACCCCGTTCTCGTCATGCTGCTGAGCATGCATGCGGGCATCGCGGTGCTCCTGGGCCTGCCCCTCTTCTCGGGCGCGATGCTCATCGCGGACGCCGTGTTCCTTCCCGACCGCTTCTACGCGTTTCTGCCCCACCTCCTTCGGCGCGGTACCAGGCGAGGCGGCGTGCGGACGCCGAGGCAGGGAACGGGGCTCGGATGTGTCCCCGTGCAGGGCGGTCACCCGGACGGTCCGGAGGAGTACAGGCCGGTGTCCCGCCCGGCAAGCGGTCGCGGTGGGCAGGCACCGTCCGGCCCGACGGGGACCCGGTAGAAGCCGCGTGGACCCGCTGAGTAGCAACCACCGCCCAGCTCGTGAACGTGCCGGTACTCCACATCCATGCGGGCACTACTCCGCGCCGCGGCGGAGCGCGGAGTAGTGTGGACAGTACCGAGGGCATTCCGCACACCGGCTGTCACGCCGGGTCGTTCTCGGCGAAAGATGAAACCCGGGCCGCCGTAGAAGCGGCCCGGAGACGGGTCCGCATCATGTCGGCGACCTTGCTTCCACCCCTGTCGCACCGCGAGCCCGCAGCGGCCCCGGCCGCGCGTCTCGCACTGAAGGCCGACGGTATCTCCCGGGGACTCCTGGACGGAGCCTGGTGGCCCCGGTCCCGGGATCTGCTGAGCGAACTGCCGGCGCTCACCGATGCGTTGGACTCCTTGTGGGGCCGCATCACCCGCATCGCCGTCAACCCGGAGCACTGGCCGGTCATCCCCCGCGAGGTTCCCGTGAACGGCCACACCGTCAAGGTCGGCTGGTTCACCCCGGAGATCGACCCGCACAAGCTACTGCTGCTCTCCTACGGCACCGGCCGCTGGGATCTCTTGGTCGTCCCGCCCGGGGCCGGGGCGGAGCCGGCGGCCCGGTTGATGGCTGCGGCGTCCGACTACGACAGCCCGGCGCTGACGGCGAGCGCGCTCATCGCCGCGGAAGAGGCACGGCACGGCGCCTTGGCGGCCGACCAGCCACCGAACCCGGACGGGGCACGGGAGCACGAAGGCGGTTCCAGGGCGTCCGCACCCGTTTCCCGCCGGGCCAGCCGACTGATCATCGGTATGTGAGGTGGCCGCCGTGGACACCTTTCCGGCAGCCGCTGCCTTACTGGTCCTCATCGCAGCGGCGGCGTGTCTGATCCACCGGTTCGACATCCGGCACGCCGGCACCATCGCCGTGTACCGGTACAGCGCCGCCCGCCTGTCCGGTCACCGCGGCCGCGGCACGCCACGGCCCCCGGTGGAACCGGACCTGTAAAGCGAAGGTCGTCGATTCGAATCCGACAGGGGGCTCCGGTGAGCCCGGGTGGGATCCGTTCCCACCCGGGCCTTTTCATGCCAGCAGGCGGGCGATCTCCAGCTGGCGGGGTTCGATGGGGCGGCCGTCCTCCACGTCCCACAGGGCGTTCTGCAGCAGCCGGCCGTACGTCCAGGCGCGGGCCCGGGCCCGGTCCAGGCCGAGGACGTCGGTCATCGCGTCGAAGCGCCAGCGGACCTCGGCCGCCTCGAACCGGTTGTCCAGGGCGGGCCACAGCTCGAAGCCGGGGTCGCCGGCCAGCGGCTTGGGGTCGATGGCGAGCCAGTCGGCGCGCTCGGCGGCCAGTACGTTCTCGTCGTGCAGGTCCCAGTGCAGCAGCCGGTCACCGGGCTCACCGGCGACCTCGCGGACGGCGGCGGCGCAGTCGGCGACGATCCGGCGGGCCGCGGGGTCGGGGATGCGGTCCAGCGCCCGGGGGGTCCGCTCCAGCATGCGCGCGGTGATGTCGCCGAGGCGGCGCAGTCCGGGCGGGGCCGGGAAGGACGTCAGATGGGCCAGCAGCCGGGCGATGACCAGGACCGCCTCGCGGGTGTCGGCGAGGTGGGCCAGCATCCGCCTCTCGTCCAGGCGCTCCAGGAGCATGGTGCCGGTGTCCGGGTCGTGGTCGAGGAGGCGTACGGCCCCGTCGCCGTCCCAGGCGCGCAGCGCGACCGGCTCGCCCTCGCTCTCCTCGTCGAGCAGTTGGAGCTTGAGGACCGCGCGGACGCCGTCGGCGCGGACCACCGGCAGCACCAGGGCGCTGACGCCGTTCATCGAGGGCCCGTCGAGCCGTAGCCCCCAGCGGTCCAGGAACTCGGCCGCGAGGTCCGGCAGCGCGGCGATGAACGCCTTGCCCGCCGCCCCGTTGTACCTCTCCTGTGTCTCGGCCAGTTCCCCGGGGATGTCGATCACGACCGGGACGATACCGGCGTGCGTCAATCGGTTCATGCGAATTAACCGGGGCCTGAGCGGGGTGCGGGCGTACCTCCGCGGTGCTCCCGGCACCCATGTGTGGCTGGCGGTCCTCTTCGTCACGACCGTCGTGCTGCACTCCATGCCGCCCGAGTTCGAGGAGAACTTCCTGCGGCACCGCTCGACGAACCTGCACGAGCTGTCGCGCGACCCCGTGCGGGTGCTGGTGGCGAGCGCGATATGGATCGAGAGCGGGCACTGGCTGCCGTACGCCTTCCTGTACACGGTGTTCCACGCGCCGGCCGAGCGCTGGCTGGGCACGGCCCGCTGGCTGGCGGTGTGCGCGCTGACCCATGTGCTCGCGTCGCTGGCGAGCGAGGCCCTGCTGCTGGTGGCGATCCGCACGGGCCGCGCCCCGCTCACGGCCGTCGACACCCTGGACATCGGGGTCAGTTACGCGCTGGCCGGGGTGATCGCGGTGCTCGGCTACCGGATCGCGGTGCCCTGGCGGTACGGGTATCTGGCGGCGGTGCTCGCCGTGTTCGCGCTGCCGCTGGCCGCCGGCCCTACCGTCACGGACGTCGGCCACCTCCTCGCGGCGCTGAGTGGTCTGGCCTGCCATCCGCTGGTCAGGGGGCGGGGAAAAGCATGGAATCCGAAGGAGACACCGGCCCGGCCCAGGGGTTAACGTCCCGGCCATGAACAGCTCGGCAAGCAGTGCCGTCAACGGCGGCGTCTCGTTCTGGTACGCGGACGACGGGCTTCCGGCGGTGCGCGAGCCGCTGACCGGGGACGCGTCCGCGGACGTCGTCATCGTCGGCGGCGGGTACACCGGCCTGTGGACGGCGTACTACCTGAAAAAGGCGGCGCCCTTCCTGCGGATCACCGTGCTGGAGCAGAAGTTCTGCGGCTACGGCGCCTCCGGCCGCAACGGCGGCTGGCTGTACAACGGCATCGCGGGCCGGGACCGGTACGCCCGGCTGCACGGCCACGAGGCCGCCGTACGGCTGCAGAAGGCGATGAACGACACGGTCGCCGAGGTGGTCGCGGTCGCCCGCGCCGAGGGCATCGACGCCGACATCGAGCAGGGCGGTGTCCTGGAAGTGGCCACCACCCCGGCGCAGTTGGCGCGGCTGAAGGCGTTCCACGCGCAGGAGCTGGCCTACGGCGAGACGGACCGGGAGCTGTACGGCGCCCGCCGGACCGCCGAGCGGATCCGGGTCGCGGACGCGGTCGGCTCCACCTGGACCCCGCACGGTGCCCGGCTGCACCCGGTGAAGCTGGTCAAGGGGCTCGCGGCGGCCGTGGAGGCGCTCGGGGTGACCATCCACGAGTCGACACCGGTGACGGAGATCCGCCCGAAGCACGCGGTCACCCCCTACGGCACGGTCCGCGCGCCCTACGTCCTGCGCTGCACCGAGGGCTTCACCGCCGCCCTCAAGGGCCAGCGGCGGACCTGGCTGCCGATGAACTCCTCGATGATCGCGACCGAGCCGCTGACCGGGGAGCAGTGGGCGGCGATCGGCTGGGCGGGCCGCGAGACCCTCGGCGACCTGGCGCACGCCTACATGTACGCGCAGCGCACGGCCGACGGCCGGATCGCGCTCGGCGGGCGCGGGGTGCCGTACCGCTTCGGCTCGCGCACCGACAACGACGGCCGCACGCAGGAGGCGACCATCGCGGCGCTGCGCGACATCCTGACCCGCTTCTTCCCGTCCCTGGCGGGCGTGCGGATCGAGCACGCCTGGTCGGGGGTACTCGGCGTGCCGCGCGACTGGTGCGCCACCGTCACGCTGGACCGCTCCACCGGCCTCGGCTGGGCGGGCGGCTACGTCGGCTCCGGCGTCGCCACCGCCAACCTGGCCGCCCGCACCCTGCGCGACCTGGTCCGGCAGGACTCCGGCCAGGGCGGACGGACCGAGCTGACGGAGCTGCCCTGGGTGGGCCACCGGGTCCGCAAGTGGGAGCCGGAACCCTTGCGCTGGCTGGGCGTGCAGGGCATGTACGCCACCTACCGCGCGGCCGACCGGCGCGAACGCCGCTACCCGGACACCCGGTCCTCCCGGCTGGCCCGCCTGGCGGACCGGGTGGCGGGCCACCACTGACGCATCTGACATTCCGGCCTTTTCGCAGCTCAGGCGGATTGTCAGTGGCGGGGTGCAGCATGGGGGCATGGTGAGGCGAGCGACGGAGGGCCGGCCCGGGGGCCGGACGGCGGTACGGAGCGCACGGCGGCCGGAGCCGCGGCTGCCGGCCCTGGATCCCTGGGACGGCGGCGCACTGGAGCCCGACGGGGACTACGACGGGCTGGAGTTCCGGGCGCTGGACCTGGCCGGGCAGGACGCGCGGGGTGCCCGGTTCATGGACTGCGCGCTGACGGGCTGCGTCCTGGACGAGACGGCGCTGGGCAGAGCCCGGGTGCTGGACTCGGTCCTGACCGGCCTGCGCGGGATCGGCACCGGGCTCGCGGAGGCCACGTTCCGCGATGTCGAGCTGGTCGACGCGCGGCTGGGCGGCACCCAGATGCACGGGGCGGTGCTGGAGCGGGTCGTGGTCCGGGGCGGGAAGATCGACTTCCTGAATCTGCGCGAGGCCCGGCTGAAGGACGTCGTGTTCGAGTCCTGCGTGCTGGTCGAGCCGGACTTCGCGGGGGCGCGGCTGGAGCGGGTGGAGTTCACCGACTGCGCCCTGAGAGGGACCGACTTCGGCAACGCGACGCTGGTGGACGTCGATCTGCGCGGCGCCGCGCCGCTGGAGATCGCCCGGGGCCTGGACCGCCTGTCCGGCGCGGTGATCGGGACGGGCCAACTGCTGGACCTGGCCCCGCTGCTGGCGGCCGAGCTGGGCATACGGGTGACGGACTGAGCCACGGCGGCCGGGCGGGCCTCAGGGGTGGGCGGGCTTGCCGTCCCCGTACAGCCAGTCCTTCCAGAGGGTGCGGAAGTCCTTGCCCGGGGCCTTCCTCTCCACGTAACGGACGAAGTCGGCGGTGTCGGCGGTGCCGTGGCGGTGGGCGGCGGCCCAGCCCTGGACGATGTCGTAGAAGGCGTCGTCGCCGACGGCCTGGCGGATCTTGTGCACGACCATCGCGCCGCGCTGGTAGACGGGCGCGTCGGAGAGGTGCGCGGCGCTCGTCGGCCGGGCCGGCGGGAAGGCCCAGAGGTCGTCGGGGCCGTCCTCGTAGAAGCTGGTGAAGGTCTCCTGGGCGGTGGGCCCGTCGTGGTCCTCGTCGTAGAGCCACTCCGCGTAGGTCGCGAAGCCCTCGTTGAGCCACATGTCCCGCCAGGACGCGGGACCGACCGAGTCGCCGTACCACTGGTGGACGAGTTCGTGCACCAGGGTGGAGACGTCGGGCGGGCCGGGGAAGACGGGGCGGCTCTGGGTCTCCAGGGCGTAACCGGCGTCGCCCGGGCGGTCCACGATCGCGCCGGCGGAGGAGAAGGGGTACGGGCCGAAGTTGGTCTCCGCCCAGTCCAGGATCTCCGGGATCCGCGCGAGCACGCCGGCGCTCGCCGCGGCCTGGCCGGGGTCGACGGCGGTGACGATCGGCAGGCCGTGCGGGCCCGTGGTGCGGGCGACGTCGAAGCGGCCGACGGCGACGGTGGCGAGATAGCTCGCCATGGGCTGGGCCGACTGCCAGCGGTAGGTCGTACGGCCGCCCTTCGTGGTCCGGTCCGTCTGCTCGCCGTTCGAGACGGCCTTGAAGGCCGTGGGGACGGTGACCGCGATGTCGTAGGTCGCCTTGTCGGAAGGGTGGTGATTGCCGGGGAACCAGGCCATGGAGCCGACGGGTTCACCGAGCGCGAGGGCGCCGTCGGCGGTGGGCAGCCAGCCCTCCTTCGAGCCGTCGGGGTCGGTGAGGGTGCGCGGGGTGCCCGAGTAGCGGACGGTCGCGCGGAAGGTCTCGCCCTTGCTGAGGTCGGTGTGCGGGCGGACGGTGAGTTCCTGCCCGGTGCGGTTCCAGCGGGCCTTCTCGCCCTCCACGTCGACCGACTCGACGTGCAGTCCGGCGAGGTCGAGATCGAACGCGGACAGGTCGCGGGTGGCCCGGGCGGTGATGACCGCGGTGCCGGTGAGCCGCCGGGTGGCCGGGGTGTAGTCCAGGGCGAGGCTGTAGTGCGCGACGTCGTAGCCGCCGTTGCCGGCCTTCGGAAAGTACGGGTCGCCCACGCCGGAGCCGCCCGGGGCGCCCCGGACACCGCCGTCGCACGCGGTGCCGGTCAGGGCGAGGGCCAGCAGTGCCGCGACGGCCGGGACAAGGCGTACCGATCTGGACATGTCAGCGATCTTAGGCGGACGGGCCGTACGGCGGGCGGGGCGCACCGCGGGCGGACCGTCGGAGGCTCGGCTGCTACCGCTGAGGATCCCGGGCCGGCCGGCGTGACACCATCTCCCCGTGCTCGACATCGGCTATGCCCTCTCCAACCGGTTCCCGGACCCGCCGCAGACCGACTACCGGCGCGCGGACACGCACGCCCTGCGGCACGACCTGTTCTGCGGGGACGTCTATCTCGCGGACACCGAGACCGACCGGGAGCTGTCCACAGCCTGGGGATGGGTGCCGGTGCTGGACTTCGCGTGGGCGCTGTGCGACATCGTCGAGCAACTGGACCGGGACCCGATGGGCTCCCGGGCCGCCCGGCCGCAGCGGGCGGAGCTGGACTTCACCGAGTCCACCGACCGGATGCTGTTCGAGCGCCGCTTCGGCTGGGTCGACATCACCTCGGACTGGTCCCCGGCCGAGGAGCCCCCGCTCTCCTTCTCCCACGCCGAACTGCGCCGGGAGGCCCGGGACTTCCTGCACGACCTGCTGGCGGACCTCACCGACCTGCACGAAGACCTGGCGGAGAACCCGGCGATCTGGACCCTCCAGGCCCGTTTCCCGAGGGTGCCGTAGGGCCGGCCCGGCGACAGGGCGGACCCCCGGGCCGGGGCCCGGGGGTCCGTCGCGTACGGCGGTGTCGTCAGACGTTGACGCCGAAGTCCTGGGCGATGCCGACCAGGCCCGAGGCGTAGCCCTGGCCGACCGCGCGGAACTTCCACTCCGCGCCGTTGCGGTACAGCTCGCCGAAGACCATGGCCGTCTCGGTGGCCGCGTCCTCGGACAGGTCGTAGCGGGCGATCTCGGCGCCGCCGGCCTGGTTGACGATGCGGATGTAGGCGTTGCGGACCTGGCCGAAGTTCTGGCCGCGGTTCTCGGCGTCGTAGATGGACACCGGGAAGACGATCTTGTCGATGTCGGCCGGGAGCGCGGCCAGGTCGACGTTGATCGCCTCGTCGTCGCCGGCGCCCTCGCCCGTGCGGTTGTCGCCCGTGTGGACGATCGAGTTGTCCGGGGTCTGCTTGTTGTTGAAGAACACGAAGTGGGCGTCCGAGTAGACCTTGCCCTGCGTGTTCACCGCGATGGCGGAGGCGTCCAGGTCGAAGTCCGTGCCGGTGGTGGTGCGGACGTCCCAGCCGAGGCCCACGGTGACGGCGGTCAGGCCCGGAGCCTCCTTGGTGAGCGAGACGTTGCCACCCTTGGACAGGCTTACAGCCATGTTGGGAGTCCCTTCCTTGGATACCCGTGCACATCCGTGCACATCTGTGCCGACGAAGCTTGCCGACGAAGCTACCGTCACCCGGACAACGACGCGGGGGGTCCCCTCGGTTCCGGATGGCTTTACCTTTTTTACCGAGCCCGGGTCAGGGCGTTCCGTAAGGGGCGGACCGGGGGCCGGAAATCCAGGTGACGTGCGCCGGGCCGGGCCGGGAACATGGAGGGCATGTCCGGGCCCTATCTCATCCGTGGTTCGGTCTCGCTGCCCGAGGCCGAGCTGATGTGGCGTTTCTCCAGGTCGTCAGGGCCCGGCGGACAGCACGTCAACACCAGCGACTCACAGGTGGAGCTGCGCTTCGACCTCGCGCGCACCGAGGCGCTGCCGCCCGTGTGGAAGGAGCGGGCGCTGCACCGGCTGGCCGGCCGCCTCGTGGACGGGGTGGTGACCGTACGGGCCTCCGAGCACCGCTCGCAGTGGCGCAACCGGGAGGCCGCCGCCGTACGCCTCGCCGCGCTCCTCGCGGAGGCCACCGCGCCCCCGCCCAAGCCCCGCAAGCCCACCCGCATCCCGCGCGGCATCAACGAACGCCGACTGCGCGAGAAGAAGCAGCGCTCGGAGACGAAGCGGGGCCGGTCGGGCCGCGAGTGGGGGTAGCGGGCGGGCCGCTGTCACATCCGCGGCCGTTCCGTCGTCGGAAGTGGTGACAGCGCCGAGGACGACGACGGAAGAGGCCGGAACCGCCATGACCACCGACAACGACTTTCTCGCCGAGCGGTTCGAGGCGTACCGCGGGCATCTGCGGGCCGTCGCCTACCGGATGCTCGGCTCCGCCGCCGAGGCCGAGGACGCCGTGCAGGAGGCGTGGGTCCGGCTGAGCCGGTCCGGCACGGGGGAGGTGACCAACCTCGGCGGCTGGCTGACGACCGTGGTCGGCCGGGTCTGCCTCGACATGCTGCGCTCGCGCCGTACCCGGGGCGAGGAGCCGCTGGAGAGCCGGCTGCCGGCGCCGTCCGAGGAACCGGACCCCGCGCAGCGCGCCCTGCTCGCCGACTCCGTGGGGCTCGCCCTGCTGGTCGTCCTGGACACCCTCTCGCCGGCCGAGCGGCTGGCGTTCGTGCTGCACGACATGTTCGGCGTGCCGTTCGAGGAGATCGCCGGCGTCCTCGGGCGCACCCCGGCCTCGGCGCGGCAGCTCGCCAGCCGGGCCCGGCGCCGGGTGCGGGGGGCCGAGGCGCCGGAGGCCGATCTGGCGCGGCAGCGGAGGGTGGTGGACGCCTTCCTGGCCGCCGCCCGGGACGGTGACTTCGAGGGGCTGCTCGCGGTGCTCGACCCGGACGTGGAGGCCCGCACGGAGTCCGGTGTGAACAGCGGTGCGGCCGGGGTCGCCGCGGGCGCGGTGAGCTTCGCCCACCTGGCGCGGGTCGCGCGTCCGGCGCTGATCGACGGCGTCACCGGCCTGGCCGTGTTCGCCGACGGCCAGGTGACGCGGGTCCTGGCCTTCGCCTTCGCCGCCGACCGCATCACGGAGATCGACATCGTCACCGACCCGTCCCGCCTGGCGGAGCTGACGGTGGAGGAGGTGTAGCCCCCGGGGGGGGCCGGTTCGTGGTGGAGGCGCGGCTCGGCGATGGCCCATCCCGCCGGGACCGGCCCAGGTCGGGTGCGGCTCGGCGAGGGCCTGCACCGGCCGGGGCCGGGTCGGATGGGGGTCCGGCTCGGCGAGGCCCGGCCAGTCGGGGACGTGGCGCGGCGCGGGCCGGTTCCGGCGGAAGCCCCGCGCAGCCGAGCCGGCCGGGCCCGATTTCCTCCAGCCGAGGCCGGCCAGGTCATGTTTCCCCGGCCGTGAACGGACCGGCCCCCCCCCGCTCACAGCTCCAGTACCCCCACCACCTGGTCCCCGTCGGTCTCCCCGGTCGGGCGGAAGCCCAGGCGGGCGTAGAAGTCGCCGGGGCCGTGCGGGCCGGGGTGCCAGTCGGCGTACAGGTGGGTGCCGCCGCGGCGGCGGATCTCGGTGGCCACCGCGTCCACAGCGAACCGGCCGTAGCCCCGGCCCTGTTCGCCGGCCGCGATGTTCAGCCGCCACAGCCCGGAGCGGTACAGGCTACCGTCGCCGTGCCAGTCGATGCCGAAGTAGGCCATCACGAAGCCGACCGCCCGGCCGTCGTCGGTGATCAGCCGGGGCCAGGCGACGCCGTCCGGGTGGACGTACGCCTCGGCGAGCGAGCGCACCACCGGTGCGACGGCGTGCTCCTGGTCGGGGCGGACGCGCAGGGCGACGGCGGTCTCGAAGTTCCGTGGGGTCACCACTTCCAGGCGAGGTGTCATCGGCGCACCGTAGGCACGCCGGCCCCGCCTCGGCCACGGAATTTCCCGGCTCAGCCCAGCTGGCGGTAGCGGCCGCGGAAGTACAGCAGCGGGCCGCCCTCGGCGCTGGGCACGCGCGCGGTGAGGACGCGGCCGATGACCAGGGTGTGGTCCCCGGCGGCCACCCGCTGCTCGGTGCGGCACTCCAGGGTGGCCAGCGCGCCGCCGACCAGCGGGGCGCCGGTGACCTCGCCACGGCGGTAGGGGATGTCCTCGAAGAGCAGCCGGTCGCTGATCCGGCCCTTCATGGCGAAGCGGCCCGCGATGTGCCGCTGGCTCTCGGCGAGGACCGACACCGCCCACAGCGGCTGCTCGGCGAGCAGGTCGTCCATGCGGGCGCCCTCGCGCAGGCTGACCATGACCAGCGGCGGGTCGAGGGAGACCGACAGGAACGCGGTGGCGGTCATGCCGACGTCCTCCACCCCCGGCGCCAGGGGGTCGTCCGGGTCCAGCGGCGGTTCCTGCGCGGTCACCAGGACCACGCCCGCGGCCAGCCGGGACATCGCGGCCCGGAACTCGTCGTTGCTCACCCCCTCAGCATGCCCGGAAGGCAGGGGGGTGGCGGTGGAGGGAGTCTTCAGCACACCGCAAACGCTAGTCTTCGCCCGGTGCGGCGGGCATCGGGCCCTGGCCCGAGCCGGGTCCTAGGTCGCGAGGACCAGCGGCGCGCTCGTCGCGTGCATGATGTGAACGGGCGCGCACCGTGTGTCTTCGCAAGTCGCACGGGGCAAACGCAGAAACAGCACTCAATTGTTCACGTTTCCTTGTGACTTGAGTCACAAGAGGCGGGAATTGTTGACCCTGTGTACCGAGTGGGCAGCGCGCTGTGATTCAGTGGCGGGGAGCCGCAAGGACAACGCGCACAGCATGACGAAGAGCCGCCGCTGACAACGCGGGAGAAGCGCCGAAGGCATCCCTTGATTCGCTGCGAGGTCTCGGGGGGAGGGCGAGCATGGAGACCGAGTCGGAGCCGTATGTCCGTCTTGCGTCCCTGCGACAGCTGCACCAGGTCATGGCCGACATGAACACGGCACGCAGCCTGGCGGACACACTGCAGACCGTCGCCGACGGCGCCGTCAGCGCCCTCGGCTACGAGATGGCGGCCGTCAACCTCGTCCGCCCCGACGGCGACCTGGTGGTCGCCGCCTTCTCCGGCAACCCCGCCGCCGAGGCCCTGATCACCGGCCGGGTCGGCTCCCGCGCGTCCTGGGAGCGGCGGCTGAGCATGGGCGAACGCTGGGGCGACCTGATCTTCATACCGCACACCGAGGGCTGGGTCCTGGACGACGACGACGTCCCCCAGTGGTTCACCGACGGCCCCGAGCCGCGCTTCGAGGACGAGTGGCACCCCTCCGACCGGCTCTTCGCGCCCATGTACACCCCCGGTGCCCAGGGCGGCTCCTCCGGTGAACTGCTCGGCGTCATATCCGTCGACCGGCCGCGCAACGGCCGCCGTCCCGGTGCCTGGGGCCGCGAGGCCCTCCAGATGTACGCCTTCCAGGCCGCCATCGCGATCAGCAACGCCCGGCTGCGCTCCAACATGCAGCGCGCCCTGGTCCGGCTGGAGCGCGAGCAGCAGGCCCTGCGCGCCAGCGAGGAGTCCTTCAGGCAGGCGTTCGAATACGCCCCCTCCGGCATGGCCATCGCCGAGATGGGCGGCGACCAGCACGGCCGCATCCTGCGCACCAACGACGCGCTGTGCCGGCTGCTCGGCCGCCCCGCGTCCGCGATGCGCCGCTACTCCTTCGCCGACCTCGTCCACCCCGAGGACATCGGCACCCTGCTGCGCACCTCCGCCGAGGGCGGACGCGCCGAGCTCCGCCTGGGCCGCCGCGACGGCAGCTACGTCTGGGTGTCGCTGCGCAACAGCGTGGTCGCGGACGCCGCCGACGGGCCGCGCTTCCTGCTCACCCACGTGGAGGACATAGAGGAGCGCAAGCGGCGCGAACTCCAGCTCGCGCACCGCGCCTCGCACGACTCGCTGACCGGTCTGCCGAACTCCGCCGAGCTGCGCTCGCGCCTGGCGGCCCGGCTGTGCCGGCGCCCCGCCCACGCCGGCGCCCCGGACTCCCTGGACGCGGCCTACGGCCACCCCGCCTACGACATCCCGGCCGGCCACGGCTTCGACTTCGCGCCGGGCGCCGAGGCGTACGACGCCTACGACCACCATGTGCACACGGTCGCCCCCGAGGACGGCCGGGACGACGGCGCCAAGGGGCTCGCGGTCCTCTTCTGCGACCTCGACGGCTTCAAGTCGATCAACGACCGGTTCGGGCACAACGCGGGCGACGCGGTCCTCATCGAGGTCGCCCGGCGGCTGAGCAACGGCGTCCGGGACGGGGACACGGTGGCCCGGCTCGGCGGCGACGAGTTCGTGATCCTCGCCGACGGCCTCGGCCGGGCCGACGCCCAGGACCTCGCCGTACGGCTGCGCAACGAGATCATCCAGCCGATCCGGGCCGAGGGCCGGTCCGTCCGGGTGGGCGCGAGCTTCGGCATCGGGTGGGCGCACTGCGGCATGACGGCGGACGAGGTGCTGAAGTCCGCCGACGAGCGGATGTACGTAGAGAAACGATCTCGTCCCAAACAGCATCGCCGCGCGGGATGAACCGCAGGTCAGCGGGCTGACGCGATCCGGGTCACCCGTTTGGGCGACGGAGAGCGGGTAGGCTCGCCATTCCAACCCGTACCCCATCCGCCCGCACCTGTTGAGGAGTACCAAGGGATGACGCCCGGCGACAACGGCGCGAGCACGCCCGAGGACGACGACCCGTTCGGCTACCTGTACGCAGACGGCCAGGCACGGGGAGCCCAGCCGCCGTCCGGCGGCGGTTACGGCTACCCGAATTCGGTCAGCAGGGTGCGCACGGTCGGCGAGCGCCGGTACGGCCAGCAGCCGGGGTCCCACGGTCAGCCGCCGCAGGGCACGTACGGCCAGGGCGTCCCGCAGCAGGGTCCCTACGGCCAGCCGAACGCCCACTACCAGGCCCCGGAGACGCTGCCGGGCGGCGCGCCCCCGGCCGGCCGCCGGACCGCGCCGCCCGCGCCCGGCCGTCGCGGTCCGAACACCAAGGGCCTGCTGATCGGCGCGATAGCCGTGGTCGCCGCGGTCGTCATAGGCATCGGCGTCGCGATGATCAACGACAACACCGAGGACGACAAGTCCGGCAACCAGGCCACCCCGGCCCCGACCCAGTCCCAGAGCCAGTCCCCGAGCCCGACGGGCAGCAGCTCGCCCACGGCCGGGGAGCTCCCGAAGACCGACGCCGCGAGCAGCTCGGTCCAGCTGTCCGGCGGCGCGGCCCCGGCCTCGGACGTCCAGGGCGCGCAGGCGGCCGGCGGCACCTACGTGGGCGGCCTGAACACGGCGGGCGCGTCGGTGACCTGGACGGTCGACAACATCCCCGAAGAGGGTCCGTACACCATCTTCACGCGCTACAGCGTGACCGGTGAGGACCAGTCGATGACGGTGTCCGTCAACGGCAAGGAGTTCGGCAGCAAGATCCGGTTCCGCAACTGGCGCCATGCCGCCGAGGGCGACTTCACCAAGGGCTGGACCACCTCCTATGTGTGGCCCACCCTCGACAAGGGCCGCAACACCATCTCGATCTCCTGCCAGCCCGGCGACAAGTGCAACGTCCTGCTGGACCAGATGTGGATCAAGAAGGGCCGCGTCACCAGCTAGGGCCCGGCCTAGGCCGCGCTGGCCGCCCCCGTGACCCGGACCCGGCCGAGGAGTTCCGAGTACGTGGCGGGGTCGAACTCGCCCACCGCCGGGGCCCGTACCGTCGCCGCCGACAGGGCGGTCGCGCGGGCCAGGCGGTCCGGCCAGGACAGGTGCTCCACCAGGCCGGAGAGCAGGCCCGCCACCGCCGAGTCGCCGGCGCCCGTGGGGTTGCCGCGGACGGGGGCGGGCGGGGCGGCGCGCCAGTGGCCCTCCGGGGTGACGGCGAGCAGGCCGTCCGCGCCGAGGGAGGCGACCACCGCGTGGGCCCCGCGCCGGCGGGCGTCCTGGGTGGCGCGCAACGGCTCGTAGGAGCCGGTGAGTTCGGCGAGTTCCTCGGTGTTCGGCTTGATGACGTCCGGCCGGGCGGCGACCCCGCGGCGCAGCGGCTCCCCACTGGTGTCCAGCAGCACCGGCACACCGGCGGAGCGGGCCGCGCGGACCAGACCCGCGTACGCCCCCACCGGCACCCCCGGCGGCAGACTCCCGCACAGCGCCACCGCCGAGGCGCCCGGCAGCAGCTCCTGGTAGCGGCCGAGGAAGGCCGCCCACTCGGCCGGGGAGATCTGCGGGCCCGGCTCGTTCAGCTGGGTGGTGTCACCGGTGCGCTCGTCCACCACCGCGACGGTGCGCCGGGTCGCCCCGGAGACCGGCACCAGCGCGTCCGCCAGGGCGCCGGGCGCGTCCGCGCCTCCTCGCTCCCGCGGCACGGGGGCGACCGGCGTCTCGGCGAGCATCGAGCGCAGGACCGCGCCGGTGTGGCCGCCCGCGAAGCCGGTGACCGTCACCTCGTGGCCGAGCGCGGCCAGCACCCGGGCCACGTTCACGCCCTTGCCGCCGGGGCGTTCGGTGACCTCCGAGACGCGGTGGGAGGCGTGCGGCCGCAGCGACCGTACGCGGTAGGTGATGTCGAGAGCGGTGTTCAGTGTGACCGTGAGGATCACCCGGGCCGACCTCCCTCGAAGTCCCTGCGGTGTCTTGGGTGTCCGGGGCCTCGATCATGCCAAAGAGACGGCCACCGGCCCAGTGCGCGGACCGGTCGCCGTCTCCTCGACGGGGTTACGGATCAGGGCAGTTGGGGCGCTACCACCCATTCGCCCCGCCGCATGACGCCCTTCAGCGCGAAGTCCGCGTCCAGCAGCACCAGGTCCGCGTCCTTGCCGGGCTCCAGAGAGCCGATCCGGTCGTCCAGGCCGAGCAGGCGCGCCGGGTTGGCCGACAGCGCGGTCACCACGTCCTCCACCGGCAGCTTGTCGACGGTCACCGCGCGCCGGAACGCCCGGTCCAGGGTGAGCGTGGAACCCGCGATCGAGCCGCCCTCCACCAGCCGGGCCACGCCCTCGCTGACCTCGACCTCCAGCGGGCCGAGCAGATAGCGGCCGTCGGCGCTGCCGGCCGCGTCCATCGCGTCGGTGATGAACGCGACCCGGTCCGCGCCCGCGTGCCGGAACGCCAGTTCCAGCGCCGCCGGGTGCAGATGGACGCCGTCGTTGATCAGCTCGACGGTGACCCGCTCGTCCTGGAGCAGCGCGGCGATCGGGCCGGGCGCGCGGTGGCCCAGGGCGGGCATCGCGTTGAAGAGGTGGGTGGCGACGGTGGCGCCCGCGTCGATGGCCTCGGCCGTCTGCTCGTAGCTGGCGTCCGTGTGCCCGATCGCCGCGATCACCCCGTGCTCGGCGAGCAGCCGCACCGAGTCGATGCCGCCGGGCAGTTCGGTGGCGAGGGTGACCATCTTGGCGTGGCCGCGCGCCGCGTCGATCAGCTTGCGGACCTCGGCCGGGTCCGGGTCGCGCAGCAGCGACTCGGAGTGCGCGCCCTTGCGGCACGGCGAGATGAACGGGCCCTCGAAGTGGATGCCCGCGATCTCGCCCTGCTCGGCCAGCTCGCTCAGCAGCCCGGCCTGGCGGACCAGCAGGTCCATCTCGTCGGTGACGGTGGAGGCGACCAGCGTGGTGGTGCCGTGCAGCCGGTGGGTGCGGACGGCCGTCATGGCCTGCTCGGCCGTACCGGCGAAGGACGCGCCGCCGCCGCCGTGGTTGTGGAGGTCCACGAAGCCGGGGACCAGCCAGTGCCCGGTGACGTCGAGGACCTCGGCGTCGGCCGGTGCCGAGGCGGCGATGCGGGTGCCGTCGATGGCCAGCCGGCCGTTCTCCACGGTCCCGGTGGGCAGCACCACGCGCGCGCCGGTGAGCACCTGCGGCGTGGTCGTGGCGGAGCGCGCAGTTCCCCGCGCCCCTCTCGGGGCGCCGTCCGGGGCCGGAGTTTCCCGCTCGGTTGCCATCAGGTGCTTACCTCCGGAGTCGTAGGAGTGATCGAAAGCAGATCGCGGGCCAGCAGCCCCGCGCCCAGGCAGCCGGCGCTGTCGCCGAGGGCGGCGGGGACGAGGGCGGGTGCCTTCTGGAAGGTGATCCGGCGCCGGACGGCCTCCCGCAGCGGCCAGAACAACACTTCCCCCGCCTCGGCCAGCCCGCCACCGATGATCAGCGTGCGCGGGTCCAGCAGGGTGACGGCGGTGAGCAGGCCGTCGGCGAGCGCGTCCACCGCCTCCTGCCAGACCCGGACGGCGTTCGGGTCACCGGACGCGACGGCCCGCGCGCACGCCGCCGCGTCCGCGTCCGGGTCGCCGCAGGCCGCCGCCCAGGCCGCGCCGACGGCGGCGGCGGAGGCGTACCGCTCCAGGCAGCCGCGCTGCCCGCAGGGGCAGTCGGCGCCGCCGGGCCGTACGACGATGTGGCCGATCTCGCCCGCGAAGCCGTGCGCGCCGGACTCCACCCGCCCGCCGATGCCGATCGCGCCGGCGATCCCGGTGCCCAGCGCGAGGAACAGGAACCGGTCCGTGCCCCGGCCCGCGCCGATCCGGCCCTCGGCGAGGCCGCCGGTGCGCACGTCGTGGCCGAGGGCGACCGGCATCCCGAGCCGGTCGGCGAGCAGCGAGCGCAGGGGTACGTCGCGCCAGCCGAGGTTGGCGGAGTAGACGGCGGTGCCGTCCGTCTCGTCGACGATGCCGGGGACGGCGATCCCGGCCGCGCCGGCCGGTGCGCCGTAGCTCCCGACGCCGTGGGCGCGCAGCTCGGTGGCGAAGTCGAGGATGCCCGCCACGACCGCCTCGGGGCCGTGCTCCCGGCCGGTGGAGCGGCGGGCGCGGTGCAGCAGCGTGCCGTCGGCGCCGACGAGGGCGGCCTTGATCCCGGTACCGCCCACGTCCAGGGCGATGACATGTCTCACCACGAGGCTAGTGTGACCCTCCCACCCGCGAGAGGTCTAGTCCACTCACGTGGTGTAGACCTTATGTGTCCATATGTTGAACGGTCAGACGGCAGGGTTGGGGCTTTGAGGGTGCGTCGGGGTACGGCAGGAACGATCGCGGTGGTGTCCGCACTGGGCATGGCGGCGGTCCTCGGCGGCTGTGGGAGCACGGGGTCCTCGGACGTCACGCTCAGACTGGTGGCCGCCGACTACGGCGACTCGCGGGCCCACAGCTCCGAGAAGTACTGGGACGACCTGGTCAAGGACTACGAGTCCACGCACCCGGACGTGAAGGTCGAGGTCAGCGTCTACTCCTGGAACGACGTCGACCGCAAGGTCAAGGAGATGGTCGACGCCGGCCACGCCCCCGATCTGGCCCAGATCGGCGCCTACGCCGACTACGCCGCCGCCGGCAAGCTCTACCCGGCCTCCGAACTGCTCTCCATCCGCACCCAGGCCAACTTCCTCTCCCAGCTCTCCGACGCCGGCCAGTGGAAGTTCACGCAGTACGGCATCCCGTTCGCCGCCTCCACCCGCGTGCTCTTCTACAACAAGACCCTGTTCACCAAGGCCGGTATCACCCCGCCCACCACCTGGGCCGAGCTCGCCGCCGACGCCGCCGCGCTCAAGGACAAGGGCGTGAAGTACCCCTTCGCGCTGCCGCTCGGCCCGGAGGAGGCGCAGGCCGAGACCATGCAGTGGCTGCTCGCCGGCGGCAACGGCGGCAGCGGGTACACCGACGACATCGGCACCTACACCATCGACTCCGCCACCAACGTCTCCACCTTCACCTGGCTCAAGGACGACCTGGTCGGCAAGGGGCTCACCGGCCCGGTCGCCCCCGGCAAGCTCAACCGCGCGGACGCCTTCGCCGCCTTCGCCGACGGCCAGGTCGGCATGCTCAACGGGCACCCCACGCTGATCCAGCAGGCCGCCGCGAAGGGCGTGAAGTTCGGCACCGTGCCGATGCCGGGCCGCACCGGCAAGGCCAGGGCCTCCATGGGCGTCACCGACTGGATGATGGCCTTCAAGCAGAACGGGCACCGCGACGAGATCGGCGACTTTCTCGACTTCGTCTACTCCGACAAGAACGTCCTCGACTTCTCCCGCACCTACGGGCTGCTGCCGGTCACCAGCTCAGCCTCCAACGCCATGAGCGCGTCCAACGAGGCCACCGACAAGTCCCTGCGCCCCTTCCTGGAAGAGCTGCCCAGCACCGAGCTGTACCCGGTCGGCAAGACCTCCTGGGCGGCGGTCAGCGCGGCCGTGAAGCAGAACATCGGCCAGGCCGTCGCCCCGAACGGCAGCCCCAACGGCGTGCTGACCCGGCTCCAGTCGACGGCCACGGCGGCCGACAGCACCACCGCGGACTGAGCACGGCCGCCCCGCCGGCCGCTACGGTGGCCGGCATGGAACTGGGCAGCCGCGAAAAAGCCATCCTCGCGCTGGAGCGCCGGGCCTTTCCCGGGCCCGGCGCGAAGGAACGCGCCATCCGCGAGGAACTGGACCTGTCCCCGGTCCGCTACTACCAGCTGCTCAACGCCCTCCTGGACGACGAGCGCGCCCTCGCCCACGACCCGGTCACGGTCAACCGCCTGCGCCGGATCAGACAGGCCCGGCGGGCGGAGCGCTGATCCCGGCTGCGGCCCAGGCGTGAGCCCCGCCCGCGCCGGATACTGTCCCGGTATGGATCCTCTGCCCACCCCGCAGACCCAGTCCGGCCGCGACGGGCTCGCCGCGCTGCTCGCTCGGCCCCGCACCGCGCTGATCGGCCTGGACTTCGACGGCACCCTGGCCCCCATCGTCGCCGACCCCGAGCAGGCCCGCGCCCACCCCGACGCCGTACCCGCGCTGGCCGCCCTCGCCCCGAAGATCGCCTCCGTCGCCGTGATCACCGGCCGCCCGCCCGAGGTCGCCGTCCGCTACGGCGGCTTCGCCGGCGTGCCCGGCCTGGAGCACCTCACCGTCCTCGGCCACTACGGCGCCGAACGCTGGGACGCGGCCACCGGCACCGTCACCGCACCACCCCCGCACCCCGGCGTGGCCGCCGCCCGCGCCGAACTGCCCCGGCTGCTGGAGCGGGCCGGCGCCGCCGAGGGCACCTGGATCGAGGAGAAGGGCCGGGCGCTCGCCGTGCACACCCGGCGGGCCGCCGACCCGCAGGGCGCGTACCAGTCGCTGCGCGCCCCGCTCGCCGACCTCGCCGCCCGGCACGGACTGATCGTCGAGCCCGGCCGCCTGGTGCTGGAGCTGCGCCCGCCCGGCATGGACAAGGGCGTGGCCCTCCTCGACCACGCCCGTGCCGTCGGAGCCGGCTGCGTCGTCTACGCCGGCGACGACCTCGGCGACCTGCCCGCCTTCGACGCCGTCGACACCCTCCGCGCCGACGGCGTCCCCGGCCTGCTGGTGTGCAGCGGCAGCACGGAGGTCACCGAACTGGCGAAGCGGGCCGACCTGGTGGTGGACGGCCCGGAAGGCGTCGTAGGACTGCTGCGGGCGCTCGCCGCTCAGCTCGGCTGAGCGGTCAGGGCCTGGAGCTGGTCCAGGAACCAGCGGGCGGGCGGCAGCGCGGTCGCGGCGGCGGCCAGCCGCTTGGAGCGGGCCGCCCGCTCCTCCGCCGGCAGGGTCAGCGCCTCGTGCAGCGCCCGCGCCGTGCCCGTGATGTCGTACGGGTTCACCGTGAACGCGTCCTCGCCCAGCTCCTCGTGCGCCCCGGCCTCCCGCGAGAGCACCAGCGCGCAGCCCTCGTCGGAGACCACCGGGATCTCCTTGGCGACCAGGTTCATGCCGTCCCGGATCGGGTTCACCAGCGCCACGTCGGCCATCCGGTAGGCGGCCAGGGAGCGCGCGAAGTCGTCCTTCACGTGCAGCACCACCGGGGTCCAGCCCGGCGTGCCGTACCGCTCGTTGATCCGGTCCGCCACCCGCCGCACCTCGGCGGTGTAGTCGCGGTACACGGCGAGGTCCTGGCGGGAGGGGTAGGCGAACGCCACGTGGACGACCCGCTCCCGCCACTCCGGGTGGTCGGTGAGCAGCTGCTCGTACGCCAGCAGCCCGCGCACGATGTTCTTGGACAGCTCGGTGCGGTCCACCCGGACGATCGTCCGCCGGCCCTCGCCGATCTCCTCGCGCAGCGCCGCCATCCGCTCGGCCACGTCCGCCCGGTGCGCCCGCTCGCGCAGGAAGTCCCCGTCGGCTCCCAGCCCGTGCACCCCGATGTCCGTGCCGGAGGGGATGCCGGGGCCCAGCACCTGGTGGCAGCAGGCGGTGAAGGCGTCCGCCCAGCGCCGGGTGAGGAACCCGGCCCGGTCCGCGCCCAGGATGCCGCCGAGCAGCTCGGCCGCGATGTCGTCGGGCAGCAGCCGGAAGTAGTCCGGCGGGGCCCACGGGGTGTGCGAGAAGTGGCCGATGCGCAGGTCGGGCCGCAGCCGGCGGAGCATCCGGGGCGCCAGCGCCAGGTGGTAGTCCTGGATCAGCACCGCCGCGCCCTCGCCCGCCTCCTCGGCCAGCGCCTCGGCGAACGCCTGGTTGTAGGCCTGGTACGAGGCCCACTGGCGGCGGAAGTCCGCGTCGAACACCGGCTCCAGGGGTGTCTGGTACAGCAGGTGGTGGACGAACCAGAGCACCGAGTTGGCGATGCCGTTGTACGCCTCGGCGTGCACGGACGCGTCGATGTCGAGCATCCGCACCCGCTGCCCGCCGGTCTCCTCGGCCGGCAGCAGCCCGCCGTCGGCGCGCCGCACCGCCGCCCGGTCGCCGTCGCCCAGCGCGGCGCACACCCATACCGAGTCCGCGTCCGGCCCGATGGCGGACAGTCCCGAGACCAGCCCGCCGCCGCCCCGCCGGGCGTCGAGCGAGCCGTCCTCGCGTACCTGATAGGAGACCGGGCCGCGGTTGGAGGCGACCAGTACCGAAGCTTTGCCGACAGCAGTGCGCGTGGAAGCCATACGCCTCAACCTAGCCCGGCCCGTAAACCCTCAAACGTGCGATCCACCTGCGAAGCAGCCCGGATACGGACCGTTCACGCCACCTTCCGCTCCGCGTACTCCGCGACCTCCACCATGGGCGGGCGCTCCTCGGTGTCCACCGAGTAGGTGCGCGGCTCGAAGCCGTCCTCGCCCCGCTCGAACTGGGTCAGCGCGGGCCGCACCAGATGACCCCGGGCCAGCCGCAGCTGGGCCGTGCGGTAGATCGCGGCGGCCATCCGGCCGAGGGCCTGGCCGTCCTGGTGGCGGTGCTTGCGCACCCCCACGTCGACCTGGGCCAGCGCGTCCAGGCCGACCAGGTGCAGCGCGTCCACCAGCATGCCCAGCTCCACGCCGTAGCCCACCGGGAACGGCAGCTGCTCCAGCAGCGAGCGGCGGGCCGCGTACTCGCCGCCCAGCGGCTGCACGAAACCGGCCAGCTGCGGCCAGTGCATGTTCAGCAGCGGCCGGGCCATCAGCTCGGTGACCCGCCCGCCCTGCCCGGCGGAGCCCGCGAGCGGACGGTCGTACATCGCCTTGACCAGGTCCACGTCCGGGTCGGTGAGCAGCGGCCCGACGATGCCGAGCACGAAGTCGGAGGAGAACTCCCGCAGGTCCGCGTCGACGAAGCAGACGATGTCCCCGCCGGTCACCAGCAGCGAGCGCCACAGCACCTCGCCCTTGCCGGGGACGGCCGGGATGCGGGGCAGGATCTCGTCGCGGTGGACGACCCGGGCGCCGGCCCGCGCGGCGACCTCGGAGGTGCGGTCGGTGGAGCCGGAGTCGACGACCACGATCTCGTCGACGAGCGGGATCTGCTCCACGAGGTCGTGGCGGATGACGGTGACGATGTCGCCGACCGTCTCCTCCTCGTTGAGGGCGGGCAGTACGACGCTGATCGTCTGGCCCGTGCGCTGCTTGGCGGCCAGCACCCGGTGCGGCGGGCGGTCGGCCACGGACCAGGACCGGCGGCTCAGCCAGCGCTCGACTTCTTCCAGCACGGTCGGCGGCTCCTCACTGTCACGACCACACGTCACCGTGTGATGCATCTCGCGGTTCGGACGACTATCTCAACTGTCCTGGCCTTCGGTTACAGTCTTGAACAACGCCGATGACCATCGCATGTCGGGTGGTCAAGCGGCGTTGACAACCACATACAGCTCATCCAGAGGGGCAGAGGGACACGGCCCGATGAAGCCCCGGCAACCCTCCAGCCGATTCTCGTCTTCTCAAGCGAGGCTCCCGGCTAGGGAAGGTGCCAAATCCGTCTCACGGCGAGGTGCGTCGTGAGGAAGATGAGGAGAAAGGGCCTCGCCTCACATGGCTGTGCAGACAGTTGCAACCCCCAGCGACTCCACCGTGGACCTCGGTCCCGCAGCGGCCCTCAGCTGTCGCGAATGCGGCCACCGGGTACCCCTCGGACCGGTCTTCGCCTGCGAGGAGTGCTTCGGCCCGCTGGAGATCGCCTACGACTTCTCCGCCTACGACACCGAGGAACTGCGCCGCCGCATCGAGGCCGGCCCCGCCAGCATCTGGCGCTACGCCCCGCTGCTGCCGGTCCCGGCCGACGTCGCGGAGAAGCCCAATCTCAACCCCGGCTGGACCAAGCTCGTCAAGGCCGACAACCTCGCCCGCGAACTGGGCGTGACCGGCGGCCTGTACGTCAAGGACGACTCCGGCAACCCGACCCACTCCTTCAAGGACCGGGTCGTCGCCCAGGCCCTGGAGGCCGCCCGCGCCTTCGGCTTCACCACGCTGTCCTGCTCCTCCACCGGCAACCTCGCCGGTGCCGTCGGCGCCGCCGCCGCCCGGGCCGGCTTCCGCTCCTGCGTGTTCATCCCGCACGACCTGGAGCAGGGCAAGGTCGTCATGGCCGCGGTCTACGGCGGTGAACTCGTCGGCATCGAGGGCAACTACGACGACGTGAACCGCTTCTGCTCCGAGCTGATCGGCGACCCGGCCGGCGAGGGCTGGGGCTTCGTCAACGTCAACCTGCGGCCGTACTACGCCGAGGGCTCCAAGACGCTGGCGTACGAGATCTGCGAGCAGCTCGGCTGGCGGCTGCCCGACCAGATCGTGATCCCGATCGCCTCCGGCTCCCAGCTCACGAAGATCGACAAGGGGCTCCAGGAGCTGATCAAGCTCGGTCTGGTCGAGGACCGGCCGTACAAGATCTTCGGCGCCCAGGCCGAGGGCTGCTCCCCGGTCTCCACCGCCTTCAAGGCCGGCCACGACGTCGTACGGCCGCAGAAGCCGGACACCATCGCCAAGTCCCTGGCGATCGGCAACCCGGCCGACGGCCCCTACGTGCTGGACGTGGCCCGGCGCACCGGCGGTGCCGTGGAGGATGTCACGGACCCGGAGATCGTCGACGCCATCCGGCTGCTGGCGCGCACCGAGGGCATCTTCGCGGAGACCGCGGGCGGCGTGACCGTCGGCGTGACCCGCAAGCTGCTCCAGGCGGGCGTGCTGGACCCGGCGAAGACCACGGTCGTCCTCAACACCGGCGACGGCCTGAAGACCCTGGACGCGGTGGCCGGGACCGGCCTGTCCGCCACCATCCGCCCGACCCTGGACTCCTTCCGAGAGGCTGGCCTCGCATGAGCGTGACCGTTCGCATCCCCACCATCCTGCGCACCTACACCGGCGGCCGGGCCGAGGTCCCGGCCGAGGGCGGCACGCTCGGCGAGGTCATCGCGGACCTGGAGAAGAACCACACCGGGATCGCCGCCCGCGTCCTGGACGACCAGGGCAAGCTGCGCCGGTTCGTCAACGTGTACGTCAACGACGACGACGTGCGCTTCGAGCAGGGCCTGGACACGGCGACCCCCGACGGCGCCGGGGTCTCGATCATCCCCGCGGTCGCCGGCGGCTGATCCCTTACCGACGGTAAGGGCGGTCACTCACCGTCCACTCGATTGCCCCCTCCGTGAGAGAAACGGAGGGGGCAATTCTGCGTGATTGAACGCGGTAGAGTTGGGGAACACGGCCGCGGCCGGGTGGTCGCGAGCCTTGGAATCATGCCGCGCGCCCGATGAGAAACAGCCAAGTTGTGCGGGTTCCGCGTGGCTTTTGTGGCTTTTATGGGGCCCGACTTGCCCTGAAGTCGGGTGAATTCTCGCCATATTCCGGACCTCTGACGTCCAGAATTCTCGTCCGATTGACCTGTTGCAGACGGCAGTTGGACAGATACATTCGGCCGCGGTCGACGCGTTCCGGCGCACGCCCCCGACCAGTTGGGGGGTGAGGTCTGACCCGGATCCGCGAAGTGTGGATCTGTGCAAGGGCCAGTAATAGGGGAGTTAGGCATGGCTCAGGGCACCGTCAAGTGGTTCAACGCGGAGAAGGGGTACGGCTTCATCGCGGTCGACGGTGGTGCGGACGTCTTCGTCCACTACAGCGCGATTCAGATGGACGGCTACCGCACCCTGGAAGAGGGCCAGCGGGTCGAGTTCGAGATCTCGCAGGGCCAGAAGGGTCCGCAGGCCGACATGGTTCGCGTCACCGCCTGAATGTTTCGTGTGAAGGGCCCGCACCTCGCAGAGGGTGCGGGCCCTTCGCCGTGCCCGCCGCCGGTCCCGGTTCCGGCGTTCGCGGGCGGCTGACGGGCACTCCCCACCCGGCCGGGCGCTTGCACTCGACCATGCCGAGTGCTAATCATTGCGTTAGCACTCTGAAGGTGAGAGTGACAGTGAAGGACCGGGTCGGTGAGGCCCGCGGGCCGGGTGGGGCAAGGAACCACGAGGCCGGCGAGCCGTCCGTCGCGGGCGCGGGCGCGGTCCGAAGGAATCACCCCCAGTCCTGGAGGGACCACTTCACATGGCCAAGATCATCGCGTTCGACGAGGAGGCGCGGCGCGGCCTCGAGCGCGGCATGAACCAGCTCGCGGACGCCGTGAAGGTGACGCTCGGCCCCAAGGGCCGCAACGTCGTCCTCGAGAAGAAGTGGGGCGCGCCCACGATCACCAACGATGGTGTCTCCATCGCCAAGGAGATCGAGCTCGAGGACCCGTACGAGAAGATCGGCGCCGAGCTGGTCAAGGAAGTCGCCAAGAAGACGGACGACGTCGCCGGTGACGGTACGACCACCGCGACCGTGCTCGCCCAGGCCCTGGTCAAGGAGGGTCTGCGCAACGTCGCCGCCGGTGCCAACCCGATGGCTCTGAAGCGCGGTATCGAGAAGGCCGTCGAGGCCGTCTCCGCCGCCCTGCTGGAGCAGGCGAAGGACGTCGAGACCAAGGAGCAGATCGCCTCCACCGCGTCCATCTCCGCCGCCGACACCCAGATCGGCGAGCTCATCGCCGAGGCCATGGACAAGGTCGGCAAGGAAGGCGTCATCACCGTCGAGGAGTCCAACACCTTCGGTCTGGAGCTGGAGCTCACCGAGGGTATGCGCTTCGACAAGGGCTACATCTCCGCCTACTTCGCGACCGACATGGAGCGCATGGAGGCGGTGCTCGAGGACCCGTACATCCTCATCGCCAACTCCAAGATCTCCGCGGTGAAGGACCTGCTCCCGCTGCTGGAGAAGGTCATGCAGTCGGGCAAGCCGCTGCTGATCATCGCCGAGGACGTCGAGGGCGAGGCCCTGTCGACCCTGGTCGTCAACAAGATCCGCGGCACCTTCAAGTCCGTCGCCGTCAAGGCCCCGGGCTTCGGCGACCGCCGCAAGGCCATGCTCGGCGACATCGCCATCCTCACGGGCGGCGAGGTCATCTCCGAGGAGGTCGGCCTCAAGCTGGAGAACGCGACCCTGGACCTCCTGGGCCGCGCCCGCAAGGTCGTCATCACCAAGGACGAGACCACCATCGTCGACGGTGCCGGCTCCTCCGAGCAGGTCAACGGCCGGGTCAACCAGATCCGCGCCGAGATCGAGAACAGCGACTCCGACTACGACCGCGAGAAGCTCCAGGAGCGCCTGGCGAAGCTCGCGGGCGGCGTGGCCGTCATCAAGGCCGGTGCCGCCACCGAGGTGGAGCTCAAGGAGCGCAAGCACCGCATCGAGGACGCCGTCCGCAACGCGAAGGCCGCCGTCGAGGAGGGCATCGTCGCCGGTGGTGGCGTGGCCCTGCTGCAGGCCTCCCAGGTCTTCGAGAAGCTGGAGCTGGAGGGTGACGAGGCGACCGGCGCCAACGCCGTGCGCATCGCCCTGGAGGCCCCGCTGAAGCAGATCGCCGTGAACGCCGGCCTCGAGGGCGGTGTCGTGGTGGAGAAGGTGCGCAACCTGACCCCGGGCCACGGCCTGAACGCCGCGACCGGCGAGTACGTCGACCTGGTCGGCGAGGGCATCATCGACCCGGCGAAGGGAGTGTCGTGCTTCCGTGAGGTGAGTCAAGGGCGCTTGCGCGTCGGCTTCGCCGATGGGCCTGCGGCCCACCCTTGACACACCTCACTCCAGCACGGGGAAGAAGCGAGCGGGCGGCCAGGGGAAAGTGGCCGGCTGGACTTGGTTGGCCCCTACCGTCGGCTGCGTTCGCATCGTGGGTCGGGGATGCGCGCTCGCGCCTCGCCAGCACGCCGGGCGGGCTTAGCGGCTTCCGGCCCGGTGGGGGTTGCGCGCTCGCGTCTGGCCTGCACGCCGGGTGGGTTCGGCGGCTTGCGGCCCGGTGGGTGGGTGGGTTGTTTTGGAATGCTTGTCCATAACTAGCCCCCTTGGCTCCCTGCCCGAAGGGTCCCCACCGGGCCGCAGGCCGCCAAGCCGCCCCGGCGTGCTGGTGGGGCGCGACCGCGTACCCGCCGCCGGGCCGCAGGCCGCTTAATCGGCCCGGCGTGCTGGCGAGGCGCGGGTGCGTCCCCTCGGCGACGGCGCCTGGTCGGCTCGCCGAGGGCCCGGTGCCGGGCTGGGCCACTGCTCTTTCGGGCCGCTCGCTCGCTTCTGCCTCGTGCTGGAGCGGGCCGGGTCAAGGGTGGGCCGCAGGCCCATCGGCGAAGCCGACGCGGAACGCGCCCTTGACGCGGCCCGTGGAAGCACGACACTGACCAAGAAGCGAGCGGCCCAACGGTCACTGAAAAGCTCCGCGCACGCGCGGAAGGCCGCCCACCGAGGCAGGACGGCCTTCCGGAAACGAGGAGTCGCTCAGGGCTTGACGCGCAGCGCGGTGAACCGCGGCCAGGCCGCCTTGTCCGCCTCGTTGCGCACCGCCAGGGACACGCCTCCGCTGGTACGGGCCGGGTCGAGTGCCTTCGTCGCGCGGGCCACCAGCGCGTGCCCGCCGTCCACGGTGACGCGGACGCCGCCGGGGGAGACCTCCAGGTCCAGCCGGTGTGCCGCCGCCGGGGTGAGTTTGCCGGTCGTGACGCGTGCGGTGCCGTCGGCCGGCCGCTCGGTCACCCGTACTCCCGTCTCCGAGACGGTGACCGTGACGGGCACCAGGCTGCCGTGCCCGACCTCCACCGACGCGCTGGTCCTGGTCCCGCGCAGCCCGGCGACGGTGGCGCTCACCCGGTAGGTGTTCCAGTCCGCCGTACCCATCGGCAGGTGCACGGCCGACACGTACGTGCCCTTCGCCACCCCCTTGCCGGTCAGCGCCGCCAGCCCGGTGCCCGACGGGCTGCCCGGGAACCGCCACTGCTCGGGGTTGCGCAGCGGCTCGGGGACCTCGGCGGGCGAGCGGGAGACCCACTCGTTCAGCTGTTTCACGAAGGTGTCGGTGGACGTCGTCCGCATCACCTCCAGGCGCTCCACCAGCCGGGCGGCGGCCGCGCGGGGCCCGGCCGGCAGGGGGCGCGGGGAGACGTTGGTCAGCGACGCGGTGAACCGCTCCCGCAGCAGCCGTTCCAGCGCGGAGGTGTTGCGGGCGGCGAGGTTGGTCGGCGCGGCCGTCTCCGAGAACGGGTAGGCGAACAGCTGGGGCGCCGGCAGGTGGTGGTCGGAGAACGCCCGCAGCGACGTGTCCAGGTCGGTGCGCACCCGGGTGCGGTACTCGTTCTCGGTCTCCAGCCGTTTCTCCTTCGCCAGCCAGAGCCGGTTGGCGAGCACCGACCCCTGGTGTCCGGCGGCGTCGATCGCGGCCCGCTCGTGGCTGAGGTGCGTGTGGTCCTGGAAGTCCCAGCGCCCGGAGGATTTCATCCGGTCGATCTCGGCCCAGGACAGGTAGTACGGGCGGTGGGTGCCGACGGCGCCGGTGATCAGGAAGGACGCCGCGCGCATCTTGTGCTTGGCGAGGACCTGGTCGGCGTACGTCCACAGGCCCCGGGTGCCGTCGTCGAAGGTGAGGTAGACGGTGTGCGGCGCGGGTGTCGTGCCCGTGGTCAGGTAACGGGTGAACTCCTTGGTGGTCAGCGAGCGGTAGCCCGCCGCCTCCAGCTTGGCGAGCTGGGTGTCCAGCTGCTGCGGGGTGAGGGTGTAGTCGTTGGTGGGCTCGGGGTTGATGTCGTGGTAGGCGAGCACGATCGGTGCGCTCGCGCCGGTCTTGACGATCTCCCCGGGCAGCGCGTCCGGCTCGACGGGGGGCGCGGCGGCCTGCGTGGACACCGCGCGCCGGGCGCTGTCGTAGCTCCACGCGCCGAGGAACGGCGTCACCACCACGACGGCGGCGAGGGCGCCGAGCGCACCGCGTACCGCGGGTCCGCGCAGTCGGCGGCCCACCCGGGGGCCGGCGGCGGGCGTACGGGGGCCGCCGTGCCGGCTCATCGGGAGCCTCCCCGGGTGAGGACGACGTAGTAGAGGGCGAGCACGGCGGCGGCGGAGAGTACGGCGACGGTCAGCCGGAACAGGTGGCCGATGCCCTTGCGGACCCGGCCTCGCCGGGGCGGGTGCGGTGTTGACGGGGTTGCGGTGATGCTCATGCGGGAGTCCTCGTCCAGATTCCACGGCGGAGGGTGAGAGCGGCGTACGGCAGCAGCCACGCCAGGACACAGCAGGACAGCAGGCTCATCAGGGGCCGGTAGCGCCAGCGCCTGTCGCCCGGGTTGTCGAACCGGAACGCCAGACCCCAGATGCTGCCCTTGAGCAGCATCCCGGCCACGTAGAGCGCGGTGAGCCCGGCCGCCCAGTGCAGCGGGGCCCACACCAGGTGCAGGAAGACCAGGGCGGGGGCGGCCAGCACCCACAGGGCGTGGCCGTAGTAGAGCAGGGCCGGGACCGGCCCCCGGCGCCACATGAAGCCGCCGGTGAAGAACAGGTTGCGGATGAAGCTCTTCTTCCAGCGGACCTGCTGGTGGATGAAGGGGCGCCAGTGGGCGGGCACGTTGGTCCACACCCGGGCGGACTTGGTGTAGCCCACCAGCCAGCGCCGCTCGGGGTGGTCCTGTCCGGCGATGAACGGCGAGCCGGCGTGCCGTTGTTTGAGGGCGCGTCCGCGCCAGGCCTGGCCGAGCACGTACCCGGTCAGCTGCCGGTCGGTGGCGAACCGGAACGGGGCGCCCGCGAACCGGTCCTCCGCCCAGGCGGGCAGGTAGTTGTAGACGGCCTCGCGCCGGAACGCGGCCAGCGGACCGGAGACGCAGGTGACCGCCCCGTACGCCGCCTCGGCCGCCTTGGAGATCCGGAACTGCCCCTCGTACCAGACGTCCTGGACGCGGGTCAGCGTGCTCTGGTGCGGGTTCAGGGCGCGGCAGTGCCCGCTGACCGCGCCCAGGTCGGGATGGCGGACCATGGCCCGTACGCACTGCCGGATCGCGTCCGGGGCGAGGACGCAGTCGGAGTCGGTGAACATCAGGATGTCGCCGTCGGCCAGCGCGCAGGCGCGCACCAGGGCGGCCTTCTTGCCGATGTTGCGGTCCAGCCGGATGACGGTGATGCCGAGTTCGTCCGCGAGGCCGTCGAGGACCGCGCCGGTGCCGTCCCCGGAGCCGTCGTCGACGACGATGATCTGGAGGTCGGGGTAGTCGGAGGCGGCCATGGAGCGGACGCAGGCCTCGACGTTGCCGACCTCGTCCTTGACCGCGAGCAGAAAGCTGACCCTGGGCCGTTCCGGCAGGGCGGGGAACGTCTCGTGGTCCGGTGCCCGGCGGCGCAGGGTGCGCACCGCCGGGTCGTCGTACTGGGTGTAGGCGAGGTAGAGCAGGCCGGCGGTGCCGGTCAGCACGGCCAGGCCGTAGCAGGTGACCAGGCTGGGCTCGTACGGCAGCCGGACCGAGCGCCGGGCGATCAGCAGCAGCAGCGGCACCAGTGCGATCAGGCCGAGCAGCCGTACGAGGGAGGCCCGTTCGCGCGGGTCCATCGTCTCCAGGGCCCCGCCCAGGCGGGCCCGCAGCCGGCGGCGGAGGGGGGAACCGGCCGCGGCGGACGCCGTAGGCAGGGTGTCGAGTACGGCGCTCACCGGACCGCGGCGGGGGTAGCGGGCCGGATGCGGTGCCGGGTGTCCAGCACCCGCGGCACCGCGTCCAGCCAGCCGAGGTCGGTGCCGGGGTGCACGGTGTGCACGATCACCAGGTCCCAGACCTCCTCGTGCGGGTCCGCCACGGACCGCAGCTCCCGCCCCTCCACGGTCAGGCGCGGCACGTGGCAGTCGCTGTAGTGGGCGTCGGCGCCCTGCTCGGCGAGCAGGGCGAGCAGCCGCAGCGCCGGGCTCTCCCGCATGTCGGACACGCCCGGCTTGTAGGCGGCGCCGAGGACCAGGACGCGGGCGCCGTCGAGCGGGCGGCCGTCGGCGCGCAGCCGGTCGGCGGCCTGCGCGGCGATCTGCGCGGGGCGTTCGCGCAGGGCGGTCATGGCGCTGCTCAGCACCGGGGCGGACGGTCCGCCGGGCGGCAGCTGGTGCAGCAGGTAGTACGGGTCGCAGGGGATGCAGTGGCCGCCGGCTCCGGGGCCCGGGTAGAACGGCATGAAGCCGTACGGCTTGGTGGCGGCGGCGTCGATGACCTGAACGGGCGCGAGGCCGAGGTGCGCGCAGGCCTCCGACAGTTCGTTGGCGAGGGCGATGTTGACCGCGCGGAAGATGTTCTCCCAGAGCTTGGCCATCTCGGCGGTCTCCGGGTCGGGCACCTGGTGGATGCGCGAGGCGGTGGCCCGCAGCACGAAGGCGGCGGCCCGGGAGCTGACCGGTCCGGCGCCGCCGACGATCCGCGGGGTGGTCTCCGGGGTGTGGCGTTCGTTGCCCGGGTCGATGCGCTCGGGGGCGAAGGCGACGAGGACGTCCTGCTCGGCCGCCAGGCCGCGGGCGGCGAGCGGGGCCAGCAGCAGGTCCCGGGTGGTGCCGACGTGGCTGGTGGAGGTCAGCACGATCAGCTGGCCCGGTACGGCCCGCTCGACCACGGTGGCGCAGGCGGCGCTCAGGGCGCGCAGGTCGGGCCGGTAGTCCTCGGTGACCGGGGTCGGCACGCAGACGATCACGGCGTCCGCGCGGGGCAGGGTGTCGACGTCCGTGGTGAGCAGGAAGTCACCGGTGTTCTGGGTGCAGGCCAGGGCGGCGTGCTGGGCCGGGAGCAGGTCCACGTTGCCGGAGCGGATGTCCGCCAGCCGCTGTTCGCTGATGTCGACGCCGAGCACGGTGGCGCCGGCGTCCAGCAGGCCGAGGGCGGTGGGCAGGCCGACGTAGCCGAGACCGACGACCGCGACGGTCAGTCCTTGCAGGGGGGTGGGGGTGTTCTCGCCGGCCGCGTCGAGGCGGTCGGTCCACCGCGTGACTCCGGGGCCGGCGACGGGCGCCCAGGTCACTCCGCTGCTCGCGTTGTGTTGCGTAATAGTCACGCTGTGTTATTTAAGGCTCGTAGGCCGATCTTTCGAGCGGCGCGACAGGGGAGCGCGGGCAATTCACCCGGTTGCCGTGTGGCCGGAATCGTATGGCGGGGTTCACACGGTCGTGTGAGGCGGTCCGGGAATGGGATCCCGGGGTTCCCGCATTACTTAAGGTGCTGCAACAATGCGTCCGCACATACCAGCTGGTCGCCCTGGACCTCTAGGAGCCCCCATGACCACCTCCGCGCCCGCCGCCTCCCGCGCGGCCCGCGTCCTGTCCCGCCCGGTCCGGCTGAACGGCCTCACCGTCCCGAACCGGATCGTGATGGCGCCGATGACCCGGAAGTTCTCCCCGGGCGGTATCCCCGGCGCGGACGTGCGCTCGTACTACGCCCGCCGTGCCGCCGCCGGCGTCGGCCTCATCGTCACCGAGGGCACCTACGTGGGCCACGAGTCGGCCGGTGAGAGCGGCCGCGTCCCGCTGTTCCACGGCGAGGAGCAGCTGGCGGGCTGGGCGAAGGTCGCCGAGGAGGTGCACGCGGCGGGCGGCGCCATCGTCCCGCAGCTGTGGCACATCGGCATGGTCCGCAAGCCGGGCCAGCGGCCCTACCCGGACGCCCCCGCCATCGGCCCCTCCGGCCTGGTCACCGCGGGCGCGGAGCCCACCGGCACGACGATGACGCACAAGGACATCGACGACGTCATCGGCGCCTTCGCGCGGGCCGCGGCCGACGCCGAGCGCATCGGCTTCGACGGCGTGGAGATCCACGGCGCCCACGGCTATCTGCTGGACCAGTTCCTGTGGGCGGGCACCAACCGCCGTACCGACGCCTACGGCGGCGACGCGGTGGCCCGCACCCGGTTCGCGGCCGAGGTCGTCGCCGCGGTCCGCGAGGCGGTCTCCCCGGAGTTCCCGGTGATCTTCCGCTACTCGCAGTGGAAGCAGCAGGACTACACCGCCCGCCTCGCCGAGACCCCCGGCGAGCTGGAGGCCGTCCTCACCCCGCTCGCCGAGGCCGGCGTCGACGTCTTCCACGCCTCCACCCGCCGCTACTGGCGGCCCGAGTTCGACGGCTCCGACCTGAACCTGGCCGGCTGGACCAAGAAGCTCACCGGCAAGCAGGTCATCACGGTCGGCTCGGTCGGCCTCGACGGCGACTTCATCAACGCCTTCCAGGGCGAGAGTTCCTCGGTCAAGGGCATCGACAACCTCCTGGACCGCCTGGAGGCCGACGAGTTCGACCTGGTCGCCGTCGGCCGTGCGCTGCTCCAGGACCCCGAGTGGGCGGCCAAGGTCCTCACCGACCGCTTCGACGAGCTGAAGTCCTACGACGCGTCGGCCCTCGCCACCCTGAGCTGAGCCGCGCCGAGCCGAGCCGCCCGGGGCCGAGCCGTCCGAGCCGCCCCGGGCGGAGCCGCCGCTACAGGTTGCCCAGCGGCTCGATGTCGACCCGCATCGGCGTCCCCCACACCCGCAGCACCTCGTAGTCGGTGAACTCGTGGACGAGCCGGTACGCCATCGCGGGCCGGGAGCCGCGCCGCTGGGCCGCGAGATAGGCCTCCGCCTCGGCCCGGTCCCGGCGCGGCGTGCCGCACAGCTGCCATTCCTGCCCGTTCCACAGCTCCGGCAGCCACCGCTGCTGGGCCTGCGGGCGGTCCCCGCGCACGCCGTACCGGGAGGGCGCGGTGGGGGCGGGCCCCGCCGGACGCGGCCGGGCGCCCTGGTACTCCGAGCGGCGCGCGGCCCGGCGCCGCGTCTCGCACAGCAGGCACAGGTCGGGGGCGCTCTCGTCCACCGGACCCTGCGGATGCTCGGGACACCGGGTGGCGGGCGCCCCCGTGGTCACGCTGTCCTCCAGTAGGTCCAGGGCGCGCCGCAGGTCGTCCTTGATCTCGTGCAGCCGGGCGTCCGGCGTGTCGGCGGTCAGGGCCTCGCCGTGCTCCCCGAGCAGCCGGAGAGCCCGTCCGAGGGCGGTGAGCTGGGCGTGGTTCATATCGGTCGGTCGCCTCCTTGCCTCCATGGTGCCCTGGACCCCGGCGGGAGCGCGGGCCGTGGTGGAGTGGGCGCCATGACGACGCGCCGTACGGCCCGCCTGCCGGACGCCCTCCACCGCTTCAACGCGGCCCACCCCTGGGACCACAACGCCCATTACCACCCCTGGCTGCTACGGCAGTTGCCCCGCCGCTTCGGCGCCGCGCTGGACGTGGGCTGCGGCAGCGGGGAACTGGCGCGGCTGCTCGCCCGGCGCGCCCGCGAGGTGCACGCCGTCGACTCCGACGCGGGAATCCTGGCGCGGGCCCGGGAGTCGACGCCCGGCGGCGCACCCGTCGCCTACCGCGTCGCCGACGCCTCCCGGCACCTCCCCGACGGGCCCTACGACGTGATCACCTGCGTCGCCGTGCTCCACCACCTCCCCCTCTCCGAGACTCTCACCCGCCTGCGGGACCGGCTCGCGCCCGGCGGCACGCTCGTCGTCGTCGGCTGCGCCCGGGCGTCGGACCCGCTGGACCACGCGCTCGGGCTGGTCGCCGTACCGCTCAACGCGCTGACGGGCTGGGCGAAGAACCGGGGCCGGCCGGCCCCGCGCCGGCCCCTGTCCATGACGGCCCCCACCCGGGACCCGCGGGAGACCTACGCCGAGATCTCCCGCACGGCCCGCCGCCTGCTGCCCGGGGCGAGGCTGCGGCGCCGACTGTTCTGGCGCTACACGCTGGTGTGGCGGGCGCCCTCAGGCCGGTGACCCTCAGGCCGGTGGCTCTGAGGCCGGTGGTTCTGAGGGTGGTGGTTCTGGGGCCGGTGGCTCTGACGCCGGTGGCTCCGTGGCCGAAGGCGCGTGAGGCGGGTCAGCCGGACGCGTGGGACAGGGCGGCGCGCAGACGGCCGCCCGACTCCTCCAGCAGACGGGCGGCCGTGGGTCCGTCGACGCCGGCGAGCAGGGCCAGGATCGCGGGCTTCACCTCGCCGCCGGTCTCCGTCAGGGCCCGGTCGATCTCGGCGTCCCCCGCGCCCGTGGCCAGGGCGACGATCCGGTGCGAGCGGGCCCGGAGCTTGGCGTTGGAGGCGCGCACGTCGACCATCAGGTTCCCGTACGTCTTGCCGAGCCGGATCATCGTGATCGTCGACAGCATGTTCAGCACCAGCTTCTGGGCCGTGCCCGCCTTCAGCCGGGTGGAGCCGGTGATCAGCTCCGGACCGACGACCACCTCGATGCGGTGCTCGGCGGCGGCACCCAGCGCGCTGTGCTCGTTGCAGGCCAGGCCGACGGTCAGCGCGCCGAGCGCGCGGGCGTGCTCGACGGCCCCGACCGCGTACGGGGTGCGGCCGGAGGCGGAGACGCCCACCACGCTGTCGTCCGCGGTGATCTTCAGCGCGTCCAGGTCCCGGCGGGCCAGCTCGGCGGAGTCCTCCGCGCCCTCCACGGAGGTGACCATCGCCGCGGGGCCGCCCGCGATCAGGCCCACGACCTGGTCCGGGTCGGTGTTGAAGGTGGGCGGGCACTCGGAGGCGTCCAGCACGCCCAGCCGCCCGGCGGTGCCGGCCCCGGCGTAGACGAGCCGGCCGCCGCGGGCCATGCGCTCGGCCACGGCGTCGACGGCGGCGGCGATCCGGGGCAGCTGACCGGCCACGGCGCCGGGCACGCCCGCGTCCTCGCCGTTCATCAGCCGGGCGATCTCCAGGGTGGGCAGCTGATCGATGCCGGCCAGCTCGGGCCGGAAGGCCTCGGTGGTCAGGGAGGCCAGCTGACTGCGCAGGTCGTGAGAGGTCATAAGGGGGGTGGCTCTCTCCGGTACGGGGACGTGCTGTCCCTACGGTCTATCGCGAAGCGCTCCGGTGCCGGTGCGCCAGCGCCTCGTAGGACGCGGCCAGCGCCGGTGCCGCCGTCTCGTACGTCCGCTGCGCCACCCCGACGAACAGACAGTCCACCACCAGCAACTGGCTCGTCCGGGAGGACATCGCGGCGGGGCGCAGCTCCGTCTCCCGCGAGGTCGACGTGGTCAGCACGAGATCGGCGTACTGGGTGACCGGCGCGTCCGGCCGTCCGGTGACGGCCACCGTCGTCGCCCCGTGCTCGAAGGCGACCCGCAGCGGCTCGATGACGTCCCCCGTCGTCCCGGAATGCGTGATCGCGATCGCCACATCACCCGAACGGAGCTGCACGGCGTTGGTCACCGCCAGATGCGGATCGCTGTGCGCGTGGGCTATGAGGCCTATCCGCAGCAGCTTCTGGGTGAGGTCCTGGGCGACCAGCCCGGACGCCCCCACGCCGTACACATCGGTGCGCCGGGCCGCGACCAGCGCGGTGACGGCCGCGCCGAGCTGCCCGGTGTCGAGGCCGGCGGCCGTGTCGGCGAGGGTCTGCTGCTCCTCGTAGGCCAGCTTGGCGACGACGTCGTCCAGGGAGTCGTCCACCGCGATGTCGGTGGTGATGGCGGGCGCGCGGCCGGACTGCTGCTGGGCGGCGAGTCCGGCCAGGGCGAGCCGCAGGTCACGGTAGCCGGGGTAGCCCAGCAGCCGGGCGGTGCGCACGACGGTGGCCTCGCTGGTGCCGGTGAG
Source organism: Streptomyces achromogenes subsp. achromogenes (assembly GCF_000720835.1). Taxonomy (GTDB): domain Bacteria; phylum Actinomycetota; class Actinomycetes; order Streptomycetales; family Streptomycetaceae; genus Streptomyces; species Streptomyces achromogenes. The sequence goes on along the minus strand of NZ_JODT01000019.1, from coordinate 100,161 downwards.
TTCGGCGAGGCCGGTGACCGTGAGGGCGGCGCAGCCGGCCGGGTCGTTGGCGACGGCCTCGGCGACCCGCTGCATGGACCGGGTCATGGAGGGGGCGAGCGTGCGCACCTTCGCGGCGAGGGAGCCGACCGGACTGCCGAAACTTTCCTTCACGTCCTGGGTCACGCATGAAAGATATTTTCGGTTCGGTGTCCCGGTCAAGACTGCGCACAATGGGTGCATGGACCCCATCAGCCCCCTGGAACAGGCGTTGCACGCGGCCCGCGCCCTGGTGCTCGCGGACCTGGTCGCGCGCGAGGTCGCCGAGGCGGACGTGGTCTCGCTGGTGGAGGAGTCCATCGCCCAGCGGCGCTGGTGGGTCGAGCAGTGGCCGGACGGAGCCGCCTTCGTCGCCGGGCTGGTCGCCCAGGACGTGCAGGACGCGCTGCTGGAGCGGTACGGCCGCTGGCCGCTGTGCCCGGTGTGCGGCTCCGGCGACCCGCACGCGCTGGACGTCGAGCCGGAGCTGGGCCCCGACCCGCACTGGGTGTGCCACAAGGCCGGCGTGAAGGTCGCGGCGGTGGGCTCGCTGGGCTCGGCCACCGGCGGAACGGTCTCGTCGTGACCCTGTACGTCGACCCGCCCGCCTGGCCCGGCCACGGCCGCCTGTGGTCGCACCTGGTCAGCGACGCCTCGTACGACGAACTGCACGCCTTCGCCGCCCGATTGGGCCTGTCGCGGCGGGCCTTCGACGGCGACCACTACGACCTCCCGGAGGACCGCTACACGGACGCGGTGACCGCCGGCGCGGTGGAGGTCGGCAGCCGCGAAGTGGTCCGGCTGCTGCGGGAGTCGGGGCTGCGCCGGCCCAAGGGGCTGCGGGCGCGGCGCGGGTAGACCGGGGGAAGCGGCGTCAGGAGCGGCGCAGATACAGCCCGAGCCCGGTTTCCATGTCGTGTTCGTCGTGGGCCGTCCGTTCCTCCTCCACGGTGGCCCGGACGAAGCCCGCGCGGGCCGCGACCCGCTGGGAGGCGGTGTTGCCGTGCTCGATGGCCAGCAGCACCAGGTCGACGTCCTCGCGGGCCAGCGCCCACTCGGTCAGCGTGCGCAGCGCCTCGGTCGCGTAGCCCTGGCCGCGGGCCTCCTCGACGAGGTCGTAGCCGATCTCCACCCGGCCCTCCTCGTCGGGGGCGCTGTGGAAGCCGATGCCGCCCAGGGCGCGGCCGTCCTCGTTCCGGACGACGGCGAAGACCCCGAACTCCGGCCGGTGCACGCCCGCTTGGTACGCCTTCACCAGGAAACCGGCGGCCTGCTGGGTGCCGGTGTACGGCTCGCCGCCGAGCCAGTCGAAGCCGCCGTCGCCGCCGAGGCGCAGATCGTGGGCCTCGGCCGGGCGGATGCCGGTGAGGGTGCACCGCTCGGTGGGGATGACCAGGTTGTTGCGCCAGCGCCACTCGGTGACCCGGGCGCGGCCGGGCAGCTCGCCGCGGCCGGTGGCCCACAGCAGGGTCGGCCAGGGCTCGGGGCCCGGCTGGACGTGCGGGAAGAGCCAGGTCAGGACGGACTCGGCGAGGTCCGCGGAGGGCTCGTAGGGCAGGCCGAGGCCCTGGGTCATGTCATGGGTGTGCAGCAGCACCTCGGCGACGCCCATCGCCGCGAAGCCCGCGCGGTCGGCGCTGCCGTACGGGTAGTTGTGGTAGGCGCGCACCCCGGGCGGGGCGGTGTCGACGGCCGCCGCCAGCAGTCCGCCGGTCGCCTCGAGGACCTGGAGCAGGTCCGCGTTCCCGGCGCCCTCGTCGGGGGTCAGTTCGAAGGGGACGTAGGCGTCCTGGGCGCGTGCGACGAGATTGGAGGCGTAGGCCACCAGGTCGTCGGCGACGTGCACGGCCGTGGTGCGGCAGTCCCACTCCAGCCCCCCGGCCGGGACGGCCGTCCAGTCGCGGTCCACCGCCGGGCGCAGGGCCGCGAGGCAGCCCGCGACGGCCTCGTTCACATCGTCGCCATTCATCGATTGCATGGGCGAACCCTAGGCGGCGGCCTGCCTCAGGGCGACAGCATTTCCAGCTCGGAGGCGAGGTTGTAGCGGGCGGTGGCCTCCCAGTGCTCCCGGCCGTACGGGGTGTGGAACAGGCGGGGCAGGCCGAGGAGTTGGCGCAGAATGGCCGAACGTCCGTCGCGGAAGGCGTCGTTGGGCACGAAGTGGTACTCCTCGCGGATCCCGGCGGTGTACACGGCGTACGCGGACGGGGGCGCGGCCAGGATCGCGAGGTCGGCGTCGCACAGCACCTGGCCGTCGAGGTCGTCGGCGCCCGGATCGTGGCCGACGGTGAGCCGGACCAGCCGGGCCACCTCGGCCGTCTTCGCGTCCGGCAGGCCGGCCTCCGGCAGCGCGCGCTCGGCCAGCCGCGCGGACCGTTCCTCGTTCTCGGACCGCTCCGGGAGGTAGACGGCGTCGTGGAACCAGGCGGCCAGCCGGACCACGTCCGGATCGGCCGCGTACCGCTCCAGGGTGTCGACGTGGTCGAGTACGGCGGTGAGGTGCGCCACGGTGTGGTAGTGGCGCTGCGGCTCCTGCCATCGGGTGAGCAGGTGGTCGGCGTACGGGGCGGGGTCGGGGCCGCCGCCGGGGGCGCGGGCGGCCTCCAGGGCGCGGGTGAAGCGGCGTCGCAGGGCGTCGAGGTCGGCCATGGCCCCATTCTCCCGCGCCGCCTGCCTCCTGCCGTCTGCCGTCTGCTGCCTGCCGGCCGCCGCCTCCCGAGCGCCGGCGGCCCATGAGCCGTCCCGTTCGTACGGCTGGCCCCCGTTCGTACGGCTGGCCCCCGTTCGTACGGCTGGCGCTCGGGGACGGGCATACTCTTGAATTGGACTAGACCTGTAGTCGCCCGACGAATGCCGATGAATGGGGTGCCATGAGCAAGCGTGCAGTCCTGGAGGTGATCGCCCTCGACCTGGAGGACGCGGTCGCCGCCCAGGCCGGAGGCGCGGACCGGCTGGAGCTGGTCACCGAGATGGCGGCCGACGGGCTCACCCCCGCGCCCGCCACCGTCGCCGCGATCCGCGCCGCCGTCGACATCGACCTGCGCGTGATGCTCCGCGTCGCGGACGGCTTCGCGGCCGGGGACCTGGACCGGCTGGTCGGCCTGGCCGGCGAGCTGCGGGAGGCCGGCGCCGACCAGTTCGTGCTCGGGTTCCTCGCCGAGGACGGCGGCGCCGACGTGGCCGCCGTGGAGCGGGTCGTCGACGCGCTCGACGGCTGCCCGTGGACCTTCCACCGGGCGATCGACCGGGCCGCCGACCGGGACGCGCTGCGCAAGCAGCTCGCCGACCTGCCCGGGCTGGACACCTACCTCACCGCGGGCGCCGCCTCCGGCGTGGACGACGGCCTGCCCACGCTGCTCGCCGAGGCCGCGCAGGGCGGCGGACCGGGCTACGAGCAGCAGATCATGGTCGGCGGCGGGCTGCGTCTCGACCATGTGGCCCGGCTCCGCGAGGGCGGGATCGAGGCGTTCCACATCGGCGGCGCGGCCCGCCCGGCCGGCTGGCAGGGGCCGGTCTCGGCGGAGGTGGTCGCCCAGTGGCGCACCGCGCTGGACGGCGACGCCGGCTAGTTCCGCTCTCGGCTACTTCCGCACCGGGTGCAGGCACAGCGGGGTCGCGCCGTCCGGGCTGTACTGGAGGTAGGCGTAGTAGTCGCCGTCCGCGCAGTACCCGTTGTGCTGCTCGGTGATCAGGTACTGGGCGTCCGGCGAGTCGCAGGGCACGTTCCTGAGGTCCTGGTGGGGCCACTCGCGGTCGTTGTGCGCGCACGCGCCGACCGAGAGCGGCTCGGTGTTCTTCCGGGGCTGGAAGCGCACCTTGGACGGCTCGTCGGAGCCGCCGGCCGCGATCAGCACGGGTACGGCGATCACCAGCGCGGCCAGGACGGCGAGCGGGAGCAGCGCGGCCGGCCGCCGCAGCAGCGGGCGGCCGGGATCCAGCGGCGGGCGCCAGGCGGCCGTGGCCGGTGCCGGCAGCCTCCGGATCCGGGCCAGCGCGCCGAGGTTGAGCAGCAGGGTGGCCGGCGTGATCAACAGCGACAGCGGCCCCCACCAGCCCCGTACCAGGGTGTCCCGCTGCATCTGCCGGAACACGGCCAGCGCGCAGGTGCGGCACAGCGTCTCCCGCCGCCGCAGCAGCCGCATCATCACCACCATGCCCTGGTGCCCGCGCACGGTCACCGGCGCGGCGGGCAGCGCCCCGCACACCTCGCACGCCGATCCGGGGACGGGCGGGTACGGCGCCCCGGGCTGCTGGTAGGGGTGGGCGGGATACGGGGAGTGCGGGTACGGCGTGCTCAACGGGGTCTCTCCAGGGGGACGTGCCGGAACGGATCAGCACCCTACTCGGCGAGTTGCGGGGGCAGCGGTGCCGCGTGCGTCACGATCAGGCCCGACACGGCTCGGGTCAGCGCCACGTACAGCCGCCGCAGGCCGGTGCGTTCGTCCGGTTCGCCGTCCACCACGGCCTGCGGCTCGTCCAGCACCACGTAGTCGTACTCCAGACCCTTGGCGAGCGAGGCCGGGACCAGGGTCAGCCGGGTCTCGCGGGTGGTCTCCTCACCGGGTGCCAGGTAGGAGATCCCGGCGGCCGTCAGGGCCTCGGCCAGCGCCGGGATCCGGGCGTCGGCGGCGATCAGGCCCGTCGAGCCCTCGTTGCGCAGCAGCCGCGCGCAGGCGTCGACCACATCGGCCGCCCCGGTCGCCGTACGCACCTCGAAGAAGCCGGGGTTCTCCCGGACCGAGGCGACCGGGGTGAGCCCGGGCGCGATGTGCGGCAGCAGCCGGGAGGCGTACGCGATGACGTCCGTCGGCACGCGGAAACCGGCCGTCAGCTCCTCCACCGCCCCCTCCGGCTTGCCCAGGTGCGCGAGCGCCTCCGTCCAGCTGCGGGTCGCCCACGGGGTCGTGCCCTGCGCCAGGTCGCCCAGCACGGTGGCGCTGCCGGTGGTGCAGCGACGGCCGACGGCCCGGTACTGCATGGGGGACAGGTCCTGCGCCTCGTCCAGCACCACGTGTCCCAGCGAGTGCGTGCGCTGGATCAGATCGGCCGCCTCGTCGATCAGCACGGCGTCCGCCGCCGACCACTTGGCCGACTTCACGCTGCGCGCCGGCCTGGCCCACAGGATCGTCTTCTGCTCGTCCTCGTCCAGGATCCCCGCGGCGTGCTCGGCGAGGAACTCCGCGTCCGACAGCAGCCGCAGCACCAGCTTGGCCGGGTCCACGGCCGGCCAGATCTCCTTCACGGCCGCCTTCACCGCGCTGTTGCGGGCCACCGCGTCCTGCACCCGGTCGTCCGGCGCCTCCCCGGCCTGCTCCATCCGCACCAGCACCGCGTGCGCGATGCGCTGCGGCAGCGCCTCCCGGGCCGCGCCGTAACGGATGTCCCGGGCCAGCAACTCGCCGACGATCTCCTCCAGTTCGTACGCCGGGATGCGCCAGCGCCGGGAGCCGCGCACGACCACGACCGGCTCGGTGGGCGGGGTCACGTGCGCGTACAGGGCCCGCCGGAGCACCTCGGCCATCCGGGCGTCGCCCTTGACGAGCGCGGCGGCGGCCTCGTCCGTGCCGCGCACCTCCACGTGGGCGACGAGGTCGTCCACCGTCGCCTGCCGCACGGTCAGCTCGCCCAGCGCGGGCAGCACCTGCTCGATGTAGTTCAGGAAGGACCGGTTCGGCCCGATGACCAGGGTGCCGGTGCGGGCCAGCCGCTCCCGGTGGGCGTACAGCAGATACGCGACCCGGTGCAGGCCGACGGCGGTCTTGCCGGTGCCCGGACCACCCTGCACACAGACCGTCCCGGACAGGCCGGACCGGACGATCTCGTCCTGCTCCGGCTGGATGGTGGCGACGATGTCCCGCATCGGGCCCACGCGCGGCCGCTCGATCTCCCGCTGGAGCAGCTTGCTGGTGGCGGCGGCCTCGGCCGGGTCGGACAGGTGCTCGTCCTCGTACGCGGTCAGGTCGCCGCCGGTGTAGCCGAAGCGCCGGCGCAGCCCGACGTCCATGGGGTCCTTCTTCGACGCCCGGTAGAACGGCTGCGACACCGGTGCGCGCCAGTCGATGACCATGGGGTCGCCGTCGGCGTCGTGCACATGCCGCCGCCCGATGTAGAACCGCTCACCCTCGGCGCCCTCGGCCTGCTCGGCGCCCGGGGCGTGCAGGTAGTCCAGGCGGCCGAAGAACAGGGGGGTGTCGCTGAGGTCGGCCAGCGCCTTGATGCGCTCGTCGATCTGGCGGGTGAGGACCTGGGCGTTGACCCAGTTCGCGGCGACATCGCGGATGTCGAGCGCCTCCACGTCCTCGCGCATGGCGCGCAGGGCGGCACGGGACGCGGCGAGGTGGGCGCGCTCCCGGGCCAGGGGGTCGTCGAGCGGGTCGTGGGCGGGCGTGGACAAGAGGGTGCCTCCGGTGGGCCTGCCGCATGGGCTGCGACTGCGTGGGCTACGACGATGCCGCCCGGTTTCCGGCCGGACGGCGGCACTCCGTGAGGGAGGCGGGCAAGGGCGGAGATCTTAGGCGGGGCGCCGGGAAACGTCCAACGCATTATCGGACGCCGGTCATTGCCGGCTGTTCCGGCTGTTCCGGCTGTTTCGCGGGGTCTTCCGCCCCTTGCGTCTCCCGCCCCCTCCATCCCCCTCTCCGGCTCGCCCCCTAGGGGACAGGGGTCGCCCGGTCTCAGGGATGGTGTCCACCCGGGGGCCTACGCGGGGCGGCCGGAAACTGGACCCGGGGGCCGATGTGCCGGCGGTGCCCGGCGATCCACCATTGAGGCATGAGCGCAGCGACCATCACTCCCGCCCCCCTCCGGCCGCCGTCCGGCGCCACCACGCTGGACGGCACCCACCACCACCCGCTGGGCAACGCCCTGCGCGCCGTCAAGGTGTTCGTCGAGGCCGCGTGCAGCGTCGTCATCCTCGGCGAGTACGGCGAGTACGGCGAGGAAGCGGGCATACGCCGCGGATGACGGCATAGGGTCACTCCGTGCGGAAACGGACGGCCCTGCTCCTGCTCGCCCTCTCCCTCGCCTCCTTCGGCACGCTCTGCGCCCTGCGCGGCGCGCCCATGGCCGACCTCCTCGTCTACCGCGCCGAGGGCGCCGCCGTGGCCCACGGCACCGACCTGTACGGCTTCACCGTCACCGAGTGGCGGCTCCCCGCGACCTACCCGCCCTTCGCGGCGATCCTGTTCGTCCCGGCGGCCTGGCTCCCCGTCCCCGTCCTGAAGACGGCGTTCCTCGCGGCCAACGTGCTCCTGCTCGCCGTCCTCGTCGTCCTGTCCGCCCGCCTGGCCCGGCGCACCCCAACCCCGCCCGTGGTCTGTGCCGCCACCGCCCTCGCCCTCTGGCTCGAACCGGTCTTCCAGACCCTGCTGTTCGGTCAGGTCAACCTGGCCGTCGCCTGCCTGACCCTGTGGGACCTGACCCGGCCCCCGGGCGCCCGGTGGGCGGGAGCGGCCCTCGGGATCGCGGCCGGGATCAAGCTCACCCCGGCCGTGTTCCTGGCCTGGCTGCTGCTGCGCGGCCGGATACGGGAGGCGGCGACCGCGCTCGCGGCCTTCGCGGGGACGGTCGCGTGCGGCGCCGTGCTGCTGCCCTCGGCGACCGTCTCCTTCTGGACCCGGCGGCTGTGGGAGACCGGCCGGGTCGGCAAGGCGTGGATCGTGGACAACCAGTCCCTCCAGGGGCTGATCGCGCGGATGCTCGGCGATCCCGCGCCGGGCCTCGGCTGGGTGCTGCCGGCGCTGGTCACCGCAGCCGTCGGCCTGTGGCTCGCGGTTCGCGCGCGGCAGGAGCGGCACGGCATCCTGCTCGCCGCGTGCACGGCCCTGCTGGTCTGCCCGATCAGCTGGTCCCACCACTGGGTGTGGTGCGTGCCGCTGCTCGCGGTGCTGCTCGGCGACGGCCACCGGTGGGCGGCGGCCGCCACGGCGGCGGTCTTCACCGCCCGCACCCTGTGGCTCGTCCCGCACGCGGGCGACCGGGACCTGCACCTGCCGTGGTGGCAGCAGCCGGCGGCGTCCCCGTACCCGCTGCTGGTGCTCGTCCTGCTGGCGGGGGCGGGGGCGGCGGCCCGCCGCCCGGGGCGTCAGGCCGCGCCCTCCGCAAGGATCTCGTCGGCGTCCACGATCCGGTAGGCGTAGCCCTGCTCGGCCAGGAACCGCTGCCGGTGGGCGGCGAAGTCCTGGTCGATGGTGTCGCGGGCGACCACCGAGTAGAAGTGCGCCTGGTGGCCGTCGGCCTTGGGGCGCAGCACCCGGCCGAGCCGCTGGGCCTCCTCCTGCCGGGAGCCGAAGGTGCCGGACACCTGGATGGCGACCGTGGCCTCGGGCAGGTCGATGGAGAAGTTCGCGACCTTCGACACCACCAGCACGCTGATCTCGCCCTCACGGAAGGCGTCGAAGAGCTTCTCGCGCTGGGCGTTGGAGGTCTCCCCCTTGATGACGGGAGCGTTCAGATGCTCACCCAGCTCGTCCAGCTGGTCGATGTACTGGCCGATGACCAGGACCTGCTGCCCGGCGAACCGGCGCACGATCGCCTCGGTGACCTTCCGCTTGGTCGCGGTGGTCGCGCAGAAGCGGTACTTCTCCTCCGCCTCGGCCGTCGCGTACGCCAGCCGCTCGGCGTCGGTCAGGTTCACCCGGACCTCGACACAGTCGGCGGGCGCGATGTAGCCCTGCGCCTCGATCTCCTTCCACGGCGCGTCGAACCGCTTGGGCCCGATGAGGGAGAACACGTCCGACTCCCGGCCGTCCTCGCGCACCAGGGTGGCCGTGAGCCCCAGCCGGCGGCGCGCCTGGAGGTCGGCGGTGAACTTGAAGACGGGCGCGGGCAGCAGATGCACCTCGTCGTAGACGATCAGCCCCCAGTCCCGGGAGTCGAACAGCTCCAGGTGCGGGTAGACGCCCTTCCGCTTGGTCGTCAGCACCTGGTAGGTGGCGATGGTGACCGGCCGGATCTCCTTCCTGGTGCCGCTGTACTCGCCGATCTCGTCCTCGGTCAGCGAGGTCCGCTTCACCAGCTCGTGCTTCCACTGCCGGGCGGAGACGGTATTGGTGACGAGGATCAGCGTGGTCGACTTCGCCTGGGCCATGGACCCGGCGCCGACCAGTGTCTTCCCGGCACCGCAGGGAAGGACGACCACGCCGCTGCCGCCGTGCCAGAAGTTCTCCACGGCCTGCTTCTGGTAGGGGCGCAGCGCCCAGCCGTCCTCCAGCAGCTCGATGGGGTGCGCCTCGCCGTCGACGTAGCCGGCGAGGTCCTCGGCCGGCCAGCCGAGCTTCAGCAGCGTCTGCTTGATCTGCCCGCGCTCGGAGGGGTGCACGACGACGGTGTCCGGGTCGATCCGGGCGCCGACCAGCGGGGCGATCCGCTTGGACTTCAGCACCTCCTCCAGCACCGGCCGGTCGGTGGTGGTCAGGACGAGTCCGTGCGCGGGGTGCTTGCTGAGGGTGAGCCGGCCGTAGCGGTCCATCGTCTCGGCGATGTCCACGAGCAGCGCGTGCGGCACGGGGTACCGGCTGTACTGCACCAGGGCGTCCACGACCTGCTCGGCGTCGTGCCCGGCGGCGCGCGCGTTCCACAGGCCGAGCGGGGTGACCCGGTAGGTGTGGATGTGCTCGGGCGCCCGCTCCAGCTCGGCGAAGGGCGCGATGACCCGCCGGCACTCGTCGGCCTGCTCGTGGTCGACTTCCAGCAGCAGGGTCTTGTCGGACTGGACGATCAGTGGACCATTCACGCGCGGCACACCCTTTCCACAACGGCCAAACGTCCAGTGTGCCTCATCGAGCGGGTTTGTCCCGAGGCTGTGCACTATGCAACCCCGTCCCGCCCCCGCGGGTCTACGCCTGCGACGGGGACCGAGGGGAGGGCGTGGAATGACAGCGGTCAGATGGGCGACCGGCGCGGGGGCCGTGGTGGTGCTGGTGGGCAGCGGCGTCTGGGCCATGCGGCCGGGGCAGGTCGATGCCCGGCTGTGGGAGGAGGTCCGGCCGGTGATCGAGGCCCGGCTGACGGCGGAGCAGCGGGGCACCGGGTACGGCGAGGAGGTGCCCGCGCTGGACGCGCACTGGTTCTGCCGGGCCGAGCCGGTCGGCCTGGAGCGGCACGGGGACGAGGTGCGGGCGGGCGTCGACACGCTGTGCGTCGAGTACGGGGTGCGCGACGGCGGCCTGGTGGAGTGCGCCGGCGGACACGTCCCGCGGGTGCTGCGGCTGGCGCGGGCCGCCGACGGCCGCTACCGGGTGGTATCGCACGAGCAGGCGCCCGACGGCGCGGGCAACGCGGACTGGACCGAGTCCCACTTCGGCCGCCGCACGCTCGCCCTGCGCGACGCCATGTCGTCCGCCCCCCTGGAGAACGCGGCCCGCGCCCGCTACGGCCTGCGGGAGGACGCACCGGTCGGGGACTGCTGAGCGGGGACGGACGCGGCCGAGTGCCGCGGTGCCGCCCGTGCCCCGGGTGGGCTCGTGGGGCCGGAGTGCCCGTCGGGCCTGCGGAACCGGGCTCGGTGGGCCCCGGCTCAGTCCTCCGCCAGTTCGGCCACCCCCGTGATCCGGTGCAGGGGGTAGGTCCGGACCTCGTCCGCCGTGTGGTCGTAGGCCGTGACGAAGCCGCCCTCCACCCGGACCGGCGAGATGACCCGCTGGCTGGCGGCGCCCTCGGCGTTGACGTAGCCGATCCACAGCGAGTCGCCGGTCAGGACGGCGGCCTGCACGGTGGCCAGGGTCTCGGCGGAGGAGGTGCGGGGCAGCTCGCCGTCCGCCAGGGGCTCGCCGACGGGCTTGCGCGGAGTGGTGGCGGCCAGGTCACCGGCCCGGATCGCGCGAATCGCCGCCGCGAGCAGCGTGGCGTCGGGCGGCGGCGGTCCCTCCGGCACCGGCTCGGGCGCGGTGCGGGGCGGGGTCCGGTGCGCGTGGGCGCGGGCGATCAGCACATCGCCCTCGGCGGACTCGGCGGCGGGCGCGTACCCCATCGCGCGCAGCCCCTCCAGCAGCGTCGCCGGGTCGGCCGGCGCGGCCAGCACGGTCGGGGCGAGGCGGCGCAGCCGCAGCGCGGCGGCGCGCTTGTCGGCGAGGATCTCGTTCAGCAGGGCGTCGTCGTCGCAGCGGACGTACGCCGAGGCGGCGCCGACCCGCAACCGACCGTGCCTGCGGGCCACGTCGTCGATCAGGTAGGCGAGCGGCTGCGGTACCGGGGTACGGGAGTGCTCGGTGAGAAAGGCGTGCAGGTCGGCGGCGGTCCGGCCGGCGTCCAGGGCCCGGCGGACGGACGCCGGGGTGAACCGGTAGACGGTCGCCCCGCCCTTGGACTCCACGTCCGCGAGCACGCCCAGCATGTCCGCGAGCGGGCGCCGCAGCGGGCCGGGGGCGACCGCCGTCAGGTCGGCCTGGAGCAGCACGTGGTCCAGGGGTTCGGGCAGCAGCGGCGCGAGCAGCCGCGCGGCGGCGGCCCCCGCGACGGCCTGCTCGGGCCCGGACGGCGGCGCGAGCCGGTCGGGGACCCGGTGGCGGTGCACGGGAAGCTTGTCCCCGGGACCACCGGAGACGGGCCGACCGGGGGCGCCGGTCCCGGTCGCGTCGGCGGGGGCGGCATCGGCACCGTGTCCGCCGCCGGCGGTGGAAGATCCCGCTCCCGGTGCCCCGGCCGTCGAGGGGCCGGGGTCGGCCGCCGGGGGCGCTCCCAGCAGCGCGCGCCCGTGCGAGGAGAGGGCGCCCCGGCCGGTCAGGCCCAGCAGTTCCGCCTCCGACAGGGTCCAGCGGGCCAGCCGGGACCGCAGGTCCTCCTCGTCGTCCCGCCGGCCACCCCGCAGCGGACGTTCCCAGCGCAGCCGGGCCAGCACCGACTCGGCGTCCGGGGCGGCGCCCGGCCCCAGCCCCGCCAGCAGGGACAGCACCCGGTGCCGTACCTCGGGCGCGGCGGACCGGTCGAGCCCCGGGCCGAGCGCCGACAGCGTCCGGTCCTTGGCGTCCCGGCCGCCGACCAGCCCCGGGGTCCGGGTGGCCGCCAGCCACGCCTGGGCGAGCCGGACCCAGCGCTCGGCCGGCGGCTGCTCCAGCCACTCGTCGTAGGCGGGGGTGGCGGCGTACCGCTCGTCGGCCTCGCCGTCGGAGGCGATCAGGCCGGCCGCGTAGGCCAGTTCCACCCAGAAGGCGGCGACCGGCTCGGAGACGTCCAGGGCCACGGCCGTGCGCTTCAGGTCGCGGACGCTCAGCCCGCCCGCCCGCAGCACGGCCGGACCGCCCTCGTCCCACTCCTTCAGCAGCTCCTCCACCGTGGCCAGCGCGGTGTACGCCTGTCCGGCCGCGGTGGCGTCCACCACCCGCGCGCTGTGCGTCGCGGCCGGTGTCACGGCGGGCGGCAGCGGCTCGGCGGCCCGGTGGGCGCGGCCGGCGCGCAGGTGCAGCGCGACCTCGCGGGGGAGCACGACCGTGCCGGGCGCGGTCGGCAGCAGCAGGCCACGGTCCAGCAGCCAGCGCAGATGCGCCGCCGGATCCGCGGTGACCTGCCCGTACGGCGGCCCCCACACCAGCCGGGACAGCACCTCGCGGGCCGCCTCCGGGGCCTGTCCGAGCAGCCTGGCGAGCTTCTTGCGGTGGGTGAACAGGGCGGTCAGCGCGGCCACGGCGGACACCGAGTCGTGCGTCGACGGCAGCCCGGCCGTCGTCACGATCTCCTGGATCCGCCCCGGGGACATGCCGGAGGTGGCCTCCCGCACGGTCGGCCCGAGCCCGGTCGGGGAGGGGTGCTGCGGCGAGGGGGCCAGCACCTCGCGGGCGGTCCGCACCAGCCGCAGCCGGTCGTCCCCGCCCCACACCAGCGCCTGTTCGCGCAGGGTGCCGAGGGCCCGCGGCAGCGCGCCGGCCACGGCCGGGTCGCCCGCGTCCCCGGCCATCAGCCCGAGCAGGGTGTCGTACGACGCCGGGTCCGGGGCGACGGCCAGCGCCTCGGCCGTCTGGAGCGCGAACCGGTCCAGCCGCTCCAGGGCGCGCAGCACCGACGCACGGGTGCCGGCGCGCGTGGCGAGCTGGGTGAGATCGGTGGGCACGGGGGTGACGAGGTCCGGGCGGCTGCGCAGCAGCGCGGCGAGGGAGGAGTCGTCCCGCGCGCGCAGTGCCTCCGCGAGGGACCGAGGGGCTGAGTGGGCCTCGGGGCTCATCCGGTCAACGTTAGCGGACAACCGTATGCCGGGGGCATCCACCGGGAAGCGGTACCGTCCCTCCCGGGGTTTCAAGTCGGCGCACCCCGGAGGGGCTGTCGTGGGGATCGAGAGCGATCAGGTCGTCTACGAGTATCTGAGCCGCGTCGGTGACATCGCCCAGCAGCGGCAGCTGCCGTCGGCGACCCGCATGCGGCTGGTGTCGGAGCTGCGCAACGAGATCGACCGGCACCGGGCGAAGGCGACGGTGGACTCGCCCGCCGCCGTCCGCCGCATCCTGGACCGCCTGGGCAGCCCGGACGAGGTGGTCACGGCGGCGGGCACGGCCGGCGGTGCCCCGCCGCCGCCCGCCACCGCCGTACCGGCCCAGCCGTCCGCCGAGGAGCAGGCGCCTGCGCGGGAGCGGCCCAAGGGGCTGCGCCGGGCCGTACCGCGCCCGCGCCCCGCCGAGCCCGGGCCGCCCGCGGCACCGGCCGCGCCGGCCCCGCCGCACCTCGCCCCCGCGCACGAACTCGGCGACGGCACGGCACCGCCCGACTGGTGGCGCGTGGGCGGTCCGGTCGCGGACACCGACCCGGTGCCGGGGTTCGTCGGCGGGGTGGTGATCCCGGAGCTGCTCAAACGGCCCCCCAAGGAGGCCGGGCCGGCCCCCGCCGAGGCGGAGACCACGGCCGGCGCGGAGACCGAGCCGGCACCCGCCCCGCGCCGCCGGCTGCGCGGACTGCTGCCGGCCCGTGCCAAGGCCGCCCCGGCCGAGACGGCCCCGGCCGGGGCCGCCGCGACGTCCGCGCGTGGGCCGCTGTCCGGCTGGTCCCATCCCCTTCTGCTGCTGGCCGCCGCCGCGCTGGTCGCCGGCGCCGTCCTCGGCAACTGGTTCGCCCTGCTCCTCGGCTGGGCCATCGCCTACGGCTCCCGGCGGCTGACCCCCGCGGAGACCAGGTGGGCCGTGATGATCCTGCCCGGCGCGGCGGTCGCGGCCGGGCTGCTCTGGCTGTGGGGCCGCACCGACGGCCGCTGGGGCACCCCCATTCCCCAGGGCCACATGGGTGACGCGATCGGCGACACCTGGCCGTGGGTGGTCCGGGGCGCGGCGGTGGCGTCGGCGCTGTATCTGGTGTGGCGCTCCCGGCGGAAGGGGTAGCGCCGGGGAGGGGATGGCCGGGCCGGGGCGTCGTCCGGCCCGTACCCGGCACAATGTCCCCCATGGCCTCCACCCTGACCGTCGGTTTCGACCTGGACATGACCCTCATCGACTCCCGCCCGGGCATCCGCGCCTGCTACCTCGCCCTGGCGGAGCGGACCGGCACGTTCATCGACGCCGATCTCGCGGTGACCCGGCTCGGCCCGCCGCTCGTGGAGGAGCTGGCCCACTGGTTCCCGCCGGAGCGGGTGCCGGAGATGGCCGACCTGTACCGGTCGATGTACCCCTCCATAGCGATCGCCGCGTCGCCCGCGATGCCCGGCGCCCGGGAGGCGGTGGACGCGGTGCGCGCGGCCGGCGGGCGGACGATGGTGGTGACGGCGAAGTACGAGCCGAACGCCAAGCTGCACCTGTCCCACCTCGGCATCGAGCCGGACGTGGTGGTCGGTGACCTGTGGGCCGAGCAGAAGGCGGAGGCGCTGCGCGAGTACGGCGCGTCCGTGTACGTAGGCGATCACGTCGGTGACGTCCGCGGGGCCCGCGCCGCGGGTGCGTTTTCGGTCGCCGTCGCGACCGGACCGTGCCCGGCCGAGGAGCTGGGCGCGGCCGGCGCGGACGTCGTCCTGGCCGGTCTTTCCGCCTTTCCGGAATGGCTGGACGGCTACCGCGAGGCGCCCGGGGCGGCCCCCCGCGCCTGACGCCGCCCGGCGGTGACCGAGCGCAGTACACCGGCACCGGCGATGAGGAATCCGACGGCCATGAGCATGCTCAGGCCGAACATGTAGGTCGGAAAAGGCTTCGCGCCGAGGAACAGCGGGGCCACCGTGACCAGGGTGGCCACGGCCCCGAGGAAGAAGACGACGGCACCGGCCCGGATCAGTCGGTCACCGGGCGCGGCGGAATTCGCTTGGGTTTTGTCACGCACCGGACCAGGGTAGTTCCCTGCGCGAGAGAACAACCGGGGAACGTCTTGTCACCCGCCCGAAGACCATTAGCCTTGGTAGCGGCGGGTCATGGTCGACCCGCTCTAGTGCTGTCAAGAGCAGTTTCCGAAGTAGTTTTCCCAACGAGTACGAGGACGAGGACAGACGTGCCTACCGGCAAGGTCAAGTGGTTCAACAGCGAGAAGGGCTTCGGCTTTCTCTCCCGCGACGACGGCGGTGACGTCTTCGTCCATTCCTCGGTTCTCCCCGCCGGAGTCGATGCGCTCAAGCCGGGACAGCGCGTGGAGTTCGGGGTCGTCGCCGGTCAGCGCGGCGACCAGGCGCTTTCGGTGAACGTGCTCGACCCGACGCCCTCGGTCGCCGCCGCCCAGCGCAAGAAGCCGGACGAGCTGGCGTCGATCGTGCAGGATTTGACGACCCTTCTCGAGAACATCACCCCGATGCTGGAGAAGGGCCGTTACCCGGAGAAGACCTCCGGCAAGAAGATCGCCGGTCTGCTCCGCGCGGTCGCCGACCAACTGGACGTCTGATCCGGCCCGGTCTTCCTCAGGGGAAGTCCAGCGCCTTCGGGCCGAGGGGCGGCAGCAGCCCCTCGGCCGCCGCACGGGTGAGCAGCCCCCGGACCGCCGCGTAGCCGTCCTCGCCCAGGTCCGCCGTGAACTCGTTGACGTACAGCCCGATGTGCTGGTCGGCGACGGCCGGGTCCATCTCTTGGGCGTGCGCCATGACATAGGGCCGGGAGACCTCCGGGTCGTCCCAGGCCATCCGCACGGACGTGCGGATCGATGCGGCCAGCCGGGTGAGCGTCTCCTCGCCCAGCGAGCGCCGGGCGATGATCGCGCCCAGCGGGATCGGCAGCCCGGTGGTCCGCTCCCAGTGCTCGCCCATGTCGGCGAGCTTGTGCAGCCCGTAGTCCTGGTACGTGAACCGGGCCTCGTGGATGACCAGGCCCGCGTCCACCCTGCCGTCGCGCACGGCCGGCATGATCTCGTGGAACGGCATGACCACGATCTCGCCGACCCCGCCGGGCAGGGTGTCCGCGGCCCAGAGCCGGAACAGCAGGTAGGCGGTCGACCGCTCGCTCGGCACCGCGACCGTACGGCCCGTCAGGTCGGTCCCTGCTTCCCGGGTGAGCACCAGCGGCCCGCAGCCCCGCCCCAGCGCGCCGCCGCACGGCAGCAGCGCGTACTCGTCGAGGACGTACGGCAGCACGGCGTACGACACCTTCAGCACGTCCAGCTCGCCGCGCTCGGCCATGCCGTTGGTGATGTCGATGTCGGCGAACGTCACGTCCAGCGCGGGCGCGCCGGGCACCCGGCCGTGGGCGAGGGCGTCGAAGACGAAGGTGTCGTTCGGGCAGGGGGAGTACGCGATCGGCAGGGACCGCTGCTCACTGGTGGTCATGTGGGTTCCAACTCTCCAGAGCGGGCGCGAGCTTCCCGAAGCCCTCGGTGAGGGCGGCGAGGGCGTCACCGATGCGCCAGGCGGCACGGTCCCGGGGCCCCACCGGGTTGGAGACGGCGCGGATCTCCAGCACGGGCACCCCGTGCGCGGCGGCGGCCTCCGCCACCCCGAACCCCTCCATGCCCTCGGCGAGCGCACCGGGATGCCGGGCCCGCAGGGCGGCGGCGCGGGCGGCGGTGCCGGTCACCGTGGAGACGGTCAGGACCGTGCCGGTGCGGGCGCCGAGGGCCTCGGCGGCGACTCGTACGGCTGATTCCGGCGGGCGGTGGGTGACGGTCCCGAAGCCGAGTTCGGTGACCGGGAGGAAGCCGTCGGCGGTCTCGGCGCCCAGATCGGCCGCCGTGATCGCGTCGGCGACGACGAGCGAGCCGACGGGCGCGTCGGGCTGGAAGCCGCCGCCGATCCCGGCCGAGACGACCAGGCCGTAGGGCCGGCCGGCCAGCGCGGCGGCGGTCAGCGCGGCGGCGGTGGAGGCGGCGGCGAGCGCCGGTCCGACACCGGCGGCGAGCAGGTCCCAGCCCGCGCCGGTACGGCACAGGAGCGCGCCCGGCAGCCGTACCTCCTCGGCCGGCGCGGGCAGCGCCCCCGCCACCGCGTCCCGCTCGACGGGGACCGCGGTGGCGACGAGCACGGGAACGGGGGGCGTGGTCAGTCCTCGGCCTTCTTCAGCTTGAAGGACCACATGCCCCTGTTCTCCTTCTCGCCCATCTGGATCGCGAGCGTGTTGGTCTCGCCCTGCGTTCCGTACTGGGCGCTGAAGAAGGCGCCGCTCGGGATCGTGAGGTACGTGTGCTTCTCGACGTCGGTGACCTGACGGCCGTTGATCAGCACGATCCAGCCCTCGTCCGCGATCTTCGGGTCGACGCCGACGCGGACGCGGTCGTCCGACGGAACCTCGATCGACTTCACGTCGTCGGAGTTCTTGACGCAGTCCTTCAGCGAGTCGGCGGTCAGCTTGTCGCCGTCGTTGTAGCACAGGGCCTCGGAGTTGACCGAGTTCCCGCCGACGGTGATCGTCGCGACGGGGGTCGGCTTGTCACAGGCCGACAGGACGAGCAGTCCGGCGGAAACGGCGCCGGCAACGGCGACGGCGCGGCGGCGTCGCACAGCGGATTGCAGCGTGGTCATGGCCGAAGGCTATCGGGCGCCCCGAGCCGTCCGCCCACGTGGGGTACGGCGTGCCCGGTTCGTTACGCCACGTGCGCCGGCGGCCGGTTCGTCACGTCGCGCGTGCCGGGCAGCCGCCGCCCCTGGCCGAGGCGAGCAGCCCGCGCAGGGTGGTCAGCCAGCCGGCGGCCACGAAGACGGCGCCGACCAGCAGCCCCACCGTGCCGTCCAGCGGCATCACGATGCCGACCGCGCCGCCGAACACCCACGCCATCTGCAGCAGCGTCTCCGAGCGGGCGAACGCCGAGGTGCGCACCGCCTCCGGCACGTCCCGCTGGATCAGCGCGTCCAGCGCCAGCTTGCCCAGCGCCTGCGCGCACCCGGCGACCGCCGCGAGACAGGCCACCGGGAACACCCCGAAGAACAGGCCGCCGAGCACCGCCACGCCGAGCACCACCGCGACGACGGTCACGATGATGACCTCCGGCGCGCGGGACCTGAGCCAGGCGCCCACGGCCGTTCCCAGCGCGTTGCCCGCGCCCGCCGCGACGCCCACGATGCCGAGCGAGACCGCCGCGCTCTGCCCGGCCAGCGGATGCTCGCGCAGCAGGAAGGCCAGGAAGAAGATCAGGAAGCCGGACAGACAGCGCAGGGAGGCGTTGGCGCCGAGCGCGTAGGTGACGGCGGGCCCGACCGAACGCAGCCCCGGCCGCCTCGCCCGCTCCTCGGGCGGACGCCGGGTGCCCGCGAGCAGCGCCACGCCCTCGCCCTTGGCCGAGTCCACCTTGGGCGGCAGGGAGAACGACAGAAACGTCCCGGCAGCGAAGATCACGAAGGCGCCGTACAGCGGCCAGGGGTCGCCGAGCGTGTGCAGCCCGGCCGCCACCGGCGCGGCGGCCCCGGTGGCCAGCAGCCCGGCGAGGGTGACCCGGGAGTTGGCCTTCACCAGCGAGAACCCCCGGGGCAGCAGCCTGGGCACGACGGCGCTGCGGATCACGCCGTACGCCTTGGAGGCCACCAGCACGCCCAGCGCGGCCGGATACAGCTCCAGCGCGCCGCTCGCCACCGCGCCCGAGATGACCAGCGCGAGCAGCGCCCGCGCCAGCATCGCGCCCGCCATCGCGGCCCGCCGCCCGTGCGGCAACCGGTCCAGGAGCGGTCCGATGACGGGGGCGAGCACGGTGAACGGCGCCATGGTGATGGCGAGATACAGCGCGACCCGGCCGCGCGCCTCGTCGGTGGGCACGGAGAAGAACACGGTCGACGCCAGCGCCACGGTCACCATGACGTCCCCGGCGCCGTTCACCGCGTGCAGCTCGATCAGCTTGCCGAGGCCCGACTCGCCCGCGCCGTGCGCGTGCGTGGCCCTGCGGATGCCGCGCGCCGCGCCGGTGACCGGAAAGTGCAGGACACGGCCGACCGCGCGGACGGCCCCGCCCAACCGGCCCGAACCGCCGCCCCGCCCACTCGCCTTGCCCGTGGCTGCCACGACGTTCATAGTGCCCCGGGAGCGGGCCGGATAGTGCGGTACGGCACGGACGGCGGCGCCCGGCGTGAGGGAGCGGCGGACGGCATGGGGACGGGTACGGTCCGGGTGGGGAAAATTCACGAATCCCGCCCGGTGTAGCGTGCCTGTCTCAGCCATAACGCAGAATGGATGGCAGAGGTGCGCCCGGGCGCGCGGATGCAGACGTCGATGCGGTCCCCAGGTCCGCTCCGTAGGCGAAACCGCCGGAGGCAGCCGCACTCGACGAGACGGCGTAGGAGAGAAGCGATACCTGTGAGCGCAGCGACAACGCGAAGCCGCACCCCCGACCGCCTGTGCGCCGAGGCCGTCGACCTCGCCCGCGCCGCCGCCGAGGAGGCCGCCGCGCCCGGGGTGATCGGTGAGCACTCGGGCCTGGTGTCGGAGGGTGACCGCGTCGTCACGCACTTCTTCGAGTGCAAGGAGCTGGGCTACCGGGGCTGGCGCTGGGCGGTGACGGTCGCGCGCGCCTCCCGCGCCAAGATCGTCACGCTGGACGAGGTCGTCCTCCTGCCCGGTCCCGACGCCCTCCTCGCCCCCGAGTGGGTCCCGTGGAGCGAGCGCCTGCGCCCCGGCGACCTCGGCCCCGGCGACCTGCTCCCCACCGACCAGGACGACCTGCGCCTGGAGCCCGGCTACACCGGCGAGGAGGAGCCGCCGCCCAACTCGGTGGTCTCCGAGGAGATGCGGGAACTGGCCGAGGCGGAGGACGCCGACGTCACCCCCGGCACCCCCGCCGTCCAGCCGGCGACGCCCATCCGGGGCACGATCGCGTCCGTCGCCGAGGAACTGGGCCTGCGCCGGGCGCGGGTGCTGTCCCGCTACGGCCTGCGCGTCGCCGCCGACCGCTGGGAGGAGGAGTTCGGCCCCAAGTCCCCCATGGCCCAGGCGGCCCCCGCCACCTGTGTGTCCTGCGGCTTCCTCGCCCGCATCGGCGGCTCCCTCGGCCAGGCCTTCGGTGTCTGCGCCAACGAGTTCTCGCCGGCCGACGGCCGGGTGGTCTCCCTGTCCTACGGCTGCGGCGGCCACTCGGAGGCGGCGGTCATGCCCAAGCCTCCGCAGCCCGCCGCGCCGGTCATCGACGAGACCCGGGTCGACCCCTTCCCGCTCCGCCCGGCCCGTGACTCCGGCTCGGTCCCGGAGGCCGGCGACGACGAGACGGCGGAGCTGGGCCACTCCTGAACGGCGGCCTCCGCTGCCAGACTGCCCCGATGATCATCAGAACGGCGCAGGAACAGGACGTTCCCGGCTTCCTCGGGCTGGCGGCCCAGGTGGAGCACTGGTTCGGGCCCATGGTGGCGGACCCCGGTTTCACCCGGGCGGTACGGCGGAGCATCGGCGCGGGTACGGCGCTGGTGGCGTCGGAGCCGGGGGAGCCTGGGGGGCCTGGGGAGTCGGAGGAGTCCTCCTCCGGTCTCCTGGGCGCCGTCCTGTTCGGTGCCGCCCCGCCGGTCCACCATGTGCACTGGCTGGTTGTCGCGGACGGG
Organism: Streptomyces achromogenes subsp. achromogenes; assembly: GCF_000720835.1. GTDB lineage: Bacteria > Actinomycetota > Actinomycetes > Streptomycetales > Streptomycetaceae > Streptomyces > Streptomyces achromogenes. The sequence continues at coordinate 79,322 of NZ_JODT01000019.1, read as the reverse complement.
GCGCGGGGGCGGGGCGTCGGGAGCGCGCTGCTGTCGGACGCGTTCCGCAGATGGGTCCGCGGTCCGGCCACCGTCGAGGTGGTCACGTTCGGCGCGGACCACCCCGGGGCGGTGGCCGGCGGAGCGCGCGTGTTCTACGAGCGCCTCGGCTTCACCCCGGCCGAACCGGCGCCCCCCGGCCCGGAGGGCGGTTCCCGGCATGTCTACCGCCGCCACGTCCCCTGAGCCGACCCGCACCTCGGCCCACACGGTCTTGCGGGGCGCGGGCCCCGGCGCCGTACCCCAGCGGTCCGCGAAGGCGTCCACGAGCAGCAGCCCGCGTCCGGAGTCGGCGTCCGGTGCGGGGCGGACGCGCTGCGGCAGCCGGTCGCCCCGCGTGTCGGTCACCTCGATCCGCAGCACGTCCCCTACGGGGTGCAGCGTCAGCCGGAAGTCCCGCCCGGTCGCGTGGCCGTGGACGACGGCGTTGGCGGCCAGCTCCGCGACGATCAGGGCGGCGGGGTCCATGGGCAGGCCCCAGGAGCGGAGTTGCTCCGTGGCGAGGAGGCGGGCGAGGCGGGCGCCTCGCGGGGTGGTGGACAGCTGTATCGAGAAGTCCGGGGCTGGGGTGGGGAATTCGCGGTTCACGTACTCAGCGTGTCCGTTTCCGGCGCTTCTGAAGAGTGACGGATTGGTTGCGTAGAGTCACTGTCCGCGCATGTCCGGTGGTGTCCGGAAGTCGGGGGCGTATGCGGTTCGGCCCGGGGTTGCCATGGTTGCCGTGGGGCCGCCCGCTTCTCGGTGAGTGTCGTGCTTCCGTGAGGTGAGTCAAGGGCGCGTTCCGCGTCGGCTTCGCCGATGGGCCTGCGGCCCACCCTTGACACACCTCACTCCAGCACGGGGGAGAAGCGAGCGGGCGGCCAGGGGAAAGTGGCCGGCTCAGGTTCCTTGGCCCCTGCGGTGGGCTGCGTTCGCATCGTGGGTCGGGGATACGCGCTCGCGCCTCGCCTGCACGCCGGGCCGGTTAAGCGGCTTCCGGCCCGGTGGGGCGTGCGCGCTGGCGCCTCGCCTGCACGCCGGGCGGGCTTAGCGGCTTCCGGCCCGGTGGGGCGTGGTGCGCGGTCGCGCCTCGCCTGCACTCCGGGCCGGTTCGGCGTCTGACGGCCGTCACGACGGGCGGACCAGCAAGTCAAACAGGCCCCCCTTCGGGTGCCTCGGCCACACGGTGCCCTTCCGGTCTTTCGAAGGCCGGGGCCTCGCCGGGGCGCTGGCCGATACGGCCGGGGTTAGTTCTGGAAATACCTGTCCATAACCAACCCCCTGGCCCCAGCCCCGCCACGCCAAGCCACCACCCCACCCCCACCCCCTCGAACCAACCGAGGGGGCGGGCTGCCGAGGGGCTCGTTTTGGACTGCTTGCCCATAACTAACCACCCCCTGGCCCTGGCCGCCGAGTGCCGCCCCCTCCACCAGGCCACCGCCTGGCGTTCCAACCATGCGGCGCCCGCGCCCCCGGGCCCACCCACCCTCCGCAAGCCGCCGACCCCACCCGGCGTGCAGGCGAGACGCAAGCGCGCACCCGTCCCCGGGCCGCAAGTCGCTAAGCCAGCCCGGCGTGCTGGCGAGAGGCAACCGCGCACCCGCCCCCGGGCCGCAAGCCGCTTAACCAGCCCGGCGTGCTGGCGAGGCGCGAAGGCGCACCATGCCCCACCGGGCTGGAAGCCGCTAAGCCAGCCCGGCGTGCTGGCGAGGCGCGAGTGCGCATCCTTGCCGACAGGGGGTTGTAGCTCGCCCAGGGGTCCGGTGCCGGGGTGGGCCACTGTTCTTTCGGGGCGCTCGCTCGCTTCTACCCCGGGCTGGAGTGAGGTGTGTCAAGGGTGGGCCGGAGGCCCATCGGCGAAGCCGACGCGGAACGCGCCCTTGACTCACCTCGCGGAAGCCCGACACTCGCCGAGAAGCGAGCGGCCCGACGGCCACGTCACCACACCGCCCACTCCGACTCCCCCCGAGCCCCCGACCCACCTCGCCCCTTCGGCCCCAACCCCCTCCGCGCTGTACCTTCGTCCTCACGCGGAGGATGGAGAGTGATCGTGAGCAAGTTCGTGCGGCCGGCGGTGGAGGGGGCCGATCCGTTCGGGACGGCCCGGCTGCGGCGCGGGGTCCTCGACGCCTGGGCGACCAGTCCCGCCCGGTTCCGGGAGGACGCCAACGCCGAGGAGGATCTCGTCCTCGGCGGCTACCGGGACCGGCTCGTCGTCGAGTTGGCCCAGAACGCCGCCGACGCCGCCGCACGGGCCGGGACGGCCGGGCGGCTGCGGCTCACCCTCCGCGACGGCGTCCTCGTGGCCGCGAACACCGGCGCCCCCCTGGACGCGGCCGGCGTCGAGTCGCTGTCCACGCTGCGCGCCTCCGCGAAACGGGACGCCGAGGCCACGCACGCCGCCGTCGGCCGGTTCGGGGTCGGTTTCGCCGCCGTACTCGCCGTCACCGACGAACCGGCGATCGTCGGCCGGCACGGGGGCGTGCGCTGGTCCCTCGCCGAGGCCCGGGAACTGGCCGCGGACGTCGCCCGGCACAGCCCGGGACTCGGTGACGAGGTACGCCGCCGGGAGGGCCACGTACCCCTGCTGCGGCTGCCCTTCGCCGCCGAGGGCACCGCCCCCGAGCCGTACGACACCGCCGTCATCCTGCCCCTGCGCGACGCCGCCGCGGCCGATCTCGCCGAGCGGCTGCTCGCCGGTGTGGACGACGCCCTGCTGCTCGCCCTGCCGGGGCTGACGGAGGTCGTCGTGGAGATCGAGGGGCAGGAACCGCGCACCCTCGGCCGCCGTACCGACGGCGCCTTCACGGTCGTGGAGGACTCCCGGGACGGCATCACCCACTGGCGCACCGCGTCCGCGCACGGACCGCTGACCCCCGACCTGCTCGCCGACCGGCCCGTGGAGGAGCGGCTGCGCCCCCACTGGTCGGTGACCTGGGCCGTACCCGTCGACACCTACGGCGCCCCGGCCCGGCCCCGTACCAGCCCGGTCGTGCACGCGCCGACCCCGAGCGACGAGCCGCTGGGCGTGCCCGCGCTGCTCATCGCCTCCTTCCCGCTGGACACCACCCGCCGGCACGCGGCGCCCGGACCGCTCACCGACTTCCTGGTGCAGCGCGCGGCCGACGCCTACGCCGCCCTGCTCGCCGAGTGGCGGCCGGTCGGGGAGGGGATCATCGACCTCGTGCCCGGGCCGCTCGGCAAGGGCGCGCTGGACGGGGCGCTGCGGCAGGCCGTGCTGGAGCGGCTGCCGCGTACCGCCTTCCTGCCGCCGGCCGTCGCGCCGAAGGGTGACGAGGAGCTTCCCGAGGCGCTGCGCCCCCGGGACGCCGAGGTCGTGGAGGGCGCCGGCGCCGACACCGTACGGGTGCTGGCCGAGGTGCTGCCCACCCTGCTGCCGGCGGGGCTGGAGCGCCGGGCCGAGCTGCGCACCCTCGGTGTCGCCCGGCTGCCGCTCGCCGACGCCGTCGACCGGCTCGCCGGACTGGAGAAGGAGCCGCAGTGGTGGTGGCGGCTGTACGACAGCCTCGCCGGGGTCGACCCGGAGCGGCTGTCCGGGCTGCCGGTGCCGCTCGCCGACAACCGGACCACCATCGGGCCCCGGCAGGTGCTGCTGCCCACCCCGGACGCCGCCCGGATCGACCCGGACGTGCTCGGGCGGCTCGGGCTGAAGGTCGCCCACCCGGACGCCGCGCACCCGCTGCTGGAGAAGCTGGGCGCGCTGCCCGCGACCCCCCGCGCCGTGCTGACCACTCCGCAGGTGCGGGCCGCCGTGGCGGGCTCGCTGGAGGAGGACGGCGCTCTGGGCTGGGAGGAGGACGCGCCGGACGCGGAAGAGCTGGCCGAGACCGTGCTCGGCCTGGTCCGGGACGCGCAGCTGGAGCCGGGCGACGAGCCCTGGCTGGGCGCGCTCGCGCTGCCCGACGAGGACGGCGAACTCGCCCCCGCCGGTGAGCTGGTGTTCCCCGGCAGCCCCTTCGAGCGGGTCATCCGGGAGGGCGAACTGGCCGCCGTAGACGCCGAGTTGGCCGAGCGGTGGGGTGAGCAGCCGCTCACCGCGTGCGGTGTGCTGGCGGACTTCGCGCTGGTCCGCGCCACCGACGTCGTCCTGGACCCGGACGAACTGGAGCCCCGCGAGGGCGACTTCGCCGAGCCCGACGACGCGGGGCTGCTGGACGCCGTGGACGTGTGGTGCGAGGACATCCTCGACCGGTTCCCGGACAGCCCGGTGCCGCCCGTCGCCACCGAACTCGTCGCCGTACGCGATCTGGAGCTGGTGGACGACGACCACTGGCCCGAGGCGCTCGCCCTGCTGGCCCGGCCGCCGCTGCGGGACGCCCTGACCCAGCCCGTGCGCATCCTGCTGCCCGACGGCACCCACGAGGTCGTACGGCCGTACACCGCGTGGTGGCTGCGCGGGCACCCGGTGCTCGACGGGCGGCGCCCGGCCGGGCTGCTCGCGGCCGGCGGGGACCCGCTGCTGCGCGGGCTGTACGACGAGGCGGACGCGACCGGGTTCGAGGACGAGCAGGTGCTGCGGGCGCTCGGGGTGCGCACCTCCGTCGCCGCGCTGCTGGACGAGCCCGGCGGCGCGGCCGAGCTGCTGGACCGGCTCGCCGACCCGGATCGGCCGGTCACGCCCGCCCAACTGCACGGGCTCTACAGCGCGTTGGCGGAGCTGGACCCCGAGCGGGTGACCCTGCCGGACGAGCTGCGGGCCGTGGTCGACGGGCGAGTGGAGGTCGTGGACGCCGCCTCGGCCGTCGTGGTCGACTCCCCGGACCTGCTGCCGTTCACCGCCGGTGTGCCGTTGCTGCCGGTGCGGCCCGCGCGCGCCGCCGAGCTGGCCGAGCTGTTCCAGGTGCGCCGGCTGAGCGAGTCCGTCACCGGCGAGGTGCACTCCGAGGGGACCGAGCACGACGTGCCGGAGTCGGTGCGGGTGCTGCTCGGGCCGCGCACGCCCGCGGCCTATGTCGAGCACGAGGAACTCGTCGTGGACGGCGTGGAGATCGACTGGCGGCTGACCGACGACGGCGTGCTGCACGCGGCCACCCTGGAGGGGGTCGCGGCGGGGCTGGCCTGGGCGGCGGGGCAGTGGCCGCGTCGGTTCGAGGTGGCCGCGCTGCTGGAGGACCCGTCGCGGACGGAGGAGCTGGCCCGGGACCGGTGGTTCGACTGACCCCGGCCCCGTCCACCGGCTCCCCGGAAAACCCGCATCACTACTCCGCCGCGCCCGTCGCCCACGCGGCCCCCAGCGAGGGGCCTACACCGGGAAACGGCGGCCGACCCAGCGCCACAGGTACTCCAGTGCCCCGGACGCCACCGCCGCCACGCCGACCGCCGCCCACGGCATCGTCACGCCGACCAGCTTCAGCGCGAAGAAGTCCTGGAGCGCGGGGACGGCGAGGACCAGCAGGAAGGCCACGCCCATCGACGCCACCAGGGCCACCCGCCACCAGGTGTAGGGGCGGGCGATGATCGCCAGGACCCACATGGAGACCAGGAACAGGGTCAGGGTGGCCGCGCTGGTCTCCGCGTCCAGCGCGCCCGGGCCGGCGTAGTGGTGCCGGGCCAGCAGGTACGTCAGGAAGGTCGCCGCCGCGGCCACCGTCCCGCCGGGGACCGCGTACCGCATCACTCGGCGCACGAAGTGCGGTCTGGCCCGTTCCGTGTTGGGGGCGAGGGCCAGGAAGAACGCCGGGACGCCGATGGTGAGCGTGGACAGCAGGGTCAGGTGCCGGGGCAGGAAGGGGTACTCCACCTGCGCGCACACCACCAGCACCGCCAGCAGCACCGAGTAGACGGTCTTCACCAGGAACAGCGTCGCCACCCGCGTGATGTTGCCGATCACCCGGCGGCCCTCGGCGACCACCGAGGGCAGGCTGGCGAAGCTGTTGTCCAGCAGCACGATCTGCGCCACCGCCCGGGTGGCCTCGGAGCCGGAGCCCATGGCGACCCCGATGTCCGCGCTCTTCAGGGCCAGCACGTCGTTCACGCCGTCCCCGGTCATCGCCACCGTACGGCCACGGGACTGGAGCGCGTCCACCATGTCCCGTTTCTGCTGCGGGGTGACCCGCCCGAACACCGTGCCCGCGTCCAGCGCCTCGGCCATCGCCGGCGGGTCGGCGGGCAGCCGCCGCGCGTCCACCGCCGCGCCCTCCAGGCCGAGCTTGGCGGCGACGGCACCGACCGATACCGCGTTGTCCCCGGAGAGGACCTTGGCCCGTACGTTCTGCTCGGCGAAGTAGCGCAGGGTGTCGGAGGCGTCCGGCCGCAGCCGCTGTTCGAGGACGACCAGGGCGGTGGGCCGGGCGCCCCGGGCCGGCTCGGGGTCGTCCAGGTCCCGGTGCGCGCGGGCCAGCAGCAGCACCCGCAGCCCCCGCTCGTTGAGCCGCTCGGTCTCGGCCAGCGCCGGGTCGTCGGCGCCGAGCAGCACGTCCGGGGCGCCCAGCAGCCAGGTGCTGGTCTCGCCGTCGCCCTCGCTGAACGCGGCCCCGCTGTACTTGCGGGCGGAGGAGAACGGCAGCGACTCCACGCAGCGCCACTCCTCGCTGTCCGGGAAGGCGTCGATGATCGCCTGGAGGGAGGCGTTCGGCCGCGGGTCGGACTCGCCGAGCGCGCCGAGCACCTTGCGGAGGTACGTCTCGTCCGCCCCGTCCAGCGCACGCAGCTCGGTGACGTCCATGCCGCCCTCGGTGAGGGTTCCGGTCTTGTCCAGGCAGACGGTGTCGACGCGGGCCAGGCCCTCGATGGCCGGCAGCTCCTGCACCAGGCACTGTCTGCGGCCCAGCCGGATGACGCCGATCGCGAAGGCCACGGAGGTGAGCAGCACCAGCCCCTCGGGGACCATCGGCACGATCCCGCCGACCGTGCGGGCCACGGCGTCCCCGAGGTCGTTGTGCTCGACGACGAGCTGGGTGACGACGAGCCCGACGGCCGCCGGGACCATCATCCAGGTGACGTACTTGAGGATGGTGGAGATGCCGCTGCGCAGCTCGGAGTGGACCAGCGTGAAGCGGGACGCCTCCTCGGCGAGCCGGGCGGCGTAGGCCTCGCGGCCGACCTTGGTGGCCTGGAAGGCGCCGCTCCCCGCGACCACGAAGCTGCCGGACATGACCTGGTCGCCGGGGCGTTTGACGACGGGGTCGGCCTCGCCGGTGAGCAGCGACTCGTCGATCTCCAGCCCGTCCGCTTCCGCGCACACCCCGTCGACCACGGCCTTGTCACCGGGGCCGATCTCGATCAGGTCGTCCAGGACGATCTCATGGGTGGCGACCTGGACCGCCACGCCGTCCCGCCGTACCGTCGGCCGGGCCTCCCCGATCACCGCGAGCGAGTCCAGGGTCTGCTTGGCCCGCCACTCCTGGACGATTCCGATGGCGGTGTTGGCGAGGATCACGAAGCCGAACAGGCTGTCCTGGATCGGCGCGACGCACAGCATGATCAGCCACAGCACGCCGATGATCGCGTTGAACCGGGTGAACACGTTCGCCCGGACGATCTCCCCCAGCGAGCGGCTGCTGCGCACCGGCACGTCGTTGACCTGGCCGCGCGCGACGCGTTCCGCGACCTCGGCGGGGCCGAGCCCGCCCGGACGGGTTCTCGGTGACGGCACCGGACGCGCCGGATCGAGTTCCGTGTCCGCGCGTATGTGGCTCATGCATTCGACGGTACGTGCGGACACGCCCGCCCGCCCACCGGCGCACCGCCCGTCCACCGGCGCGGGCCGCTCGCCGGCTGTTACCGGGCGGCCGGATCCAGGGAGGCGGCCCGCTTGATCGCCGCGTCCCGCTTGCGGACGTACCAGACGCCGATCAGCCCCAGGCCGCCCCCGGCCAGGCAGGTCCACAGCCACCAGGTGTGGCCGTGCTCGTCGAACCAGCCGTAGAACGGCAGCTGGACCAGGAAGAGGACGAACCACACGATCGTGCCGCCGGTGATGGTGGCGACCACGGGGCCCTCCAGGGGCTCCGGCGCCTCGTGCTTGGGGGTCCACTTAGCCATGCGCACAGCTTATGCGCCGCCGCTGTCTACGCGCGGAGATAGCGATCTATGACTCATACGTTCATACTGGAGCCGTTTGTCTTTGGCCGCTTCCGCTCGTATGAAAGTCCAACGGAGCTCGGGGGAACCCCGTTGGTGATGAGGTCACGCATGTCCACCTCGGCACCTGCCAAGGTCCCCACCCCCGAGAGGCCGGGCGGTACTCCCGCCTTCGGTTTCCTCGACCGCTACTTCAAGGTCTCCGAGCGCGGCAGCTCCGTCGCCCGTGAGGTCCGGGGCGGTCTCGCCACCTTCTTCGCGATGGCGTACATCATCGTGCTGAACCCGATCATCCTCGGCAGCGCGAAGGACATGTACGGTCACCATCTGGACAACGGCCAGCTGGTGACGGCCACGACGCTGTCGGCCGCGTTCAGCACGCTGCTGATGGGCGTCATCGGCAATGTGCCGATCGCGCTCGCCGCCGGCCTCGGCGTGAACTCGGTCGTCGCGCTCCAGCTCGCGCCGCGCATGTCCTGGCCGGACGCCATGGGCATGGTGGTGCTGGCCGGATTCGTGGTGATGCTGCTGGTCGCCACCGGCCTGCGCGAGCGGGTGATGAACGCCGTGCCGTTCGGCCTGCGCAAGGCGATCTCGATCGGTATCGGCCTGTTCATCATGCTGATCGGCCTGGTCGACTCCGGCTTCGTCACCCGGATGCCGGACGCCGCCCAGACCACCGTCCCGCTCCAGCTGGGCGTCGGCGGTCACCTCACCGGCTGGCCGGTGCTGGTCTTCGTCCTCGGCGCGCTGCTCACCTTCGCGCTGATCGTCCGCAAGGTGCCGGGCGCGATCCTGCTCTCCATCGTCGGCATGACCGTGGTCGCGATGATCATCAACGCGGTGGCGACCGTCCCGTCCTGGGGCCTGACCGTCCCGAAGTGGCCGGGCAACCCGGTCTCCACCCCCGACCTCGGCCTGATCGGCGAGGTCAGCCTGTTCGGCGGCTTCCACAAGGTCGGCATCCTGACCGGCGTCCTGTTCGTCTTCACGGTCCTGCTGTCGTGCTTCTTCGACGCGATGGGCACGATCATGGGCATCAGCGACGAGGCCAAGCTGACCGACGCCGAGGGCTACATGCCGGGCATCAACAAGGTCCTCTTCGTGGACGGCCTCGCGGTCGCGGCCGGCGGCGCCAGCTCCGCCTCGGCCACCACCGCCTTCGTGGAGTCCACGGCGGGCGTCGGCGAGGGCGCGCGCACCGGCCTGGCGAACGTCGTCACGGGCGGCCTCTTCGCCGTCGCGCTGTTCCTCACGCCGATCGCCACGATGGTCCCCTCCCAGGCGGCCACCCCGGCGCTGCTCGCGGTGGGCTTCCTGATCCTGTCGAACTCCATCAAGGAGATCGACTGGGCGGACTACACCATCGCCATGCCGGCCTTCGTGACGATGCTGATGATGCCGTTCACCTACTCGATCACCAACGGCATCGGCATGGGCTTCATCACCTTCACGGTGCTGCGCCTGGTCGCCGGGCGGGCCCGGGAGATCCCGGTGGCGATGTACATCGTCTCGGCCGTCTTCGCCTTCTACTACCTGATGCCGGCCCTGGGTCTGACGTGACCCCGTAGGAATCCCTTCCGAACGAGCGCCCGGACCACGGTCCGGGCGCTCGTTTTCTTCCCCCCGGCGTCTTTCCCCCGGCTTCTTTCGGCTTCTTTCCCCGGCGGTGGATCCCGTGGTGGGCGTCACGGGCGGGAGGGGCCCGCCCAAGTGGTCTTTAGTAAGAGTAATGAGTTACGCTAAAGAACATGCCGGACCTTACCCATGGCGACGACGCTGCCGCCGTGAACGCTCTCCGCTCCGCCGTGATGCGGCTGTCCCGTCGGCTCAAGCACCAGCGGGTGGACGAGTCGCTGAGCCCCACCGAGATGTCGGTGCTCGGCACCCTCGCCCGCTGCGGCTCCGCCACCCCGGGTGAACTGGCCCGCAAGGAGCACGTCCAGCCGCCGTCGATGACCCGCATCGTCGCGCTGCTCGAAGCCAAGGGGCTGGTCCGGCTGGAGCCGCACCCCGAGGACCGGCGCCAGAAGGTGGTCACCCAGACCGAGCAGGCCGAGGCCATGCTCGAGGAGAGCCGCCGCAAGCGCAACGCCTTCCTGGCCGGCCTGGCCGAGGGCCTGGACGAGGACGAGTGGGCCGCCCTGCGCGCCGCCGCCCCCGTGCTGGAGAAACTCGCACACCTGTAAGCGAACCATCCAAGGAGGCGAATCCTGTTGAGTACGGGATCCGGAATACCTTCCGCCCCCGCACCGACCCCTACCACCACCACGCCCGACTCGCGCAAGTCCTCGATGTTCAGCTCGCTGAGGATCCGGAACTACCGCCTCTTCTTCGCCGGCCAGGTCGTCTCCAACACCGGCACCTGGATGCAGCGCATCGCCCAGGACTGGCTGGTCCTCAGTCTCACCGGCTCCTCGGCCGCCGTCGGCATCACCACGGCCCTGCAGTTCCTGCCGATGCTGCTGTTCGGCCTGTACGGCGGGGTCCTCGTGGACCGCCTGCCCAAGCGGCCCACCCTGCTGGTCACCCAGTCCGCGATGGCCGTCACCGGACTCGCGCTCGCCGCGCTGACCCTCTCCGGGCAGGTCCAGGTCTGGCACGTCTACGTCGCCGCCTTCGCCGTCGGCCTCGCCACGGTGGTGGACAACCCGGCCCGCCAGTCCTTCGTCTCCGAGATGGTCGGCCCCGACCAGCTCCAGAACGCGGTCAGCCTGAACTCGGCGAACTTCCAGTCCGCCCGGCTCGTCGGCCCCGCCGTGGCCGGCCTGATGATCACCGGCGTGGGCACCGGCTGGGCGTTCCTCGCCAACGGCCTGTCCTTCGCCGCGCCCATCACCGGCCTGCTGCTGATGCGCGCCCGCGAACTGCACGTGGTGGAGCGCGCGCCGCGCGGCAAGGGCCAGCTGCGCGAGGGCCTGCGCTATGTGGCCAAGCGGCCGGAGCTGATCTGGCCCATCGTCCTGGTCGGCTTCATCGGCACCTTCGGCTTCAACTTCCCGGTGTGGCTGACCGCCTACGCGGACGACGTCTTCCACGCGGGCGCCGGCGCCTACAGCCTGTTCAACACCTTGATGGCCGTCGGCTCCCTGGTCGGCGCCCTGCTGGCCGCCCGGCGCGGCACGGCCCGGCTGCGCGTGCTGATCGCCGCCGCGCTGGCCTTCGGCACGCTGGAGATCGTCGCCGCCGTCGCGCCCTCGTACTGGCTGTTCGCACTGCTCATGGTGCCGATCGGGGTGTTCGGCCTGACGGTGAACGTCACCGCCAACACGGCCGTGCAGATGGGCACCGACCCGGCCATGCGCGGCCGGGTGATGGCCCTGTTCATGATGGTGTTCATGGGCGGTACGCCGCTGGGCGCGCCGGTGGTCGGCTGGATCACCGACACCTACGGCGCCCGGGTCGGCTTCGCCGCCGGCGGTGTGGTGTCGGCGCTCGCGGCCGGCGCCATCGGCCTGGTCCTCGCCCGCATCGGCGGCCTGCGGCTGGCGGTGGGCTGGCACCACGGCCACCCGAGCGTCCGCTTCGTCCCGCGCGAGCGGGAGCAGCTGGCCACGGCCGCGTAGGCCCTCCGGTGCGGGAGCAGCCGGCCGCGGCCGCGTAAGCCCTCCGGTCCGGAAGCAGCCGGCTACGGCCGCGCAGGAAACCGGTCGCCGGGTTCGTCCCGGAGGGTCTAGTCGACCCTCCGGGCCAGCACCTGTCCCGGCCAGGCGTCCGGGCCGTGGGTGTAGGTGTGCGTCGGGGTGAAGCCGTTGGCCTCGTAGTAGGCCACCAGCTTGTGGTCGTCGCCGGCGTAGCAGTCCACCCGCAGCAGGCCCACGCCCGCCCGCCGGGTCACCTCGGCGGCGTGCTCGAGCAGCGCGCTGCCCGCGCCCCGGCCCTTGAAGCGGCGGTCGGAAGCCAGCCAGTGGATGTACCGCTCGGGCTCGCCGGGCGCCGGCAGGTGGGACAGATAGGCGCCGGGCCCGTCGGTGAGGGTGAGGGTCGCCGCCGGTTCCCCGTCGATCTCTGCGATGTACGTGGTGCCCTCGGCCATGGCCCGCTCGACGGCCCCCACCGTCCTGGTCCCCGACAGCGGCTCGGTGCCCCACTGGCGCGTGCGGCCCTGTGAGACCAGCCACTCCACGCTGCTGTCGAGCATGCGGAGTATCGCGGGCAGGTCGTCGGGGCCGCCTTCGCGGATGGTGATCGTCATCGCCCCATCATGCCCGCCGGGGTCTGGGATCGTGAGGGTCATGAGACTCTTCGCCGCCGTACTGCCCCCGGAGCACATCGCGGACGAACTCGCCGTCGAGGTGGACCGCTTGCGGCAGCTGCCCGGGGCCGGCCGGCTGCGCTGGACGGGCCGCCCCGGCTGGCACTTCACGCTCGCCTTCTACGGCGAGGTCCCCGACGACGTCGCCCCCGCCCTGGCGGACCGGCTGGCCCGCGCGGCCCGCCGGGCGGCGCCGTTCACCCTCGCCCTCGCGGGCGGCGGCCAGTTCGGCCGGGGCCGCGCGCTGTGGGTGGGCGCCCGGGGAGACGTGGCCGAGCTGCGGCTGCTGGCCGGGCGGGCGGAGGCGGCGGCGCGCAAGGAGGGGCTGCCGATGGGGGAGCACCGGCCCTACAAGGCCCATCTGACGGTGGCCCGCAGCCGGCACGAGCTGGACGTACGGCCGTACGTCGCCGCGCTCGCGGAGTTCGCCGGCGGCGGCTGGACCGTGGCCGACCTGGTGCTGATGCGCAGCCGGCTGCCGGCGTCCGGGGTGCCGGGGGAGCAGCCGCGGTACGAGGTGGTCGGGCGGTGGACGCTCGGCGGGGCCGGTTAGTCTCGAATACGTGGACCCGAAAACCCGGAACCGGATCATGGCCGGTGCGCTTGTGTTGATGTTCGTGGTGGTGGCTGTGGCGTCGGCCATGCGGTAGGAGACGACGCGGGCCCCCGCGGGGGCCTCTGCCGGTGTGGGGGCCTGTCCTTCGGCCGCGAACCGTCCGTGGCCGGCCGCGCCGTTCCCCGCGCCCCTGTCGGGGCGCCTTTCGCGGGCGTGGGGGAGAGGGGCGGGGAATCGCGGGGCCGTTTCTCGGCTGCGGGCCGGTTGTGGCCGGTCGCGCAGTTCCCCGCGCCCCTGTCGGGGCGCTGTCCCCTCGGTGGCTACCAGGCGAAGGCCTCCGGGGACGGGCCCGGGCCCGGGAAGATCTCGTCGAGGCCGGTCAGCAGGTCCTCGCTCAGTTCCAGTTCGACGGCGCGCAGGGCGGACTCCAGCTGTCCGGCGGTGCGCGGGCCGACGATCGGGCCGGTGACGCCGGGGCGGGTGAGCAGCCAGGCCAGGGCCACCTCGCCGGGCTCCAGTCCGTGCTTGTCGAGCAGGTCCTCGTAGGCCTGGATCCGCGCGCGGGCCGCCGGGTCCTTGAGGGTGTCGGCGGCCCGGCCGGAGGCACGGCGACCGCCCTGGACCTCCTTCTTGATGATCCCGCCGAGCAGACCGCCGTGCAGCGGCGACCACGGGATGACCCCGAGGCCGTAGTCCCGCGCGGCCGGGATGACCTCCATCTCGGCGCGCCGCTCGGCCAGGTTGTAGAGGCACTGCTCGCTGACCAGCCCGATGGTGCCGGCGCGGCGGGCGGCGGCCTCGTTGGCCTGGGCGATCTTGTAGCCGGGGAAGTTGCTGGATCCGACGTAGAGGATCTTGCCCTGCTGGACCAGGACGTCGATCGCCTGCCAGATCTCCTCGAACGGCGTGTCGCGGTCGATGTGGTGGAACTGGTAGAGGTCGATGTAGTCGGTCCGCAGCCGCTTCAGGCTGGCGTCCACCGCGCGCCGGATGTTCAGCGCGGAGAGCTTGTCGTGGTTGGGCCACACCGTGACGCCGTCCGGGTCCATGTTGCCGTAGACCTTGGTGGCGATGACGGTCTTCTCGCGCCGGCCGCCGCCCTTGGCGAACCAGTTGCCGATGATGGACTCGGTCCGGCCCTTGTTCTCGCCCCAGCCGTACACGTTGGCGGTGTCGAAGAAGTTGATGCCCGCGTCCAGCGCCGCGTCCATGATCGCGTGGCTGTCGGCTTCATCGGTCTGCGGACCGAAGTTCATCGTCCCGAGGACGAGCCGGCTGACCTTGAGTCCCGTGCGTCCGAGCTGCGTGTACTCCATGGTCCACAAGCCAACGACGTGGAGTGCGCTCTAGGCAAGGGCTTGCCGTCGCCGCGGTGGCGTGGCGCCAGGCGGCCACTCGTTCGCGGTCAGGTCGACACGGCTGCAAGGGGGCTTCCTGGACGAGGCCCGCCCTGCTCGGACGCTCACGGGGCGGCCAGTCCAGCAAGATCCACGCCGCAGCCGACCGCATGTGTCGGCCACTCGTACTCACGCTCACCGCCGGACAGGTCGCCGGACAGCCCCCGGTTCATTCCCGCGCTCGACAAGGAGCGCAACACTGTCGAGCGCCTGATCACCGAACTGAAGGCATGGCGCGGCATCGCCACCCGCTACGACAAGACCCCCGAGAGCTGCCTTGCCGCGCTCCACCTCCGCGCAGCGACCATCTGGATCGGCAGCCTCCTACAACCCCGTTGATCACGACAGATCCTGTCCGCAGAATGGATATGCCATGACCGACACCTCACCCTCACGTCTCCTGCGCGTCGTCCTGCGTGCCGATTCCTGGGCTACGACCTCGGCCGGGACGATGACGCTGATCGCGGCCCTGCTCATGCTCGTCTCCACCGACACCGTCAGGGGCGTCGTCGCCGCCACCGTCCTCTTCGCCGCCTGGGTCGCCGTCGGCTGGACCGGCCGTAGGCATCAGCGGCTCGGTGGGAGGAACCGGACCGCTGAAGACCGATGATGTCCACGGTCTGCCGCCTTGTTGATCGCGACTGAAGACAGGCCCTAGTCCTGGTCGCGGGGGAAGCCGTCGGTCTTGAGGACGAGGTCGATCACGGTGCCGGTCAGGTCGATGTCCTCACCGAAGGCGATCTTCGTCCGGGTGATGTAGTCGCCTTCCTTGGGCTGGGTGTAGACGTAGCACATGCCCTTGTAGGGATCGACGATGAGGTACAGGGGGACTTCGGCGGCGGCGTAGGCGGCCTTCTTCGGGCCGTAGTCGTTCGCCGCGGTGCCCTTGGAAATGACCTCGGCGACGAATTCGACGTCCTGGTGCTGCCAGCGGCCCTTCGCGTTCAGGCTTGCGCCTTCCCTGACGACCGTCACATCGGAGGCGAAACCGTTGAGACGGCCCGGGTAGTCGATCCGCACGTCGGACTTCAACCGCCCCCGCGGAAACTTGGCGTTCAGCTGCAGGATGATGTCCAGGGTGATGTCCCAATGGGTGTCCCGCTGCGGCGACATGTAGACGCTCCCCTCGACGATCTCGACCTTGAATCCCTCGGGGGTGGGCTCAAGCCGGTCGAACATCTCGTCGAGCATGCTCTCGTTGTCGCGCTCGGCCATCGAGATCCTGTCTTCGAGGACGGTCACTTGGCGCTCCTCCCCGGCCGCCTCACGGACCGGGCGGCCGCGCAGTACAACGATAGGCACCGCACCCGGAAGACGCCGGATTTCGGCCAACCTGATCAGTCACCGTACGGCTGTCCGACCCCCCACGCCTCCCACATCGCCTCCGCGAACGCCCCCGCGATCCGGTGCTCCCCGCTCGCGTTGGGATGCGTGCCGTCGTAGGTGTCGGTGTGGATGTCCCAGTGCTCCGGCACCGAGGTCAGCAGCAGCGGCGACCGTGCCTCGTCCAGGTCGGCGACCGTCTTGGCGAGCAGGTCGTTGAACCGCTCCACCTGCTCCGCGAAGGGCGCGTCCGACGCGGCCCGGACGTTGGGTATGACCGGCAGCAGGACCATCCGTACGCGCGGACGGGCCTCCCGCGCGGCCGCGACGAACGCCCGTACGTTCTCGGTCGTCTGCTCGGCGTTGGTGTAGAAGCCCAGGTCGATCAGGCCGAGGGAGACCAGCAGCACGTCGGCCCGGTGGGCGCGCACCGCCTCGCCGATCAGCGGGGTCATGTGCAGCCAGCCCTCGCCCCAGCCCGCCAGGTGGCCGCGGGGGAAGCCGGGTTCGGCGTAGGCGAGGGACGTCGGGGCGCCGGCCTGCTGGTCGTAGAGGGTCTCGCGCGGGCCGACGAAGGTGAACGGGCCGCCGTACGTCTCGCACAGGTGCCGCCACAGCCGGTAACGCCATGTGTGTTCGCCCGCGCTCCCGATCGTCATGGAGTCGCCCACGGGCATGAACCTAAGCATCGGCTCATCATGGACGATGGCCGGGGCTCGTGGACCGCCGGGGTGTGTGAGGCCGACCACCTCCCCCGGGCCCCCTCCGGGGATGGCAGGCTTGGCTCATGCGTCGATCGTTCGCCGTACTCGCCGGGGCGCTGCTCGCCGGCGCCTGCGCGCTGCCCGCCTCCGCCACCGGGACCGCCGGGGGCGCGGGGGACAAGGGGTTCACCATCAAGGACCCGCGGATAACCGAGTCCAGCGGGCTCGCCGCCTCCCGGCAGCATCCGGGCGTCTACTGGACGCACAACGACAGCGACGACGGGCCGTACCTGTACGCCGTGGACAGCGCCACCGGCCGGACCGTCGCCCGGATCACCCTGCGCGGGATCGGCTCGCCGCGCGATGTCGAGGCCATCTCCATCGGGCCGGACAACCAGATCTACGTCGGCGACATCGGCGACAACTTCGGCGGGAAGTGGCCGTACGTGTGGATCTACAAGCTGCCGGAGCCGAAGCGGCTGACGGACCAGGCGGTCACGGCCACGCAGTACGTGGTGAAGTACGCCGACGGCCCGCGCGACGCGGAGTCGCTGCTCGTCCACCCGAAGACCGGGCGCGTGTACATCGTCGACAAGAACGAGGAGGGCGGGCACCTGTACGAGGGGCCGGCCACCCTCTCCACGTCCGGCGCGAACGTCTTCCGCCAGGTCGCGCCCGTCGATCTGTGGGCCACGGACGCCGCGTTCTCCCCGGACGGCGGCCAGTTGGCGGTGCGCGGGTACTTCGGGGGCGTCTACTACGACTGGAACGACGGCCGGATCAAACGGCGCGGGCGGCTGGACGTGCCGTTCCAGGGGCAGGGCGAGTCCGTGTCGTACTCCGCCGACGGTACGA
Source organism: Streptomyces achromogenes subsp. achromogenes (assembly GCF_000720835.1). GTDB lineage: Bacteria > Actinomycetota > Actinomycetes > Streptomycetales > Streptomycetaceae > Streptomyces > Streptomyces achromogenes. Next base: position 62,171 of record NZ_JODT01000019.1, on the reverse strand, counting down.
AGCTGATGTACGGCAGCGAGGGCGCGGAGAGTTCCGTGCAGGCGGCCGACGCCCCCGAGCGCCCGGCCGTCAAGTCGCCGTCGGGTGACGGGGGTTCCGGGGACTCCGGGGACGAGGGCGGCACGCCGAGCCTGAAGGTGGGTGCCGTGATCCTGGCCGTCGGGGTGGCGGCGTTCCTGGGGTTGCGCCGGCTGCGGCGGGGCTGAGCGGGCGGACGCCGGCCGCGATGGGTTGGCGGGGGCCGGTGTGTACCGAGGTCTGCCGCAGGTCTTGACGTGCTCATGTTGATCTGGGTTTCCTGTGCCCTGCGCGGCGCTTGGGAGCGCTCCCATTCCATTGGCTGCCGCGCCTTCCGAGAGGAACCGACACATGTTCCGCACCCTCCGAAGAGCGCTGTGCACCGCTGCGGCGGCGCTCCTCCTGCCGCTGACCGGGGCCTACGCGGCACAGGCGGCCGACGCGCCGGCGGCCGCCGCCCCCGGGGCCGGCTACTGGCACACGAGCGGCCGGCAGATCCTGGACGCGGCCGGCCAGCCGGTGCGCATCGCCGGGATCAACTGGTTCGGCTTCGAGACCAGCAACCTGGTGGTCCACGGCCTGTGGTCCCGCGACTACAAGAGCATGATCGACCAGGTGAGGTCGCTGGGCTACAACACCCTGCGGATCCCCTACAGCGACGACATCTTCAAGCCCGGTGCCACGCCCAGCGGCATCGACGTCTCAGGCGGCAAGAACGCCGACCTCCAGGGCCTGACCTCGCTCCAGGTGCTGGACCGGATCGTCGCGTACGCGGGCCAGGACGGGCTGAAGGTCATCCTGGACCGGCACCGCCCGGACTCGGCCGGCCAGTCGGCGCTCTGGTACACCGCGTCCGTCCCGGAATCGACGTGGATCGCCAACCTGAAGTCGCTGGCCGCCCGTTACCAGGGCCAGGACACGGTGATCGGCATCGACCTGCACAACGAGCCGCACGACCCGGCGTGCTGGGGCTGCGGCGACCAGGCCACCGACTGGCGCCTGGCGGCCCAGCGCGCCGGGAACGCGGTGCTCTCGGTCAACCCGAGCCTGCTCGTCTTCGTCGAGGGCGTGCAGACGTACAACGGCGTGTCCGGCTGGTGGGGCGGCAACCTGATGGGCGTCGCCCAGTACCCCGTGCAGCTCAGCGTGCCGGGCCGGGTGGTCTACTCCGCGCACGACTACGCCACGAGCGTGGCCCAGCAGAGCTGGTTCAGCGACCCGTCCTTCCCGGCCAACATGCCGGGCGTCTGGGACAAGTACTGGGGCTACATCTTCAAGCAGAACATCGCTCCCGTGTGGGTGGGCGAGTTCGGTACGACGCTCCAGTCGGCCGTCGACCAGAAGTGGCTGGCCGCGCTGGCGGACTACCTGAGGCCGACCTCGACGTACGGCGCGGACTCCTTCCACTGGACCTACTGGTCGCTGAACCCCAACTCCGGTGACACCGGCGGCATCCTGAAGGACGACTGGACGACCGTCGACACGGTGAAGGACGGTTATCTGGCGGGCATCAAGGCGCCGCTGTTCCCGGGTGGCGGGAGCGGTGGCGGCGGTGGCGGGGACAACGGCGGCGGAGGCGGCGGCGCCCCCGCGTGCAGCGCGTCCTACACCGTCGGCAGCGACTGGGGCGGCGGCTTCAACGCCGAGGTGAAGGTGGCCAACACCGGCACGGTCGCCCTCAAGTCCTGGAAGGTGACGTGGACGTGGGGCGGTGCCCAGAAGATCTCGTCCATCTGGAACGCGAGTTACACCCAGAGCGGCGCGAGCGTGACGGTGGTGAACGCGGCTCACAACGGAAACCTGGCGGCCGGGGGTTCGGCGAGCTTCGGCTTCGGGGCGGCGCCGGGCGGTGCGGCGACACCGACGCTGACCTGCACGGCGGCGTGAGAGCAGGGCGCCCGGTGTCGCACCGGGCGCCCTTGTCATGCGCTGAGCGGGCAGGGCAGGTCCGGGCGGGCGCGATGGGGTCCGCAGCCCACCAGGGCCACGGACAGGAACGCGGGCTGTTCGAGGTAGAACCCGAGCGAGATGTCACCGCCCGCCGCCAGCCGCTCGCCGGCGGAGGCGAGGAGGGTGGCGAGGCGGCCGGGGTCGCGGTACGCGCCGGCGGCGAACCGGGGCGCGTACTCGGTGAGCCGCTCCCCGAGCCAGGCGGCGGCGGCCGACGGCTCGGACCAGGTTCCCCTGACCATCGCGCGGGGTTTGACCAGCCAGTAAGCGGTCTCCAGCGGGGGCAGGTCGGAGGTGGGGAACTCGACGGTGGCCAGCCGGTACCGCTGGATCAGTTCCGGACTGCCGGTGGGCGGGGGCGGTTCGGGGTGGGGCGGGCGCCGGAAGGCTTCCTCGTCGAAGCGGGATTTGGGGCCGGTCCAGAGGTAGGCGTGGTGATGCACCCGGGGCCTCTTCAGTGTGCGATGCGGTGCGGGCCGGTTCCGGGTGATGACGGCCCGGAACCGGCGGCATTTCTCGGATCGGTCGAGGCTCAGCGGGCCAGACCGAAGCGGGCCGGGTCGATACCGGCGGCGCTCAGCTCGGTCGTGGTGAACCGCAGCGGCTGCATGTCGGGCCGCTTGCTGTCACCGAGGGCCCATGCGTCCTCGCCGATCCGGGCAAGGGTGACGCAGGCCTCGCCGTCCGGGTGGGTACTTCCGCCGCACGCCTTGAGGAACGAGGCGCCGCCGAGGTCGAGCGCGTACAGGTCACTTCCGTTCACCATCGCTGTACCTTCCTGCTCCACTGTCACGGCCGCCGACCGGCCGTCGCCGCCCTTGGTGGGCGGGAGTTCTTGGGGGTAGAGGGGCGGATGTGTACGCCCGAGGGGTGGTCCCGGATCTCGGTGGCGTGGCGCATGGCCTGGGCGGTGTTCCCGGCCTGCTTACAGGCGAGCAGCTGCCGCCAGTTCGCTCCGCAGACGTCGCAGCCGGCGGCGGGGGCGCAGTCGAGCAGCCATGCGTCGAAGCCGGGGGGAAGCTGAGCCGGGGAGCGGGGCTGGGCGTTGGCCATGGGGGTCACCTGGTCTCCCGAGGTGGGGTGGGGGCTTCGGGGACGACCGTAGGGGGCGGGTGCGGAGCAAGGAGGCGAATATTCTCAGCTATTCTCACGTGGTCACTCAGGATGCATGGACATTCACTCAGAGGTACCGAGATGCTGTGCGCGTCAGCTTCGACGACACCCAGGGGGTGGTTGTGCATGGCGCGCAGGTTGCGGTTCAACGGGACGGGGAGTGGTTACAACGGTTGTCCTGCGGTGCACGAGGACTTGGACAGCGGAGAGGTGATTGTCCAAGGTGCGCCACTAACGGATCCGGAGGACATCGCCCAGCTTCAGCACCTGTCAGAAGGGGAGGCCGCGGTCGTGGTGCCGCGTGAACTCCTGGTCGACTGGGCACCGAAGGAGCAGACCCGCCAGGTGAGGACGGTCGGTCTCGACGAGTTCGGCGATCTGTTCAACAAGTTCGAGCACACTGCGTGGCGGCTGGAAACGCGGCAGCGGTACGCCAGTGACGAGGTCGGCGAGCGCTGGGCACGGTTCATCGAAAAGGGGCGCCTTGACGAGGATGAGGCAGACGTGCCGGAGGCCAGGCGTTGGCGTGACACGATCCGCGCCCAGGTCGCGCAGGGTAAGCGGGTCGAACGAGTGCGCATCGTGGACCAGCCCGCCACCATCGGGCAGCGGTACCTCTTCGAAAGTGCCAAGTGGAACATCGGCCTCGGTGAGGACATCCGCAACATGTGGCGTGCCGACGCGGAGCGCCTCCGACTCCCCGCCGAGGATTTCTGGCTGTTCGACAGCCGCCTCATCGCGCTCCTGCGGTTCGATGACGACGATCAGCTCACGCACGTGGACCTGATCACCGAGCCCGCAGAGGTGGTGCGTTGCTCCATGGTGCGGGATGCTGCATGGCATCACGCTGTACCGCGAGAGCAGTTCGCGGCTGGGATGCGCAGCGACGTGTAAGGACAAGAGCGGGTACCGGTGAGCACGGACTATCAGAGGGCGCGCGAGGAATTGGGCCGTAGGCTCAGGGAATTGCGTATGGAGAGCCCTGATGGCCGGCTCACCGGTACGGAGCTTGCCCAGCGGCTGGGGTGGCCGCAGTCGAAGGTCAGCAAGCTGGAAAATGGTCGGCAGACGCCCACGGTCGAGGATCTCCGCTCGTGGGCCGAGGCCACCGGGCAAGCCGCAGCCGGCGGCGAACTGTGTGCCCGCCTCAAGGGCTTCGAGAGCCAGATCCGCTCCTGGCGACGCCAGCTCGCGGCGGGACACCGCCCCGTCCAGGATTCCTGGAACACCGTCATCTCCAACTCCACGACTGTGCGTGAGTGGGAAACCAGCCTCGTCCCCGGCTTGCTCCAGACTGCCGACTACGCCCGACACGTCTTCCAGGGGCACTCGCAGCTCCAGAACTCTCCGCGTGACACGGAGGACGCGGTGCGTGCCCGAATGAAACGGCAGGAGTGGCTGTACCGTCCGGGCAAGCAGTTGCATCTGCTGGTGTGGGAAGGGGCGCTGTGGTCCCGGGTGTGCCCACCGGACATATTGGTGGGTCAACTGGACCGATTGCTTGGTCTCGTGGGCATGGACACCGTGCACCTGGGGATCGTGCCTCTTGACGCAAAGCTGGGCCTGAATCCGGCGAACGGGTTCTGCATCCTGGACGAACGCCTGGTCGCGGTCGAGGACTGGCACGCCGAACTCTGGCTGGACGACGCCGAAACGATCGCTCTCTATCGCCGAGTGTGGGACACCTTCGCGGAGTCGGCGGTGTTCGGCGCCGAGGCGCAGCAGGTGATCGCCCGGGTGCGGCGGAGTATCAAGGTCTGAGGACGTACGGCCGTACGACGTCATCGGAGGTCTCCCACAGGGGCGTTCGTACGGGAGCCGGGGTCTGCCGGCACTCCTCGTCGCGGGGGTTCGGCAGGCGCCGGGCGCAGGGCTGTGCCGCCCCTGTTGTGTTACGGGTGGTCCAAAACATGGGGGGTCTCCGGGCGGGGGAGGGTGAAGCGGGCCCAGACGGTCTTGGTGTACGGCCCCTGGCGATGCCCCCACGCGTCGGCCAACGCGTCCACCAGGGCCAGTCCGCGCCCGCCCTCCTCGTCCAGCCCGGGACAGCGGGGCGAGGGAAGCCGGTCCCGGTCCGGGTCGGAGACCTCCAGGACCAGTTCCCCGTGGCAGAGGATGAGCGTCACCCGGACCCGGGCGTGCGAGACCCGGCAGTGGCTCACCGCGTTCGTGACGAGTTCGTTGGCCGACAGGGTGGCTCGCTCGGCGAGTTCATCGCTGATTCGCCAGCCGGCGAGGGCCTTGCGGACGTAGTGCCGAGCGGTCGGCACGTGCCGCCGGTGGGTGGGGATGCGGAAGGTCTCGGTTGAGGGCATGGACTGAACCTAGGAATACATGCGGAATCGGTGCAATTAAAATCGAGAAATACATGCAGCGGTTTCACTCAATCGAGTTATGTCCGCCTCTCTGGGTTAATCGGTGTGGCAGGGTTTCCAAAAGGAGAGGGGAGATCCCATGCCCGCAGGTGGACGACCGACCGTACGCAGCAGGCGACTTGGCACGGCCCTCAGGCAGTACCGGCAGGCCGCCAAGCTCGACCAGCCCCAGGCCGCCGAGGTGATCGCCACAAGCCAAGCCAGGATCAGCCGCATCGAGAGCGGACATGCCACACCGCGCGTGATCGAAGTACGGCTGCTGCTGGAGGCGTACGGGGTCACCGATCCGGAAGTCCGGTTGAAGCTGGAGGAGTTGGCCAAGCACCCCAGGAAGCGCGGTTGGTGGCTTCAATACGCGACGCACCTACGGCCCGGCTATCTCGATCACATCGCATTGGAGGACGACGCGAGTCATATCCGCCAATGGCAACCTGTGCTGATTCCGGGGCTCCTGCAATCCGCCGCTTACTGCGAGGCGGTTGTCAAAGGCGGCCCCACCACCCTGTGCCCGGAATACATCGCGCAGTTGATCGAGGTGAGGCGGCTACGCCAGCAGAGGATCGCGGAGGGCGGCGTCAAGTTCTCGGCCGTCATCTGGGAGGCGGCCATCGAGCACCCTCTGGCGTCTGTGGAGACGCACCGGGAGCAGCTCCTGGCGCTTCTTGAGGCCGGAGAGCGGGAGAACGTCACCGTACGGGTGCTGCCGTTCAGCGCGGGTTCGCTGGTGGCTGCCGCCAACCCGTTCGCGGCCTTCAGTTTCGACTCGGAGGCGGTAGTCGAGGCAGTGACCATGGAGGACCTGATGAGCACGTCGATCATCGAATCCCCGGCTGACCTGGCGGTGTATGCCAGCTCGTTCGACCTGCTCTCTTCCTTCGCGTTGACGCCCGAGGAAAGTGCGAAGCTCATCCTGGGCAAGCTGCAAGTCATCGAGGAGGGCAGCTCGTGGTCGTAGTCGTGAGCCCGTTCCGTACGTCTTCTTACTCTTCGCAGCTGGGCGAATGCGTCGAGGTCGCCGGCACGGCGCACGGCGGCCGAGCCATCCGCGACAGCAAGCAGGACAACGGCCCCCTCCTCACCGTGTCCCGCGACAGCTGGCAGGCCTTCATCCGCCGGTTCGCATAACGCCTCGCACACGCGAAGGGCGCCCGGCAAGCACCGGGCGCCCTTCGTCGTCGTAGGTGAGGAAGTCAGAGCTTCTCGATCACATAGTCCACGCACTTCGTGAGCGCCTCGACGTCCGCCGGGTCGATCGCCGGGAACATCGCGATCCGCAGCTGGTTGCGGCCGAGCTTGCGGTACGGCTCGGTGTCCACGATGCCGTTCGCGCGCAGCACCTTGGCGACGGCGGCGGCGTCGATCTCGTCGGCGAAGTCGATCGTGCCGATGACCTGGGAGCGCTTGGCCGGGTCGGAGACGAACGGGGTGGCGTACTTGGACTCTTCGGCCCAGGTGTACAGGCGGGTCGAGGAGTCCTTCGTACGGGCCGTGGACCAGGCGAGTCCGCCCTGGCCGTTGAGCCACTCCAGCTGCTCGCCCAGGAGGAAGAGGGTGGCCAGGGCCGGGGTGTTGTACGTCTGGTTCTTGCGGGAGTTGTCGATCGCCGTCGGGAGCGAGAAGAACTCCGGGATGTGGCGGCCGGAGGCGTGGACGCGCTCGGCGCGCTCGATCGCGGCGGGGGAGAAGACGCCGATCCACAGGCCGCCGTCGGAGGCGAAGGACTTCTGCGGGGCGAAGTAGTAGACGTCGGTCTCGGCGATGTCGACGGGCAGGCCGCCCGCGCCGGAGGTGGCGTCCACGAGGACGAGCGCGTCCTCGTCGGCGCCGGCCACGCGCTTGATCGGCATGGCGACACCGGTGGAGGTCTCGTTGTGGGTGAAGGCGTAGACGTCGACGCCCGCCTCGGCCTTCGGCTCCGGGTGGGTGCCGGGGTCGGCGGCGACGACGGTCGGCTCGGCCAGCCAGGGGGCGAGCTTGGCGGCCTTGGCGAACTTGGAGGAGAACTCGCCGAAGGTGAGGTGCTGCGACTTGTTCTCGATCAGGCCGTGCGTGGCGATGTCCCAGAAGGCGGTGGAGCCACCGTTGCCGAGGACGACCTCGTAGCCCTCGGGCAGGGAGAACAGCTCGGAGATGCCCTCGCGGACCTTGCCGACCAGGTTCTTGACCGGCGCCTGACGGTGGGAGGTGCCCAGCAGGGACGTGCCGGTGGCGGCGAGGGCGTCCAGCGCCTCGGTCCGCACCTTGGAGGGGCCCGCGCCGAAACGTCCGTCGGCGGGCTTGATGTCAGCGGGAATCTGGATGTCGGCCACGGGAGGAGGTTAGCCGCTGGGAGAAGCCCGGGTGGAGTTCTGTCCGTTCGATGAGACGAGATCACCAGGTCGTGGACTTGTGATGTCGTACGACTATTAGTGGGCGCCTGTGGAAAACTTTCGGTGACTGTCCGTGGTCGGATGCATCCTGGACGCATGACGGATCGTGCGGATGTTGCAGGGGACACCGGGGGCACGGGCACCGGGGTCACGGATGTGGCCGCGCTCGCGGGGGCGCTGCGCAAGGCCGTCCGGGGCGAGGTCGGGTTCGACGTGACCGCCCGGGCGCTGGTCACCATGGACGCGTCCAACTACCGGCGGGTCCCGCTGGGCGTGGTGGCCCCGAGAGACGCCGACGACGTGGCCGCCGTGCTGGAGGTGTGCCGGGAGCGCGGGGTGCCGGTGGTGGCCCGGGGCGGCGGCACGTCCATCGCGGGGCAGGCGACCGGCACCGGCGTGGTGCTGGACTTCACCCGGCACATGACCGCGCTGGTGGAGCTGGACCCGGGCAGCCGTACGGCCGTCGTGCAGCCGGGGCTCGTCCTGGACCGGCTCCAGGAGGCCGCCACCCCGCACGGACTGCGGTTCGGCCCCGACCCCTCCACACACAGCAGGTGCACGCTCGGCGGCATGATCGGCAACAACTCCTGCGGCTCCCACTCGGTCGCCTGGGGTACGACCGCGGACAGCGTGCGGGAGCTGTCCGTGATCACCGCGCGCGGGCGGCGGCTGCGGCTCGGGCAGGGATGGGCGGGCGCCCCCGACGGGCTCCGCGAGCTGGCCGAAGGGGAACTGGCCCGGCTGCGGACCGGGTTCCCGGACCTGCCCCGCCGCATCTCCGGGTACGCGCTGGACGCGCTGCTGCCCGAGAAGGGCGCGGATGTCGCCCGCTCCTTCTGCGGCTCCGAGGGCACCCTCGGCATCCTCACCGAGGCCGTGGTCCGCCTGGTCGACAGCCCCCGCGCGCGGGCGCTGGCCGTGCTGGCCTACGCCGACGAGAGCGCCGCCGCCGAGGCCGCCGCGGGCCTGCTGCCGCTCGCCCCGCTCACGGTGGAGGGCATGGCCGCCGACCTGGTGCCGGCCGGGGCCGGGCTGCCCGCCGGAGGCGCCTGGCTGTTCGTGGAGACCGGCGGGGAGACGGCGGCCGAGGCCCGCGCGCGTGCGGAGGAGATCGTGCGCGCGGCCGATGTCGTGGACTCCCTGGTGGTGACCGACCCGGCCGCCCAGCGGAGTCTGTGGCGCATCCGCGAGGACGCGGCCGGCACCGCCACCCGGATGCCCGACGGCACCGAGGCCTGGCCCGGCTGGGAGGACTGCGCGGTCCCGCCCGCCCGCCTCGGCGGCTACCTGCGCGAGTTCCGCGCGCTGCTGGCCGCCCACCGACTGCGCGGCACGCCGTACGGCCACTTCGGCGACGGCTGCATCCACGTCCGCGTCGACTTCGACCTGCTCACCGAGGCGGGCGTCGGCCGCTTCCGCCGCTTCTCCGAGGAACTCGCCGACCTGGTCGTGGCCCACGGCGGCTCCCTGTCCGGGGAGCACGGCGACGGCCAGGCCCGCGCGGAACTGCTGCCGCGGATGTACGGCGCCGACATGGTCGGGCTGTTCGAGCGGGCCAAGGCGGTGTGGGACCCGGACGACCTCCTCAACCCCGGCATGCTGGTCCGCCCGGCCCGGCTGGACGAGAACCTGCGCTTCTCGGTCCTGCCCCGCCGGCCGGTCGACGTGGCCTTCGCCTACCCGGCCGACGGCGGCGACTTCCGCGCGGCCGTCCGCCGCTGCGTCGGCGTGGCCAAGTGCCGTACGACGACCGTCTCCGGCCCGGCCGTCATGTGCCCCTCCTTCCGGGCGACCGGCGAGGAGGAGCACTCCACCCGGGGGCGGGCCCGGCTGCTGCACGAGATGCTCGCGGGCGACCTGGTCACCGGTGGCTGGCGGTCCCCCGAGGTCCTGGGCGCCCTCGACCTCTGCCTGTCCTGCAAGGGCTGCCGCTCGGACTGCCCCGCCGGCGTGGACATGGCCACGTACAAGGCCGAGTTCCTGCACCACCACTACGCCGACCGCCGCCGCCCCGCCGCCCACCACAGCATGGGCCGCCTCCCGGAATGGCTCCGCTGGGCGTCCCGCACCCGCCTGGCCCCGCTGCTCAACACCCTCGCGGCCATCCGCCCCTTGGCCGGCCTCGGCAAACACCTGGCCGGAATAGCCCCGGAACGGGACATCCCCCGCCTGGCGCCCCGGACGTTCACCGGCTGGTGGCGCAAGCGAAAGACGGCGACGCCGGGTGCGGGGGGTTCGCCGGCCGGGGGTGCGGGGGACCACCCCGCTCCCACGCCCACCCCCACTCCCACTTCCCACCCCACTCCCACTTCCACCCCCGGCGACCTCGTCGTCCTCTGGCCCGACACCTTCACCGAGCACCTCGCGCCGTCCGTCGGGCAGGCCGCCGTCCGCGTGCTGGAGGCGGCCGGGCTGCGGGTCGCACTCCCGCCTACGCTGCTGCCGCGCAAGGGGGCGATCGGGGACGGCGGAACCCGGTCGGCCGCCGCGCTGCTCACCGCCCGCCGGGCCCGTGTCTGCTGCGGCCTGACCTATGTCTCCACGGGCCAGCTCGACCGCGCCCGTACGGTGCTGCGCCGCACGCTGGACCTGATGGAACCGGTGCTGCGGGCCGGGGTGCCGGTCGTCGTCCTGGAACCGAGCTGTGCCGCCGCCCTGCGCACCGACCTTCCGGAACTCCTGCCCGACGATCCACGGGCCGCCCGGCTGTCCGCCGCGGTCCTCACCTTCGCCGAAACCCTGGAGCGGCACGCCCCGCACTGGACCCCGCCCGCCGTCGACCGCCCGGTGGCCGGCCAGACCCACTGCCACCAGCACGCGGTGCTCGGCGACGCCCCGGACCGCCGGCTGCGCGCCGCCGCCGGCCTCACCGGCGAACTGAGCGGGGGCTGCTGCGGCCTGGCGGGCAACTTCGGCTTCGAGAAGGGCCACTTCGAGGTCTCCCGGGCCTGCGCGGAGGACCGGCTCCTGCCCTCGGTACGGCAGGCGTCCGAGGACACGGTGATCCTGGCCGACGGCTTCTCCTGCCGCACCCAGCTGGACCAGCTCGCCGGCGTCCGGGGCCGCCACCTGGCGGAGGTACTGGCCGAGGCCCTGGACCGGGCGGACGGGGAGCGGTGAACGGGGCCCGGCTCCCCCTCGGCCACGGCCGAGCGGCTCACCCTCCAAGACAGTTCCATAAAGGGTTCACACTCCTGACAGAGTCCATTACCCTGGACTCAGGAGTACACAGAGGTGTACATGATCTGATCCGAGCCAGCCCCGGGACCGCCGTGAGCACCGTCAACACCCCCAGCGCCGCGAACTCGACGCCACCGGCGCCCTCCCCGTCACCGGGGGCGTCCGCTCCGCGCACTCCCGGCCGGTTCACCTCCCTCGGACCGGTCGGGCTGGTGCTGGCCGGCGGAATCTCGGTGCAGTTCGGCGGCGCGCTGGCGGTCACCCTGATGCCCCGGGCGGGCGCGCTGGGCGTGGTGACCCTGCGCCTCCTCGCGGCGGCGGTCGTCCTGCTCCTGGTCTGCCGCCCCCGGCTGCGCGGCCACTCGCGCGCCGACTGGGGCACGGTGGTCGTCTTCGGCATCACGATGGGCGCGATGAACGGTCTGTTCTACGAGGCGGTCGACCGTATCCCGCTGGGCCCGGCGGTCACCCTGGAAGTCCTCGGCCCGCTGGCCCTGTCCGTCCTGACCTCCCGCCGTGCGCTCAACGCGCTCTGGGCCTGCCTCGCGCTCGCGGGCGTGTTCCTGCTCGGCGGCGGAGGCTTCGGCGATCTGGACCCCCTGGGTGTCGCCTTCGCCCTGGGCGCCGGCGCCATGTGGGCGGCCTATATCGTCTTCAGCGCCCGCACGGGCCGCCGCTTCCCCAAGGCCGACGGGCTGGCCCTGGCCATGGCCGTGGCCGCCCTGCTCTTCCTTCCCCTGGGGATAGCCGAGGCCGGCACCCGCCTGCTGGACCCCACCACCGTCGCCCTCGGCTCGTCGGTGGCCCTGCTCTCCTCGGTCCTGCCCTACACCCTCGAACTCCTGGCCCTGCGCCGCCTGCCGGCCTCCACCTTCGCCATCCTGATGAGCCTGGAGCCCGCCATCGCCGCCACGGCCGGCTTCCTCGTCCTGGGCCAGTTCCTCAGCCCCACCGAGGCGGCGGCCATCGCCCTGGTCATCGCCGCGAGCATCGGCGCGGTCCGCACCCAGATAGGCCGGGGCAAGGCCGCTCTGCCGGCCGAGGGCCAGTAGACCTGCTCGTCACCGAGCGTAGTCGTCCGCCTGCGCGCCGGAGCCCGCCCCGTGCGACAGTGGGCTCATGAAGGTCACCGCTCGTGGGCGTGCCGTGCTCGGCGACCCCCGGATCAACCGCGGTACGGCGTTCACCGAGGCGGAGCGCCGGGCCCTGGACCTCGTCGGGCTGGTCCCGCCCCGCGTGCTCACCCAGGACCAGCAGGCCGAGCGCGCCTACGGCCAGTTCCGGGAGCAGCCGGACGACCTGGCCAAGAGCGTGAACCTGACCGCGCTGCACGACCGCAACGAGGTGCTGTTCTACCGGCTCGTCGGCGACCACCTCGAAGAGATGCTGCCCATCGTCTACACCCCCACCGTGGGCACGGCGATCCGCCGCTACAGCACCGAGTACCGCCGCCCGCGCGGCATCTACCTCTCCGTGAACGCCCCCGACGACATCGAACGCTCGCTGCGCGCGAGCGGCCTGGGCGCCGACGACGTCGACCTGATCGTGGCCACCGACGGCGAGGGCATCCTCGGCATCGGGGACTGGGGCGTCGGCGGCATCGACATCGCGGTCGGCAAACTCGCCGTCTACACCGCCGCCGCCGGCATCGACCCGCGCCGCACCCTGCCCGTCATGCTCGACGTCGGCACCAACCGCCGGGAACTCCTGGACAACCCCCTCTACCTCGGCAATCGCCACCCCCGCGTCGACCGCGAGACCTACGACGCCTTCATCGACGCCTACGTCACCACCGCCACCCGGCTCTTCCCCGGTGCCCTGCTGCACTGGGAGGACTTCGGCACCGCCAACGCCCGCCGCATCCTCGATCACTACCGCGACCGGGTCTGCACCTTCAACGACGACATCCAGGGCACCGGCGCCGTCAACCTCGCCGCCGTCCTGTCCGGGGTGCGCGCGGCCGGCGTGCCCCTGCCCGAGCACCGGATCGTCGTCTTCGGCGCGGGCACCGCCGGCATCGGCGTCGCCGACCAGTTGCGGGACGCCCTGATCGCCGAGGGCCTGTCGGAGGCCGAGGCGCTCGCCCGGTTCTGGTGCGTCGACCGGTACGGCCTGCTCACCGACGACCAGGGGGACCGGCTCAGCGATGTCCAGCGGCCGTACGCCCGTCCCGCGGCTGAGACCGAGGGCTGGCGCCGGGACGAGGGTCTGCCCGGCATTCCGCTGGCGGAGGTGGTCCACCGGGTCCGCCCGACCATCCTCATCGGCACCTCCGGCCAGGGCGGCGCCTTCTCGGAGGAGATCGTCCGCGAGATGGCCCGGCACACCCGGCGCCCGATCATCCTGCCCATGTCCAACCCGACCGACCTGGCCGAGGCCACCCCCGCCGACCTGCTCGACTGGACCGACGGCAAGGCGCTGGTGGCCACCGGCAGCCCGTTCGCCCCGGTGGAGCGGGACGGTACGACGTACGAGATCGGCCAGGCCAACAACGCGCTGGTCTTCCCCGGCCTCGGACTCGGCACGATCGTCGCCCGCGCCTCCCGGGTCACCGACCGCATGCTGCGCGCGGCGGCCGACGCGGTGGCCCGCCGGACCCCCGACGCGGAGGTCTCCCGGCTGGACGCGCCGGTCCTCCCGCCGATCCGCGAGCTGCGCGCCACCTCGGAGGCGGTCGCGGTGGCCGTGGCCCGCGCGGCGGTGGACGAGGGGGTCGCCCGGGCCGCCCCGGACGATGTCGAGGCGGCGGTGCGGGCGGCCCGCTGGGAGCCGGTCTACCTGCCCCTGGAGGCGGTATGACGACCCCTTAATTAATGCAAGCACGCTTGATTGTTTCTTGGGTCGCTGCCATGCTCCCCCCATGGCCGACCCGACGCCCGTCATCGACGACCTGCGTGCCGAGAGCGGTGAACTCGACCTGCTCGTAGCCGAGTTGAGCCCGGAGCAGTGGGAGCTGCCGACTCCCGCGGCCGGCTGGACCGTCGCCCACCAGATCGCCCACCTCGCCTGGACCGACCGCTCGGCACTGCTCGCCGTCACCGACCCCGGTGCCTTCCGGGCGCTGGTGGAGAAGGCGCTCGCCGCCCCCGGCTCGTTCGTGGACGAGGGGGCCGAGGAGGGCGCCGCGCTCCCGCCCGCCGACCTGCTGGCCGCCTGGCGCACCGGACGCACCGCCCTCCACGGGGCCCTGCTCGGCGCCCCGCCCGGCGCCCGCTTCCCCTGGTACGGCCCGCCCATGTCGGCGGCCTCCATGGCAACGGCCCGGCTCATGGAGACCTGGGCCCACGGCCTGGACATCGCCGACGCCCTGGGTGTGGTGCGCCCACCCACGGAACGGCTCCGGCATGTGGTCCGGCTCGGGGTACGCACCCGCGACTTCGCCTACGGGGTGCGCGGACTGACCCCGCCGGCCGAGGAGTTCCGGATCGAACTGCGCGCACCCTCCGGCGAGGTGTGGGCGTACGGTCCGGAGGACGCCGCACAGCGCGTCACCGGACCCGCCCTCGACTTCTGCCTCCTGGTCACCCAGCGCGCCCACCGCGCCGACCTCGCCCTGACGGCCACCGGCCCGGACGCCGACCACTGGCTGGACATCGCCCAGGCCTTCGCGGGCCCACCGGGCACCGGCCGCCCGCGCGGGACAGCTCACGAGGGGACCGCCGGTCCGGCCAGGGGCGCCGGCCGCTCGTCGCAGGGAGCCGGCCGGTGAAGCCGCTGCGCATCGGGAACTTCTCCGGCTTCTACGGCGACCGCTCCGCCGCCCTGCGCGAGATGCTCACCGGCGGCGAGGTCGACGTCCTCACCGGTGACTACCTCGCCGAACTCACCATGCTCATCCTCGCCCGCGACCGGCTGAAGGACCCGTCCGCCGGATACGCCCGCACCTTCCCGCGCCAACTGGAGGACTGCCTGGGCCTCGCCCGTGAACGCGGGGTGCGGATCGTCACCAACGCGGGCGGCCTCGACCCCGCCGGGCTCGCCGGGGAGATACGGCGGCTGGCGGACCGGCTCGGCATCCCGGTGCGGGTCGCGCACGTCGAGGGCGACGACCTGACCGCCGCCCACCCCGGCACCCTCGCCGCCCACGCCTACCTCGGCGGCTTCGGCATCACCGAGTGCCTGCGGGCGGGCGCCGACGTGGTGGTCACCGGCCGGGTGACCGACGCGGCGCTGGTCACCGGGCCGGCCGCCGCCCACTTCGGCTGGCGGCCGGACGACCACGACGCACTCGCCGGTGCCGTCGTCGCCGGACACGTGCTGGAGTGCGGTACCCAGGCGACCGGCGGGAACTACGCCTTCTTCACCGAGGGGGACGTACGCCGGCCCGGCTTCCCGCTCGCCGAGATCCACGCCGACGGCAGCAGCGTGATCACCAAGCATCCCGGCACGGGCGGCTTCGTGGACGTGGGCACGGTCACCGCCCAGCTGCTGTACGAGACCGGCGGCGCCCGGTACGCCGGGCCCGATGTCACGGCCCGGCTGGACACCGTACGGCTCGGCCCGGAAGGGCCGGACCGGGTGCGGATCGAGGGGGTGCGCGGGGAGGCGCCGCCGCCCACGCTCAAGGTCGGGCTCAACCGGCTCGGCGGCTTCCGCAACGAGGTCGTCTTCGTCCTCACCGGACTCGGCATCGAGGCCAAGGCGGCACTGGTGCGCGAGCAGCTCGCGGACGCGCTCGCCAAGTCGCCGCCCCGGGAGGTGCGGTGGGAACTGGTGCGCACCGACCGGGCCGACGCGGACACCGAGGAGACGGCCAGCGCGCTGCTGCGGCTCGTCGTACGCGACCCGGACCAGCGGGTCGTGGGGCGTGCGCTGAGCGGGGCCGCGGTGGAGCTGGCACTGGCCAGCTACCCCGGCTTCCATGTGCTGGCCCCACCCGGAAAGGGCGCACCCTATGGGGTCTTCGAGGAGGTGTACGTGCCCTATGTGGGCGCTGCACATGTGGCCGTCCTCCACGACGGCCGCCGTATCCCCGTGCCGCCGCCCCAGGAGACACGCCCCCTGGCCGCCGTACCGGACCCGCCCCTCCCGGAACCCCTCCCGCCCGGGCCGACCCGGCGGGCGCCGCTCGGCCTGGTCGTCGGCGCCCGCAGCGGGGACAAGGGCGGGAACGCCAACGTGGGGGTGTGGGCCCGGTCGGAGGACGCCTGGCGGTGGCTCGCCCACACGCTGACGGCCGACGCCTTCCGGCGGCTGATCCCCGAGAGCCGGGACCTGCCCGTCACCCGGCACCTGCTCCCGAACCTGCGCGCCGTCAACTTCGTGGTGGAGGGCATCCTCGGCGCCGGCGTCGCCGCGCAAGCCCGTTTCGACCCGCAGGCCAAGGCCCTCGGCGAATGGCTGCGCTCCCGCCACCTGGACATCCCGGAGGCCCTGCTGTGACGGTCCTGCGAACCGCTGTCGACCCCGCCGCCCCCGACCACCGGGCCCACCGCGAGGCGATGCTCGCCAAGCTCGCCGAGCTGGAGGCCGAACACACCAAGGCGCTCGCCGGCGGCGGTGAGAAGTACGTCGCCCGGCACCGGGGGCGCGGGAAACTGCTCGCCCGGGAGCGGATCGAGCTGCTGCTCGACCCCGACACCCCGTTCCTGGAACTGTCCCCGCTGGCCGCCTGGGGCAGCGAGTATCCCGTGGGCGCCTCCCTCGTCACCGGCATCGGGGTGGTCGAGGGCGTGGAGTGCCTGATCACCGCCAATGACCCGACCGTGCGCGGCGGCGCCAGCAATCCCTGGAGCCTGCGGAAGGCGCTGCGCGCCAACGACATCGCCCTGGCCAACCGGCTGCCCTGCATCAGCCTGGTGGAGTCCGGGGGCGCCGATCTGCCGTCCCAGAAGGAGATCTTCATCCCCGGCGGGGCGATCTTCCGCGACCTCACCCGGCTGTCCGCCGCCGGCATCCCGACCATCGCCGTCGTCTTCGGCAACTCCACCGCCGGCGGCGCCTACATCCCCGGCATGTCCGACCACGTGATCATGGTCAAGGAGCGGGCGAAGGTGTTCCTCGGCGGGCCGCCGCTGGTGAAGATGGCCACCGGCGAGGAGAGCGACGACGAGTCGCTGGGCGGCGCCGAGATGCACGCGCGCGTGTCCGGTCTCGCCGACTACTTCGCGCTGGACGAGCCGGACGCGCTGCGCCAGGCGCGCCGCGTCGTGGCCCGCCTCAACCACCGCAAGGCGTACCCCGACCCCGGCCCGGCCGAGCCGCCCAGGTACGACCCCGAGGAACTGCTCGGCATCGTCCCGGACGACCTCAAGATCCCGTTCGACCCGCGCGAGGTGATCGCCCGGATCGTGGACGGCTCCGACTTCGACGAGTTCAAGCCGCTGTACGGCACGAGCCTGGTCACCGGCTGGGCCGCCCTGCACGGCTATCCGGTCGGCATCCTGGCCAACGCCCAGGGCGTGCTGTTCAGCGCCGAGTCGCAGAAGGCCGCCCAGTTCATCCAGCTCGCCAACCAGCGCGACATCCCGCTGCTGTTCCTGCACAACACCACCGGCTACATGGTCGGCAAGGAGTACGAGCAGGGCGGGATCATCAAGCACGGCTCGATGATGATCAACGCCGTCTCCAATTCGAGGGTGCCCCACCTCTCGGTGCTCATGGGCGCGTCGTACGGCGCCGGGCACTACGGCATGTGCGGCCGGGCCTACGACCCCCGGTTCCTGTTCGCCTGGCCCAGCGCCAAGTCCGCCGTCATGGGCCCGCAGCAGCTCGCGGGCGTGCTGTCCATCGTCGCCCGGCAGTCGGCGGCGGCCAAGGGGCAGCCGTACGACGAGGAGGCGGACGCGGCCCTGCGCGCGATGGTGGAGCGGCAGATCGAGGCCGAGTCGCTGCCGATGTTCCTGTCCGGGCGGCTGTACGACGACGGCGTCATCGACCCGCGCGACACCCGCACCGTCCTCGGCCTGTGCCTGTCCGCCCTGCACACCGCGCCCTACGAGGGCGCGCGCGGCGGCTTCGGCGTCTTCCGGATGTGAGGGATCACATGATTTCCAGTGTGCTCGTGGCGAACCGGGGCGAGATCGCCTGCCGGGTCTTCCGCACCTGCCGTGAGCTGGGCATCGGGACGGTCGCGGTGCACTCCGACGCCGACGCCGACGCGCTGCACGCGCGCGTGGCCGACACGGCGGTACGGCTGCCGGGCGCGGCGCCCGCCGACACCTACCTGCGCGGCGACCTGGTGGTGAAGGCGGCCCTGGCCGCCGGGGCCGACGCCGTGCACCCGGGCTACGGCTTCCTCTCCGAGAACGCCGGTTTCGCCCGCGCCGTGCGGGACGCCGGGCTGGTGTGGATCGGCCCGCCGCCGGAGGCCATCGAGGCCATGGCGTCCAAGACCCGCGCCAAACGGCTGATGGGCCTCGCCCCGCTGGACCCGGACGGGGTGACCGAGGCCGACCTGCCGGTGCTGGTGAAGGCGGCGGCGGGCGGCGGGGGGCGCGGCATGCGGATCGTGCGCCGCCTGGACGAACTGCGGGCCGCCCTGGAGGGCGCGCGCGCCGAGGCCGCGAGCGCCTTCGGCGACGGCGAGGTGTTCGTGGAGCCGTACCTGGAGCACGGCCGCCATGTGGAGGTGCAGATCCTCGCCGACACCCACGGCACCGTCTGGCCGCTCGGCACCCGCGACTGCTCCCTCCAGCGCCGGCACCAGAAGGTCGTCGAGGAGGCCCCGGCGCCCGGGCTCACCCAGGGGCTCGCCGAGGAACTGCGGGCGCTGGCCGTACGCGCCGCCCGCGCCGTGTCGTACACCGGCGCCGGCACGGTCGAGTTCCTGGTCGCCGACGGCCGCGCCCACTTCCTGGAGATGAACACCCGCCTTCAGGTGGAACACCCCGTCACCGAGGCCGTGTTCGGGCTGGACCTGGTCGCCGAGCAGATCCGGATCGCCGAGGGCCACGCCCTGGGGACCGAGCCACCGCACCCGCGCGGCCACGCCGTCGAGGCCCGCCTCTACGCCGAGGACCCGGCCCGTGACTGGGCACCCCAGACCGGCACCCTGCACCGGCTCGCCGTACCGGACGGCGTCCGCCTGGACACCGGCTACACCGACGGCGACACCATCGGCGTCCACTACGACGCCATGCTCGCCAAGGTCGTCGCGCACGCCCCCACCCGGGCCGAGGCGATCCGCCGGCTCGCCGGCGCGCTGGAGTCGGCCGTGCTCCACGGCCCGGTCACCAACCGGGACCTGCTGGTGCGCTCGCTGCGGCACGAGGAGTTCACCGCGGCCCGCATGGACACCGGCTTCTACGACCGCCACCTCGGCGCGCTGACCACGCCCGCCCACGACCCGTACGCCCCCCTGGCCGCCGCCCTCGCCGACGCCCACGGCCGCTCCCGGTTCGGCGGCTGGCGCAACGTCCCCTCGCAGCCGCAGGTGAAGCGGTACGACATGGGCGGCGAGGAGCACGAGGTCCGCTACCGGCACACCCGGGACGGCCTCGCCGCCGACGGGGTGCGGGTCGTGCACGCCGACGCCCGCCTGGTCGTCCTGGACATCGACGGCGTACGGCGGAAGTTCCCCGTCGCCCGCTACGGCGACCAGGTCCACGTCGGCACCACCCGCCTCACCGCCCTGCCCCGCTTCCCCGACCCGGTCGCCCGGCTCGCCCCCGGCTCCCTGGTGGCCCCGATGCCGGGCACGGTCGTCCGGCTCGCCGAGGGTCTGGCGGAAGGGGCAACGGTTCGGGCCGGCCAGGGACTCATATGGGTGGAGGCGATGAAGATGCAACACCTGATCTCGGCCCCGGCCGCCGGAACCCTCACCGCCCTGCACGCCAGGCCCGGACAGCAGGTCGAGCCGGGCACGGTCCTCGCAGTAGTGCAGGAAATCCCTTCCTAGGAGCCCCATGACCGCCGTCATCGAGTCCGAAGAGCACAAGGCCCTGCGCGACGCGGTAGCCGCGCTCGGCAAGCGCTACGGCCGCGACTACGTCACCCGCACGGTCGCCGAAGGCAAACCCCCCGCCGAACTCTGGTCCGACGCGGGCAAGCTCGGCTATCTCGGCGTCAACCTCCCCGAGGAGTACGGGGGAGGGGGCGGCGGCATAGCCGAACTGTCCATCGTGCTCGAAGAACTGGGCGCCGCCGGCTCCCCCCTGCTCATGCTCGTCGTGTCCCCCGCCATCTGCGGCACGGTGATCGCCCGCTTCGGCACCGAGGAGCAGAAGCGGCGCTGGCTGCCCGGGCTCGCCGACGGCACCCGCCTCATGGCCTTCGGCATCACCGAGCCCGACGCCGGCTCCAACAGCCACCGCATCACCACCACGGCCCGCCGGGACGGCACCGACTGGCTGCTCACCGGCCGCAAGGTCTTCATCTCCGGGGTCGACATGGCCGACGCCGTGCTCGTCGTCGGCCGCACCGAGGACGCCCGCACCGGCACCCTCAAACCCTGCCTGTTCATCGTCCCCACGGACGCCGAGGGCTTCCACAAGCACCCCATCGCCATGGAACTCAACGCGGCCGAAAAGCAGTTCGAACTGACCCTGGACGACGTCCGGCTGCCCGCGGAGGCACTCGTGGGCGACGAGGACGCCGGGCTGCTGCAACTCTTCGCCGGGCTGAACCCCGAGCGGATCATGACGGCCGCCTTCGCCATCGGCATGGGCCGCTACGCCCTCGCTAGGGCCGTCGGGTACGCCCGCGAGCGTACGGTCTGGAAGGCCCCCATCGGCGCCCACCAGGCCATCGCCCACCCCCTGGCGCAGGCCCACATCGACCTGGAGCTGGCCCGGCTGATGATGCAGAAGGCGGCCTTCCTCTACGACTCGGGGGACGACATCGGCGCGGGCGAGGCCGCCAACATGGCCAAGTACGCGGCGGGCGAGGCCTGTGTACGGGCCGTCGACCAGGCCGTGCACACCCTCGGCGGCAACGGCCTCACCCGGGAGTTCGGGCTCGCCTCGCTGATCACGGCCGCCCGCGTGGCCCGTATCGCCCCGGTGAGCCGGGAAATGATCCTCAACTACGTCTCCCACCAGAGCCTGGGCCTGCCCAAGTCGTACTGAGCGGCCCCGCGCGAGGAGGAACCGTGTTCCGCAGCGAGTACGCAGACGTTCCGCCCGTAGAACTCCCCATCCACGACGCCGTCCTGGGTGGTGCCGCCGGCTTCGGTGACCGGCCCGCCCTCGTCGACGGCACGGACGGCACCACCCTCACGTACGAGCAGGTGGACCGGTTCCACCGGCGCCTGGCCGCCGCCCTCGCCGGCACCGGCGTGCGCAAGGGCGACGTCCTCGCCCTGCACAGCCCCAACACGCTCGCCTTCCCGGTCGCGTTCTACGCCGCCACCCGCGCCGGGGCCACCGTCACCACCGCGCACCCGCTCGCCACCGCCGAGGAGTTCGCCCGGCAGCTGCGCGACAGCGCGGCCCGCTGGATCGTCACCGCCTCCCCGCTGCTCCGGACCGCCCGTCGGGCCGCCGGACTCGCGGGCGGCATACGGGAGATCCTGGTGTGCGACAGCGCGCCCGGCCACCGCTCGCTGACCGAGCTGCTCGCCACCACCGCCCCCGAACCACGGGTCGCCATCGACCCGGCCGAGGACATCGCCGTGCTGCCGTACTCCTCCGGCACCACCGGCACCCCCAAGGGCGTGCTGCTCACCCACCGGCAGATCGCCACCAACCTCGCCCAGCTGGAGCCCGCCGTCCCGGCCGGCCCCGGCGACCGCGTCCTCGCCGTCCTGCCGTTCTTCCACATCTACGGCCTCACCGCGCTGATGAACGGGCCGCTGCGCAAGGGCGCCACCGTCGTCGTCCTGCCCCGCTTCGAACTGGAGACCTTCCTCGCCGCCATCGAGAGACACCGCATCACCGGTCTGTACGTGGCACCGCCGATCGTCCTCGCCCTCGCCAAGCACCCGGCGGTCGGCCGTTACGACCTCTCCTCCCTGGAGTACGTCATCAGCGCCGCCGCCCCGCTGGACGCCCGGCACGCCCGCGCCTGCTCCGAACGGCTCGGCCTGCCCCCGATCGGCCAGGCGTACGGCATGACGGAGCTGTCGCCCGGCACCCACGTCGTCCCCCTGGACCGGCTGCGCGAGGCCCCCGCCGGCACGGTCGGTCGGCTCCTGCCCGGCACCGAGATGCGGATCGTCTCCCTGGACGACCCCGGCCGCGACCTCGGCCCCGGCGAGCCCGGCGAAATCCTGATCCGCGGCCCCCAGGTGATGAAGGGCTACCTGGGCCGCCCCGACGCCACCGCCGCCCTGATCGACCCCGACGGCTGGCTGCACACCGGGGACGTCGGACACACCGACGCGGACGGCTGGCTGTTCGTGGTGGACCGGGTGAAGGAACTCATCAAGTACAAGGGCTACCAAGTGGCCCCCGCCGAACTGGAGGCCCTGCTGCTCACCCACCCCGGCATCGCCGACGCCGCCGTGATCGGCGCCCGCGACGCGGACGGCAACGAGATCCCGCACGCCTTCGTCGTCCGCCGGCCCGGCGCCGACGGCCCGGCCGAGGACGAGATCCTGGGGTTCGTCGCCGAACGCGTCGCCCCCTACAAACGCGTCCGCCGGATCACCTTCACCGACACCGTCCCCCGCGCCGCCTCCGGCAAGATCCTGCGCCGGCAGCTCAGGGAGCGCACATGACCGACCCCACCGTGTCCCTCGGCCGGAGCCGCGCGCGTGCCGTGGAAACGCTCAGCCTCGACGCCACCGGGACCCGCAACGCCCTGTCCGCGGCCCTCGTCACCAAGCTCGGCGACGCCCTGGCCGACTGCGGCGAGGACCCGGAGGTGCGGGCCGTGGTCCTCACCCACACCGGTACGACGTTCTGCGCCGGCGCCGACCTGCGCGACCCGCCCGCCCCGGACGGCTTGGTGGCCCTGTTGCGGCGGATCGTGGAACTGCCCAAACCGGTGGTCGCCCGGGTCACCGGCCATGTCCGCGCCGGCGGCCTCGGCCTGCTCGCCGCCTGCGACATCGCCGCCGCCTCCGCCGCGGCCACCTTCGCCTTCACCGAGGTGCGCATCGGCGTCGCCCCCGCGGTGATCTCCCTGCCGGTGCTCCCGCGCGCCGACCCCCGCGCCCTGGCCCGCTACTACCTCACCGGCGAACGCTTCGGCCCGGCCGAGGCCGTACGGCTGGGCCTGCTGACGACGGCGGCGGACGACGTGGACGACGCCCTCGCCCCCGTCCTGGACGGCCTGCGCCGGGCCTCCCCCGAGGCCCTGGCCGAGACCAAACGGCTGCTCACGGCTAGGGTGCTGGAGACATTCGACCGGGACGCGGACGGGCTGACCGCGCTGACGGCCCGGCTGTTCTCCTCCGGCCAGGCCCGGGAGGGGATGACGGCCTTCCTGGAAAGACGTGATGCGGCATGGGTGGTGTGAGCACGACCGAACGCGAGCGCGTTCCCAAGCAGGACCGCAGCCGGGCCACCCGGCAGCGGCTCCTGGAGGCCGCCGTGGCCTGCCTCGCCGAGCGCGGCTGGGCGGGCTCCACGGTCGCCGTCGTCGCCGAACGCGCCGGTGTCTCCCGGGGCGCCGCCCAGCACCACTTCCCGACCCGGGAAGACCTGTTCACCGCGGCCGTCGAATACGTCTCCGAGGAGCGCTCGCTGGCACTGCGCGCCCTGTTCCCGGACGGCCCCGCCGACCGCCGGGCCGTGGTGGCGGCCCTCGTCGACCTCTACACCGGCCCGCTCTTCCGCGCCGCCCTGCACCTGTGGGTCGCCGCCTCCGACGAAGAACAGTTGCGCCCGCGGGTGACCGAGCTGGAGGCCCGGGTGGGCCGCGAGACCCACCGCATAGCCGTCGAACTCCTCGGCGCCGACGAGTCCCGCCCCGGCGTCCGCGAGACCGTCCAGGGCCTGCTCGACATGGCCCGCGGCCTGGGCCTGGCCAACCTCCTCACCGACGACACCGCCCGCCGCGAACGGGTCGTCGCCCAGTGGGCGGCCCTGCTGGACGGCGCGCTGGGCTGAGAAGACCGCACGGCGGCACTTCTCACGCGGCGCGTTACCCTTGGCCCATGCTTCCGATGCTCGTCCGCCGCCGCCACGTGGACTACGTGCGCGTCACGAGCATGGGCTGTCGGCACTTCTCCGCCTGACAGCCCCCTGTATCTCTCTTTTTCTCCCTTTTTTCCGGCACCGGGGGCCGCCTGTACCCCTCGGCGGCCGGCCGTGCCCCGTACACCCGCGGACGCACCATGACCACGCACACAGCGATGTCGTACGACCAGCTCCCGATCATCGACCTGTCGGCCGCCGACCGAGGCCCCCAGGCCCGCGCCCTGCTCCACGCCCAGCTGCA
Organism: Streptomyces achromogenes subsp. achromogenes; assembly: GCF_000720835.1. Lineage (GTDB taxonomy): Bacteria > Actinomycetota > Actinomycetes > Streptomycetales > Streptomycetaceae > Streptomyces > Streptomyces achromogenes. The sequence continues at coordinate 37,900 of NZ_JODT01000019.1, read as the reverse complement.
CAGCGCCGCCCACGACGTCGGCTTCTTCCAGCTCGTCGGGCACGGCGTGACCCGGGCCGAGACGGACGCGCTGCTCACCGCCATGCGCGCCTTCTTCGCCCTCCCCGAGGCCGACCGGCTCGCCCTGGACAACGTCAACTCCCCGCACTTCAGGGGCTACACCCGCACCGGCGACGAGCGCACCGGCGGCACCCGCGACTGGCGCGACCAGCTCGACATCGGCGCCGAGCGCCCCGCCCGTATACCGGGACCGGACGAGCCCCCGTACTGGTGGCTCCAGGGCCCCAACCAGTGGCCCGCCGCCCTGCCCGGGCTGCGCACCGCCGCCCTCACCTGGATCGACCGGCTCAGCGCGGTCGCCCACCGGCTGCTGCGCGAACTGCTGACGGCCATCGGCGCCCCGGCCGGCTTCTACGACCCGGTCTTCGGCGAGCACGCCCACCCGCACCTCAAGCTCGTCCGCTACCCCGGCAGCGCGGCCGACGGCACCGGGCAGGGCGTGGGCGCCCACAAGGACTACGGCTTCCTGACCCTGCTGCTCCAGGACACGGTCGGCGGCCTCCAGGTCCAGCGCGAGGACGGCCGCTTCCACGACGTGCCGCCCCTTGAGGGCGCCTTCGTCGTCAACCTCGGCGAACTGCTGGAGGTGGCGACCAACGGCTATCTGCTGGCCACCAACCACCGCGTCGTCAGCCCGCCCGGCGCCACCGAGCGCTACTCGGTGCCGTTCTTCTACAACCCCCGCCTGGACGCGCGGATCGACCCCCTGCCCTTCCCGCACGCCGCCGAGGCCCCCGGCATCACCACCGACCCGGCAAACCCCCTGTACGCCGAGTACGGCTACAACGAACTCAAGGGCAAGCTGAGGGCACACCCGCTGGTGGCGGAGCGGCACCACGGGAACCTGCTCGCGGCCGTGTGAGCATCGGGCCCGGCGGGCCGGATTCAGGGGCGCGGGCAACCGCGCGACAAGCCACGGCGCACCCGCGGTCGCCCGCGCTCCTGAGCCACCCTCTCAGTGGGCGATGTCCGCATACCCCGTGATGTCCTCGGGCCGCCGCGGCCCCGGCCCCACATACCGCGCCGAAGGCCGCACCAGCCGCCCCGTGCGCTTCTGTTCGAGGATGTGCGCCGACCACCCCGCGGTGCGGGCGCACGTGAACATGGAGGTGAACATGTGCGCCGGCACCTCGGCGAAGTCCAGCACGATCGCGGCCCAGAACTCCACGTTCGTGGCCAGCACCCGGTCCGGCCGCCGGTTGTGCAGCTCCTCCAGCGCGGCCTTCTCCAGCGCCTCGGCCACCTCGAACCGCGGCGCCCCCAGCTCCCGCGCCGTACGCCGCAGCACCCGGGCCCGCGGGTCCTCGGCCCGGTACACCCGGTGCCCGAAGCCCATCAGCCGCTCGCCCCGGTCCAGGGCCCCCTTGACGTACGCCTGCGCGTCGCCCGTGCGCTCGATCTCCTCGATCATGCCGAGCACCCGGGAGGGCGCGCCGCCGTGCAGCGGACCGGACATCGCGCCCACCGCGCCCGACAGCGCGGCGGCGACGTCGGCGCCCGTGGAGGCGATGACCCGGGCGGTGAACGTGGAGGCGTTCATGCCGTGTTCGGCGGCCGAGGTCCAGTAGGCGTCGACGGCGGCGACGTGCTTGGGGTCCGGCTCGCCCCGCCAGCGGATCATGAACCGCTCCACCACCGAGTTCGCCTTGTCGATCTCCCGCTGCGGCACCATCGGCAGGCCCTGCCCACGCGCGGACTGGGCGACGTAGGACAGCGCCATGACCGCGGCCCGGGCCAGGTCGTCGCGGGCCTGGCGTGCGTCGATGTCGAGCAGCGGCCCCAGGCCCCACACGGGGGCGAGCATGGCGAGCGCCGACTGCACGTCCACCCGGATGTCACCGGAGTGCACCGGGATCGGGAACGGTTCGGCGGGCGGCAGACCGGGGTTGAAGGCACCGTCGACCAGCAGCCCCCAGACGTTGCCGAAGGAGACGTGACCGACCAGGTCCTCGATGTCGACGCCCCGGTAGCGCAGGGCGCCGCCCTCCTTGTCCGGTTCGGCGATCTCCGTCTCGAACGCGACGACTCCTTCGAGTCCGGGTACGAAATCGGACATCAGGCGGCTCCTCGTGAAGTGTGGCGGCGGTCATCCCGGTGATGCCTCGGCGCGCCGACGGTCACCCATGGTCAACCCAACCGCAAAGGGAGCAGCACGATAACGCCCGGTGCCACGGTTGGGGAGACCATCCGACACCCGGTGCCATACCCGTTCTATACGGCAAGATGACCGCGTGACCGATCGCGACCCGCTTCCGGACCCCGTTCTCGACCCCGCTGCCATGCGCAAGCAGTACCGGGCCGACGGCCTCGCCGAGGAGGACCTCGCCACCCATCCGATGGACCAGTTCGCCCGCTGGTTCGAGGATGCCGCCCGGGCCGTACTGCACGGGACGCTCTACGAGGCCAACGCCATGGTCGTCTCCACGGTCGACGCGGCCGGGCGCCCCAGCTCCCGCACGGTCCTGCTGAAGCAGTACGACACCGAGGGCTTCGTCTTCTACACCAACTACGGCTCCCGCAAGGCCCTGGACCTCGCCGGGAACCCGCACGTCTCGCTGCTCTTCCCCTGGCACCCGCTGGCCCGCCAGGTCATCGTGACCGGCACCGCCCGGCGCACCGGCCGCGACGAGACCGCCGCCTACTTCCGCACCCGCCCGCACGGCTCCCAGCTGGGCGCCTGGGCCAGCGCCCAGTCCACGGTGATCGCCTCCCGCTCGGAACTGGACGAGGCGTACGCCGGACTCGAGGCCCGCTACCCGGAGGGCGAACAGGTCCCGGTGCCCCCGCACTGGGGCGGCTTCCGGATCATCCCGGAGACGATCGAGTTCTGGCAGGGCCGCGCCAACCGCCTGCACGACCGGCTGCGGTACACCGCCCGGCCGGACGGCACCTGGACGGTGGAGCGCCTCAGCCCCTGACCCGGGCAGACCCCCGGGCACGCACGGGCAGGAGGCGCGGAAAACGCAGACGACCCGCGGGCTGGGTTCCTCCGAGGAGGAGCCGGCCGGACGTACCGGCAGCCCGCGGGTCGGGTGACTGCTTGGGATTGGGCCGGCTGCGCGCATCTCTCACGCGCTGGTCCGGCACCGCACATGGTGTGGTGTCGGGCCGCTAGCCCGCAGCCACCTCACGCGTCCGGTTGTCATACATCTGCCGAACCACCTCCCTTCTCGTGTACCGACAGCCTAGGAAGCACCCGGGACGCACTCAACTGTTTTTTCTTGCGGGAACAGGGTGTGGGCTGGGTCACGTTCCAGTTGAATGAAGGACGGTGAGGGAACCGGCGCCGTGTGGACGAGCGCGCAGGCAGTTTCCAGGGGGTCCAGGTGAGTGCTTCGCGGCGGAGTGGGATCACGGACGAGCTGGGGCCGGACGAGCCCGGTGAGCCGGGCTCCGACCTGCTGGCCGCACTGCTCGACGGGATGGACGCGGCGCTGTGCGCGTTCGACGCCGACGGGGTCGTCACGCACTGGAACCGCGAGGCCGAGCGGATCCTCGGCTGGACGGCCGCCGAGGCCGTCGGGCGGCACGGGTTCGCCGGGTGGGCGGTGCGCAGCGCCGACGCCGAGGAGGTGCAGGCCCGGCTGATGTCGGCGATGCACGCGCCGGGCCGCCAGGTGCACGAGTTCGCGCTGGTGACCAAGGACGGCGGACGCATCCTCGTACGCACCCAGTCGGCCGCCGTGCGCGGGCCCGACGGGAAACCGGCGGGGGTGTACTGCGCGTTCAGCGAGGTGCACGCGCAGATCGACCTGGAGCGGTCCATCGCGCTGAGCGAGGCGCTGTTCGAGGACGCCGCCTGGGGAGTCGTCCTGGTCGACGCCGATCTGCGGCCCGCCGTGGTCAACGCCTACGCGGCGCGGTCCCTGGGCGTCGGACGGACCTCGGCGCTGGGCCGGCCGCTCGGCGAGCTGCTCGCGCGGGGCGCGGAAGAGCTGGAGGCCGCGCTGACCCACGTCCTGGCCGAAGGCGCGCCGCCCGCCCCCGCCGAGATGTGGGTCGTCGTGCGCACCCCCGAGGGCGAGCGGCGCCGCTGCTGGCGCAACGGGTTCCTGCGGCTGGCCTCGCCGCTCGCCGAGGAACCGGTGCCGCTCGGCGTCGGCTGGCTGTTCCAGGACGTCACCGAGGCCAGGCAGGACCAGCAGGAGGCGGCCCTGCTGCGGTTCCGCTCCAACCAGCTGCACCGCGCGGCCCGGGCCGCCGCCGAGTGCGAGGACCCGGCGGAGGCGGCCACCGTCCATCTGGACTTCGCGCTCGCCGGGTTCGCCGACCACGCCCTGGTCGACCGGCTGGCGGACGGCCCGCGCGCGCAGGGCGAGGGCGACGCGGAACCGGTCCGGCTGGTCCGGCTCGCCGCCACGCCCGCCGGCGCCCCGGGACCGAGCCTGCTGACGGGCGCGGCCGGGCTGCCCGTGCGCTACCCCGAGGAGCACCCGGCGCGGCAGTGCGTGCGGCGGGCCGGGACCGTGCGCGCGGAGGCCGGCGAGGTGTCGGCCGAGCGGGCCCGGGAGTGGGCGCTGGAGCGGCAGTGGCCCGGCGACGCGGTGCACGCGCTGTGCGCGGTGCTGCGCAGCCGGGGGCGGACGCTGGGAGTGCTGACCTTCCTGCGCGGCGCCGGCCGCAGCCGCTTCGAACGCGCCGACACGGCCTACGCCGAGGACGTCGCCGTACGGGTCGCGGCGGCCCTGGACCTGGCGGAGGCCCTGCGCGAGCGATAGGCCCCGGCGGGCGGTGGGCCCCGGCAGGCGGTGGGCTCCCGGGGCGCGGTGTGCGGTGCGGGGTCAGCGGCGGTAGAAGATCCGGTCGCCGTACTGCGCCATCACCCGGCCGTTCCACTCGTGTCCGCCGTCGACGTTGCCGGAGCGCAGCAGCGGCGGCTCGATGCCGCGGTCGGCGAGGGCGGCGGCGGTGGTCGCCATGACGGCCTGGAGCAGGGCGGTGGTGACGACCGTGGAGGCGGGGGCGAAGGGCGCCGGGATGGTGTCCAGGGTGAGTTCCGCGTCCCCCACGGCGATCTTGGAGTCCAGGACGATGTCGCAGTGGTCCTTCAGGAAGGTGCCGGAGGAGTGCCGGGAGGTGGTCTCGGCGGCGTACGCCACCGAGGTCACGCCGATGACCTTCAGGCCGCGGGCACGGGCGCCCAGGGCCATCTCCACCGGCAGCGCGTTGCGGCCCGAGAGGGAGATGATCACCAGGGTGTCCCCGGCGCGCACCGGTGAGGTGTCCAGGACGGCACCGGCCAGGCCGTCGACCCGTTCGAGGGCGGAGCCGAGGGTGGCCGGGGTGACGTCGACGCCGACGACCCCGGGGACGGCGAGCAGGTTCATCAGGGCCAGGCCGCCCGCGCGGTAGACGACGTCCTGCGCGGCCAGCGAGGAGTGCCCGGCGCCGAACGCGAACAGGCGCCCGCCGTCCGCGACGGTGTCGGCGAGCAGGGCGCCGGCCGCGGCGATCGCCTCGCCCTCCTCGTCGCGGACCCGTTGCAGCAGGCCGATGGCGGCGTCGAAGAACAGGTCGGCAGGCGTGCCGTCGCTCATGCGTTGCCCCTTCGCAGCGTCCGTGTCGCGGATCACGGTGCGGTCTGGACCATCACGGTGTCAATACGGCCGCGACACGGGGCGGCTTCGCGCGGTGGCGGTCGTCGTGCCCGTGCCCGTGGCCGGAGACCGGGCCCCGCCGCCGGGACCGGCGTCGCGCTACGATCGCCCCGCGTGGGCGCGACCGCCCCGCGCACCCGTCTCCACCAACGACCCGTAACCCCCTCCCAACAGCCCTGTTTCCCTGGTACCGCCCGGTTGTCAGTGGGATCCGGCAGAATTGATGTACAGGGGGGCCGCGCACGCGCCGGGCTGCCGGCAGAGGTAATCGAGGGGCACGTATGTCCGGACTGATCGACACCACGGAGATGTATCTCCGCACCATCCTCGAACTCGAAGAGGAAGGCGTCGTCCCCATGCGCGCCCGCATCGCGGAGCGGCTGGACCAGAGCGGGCCGACGGTGAGCCAGACGGTGGCGCGCATGGAGCGCGACGGCCTGGTGTCCGTGGCCAGCGACCGGCACCTGGAGCTCACGGAGGAGGGGCGTCGGCTGGCGACGCGCGTGATGCGCAAGCACCGCCTGGCCGAGTGCCTGCTCGTCGACGTGATCGGGCTGGAGTGGGAGCAGGTGCACGCGGAGGCGTGCCGCTGGGAGCACGTGATGAGCGAGGCCGTGGAGCGGCGGGTGCTGGAGCTGCTGCGGCACCCCACCGAGTCGCCGTACGGCAACCCCATCCCGGGCCTGGAGGAGCTGGGCGAGAAGGACGGCGCGGACCCGTTCCTGGACGAGGGGATGGTCTCCCTGGCCGACCTGGACGCGGGCACGGACGGCAAGACGGTCGTCGTGCGCCGTATCGGGGAGCCGATCCAGACGGACGCCCAGCTGATGTACACCCTGCGGCGGGCCGGCGTGCAGCCCGGCTCGGTGGTGAGCGTGACCGAGTCGCCCGGCGGTGTGCTGGTGGGCAGCGGCGGCGAGGCGGCCGAGCTGGAGGCGGACGTCGCCTCCCACGTGTTCGTGGCCAAGCGCTGAGCCGACGGCCTGATACGGGTCCGATACGGGCAGGGGCCCCGGCGCCGTAGGGCGCCGGGGCCTGTCCTCCCCTGTTGCTGACCCGGAGCCCCGAGCTCTCAGGGTCATCCCCCACGGACCGGCTTTTCCCCGAGCGGTCCGCCTCCTGCCAAGGAAGATCCCCTCACACACGGCGATCATTCATCGCGCGGTGTCACTCAAATGAGGGGTGTTGACCGCGAAAACGGAGTTTCAGAGCGCGTGTTCGACAGGGGAACGGGTCAGCGATCCCTTCCGCAGGCGTAGGCCAGCGGCGAGATCAGTTCCTCCACGTCCGGCAGCCAGCGGTTCGCCGGGGTCGGGCGGCGGGCCCACTGCACGGCGCCCCGGGACCCGAACCGGGTGGGCGGCGCCGCCACGTACGCGCCCTCGCCCAGCGCCACCAGGTCCAGTGACGGCAGCGACCAGCCCAGCCGCCGCACCAGGTCCGCCACCTTCGCCGAGGCCCCCGGCAGCACGAAGAACTGCATCCGCCGCTCCGGGGTCAGCGTGACCGGACCGAGCGTCAGCTCCATCCGCTCCATCCGGGCGAGCGCCAGGAAGCCGGCGCTCTCCGGGACGGACAACGCCTCGAACGTCCGGCCCGTCGGCAGCAGGATCGACGCCGCCGGCTGCTTCTGCCACATCCGGCGCGCGACGGTCGCACTGCCGGTCGCCTGGGTCGCCCAGTCGGGGCGCGCGGGGTGCGCACCCGGCGCGGGGCAGGCGGCCTCACCACAAGAGCAGCGCTGCGTGCCGTCGGCGGTCTCCAGCCAGGTGCCCGGCACCACGTCCCAGTGCCGCTCCTCGGCGTAGCGTACGGCCGTCTCCAGCAGCGATGCCCCGCGCTGCCGCGGAATCTGACCGGCCATCTGCGTGTTCTCGGCGCCCGCGATCGTCTCTTCCACGCTCCTCTCAACTCCCTTGTCCACCTGGAGTTACGGCTCCGGGGCGCGCGCGGGGAGGAGCATCGTTCCGGCGGCCGGGGCGCATGGAGGCACGGCCGGGGGCGCGCGCGAGGAAGCCGGGCGTGGGCGGGGTAGCCAGGGAGTGGGCCGGCATCCTCCATTACTTCCGGCAAACCGCATATGTCGCGCATTGACGGTATGTCTACTGGGCAGTGATCGTCCCGACCGGACCGACCAGGACGCAGCCGAGGGCTCCGCGGGGTCGGTCGACACGCTCCAGGGGACCGCAACGCAGGGGGTAAGCACATGGCCGCAAGGCCTCTCGTGGCGAGGCAGCCGAACGAACGGCTGCAGGCACTCATCCAGGAAGCGGGGTGCTCGAACGCCGGGCTGGCCCGGCGGGTCAACATGTGCGGCGCCGAGCACGGCCTCGACCTGCGCTACGACAAGACGTCCGTGGCCCGCTGGCTGCGCGGCCAGCAGCCACGGGGCCGGGCCCCGGCGATCATCGCCGAGGCGCTCGGGCGCAAGCTCGGCCGGACGGTCACGATCGACGAGATCGGCATGGCCAACGGCAAGAACCTCGCCTCGGGGGTCGGCCTCCAGTTCTCGCCGACGGTACTGGGAGCCATCGAGCAGGTCTGCGAGCTGTGGCGCAGCGACGTGGGGCGCCGGGACTTCCTGTCCGGCTCCTCCGTCGCCGCCTCCGCGCTGGTCGAGCCCAGCCGGGACTGGCTGATCTCGGCGCCGGACACCCAGGTGGCCCGGCAGGCCGGCCCGCGCGTGGGCCAGTCCGACGTGGCCGCCGTGCGGTCCATGACCCAGGCGCTGGTGGACCTCGACCACCAGTACGGCAGCGGGCACGTCCGCCCGGTTGTCGTGCACTACCTCAACAGCGTGGTGTCCGGGCTGCTCGCGGGCTCCTACCGGGAGGCGGTCGGCCGCGAGCTCTTCGCCACCGTCGCCCGGCTGACCGAACTGGCCGGGTACATGGCGGTGGACACCGGCCAGCCCGGCCTGGCCCAGCGGTACTACATCCAGTCGCTGCGCCTCGCCCAGGCCGCCGGCGACCGCGGGTACGGCGGGTACGTCCTGGCCGCCTCCATGAGCCACCTCGCCGCGCAGCTCGGGAACCCGCGCGAGATCGCCCAGTTGGCGCGGGCCGCGCAGGAGGGCGCGCGCGGGCATGTCCCCCCGCGCGCGGAGGCGATGTTCCACGCCGCCGAGGCGCGCGGGCACGCCCTGCTCGGCGACGCGCGCGCGGCGCAGGCGGCCGGCGGACGCGCGGTGGCGGCGCTGGAGCGCGCCGACGACGCCGACGGGGACGACCCGGCGTGGATCGCGCACTTCGACCAGGCCTATCTGGCCGACGAGTTGGCGCACTGCCACCGCGACCTCGGACAGCCCGAGCAGGCGGCGCGGTACGCCGAGCAGTCGCTGGCCGGGCACCCCGCCTCCCGGGCCCGCCGCCGGGCGATCGGCTACGTGCTGCTCGCCACCGCCCAGGTGCAGCAGCGCGAGATCGAACAGGCCTGCAACACCGGCCTGAGAGCGGTGGAGTTGCTGGAGACCCTGCGCTCCAACCGGGGCGCCGAGTATCTGGACGACCTCCAGCAGCGCCTGGAGCCGTTCCGGGAGGAGGCGGTGGTACGGGAGTTCGGGGCCCGCCTCGAACTCCAGCAGGCCGCGTGAACACCGGCCCCGCGGCGAGGTGAACGCACGGTGACGGCACCCGGTGGGCGCCGGGTGCCGTGCGCGGCGCACCGCGGGGCCGGCGCTGTTATCGCCGTCACAGCACGGCAGATCACGTCCTGAGCTGCGTGGCACCCGGCTCGGGGGACCCGGTAGCGTGTGCCGACGATTCACAAGGTCCCCCATTAGTAGGAGTCCCGGTGACGCAGAGTGGACAGGGCGAGGAGCCCTCGGCGCGGCCCGCGCGCGAAGGCATCGTGCTGCCCTCGGACGGAGGCGAGCCCCTGCTGCCGGGCACGACCGCGCCGCCCGAGCCCGCCGCCCCGGCCGGCGGACAGTCCTGGGACGGTTCCTGGGGTTCCGGGCAGCAGACGCCCCCGCCGGGCCAGGGCTGGCCCCCGGCGGCGGCCCCGCAGTGGACCGGCCCCGGACAGCAGCCCCCGTCCGCCGCGGGCCCCGGCCCGCTGCCCCCGGAGGGCGCCCCGGCCCCGTCGTACGGCGGCCAGGCACCCGGCTACGGCGACTCCCACACCACCGGCCCCGGCGCCTACGGCACGCCCCCGCAGCCCGGCTACGGCACGCCCGGCCCGTACCAGCAGCCCCAGCAGCCCTATCCGGGACAGCAGTCGCAGCAGGCGTACCAGGGGCAGCCGGACCAGCAGCCGTACCAGGCACAGCAGAACCAGCAGCCTCAGCAGCCGTATCCGGGGCAGCAGCCCCAGCAGCCGTATCCGGCGTCGCCCGCCGCGGGCGCCCCGCTGCCCCCGCCGGCCGACGCCGCGACGCAGTACCTCCCGCCGGTCACCGCCCAGGGCGGCGCCGGCGAGGGCGCCACGCAGTACATACCGCCCGTGCGGGACGACGGCGCCACGCAGTACATCCCGCCGGTCGGCACGGGTCCCGCCGGTCCCGGTGACGCGGAGGCCACCCAGTACATCCCGCCGGTGGCCGGCGGCGGGCTGCCGCCGGAGTCGGGCGCGGAGGAGACCCGCTACCTGGGCCGGACGCCCCGGCAGCCGGGGCCCGCGTCCTCCGACGCGGAGGCCACCCAGTACATCCCGCCCTACGCCGCCGAGACCCAGATCCAGGCGCCGGTGCCGGCCGCGGACCGGCAGCCGCCCGCCGAGTTCGACAACCTCTTCCGCGGCGGCCCGGCGGGCGACGACGGCCCGGCCGGTTCCACCCAGCAGCTCCCGGTCGTCCAGCGGCCGGACGCCTACCCCGGCCCGGAGCCGTCCGCGTACCGCCCGGCGCAGCCGTCGTACGACCACGGGCCGGACGACGGCGGCGGGCGGCGCGGCGGTCGGTCGCGGGTGCCGCTGATCGCCGCCGCCGCGGTGGGCCTGATCGTGGTCGGCGTGGGCGCCGGCGCCCTGCTCAGCACCGGCGGCGGCGACGGCAAGGACGCGGGCGGGGACGACACGCCGGCGGTGGCCGCGTCCCCGGCCGGCACGGACTCCGCCTCCGCCTCGCCCAGCGCCGACCCCGCCCGGCAGCAGGCGGTGGAGCTGGACAAGCTGCTCGCGGACAGCGGCAGCAGCCGGGCCGCGGTGATCCAGGCGGTGGCGGACGTCCGCAAGTGCGACAACCTCGACCAGGCCGCGGCCGATCTGCGGGACGCGGCCCGGCAGCGCGGCGAGCTGGTCACCCGGCTGAACAAGCTGCCCACGGACAAGCTGCCCGCCCAGGGCCACCTCAGGGACGCGCTGACCCGGGCCTGGCAGGCGTCCGCCGCGGCCGACAACCACTACGCGGCCTGGGCCGACCAGGCCAAGGGGCACAAGGGCTGCCACAAGGGGCAGGCGCGCTCCACCGGCGAGACCCAGGCGGGCAACCGGGAGAGCAAGACCGCGAGCGAGCAGAAGGGCAAGGCGGCCCCGCTGTGGAACGCGATCGCCCGGCAGTACGGTCTGACCCAGCGCCAGCCCACCCAGCTGTGACGCCCCCGGCGGGCCCCGGCGCCGGGGCCGGTCAGGGCATCTCGGCCCGCGCCAGGACCGGGGTCATGTCGGCGACCCCCTTCTTGTCGCCGACGCGCTCTCCGGCCGCCACCAGCCTGCCGTCCCGGACCACCTGGAGGGTGACGTCGGCGTTGACCAGCCGCGGGAAGCCGACCCCGGCGAGCCTGCCCGCGTAGGGCCAGCTCAGGGTCGGGGTGAGGCCGCCGGTGGAGACCCGCAGCCCGTCGTTGAGGGTGCGCCGCACGGTGTCGGCGCTCACCTCGCCGTCGCCGATCCTCTCCAGGACGGCCCGGAGCACCGTGTAGGCGATCCAGGTGGTCTGCACCCCGGCGTCGGCGGGGTCGATGCGGTCGTCGTCGAAGGCCGCCTCGCTGATCACCTTCTTCATCGGGGCCCAGCGCGGATCGGAGGCGGCCGGGTACCAGCCGGTGATGTACGCCCCCTCGTACGGCCCGGAGGCCCCGCCCGTGGCGTTGATCACCGTCTGGTCGACGCTGCCGAGCACGGTCGCCGTACGCACGTCCGGGTGGTTCGCGCGGACCCGCCGGAAGGAGTCCATGAAGGTGTCGGTGCGGTCGCCGAGCGCCGGCACCACACAGCCCTTCCGGGCCGGGTCCGCGGTCGCGTAGCGCAGCGCCCGCTCGGCCTCGCCGCCGTACTCGGTGGCGTCCTCGGCGGCGAGCTGGTCACCGGCGTCCGCGTGCCCGCCGGCCCGCAGGCCCGAGTCGAGGAGTGTGGGCAGCTGGTCGCCGGCGATGCTGTCGGGGCGGACCAGGGCGACGTTGCCGCAGCCGGCCGCGAGGGCCTCGCCGAGGCCGGCCAGCAGGGCGGGCTGGCCGCCGTTGACCGGGTAGGACATGGTGCCGGTGAACTCGTCGTTGGTGACGCCGTAGCCGCCGATGTAGGGGATGCCGGCGCCCTCCAGCGGGGCGAGGAAGGAGTCGCCGAACTGGCTGTAGGAGCCGACGACCGCGACCACGTTCTCGGCCGCGGCACGCTTGGCGCACTTCGCGGCGCCCACGCTGTCGTTGTGGTCGTTGCAGGTCAGCACCTTCAGCTTGCGGCCGCCCACGCCGCCGTGCGCGTTGACCCACTTCGCGTAGGCGAGGGCCATCGCGGGCATGCCGGGCTTGTTGGTCGCGTCGGTGTCCTGCGGGGCCCAGGTCATCACCGTGACCGGGTCGTCCCCGGAGCCCCCCGTGGCACCGGGGACGAGCCCGCACGCGGTGGTGAGCGACGCGCACAGGGCCACGGCGCACGCGGCGAGTGCGGTGGCCCGGACGGGGTGGGAAGAGCGGGAAGAGGCGGGAACGGGGATGGTGCGAGTGCGTCGCCTGCCGGTCATGGACACGCACGATTCCCTCACACCGCTAACCCCTGAGTGACCCTTGGTCAACGAAGGGTGACGGCGAGGTGAATTACGGGGGCCGGTGGGCGGAGGCGGGCGCGGAACGTACGATCGGTGACCGTGCAAGGTTCGGAGAACACTTCCCGTCGCGGCCGCCGCTCCTCCACCATGGGCGGCATGCCCCTCAACGACATGCCGTGGTGGCGGTGGCGCAGCAACGTGCGCTCGGCGCTGCACATGCTCTCCGACCCGGTGTTCCAGCGCGAGGTCTGGCTGGCCGGGGTCGACGGCTACGGCGACGTCACGGACGCCGTGTACCGGCTGGTGGAGGACACCTGGCTGGACAACTGGTCGGCGGAGAAGTACGTCGGCACCATATTCCGCGACTCGCAGGAGGCGGCGCTCGTCGACACCGCCGTGCTGCGGCTGCTGCGGATCATGCACCAGGTCGGCCCGGACGCGCCGGTCGCCGCGTACCTGGACCACTCCGGCTGGCCGGACGCGGTGCGGGCGGCGCGGGACGCGCACGTGCGGATGTCGGTGAGCGACGGGGACGACCCGGACACGGCCCCGAAGAGCCTGGAGGTCCTGCGCATCCTGACCCGTTCCGCTTAGCGGACGGCGGCACGCGCGGGGTGGCCGGTATGGGACCCTGTAGTGCATGACAGATCAGTCCGCTTCCGCCGCCGCCCCGGCCGACCAGTACGTCCTGACGCTCTCCTGCCCGGACAAGCAGGGCATCGTGCACGCCGTGTCCAGCTACCTGTTCATGACCGGCTGCAACATCGAGGACAGCCAGCAGTTCGGCGACCACGACACGGGACTGTTCTTCATGCGCGTCCACTTCTCGGCCGAGGCGCCGGTGACGGTGGAGAAGCTGCGGGCGAGCTTCGCGGCGGTCGGGGACTCCTTCCACATGGACTGGCAGATCCACCGGGCCGACGAGAAGATGCGCATCCTGCTCATGGTCAGCAAGTTCGGGCACTGCCTGAACGACCTGCTGTTCCGGGCGCGGATCGGCGCGCTTCCGGTGGAGATCGTCGGCGTGGTGTCGAATCACACCGATTTCGAAGAGCTGGTGGGTTCGTACAACATTCCCTTCCACCACATCCCGGTCACCAAGGACACCAAGTCCGAGGCCGAGGCCGAGCTGCTGGAGCTGGTGCGCGAGGAGCGGGTCGAACTGGTCGTCCTCGCCCGCTACATGCAGGTCCTCTCGGACGACCTGTGCAAGCAGCTCAGCGGCCGGATCATCAACATCCACCACTCGTTCCTGCCGAGCTTCAAGGGCGCGAAGCCGTACCACCAGGCGCACGCGCGGGGCGTGAAGCTGATCGGCGCGACGGCGCACTACGTCACCGCGGACCTGGACGAGGGGCCGATCATCGAGCAGGAGGTCGAGCGGGTCGGGCACGGGGTGACGCCGGACCAGCTGGTGGCCATCGGCCGGGACGTGGAGTGCCAGGCGCTGGCGCGGGCCGTCAAGTGGCACGCCGAGCGGCGCATCCTGCTCAACGGCCGCCGGACCGTGGTGTTCGCCTGAGCCTCCGAATCCCTGAGCCCCTGAGCCCCTGAGCCTCTGAGCCTTTGAACCCGGGTGCTCCGGGCGGCCCTCACGCCTGCTCGGGCACCGTGAAGTAGCGGGCGAAGGCCGGGACGACGTCCCGCTCGTCGATCCTGCCGTCGCCGTCGGTGTCGAGCGCGGCGGCGGCCGCCTCGGCCGGGCCGGCCGGCACGTGCAGGGCGCGCAGGACGCGGGCGGCGTCGGGGACGGTGATGTGCCCGTCGGCGTCCGTGTCGGCCACCGCCAGGGCCGCGTGCAGGAAGGGGCGGGCGATCTCGGCGAACCGGCCGGGGTTGTCGCGCAGCCGCTTGACCGCGCCGGTGACGAACTCCTGGCGGGTGATGCGCTGGTCGCCGTCCCGGTCGGCGATGCCGGCCATGCCCTGCCAGAACGCCTCCGCGCCGGCGTACAGCGCCTGGCCCGTGACGGAGCGGGCGGGCACGGCGAACTCGGCGAGCAGGGCCTTGGCCGCCGCGCTGAAGTCCTCGCGGTCGATGTAGCCGTTGCCGTCCTGGTCGAAGCCGGCGAACCGGGCGGCGATCCGGCGCTCGTACTCGGTGCTGACCATGTGTGGGGGCCGCCTTACGTGTGCGTCGTCCATGGGGGGTCCGCGGGACCGGATGGGTCCGGGGGCCTGGCTGGGAGCGTACGACGCGGGTGGCCGTCGGATGGCGGAAAACCGACGACTGTGCCAAGACCGGGTGAATCTCGCGACAACGCCGTGGCCGGACCGGGACGTTGTCACGCCCGGCGGGTGGTCAGGCGGACAGCGGTCCCGCCTGGTCCGTGGTGGCGGAGTCGAGGTCGGGGTGGACGTCGAAGAGCCGGCGGACGCCCAGCGCGCCGAGGACGCGGTTGACGTGCGAGCCGTCGACGGCGCCCCGGTCGGGCAGGATCAGCCGCAGCCGGCCCTGGCAGGAGCGGATCAGCCGGCGGGAGGCGATGAGCACGCCGACCCCGCTGGAATCGCAGAAGAACACGTCGGAGAGGTCCACGACGAGGCTGTGGTGTCCCTCGGCGACGGCGTCGTGTACGTGCTGGCGCAGCACCGGCGAGGTCATCAGGTCCAGCTCCCCGGAGACCCGGAGCACGGCCCACTGGCCTTGTTCGACGCCGGTCACCTTGAATGCCACGGCCATGCCCCTCCGCTCGCCGGATTCCCGGAACCGCCCGGAAACGGAAGCAGTTCCTACGTTTCCTGTCGCGCGGCTGCCCAGCGGCCGTTCCCTGAAACGTGGCGCCGCAAACGGCGGGTGATCAATAAGGGGCTTATTCCAGTCATCAACAATCGTCTTTGATCAAGTGTGTACGCGACTCGCGTGAAGGTTGTGTGAAGGGGGCACTATCACGGGAGGTGGCTTCGGGGGCGCACATTGGCACAAAGGGGCGTGCGCTGTCGGAGGGGCCGACTACATTCGACAGGGCGGGGCCGGCGGGCCCGGTGGCCACCAGACGGCGAGGGGAGGGGACCGCATGGCCGGGAACGACCTGTCGCCCCGGTGGGACCGCAAGATGCAGCAGCGGCTCGCCCGCGGTGAGGCGGCGGCCCTCGGCGAGACGTACGACCGCTTCGCCTCCCTCGTGCACAACCTGGCCCACCGCGTCCTGGACGACGAGCGGGCCGCCGACTCCGTCACCCGCGAGGTCTTCGCCCACGTCTGGGAGCACCCCGAGACCTACGACCCCAGGGAGGGCCCGTTGCGTTCCTGGCTCGCCGAAGTCACCCAGCGGGTCGCCGTGCAGCGGCTGCGGGACCGGGAGGAACGGGAGCAGACGCTGCGCGAGGAACGGGAGAGCACGGTCCGGCGCGCCTCGGTCGCCGCCCGCGCCGACTACATCGTCCACTCCATGCCCGCCCCGCTGCGCGCCGCCCTCGACCTCGCCTACAACCAGCGCCGCGACTACCGCCAGACCGCGGCCGACCTCGGCGTCACCGAGGACGAGGCCCGCCGCCGGCTCCGCCTCGGCCTCCAGCTCCTGGCCACCGCCCACGACGCCGGCACCCCGCCGGGATACCGGGGTGCGGTGTGAACGGCCCGCACCGCTCCGAGGGGGCGCACGAGAACGCCCACGGCGCGGCGGACGGCCGCCGGGGCGAGGAGGCGCCGGGGAAGCACCGGGAGAGCGGGACCGGCGGCAGCCGTGGCCCGGCCGGCTCCGCGGGGCGCTTCGGGCCGCCGGGCGGCGGTGCCGCGGGTGCCGGACGGTCCGGGGCCGCGCCCGGTCCGCGCATACCCACGCCCCGGACCTCCGTGGAGGACGGCGCGCTGTCGCCGCCCGGCCTCGCCGACCTGGGGGACCTCGCACCCGTGCCGCCGCTCGACCTGTCGCACGACGTCCTGAAGTCGCTGCTCGGCGCCTGGGCGCTGACCGCCTGCCCGGCCGCGGAGGCGGCGGCCGTGGAGGAGCACCTGGGCGACTGCGGGGCCTGCGCCGACGAGGCCCGCCGGCTGCGCGAGGCGGTCGGTCTGCTGCACCAGCCGGAGAGCCTGGACCTGGACCCCGGTCTGCGCACCCGGGTCCTGGAGAGCTGCCTGCGGCGTCGGCCGCCGCGCATCCCGGTCCCCGACTGGGCCGCCCCGTACGACGCCGAGACCGCCCGGCTGGACGCGCTGCTCCAGGACTTCAAGGACGCGGACTGGCGGGCGCCGGTGGAACTGCGCTGGTTCGAGAACGACGTCCCGGCCGGCCGCACCACCACCGTCGCCGGGGTCATAGCGCACCTGCTCGCGGTGGACGGGATGGTCGCCGCCGCGCTCGGCCTCGCGGACCCGGTGGCCCGCGCCGGCGACGCGGCCGGACCGGCCCGCCGCACGGAGGCCTACTGGCGGTCCGCGCACCTGCCGCCGGAGCACGCGGTGCGCGGAGCCTGGCGCGAGCAGAGCCACGCCCTGGTGCGCACGGTGTCCTTCACCGGCGGCCGCGCCGGCGGACTCCCGGTGTCCTACGGCGAGTTCACGCTGCCGCTGCACGACGCGATGCTGGACCGGGCCTTCGAGTGCTGGGTGCACGCCGAGGACATCGCCAAGGCGGTGGACTACCCGTACGCGGCGCCGACGCCCCGGCACCTGCACCGGATGATCGACCTCGCGGCCCGCGTGCTGCCGACGGTGCTCGCCGAGCGCCGCCGCGCGGGCCTGTCCGAGCCGGCCCGCCACACCCCGCACCTGGTGCCGGCCGGCGCGCCCGGCCGCAGCCTGCGGCTGGAGATCGAGGGCGACGCCGGAGGCGAGTGGCTGATCCCGCTGGACTCGCCGGCGGCGCGGGGCTCCGCGGAGCTGGAGGTGGCCCGGGTGGTGCTCGACGGCGTGGAGTTCTGCAAGCTCGCGGCCGGTCATGTGTCCCCGGAGGACGCCGCGGCGGGCCAGCAGGGCGACCGCCGGGCGATCCGGGACGTGCTGTACGCGGCCGCGAGCCTCAGCCGGATGTGAACGGCCGTCAGAACCGGCTGCCCGGCCCCGGCAGGCCCCGGGAGCCCGGGAGCGGCAGCGGGAGCAGGCCGCCGCGCCCGGCCGCCTGGGGCGCGGCCGCCTGGGGCGCGGCCTCGCAGGTGATGTCCTTCGACGGCAGCTTCCCGGTGGTCAGGTAGGCGGTGGCCGTCTTGTCGGCGCACGACTTGTTGCCGTAGACGCCGTGTCCGACACCCCCGGCGACGGTGACCATCTTCGCGCCCTTCATGGCGCGGCGCAGGCCCTGCCCACTGGTCAGCGGCGTCTGGGGGTCCCACTCGTTCTGCAGGATCAGCGCGCGGACCTTGCTGTCCACCTTGGTGGTGCGCTCGCCGCCGGTCTTCCAGAAGGCGCATGGCTTCACCGAGGAGCCGAAGTCGCCGTACAGCGGGTACTTCTTCCGGTCCCGGATCGCGTCGGCGCGGTACTGCTCCGGGTCGCGCGGCCAGTCGCGCTGGTCGGCGCAGAGGACGGACCAGAAGGCGGCGGTGCCGTTGTCCTCGGGCGGCGTGGCACGGGCGAACGACGGCGGCGTGGCACCGGCGAACGACGGCGGCACGGGCGCCGGTGACTTCAGGCCCCGGCCGGCGGGCTTGCCCGCGGCGGCCTTCTTCAGCGTGACGACCCACTCGGCGGCGTCCCGCACGCTGAAGAACGTGGCGCGGCTGGTGAGGCGGATGTCGGCTCCGGTCATCCGCGTGCCGTCGACGTCGATCGGCTTGCGGTCGGCTTGGGCGACCAGGTCGTAGAAGGTCTTGCGGACGGCCTGGGGGGTCGCGCCCAGCCGGTAGGCGGAGTTCCGCTCGGCGGTCCACTCGGTCCACCGGGCGAAGGCGGGTTCGGCGCCCTCCGCCCAGACCTGGATCATGCCGCGCCAGACCCGGGCCGGGTCGACGGCGCTGTCCAGGACGAACCGGTCGGCGCGGGTGGGGAACAGCTGCGTGTAGACCGCGCCGAGGTAGGTGCCGTACGAATAGCCGAGGTAGGAGATCTTCTTCTCGCCGAGCACGGCACGGATCACGTCCATGTCCCGGGCGGTGTCGCGGGTGGAGAGGTGGCGGAGCCTGTCGCCCTGCCTGGCGTAGCACTTCGCGGCGACGTTCCGGGCCCACGCCACGTCCTTGGCGAACGTCGCCTCCTTGTACGGGCGTTCCCAGTCCTGCTCCTTGTCGGTCAGGCCGCAGCCGACGGGGGAGCTCTCGCCGACGCCCCGCGGGTCGAAGCCGACGAGGTCGTAGGTCTTCTTCACGGATTTCGGCAGTTCGCCGCCCATGAACAGGGGCATGTCGAGGCCGGAGCCGCCCGGGCCGCCCGGGTTGAGCAGCAGCGCGCCCCGGTGCTGCCTCTTGGTGCTCGTCTTCCACCTCGATATCGCGAGGTCGAGTTTCCTGCCGCCGGGCTTGCCGTAGTCGAGCGGCACCTTGATCGTGGCGCACTGGAAGGAGGCCGGCGTCTCCGCGGAACAGCGGTGCCAGGCCGGTTTCTGGGAGAGGTACGGGTCGAGGGGACCGGTGACGGACGGTGCCGCGGAGGCCGTGGCCGGGAGGAGTACGGGCACCATGACGGCGGCGGCACCGGCCGCCAGCAGGGAGGCGGTTCTACTGCTTCGCACGAAGGGAGTCCCTAGGGTCGGTGGACGGACGACCCATCCACCCTTACGCGCGCGGGAGTCGGGCGAATCCTCCCTGAAGTCGCGTTTGCCGCCACCGAGGTTGGACAAGCGGCACGGCGAATGGTCCCGGAGGTGGACAACCGCGACCGGCGTCCCGCCGTCTTCGTCAAGAGGGCTAGAACCGCTTCCGCGGGCGGTACTTGAGCACCTTGCGCAGGGTCTCGGGGGTGTCGTAGGCCTCGGACACGCCCGTCGGGGGAGCACGTGGAGCGAGGAACGGTCGGCCGCCGCGCTGGTGGAGTGAGCCGGTGGCGGTTTCCGCCGGCCGTTGACGGTGAAGCGTTGGCCCACGATGTTACGGATCGTGGCAGTCGTGGGTAACGCGGGGTCCACGATCGGTAATGCCCTCACCGGACTCGTCACGCTCCGCAGTCACTTCGCCGATCCGGTACCGTGGAGGCGCGGCACGCGACCGCGCTGAGGCGCCGGGCCCGGGCGATTTCGGGCCAAGTGGCGCGCGCCGCTGCTCGCACGGCGGTTGGGGATTCCGCGCCGGGTTTGTTCGACTCGGCGTCATGAGCGTCGCACAGTATCCCCTATACGTACTCCTTCACGCGGGAATATGCCCGAAGCGCTTGTTGGCGTGACTGTCCGTCAACCATGCTGTGCAGTAAGGGAGTCACAGTCCGTGACTCCCGGCTCAGGTTGTTGTTCTGGCCATGCAGAAAATGGCTACGATCGTGGCCCTCGTCGTGATCGTCGCCGCGGCGGACGCCGTGGCGCACGGCTGGCGTGGGGTCATGTGTCCGCCGGTTCGGATGGTGTGAGCGGTGCAGGTGCTTCGAGTGCAGCTGGAGATCCGGCCCGACCCCGCGGAGGTGGGGCGGGCCAGGCGGTGGGCCCGCTCGCGGCTCGCCGGGTCGGGCATAACGGCCGACGAGCCGCTGGCCGAGACGCTGATCCTGCTCGTCTCCGAGCTGGTGACCAACGCCGTGGTGCACACCGGCCGGCCGGCCGTGCTGCGGCTGTGCCTGCCGGGCACGGCGGCCGGGAACGGCGCGCCGGCCCCGGTGCGGGTGGAGGTCGCCGACACCAGCACCCGGGCGCCCCAGCCCCGGTGCGCCGGCGACGACGCCACCGGCGGGCGGGGTCTGGCCCTCGTGGAGTGTCTCGCCGACCGCTGGGGCTGGAGCCCCGAGGGTGCCGGCAAGAGCATCTGGTGTGAACTGGACCGCTGTTCACCGCCCCGGCAGAGCGCTGCGCTGGCGTACGGGGGCGGACGGCCCGCGTGGGAGGGCTTCGCCTTCGAAGCGGTGTAGCGGCCCGGGCGGCGTCGTTCACACGACGGCCGCGGGTCACCGGTGCCACCGTTCACGAGACGGCCACCGGCGCACCGGGGCCGCCGGTCACAGGGCCACCACCGAGGCCACCGGCGTGCCCGTCGCACCCACGAACGGCTCGGGCATCACCGACAGCGGAAACGCGTACCGGCCGATTTCTCCACAGGCTGTGGACAACTCTTCGAGATTCCAGTTCCGGCCCTGCGGCATGCCCATCTCCACCAGATGCCGCCCCACCGACAGCCCCGGTGACGGATGGCCGTACCCGTGCCGCCGTGCGCGGTGACCGACCCCGCCGGGCGCCCGTTGTACAGCGTCCCGGAGTGCGAGACATGGGCCAGCGCGTCCCAGTGGGTGCCCGCCTGGAGCCCCATCGTCACGACATAGTCGCCGGCCGCCACCCGGTGCGCACCTCGCCGGCCGCCGCCCGCACCACCTCGCCGGTGATCAGGTTCAGGGTGCCGATCCCGTCGTCGGCGCCCCAACGCCCCCAGTTGTTCACGCGCCGGGCGATCTCGTGGAACTCCTTGGGCAGTTCCATCCGGTGCCTCCCCGGGGTTTGTGTCCGCGCGTCCACCGAGCCATCAATCTAACGGACCGTCAGGAACGGCGGGAAGGGGCCCGGCGTGGGGGACCTCTTGGCAGGCAAGGTGGTCGCCGTGACCCGTGCCGGGTGCGGGATCGGCCGGACGGTCGCACGGGCGGCGGTGGCCGAGGACGCGAAAGCCGCCGTCAACGACTACGGCGTGGCGGTGGCCGGCGCCTCGCCCACCAGTGAGGTCGCCGAGGCCGTCGCGGTCGCCGACGACATCTCCACCATGGCCGGCGGACAGCGGGTCGTGGACACGGCCGTGCGGACCTACGGCCCGGTGACCACGTGGCCCTGTCCACGCTCGCCAACTGCGGGACCTGCCCGGACTGCGACCGGGGCCGGCCCACCATGTGCCGGCGGGCGATCGGCCGCCCGGGCACACCGTTCCGGCGCGGCGCCGGCCCGGTGCACGAAGTCGATCCTCGGCTGCCGCTACGCCTCCTCCCGCCCCCGGCGGGACATCGCCCGCTACGCCGAGCCGTACCGCCAGGGCCGACTCCTGCTGGACGAACTGGTCACGGCCGTCCACCCGGTGGAGGACTTCCCCCAGGCCCGCACGGAAGCGGAGCAGGGCCGGGTGGCCCGAGCGGTCCTCAGGTGCTGAGGCGGCCCGCGTGAGCGGGCGTCAGGTGCCGGACGGGCAACGGCGTGGCGGCCGGGCGGAGTTATCCACAGGCGCCGGAAATGGGGGAGGCGGTTGTCGGTGCCGCCCCCTACCGTCGAGGCATGAGCTACCGCGATGTCGTCTCCCGGCGGGTCCTGACCTGGGCCCTGGTGGCCGTCGGCGCCCGGATGCCGGTGGCCATGGCCCCGCTGGCGCTGGTCTTCCTGGTCCGCGAGCGCCCCGGCGGCTATGCGCTGGGCGCGGCCCTGGCCGCCGCCTACGTCATCGGCGAGATCGTCGGTGCCCCGGTGCTCGGCATGCGCCTGGCCCCCGGCCGGGCCCGTCCGCAGCTGGCCGCGGGCCTGGTCGCGGGCACCGCCGGCTTCACCGGCCTCGCGGTGTTCGCCGGCGCGCCTCCCGCGCTGCCCGCCGCCTTCGCCTTCCTCGCCGGGGCCGGTCCCGCCGCGGTGCCCGGCGGGCTGCGGGCCCTGCTCACCTCCCTGGTCCCCCGGCACGCGGCGGCCCAGGCGCTGTCCGTCGAGTCGATGCTCACGTTCGGCGTCTGGGCCGTCTCCCCGGCCGCCGTCACCGGCCTCGCCCTCGGTGCCGACCCGCGCCTGCCGCTGCTGCTCGCGGCCGCCCTGATGGCCGCCGCCGCACTGGGCCTGTGGCTGCTGCCGGCGGGCTGGGCGCCGGAGCCGGACGGGCCCGAGGGGCGGGGTGACTCGAAGCTGCGGGTGCTGGCCCGCGCCTGGCCGGTGTACGTCACCGGCGCGGCCGGGCTGTCCCTGCTGTCCCTGGCCGAACTGGTCCTGCCCGCCCTGCTCGAGCAGCGTGGCATCGGCGTGGGCTGGGCGGGCCCGCTGCTCACGGTGATGTCGGTGGCCTCCGCCGCCGGTGCCTTCGGGTACGGGCTGCGGTCCTGGCCGGGCCGGCTCGCCACCCGCAGCGTGGTGCTGATGGCGGGGATGTCGGCCGCGGTGTGCCTGGTCGCCCTGATACCGGCGGCGCCGGGCATGGCGGTGGCGCTGGCCGCGGCGGGACTGCTCCAGTCCGGGGCGATGCTCACCCGCAACCTGTCGCTGCGCGAGGCGCTCCCGCCCCACGCCCTGGCGGCCGGGTACTCGGTCATGTACGCCGCCGTCGGCGCCGGATACGCGGCCACCGGCTCGCTCGCCGGTGCCCTGCTGCCGTTCACCACGCCCTCGACGGCGATCCTGGCGGGCGTGGCCCTGACCCTGTCGCTGACGGCGGTCGGCTGGTGGGGCGAGATACGCGCCCGGGGGTCAGCGCGGGGTGCCGGAGCGGCCGGGCCGGTCCGGGCCGGTGTGGCTGCGGAAGGTGCGGCGGTAGGTGGTGGGGGTGACGCCCAGCGCGGTCTGTAGGTGCCGGCGCATCGACTGGGCCGTGCCGAAGCCGGACTCGCGGGCCACCTGGTCCATCGACAGTCCCGTGGACTCCAGCAGTTGCCGGGCCCGTTCCACGCGCTGCTGGGTGAGCCACTGGCCGGGGCTGATGCCGGCCTCCTCGCGGAAGCGGCGGGTGAAGGTGCGCACCGACATCGCCTCCTGCGCGGCCATGTCCCGCAGCTGGATCGGCTCGTGCAGCCGGCCGAGCGCCCAGGCTCGGGCGGTCGCCGTCGTCGCGAGCTGGGGGTCGGGCACCGGGCGCTGGACGTACTGGGCCTGGCCGCCGTCGCGGTGGGGCGGTACGACCGTGATCCGGGCGACCTCGTTGGCGACCGCCGTGCCGAAGTCGCGGCGGACCATGTGCAGGCACAGATCGATCCCGGCGGCCACCCCGGCCGAGGTCAGTACGTCGCCGTCGTCGATGAACAGCACGTTGGCGTCCACCTCGACCTTGGGGAACATCCGCTGGAACCGCTCGGCGTCGGCCCAGTGCGTGGTGGCCGGGCGGCCGTCCAGACAGCCGGCGGCGGCGAGGACGTAGGAGCCGGTGCATATGGAGGCGAGCCGGGTGCCGGGGCGGACATGGGAGAGGGCGACGGCGAGTTCGTCGGTGAGCCGGCCCTCCTCGTAGACCGGGCCCAGCTCGTAGGAGGCCGGGATGATCACCGTGTCGGCGGTGGCCAGCGCCTGCGGGCCGTGCGGGACGTGGAGGGTGAAGTCGGCGTCCGTGTCGACCCGGCCGGGCGGGCGGACGGAGCAGGTGTAGACCTCGTACAGGTGGCGCCGCCGCGCGTCCCGGGGCCGGCCGAAGATCCGGTGGGGGATGCCCAGTTCGAAGGGCAGCAGGCCGTCCAGGGCGAGAACGGCGACCCGGTGCGGGCGGAAATCGCCTTCGTAGGTCATGGCCCGATCCTAACGAATGCTGTCCTTCGGGCCACTCGATGTGACGGGTGCGCAAATCGGAGGCTCGTGACGTGACTCAGACAACCCCAGCCGCCGCCCCTGTCCAGATCCCGCCCGCACGGCGCCGCCGCGTGCACCGCGCCTGGTTCGTCGCCGCCGTCACGTTCGTCACCATCACGGGTGCGGCGGCCTTCCGTTCGCTGCCCGGTCTGCTCATCGACCCGCTGCACCAGGAGTTCGGCTGGTCACGCGGCACGATCGGCGCGGCCGTCTCCGTCAACCTGGCCCTGTACGGGCTGACCGCGCCGTTCGCCGCCGCTCTGATGGACCGTTTCGGCATCCGCCGGGTGGTCGCCGCCGCGCTCACCGTGATCGCCTTCGGTTCCCTGCTGACCGTGTGGATGACGGCGCCCTGGCAACTGCTGCTGTGCTGGGGCCTGCTGGTGGGCCTGGGCACCGGCTCCATGGCGCTGGCGTTCGCCGCGACGGTCACCAACCGCTGGTTCACCGAGCGGCGCGGCCTGGTCAGCGGCATCCTCACCGCGGCCTCCGCCTCCGGCCAGCTGGTCTTCCTGCCGCTGCTGTCCTGGGTCGTGGAGGACCACGGCTGGCGGCCCGCCGCGGTCACCGTGGGCCTGACCGCGCTGGCCGTGGTCCCCCTGGTCTGGCTGCTGATGCGCGACCACCCGGCCGACGTGGGCGAGAAGCCGTACGGCGCGGTGGAGTTCGTGCCCAAGCCGGCGCCGGTCGTCGGCGCCGCCCGCCGTACGCTCACCGTGCTGTCCGGCTCCGTGCGCACCGGCACCTTCTGGCTGCTCGCCGGCACCTTCGCGATCTGCGGCGCCTCCACCAACGGCCTGGTGCAGACCCACTTCGTGCCCGCCGAGCACGACCACGGCATGCCCGTGACGACGGCGGCCTCGCTGCTCGCGGTCATCGGCGTGTTCGACGTGGCCGGCACGATCGCCTCCGGATGGTTCACCGACCGCTTCGAACCGCGCCGCCTGCTCGCCGTCTACTACGCCCTGCGCGGACTGTCCCTGCTCTTCCTGCCGATGCTGCTCGGCCCCTCCATACAGCCGTCGATGGTCTTCTTCATCATCTTCTACGGGCTGGACTGGGTGGCCACCGTCCCGCCCACCCTCGCCCTGTGCCGGGAGCAGTTCGGCGAGGACAGCGCCATCGTCTTCGGCTGGGTGCTGGCCGCCCACCAGATCGGCGCGGCCCTCGTCGCCTACCTCGGCGGCGTCGCCCGGGACGTCTTCGGCTCCTACGACCTGGTCTGGTACGCCTCCGGCACCCTGTGCGCGGCGGCGGCCCTGATGTCCCTGGTCATACGGCGCACGGCCCCGGCCGTGACGCCCGCCGTATCCTGAACGCACCGCCTGCGAAAGGAAGTTCCCGTGACACTCGGCATGGTCCTCTTCGACGTGTTCCTCGTGCCCGCCCACGCCGGAACACCCGAAGGAGCACACCGTGTCGAGGACCGACCGGATCACCGACGAACCCCTGCCCGCCCGCTGGCACTCTGAGAGCGGACTGCCCGCACCCCGCCGCCTGGTCGTCGCCGACGACCGTATCCGCGCCGCCACCGCCTACCGGCTCGCCTGCGAGGGCACCGCACTGCTGTGGCGGGGCGACTACCAGGGCGCGCGCCGCCTGCTGCGCGCCCTGGAGCGCCGCGTCGACCGGACCGCGCCCGAGCCCGCCGCCGCACCGGCCGAGACCTTCCGCCTCCAGCGCCGCTTCCGCGCGCACCGCGCCCGGGTGCTGGGCCGGCTCACCGTCCTGCTGGAGCCGGACCACGGCCTCAGCCTGCGCCGCGCCCCCGACGTCCGGGCCGCCTGCACCGCCGCCTACGGCCCGCCCACGGGCCCGCGCCTGATCCCGCTGCGCGAACTGCTGGGCGTCCTCGGCGCCCACCAGTGGCGGGAACGGGGGGTCGAGGTCCCCGCGCTGGGCGCCCGCGTCCACCCGCACTACGGCGTCTTCGCGCCGGTGCGCGGCGAGTACGTCGACCTGGTGGCGCGGGCCCCGCTGCCGCCCGTGCGCACCGCCTTCGACCTCGGCACCGGCACCGGTGTCCTCGCGGCCGTCCTCGCCCGGCGCGGGGCCGGCCGGGTGGTGGGCACCGACATCAGCCCCCGGGCCCGGGCCTGCGCCCGGGACACCGTGCACCGGCTGGGGCTGGCGGACCGCGTGACGGTCACCGGCCCGGCCCTCTACCCGCCCGGCCGGGCCGGTCTCGTCGTCTGCAATCCGCCCTGGCTGCCGGGCCGTCCCGTCTCCACGCTGGAGCAGGGCGTCTACGACCCGTCGGGCAGGATGCTGAGCGCCTTCCTGGCGGGCCTGCCGGAGCATCTGGAGCCGGCCGGGGAGGGCTGGCTGATCCTTTCCGACCTGGCCGAACACCTCGGTCTGCGCACCCGCGCCGACCTGCTGACGGCGATCGAGGCGGCGGGGCTGCGGATCGCCGGCCGCATCGACACCCGGCCGCGCCATCCCCGGGCGGCCGATCCGCGCGACCCGCTGCACGCGGCCCGCGCCGCCGAGGTCACGTCCCTGTGGCGGCTGGTGCCGCGCTGACCGGGCTCAGTCGTCGGCGAGATAGGCGAACCGGCCCCGGTGGAACAGCAGGGGCCGGTCCGTGCCGTCGGTGCCGAGGGCGGTCACCCGGCCGACGACGATGAGGTGGTCGCCCCCGGGGTGCACGGCGTGCACGGCGCAGTCGATCCAGGCGACGGCGCCGGCCAGCCGGGGCGCGCCGGAGACGGGCGCCGGGTCGTGGGCGACCCCGGCGAACTTGTCGGCGCCGCTCACCGCGAACGCCCGGCACAGCTCGTCCTGCCCGGCGCCGAGCACATTGACGCAGAACACCCCGGCGCGAGAGATGCGCGGCCAGGTCGTGGAGGCGCGGCCGACCATGAAGCAGACCAGGGGCGGGTCGAGGGAGAGCGAGGCGAAGGACTGGCAGGCGAAACCGGCCGGTCCCGGCCCGCCCTCCGGCGCCGGGGCCGTGATGATCGTGACTCCGCTGGCGAAGTTCCCCAGCACCCGGCGGAACTCCGCCGGGTCCACCGGCGCCCGCTCGTCCTCGGGGACGCACCGCAACCGCGAGCGGGCCGGGGGCTCCACCGGCACCGGCGCGTATCCCAGATACCGCACGGCGGCCGCCGCCGCCCCCGCGTGACCCATCATTCCCTCATTGAAACCGACCGGCTGTGAGAGGGGAAGGCCGGCGGCCGTCGAAGTGCGGCGCCCGGCGCTCCGCGAATGTCCGCAGCCCCTCCTGGGCGTCCCGTGTCGTCGAGTTGATCTCCTGGCCCCAGGACTCCGCGGCGAACGCGGCGGACCAGTGAATAAACTGACAGGTAGTCAGAGAGGGCAGCGGCAGAGCGAGGTCACCGGCCGGCTACTCCGGCTTTTTCGCGGCCGGCTTCAGGACCGCCTTCGTGAGCGGCTTCACGGCCGGCCGCAGGACCGCCTTCGCGAGTGGCTTCACCACCGGCTTCACCGCCGGCTTCGCGACGCTCTTCGCGCGTGTGGTCCCGGCGGATTTCCCCACCGCCCTCGCGATCCGTTCCGCGTCGATCGCCAGCTCCCGCAGCATCCCGCTGATCGGGTTGGTGAACCCGGTGAAGTACAGGCCGGGCGCCTTCGGGGACGTGCGGCCCCCGTGCACCACCGGCCGGCCGCGCCCGTCCAGCACCCCCAGATGCCCGACCAGCCCCTCCAGCGCACGGACGTACCCGGTGGCCGCGATCACCGCGTCCGGGGTGATCCGGCCGCCGTCGGCGAGGACCACCGCGTCGCCGTCGAACGCCTCCACGGCGGCCACGACCTCCACCCCGCCCGTGCGCACGGCGCGGACCAGGCCGACGTCCTGGACCGGGATCGCGCCCTGCTTCACCCTGCTGTACAGGCCGGTGTCCGGGCGCGGCAGCCCGTGCGCGGACAGGTCGGGCGTGCTCAGCCGCCCCACCGGCCCCGCGAGCCGGTCCACCAGCCACACCGGCAGCCGCCGGACGAGGACGCCGGTGTACTGGGCGGGCCAGCCGAGGGTGGAGCGGCGCAGGATGTGCGGGGGCGTGCGCACCGCGAGGCGCACCCGCGCGGCCCCGCCCTCCACCAGGTCCACGGCGATCTCCGCGCCGGTGTTGCCGACGCCGACGACGAGTACGTCCCGCCCCCGGTACGGAGCCGCGTTCCGGTACCGGGCGGCGTGCAGCAGCTCCCCGCCGAACTCCGTGCCGCCCGGCCAGTCGGGCAGCCGCGGGGTGTGGTTGAAGCCGGTGGCGACGACCACCGCGCTGCCGGTCAGCTCGCGGCCCCCGGAGGCGCGCAGCAGCCACCCGGTGCCGTCCGCGGTCCGCTCGACGCGGTGCACCTCGACCCCGGTGACGATCTCCAGTCGGTGGTGTTCGGCGTACTTCTCCAGGTAGCGCACCACGTTGTCCCGGGACACCCAGCGTCCGAACCTGCGGGGCATGGGCAGGCCGGGCAGCGCGGACAGCCGCCGGGTGGTGTGCAGCCGCAGCCGGTCGTAGTGGCCGCGCCAGGAGGCGCCGACCCGGTCCGACTTCTCCAGCACCACGGCCCGTACACCCCGCTCCCGCAGTGCCTGGGCGACGGCCAGGCCGCCCGGTCCGGCGCCGATCACATAGACCGGGGGGTCGGCGGGGACCGGCGGGCGGGGGACGTCGGCGGGGTGGGAGGCGGTCATGAGCGGGAGCGTAATCACCCACCCCGTTGATGGGTCTCGGTCAAGACCGGAATTGGTTGCGGATTGATCACGGGTGTGCGGAAAGGGTGCGCCGGACGTGAACCGGCCCCTCTCCGGCGCTCGTTGGCCTGGGGTGACCGGAGAGCCGTGGGCTCCTCACGGCCGCGGCGGCGACCCGCTCAGGGTCACCACAGTGTCCGGCTCACGGCGACCATGGCGTCCGGCTCACGGCCACAACAGCGTCCGGCTCCAGCCGAACCCGGTGCTGCGGTACTCCAGGCGTACGTGCCGCCGCTCCGGGTCGCCCTGGAAGAACTCCACCGTCTGCGGACGCAGCCGGTACAGGGTCCAGGTCGGCGACGGCTCCGCCGGGTTCTCCCGGGCCCGCTCCCAGGCCGCCTCCGAGACCTGCCGCAGCTCCGCGAGCGACTCCAGCTCCTCGCTCTGCCGGCCGGTCAGCGCGGCGGCCAGCGCGCCCGTGGACCGCGCGTGCAGATCGGCCTGGCTCTCCTCGGCCGGCGCGGAGACGACCGGTCCGCGCAGCCGTACCTGGCGGCCCAGCACCGGCCAGTAGAAGGCGAGGGCCGCGTACGGCCGGGCGGCCAGCGCGCGGCCCTTGCGGCTGGTGGCGTGCGTGGCGAACGACCAGCCGTCCGCGTCGGCGCCGTGCAGCATCACGATCCGCACGTCCGGCAGGCCCTCCTCGTCCGAGGTCGCCAGCGACATGGTGTGCGGCTCCGGCTGCCCCGCCGCCACCGCGTCGGCGAACCAGTCCGTGAACAGGGCGAGCGGGGTGGGCGGGGCGGTCTCCGGGTCGAACGGCGGCAGCCGGGTGACCTCGGGATCCCAGACCCGCAGCGAGCGGAGCAGTGCGTGAAGATCGTGCTGAGCCATGGGGCGAGTATCACCGCCGGGGCCGCGCTCAGTCCCGCCGCCACCGGTGGACCGCGTCACAGTCCCGCCGCACCCACCACCGGTGGACCGCGTCACGGTCCCGCCCCCACCGGTGGACCGCCTTCCAGCCCCCCGCTCATTACCGGCCCGGCACCACCATCCCCGAGGAGCAGAACCAGCCGCCGGTGTCCGAGACCACGCCCAGCCGGGTCAGGGACAGTCCCGGGTGGAGCGGGAGATCCGCAGGTTCCGGCTGACCCGGCGTGAGCCGTACGCGGCCGCCGGGGCGCGGGAACCCTAGAGCGTCGCCAGCCGTTCCACGAGCAGGAACGCTCCGATGCCCAGCATCGCCGCGCCCGAGGTGCGGGTCACCGCGCGGGCCGCCGCCGGGCGGGCCGCGAGGAGGGCGCGGGCGAGGGCGCCGACGGTGAGGTAGACGGCCGCGCAGCACGCCATGTGGAGCAGGCCGAGCACCGCCGTCTGCGCGGGGACGGGGAGGTGCGCGCCGCGCAGGGTGAGGAACTGGGGGAGTACGGAGAGATAGAGGAGCAGGCCCTTGGGGTTCAGGCCGCTGATCGTCGCACCGCGCAGGAAGGGCCGCCCGTCGGCCACCGCCACCGGGGCGGCAGCCGTCGCCCCGGGGACCGGTTCAGCGGACGCCGGACCCGATGCCCCGGGCGCCGTTTCAGCGGACGCCGGACCCGACGCCCCCGGCACCGCCGGCCGGCGCACGACCCCCCAGCCCAGCCACAGCAGGTATCCCGCGCCCGCCACCGTCACGGCCGTCAGCAGAGCGGGGGAGCCCGCCACCAGGACCGCCAGGCCCGCCGCGGCCAGGGCGGTGTGGAGGGCGTACCCGCAGACCAGGCCCGCCACCGCGCGCGGTACCCGGCCCCCGCGCAGGGCGGTCGTGATGACGTACGCCCAGTCGGCGCCCGGTACGCACACCAGCAGCAGGTCCACGGCGAGGAAGGAGAAGAGCAGTCCCGAGTCCATGTCGGGCACATTAGGCGCGAATTACCCGAAAGTGTTCCCGAAGTTTGCTCATGATCGCGAGTTGTGCGCAAAGATCTTCCCTATGGACGACGTAGACCGGAAAATCCTTGCCGAGCTCCAGCAGGACGGGCGGCTGACCGTGACCGAGCTGGCCGCCCGGGTGCGGCTCAGCGTCTCCCCCTGCCACCGCCGGCTGCGCGAGCTGGAGCGGGCCGGCGCCATCCGGGGCTACCGCGCGGTGGTGGACCCGGCCTCGCTCGGTCTGAACTTCGAGGCGCTGGTCTTCGTGTCCATGCGCCAGGAGGACCGGGACACGGTCGCCGAGTTCGAGCGGGCGGTCGGCGAGCTGGAGCATGTGCTGGACGCCCAGCGGCTGTTCGGCGAGCCGGACTATCTGCTCCGGGTGGCCACCGCCGACCTGGCCGCCTTCCAACGGCTGTACGACGAGCGGCTGGCGACCCTGCCGGGGGTGCAGCGGCTGACCTCGACGCTGGTGATGAAGCACGTGGTGCGGGACCGTCCGCTGCCCGCGTAGAGGGCGCCCGGACAGGCGGCGGGCGGTGGTTCAGGGGATGAACCACCGCCCGCGAGACAGGACTTGGATCTTCACAAAGGGGCGCGAGGGGCGCGGCGCCTACTTGGACGGCTTCTTGCCGGTCACGCCCAGGTGCACCAACAGCGCCAGGTTCGGCTTGAGTTCGGCCTGCTTAACCCCCCAGGAGGTGAACCCCTTCTGGTGGGCCGCCACCGCCGCGAGCATCGCGACCAGCGAACCGGCCACCGCCGCCGGGTTCACGTCCTTGTCCACCCGGCCCTTGGCCTGGAGCTCCGCGATGGAGTCGGCCAGGGAGTTGTTGACCGAGTTCAGGATCTTCATGCGGATCTTGTAGAACCGTTTGTCCCCCTCGGCCGCGCCCAGGTCCACCACCCGCAGGATCGCGTCGTTGCGGCGCCAGAAGTCCAGGAACCCGTCCACGAGTTCCTGCGCGGTCTGCCAGCCCGACTTGCCGGTCCAGGTGCGCCCTTCGAGCAGTTCGGTCAGCCCCGCGCCCTCGGCCGCCATCCGCTCGGCGATCTCCAGGACGGCGCCCTCGACGTCGGGGAAGTACTGGTAGAAGGTCGCGGGCGACGTGCCCGCCCTCCGGGCGACATCGATGACCTTGACGTCCCGGTAGGGGGAGGAGCTGAGCATCTCGCTGAGGCAGTCGAGCAGCTTCTGCCGGGTCGCCTGCCCACGCCGGCCGGCCACGCGGCCGTCGACGGTACGCACTTGTCCTGTCATGCCGTCAGCTTACCGAGGGGGGGTGGGAGCGCGATTCGGCCGACTGCAAATGGGGTGCGGGGCCGGATCCGGGGTGGTGTGCCTGGTCTGCGGCGTGCGCGCGTCCCGGTTACTTTTGCCGCATGGCCGAAAACAGGGCATCCACGAACGAAGAGACATACAGGGAGGGCGTCCCCTGCTGGGTCGACGCCCAGCTGCCCGACGTCGAGGCGGGCAAGCGGTTCTACGGTGAGCTTTTCGGGTGGACCTTCCAGGAGGCGTACGGCTCCGCGGTGTGGGCACTGCTGGACGGCGACCGGGTCGCGGCGCTGGCCCCCAAGACGGACGGCCGCATGCCCACCGTCTGGACGGTCTCCTTCGCCACCCCGGACGCCGGGGCCCTCGCCCGGCGGATCACGGCGGCCGGCGGCCGGACGATCACGGACCCGTACCGGCTCGGCGGCCTCGGCATCGCCGCCCTGGCCGCCGACCCCCAGGGTGCGGTGTTCGGCCTGTGGCAGCCCGGCACCCACCGCGGCTTCGGACGGCGGCGGGCGCCGGACACCTTCGTATGGGCCGAGCTGTACACCCGGGACACGGCCGCCGCCAACGCCTTCTACGGCGACCTCTTCCACGAGGCCCTGTTCGGCTCCGGTGCCGCGCCCGACTTCGGTCGCGCGGACGTCACCGAGGTGTTCCCGGCCGAGATGCCCCCGCACTTCGTCGCCCACTTCGGGGCCACGGACCTCGACGACGCCCTCGGGGCCGTCCAGCGGCTCGGCGGCCGGGTGCAGGCGCCGCCCTTCACGACGTCGTACGGCACGGTGGCCGTCGTCACCGACAATCAGGGGGCGTCCTTCGCGCTGCTCCAGCGGTGATCCGCCCCTGCTGCGGCGGTGATCCCGCGCTGTTCCGGCGCTGCTTCAGCCTGCTCGGGCGGTGATCCATCCGTTTTTGGGATGAATTAATGTGAGACACCCCGACTGTCACCGGGTTCGCAACCAGCCGCCCGGCCAGGAAGAATCGGGGTGCGTGCCGCCATGGCGGTGCGGTGGTGAGACGCTGCACTTCGGTCGCGTACATATGGGGTGGCGCGGCTCGTACGGGGAGGTGGCAGGCAAGTGGTGGATCAGCTGACGCAGCACGATCCGCGGCGGATCGGGCCGTTCGAGGTGCTGGGCCGGCTGGGGGGGCCGGCGGCATGGGGCTGGTCTATCTCGCGCGCTCGGCGTCCGGCCGGCGCGTGGCGATCAAGACGGTGCGCACCGAACTGGCCGAGGACCAGCTCTTCCGGGTCCGCTTCACCCGTGAGGTGGAGGCGGCCCGCGCGGTCTCCGGCTTCTACACCGCGGCCGTGGTCGACGCCGACCCGCGTGCCGCCGTGCCCTGGCTGGCCACCGCCTACGTCCCCGCGCCCTCGCTGGAAGAGATAGTGAACGAGTGCGGGCCGCTGCCCGCGCAGGCCGTGCGCTGGCTCGCGGCGGGCGTGGCCGAGGCCCTCCAGTCCATCCACGGCGCCGGGCTGGTCCACCGCGACCTGAAGCCGTCCAACGTGCTCGTGGTCGAGGACGGCCCCCGGGTGATCGACTTCGGCATCGCCTCCGGGGTCTCCAACACCCGGCTGACCATGACGAACGTCGCCGTCGGCACCCCCGCCTACATGTCCCCGGAGCAGGCCAAGGACTCCCGCAGCGTCACCGGCGCCAGCGATGTCTTCTCCCTCGGCTCCACCCTCGTCTTCGCGGCCACCGGACACCCGCCCTTCCACGGCGCCAACCCGGTCGAGACCGTCTTCATGCTGCTGCGCGAGGGCCCCGACCTCACCGGCCTGCCGGACGAGCTGCGCCCGCTGATCGAGGCGTGCATGCAGATGGAGGCCACCGCCCGGCCCACCCCGGCCGACCTCCAGGCCCAGCTCGCCCCGCACCTGTTCGGCTCCGGCTCCGACGACAGCGGCACCGCCTCCGCCTGGCTGCCGGAGAAGGCCGTCGCCCTGATCGAGGCCCGCCGCGGCGGACGCCCCGCCGGCCGGCCCGCCCCGGCCCCGGACGACGGCTCGCGCGCCGCCGTCCGGCAGACGGTGCCGCCGCCCCCGCCGTACGACCCGCCGGTCCCGGTGCCGCCCTCGGCGCCCGTGTCCATGCCGGTGGCACCCTCGGCCCCCGTGCCGGTCCCGGCCGGCGCCCCCGGCACCGGCCCGGTCCGGCTGGCCGGCGCCGCGGTGCCCATCGGCCCCGGCCCCCGGGTCGCCGACGCCCGCGCCGCCGCCGTCAAGGCGCCGCCGCCCGAGTCCGGCCTGGTGGCCAGCTGGTCCCGCCCGCGCCCCGGCGTCGCCACCGCCGACCCCGCCGTACCGCCCGCCCCGCCGGTGCCCCCGGAGCCCGCGAGCGGCTGGCGGCCCTGGCGGTTCCGCATGTCGAACGACGTGTGGGGCACCCCGGCCGTGGCCGGCGACCTGGTCTACGTCACCTCCTTCGAGGTGCACGCCCTGGACGTGTCCACCGGCCGCCGCCGCTTCAAGACCCGGGACGTCGCCTGGTCGATGGCGGTGGCGGACGGCCGTGTCCACGCCTCCGACGGCCCCACCCTGTACGCCCTGGACGCCCGCGAGGGCACCGACCTGTGGCGGCTGTCCACGGACGCCTGGGTGTACTGCCTCAAGGCCGACCGGGGCACGGTCGTCACCGGCACCCGCGGCGGCGGCGTCCAGGCGTGGGAGGCGTCCAGCGGTCAGAAGCTGTGGGAGATCACCGGCTGCCAGACCGACTTCGAGTCCCCCGAGGCGGGCCCGGCCGTGCACGACGGCACGGTCTACGTCTGGCAGGACGCCCGGCTGCGCGCGCTGGAGGCCCGTACCGGCGAGGAGCGCTGGTCGTACCCCATCGGCGACGCGGCCTCCTGCGGCGGGGTGCCGGTGCGCCTGACCCCGGCGTCCGACGGGTGCGTCTACATCTGTGCCGGCACCCGCGTCCTCGCCGTGGAGGCGGTGAGCGGCCGGGTGCGCTGGCACTTCGAGGCCCCGGCGGTCTTCCTCAGCCCGCCCGCCTTCGCTCCCGGCCCGGCCGTCACCGGCGGCGGTGTCTACCTCGCCGACTACCTGGGCACGGTCTACGCCCTCGACGCCGCCGACGGCCGCGACCGCTGGCGCATCGCCACCGAGGCCCGCTCCTCCGTGGAACCGGTGCTGGTCGCCGCCGGGCACGTGCACGTCGGCAGCGGCAAGGGCCTGTACACCCTGGACGCGGTCACCGGCACCCCCAAGTGGCGCTTCCAGGCGGGCGGCGACGTCGTGGGCGCGCCCGCCGTGGCCGAGGGCCGGATCCACTTCGGCTCCACCGACCACCTGCTGTACACCCTGAAGGCCGACGACGGCCGGCTGCGCTGGAAGCTCGCGACCGGCGGCGAGATCACCGGCTCCCCGGTGGTCAAGGACGGCGTGGTCTACGCGTGCAGCAAGGACCGGTGCGTGTACGCGCTGGACGCGGAGAAGGGCACGGGCACGGCACGGACCACGTGACGCACCCGGGCACCGGCCGGCGCACCCGGGCGGCCGGCGGATCACCCGGCGCGACGAGGTGCGGCGCCTGCGCGAACGCCTGCGCGAGCGCCGCCTCCCGGGCCGCCCCCAGCGCCCGCACGGTCCCCCGCACCCCCTCGGGCGGATACCCGCCGAGCACGGCGGCCCAGCGCACCGCACCGGCCGGCCTCCCCGTACGGCATCCGCAGCGCCATCAGCACGGACTCGTAGGCGCTGACCGCTGCGGGGGAGGAGCCGACCGCCCTCTCCCCGGCCGACGACATGCCAAGGGGCCGGGTCCCCCGACCCGGCCCCTCGACCCCCCGTTTCACACCCGGCCCCGACGACTCCCCCTCCGCGCCGCCGCGACCGTTCCCCCGTCGGTTGGTGGCTTACTTGCCGTTCAGGTCCAGGGCGGGGGGAGCGGGGGAGTGGTTGTCCATGGTGATGATCGCGTCGCTCGGCGGGGCCGGCGAGTGGTTGTCCATCGTGGTGATCGCGTCATCGATCGGCGGGGCGGGCGAGTGGTTGTCCATCGTCGTGATGTCTTCGGACTTCTTTTCGGTCTCGGCCATGTGAACAGCTCCCCTGAAGGTAAGTCAGCTTCGAATGGTCCCTGTCCGGCAACTCCCCCGAGGGCTGCCGGGCAGGGACCCGACAGGACTCTCGCATACCTGCTGAGTCCCTCGGCGACCCGCCTGCCCCCCGACGCGACGGATCGATGCGTTGAGCATGTCAGTGGGGCATAAACAATCGATGAACGCTGTCGTGACCCGTCAGGCCGTCGAAAGCGGCGACAGCAAGGCCCGTACGACGTTGGCCTCCAGAGAGCCGGATTGCTCGTAGATCGGCAGGGCCTCGCGCCAGCAGACCCGTGCCCGGTCGACCTGGCCCAAGGAGGCCAAGGAACGCCCCAGGGTGGTCAGTACACCGGCGCGCACCAGGTCACCGCCGATGCATCCGATGGCCAACGCCTGCTCCGCGTGGGTGGCGGACAACGTGTGCTGCCGGCCTACGAGGTGAGCCTGCGCGATCCGGAAGTGAGTCGTCCCTTCCCAGAGGCGCTGGCGGTTCATCTGGAACGTGTGCAGCGCGTCCTTGAGTTCCGCGAGTGCCTCGGCCGGGCGTCCGGCCTGTGTCAGGGCGAGCCCCAGGGCGTACCGTGCGTTTGCCAGGCGCACGGTGGCTCCGAGGCGGTCGTACAGACCGATCCCCTGCTGGGCGAGGGTTATTGCGTGGTCCGTGTGCCCCATGGCCAGGTGAACGCGTGACAGGTTGCACAGGGCACTCGCTTCACCTGCGAGATTGCCGTCGTGGCGTGATGCTTCGATGGCTCGGATCAGATGCTGTTCGGCGTCCGCGTAACGTGCCTGGTTGAGGCCGATGATCCCGCGGTCGTTGCTTGTCCAGAAGACCGGTGTGGAGTCTTCGGCCGTTTCGGCGAGCAGACCTGCCAGTCGGGCTTCCTCATCGGCTTCCTTGTAGCGGCCCGCCACGAGGTGGACGTTCGTCAGCGCCGTGCGGGCGCGTCCTTCGGCATGGGCGTCGCCCGCGGCATGAGCAGCGTCCCTGGCGGTGAGAGCGACGGACTCGTACTGCCTGGAGTTGGCCCCCGACTCCCCCAGGTCTTTCGCGGCCCACAGCAGATCCACGCCCCGGCGGAGCCTGGAGCCGCCCAGAGCCTGCCGGGCCGAGGCCAACAGACAATTGGCCTCGGAGTACAGCCAGTCCAGCGCCTCTTGGCGATCGCTGAAATGCAGCCCCGGATACTCGGTCGGTTCCAGGTGCTCCACCAGCCGATCCCCCGGCCGCTCCACCGCGTACACCCCCGCCGTCGTCGCCAGATAGAAGTCCAGCAACCGCGACATCGCCGCCTCCCGTTCGCTGGGCCGGTCCTCGTCGCGTTCGGCGCAGGCGCGGGCGTAGAGGCGGACCAGGTCGTGGAAGCGGTAGCGGTTGGGGGCCGCGGATTCCAGGAGGGAGGTGTCGACGAGGGATTCGAGGAGTTCCTCGGTGTCCTCCGGGGGGAGGTCCAGGACCGCCGCCGCGGCGGCCAGGGAGATGTCGGGGCCGTCGGCGAGGCCCAGGAGGCGGAAGGCGCGGGCCTGGGCGGGCTCCAGCTGGCCGTAGCCGAGTTCGAAGGTGGCCTTGACCGCGAGGTCGCCCGCCTGGAGTTCGTCCAGGCGGCGCCGTTCGTCGGCGAGCTTGGCCGCCAGCACCGAGACCGTCCAGGTGCGGCGCGCCGCCAGGCGGGACGCGGCGATGCGGATCGCCAGCGGCAGGAAGCCGCAGGCCGCCACCACGTCCAGCGCGGCCTCCCGCTCCGCCGCCACCCGCTCCTCGCCCACAATCTTGGTGAACAGGCACAGAGCCTCGTCGGGGGACATCACGTCCAGGTCGACCAGATGGGCGCCCGCGAGGTCCAGCATCCGCACCCGGGAGGTCACCAGCGCCGCGCAGCCCTCGGTGCCGGGCAGC
>NZ_JODT01000018.1 GCF_000720835.1 Streptomyces achromogenes subsp. achromogenes | reverse complement strand
ATTGGGCGGAGCAGATCC
Organism: Streptomyces achromogenes subsp. achromogenes; assembly: GCF_000720835.1. Classification (GTDB taxonomy): domain Bacteria; phylum Actinomycetota; class Actinomycetes; order Streptomycetales; family Streptomycetaceae; genus Streptomyces; species Streptomyces achromogenes. Next base: position 155,624 of record NZ_JODT01000018.1, on the reverse strand, counting down.
GTGGCACGGTGCGTTTCGCCGATGCCGTCTCCGTGCTGGCCGAGCGCAACGTCACGGCCTTCGTAGAGATCGGCCCCGACGCCTCGCTGAGCGCCGCGGCCCGGGCGACCCTGGAGGAGAAGGGCACCGGCCACCTGGTGGTGCCGCTGCTGCGACGGGACCGGAAGGAACCCGAAACCCTGATGGCGGGGCTCGGCACACTGCACACCCACGGCATCGCGGTGGACTGGCCCGCGTTCTTCCGCCCGCTGCGCCCCCGCACGGTCGCCCTGCCCACCTACGCCTTCCAGCACCGGCGGTACTGGCGGGACCGGCACCACCCGCACACCGGCGCGGGGGCGTCGGCCCCCGGCGCGACCGGACACCCGCTGCTCGGCACGTCCGTCGTCCCGGCCTCCGGCGAAGGGACGCTGTTCAGCGGCCGTCTCTCCCGGTCGACCGTGCCCTGGACACCCCGGCACACCGGCCTGGGCACCGAAGTGCTCCCGGCCGCCGCGTTCGTGGAACTCGCGGTCCGGGCCGGCGACGAACTCGGCTGCGACGTGCTGACCGAACTGACCGTCGAGACCCCGCTGCCCCTGCCGGAGCACGGCACCGTCCACCTCCAGGTCGCCGTCGGGCCCGACACCGCCGGCAGCCGGACGGTGACGGTCCACGCCCGGACCGACACGAACGTCCCGTGGACCCTGCACGCCTCGGGGACACTCGCCTTCGCCGGCCGGCCGGCCCCCTTCGGCCTCGCCGAATGGCCTCCGGCCGACGCGACCGCACTCGACGGTGCCGCGGCCTACGACCGGCTCGCGGAAGCCGGCCTCGAGTACCCCGAGGCACTGCGCGGTCTGCACACGGTATGGCGGCACGGCGACGACATCCTCGCCGAGGTACACCTGCCCGAGGCCGCCGAAGCCGGCGCCGGCGGATTCGAACTGCATCCCGCCCTGCTGGACGCCGCCGCGCACGCCGCGCGACTCGACCAGGCGGCCGAAGCGCCGTACCCCGCGGAAGCCCTCGCCTCCCGCTGGCGCGGGGTCCGCGTGTACGCCACCGGGGCGTCCGCCGTCCGCGTACGGCTCCGGCGCACGCCCGAGGGGACGCTGTCGCTGTGGCTCACCGACGCGGCCGGGCAGCCGGTCGCCTCGGTGGACCACGTGGAACCCCGGCCGGGTGCGACCGCCGTGGACACCCACGCCCACGCGCGCCTCCTCGGATCGCTGTTCACCCTCTCGTGGCGCCCGCTCACACCCGCCGGACCGTCCGGCACCTTCCGCTGGGCGGCGCTGCCCCCGGTGTGGCCCGGCACCGGCCGGACCGGCCCGGACATCGCGGACCTGGAGACCTTCGCCGACGTGGCCGCGGTGCGGCGCGCCACGGCGGCCGGCCGGCCGCCGGACGCGGTCGCGGTGTGGTGCGCGCCGGACGGCACGGGCGGCGCCGGCGCCGCGCACGCCACGACGCGCGCCGTGCTGGCGCTGGTCCAGGAGTGGCTCGCCGACGACGAACCGGCCGGGGCCCGGCTGGTCGTCCTCACCCGCGGCGCCACGGCGGTCGCCCCCGGCGAGGACGTGGACCCCGCGGCGGCGGCGGTCTGGGGGTTGCTGCGCTCGGCGCAGTCGGAGGCGCCCGGCAGGATCGTCCTCCTCGACCTCGACGACACACCGGTGACGGCCCCGGCACTGTCGCGGGTGCTGTCCTCCGGTGAACCGCAGGCGGCCCTGCGCGCCGGGCGGGTGTTCGTGCCCCGCCTGGGCAGGGCCGCGGCCGGCACCGCACCGAAGGCGTCCGGCAGGTGGGATCCCCGGGGCACGGTCCTCGTCACCGGCGGTACGGGCGCCCTCGGCGCACTATTCGCCCGGTACCTGGCCGCCGAGCACGGCATCCGGCACCTGCTGCTGGTCAGCAGGAGCGGACCGGACTCGCCCGGCGCCGGCGAGCTGCGCCGTCACCTCACCGGACTGGGCGCGGAGGTCACGATCGCGGCGTGCGACGCCGCCGACCGCGATGCACTCGCCGGGCTGCTCGCGACCCTCCCCGCCGACCGGCCGCTGACCGGTGTCGTCCATCTGGCGGGCGTCGTGGACGACGGGCTGGTGTCGACGCTCACCGGGGACCGGCTCGCCGCGGTCCTGCGCCCGAAGGCGGACGCGGCCTGGCACCTGCACGAGCTGACCCGGGACCTGGACCTGTCGGCGTTCGTGCTGTTCTCGTCCGCCGCCGGCGTGATCGGCGGTCCCGGCCAGGGCAACTACGCCGCCGCCAACGCCTTCCTGGACGGACTCGCCCAGCACCGGGCCGCCCGCGGGCTGACCGCCACGTCCATAGCCTGGGGCCTGTGGGCCCAGACCACCGGGATGAGCCGCCACCTGGAGGAGGCGGATTTCCGGCGGATCGCGCGCAGCGGCCTGCTGCCGATCACGGAGCGCACCGGAACGGCCCTGCTGGACGCGGCCCTCGCCGTCGGCGCACCGGCGGTGACGGCGACCCCCGTGGACCTGGCGGCCTTGCGGAAGAACGCGGCCCAGGCACCGCTGGTGATGACGGGCCTCGTACCGGCGTCCACGCGGCGCAGCGCCCGCAACTCCGCTGCCGAGACCCTCTCCCTCCCGCAGCGGCTCGCCGGCCTGGACGCGACCGAGCGGCACGAGCGGATGCTGGCCCTGGTCCGGGCCGAGATCGCCGGCGTGCTCGGCCACCCGGACCTAGACGGCGGCACGATCGGCCCCGACCAGCCGCTGAGCGCCCTGGGGCTCGACTCGCTCACCTCCGTCGAACTGCGCAACCGGCTCGGCGACACGGTCGGCACCCGGCTGCCCGGCAGCCTGATCTACGACCATCCGACACCGCGCTCCCTCGCCGGTCATCTGCTGGACGTGGCGCTGCGCGGACCGGACGCCCTGGACACCTCGTCCCGGCCCGCCGTGGACTTCGCGGCGGAGGTCCGGCTCGCCGACGACATCCGTCCCGCGCAGGAGGTCGTCCGGGCCGTCGCCGACCCGGCGGAGGTGCTGCTGACCGGCGCGACCGGCTTCCTCGGGGCCTTCCTGCTGCGGGACCTGATGCGCGACACCCGGGCCACCGTGCACTGCCTGCTGCGCGGCGCCGACGAGAACGAGGCCCTGGAACGGCTGCGGGCGAACATGGAGTGGTACCACCTGTGGGACGAGGTGGACCCGGCCCGGCTGCGGATCGTGGTCGGAGATCTGGCCCGGCCCGGCCTCGGCCTGGCACCGGCCGAGTTCGACCGCCTGGCGCGCGTGGCCGACGTGGTCTACCACGCCGGAGCCCAGGTGCACTGGCTGCGCCCCTACGCGGAGCTGAGGGCGGCCAACGTGGACGGGACCGCGGAGATCCTGCGGCTCGCCGCCCGGCACCGCACCGTACCCGTCCACCATGTCTCCTCCGTCGGCGTGTTCCCCGGCCCGGTGACCGAAGGGGAGCCGGTGCGGGAGACGGACCCGACAGGCCCCCCGGAGGCACTGTCCACGGGCTATGTGCAGAGCAAGTGGGTCGCGGAACAGATCGTCGGCCTGGCCCGGGAACGGGGCCTGCCGGTGTCCGTGTACCGCGTCGACGTGATCTGCGGCGACCAGGTGAACGGTGCCTGCCAGACAGCCGACTTCGTGTGGCTGAGCCTCAAGGGGCTGGTACAGGCCGAAGCCGTACCCGCCGGACTGTCCGCGGCCGTGCACCCCGTCCCGGCGGACTACGTCAGCGAGGCGGTCCTCACGCTCTCCCGGGCGCCCGGGGCCGCCGGCGGGACGTTCCACCTGTCCAACGGAAGCAGCCTGCACTTCGGCGAGTTCGTGGACCACCTCCGGGCGACCGGGTACCGCCTGGACGAACTCGGCTGGGACGACTGGAAGGCGAGGGTCGGCGCCGACCCGGACAACGCCGTCAACCCGCTCCTCGAGGCGTTCGAGGTCCTGGCGTCGGACACCGGCAGGTTCTATCCCGTCTTCGACACCTCCGCGACCCGGGCCGCGCTCGACGGGACCTCGGTGGACTGCCCGGAGATGACGAAGGAGCTCTACGCCAAATACGTCGGCTTCTTCGTGGACCGCGGGTACTTCCCGCCGCCTCCGGCCGGACACGGCGGGTGAGACCCACGGGCCGGGGACCGAAGCACCGCTTCGGTCCCCGGCCCGCTTCCGGCGCCGTCAGGCGACGCCGCAGACCCGCTCCCTCTCCTGGCCGCCGGTGCCGAGGTCGACGGTGCACCACAGCGGCACCGTGACTCCCTCGGGGTCGACCGGCGCCGCCGCCCCCTCGGCCACCAGGCGGGGGAGCAGCAGGCGCCAGAAGCCGGTGACGGAGCGGTCCGGGCTCAGCTCCGTTCCGGCCCGGGCCCGGACCTCCAGGCCGGCCAGGAACGACGTGATGATGGAGACGGCCTCGTCGATCCCCACCTCCGGTGACAGTGTGTGCCGGTCCCTGGCCACCACCAGCATCAGCTCCACCCAGTCCTGCCACTGCTCCCACAGATCCACCGTGCCCTGCCAGGTGGGGTCGCCGCCGAGGCTGAAGCCGGCCCGCAGCACCGGGTCCCGGAAGATGCACCCGGCCAGCGCCCTCGAGGTGTCGACCAGGAGCTGTAACGGCGCGGGGTGACGCAGCGGGACGCGCCCGGTGATGTGCAGCAGAGTCCGTGCCGCGGCCAGTTCGACCGCCTCCCCCAGGGCCCGCTTGCTCTTGAAGTGGAAGTGCAGTGCGCCATTGCTGACACCGGCCCGATGACTGATCGCGGAGATCGAGGCCTCGGCGTAGCCGACGTCGTCGATGACCTCCGCGGCCGAGCGGATCAGTTCTTCACGGGTTCGAAGGGCACGGTGCTGTCTGGCCATGAAATGCACTCCCAAAAGGGTGAGTGAGCGAGGGATCGTGCGCACGCGACGGCGCCGCCGAACGAACGCGCGCGCCGCCGCGGAAGTCGGCTCGGTGGCCCCGGACAGCAGGATCACGGGTGCCCGCATCCGGTGACCGCCGCGTCATGGACGGTGGCGAAACGCGCTGCTTCGGCCCGAACGTGCACCGCATCACTGTAAGACCCGACAGACCGGTTGGTACCGGGGTCCGCGAATCCGGCGCGATATCGTTCGGCACGCCGGTCGCACAACGGGCGCAAACGGGGAACCCGGTGGGCGTGAGTAAAACCGCACTGCTGGTCATCGACATGATCAACACCTACGACCACAAGGATGCCGACCTGCTGCTCCCCTCGGCCGGGGCGGTCGTTCCGGTCGTGGCGGACCTCCTGCGGCGCGCGCGGGGCCGGTCGCTGCCGGTGATTTATGTGAACGACAACTTCGGTGAGTGGCGGTCGTGCCGCGACGAGCTGCTGGAGGAGGCTCTGAACGGCCCGCACGGCTCCCTGGTGGACCCCTTGAAACCCGATGAGGATTCCCTGTTCGTGCTGAAGGCCCGCCACTCCGTCTTCTTCGAGACCCCCCTGGAGTACCTCCTGCGCCACCAGGGCATCGACCAGCTGGTCCTCACCGGGCAGGTGACCGAGCAGTGTGTGCTCTACTCGGCCCTCGACGCCCACATCCGGCACTTCCAGGTGACCGTTCCCAAGGACGCCGTGGCACACATCCACGAGGACCTCGCCCAGGCCGCGCTACGGATGATGGAGCGGAACATGGGCGCACGCGTGTGCACGAGCGAGGACCTGTGGCGGTGACCGCCCGGCACCACCGGAGGGCGCCCGGCGGCTGCGTGGCGTCAACCGGCGTTGACGGAATCACCGGGCGCCCCGACGGCGGCGCGCGGGCCGGTAGGGAACCGGTCAGTGGAACAGCCCGGCTCCCAGTGGGCGTTGACGGTCGAAGCCGGGGAGGATGAGGAAGGTCGCGCCGGCGGTGGTGGTGGTGAAGTCCAGCAGCGCGTCGGAGCCGTCCATGTGGGCCAGCGTCTTCGTGAACGTGCGCAGGTCGTTCTGGAAGCTGATGAAGAGCAGGCCGGGGGCGGGGCCGTCGGTGCTGTAGGAGCGGCGGAGCATGAGGCCGACGCCGACCACGCCCGGGTGGGACCGGCGGACGTGGGCGTCGGCCGGGATCAGATACCGTCCGTCCGGTGTCTTGGCGCCCAGGTCCGGGTCCGAGGCGGCGGTTCCCCCGGAGAGGGGCGCGCTGGTGGCCCTCCGCCGGCCGAGGACCGCCTCCTGCTCGGCCACGGAGAGCGCGGCGAACCGCGGCAGGTCGAGTTCCATGCGCCGTAGCACGGCGATCGTGCCGCCGGCGACCGGGGAGGGTCCGGCCAGCCACAGATGGCGTCGCTGTTCGGCCGTGGTGTGCGGGCCCACGATGCCGTCGACGAAACCGAGCAGGTTGCGGGGCGCGGAGACGTCTTCGGCCACCCGGACGTCCGGGCCGCGGCGTCCGGACTGCCGCCAGCGTTCCCGGACCCGGTCCCCGGCCTGCCCCAGCAGCGCGGCGGCGACGACCGGCAAGAGCAACGGGTCGCCGGCGCAGATCTGCACCAGCAGGTCCCCGCCGCGCGAGAGCGGTTCGATCCGCTCGCGGGAGAACCGGGGCAGGTCCGCCGCGCCGGGCAGGGCGGGACCGACCCCGCGCACCAGCCGTGGTCCCACCCCGATCGTCACGGTGAGATCGCCCGGCGCCAGGCCCAGCAACCGCGGATCGGTGCCCGCGGTGAGTGTGCGGACGGCCTCGCCGAGTTCGGCCAGCAGCGGGCCGACGGCCACGCCGTCGGCCACATCGGCCACCACCGCCAGCAGGTTCGGCTGGGCCGTCCGCGGGAGCGTGACGCCCGCCTGGTGACGACCGGTGGGGGAGACCCCCGGGGTGGGGGAGGAGGGGCGGTCCTGGCGGACCGGGGGTGATTCGCACCCCGCCGTGAGCCCGGTGGCCGCCGCGGCCCCACCGGCGCCGATGAACGCACGGCGTGACGGACGGTGTTCGGCTCGGCTCACGGTGTGCAGAATGCCATATCCCTTCCGACGAATGCGAGTTGACCGGTCCCGCGCCGGCTTCGTGCCAGGATGGGGCCATGCCTCGTCTCCGTCTTCGTGTTCTCCGTCTGCGTGTGATGGCCGCGTTATTGACCACCCTGGCGTGCGTACTGGCGGGCTGCGGGTCCGGCGACGGCGACGACGGGGCGGGCCACGGACGGCGGCCCTCCGGGGCACACGTGACCATCAAGGTGCCGTCCGATGCCCCCACGATCTCGGACGCGGTGTCCCTCGCCCGCCCCGGCGACCTGGTGCTGGTCGCACCGGGCGTCTACCACGAGTCGGTGAAGGTCTCCACGCCCCGGGTCACCCTCCGTGGCGAGTCCCGGGACAAGGTCGTCATCGACGGGCGGACACGGCAGCCGAACGGCGTCGTCGTCTCCGCGCCCGGAGTGGCCGTGCAGAACCTGACCGTACGGAACAACACGCAGAACGGGGTCCTCGTCACCGGTTCGGCGAAGGCGGCCGCCGGACTGCCGGGGAGCTTTGGGGGCTACGACACCGGCGACGAGCCGGTCACCTTCCTGAAGTCGTTCCTGGTCTCCCATGTGACCGCCACCCGCAACGGCCTGTACGGCATCTACGCGTTCTCCGCGCAGAACGGTGTCATCGAGCACTCGTACACCTCGGGCGCGGCCGACTCGGGCATCTACGTCGGCCAGTGCAAGCCCTGCCGCATCGTCGTGCGGGACAACATCGCCGAACTCAACGCGGTCGGTTACGAAGGCACCAACGCCGGCGGGGACATGTACGTGGTCGGCAACCGCCTCGTCGGCAACCGGGTGGGACTCACCACCAACTCCGACCACCAGGAGAAACTGCTCCCCCAGCGGGACGCCGTCGTCGCGGGCAACCTGATCGCCGCCAACCAGCAGCGGGCCACCCCGGAACAGGCCGACGGCGGCTGGGGCACCGGCATCGGCGTCGACGGGGGCAGCGCCAACCGGTTCCTGCGCAACCGCGTCACCGGCAACAGCACCGCCGGGCTGGTGATCACCGCGACCTCCGACATCCCTCCGGTCGGCAACCAGATCGTGGGCAACACGTTCGACGGCAACGGCGTCGACGTCGGCTGGTCGTTCCCCACCGCCACCCGGGGACGGGGCAACTGCCTGCGGGACAACGCACTGCACCGCACGGTGCCCGCACGGCTCGCGACGACCGCGGCCTGCCCGCTGCCCGCCAACGCGCCCTCGCCGGCCGGCACCTGGACGACGCCGGCGGCACCCGGCGGCATCCCGTTCACCGAGGTCGCGGCCCCCGGCCCGCAGCCGCAGTTCCCCCACGCGGCCACTACGGGCGCCACCGTGGTCCCGGCCGTTCCGGACCTGCCCGAGGCGGCGGACGTCCCCCTGCCGCCGGCATCCCTGCTCGCCGCGTACGCGCGGGTACGCACCCCCTGAACGGCGGCTACCGGGCCGGGGTCACCCCGGGCACCGGCTCGACCGGGACGTACTTCCGGTCGTCGAAGGCGATGACCACCGGCCGCTCCTCGGAGTCCACGTGGACGCGGACCCGGTACATGGTGCCGTCCGGGCCGACCCAGTAGCGCACGTTGCCCGCCGTTCCGGAGCGGTCGGGGGCGGACGGCCCGGTCATGACGTCCACCCGGTGCCCGTCCACCCGGTCCCGGCCCCACCAGGCGGCCCCGTTCTGCGGCAGCAGTTCGGCGTTGTCCGGCCGGTCGCTGCCGAGCTTGAGCGCGATGGCCAGCGCACTGTCCAGCGCGCTGCCGGACGCCTGGAGCGGTCGGTCGTACCAGCCCGAGCGGGGCGGTGACGCGGGCGCGTGCGCCGGGGGGTTCGCCAGCGGGTGGACGTACACCGAGGTGGCCGTCCACTGGATCAGCCCGTCGCCGGACGCGGCGCGCCCGGTGCCGCGCACCACGCCGTAACCGACCTTGCCGCGGTAGTCGACGGAGCCGGTGACGGTCAGCCCGCCGGCGGCGCCCGGCACGGTGATGGTCACCGCCCGGCCCCGCGCCTCGTAGTTGCGGAACCGGGTGACGGCCAGCCGGTTCGCCTCGTCCTCGGTCAGCGCGCGCGGACCGCTCGGGTCCGGGCCGCCGCCGGCGAGGAGGAACACGGCCACTCCGACGGCCGCCAGGCCGACGGCGACCGCCGCCCAGCGTGCCCACCGCCGTCGGCCCCGGCCGGGCGTACGGCCGGGTGGGGCCTGTCGGATACTGCGGCCGCGCACACGGTTCGACGCCGGCACTCGCTGCCTCACCCTCTCGATCATCACTCCACCGCCCGGCGGCCGGGCGGTTGGAGTGGCGGACGACGCCAGGGCCGGCCCTGGTGGGCCGGCCGGGGAGTGATCCGCCCGTCCGCGCCGTTCAGGCCACGGGCGGGCGGATCACCGTGGTGCGGTGTGTTCAGTGGTGCCGGGTGCGACGGTTCCGGGCCACGAACGCGATGGCCAGGCCCGCGCCCACCAGCAGACCGGCGAGGCCGATCAGCTTGGGCACCCCGGACATACCGGTGTTCGCCATCGAACCGCCCCCGCCCCCGCCGCCCGGGGCCGGGTTGGCCGGCGGCACGGGTGACGGCGGCGTCGAGACCGGAGGCGAGGCCGGCGGGGAACTCGGGCCGGGTGTCGGAGTCGGGCCGGCAGTCGTGGTCGGACTGGGCGTCGGGGTCGGGGTCGGGCTCGGGGATTCCTTCGGGATGTACACCCCGGCGTCGATGGTGTGGTCGACGCCGCCCGGCTTCGCCGGAGCGGTGACGGGCGCGTAGCCGTTGCACAGCTCCCCGGTGGTCGGCGGGGTCACGTTGGAGTCGTGCGCGCGGTCGTCACCGGCCCGCGGGAGCGTGAACCGCAGCTCGCTCGCCGCGGGCTGCTCGGGCACCTGGCTGGTGTCCGCGGTGCACACGTCGAACTGCACCGTGTACTTCGCGCCGGGTGTCAGCTGGTACGCGGCGCCGACACCGCCGAAGTAGTACTCGCCGGCGGCATTGGTCCTGGTCGTGGCGACCTGTTCGCCGTCGGCGTCCAGCAGGTTGATCGTCGCCCCCGGCAGCAGTACGTGCCCCGGGTCCTGGATGCCGTTGTGGTCGCCGTCGAACCACACGACGTTGCCGATCTGGATCGGCGCGTTCGCCGCCGCGTAGGCGATGTCACCGAGCCCGCCGGCCTTGCCGAACCCGCCTTGGGCCGAGCTGACGAACTGGTACCCGTTGTCCTTCGGGGCGTTGCCCGGGCCCTGACCGGTCGTGATGTGGTGGTAGCCGGTTCCGGAGGTCGCGACCTGCTCGACCGGGTCGAACTCGGTGCTGACGACCCACTGTTGCTGCGGGATGTAGGCCACCGACCCCAGCGAGGTCTCCTGGTGGGCGCCGATGAAGGAGTCGCCCGGGAAGTATTCGACGACGTCGGCGGGCTGGCCGCCGCTGTTGGCGGGGGTGGCGTTGTTGGGGCAGCTCCCGGTGCCTTCCCACTGGTATTCACCGGTGGGAGTGGCGCAGACCATGGTGATGTCACCACCGGACATGGCGGTTTCCGGATCGTTCTTGCCCGGGCGGGGGTCCAGCCCTCCCCAGCTGAGCACGTCCATGAACCGGTCGCGGAAGCCCAGGATCATCGAGCCGTCCCGGGCGAAGGCCAGGGAGGCCAGCTCCGGCTGCGGATCGATGAAGTTGTTGCCCGTCCTCCGGTCGTCCCACGTGTCCAGGCTGGTGTTCCACGGGTTCCAGTGGGTGGCCCGGTCGTTGTTGGCACCGTAGACGCTGCCGCGTTCGGCCGTGAGCGGGTGGCTCAGCACCGTGGTGAACCGCTTGCCGTCGAAGATGGAGACGAAGGCCTTCAGGTCCTCGCGCCGCTGCGTGCTCTCCGCGCTGCACACACCGCCGACGTACAGCGTGTTGTCGTGGGTCTGGAGACCGAACGGCCGCCAGTCGTCGGGGTTCGCGCACCCCGGGTCGGGGATCGGGACTGTCGACTCGGGCGTGGAGGCGGTGGTCCCGGTCGCGTCGAAGCTCACCAGGCTGCGAGTGTGCAGGTTCACCGCGTACAGCGTGGTGCCGTCCTCGGACAGGGCCAGGCCGCCGATGCTCTCCTTGCCGGGCGCGTCGGTGAACCCGGCGTCCTTGAGCATGTCGGTGGTGTCGTGCCGTGTCACCGTGGCGTCCGGTACCCGCGTGAACAGCTTCGGCGCACCCGAGCCGTTGACCGGCACCGTGTAGATCGCGCCTCCGCCCTGCGGCCCGTACGGGGTGTACCGGCGGGCGAACGCGCTCTGGAACAGCCGGGTCCGGTACGTGTCGTACGCCAGCCCGAACGTCGTACCCACCTGGTCCTGTGTGGCCAGCGTGGTCGGGCACGCCGCGTCGGTGGGACACGTGCCCCGGACCTTCGTCCCGAACGCCACCAGCGCCCGGTTGTCGTTCCCGTTCGGGCCGTTGTGGACCGGCACGAAGTACCGGGAGTCCGGCAGCGCGTAGTCGGCCGGGTCCCACACCCCCGTCACCACCGAGGCGTCTTTCCCGTCCGACACGTCCACGAACGACGTGAAGCTGTCGAAGTGGTTCTCCGCCGTCGACGCGGGCGCCGCCCGCAGATAGCGGCTGTACGGTTTTGGGACGCTGACGTCGACGCGGTAGCGGCCACCGTCGAGCGCGGCCGACTCCGACACCACGACCTTTCCGGTGGCGTCCGTGACACCGGTGACCCGGTGCCCGTCGGGGTCGGAGACCTCCACCCGCATGCCCCGCTGCGGCACGTCCATCGTCGTGTTGATCACGCCGGTGCCGAAGAAGTCGCGCAGCACCTGGACCGTCAGCGTGCCGTCGGTGGCCGAGGCGGTGGCCGGCCCGGCCGTCGCTCCGACGGCGGCGCCCGCGAGTAAGAGGAGGGACAGGCCGGTGCGCGCCAGCGGCTTCGCGAGCCCCCCGGCCGCCCGGCGCGAGTCTCTGCGGACTCGGTTCATGGCATCACACTCCACACTTCCCTTGTCTGGAAAACGAAGTCCCCGTGTCTGGAAAACGAGGTCCCCGAGGCAAAGAAAAAGGGCCCACACCGCTGTGCGTGGGCCGCTTTATGGTGATCGCTGGAGGATATTGCGGGCCGGCCCTAAGGAGTGCGGGGCAGGAAAAGCGAACACGCGTTCAGACTCTTGGGCAAGACCGCTCCAGGCCGGGGTTTTCCGCAGCTCAAACGTAGGAAGTCCGCGCAGCTCGAACACCGTACCCTCGCCCCCACCACCGACCTCGCCGACCGCCGTCGCGAGCGGCGCGCGACATTCTATCCACGGGAATCAAGTGGTTACCACCAGAACTCCTCGGTTGCGTCGGGATCGTCATTTCCGAGGACCCGCACGGTTATCGGCTCGGTTACCGGCCGGTTCGCACGCCGTGACGTCAGGGGCGGGGCGGCGTTGAAAGGGGTGGCGCGTGCGCTGGTCCACGACGGCACCGCCGGCCCCTCACCCGTGTACCAGGAGGAAGCACCGTGTCCGACTCACCCCGACACCGGATTTTCGCGATGCTGGACGTGGATGGCGACGGCGCCATCACCCACGATGAGTACCTCGCACGGGTCGACCGTGTGGCGGCCGCCGTGGGCCGCGACGCCGGCCATCCGGTCGTCGCCGCGTCCCGGGCCGCTCATGAGGCCGTCTTCGAAGACATGGACGCCAACGGCGACGGACGCGTCACGTTCGAGGAGTACCGCTCCTGGGTCGGGCACGAGGCGTTCGAGCGCTCCTGCCGGCCCGCCCTGGGCTCCCTGTTCGACCTCGCCGACACCGACGCCGACGGACACCTGGACCGCGCCGCGTTCATCCGGCTGCGCACGGCGGCGGGGAACGCGGACACCGACGCCGGCGCGGCGTTCGACGCCCTCGACACCGACCGCGACGGGCTGATCGACCGCGACACCTACCTGACGGGCATCCGGGACTTCGTCACCACGGGCAGCTCCCCCATGGCCGCGGCCTACGGCACCACACCCGCGCCGGGCGTCCGCTCCTGACGGCACGGGGACCCGCCGGCGGCGGTGATCGGCGCCGGCGGGGAGCTGTCCCTTTGGTTCGGGGGTGCGTACACTCCACTGCGACGTGTGATCTTCGCGGGCCGGAGGGCGCGGCATGGGTGGACCCGGGACTCCCCGACGTGAAGTGGTCACGGGGGCTCCCCGGACGGCCCGCCCCGCCCCGGGCCCGGTTCCCCCCGCCCGGACGCGTCCCCAGGACGCCGCTCTGCTCCGGGACTTGATGCGCCGTCAACTCCGGCTCGGCGTCTCGGCGTTCGGGATGCTGGTCGCGGTGATCGGGCCGCTGCCGCTCGTCTTCGCGGCCCTGCCCGACCCGGCGGTCCGGCCGGGCGGCGCGCTGCTCGTCTGGGCCGTGCTCGGAGTCGGCGCCTACCCCGTGCTCGTCGTCATCGGCCGCTGGTACGTCGTACGGGCCGAGCGCGCCGAACGGGACGCCGTGGAACGGGACGAAGGGGCCCGGCGGTGACCGGAGTCCGGGCGTACGGAGCCGCCGGGTGAACCAGGCGTACGGCATCGTGGCCGTGTCGGCGGCGGTCCTGGCCACGCTGGTGATCGGCTCGGTGGGGCTGCGCGTCTCCCGCACCACCTCGGACTTCTACGTGGCCTCCCGTACCGTCCCGCCGTACCTCAACGCCATGGCCGTCAGCGGGGAGTACCTCTCGGCCGCCTCCTTCCTGGGCATCGCCGGGCTCGTCGCCGCCGAGGGCGTCCAGATGCTCTGGTTCCCCGTCGGCTACGCGGCCGGTTATCTCGTCCTGCTCGCGTTCGTCGCCGCCCCGCTGCGCCGCTCCGGCGCCTACACGCTGCCCGACTTCGCCGACTCACGGCTCGGCTCCCCGGCCGCCCGGCGGGTCGCCGGGGTGCTCGTCGTCGGTGTCGGCTGGCTCTACCTGCTGCCCCAGCTCCAGGGCGCCGGCCTCACCCTCGGCCTGGTCACGGGCGCGCCGCACTGGCTCGGCGGCGTGCTCGTCGCCGTCGTCGTCACCCTGGCCGTGGCCGCCGGCGGGATGCGCGGCATCACCTTCGTGCAGGCGTTCCAGTACTGCCTGAAGCTGACCGCCCTCCTCGTACCCGCGGTGTTCCTGCTGCTCGCCTGGCACGGCGACCCGCGCCCCGCCGGCGCCCTGGAGGAACCGCCGGCCTTCCGCCGGCACACCCAGGTCACCGTCGACAGCACCGTACGGCTGCGGATCGAGGCACCGCTGCGGGCCGTGGCCAGCGGTGCCGTGGACGGCAGGGCCTACGACGGCGCACCGCTGGCGCTGGACCCCGGGGTGCACGAGATCCGGGCCGGGACCACCCTGCGCTTTCCACCCGGGACCCCGGTGCCCGAGCGCGCGCCCGGCGACGGCCGGCCGGGCACCGCCGCCGGCTGGGCGGCACCGCTGTCCGGCGGCGAGGAGGAGCACCCGCTCTACGCCACGTACGGGCTGATCTGCGCCACCTTCCTCGGCACCATGGGGCTGCCGCACGTCCTCGTCCGCTTCTACACCAACCCCGACGGCCGCGCCGCCCGGCGCACCACCGTGATCGTGCTCGCCCTCGTCGGCGGCTTCTATCTGCTGCCGCCCCTCTACGGCCTCCTCGGCCGGCTCTACGCCCCCGACCTGCTGCTCACCGGCAACACCGACGCCGCCGTCCTCGTCCTGCCCGAGCGGCTGCTCGGCGGCACCGCGGGCGATCTGCTCGGCGCGCTGATCGCCGCCGGCGCCTGCGCCGCCTTCCTGTCCACCGCCTCCGGGCTCACCCTGTCCGTCGCGGGCGTGCTCAGCCAGGACGTGCTGCCCTCGCTCGGCGTCCGCCGCTTCCGGCTCGCCACGCTCCCGGCGGTGGCCGTGCCCGGCACCGTGAGCGTGGCCGCCGGCCAGCTCCCCGTCGCCGGCGCCGTGGGACTCGCCTTCGCCGTGGCCGCCTCCGCCTTCTGCCCGCTGCTGGTGCTCGGCATCTGGTGGCGCGGGCTCACCCCGCCCGGCGCGATCGCGGGTCTCCTCGCCGGCGGCGGGGGCGCCCTCACCGCCGTCACCCTGACCATCGCCGGGCCGCCGGCCGGCGGCTGGGCGCGCTCCCTGCTCGCCTGGCCCGCCGTGTGGTCCGTCCCGCTCGGCTTCCTGACCATGATCCTGGTGTCCCTGGCCACCCGGGACCGCGTACCGCCCGGCACCGAGGCCGCCATGGCCCGCCTCCACCTGCCCGAACGCCCGGCCGGCCGGGACCAGCCCAGCACCCGCCGAGGAGTGACGACGCCATGACGACCCACCGGCCCCGGCCGCCCCACCGGCCCCGGCCGCCCCACCGGCCCCGGCGGCACGCCGCCCACGGCACCCGCCCGTGAACGGCCTCGCCCTGCTCGCCGCCGGGGCCCTGCCGCTCTTCGCCGCCGGGCTCGCCACCGGACGCCTGCTGGCCCGCCGGGCGGCCCGGGGCGTCCCGGACCCCGGCACCCCCGTGGAACGCGCCACCTTCCGCACCCTGCACACCGCGTCCGTGGCCGCGCCCCCGCTGCGCGCCGGGCTCACCCCGGACGCCGCCCGCAAGGCGGTCCGCGGGCTGCGCCCGCTGTTCGGCACGGCCGCGCTCGGGCTCACCGCCGAGGACCGGCTGCTGGCCTGGGAGGGACCGGGCCGGCACCACGCGGAGGCGGCCCTGGAGCGGGTCCGCCAGGTGCTGGACACCGGCCGCGCGCAGACCTTCGCCGTCGCCTGCCCGGACCCGGGCTGCCCGGTGCGCTGGGGCGCCGCCGCACCGCTCACCGTCGACCGGCGCGTGCCCGGCTCCCTCGTCGTCCTCGGCGCGGGGGAGCCGGGATCCGGGGCGCGGGCCACCGAGGAGGTGGCGCGCTGGGTCTCCGTCCAGCTGGAACTCGCCGACCTCGACCGGACCCGCACCGGGCTGATCGAGGCGGAGATCCGCGCGCTGCGGGCGCAGATCTCCCCGCACTTCGTCTACAACTCGCTCGCGGCGATCGCGTCCTTCGTCCGTACCGACCCCGAGCGGGCCCGCGAGCTGCTGCTGGAGTTCGCCGACTTCGCCCGCTACTCCTTCCGCCGCCACGGCGCGTTCACCACCCTGGCCGAGGAACTGCGCGCCGTGGAGCAGTTCCTGGAGCTGGTCCGGGCCCGGTTCGGGCCGCGGCTGGAGGTCACCCTGCGGATCGCCCCCGAGGTGCTGCCGGTGGCCGTTCCCTTCCTCTGCCTTCAGCCCCTGGTGGAGAACGCGGTCAAGCACGGGCTGGAGGGGAGCGCCGGGCGCGGCCGGATCACGATCACCGCGCACGACGAGGGGGCGAGTGCCCGGATCGCCGTCGAGGACAACGGGGTGGGCATGGAACCCGGGCGGCTGCGCCGGATCCTGCGCGGCGAGGACGGCCCGACGGCCGGCATCGGGTTGCGCAATGTGGACGAGCGGCTGCGCCAGGTCTACGGCGACGAGCACGGCCTGGTGATCGAGACCGGCGTCGGGGCCGGGACGAAGGTCACCCTCCGGGTCCCCAAGTACCGGCCCGGAGTCCACAGCACGCCCGCGCGGACACCGCCCACCGACGACGAACCCCCGGACACCGAGGTGCCGGGGGTCGCGGAGCCGGGGGACGGTGGGCTACGCCGCCTCGACCGCTGAGGCCTCGGCCGTCGGACCCTCGCCCGCCGGCGACTGCCTGCGCTGCCGGCGCGCGGCCATCACCGCGTAGACGATGATCCCGACGAACAGGAACAGCACACCCTGGTACACCGCCGCGTAACCGGCGCCGGCCATCAGCCAGACGGAGAACGCGGCGGCCACGGCGGTGATCACGGAGTCGCGCACCAGCCGCCCCCGGTCGACCTGCCCGGGCCGCCCGGCCACGAGGTGGAAGATCTGCGCGGCGGTGGCCAGCAGATACGGGACGGTCGCGGTGAACGTGGTGACCAGCACCAGGACGTCGAAGACCTTGGCCGAGCCGGAGAAGTAGTTGTAGACGGTGAGCAGCGAGGCGAGGACGACCGTCACGCCCACGCCGACCGTGGGCACGCCCCGGCGGCGGCGGGCGAAGGCGCCCGGGAAGAGTCCGTCGCGTGCCGCCGCGTACGGCGTCTGGGCGCTGAGCAGGGTCCAGCCGTTGAGGCAGCCGGTCATCGACACGAGCGCGGCGAGCGCCACCGCCGTACCGCCCCAGCTGCCCCCGAACATCGTGTTCACGGCGTCCGAGAACGGCGCGGTGGAGGACACCAGACGGTCGTGCGCGACCGTGCCGAACACCGACACCGTGCCCAGCAGGTACACCAGCGCCGCGCCCGCCGTGCCGATGACGGTGGCCCGGCCCACGTTGCGGCGGGCGTCCTTGACCTCGCCCGCGCTGACGGCGGCGGACTCCACCCCGAGGTAGGAGAAGAGCAGCAGGGCGGCGGAGGCGGACACCGCGCCGACCGCGCCGTGCCCGCTCGCGTTGAACGGCCCGAGCCGGTCCGGGTCGAAGAAGAACAGCCCGCCGACCGCGACCAGCAGCAGCGGTACGAACTTCAGCACGGTCGAGACCAGCTGGACGGCGCCGACGTACCGGGTGCCGGCGAAGTTGGCGAGGGCGGGCAGCCACTGGAGGGCCAGCGCGGCCAGGCAGGCGGTCCAGCGGTGGTCGTTGACCGGGATCAGCACGTCCAGGTAGCCGACGGCGGCCACGGCGAGCGCCGCGTTCGACACCCAGGTGGTGATCCAGTACGACCAGGCGGCGAGGAAGCCGGCGAAGTCGCCGAACGCCTCGCGGGCGTAGACGTAGGGGCCGCCGGTGCGCGGGTCCCGGGCGGCCAGCCGGCCGAAGACCAGGGCGAGCGCGATGGCGCCGACGGTCAGCACGACGAAGGCGACCAGGCTGACCGTGCCGTAGGGGGCGATGGAGGCGGGCAGCAGGAAGATGCCGCCGCCGATGATGTTGCCCATGACCAGCGCGGTGGCGACGGGCAGGCCGAACCGGCGGGCATGCCTGCCGGCGTCGCCGTGCGGGTTCTCGGCGGGAACCGTGGGGGGCGCCGCGGGGGTCTCCGCGGAGGCCGGAGCCGACCGTGTGACGGTTCCGGTGGTGTGCATGGGTGGTGCGCCTCTCATGGAACGGACGTTCCCGGGGTCACCGGGACGGGCTCCATGGTCGGGGATGCGCCGATCTGGCTCAAAATCGCCGTTTTTTGTTCCGTGCGGGCCGCTTGATCACGCAAAAAACGTCGCGGCGCGGACCTTCCGCCGCCAGATGTCCGGCGCCGGTCGCGGTCAGTCCGCCGCCCACAGCCCGCGCACATGTCCCAGGTGCCGGGTCATGACCGCGTGGACGGCCTGCTCGTCGCGCTCCAGCAGGGCGTCCAGCAGCTCCAGGTGCTCCTCGGCGGAGGCGAGCAGCCGGCCCGCCTCGACCAGCGCGGTCAGCCCGTACAGCCGGGAGCGTTTGCGCAGGTCGGCGACGACCTCGACCAGGTGCGCGTTGCCCGCGAGGGCGAGCAGGCCGAGGTGGAAGCGGGTGTCGGCCTCGACGTAGGCGATCAGATCGCCCGCCGCGGCGGCGGCGACGATCTCCCGGGCCGCCGGGCGCAGCGCCTCCAGCGAGACCCGGTCGGCGGTGCGGGCCAGGGCCGCCACGGTCGGGATCTCGATGAGCGCCCGGATCTGGGTGTACTCGTCCAGCTGCCGGTCGGAGACCACGGTGACCCGGAACCCCTTGTTGGGCACGGTGTCGACCAGCCCCTCCTTGGCCAGGTCGAGCATCGCCTCGCGTACCGGCGTCGCCGAGACGCCGAACCGGGCGGCCAGCGAGGGGGCCGAGTACACCTCGCCCGGCCGCAGCTCGCCCGCGATCAGCGCGGCGCGCAGGGCGTCCGCGACCCGCTCGCGGTAGCTGCTGCGCCGCCCGCCGAGCCGGGGCAGCGCGGACAGCTCCGCGTCGCGCGTGTTCTGTGCCATGTCACGCATCACCGGGGTGAGTGTAGAGGAGCCGGGCAGGGGAGGAGCCCGGGGGTGCTACAGGACGAACCCCTCGGGGAACGGGTCGTCCGGGTCCAGCAGGTACTGTGCCGTCCCGGTGATCCACGCGCGGCCGGTGAAACTGGGCAGCACGGCCGGCACCCCGGCGACCTCGGTCGTGTCCAGCAGCCGTCCGGTGAACCGGGTGCCGATGAAGGACTCGTTCACGAACTCGGTGCGCAGGGGGAGTTCACCGCGGGCGTGCAGCTGTGCCATGCGCGCGCAGGTGCCGGTGCCGCAGGGGGAGCGGTCGAACCAGCCCGGGTGGATGACCATGGCGTGCCGGGAGTGCCGGGCCGTGGCGCCGGGCGCGTACAGGTGGACGTGGTGGCAGCCGCGGATGGAGGGGTCCTGTGGATGGACCGGCTCGTCCTGCTCGTTGACCGCCCGCATCAGCGCCAGCCCCGCCGCCAGGATGTCGTCCTTGCGGGCCCGGTCGAAGGGCAGCCCGAGGGCGTCGACGGGCAGGATCGCGTAGAAGTTGCCGCCGTAGGCGAGGTCGTAGCGGACGGTCCGGCCGTCCGGCAGGGTGACCTCGCGGTCCAGCCCGGCGGCGAACGACGGTACGTTCCGCAGGGTCACGCCGCGGGCGGCACCGTCCGCCACCTCGACCTCGGCGACCACGACCCCCGCCGGGGTGTCCAGCCGGATGGTGGTCACCGGCTCGGTGACCTCCACCATGCCCGTCTCGACCAGGACGGTGGCCACGCCGATCGTCCCGTGCCCGCACATCGGCAGATAGCCGGAGACCTCGATGTAGATGATGCCCCAGTCGCAGTCGGGGCGGGTCGGCGGCTGGAGGACGGCGCCGCTCATCGCGGGGTGGCCGCGCGGTTCGTTCATCAGCAACCGCTTGATGTGGTCGCGGTGTTCGCGGAAGTACAGCCGCCGTTCGTTCATCGTCGCGCCGGGCACGGTGCCGATCCCGCCGGTGATCACCCGGGTCGGCATGCCCTCGGTGTGCGAGTCGACGGCGTGCAGGACGAGCTTGCTGCGCATCTTCCGGCCTCCTTCCCTCGTCAGACCAGTCCCGCGGCCAGGGCCTTCTCCATGGCCGCGCGGACCGCGGCCTCCTGCTCGGGCAGCAGCGGCATCCTCGGCGGGCGCACCGGGCCGCCGTACCGTCCGGCGAGGTCCATGGAGAGCTTGATCGCCTGGACGAACTCCGTC
This sequence comes from Streptomyces achromogenes subsp. achromogenes, assembly GCF_000720835.1. Lineage (GTDB taxonomy): Bacteria > Actinomycetota > Actinomycetes > Streptomycetales > Streptomycetaceae > Streptomyces > Streptomyces achromogenes. The sequence goes on along the minus strand of NZ_JODT01000018.1, from coordinate 135,523 downwards.
CTGGAGTCCCAGCGCAGCAGCGGATGCAGCTGCCGGTACAGGGGCAGCGCGGTGGCCCGGTCGCCGGCCGCCGCCGCACGGTACAGCTCCGCCGAGGCGCGGGGCAGCGCGTTGGGGTAGCCGGCCACCCAGCCTTTGGCGCCGGCCGTCGCCAGCTCCAGCAGCACGTCGTCGGCACCGGCCAACAGGTCGAGTTCCGGGGCGAGTTCGGCGATCCGCCAGGCACGGCGCACATCGCCGGAGAACTCCTTGACGGCCTGCACCAGCCCCTCGCCGTGCAGCCGGGCGAGGAGTTCGGGCACCAGGTCGACCTTGGTGTCGACCGGGTTGTTGTACGCCACCACCGGCAGGCCGGCCCGGGCGACCTCCGTGTAGTGGGCGAGGACGGAACGCTCGTCGGCGCGGTAGGCGTTGGGCGGCAGCAGCATCACCGCCGCGCAGCCGGCCGCGGCTGCCTGCTCGGCCCAGCGGCGGGCCTCCGCGGAGCCGTACGCGGCCACGCCCGGCATCACCCGCTCCCCGCCGACCGCGGCCACGGCGGTCTCCACCACCCGGGCCCGTTCCTCGGGGGTGAGCACCTGGTACTCGCCGAGCGAGCCGTTCGGTACGACGCCGTCGCAGCCGCTCGCGACCAGCCAGGCGCAGTGCTCGGCGTAGCGGTCGTAGTCGACCGAGAGGTCGTCGCGGAGGGGGAGGGCGGTGGCGACGAGGACGCCGTGCCAGGGGCGGTGCGGCAGATCGGACATCAGAGGTCCCCATTCTCGGTGAGTAGCCGTTCATAAGGTGTGACATGGCACTGTCGTGGGCGCTTACTCCGTGTCCGGTAGCTCGGCCAGGACGCCGAGCGGTACCGGCCGGGCGAACGGCCGGCGTCCGGGGTCGAGCGGGCAGCCCGTCAGGCCGGCCACCGCCGGCCCGCACATCCGGCCCTGGCACCAGCCCATCCCGGCCCGCGTGAGCAGCTTCACCGTGCGCGCGTCGCCGGCGCCGAGCGTGCCGACCGCCTCGCGCACCCGCCCGGCGGTGACCTCCTCGCACCGGCACACCACCGTCTCGTCCGGCAGCCGGTCGGCCCACCCCGAAGGCGGGGCGTACACCGCGTCCAGGGCCGCGGCGAACGCGCGCGCCCGCGTCCTGGCCCGGTCGGCGGCGGCCCACCGGCGCGGGTCCGGGACGGTGCCGTACAGCCGGGCGGCGGCCGAGTGCCCGGCGATGTGCCCCTCGGCGAGCGCGAGCGCCGCGCCGCCGACGCCGGTGGTCTCCCCGGCGGCCCAGACGCCGGGCACGTCGGTGCGCTGCTCGGCGTCGACCCGTACGGCGGTGCCGGACAGGGCGCAGCCGAGGGCCTCGGCGAGGTCGGTGTGCGGCAGCAGTCCGTGGCCCACCGCGAGCGTGTCGCAGCGCACCCGGCGGGCGGTGCCGGGGTACGGGCGTCCGGTCCGGTCGAGCGCGGCCACCGTCACCGCCTCCAGCCGCTCGGCGCCGTGCGCCGCCAGGACCGTGTGCCGGGTCAGGACGCGCACCCCGTGCCGCAGCAGCCGGGCCGCGTACCCGGCGCCCTCGGCGAGTTTGCCGGGCTGGGCGGCGAGGGCCGGCGCCCGGCGCGCCAGTTCGGCAGGACCGGCGGACTCGACCAGCGCCGCCACCCGGGCACCGGCCGCGGCGAGCCCGGCCGCCACCGGCAGCAGCAGCGGCCCGGTCCCGGCGACCACGGCCGTCCGTCCGGGCAGCACCAGCTGCCCCTTGAGCATGGCCTGCGCGCCGCCCGCCGTGACGACCCCGGGCAGCGTCCAGCCGGGGAAGGGCAGCACCCGCTCATAGCCGCCGGTGGCAAGGACCACCGCGTCGGCGCGGACGGTGACGCCCTCCTCCTGCCCGGGGCCGCGCAGCGCGTACACGGTGAACCCGGCCGAGCCGTACTCGCCTGCCACACACCACACATGATGGTCCGTCAGGTGGGTGATCCGGCCGGCCGCGCGGTGCCGGTCGAGGCCGGTCCGCAGCCGCTCCCAGGTGCGCCGTCCATGGTGCGGGGCGCGCGGGCGGTGAGGGCCGGCGCCGGCGGCCGGCTGCCGGTAGAGCTGCCCGCCGGCCTGCTCGGCCGCGTCGACCAAGAGCACCCGGACACCCTGTGCGGCGGCCGTCAGGGCCGCGGCGAGGCCGGCCGGGCCCGCGCCGACGACGGCGAGCCGCGGTCGCTCAGTCATCGTCCCGGCCCGTCCCCCGCTGGGTGCGGATCACGTCTCCCGGGCGCACCGGCACCAGACAAGCCCGCTGGTTGGGGCGGCCGTTGACAACCAGCAGGCAGTCGAAGCACACCCCGATGCCGCAGAACACCCCGCGCGGCTCGCCGGTGCCCCGCGTGCCGCGCCAGGCCGTCACACCCGCCGCCCACAGCGCCGCCGCGACCGTCTGGCCGGGCAGCGCCCGCAGGGGCATGCCGTCGAAGGTGGCGGTGGCGTCAGGGCCCGGCCGGGCCCGCGTCGGCTCCAGGGGATTCACCGGTCGTGTCCTCCTCGCGTGTCGAACCGCTTCGGTCCTCATGTGCCGAACCGCTCCGGACGGAACGGCGTGAGGTCGAACTCCGGCGCCCTCCCGGTGAGCGCCCGCGCGATCAACAGCCCGGTGGCCGGGGCGAGTCCGATGCCGGCGCCCTCGTGCCCGCAGGCGTGGAACAGGCCGGGCGCCCGGGGGTCGGGGCCGATCGCCGGCAGGTGGTCGGGCAGATACGGCCGGAAGCCCGCGTACGTCCGCAGCGCGCGGACCCGCCCGAGGAACGGGAACAGCCCGACGGCTCCGGCGGCGAGCGCCCGGACCGCGCGCAGCGACAGCGAGCGGTCGAAGCCCACCCGTTCCCGGGTGGCGCCGATCAGCACCGGCCCGGCCGCCGTGCCCTCCACCACCGGCGAGGCGCGCAGCCCGGCCGAGTCGCTGGCCACGTCGGCCACGTAGTCGGCGGCGTACACCTTGTGCCGGACCCGGCGCGGCAGCGGCTCGGTGACCAGGACGAAACCGCGCCGGGGGAGCACCGGCAGCCGGGTTCCGGCGAGTGCCGCGAGATCACCGCCCCACACACCGGCCGCGTTCACCACCGCCGGGGCGTGGATGTCCCCCCGGTCGGTGCGGACGCCGTACACGGTGCCGCCCGCCGTGCGCAGCACCCCGGTCACCGTGTGCCCGGGGTGCGACCGGGCGCCGGAGGCGCGGAGCAGGTGGGCGGCGGCCAGCGCGGGCATGACCTGGGCATCCTGCGGATAGTGCACCCCGCCCGCCATCCCGGGCGCCAGATACGGTTCGAAGTCCGTGAGTTGATTGTCCGCTACCGGTATGGCCGTGACACCGGCGGAGCGCTGGCGGGCGGCGAAGTCCCGCAGCGCGGCCAGCGCGCCGGGCGTCGAGGCGACCACCAGGCCGCCCTTGGGCTCGTACTCGATCGCGGCGCCCAGCTCCTCGGCCAGCCCGGCCCACAACCGGGCCGACAGCAGGGCCAGTCGAAGCTCCGGGCCCGGCTCCTTGTCGGAGACCAGCACGTTGCCCTCGCCCGCTCCGGTGGTGCCGCCGGCCACCGGGCCCCGGTCCACCACCCGTACCTCCAGGCCGGCCCGGGCGGCGTACAGCGCACAGGCGGCGCCCGCCATCCCGGCTCCGACGACCACGACATCGCAGGTCAGCCGCTTCGCCACGGCAGTACTATGTCACATGTTTCTCACGATGAGGAGACCCCTGACTCCGGTGCGTGGACGCCCCCTTGACGTCGTACGGAGCCCGATCGACACTCCAGGGAGGGAATCCTAGTGAACAGGTAGGAAAACATGGCGCGCCTCGCACCGGGCACCGGCCGATCGGACCGGACCCCGTCGCGCGCGCCCCTGCTCACCTCCCGCCGTCACATCGACCTCCAGCGTGTCTGCAGCGCGATCAGCCGCCACCGCTGAACCGGGCCCCTCGGCCCCCGCCGGCCGGCCGTCGCCCGTGCCGGAGCGCCCGTCCGCACGCCCACCACCCGGGGAGACGCATGTCCATCACTCCGCTCGCCGCCGTCCGGCCCGCCCACCGCACCGCCCCCCTCTTCCGGGGCCGGATCGGCCGGGACGCGCGCAGCGGCCACTACGCCGTGCCGCACCGCTACCGGATCCACCTGTCCACCGCCTGCCCCGACGGGCTGCGCCTCGCCGTCGGTCACAGCCTCCTCGGCCTGGACGCCCGCTGTCCGGTCACCCTCCTGCCCGCCGTCCCCGACTGTCCCGACGGCGGCCACACGGCGCTGCGCCCCCTGTACGAGGCGAGCGCCCACCACTACACCGGCCCCGCCCTCGGCCCCGTGCTCAGCGACGACTGGTCCGGACGGATCGTCAGCACCCACACCCCCGACATCCTGCGCGACCTGGACCGGTTCCGCCCGGACGACCGCGCCGGCCTGTACCCGGCGGGCCTGGAGTCCGTGATCGAGGCGGTGGAGCGGATGTGCGCCGAGGGCATCGAGGAGGCCGCCCAGCGCGCCGGCCGGGCGGGCGCCGGACCGCGGGAGCGGGCCGCCGCGCTCGACACCCTGCTGGACACCCTGGGCCGGCTGGAGCGCCGGCTGAGCGGCGAGGAGTACCTGGCCGACGGCCGGCTCACCGCCGCCGACGTCGAGCTGTGGGTGTCCCTGGTGCAGCTCGACACCGTCCACCGCTGCCATCTCGACGCCTCCGCCGTGCACCGGGTGGCCGGGCACCGCGCGCTGTGGGCCTACGCCCGCCGGCTGGCCGCCCATCCGGCCTTCGGCCGCCATCTCGACCTCGACGGCATCGCCCGCCGCCACCACGGCCGCTGCCAGGGCCTGGAGGCCGCCGGAGCCGCCGTCCAGATCCTGGACTGGGCGAGCCACGCCGCGCACACCCCGGGCGCCTGCCGCAGGTGAGAGCGGTCCGCCGGGGTCCACTGGACGGACGGGCGTTGACATTCGAACGGTCAACTGCCTTACTTACGGCTCAGAACGGTCATGAGCGTCAGCGCCAAGCCCTGGCTCGCTGACCGGCAACCCTCGCACCGCGGTGGGGTGCCCCAGGTGACGACCGGACCGGACGACGCATTCGGTAAGCGCGAGGCTCCCCGGGGGCCACGACAGTGACAGGTGACGCCATGTACGCAGCTTCCAGGACGGCCCCGAGCCGCCCCCAGGGCCGCATGCCGTCGTACGCCGGTCTCCTGGTCGCGGACCGTGCCGTCGATCTGCTCCGGGTGAACAGCGCGCTGTGTACCGCGCCGGGCATCGCCCGCCGCCAGGGCTGACCGCTCCTCATCGCCCTCGCGTTCCCGCCGCACACCCCGCTCGCCCGGTGTGCCGTTGTCCGCCCAGCCCCCGGCTAGCGCCGGCCCGTGCGCCGCCCCGTGCCCCAGAGCCCTCGCGGCGCGCGTCCGCCCGGCCGCGGCCCGGGGTGTCCGATCCCGCCGGAGCCCCTCATGAGTGAACCCCCAGGCGCCGCCGTCTCCCTCGCCGAGGCGCCCACGCCAGCCGACACACCGTCAAAGAGACAGCAGGCGCCGCGAGTCCAGCCGCAGCGCCGTCCCGGACGGTGGGTCGTCACCGCCGTCGTCCTCGTCCTCGTCGCGCAGATCCTGCACGGACTGGCCACGAACCCCTTCTACCAGTGGGACCGCTTCCGCTACTGGTTCCTGCGCCCCGCCGTCCTCGACGGGCTCCTCGTCACCCTCGAAGTCACCGCGCTCAGCGCCGTACTGGGACTCCTCGGCGGCGTCCTGCTCGCGCTCGGCCGGCTCTCCGGCAGCGCGGTGCTGCGCGCGGTCAGCTGGACCTACACCTGGCTGCTCCGCTCCGTCCCGCTGATCGTGGTGCTGATCTTCCTGTACAACTTCAGTGCCCTCTACAAGACCCTGAGCCTCGGGGTGCCGTTCGGCCCCGCCTTCGTGACCTTCGACGAGTCCCGGCTGGCCACCGACATGACCATCGCCGTCGTCGGTCTCACCCTCAACGAGGCGGCGTACGCGTCCGAGGTGGTCCGCGGCGGCATCCTCTCCGTCGACCAGGGCCAGCACGAGGCCGCCGCCGCGCTCGGCCTGCCCCGGCACCACCGGTTCCGCAGGATCGTCTTCCCGCAGGCCCTCAGGTCCATCACCCCCAACTACGTCAACCAGCTGATCGGCCTGATCAAGAGCACCTCGCTGGTCTTCTACGTCTCCCTGCTCGACCTGTTCGGCGTGGTGCAGTCGATGGGCAACACCTACCCCGGCGACGTGGTGCCGCTGCTCATGGTCGCCACCGTCTGGTACCTGATCCTGACCAGCGCCGTCTCCATCGCCCAGTTCTACGTCGAGCGGTACTACGCCCGCGGCGCCACCCGCACCCTGCCGCCGACCCCGCTCCAGCGGCTGCGCGCCCGACTCGCGGAGCTGCGGGCCCGGCTGCGCCGCGAAGCCGCCGTATGACCGCCGCATGACCGCCGTGCGCCCCCACGAAGAACCCGCACCCGCCCCACCACCTCAGTCCCCACCACCTGCATCCCCACCACCTCCATCCCCACGACCTCCGTTCCCACGACGCCCCGGCACCCGAACGACAAGGACAGCCATGCCCAGCCAGTTCTCCCGACGCCGTCTCGTACGCGGACTCACCGCGGCGACCGCGACCCTCTCCCTCGCCGGCGGGCTCGCCGCCTGCGGGGGAGACAGCGACGCCGCCACCACCGGCGACCGGGCCGGCACGGTGACCGTGGGACAGCTGTCCAACGGAGCAGCCGAGCCGGTCGAACTGAAGGTCTCCGAGGTCAAGTCCATCAGCGCCGAGCTGCCCGCCTCGATCCGCAAGAGCGGCAAGCTCGTCATCGGCATCGGCGCCCTGCCCTCCGGCTCCGCGCCGCTGAACTTCGTGGGCAGCGACCAGAAGACCCTCACCGGCTCCGAACCCGACCTCGGCCGGCTGGTGGCCGCGGTGCTCGGCCTGAAGCCCGAACTGCGCAACTCCACCTGGGAGAACCTCTTCGTCGGCCTCGACAGCGGCAAGAACGACGTCGCCTTCTCCAACGTCACCGTCACCGAGGAACGCAAGAAGAAGTACGAGTTCGCCTCCTACCGCAAGGACGACCTGGCCTTCGAGGTACTGAAGAAGAGCACCTGGAACTTCGACGGCGACTACCGCAACCTCGCCGGCAAGACGGTCACCGTCGGCGCCGGCACCAACCAGGAGAAGATCCTGCTGGAGTGGAAGGCCCGGCTGGCCAAGGAGGGCAAGAAGCTCACCGTCAAGTACTTCCCGGACCAGAACGCCATCAACCTGGCGCTGCGCGGCGGCAAGGTCGACGCCTACCTCGGCCCCAACCCCGCCGTCGCCTACCGGACGAAGCAGACCGCGCACACCCCCGACCCCACGCGCAGCGCGGGCACCTTCTCCGGAGCCGGCGAGACGGTCCAGGGCCTGATCGCCGCCACCGCCAAGAAGGACAGCGGGCTGGCCAAGCCGCTCGCCGACGCCCTCAACCACCTGATCGAGCACGGGCAGTACGGCAAGTGGCTCGCCGCCTACAACCTGTCGAGCGAAGCCGTGCCCAAGGCCGAGATCAACCCGCCCGGCCTGCCCCTGGACAACTCCTGACACGGCCCGGGAACAACGCGCGGCGGCGGGGCGTTGAGGGTCGTGACGAGATCCACCCGGCGGACGCCGCACCGGCCCGCCGCGACCGACGGAGGGAGGTGACGGCCGTGACCCGGGTGCCCGAACGGTCCCGCCCGCCGCGCCCGTACCGCTCCGTCCGGCTGCACTCCCGGCCGCACATAGACCTCCAGCGCGTGTCCGCCGCGCTCTGTCGCCACTGATCTCCGCCCGGCCTCCCGGCCCGGCCGCTTCCCCGCTTGGCCCCGCGCGCGCCCGCACGGCCCGCACCGCGTGCACCGCGGCCCTCGCCGCGCGCACCCCGGCCCGCGCCCCGCCGCGCGCCGCTCATCTACGTACGGACATCAAGGAAGGCACCGACGTGTCGCCGTCTCCCTCCGCACACCTGCATCTCGCCGTCGCCCTGGACGGCACCGGCTGGCATCCCGCGTCATGGCGCGAGCCCGTCGCCCGCCCCCGGGACCTGTTCACCGCCGGCTACTGGGCCGACCAGATCACCGAGGCCGAACGCGGTCTGCTCGACTTCGTCACCATCGAGGACGGCCTCGGCCCGCAGTCCTCCCGGCGGCACGAGCCCGACGAGCGCACCGACCAGGTCCGCGGCCGGCTCGACGCGGTCCTCATCGCCTCCCGCGTCGCCCCGCTCACCCGGCACATAGGCCTGGTCCCGACCGTGGTGGCCACCCACACCGAGCCGTTCCACATCTCCAAGGCCATCGCCACCCTCGACTACGTCAGCACCGGCCGCGCGGGCCTGCGGGTGCGGATCAGCGCCCGCCCCGACGAGGCCGCCCACTTCGGCCGCCGCACCATCCGCCGGACCGACGCCCACGACGGCCCCGGCGCGCACCACCCGTTCACCGAGCTGTTCGACGAGGCCGCCGACTACGTGGAGGTCGTCCGCCGCCTCTGGGACAGCTGGGAGGACGACGCCGAGATCCGGGACGCGGCGACCGGCCGCTTCATCGACCGGGACAAGCTGCACTACATCGACTTCGAGGGCCGTTTCTTCAGCGTCAAGGGCCCCTCCATCACCCCCCGCCCGCCCCAGGGCCAGCCGCTGGTCACCGCCCTCGCCCACCAGACGGTCCCCTACCGGCTGGTGGCCCGCCAGGCCGACATCGGCTACGTCACCCCGCACGACGCGGACCAGGCCCGCGCCATCGTCACCGAGATCCGCGCCGAGCAGCAGGCGGCCGGCCGCGCCGGAGAGCCACTGCACGTCTTCGGGGACCTCGTCGTCCTCCTCGACGACAGCGAGGCCGCGGCCCGGGCCCGGCTGGACCGGCTCGACACCCTCGCGGGCGAGCCGTACCGCAGCGACACCCGCGTCTTCACCGGCACGGCCAGTCAACTCGCGGACCTGCTGGAGGAGTTGGCGACCGGCGGCCTGACCGGCTTCCGGCTGCGGCCCGCCGTCACCGGACACGACCTGCCCCGTATCACCGGGGACCTGGTGCCCGAACTCCAGCGCCGCCGGCGCTTCCGCACCGCCTACGACGCCACGACCCTGCGCGGCCTCCTCGGCCTTGCCCGCCCTGCCAACCGCTACGCCACCGCCGCCGCCTGAGCCGGGAGGATTCGCCCCACCATGAGCAAGCCGCTGAAGCAGATCCACCTGGCCGCCCACTTCCCCGGGGTCAACAACACCACCGTCTGGAGCGACCCGGCCGCCGGCAGCCACATCGAGTTCAGCTCCTTCGCGCACTTCGCCCGGACCGCCGAACGCGCCAAGTTCGACTTCCTGTTCCTCGCCGAGGGCCTGAGGCTGCGCGAACAGGGCGGCAAGATCTACGACCTGGACGTGGTCGGCCGCCCCGACACCTTCACCGTGCTCGCCGCGCTGGCCGCCGTCACCGACCGGCTCGGCCTGACCGGCACCATCAACTCCACGTTCAACGAACCGTACGAGGTGGCCCGCCAGTTCGCCAGCCTCGACCACCTCTCCGGCGGCCGGGCGGCGTGGAACGTGGTCACCTCCTGGGACGCCTTCACCGGCGAGAACTTCCGGCGCGGCGGGTTCCTGCCGCAGGAGGAGCGCTACTCCCGCGCCAAGGAGTTCCTCGCCACCGCGCACGAGCTGTTCGACTCCTGGCACGGCGACGAGATCCTCGCCGACCAGGCCACCGGCACCTTCCTGCGCGACGCCCGGGCCGGCGCGTTCACGCACCAGGGACAGCACTTCGACATCGAGGGCCGGTTCAACGTACCGCGCTCCCCGCAGGGCCGCCCCGTCATCTTCCAGGCCGGCGACTCCGACGAGGGCCGCGAGTTCGCCGCCGCCGACGCGGACGCCATCTTCAGCCGGTACGCCACCCTGAAGGAGGGGCAGGCCTTCTACACGGACGTCAAGTCCCGCCTCGCCAAGTACGGCCGCCGCCCCGAGGACCTGCTCATCCTGCCCGCCGCGACCTTCGTGCTCGGCGACACAGACGAGGAAGCCGCCGAACTCGCCCACGAGGTCCGCCGGCAGCAGGTCAGCGGCGCCACCGCGATCAAGCACCTGGAATTCGTGTGGAACCGGGACCTGTCGGCGTACGACCCCGAGGGCCCGCTGCCCGACGTGGACCCGGTGGTCGCCGAGGAACACATCTCCCGGGGCCGCGCCCAGGTGCGGATGTACCGCGACCCGGTCGCCATCGCCCGCGAATGGCGCGAGCTCGCCGAGGCCAACAAGTGGTCCATCCGCGACCTGGTCATCAACACCGGCAACCGGCAGACCTTCATCGGCTCGCCCGCCACCGTCGCGCGGATCATCAACGAGTTCGTCCAGGCCGACGCCTCCGACGGCTTCATCCTCGTCCCGCACATCACCCCCGGCGGGCTCGACCCGTTCGCCGACCGGGTGGTCCCGCTGCTCCAGGAACAGGGCGTCTTCCGCGCCGACTACGAGGGCACGACCCTGCGCGACCACCTGGGCCTCGCCCACCCCGACACCGGCCGGCGCACCGCCGCCGGCGCCGAGCGGGCCGCGTCGTGAAGATCCTCGCCGTCACCCTGATCGTGCGCCGGCCGGACCCCGCCACCGGCCAGCTGAAGACGGAGCACGAGCGGTTCCGCGAGGTGCTGGACGACGCGATCCTGGCGGAGGAACTCGGCTTCGACGGATTCGGCGTGGGGGAGCGGCACGAACGGCCGTTCCTCTCCTCCGCGCCGACGGTCGTGCTCGGCCACATCGCCGCGCTCACCCGCCGCATCCGGCTGTTCACCGCCGTCACCACGCTCAGCCTGCTCGACCCGGTCCGCGCGTACGAGGACTACGCCACCCTGGACCATCTCTCCGACGGCCGGCTGGACCTGATCATCGGCAAGGGCAACGGCACCGCGCAGCGCGAGCTGTTCCAGGTCACCCCCGAGGACCAGTGGGCCCGCAACGCCGAGAGCTACGAGGTGTTCCGGCGGCTGTGGCGCGAGGACAAGGTGAGTGCCGACACCCGGTTCCGGCCGCCGCTGAAGGACGCCGAGGTGTGGCCCCGGCCGTACCAGCGGCCGGTGCGGGTCTGGCACGGCAGCGCCACCAGCGAGGCGTCCGTGGACCTCGCGGCACGCTACGGCGACCCGCTGTTCTCGGCGAACGTCACCCACCCCATCGAGCCCTACGCCGCGCTGATCCGCCACTACCGCGAGCGCTGGGAGCACTACGGCCACGACCCGGCGGACCTCGCGGTGGGCGCCGGCACGGCCGGACTGTACGTCGCCCGCACCTCGCAGGAGGCGCTGACGGCGTACCGCCCGGTCTTCGAGGCCGACCTGGCCTTCAAACGCGCGGCGGGCCTGCCCGTGGTCTTCGAGACCCTGGAGGACTTCGCCGCCCGCAGCTCGGCCCTGATCGGCAGTCCCGAGCAGGTGATCGACAAGGTGCACCGCTACCACGAGGAGTTCGGGCACACCGTGCTGCACGTGGCGGCGGACGCGGGCGGGCTGCCGCCCGCGCTCCACCGCGACTCCCTCGAACTGTTCCAGTCCGAGGTCGCCCCGGTACTGCGCCGCCACATCCCCGACCCGCCGTTCCCCTGGGCCCCGGTCGTCCCCCGCCCGGCGCCCGCACCGCCCCCCGTGCCGGCCGGCCGCTGAGCCGCCGCACGTCCGCACCAGCGCACCCCTGAGCTTCGTACCGAGGAGATGGACATGACCACCGTCACCGATCCCGGCACCCACCTCGTCATCCACCGGACCGGCCCGCGCATCGGCGCGGAGGTGACCGGCGTCGACCTGACCCGCCCCGTCGACGCGGCCACCGCCGACGCGCTGCGCGGGGCCTTCCGCGACCACAAGGTGCTGGTGTTCCGCGACCAGCACCTGACGCCCGCCCAGCACGTCGAGGCGGTCCGGCTGTTCGCCGAGCCCTTCGACCACCCCACCGCCCAGCGCCACCCGGACCACCCGCTGGTCTACCCCTACAACGTGCGGCACACCGGCAAGGCCAGCACCTGGCACATCGGCGGCCTGTGGCGCAGCCCCGCCTTCGCCATCGAGTCACTGACCTACGACGAGGTGCCCGAACTCGGCGGCCACACCCTGTGGGCCGACCTCCAGGCGGCCTACGACGACCTGTCCGAGCCCTTCAAGACGCTGCTGGCCGGCGTCAACGCGGTGTACGACGGCAACCCGGAGAACTACGCGCAGGGCAGCCGGAAGACCGCCCCGGACGAGACCACCACCGAGCACCCGGTCGTCCTCGAACACCCGCTCACCGGACGCAAGGGGCTCTTCCTCAGCTCCTCCGCGCTCGGGCTCACCGGCGTCACCGTGCAGGAGGGCCGGGTCCTGCTCGACCACCTCCTGCGGCACGCCGCCTCGCCGGACTACACGATCCGCTTCGGCTGGCGGCCCGGCGACTTCGTGCTCTGGGACAACCAGGCCACCTGGCACTACGCCGTCGACGACTACGGCGACGGTGCCCGCGTCTACCGCAAGGTCATCGGCGTGGAGCCGCTGCGCACCGCGTCCTGAGCGGGTACGAACGCGGTGTGGGCGCGGACGTCACCTCCCCCGTAGGTGACGTCCGCGCCCGTTCCCCCCGGTGCCGGACTGTGGCTTCCATGCCGTCCGTGTGCCGTCACCAGCACATGACCGCCGTCTCTCCCGACCCCCACGTGGAGTACAGGCGGACCCGGACGGTGTAGCGGCGGCCCTTGACGAGCCGGACCCGGACGGCGGCGTTGTCCGGCGTGCCGCCGTCGTCCCGCCCCGCGAGGAAGCGCGGCTCCCCGTCGCGCTCCTCGAAGACCACCAGCACGGTGTCGGCCTCGCCGAAGGTGCCCACCGTGTACGCGCGGGTCTCCGGCGGCTCGACGGCGAGATCCGCCTGCTCGCCCGGCCCGAGACCGAGCGGCACCGACCGGAACGGCACCAGCGCGGCCGGCCCCGCCGGATTGGCGGGCGGATACCAGCGCAGCACGAACTCCTTGTCGGCCGGGGACGGGCTGCCGGGCGGGCGCAGCCCCCCGCGGTACTGCTCCGGCTCCAGCACCAGCCCCGGCCCGAGCGGCAGCGTCATCACCGACTGCGGATCCCACACCGAGGCCCCCGCCTCGCAGGCGTCCAGCCGGCCCAGCACATTGGTGTACGTCGTCTCCCGGCTCCAGAAGTTCGGCGGGCCGGCCAGCTCCGCGTACACCGCCTCGTCGTCCCAGTGCAGCCCCGCGTACGGGCTCTGGTGCTCGTGCACCATGCCCAGCGCGTGCCCGATCTGGTGCAGGACCGTCCCGCGCTCGCCGGGCGCGGTCACGTCCCAGCCGAGGTTCATGGTCCGCTCGCCCCGGCCGGCCGACAGCGCGTCCCGGCCCACCGCCGACCAGGACCCGGCACCGGCCTGGAAACCTATCCTCAGCTCCGCCTCGTGCCGGTCGGCGACCTCGGCGAAGGTGACGCCGATGCCGAGGTCCTGCCACTCGCGGAAGCAGTCGCGGACCACCTCCCGCTGCCCCTCCCCGCCCGCCCACGGCACCCGGCGCAGTTCCCCGGTCCCGGGAACCGGGATGACCGAGGCGTCGGTGCGGGCGTCCAGGAAGCAGTAGTGCAGCACCGTGCCGTTGACCCACATCCGCCGTGCGGCGAGCAGCGCGCCGAGCCGCTCGGCGGTCAGTCCCGGTGGATACGACGGGACCGGCTGCCGCGGTAGCGAGCAGAGGCGTCGGGTCATGGCAGCAGAGTGCCGCCCGGCCCGGCCGCGCACCTGAGTCGCGGGCTACTCAAGTCGCCCTGTATCAGAACTGAGTACCCGCGCTCAGCATGGTGTGAGGACTTACCGACAGGACGCGAAGACACTGGAGCTGCCCTGGCCGTTCACCGGCCGGTCGGAGGAACTGGAGCGGGTGCGCGCCGCGTCGGCCGGGGGCCGGCCCGGCATCGTGGTGACCGGACCGGCGGGCCACGGCAAGACCCGGCTGATCACCGAGGCGGTCCGGGGCCTGGACCACGTCCGGGTGACCGGCACGCCCGAGGCCCGGGACCTGCCGCTCGCGGCGTTCGCGCATCTGCTGCCCGACACCGTCTCCCTGCACCGCGCGGTCCGCGCGCTGTCCGGCGTACGGGTCCTGGTCGTGGACGACGCCCAGTTGCTGGACGAGACCTCCGCCGCCCTGGTCCACCAGCTGGCCGTGCACCGCCGCACCCGGCTGATCGTGGCCGCGGCGGACGGGGCACCGGCGCCCGGCGCGGTGTCCCGGCTGTGGACCGGGGAACTGCTGCCCCGGCTGCCCCTCGGCCCGCTCCCGCCCGAGGACACCGCCCGGCTGCTCGCCGGCGCCGCACTGGAACCGCTCACCGTGCGCCGGCTGCACCAGGCCTGCCGGGGCGACCTGCGCCTGCTGCGCGACCTGCTCACCGCACTGACCGAGCCGACGCCGGTGCCGGGCCCGGCACTTACCGGGGCCGGGGCGCCGTCGCGGGTGCCGGGGGCGGTGTTCACGGGGGCCGGTGAGCCGACGTCCGCCTCTAGGGAGGCGTTCGCGGGGGCGGGCGTATCGGCGTCTGCGCCTGGGGTGGCGCTCGACGCATCGGACGGGCTGACTTTGCTTCCGGGGGCGGGACTTGCCGGACGCGGCGTGTCGGTCTCTGCTCCGGGGGCGGGACTTGCCGGACGCGGTGCGTCGGTCTCTGCTCCCGGGACGGGACGTGCCGGGGCCGGTGTGCCGGTGTCCGCTCCGGGGGCGGCACTTGGCCCGTCCGCGTCGCCGGTCCCCCTCCCGGGAACCGGGCCGGTCGGGACCGGGCGGCTGGAGTCCGTCGCCGGTACCGGCGAGTGGGCCTGGCGGGGGCCGCTGCCGGTCACCCCGGCGGTCCGGGAGCGGCTCGCCCCCGCCCTGGAGCGGTCCGGCCCCGGCGAACGCGACATCCTCGACCGCCTCGCCTTCGCCGAACCCCTGCCGCTGCCGCTGGACGAGCTGGACGAACGGGACCTGGAGGCCCTCGAACGCCTGGAGGCGGACGGTCTGGTCGACATCGGCGAACAGGGCGCGGTCACCCTCGCCCACCCCCTGCACGGCACCGCGCTGCGCGCCGCGGCCGGCCGGCTGCGGGCCCGTCGGCTGGGCCGGGCGGCCCCCGCGTACGGACCGGCGCTCGACGCCGAACGGCGCACCCTGGTACGGCAGATGGAGCGGCTGGACGTCCGGCCGGTGCCCACGCCGGTGGGGGAGTGGCTGGTGGCACACGGCATCCCGCTTCCCGCCCGGTACGCCGAGGTCCGCGCCCGGTTCGCGCGCCTGCGCGGCGAGGTGCGCGAGGCGGCGGCCTGGGCCCGGGAGGGACTGCGGCCGGCTCCCCGGGACGGCGGCTGCCGCGGGGAACTCCGGCTGGCCGAAGGCTGCTCGGACGAGCCGGCCGGCCCGGACGACGTCCACGCCCGCTACACCGCCGTACGCCTCGGGGAGCCCGGCCGGGCGGCCGGGCGGCTGCCGGTCGGCAGCGTGCTGGCCCGGCACGCCGACGCCCTCGCACGCGGAGACGGGCCCGCGCTGGACCGGGCCGCCGAGGCGCTGGCGGAGCGGGGCTTCACGCTGTACGCGGCGGAGGCGTACGCGCAGGCCGCCCGGACGCACCGGGACCCGAGCGCCGCGCGACGCTCCCGGACCCGGGCCGTCGCCCTGGCCCGCCGCTGCCAGGGCGCGAGCACGCCCGCGCTGGCCGGCCTGGTCCTCGGCGAACTCACCGCCCGCCAGCGCCAGATCGTCACCCTGGCCGCGGCCGGGCTGAGCAACCGCGAGATCGCCGAGAAGCTGACACTGTCGGTACGGACGGTCGGCAACCATCTGTACAGCGCGTACACCCGCCTCGGCACGGCGGACCGGACCGCACTGCCCTGGCTGCTGGACACCCCCGACCGGGAGACGGCATGAGAAACCACCGCCCGCCACCAGGCCCTAGGCCGCCCCGAACGCCGCGAAGGCCCAGCCCGTCGCCTGGTGGAGCGCGTCGCCCGGCAGGGCGGCGCGGGCGTCGCGCAGGGCCTCGGCCAGGGACAGGCCCGCGTCGAGACCCTTGTGCAGCGCCAGCATCAGCGGCACCACCGCCGCGTCGTTCACCGGCGCGCTGCTCGCCACCACTCCGGCCGTGCCCAGCGGCAGCAACGCCGTGACCACGCCCAGCAGTTCGTCCGCGCCGACCGAGGCCAGGCGCGCCGTCTCGCAGCTGGACAGGATGATCCGGTACGGGCTGCGGGCCAGGCGTTCGAAGTCGTGCACGATCAGCGGCCCGTCCGCCATCCGCAGCGCGGAGAACAGGGGGCTGTCGGCGCGGAACGTGCCGTGCGCGGCGAGGTGTGCCAGGCCCGCGCCGTCCAGCTCCGCCAGCACCCGGGGCACCCGCGCCTCGTCGTCCTCCAGGACCGTCGCCGTGCCGTACCGCCCGGCCAGCTCCGGCACCTCCGCGCCGCCGGTCGCCAGTCCCGGGCCGCGCACCAGCACCGGCCGGCCCCGGGGCGGCGGCTCCGTCTCCCGGGCGCGCAGCCAGCTGCCCGCCGACGGCGACACACTGAGCACCCGCTCGCGCAGCGCGGGCAGCAGCGCCCACGGCACCTGGTGCAGCGCGCCGGGCGGCACGATCACCACCGGGCCGGAACCCAGATGCGGCACCGCGCCCGCCAGCAGCACCTCCTGGAGCCGCCGGCCGGCCTCCTCCACCAGCGGCAGCCGCGCCTCGGCCCCCGGATGCGCCAGCCGCCGCAACGCGGCCTGCACATGCCCGGCCTCGGCCACCGCCCGGTCCAGCGACCCGCCGGCGAACCGCCGTACCCGGCCCTGACCGCACAGCAGGACGTGCACCCGGCCGTCGACCACCACCAGTTCCACCAGCCGCCCGTCGCCGAGCCGGTCCAGCAGCCGGTCCACGTCGAAGCGGTACCCGGCGCCCGCCGCGGCCCCGCCCATGTGCCGGCTGCGGGAGCGCACCTCCCGTTCCAGGCGCCGCTGTTCGCGCTCCAGCGCCGGCACCGGGCGGCCCTCCATCCGCGCGGCCTCCGCCCGGGCCGCGATCTCCCGGTAGGCGGTCAGCCCGCTCAGCAGCGCCGGATCGTCCGGCGGCCGGGTCGGCGGCGCGGACAGCACGGTCGCCCGCCACCGCTCGCTCCACGCCAGCAGCCGCCGCGCACTGCCCTGCGCCAGGCTCACCTCCTGTGCCAGCGCGGCCAGTTCGGCGCCCTGCGCGGTCGCGTGGGCGCGCAGCTCCGAGGCGCCCAGCGTCATCCGGTGGTCGTCCAGCACGTCCAGGCCGCGCCGGCACGCCTCCAGCACGCCCCGCCGGGAACCGGCCGCCCGCGCCCGCAGCGCCTGCGCCGCCCAGCCGGTCACCCGGGCCGGCGGCGGCCCGCCGTAGCGGCTGCGCGCGGCCACCGCCAAGTGCCGTTCCGCGTCGGCCGTCCAGCCCAGCGCCAGCGCGATCCGGCCCGCCAGCAGCGAGGCCTCCGGAGCGGCGGGCGAGCCGAAGGAGGCCAGCCTCTCGGCGACCGCCGCCGCGTCCGCGACCATCCGCCCCGACCGGCGGCCGGCCGCCACCCGCGCCTCGATCAGCACCAGCCGCGCGTGCGTCTCCCACCAGGTCCGGCGCTGCGCCGCGAACAGCCGTACGGCGACGGCGGCGCGGGCTATGGCGGTGTGCGCGTCCCCCGCCGAGCGGGCGGCCCAGGAGGCGGCGAGCAGCAGTTCCGCCTTGCGGGTGGACTGCCCGCCGATCCGGTCCAGTTCCGCGATCGCCGCGTCCGCCTCGGCCAGCGCCTCCGGGGCCAGCCCCGCCGCCCGCAGCACCTCGCAGCGCCGGATCGACAGGTTGTAGGTGGGGGTGCCCAGCTTGGCGTAGCGCTCCTCGGCCTCGTCCAGCAGCCGCAGTGCCGCCGGGATGTCCCCGGAGCGGAAGGCGGCCAGGCCCCGGCTCTCCACCGCGTCCGCCTTGTCGTGCTCCTGGCCGGTGGTGTCCCACAGCCGCTCCGCCGCCGTGAAGTCGGCGACCGCCCGGTCCACCGCGCCGAGCGCCAGATGCACGGTGGCCCGCAGCGTCAGCGCCCGCGCGGTCCAGATGTCGTCGGCGGCCTGGCGCAGCACCGGCAGCGCCCGCCGCACGTCCTCCAGCGCCTCCCGGTGCCGGCCCAGCACCCACCATACGTAGGCGCGCCGGTACAGCACCCGGGCCCGGGTGTGCCCGCTGCCCCGGGCCACCCCCCGCTCGAACGAGGCGAGTCCCTGCCGTGTGCGCCCCGCGTGCACCAGTGCGACCCCGAGCGTCGCGAGCACATCGGCCTCCCGGTCGGCCGACTCGGCGCGCGCGGCCAGGTCCCGGGCCCGCCGCAGATGCCGCAGCGCGATCCGCAGGTCACCGAAGTCCCGCTGCCAGATGCCGAGTACCTGGTGGGCCACGCTCCCGTCCAGCGGCGACGGACCCGAGCGCAGCACGTGTTCGGCCCGCGCCCGGGCCTCGCCCGGGTCGGCGAACACCAGGGGCAGCAGTTCGAGAATCGCCTCGCTTCCCGCTGTCACGTCTCGCATGGTAGTAGCCCGCTGTATCAGGCGACGGTCCCGCGACTCTCAACTGTCGGAGCACCGTCTACGGGGGAGGACATCACGTGGCACCACAGCGTTTCCACGAGCAGTTCCAGCACATCCAGCGCGCCCTGCCGGACATCCCGCTGACCATGGGGCCGGACGACTCGGCGGGCTTCCTCTACGAGAAGGGGGTCGTCCTCGTCCGGGACGGCGAGGAGGCCCCGTTCGTCGAGGACGCCGTGCGCACCCACTTCACCGAGACCCAGGGCCTCGTCCCCGACCACGTACGCCGCGAGGGCCCGCAGACCGGCCGCACCGGCGTGACCCGGATCCGGGTCGGCGACCCGACCCAGGGCGAGGACACCGTGCCGCACGCCCTGCACGCCGTCCGGCAGGCCGAGGACCGGCGGGGCCGCCGGCTGGCCGGACGCAACCACGTCATGCACATCGCGGTCAACGCCTGCCCCGGCGACGAGCCGGTGCCCGTCCCGCGCGCCGGATCCGCCAACCCGGCCCCCGCCGAGAGCCGTTACGACCCGGCCACCGCGGTCGGCGTCCTCGTGGTCGACACCGGTCTGGTGCACGACCACCGGTGCTATCCGCCGCTCGCCCACACCACCGGCGACGCCCAGTGCGCCGAGACCGACGCCGACGGCGTGCTGCGCCAGTACGTCGGCCACGGCACGTTCATCGCCGGGATCCTCGCCGCCGTCGCGCCCAACACCGACATCACCGTGCGGGGCACGCTGAACGACGCCGGCGCCGTGCTGGAGTCGGAGTTCGGCGCCCTGCTGTTCGAGGCGGTCGACCGGGACGGCTGGCCGGACATCATCAGCCTGTCCGCCGGCACGCCCAGCGAGGACGCCGACGGCCTCATCGGACTGGAGGCGTTCATGCGGGAACTGCGCGACCAGCGCACCCTGCTGGTGGCCGCCGCCGGCAACAACGGCAGCGCCACCCCGTTCTGGCCCGCCGCCTACGCCGCGCTGCCCGAGTACGCCGGCAGCGTGCTGTCGGTCGGGGCGCTGCGCGCGGACGGCGAGGGCGGGGCCTGCTTCAGCAACCACGGCCCCTGGGTACGGGCGTACGCCCCCGGCGAGCGCCTCACCAGCGCCCTCACCGGCTTCCGGGTCCCGGTGCCGTACGTCTACCAGCACTCCACCTACGACTCCTGCCGGTTCGGCCCCGACGCGTACTCCTGCACCTGCCAGTACCCGCCGCACACCGGCGTGCTGAGCGAGGGCCTGACGAGCACGGGCGGGAAACCGGACCAGGTGATGTTCGAGGGGCCGGCGCAGTGGAGCGGCACCTCGTTCGCCACCCCGGTGGTCGCGGGGCTCGTCGCCGACCGGATGACGCGGTACCGGGAACGCGACCCGCGGGCGGCCGCCGCCGCGCTGCTGGCGGCCACCGCGGACCGGGCCGAGGTACGCGGGGCGCGGGCTCCGGCGCTCCGCCCGCCCACGTGGCGCCCCGTACCGGCCGCGATCCCGGCGCTGCCGGTATGAGCGCCGGGACCCTTCACCGCACGGCGTACGATGACGTGCCGTACACAAGGGGTGGAGTCGTGGACCGAACAGAGGTCGGCGCGCTGGTCCGGTCCGCCGTCGACGGGGACGCCGCGGCCTGGAAGGCGCTGGTGGAAGGGCTGAGCCCGCTGGTGTGGTCGGTGGTGCGCGCGCACCGGCTCTCGGAGGCCGACGGGCACGAGGTCTTCCAGACCGTGTGGTTCCGCTTCGCCCAGCACCTCGGCCGGATCCGGGAGCCCGACAAGGCCGGTGCCTGGCTGGCCAGTACGGCCCGGCACGAGTGCCTGAAGGTGCTCAAGGGCCTGTCCCGGCTGACCCTGACCGACGATCCGCGGGTGCTGGACCGGGCCAGCGAGGAGCGGACGCCGGAGGAGACGCTGATCGACTCGGAGGAGGCGGCGGACCGCGCCGAACGGGTCCGCCGGCTGTGGCAGGAACTGGACGCACTGGGCGAGCGCTGCCGGCAGCTGCTGCGCGTGCTGATGGCCTCGCCGCCGCCCAGTTACGGGGAGATCTCGGCCGCGCTCGGCATCGCGGTCGGCAGCATCGGCCCGCTGCGCCAGCGCTGTCTGCGCCGGCTGCGGGCCCGGATGGACGCGCGGGGTGCGCTGTGAACGGGGACGAGGAGATGCCCGGGGGACCGGACGCGCTCGCGGACGGGCTGCTGGAGGAGGAACTGCGGCAGGCCGCCGCCGTGCTGGACCCGGTCCCGGCCGACCTGCTCCAGTCGGCCCTGGACGCGTTCGCGCTGCACGACCTGGACGCCCGGCTCGCCGAGCTGACCTTCGACTCGCTCGTGGACGCCCTGCCGGTCCGGGGCGCCGCGGACCCGCCGCGCATGCTCACCTTCCGCGCGGGCGAGGTGACCGTGGACGTGGAGGTCACCGGGGACGGGCTGATCGGCCAGCTGATGCCGCCGCAGTCGGCGCGGATCGAACTCCTCGGCGGCCCGGGGCACGCCCGCCCGCTCACCGCCGACCCCCTCGGCCGGTTCACCGGCGGCCCCCCGCCCACCGGCCCGTTCGCCCTCCGGCTGCGCACCGGCGCGGAGGTGATCGTGACGGAGTGGCTGCGGGCCTGACACGGCGGCGGCGCGGGCCGGGGCCTTACGGCCGGGGCCCGTGCCACGCCGACGGCTACACCAGGTCGATCAGCTTCGCCAGGGCGGTCGCCAGGCGGTCCAGCCCGGGTCCGGCCGGGCCGCCCGGCTCCGTCATATAGGTGTCCCGGCGGATCTCCACCATCAGCGCGCCGACCCGGGCGTCCGTGCCGTAGAAGTCCAGCGGTACGTACGTTCCGGCGAACGGGCTGTCCAGTCCCGTCTCGCCGCAGCCGGCGAACGCCTCGCGGGCGGCCTCGGTCAGGGCGGGCGGGGTGTGGAAGGCGTCCGTGCCCAGGCACACCGGCGGGCGCGGACCGGTGCCGTGCAGCTCGTAGGGGAGCGGCTCGGTGGGGTACGAGTGCACGTCGATGATCACGGCCCGCCCGGTCGCGGCCAGCCGGCCGGCCACCGCCTCGGTCATGGCCCGCGCGTACGGCCGGAAGTACCGGGCCAGCAGCGGCTCGGGGTCGGTGTCCGCGGGCCGCAGGCCGGCGGAGTGCGTGGTCCGCGTGTACACGGCGCCCATCCCGACGGCCGCCATCTCCTCCCGCTCGTCCGGGAACCGCTCCGGGTCCACCACCAGCCTCGACAGCCGGTTGACGAACCGCCAGGGCCGGAGCCCGGCCAGCGCGGCGGCCCGCTCGGCGAGCTCGGCGGTGTGCGCGTCCGTGATGTGGTCCAGCTCCCGCTCCAGAGCGCCGTCGTCCAGCACGATCCCGGCGCGCACCTCGTCCGGTATCGCCCGCGAGGAGTGCGGCACGTGCAGCAGCACCGGGGAGTCCGGGGCGCCGGGCAGGAGGGCGAAGGAGGTCACGGGCTGCTCCAGGAGGGGTCGGGGGCATCGTCCGTGATCACGGTGCCACACGGCACTGACAACGGACCGCGCCCGCGCATGACCGCGCCCCGGCGGGACCGTTCCCGCGCATGACCGCGCCCCGGGCGGGCGGTGCCGTCCGGGGCGCGGTTCTCAGGGCGTCGCGGGCGTCAGCTCAGGGACGCCAGGACCTCGTTCCAGGTGGCCGACGGGCGCATGACCGCGTCCGCCTTGGCCTTGTCGACCTGGTAGTAGCCGCCGATCTCGGCCGGCCGGCCCTGGACGGCGTTCAGCTCGTCCACGATCTTCCGCTCGTTCGCGGCCAGGGTCTCGGCGAGCGGCGCGAACGCCTTCGCGAGGCCGGCGTCGTCGGTCTGCTTCGCCAGCTCCTGCGCCCAGTACAGGGACAGGTAGAAGTGGCTGCCGCGGTTGTCGATGCCGCCCACCCGGCGGGTCGGGGACTTGTCCTCGTTCAGGAAGGTCGCCGTGGCGCGGTCCAGGGTGTCGGCGAGGACCTTGGCGCGGGTGTTGCCGGTGGCCTCCGCGTACTGCTCGAAGGACGGCACCAGCGCGAAGAACTCGCCGAGCGAGTCCCAGCGCAGGTAGTTCT
This sequence comes from Streptomyces achromogenes subsp. achromogenes, assembly GCF_000720835.1. Lineage (GTDB taxonomy): Bacteria > Actinomycetota > Actinomycetes > Streptomycetales > Streptomycetaceae > Streptomyces > Streptomyces achromogenes. Next base: position 112,883 of record NZ_JODT01000018.1, on the reverse strand, counting down.
CCTTGACCAGCTGCTGGACGTGCTTGGGCGCGGAGCCGCCGGCGCCGGTCTCGAACAGGCCGCCGCCCGCCATCAGCGGGACGACCGACAGCATCTTGGCGCTGGTGCCCAGCTCCAGGATGGGGAAGAGGTCGGTCAGGTAGTCACGCAGCACGTTGCCGGTGACGGAGATGGTGTTCTCGCCGCGGCGGATGCGCTCCACCGACAGCTTGGTGGCCTCCACCGGCGACAGGATCCGGATGTCCAGGCCCTCGGTGTCGTGCTCCGGCAGGTACTGCTGGACCTTGGCGATCAGGTTGGCGTCGTGCGCGCGGGTCTCGTCCAGCCAGAACACCGCCGGGTCGCCGGTGGCGCGGGCGCGGGTGACGGCCAGCTTGACCCAGTCGCGGATCGGGGCGTCCTTGGTCTGGCAGGCGCGGAAGATGTCGCCCTGCGCGACCGGCTGCTCGATCAGGACGTTGCCGGCCTGGTCGACCAGGCGGACGGTGCCCGCGGCCGGGATCTCGAAGGTCTTGTCGTGGGAGCCGTACTCCTCGGCCTTCTGCGCCATCAGGCCGACGTTCGGCACCGAGCCCATGGTGGACGGGTCGTAGGCGCCGTTGGCCCGGCAGTCGTCGATGACGGCCTGGTAGACACCGGCGTAGGAGGAGTCCGGGATGACGGCGAGGGCGTCGTGCTCCTGGCCGTCGGCGCCCCACATGTGGCCGGAGGTGCGGATCATCGCCGGCATGGAGGCGTCGATGATGACGTCCGAGGGCACGTGCAGGTTGGTGATGCCCTTGTCGGAGTCGACCATGGCCAGGGCCGGGCCCTCGGCGATCTCGGCGTCGAAGGAGGCCTTGATCTCGGCGCCCTCGGGCAGGTTCTCCAGGCCCTTGAGGATGCCGCCGAGGCCGTCGTTCGGGGTGAGGCCGGCCGCCTTGAGGGTCTCGCCGTACTTCGCGAAGGTCTTCGGGAAGAACGCGCGCACCACGTGACCGAAGATGATCGGGTCGGAGACCTTCATCATCGTGGCCTTCAGGTGCACGGAGAACAGGACGCCGTCCTGCTTGGCGCGGGCGACCTGCGCGGCGAGGAACTCGTTCAGCTCGGCGACGCGCATGACGGAGGCGTCGACGACCTCGCCCTCCAGGACCGGTACGGAGTCCTTCAGGACGGTGGTGGTGCCGTCCTCGGCGGCCAGCTCGATGCGCAGCGTGCCGGCCTCGGAGATCACCACGGACTTCTCGGTGGAGCGGAAGTCGTTCTCGCCCATGGTCGCGACGTTGGTCTTGGACTCGGAGGTCCAGGCGCCCATGCGGTGCGGGTGGGTCTTGGCGTAGTTCTTCACCGAGGCCGGGGCGCGGCGGTCGGAGTTGCCCTCGCGCAGCACCGGGTTGACGGCGGAGCCCTTGACCTTGTCGTAGCGGGCGCGGATCTCGCGCTCCTCGTCGGTCTTCGGGTCGTCCGGGTAGTCCGGCAGCGCGTAGCCCTTGCCCTGGAGCTCGGCGACGGCGGCCTTCAGCTGCGGGATGGACGCCGAGATGTTCGGCAGCTTGATGATGTTGGCCGCCGGGGTCTTGGCCAGCTCGCCCAGCTCGGTCAGCGCGTCCGGGATGCGCTGGTCCTCGTTCAGGTACTCCGGGAAGACGGCGATGATGCGCCCGGCCAGCGAGATGTCGCGGGTCTCCACGGGCACACCGGCCTGCGAGGCGTACGCCTGGATCACCGGCAGGAACGAATGCGTCGCCAGGGCCGGGGCCTCGTCTGTGTAGGTGTAGATGATGGTCGAGTCAGTCACCGGGTGCTCCGCTCCACGTCTGCAACATTGCTCGACATCAAGATATCTCGTGATCGCCGTCCGCTCGACAGGGGTCCGGGCCGGGAAATCCGCGGCCCGCCGTCTCGCGCTCGATCCAGCGGCAGATGACGTCCACTACGTACACATGTTCGGTTCGGGTCAGCTCGCGCCCCTTGGGGATGCCGTGCCAGCGCTCCAGACAGGTCCGGCAGCAGGTGGCGGTCGCGTGCTGGGCCACGAACACCGGATGGCCGCGGTACGGGGTCTGTCGGCCGTCCTTGTCCGGCCGGGCCGGCGCCAGCCGCCGGGCGATCAGGTCGTAGGCGTGCCACCGCAGGGTCGCCGGCCCCTTCAGCCGGGCGGTCGCCAGCTCCCGCCCGCGCAGCCGGAACCGGGCCCGGAACGGCTGCCGCGCGAGCGCGTCCAGCCGCCGGTCGAGCCCACGGGGGTCGAAAGCGGGAGATACCACGCCTTCCGAGCATACGACCCCTACGCCCTCCGGCCCCGAGGTCCTGCCCCGGTCGGCGGCGCTCAGCCCCGGCCCCGGCGGCCTTCGGCCCGGCCTTTCGGCGGCCTTCCGTCCTGGCCTCAGCGGCCTGCCACCCGGCTCCGGGACCCCAGCCGGCACCCTGCGCCCTGCGGCCCCGGCCCGTTACGTCCCTCCGCCCGGCCCCTGCGTCTCTCCGCCACGCCCCGTGGCTCTCCGCCCGGCCCCTGCGTCTCTCCGCCCAGGTCCCGTGGCTCTCGGTGCGGCCCCTGCGGTTTTCCGCCCGAGCCCCGCGTCTCTCCGCGCGGCCCCTGCGGTACTCCGCCCGAGCCCCGCGGCTCTCCGCCCAGGCCCCTGCGGTTCTCCGCCCAGGCCCCGCGGCTCTCCGCCCGACCCCTGTGGCTCTCCGCCCAGGCCCCGCGGCTCTCCGCCCGACCCCTGTGGCTCTCCGCCCAGGCCCCGCGGCTCTCCGCCCGACCCCTGCGGCTCTCCGCCCAGGCCCCGCGGCTCTCGGCGCGGCCCCTGCGGTTCTCCGCCCGAGCCCCGCGTCTCTCCGCCTGGCTCCCGCGGTTCTCCGCCCGGGCCCCGTGGCTTTCCGCCTGGCTCCTGCGGCTTTCCGTCCGGGCCTCGTGGTTCTCCGCCTGGCTCCTGCGGCTTTCCGCCCGGGCCCCGTGGTTCTCCGCCTGGCTCCTGCGGTTCTCCGCCCGGGCCCCGTGTCTCTCCGCCCAGCCTCTGCGGCTCTCCGGCCCCGTGGTTCTCCGCCCGGCTCCTGCGGCGACCCGCCCGAGCCCCGTGTCCCTCCGTCCCGCCCCGACAGGGCTCCCCCCCCGAGCCCCTACACCCCCGCCGTCCCCCTACTCAGCCCCAGTGACCCCCGACACCGCGTCCTCGCCGCTGCGCTGCTGGGGGATGGTCACCGAGCCCTGTTGGAGGGCCACCGTGCGGGTGGGGGCCGGGATGTGGATGCCCTCGGCGCGGTAGCGGCGGTGCAGGCGCTTGATGAACTCGTGCTTGATCCGGTACTGGTCGCTGAACTCGCCCACGCCGAGGATCACCGTGAAGCCGATCCGCGAGTCGCCGAAGGTGTGGAAGCGGATCGCGGGCTCGTGGTCGGGGACGGCGCCCGTGACGTCCCGCATCACCTCCGTGACCACCTCGGCCGTCACCCGCTCCACGTGCTCCAGGTCGGAGTCGTAGCCCACCCCGACCTGCACCAGCACGGTCAGCTCCTGCTCGGGCCGGGTGTAGTTGGTCATGTTGGCCTTGGCGAGCTGGCCGTTGGGGATGACCACCAGGTTGTTGGAGAGCTGGCGGACCGTCGTCTGACGCCAGTTGATGTCGACGACGTAGCCCTCCTCGCCGCTGCTCAGCCGGATGTAGTCGCCCGGCTGCACGGTCTTGGAGGCGAGGATGTGGATGCCCGCGAAGAGGTTGGCGAGCGTGTCCTGGAGGGCCAGCGCGACGGCCAGACCGCCCACGCCCAGGGCGGTGAGCAGCGGAGCTATGGAGATGCCCAGCGTCTGCAGGACGACCAGGAAGCCGATGGCCAGCACCAGCACCCGGGTGATGTTGACGAAGATGGTCGCCGAGCCCGCCACCCCCGAGCGGGACTGGGTGACCGAGCGGACCAGGCCGGCGACGACCCGGGCCGCGGAGAAGGTCACCACGGCGATCACCCAGACCTGGAGCACCTCGTTGATGTGGTGCTGGACGGCTCCGGTCAGCGGCAGTACGGCCGTCGCCGCCGCCGCGCCGCCCGCGATGGCCGCCCAGGGCACGACCGAGCGCAGCGCGTCCACGATGACGTCGTCCCCGCTCCAGCGGGTCCGCTTGGCGTGCTTGGCGAGCCAGCGCAGCAGGGTGCGCGACATGAAGGCGAGCGTCAGGCCCGCCGCCAGGGCGATGCCGGCGAGGACGAGGTCGTCCAGGGTCAGCGCGCGGTTCACCGGTCACCTCCGGGGCGCTCGGCGGCTGCGGGAGGCCGGTTGTGAAGTCTCGTCACGTTGTCACCTGCTCGATGTCCGGGATGTGCGACCGCGCCGGCCGGCGGAACTCCGGGCTCCGGCGCGCTCGTTCATCCTGCCGCATTCCGCACCCGGGTTCGTACCGGGAGTGGCGCCCGCCCCACCGCCGCTCAGACGATGCCCTCCGCGAAATCCGCCTGGTCACGGCCGCTGCCGTAGGCGGCCGAGGGCGTGCCGTACGAACGGCGGGCGACGAACCACCAGACGGTGGCGAGGACCAGCACCACCGCGAGGGCGACGGAGGCGTAGTTCATCGTGCCCACCGTGACCGGTGACGCCTGCGGCAGGCAGAACAGGACGGTCACGCACGCCACCCACCCGACCGCGATCCACCCCACCGGCCTGCTCCAGCGGCCCAGCTGCCACGGCCCCGGCCGGAAGCGGTCGCCCGCGCGCAGCCGCAGCAGGACGGGGATGGCGTAGGCCGGGGTGATGCCGATGACGTTGATGGCGGTCACCGCGTTGTACGCCGTCGCCGAGTACAGCGACGGCAGCGCGAGCACGCAGGCCACGCTCACGGACAGCCACACGGCGGCGACCGGGGTCTGGGTGCGTCCGCTCACCTTGCGCCACAGGTGCGAGCCGGGCAGCGCCCCGTCCCGGCTGAACGCGAACACCATCCGGCTGGCCGCGGCGACCTCGGCGTTCCCGCAGAACAGCTGGGCGACGATCACGACCAGCAGCAGGGCGCTCGCGCCGTCGGTGCCGAGGCCGTCCAGCATGATCTGCGCGGGCGGCACACCGGTGTCGGTGGTGCGCGTGGCGTCGTAGTCCTGGATGGCGAAGGTCAGTCCGGCCAGCAGCACGAAGCCCGCGAGCCAGGACACCCAGATGGCGCGGACGATGCCCCGGGAGGCGGCCACCGAGGCGTGCGAGGTCTCCTCCGACAGATGGGCGGAGGCGTCGTACCCGGAGAAGGTGTACTGGGCGAGCAGCAGACCGATCGCCGCCACGTACACGTGGTTGTCCCAGCCGGTACCGTTGACGAACTCGGTGAACACGAAGGACGCCGGCCGGTGGTGGTCCGGGACGATCACCAGCGCGCCCACGATCAGCGCCACGCCCCCCAGGTGCCACCACACGCTGACCGAGTTCAGCAGGCTGACCAGACGCACGCCGAACAGGTTCAGCACCGCGTGCAGCAGCAGGATGACGCAGAAGACCAGCATGGTCGTGCCGGGCGTCGGCACGAAGCCCCACTGGAGGTTGGCGAACGCCCCGGCGAACAGGGCCGCGCCGTAGTCGATGCCGGCGATCGCGCCGAGCAGGCCCAGCAGGTTCAGCCAGCCGGTGTACCAGCCCCAGCGCCGGCCGCCGAGCCGGTCGGCCATGTAGTACAGGGCGCCGGAGGTCGGATAGGCGCTGGTCACCTCGGCGAGCGCGAGGCCGACGCACAGCACGAACAGGCCCACGCCCGCCCAGCCCCACAGCATCACGGCCGGGCCGCCGGTGTTCAGGCCGAAGCCGTACAGGGTCATGCAGCCGGACAGGATCGAGATCACCGAGAAGCTGATCGCGAAGTTGCCGAAGCCGCCCATCCGACGGGCCAGCACCGGCCGGTAGCCGAGTTCGCGCAGGCGCTGCTCCTCGTCCTGCTGCGGCAGTCCCGGGGAGGGCACGGGCGAGGGATCGGGGGTGGGTGACACGCGGGGGACCTCCGGATCGTGGTTGCCGAACGGTGCCGAACTGACGTGTTGCTACCCGGCGTTCAGGGACCGGAGCCCTCCGCGGCGGCCCGGCAGCGGTCCCGGGCCTGCGTGAAGACCTCCCCCGCGCGCTCCCGGTCCGGGGTGCGGTACATCCAGGGCGGCGGTGTGAAGTAGGGGCCGATCGCCTCGAACACCCGGGCCGCCTCACGGAATTGGAGGGAACCCCACAGCGCGTGGGCCAGGTGGTTGAGGTCCGGCAGCGCGCGTTCCCCGGGCCGCGTCCGGTCGAACCAGGACTCCAGCGCCCGCCGCGCCTCCCGTGCCGCCTCCTCCACCACCCAGTGCAGGTCCAGCGCCGCGTCCGGCCCGCTGTCCCGGCGGTAACGCTCCACCCGTACGTACAGCGGCAGCAGGTGCAGCGCCGAGCCCGGCGGTGCCTGGCCCGCCGCCCACTGCGCGTACCCGGACGCCTCCGTGAGCCGCCCCGGCCCGCCGCGCACGTACAGGAACTGCAGCATCCGGTGGTGGGCCTCGCGGTTGAACGGGTCGCGCCGGTCCGCCTCGGCCAGCAGCCCCCACGGGCCCGGCGGCAGCACCGGCTCCGGCGGGGCGGCCCGGTGCTCCTCCCAGCGCTGCTCCGGATCGAGCTGGGCCAGCGCCAGCAGACACACCCAGGGCACCGGGTCCCGGGGCGCGGCCACGGTGGCCGTCTGGGCCGCGTCCCACGCCTCGATCCACAACTCGTGGGTGCGCCGGTGCCTCTCCCGCCGGGCCCGCAGCGCCCGCTCCACGCCGACCCGGGCGAGCATCACCGTCGCGTGGGCGCTGCCCGGCTCCTCGGCGAGCCAGGCCCGCACCACGTCGGTGCCGGCCGCGGCCGTCGCCAGGACCTGGGTGCGCTGGGTCCAGCGCGGCCACTCGGCGGTCTCCGCCAGCAGGGTGCGCATGGCCATCCAGCGGCCGGTGCGCAGCTCCTGGAGCGCGGCCCGCAGCGCGTGGTCGGGGCCGGCCGGATCGTAGGAGGGGCGGGCTCCGTCCCTGGCCATCAGCCGCCCCCCGGCCGCGGGCGCACCTGACGTAGCAACGGCCCTCCCCTGGGCGGTGAAGAAGTGGTCTCGCGTGGTCGGCGGTCACTATAGAGGTGACCCTTCTCCCTATCCATTGTTGCCAAGTCAACCACCTGTTCAGGGCAGTTGGCGTACCCGCGGGTAAGCGGCCGGCGCCCCGTCCGGCCGCCGGGGAGGACGGGCCGGCGACCCGGCCCGAAGTGCTTGACGCCGGGCCCGCCGCGACGGCAGGCTGGCGCGGTGATCTTCAGTGCCGGAGCGGGGGACGCGCGATGACGGGACCGGTGCTCGCCGTCGACCAGGGCACGTCCGGCACCAAGGCGCTCGTCGTCTGCCCCGAACGCGGCGTCCTCGGCACCGGCTTCGCCGAGGTGCGCCCCCGCCACCTGCCCGGCGGCCGGGTCGAGGCGGACCCGGGCGAGCTGTACGACTCGGTGGTCGAGGCCGGCCGGCGCGCGCTCGCCCGGGCCGGCGAGGACGTCGTCGCCCTCGGCCTCGCCAACCAGGGCGAGACCGTCCTCGCCTGGGACCCGGCCACCGGCCGCCCGCTCACCGACGCCCTGGTCTGGCAGGACCGGCGCGCCGCCACCGTCTGCGCCGAACTCGACGGCCACGCCGAGGAGGTGCGGCAGCTGACCGGGCTGCCCCTCGATCCGTACTTCGCCGCGCCCAAGATGGCCTGGATCCGCCGCCACCTCACCCGCGACGGCGTCGTCACCACCTCCGACGCCTGGCTGGTGCACCGCCTCACCGGCGCCTTCGCCACCGACGCCGCCACCGCCGGCCGCACCCAGCTGCTCGACCTGGACCGCACCGAATGGTCCCCGCGCGCCCTGGACCTGTTCGGCCTGGCCGGGGAACCCCTGCCCGAGATCACCGACAACGCCCACCCGGTCGGCACCACCACCGCGTTCGGCCCCGAGATCCCGCTCACCGGCTTGATCGTGGACCAGCAGGCCGCCCTGCTCGCCCAGCGGATCACCGGCCCCGGCACCGCCAAGTGCACCTACGGCACCGGCGCGTTCCTCCTCGCGCACACCGGCGACCGGCCCCGGCGCGGCACGTCCGGCCTGGTCTCCTGCGTGGCCTGGCGGCTCGCCGGCGCAACCGGCTACTGCCTGGACGGCCAGGTCTACACAGCCGCCTCCGCCGTCCAATGGCTCACCGGCCTCGGCGTCATCTCCTCCGCCGCCGACCTCGACCCCGTCGGCGGCGGCGTCCCCGACAGCGGCGGGGTCACCTTCGTCCCCGCCCTCGCCGGACTCGCCGCCCCCTGGTGGCGCGGCGACCTGCGCGGCTCGCTCACCGGCCTCGGCCTCGACACCACCGCCGGGCACCTGGTGCGCGCCCTGTGCGAGGGCATCGCCGCCCAGGTCGCCGAGCTGGCCGAGGCCGCCGCCGGCGAACTGGGCGCCCCGCTGGACACGCTCCGCGTCGACGGCGGCCTCACCCGCTCCGCGCTGCTCATGCAGACCCAGGCCGACCTGCTGCAACGCCCGGTCGAGGTGTCCGCGCTGCCCGACGCCACCGCGCTCGGCGCCGCCGCCCTCGCCCGCCTCGGCGCGGACCCCGGGCTGCGCCTCCAGGACGCCCTGCCCGACGGGAAACCCGCCACCGTGTACGAGCCCCGCATCCCGGCCGGCCAGGCCGCCGAACGCCGCGCCCGGTTCCGCGCCGCCGTCGCCGCCCTCCTCGCCCCATGACCGTCACCGCGACCGGGCCGCTCCCGCGGACGCCGTACGACGTGGCGATCGTCGGCGCCGGCGTGGTCGGCTGCGCCATCGCCCGCGAACTCGCCCGCCACCCCCGGCTGCGCGTCGCCCTCGTCGAGGCCCAGGACGACGTCGGCCAGGGCACCTCCAAGGCCAACACCGCCATCCTGCACACCGGTTTCGACGCCACCCCGGGCACCCTGGAGGCCCGGCTGGTCCGCGAGGGCCACACCCTGCTCGGCGCCTACGCCGCCCGGACCGGCATCCCCGTCGAACGGGTCGGCGCCCTGCTGGTCGCCTGGGACGCCGAACAGCTCGCTGCCCTGCCCCGGCTGGCCCGCAAGGCCGAGGACAACGGCTGCCACGACACCGCCCTGCTCGGCCCCGAGGAGCTGTACACCCGCGAACCGCACCTCGGCCCCGGCGCGCTCGGTGCCCTGCACGTCCCCGGCGAGAGCGTCATCTGCCCCTGGACGACCACCCTGGCCTACGCCACCCAGGCGGTCCGCGTCGGCACCGACCTGCACCTGAACACGGCCGTGCGCGCCGTGGACCGGGACGGCGGACACCGGCTGACCACCAGCCGCGGCACCCTGTACGCCCGCCACCTGGTCAACGCGGCCGGACTGCACGCCGACACCCTGGACCGCGCCCTCGGCCACGACGACTTCACCGTCACCCCGCGCCGCGGCCAGCTCCTGGTCTACGACAAGTTCGCCCGCCCCCTGGTGCGGCACATCCTGCTGCCCGTGCCGACCGCCCTCGGCAAGGGCGTCCTGGTCGCGCCCACCGTCTACGGCAACGTCCTGCTCGGCCCCACCGCAGAGGACCTGGCCGACAAGCACGCCACCGAATCCACCGCCGAGGGCCTTGCCTCCCTGCGGGAGAAGGGCCGGCGTATCCTGCCCGCCCTGGTGGAGGAGGAGGTCACCGCCGTCTACGCCGGGCTGCGCGCGGCCACCGGGCACGAGGACTACCGCATCACCGCCCACCCCGGGCAGGCGTACGTCACCGTCGGCGGCATCCGCTCCACCGGCCTGACCGCCTCGATGGCCATCGCCGCCCACGTCACCGGCCTGCTGGCCGGCACCGGCCTCGACCTCGGACCGGTACGCGAGGTCGAGCCGGTGACCCTGCCGAACCTCGGCGAGGCCTTCCCCCGCCCCTACCAGCGGGCCGACCTGATCGCCGCCGACCCCGAGTACGGCACCCTGGTCTGCCACTGCGAGCGGGTCTCCCGGGGCGAGATCCGCGACGCCCTCGCCAGTACGATCCCGCCGCGCGGCCTGGAGGGCCTGCGCCGCCGCACCCGCGCCCGGGCCGGCCGCTGCCAGGGCTTCTACTGCGGAGCGGCGGTCCGTGAGCTGTTCGAACGGGGGACGCGGTCATGACCGCCGTGCGGCAGGTGGACGTCCTCGTCGTCGGCGCCGGCCCCGCCGGACTCGCCGCCGCCGCACGGCTGGCCGCCGCCGGCGCCGGACGGGTGGAGGTGCTGGAGCGCGAACCCGAACCCGGCGGGGTGCCCCGGCACAGCGCCCACGGCGGCTTCGGCACCCTGACCCGCCCGCTCACCGGCCCCCGCTACGCCCGGCTGCTCATCGAGGCCGCCGAACGGGCCGGCGCCACCCTGCGCACCGGGGTGACGGCACTGGACTGGGCGCCCGGGGGACCGGTGCTCACCACCGTCGGCCCCGGCGGCCCGGAGACCGTCGGGGCCCGGGCGGTCGTCCTCGCCACCGGCGCCCGCGAACGCCCCCGTACCGCCCGCCTGGTGCCCGGCACCCGCGCCGCCGGCGTCTACACCACCGGCGAACTCCAGCGGGCTGTCCACCTGTTCGGACAGCACATCGGCACCCGCGCGGTCGTCGTCGGCGCCGAGGACGTCTCCTACGCGGCGGCCGGCACCCTGCGCGCGGCCGGCACCGAGGTCGTCGCCCTGGTCACGGAGGACCCGCGGGCCCGGGCCGCCCGCGCCCGCGCCCAGGCGGCCCGGCTGCGCCACGGCATCCCCCTGCTGACCTCGGCCACGGTCGCCGCACTGCTCGGCCACGGACGGCTCTCCGGCGTCCGCATCCGCCACCGGGACGGCCGCACGGCGGTCCTGCCCTGCGACACCGTGGTGTTCACCGGCGACTTCGTACCCGACCACGAACTGGCCCGGCGCGGCGGCCTCGCCCTCGACCTCGGCACCCGCGGCCCCGCGACCGACGGCACCTGGCACACCTCGCGCCCCGGTGTCTTCGCCGCCGGCGACCTGCTGCACGCCGTGGAGCCCGCCCGCACCGCGGTCCTGGAGGGCGCCCGGGCGGCCCGCGCGGTCCTGGACCACCTGGCGGGCGCCCCCTGGCCGGACCCCGGGGTACCCGTCCTGGTGTCCGCGCCGCTGCGCTGGATCACCCCGAACCGCGTCACCCCCGGGGCCCGCCCCGACCACCACCTCCTGCGCCCCGCCGCCCTGCCGCCCCGCCCGGTCCTGTACGTCCACCAGGACGGCCGCCTCCTTTACCGCCGGCGCCTCGCCACCGCCCCGTCCCACCGCACCCTGCGTCTGCCCGCCCACTGGCACGACCGCGTCGACCCCGGCGGCGGACCGGTGAAGGTGAGCACCGGCTGAGCACGGCGCGCCGGGCCCCGTACGCCTCGGGTGAAAACCCGCCGACCTTGACCTCAACGAAGCTTGAGGTCCTACCGTCGTCGGCATGAGCATGGAGACCACCGCCTGGACGCAGCTGCACAGCGTGATGAACGCGCAGTCCCAGCGTCGCCCGTTCGCCCGCGCCACCTTGCGCCGGATCGCCGCCTTCGCCCGCCCGCACCGCGCCGGCATCGTCCGGTTCGTGCTGATCGGGGTGGTGACCGCGCTGCTCGCCGTCGCCACCCCCGTGCTCGCCGGACGCGTCGTCGACGCGATCGTGGCGGGGCACGACTCCGCCGGAGTGATCCGGCTCTCCCTGCTCATCGCGCTCGTCGCGCTCGCCGAGGCGGGACTCGGCATCCTCGGCCGGCGCCTGTCGGCGACGCTCGGGGAGGGACTCATCCTCGACCTCAGAACGGCTGTCTTCGATCATGTGCAGCGCATGCCCGTCGCGTTCTTCACCCGCACCCGCACGGGAGCGCTGGTCAGCCGGCTCAACAACGACGTGATCGGCGCCCAGCGCGCCTTCGCCAACACCCTGTCCGGCGTCGTCAGCAACCTCGTCACCCTGCTGCTCACACTCGCCGTCATGCTCACCCTGTCCTGGCAGATCACCCTGCTCGCGCTGGTGCTGCTGCCGGTGTTCGTACTGCCCGCCCGCCGCATGGGCAGCCGGATGGCCCGGATGCAGCGGGAGGCGGCGGCCCTGAACGCGGCCATGGGCACCCGGATGACCGAGCGGTTCTCCGCCCCCGGCGCCACCCTGGTCAAGCTGTTCGGCCGCCCCGAGGAGGAGTCCGCGGAGTTCGCCGCCCGCGCCGCCCGGGTCCGGGACATCGGCGTCCGCACCGCCACCGCCCAGTCCGTCTTCATCACCTCCCTCACCCTGGTCTCCGCCCTCGCCCTGGCCCTCGTCTACGGCCTCGGCGGCTGGTTCGCCCTGCACGGCACCCTGGAGCCCGGCGCGGTCGTCTCCCTCGCCCTGCTGCTGACCCGGCTGTACGCCCCGCTGACCGCGCTCGCCGGGGCCCGAGTCGAGGTGATGAGCGCGCTCGTCAGCTTCGAGCGGGTCTTCGAGGTGCTGGACCTCAGGCCCCTCATCGAGGAGAAGCCGGACGCCCGCGAGGTCCCCGAGGGCCCGGTCGCCGTCGAGTTCGACGACGTCCGCTTCGCCTACCCGGCCGCCGACCAGGTCTCCCTCGCCTCCCTGGAGGAGGTCGCCGCGCTCGACACCCGCGGCGGCACCGAGGTACTGCACGGCATCTCCTTCCGCGCCGAACCCGGCCAGACCGTCGCCCTCGTCGGCTCCTCCGGCGCCGGCAAGTCCACCATCGCCCAGCTCCTGCCGCGCCTGTACGACGTCGACGCGGGCGCCGTCCGCATCGGCGGGACCGACGTCCGCGACCTCACCTCCGCCTCCCTGCGCGCCACCCTCGGCATGGTCACCCAGGACGGCCACCTCTTCCACGACACCGTCCGCGCCAACCTGCTCCTCGCCCGCCCCGACGCCGCCGACGACGAGCTGTGGGACGCCCTCGGCCGGGCCCGGCTCGCCGACGTCGTACGCTCCCTGCCCGACGGCCTGGACACGGTCGTCGGCGAACGCGGCTACCGGCTCTCCGGCGGCGAACGCCAGCGCATGACCATCGCCCGGCTGCTGCTGGCCCGCCAGCGCGTGGTCATCCTGGACGAGGCCACCGCCCACCTGGACAACACCTCCGAGGCGGCCGTCCAGGAGGCGCTCGCCGAGGCACTCCAGGGCCGCACCGCCGTCGTCATCGCCCACCGCCTGTCCACCGTCCGCGCCGCCGACCAGATCCTCGTCGTGGAATCCGGCCGGATCGTGGAACGCGGCACCCACGACGAGCTGCTGGCGGCCGGCGGACGCTACGCCGAACTGCACCGCACCCAGTTCGCGACCCACGGCGAACCGGCGGCGGCGATGGCACCGCCGGCCGGCTGAGCGACACCGGGCCGTCCGCCGGACGGGTGCCGGGACGTGTGAGGCGGGGGTGACTGGATACGCGGGGGGAACGGCAGCATCGTCCGCGTCCGGAAGGTCATCCCCGCCCATGACCAGCGCACCCCACCACTCCGAGGTCACCCTCCGGGTCAACGGCAAACCCCACACCCTGCGCGTCGACCACCGGCGCGTCCTGCTGGACCTGCTTCGTGAGGACCTGGACCTCACCGGCTCCAAGAAGGGCTGCGACCACGGCCAGTGCGGCGCCTGCACCGTGCTGGTCGACGGGCGCCGCGTCAACAGCTGTCTGCTGCTCGCGGTCGCCCTCGACGGCAGCGAGATCACCACCGTCGAGGGCCTCGGCGGCGACGGCGAGGAACCGCACCCGCTCCAGCGGGCCTTCCTCGCCCGCGACGCCTTCCAGTGCGGCTACTGCACCCCCGGCCAGCTCTGCTCCGCCGTGGGCCTCCTCGCTGAGGCCCAGGCCGGCCACCCCTCCCACGTCACCGACCCCGCCGCCCCCTCCGGCCGGCCCGTCCCGCTGGACCGCGCCGAGATCCGCGAGCGGATGAGCGGCAACCTCTGCCGCTGCGGCGCCTACCCCCGCATCGTCGAGGCGATCGAGGACGTGATCGAGTGAACGGCTTCGGATACCTGCGCCCCGCCACCCTCCAGGAAGCCGCCGAGGCCTGCGCCGCCCACCCCGGCGCCCGCTACCTGGCCGGCGGCACCAACCTGGTCGACCTGGTCAAACTCGGCGTGGAACAACCCACCCTCCTCATCGACGTGGGCCGGCTGCCGCTGGACACCGTCGAGGAGCTGCCCGACGGCTCGCTGCGCGTCGGCGCCACCGTCCGCAACAGCGACCTCGCCGCCGACCCGCGTGTGCGCGACCGCTGGCCCGCCCTGTCCCAGGCCCTCCTCGCGGGCGCCTCCGCCCAGCTGCGCAACGCCGCCACCACCGGCGGCAACCTCCTCCAGCGCACCCGCTGCCCCTACTTCCAGGACCTGGACAAACCCTGCAACAAACGGGAACCGGGCAGCGGCTGCGGCGCCCGCGACGGCGTCCACCGCGACCACGCCGTCCTCGGCCACTCCGCGCAGTGCATCGCCACCCACCCCTCCGACATGGCCGTCGCCCTCGCCGCCCTCGACGCCCAGGTGGAGCTGTACGGCCCCGAGGGCACCCGGCGGCTGCCGGTGGCCGACTTCCACCGGCTGCCCGGCGAACACCCCGAACGGGACACCTGGATCCGCCCCGGCGAACTGATCACCGCCGTGCTGCTGCCGGCCGCCACCGCCGGCGTGCCCTCCGCCTACCGCAAGGCCCGGGACCGGGCGTCGTACGCCTTCGCCCTCGCCTCCGTCGCCGTCGCCCTGCGCGTCACGGACGGGATCGTCGACCAGGTGGGCGTCGCCTTCGGCGGGCTCGCCCACCGCCCCTGGCGGGCCCGGCACACCGAACTGGCCCTGCTCGGCGCCCCCGCCGGGCCGGACGCCTTCGAAGGAGCGGTCGCCCTCGAACTCGCGCACGCCGAGCCCCTGCGGGACAACGCCTACAAGGTGTCCCTCGCCCGCAACCTCGCCCTCGACGTCCTGAACCGCCTCGCCCCGGCCACCGCGACGGCCTGAGCCGACACAGGAGGACCCCCATGACCGGTACGACCGGGACGGCCGGCACCGCCCTGGGCGCGCCCGCCGAGCGCCGCGAAGGACGCCAGAAGGTCACCGGCACCGCCCGCTACGCCGCCGAGTACACCCTGCCCGGCCGCGCGCACGCCTGGCCCGTACCCGCCGCGATCGCCCACGGCCGGGTCACCGCCGTGGACACCTCCGAGGCCCTCGCCCTGCCCGGCGTCCTCGCCGTCCTCACCCCCGGCGACGCCCCCCGGCTCGCCGAGCCCGAGGACCACACGCTCGCCCTGCTGCAGAACCCGAAGGTGCCGCACCGCGGCTGGTGCGTGGCCCTGGCGGTCGCCGACACCCTGGAGACGGCCCGCGCCGCCGCCCGCGCGGTCCGCGTCCACTACGCCCCCGAACCCCATGACGTCACCCTCGTCACCGGTCACCCGGACGCCTACGAACCCGAGGAGGTCGGCGGCGGCTACCCCGGCCGGCTCGAACAGGGCGACCCCGCGGCCGCCTACGCCGCCGCCGAGGTCCGCCTCGACGTCACCTACCGGGTGCCGCCGCTGCACAACCACCCCATGGAGCCGCACGCCAGCACCGCCCACTGGGACGGGGACCGGCTCACCGTGTACACCTCCAGCCAGGGCGGCAGCACCGTGCGGTCCGTGCTCGCCCAACTGTTCGAGCTGCCAGAGGACCACGTCACCGCCGTCACCGAACACGTCGGCGGCGGCTTCGGCTCCAAGGGCACCCCGCGCCCCGACGTCGTCCTCGCCGCCCTGGCCGCCCGCCACACCGGCCGCCCCGTCACCGTCGCCTACCCCCGCCGGTACCTGCCCACCACCGTCGGCCACCGCGCCCCCACCGTGCAGCGGCTGCGGCTCGGCGCCCACCCCGACGGCCGGCTCACCGCCCTGCTGCACGAGGTGACCACCCAGACCTCCCGGGTGCGCGAGTTCGTGGAGCAGGCCGCGGTGCCCTCCCGCGTCATGTACGCCACCCCGGCCCTGCTCAGCACCCACCGGGTGAGCGCGCTCGACGTCCCCAGCCCGTCCTGGATGCGCGCCCCCGGCGAGGCCCCCGGCATGTACGCCCTGGAGTCGGCCATGGACGAACTCGCCGACGCCGTCGGCATCGACCCGGTGGAGCTGCGCGTACGCAACGAACCCGACCGGGAGCCGGGCAGCGGCAAGCCGTTCAGCAGCCGCGGCCTCGTCGCGTGCCTGCGCGAGGGCGCCCGCCGCTTCGGCTGGGCCGAGCGCGACCCGCGCCCCGGAGTACGCCGCGACGGCCCGTGGCTGACCGGCACCGGAATGGCCGCGGCCACCTACCCGGCCGCCGCCCAGCCGTCCGCCGCGGCGGCCCGCGCGCTGCCCGACGGCACCTTCACCATCCGGATCAACGCCACCGACATCGGCACCGGCGCCCGTACCGTCCTCGCCCAGATCGCCGCCGACCGCCTCGGCGCGCCCCTGGAGCGGGTCCGCGTCGAGATCGGCCACAGCGACCTGCCGCCCGCCCCGCTGGCCGGCGGCTCCATGGGCACCGCCTCCTGGGGCTGGCCGGTCCACGACGCCTGCGCCGAACTGGCCTCCCGGCTGGCCGCGCACCCCGGTCCGCTGCCCGCCGAGGGCATCGAGACCCGCGCGGACACCACCGGCAAGGCCGACGCCGACAGCCCCTACGCCAAGCACGCGTTCGGCGCCCACTTCGCCGAGGTCGCCGTCGACACCGTCACCGGCGAGCTCCGGGTCCGCCGGCTGCTCGGCGTCTACGCCGCCGGCCGCATCCTCAACGCCCGCACCGCGCGCTCCCAGTTCACCGGCGGCATGGTCATGGGCCTCGGCATGGCCCTGACCGAACACAGCACCCTGGACCCGGCGTTCGGCGACTTCCCCGAGGCCGACCTCGCCTCCTACCACGTGCCCGTGCACGCCGACGTCCCCGACATCGAGGCCCACTGGATCGAGGAGGACGACCCCCACCTCAACCCCATGGGCAGCAAGGGCATCGGCGAGATCGGCATCGTCGGCACCGCCGCCGCCCTCGGCAACGCCGTCCACCACGCCACCGGCCTCCGCTTCCGCGAACTCCCCCTCACCCCCGACCGGATCCTGGCCGGCCTGCTGTCCGAGGGGTGACGGTGACCGGGCCCGCCTGGGAGTACGACGGCTACCGGCCCGGCGAGGAACGCCTGCGGGAATCCCTGTGCACCCTCGGCAACGGCTACTTCGCCACCCGCGGCGCGCTGCCCGAGTGCACCGCCGACGACATCCACTACCCCGGCACCTACGCGGCCGGCTGCTACAACCGGCTCACCTCCGAGGTCGCCGGGCGCCGGGTCGAGAACGAGGACATGGTCAACCTCCCCAACTGGCTGCCGCTGCGCTTCCGCCCGGCCGGCGGCGACTGGCTCACCCCGGACACCACCGCCGTCACCGAGCACCACCAGGTCCTCCACCTCGACCCCGGGGTCCTGGAGCGCCGCACCCGCTACCCGCTCGGCCCCGGCACCGGCCTGCTCGTCCGGCAGCTCCGCCTGGTCCACCTGGCCGACCCCCATCTCGCCGCGCTGCGCACCGAGTTCACCGCCGAGGGCGGACCCCTCGACCTGGACGTGGAGGCCGCGCTCGACGGGCGCGTCACCAACTCCGGCGTCGCCCGCTACCGGGAGCTGGACGGCCGGCACCTCACCCGGGTCGAAGCCGGTGCCGCCGCCCCCGGCACGGTGTGGCTGCGCTGCCACACCCGCACCTCCGACATCGGCTTCGGCCTGGCCGCCCGGCTCACCGCCGAGGCGCCGGTCCGCCACGCCGCCGAGGACCGCCGCGCCGTCCAACGGCTGAGGCTGCGCCTTCCGCCCGGCCGGACCGCCACCGTCGACAAGACCGTCGCCCTGCACACCTCCCGCGACCCGGCCATCAGCGACCCGCTGTGCGCGGCCCTCGACCGCACCGCCGGCGCGCCCCCGTTCGAGACCCTGCTGGAGGCCCACCGCACCGTCTGGGAGCAGCTGTGGCGGCGCACCGAGCTCGACGTGCCCGGCGAGGCGGGCAGCATCCTGCGCCTGCACCTGTTCCACGTGCTGCAGACCCTCTCCCCGCACACCGCCGACCTGGACGTGGGCGTGCCCGCCCGGGGACTGCACGGCGAGGCCTACCGGGGCCATGTCTTCTGGGACGAACTCTTCGTCCTGCCCTATCTGAACCTGCACCTGCCCGAGGTCTCCCGGGCCCTGCTGCGCTACCGCCACCGCCGGCTGGACGCCGCCTGCCACGCCGCCGCCGCGCTCGGTCGGCGCGGCGCGCTCTACCCCTGGCAGAGCGGCAGCGACGGCCGCGAGGAGACCCAGCAACTGCACCTCAACCCGCGTTCCGGCCGCTGGCTGCCGGACCACTCCCGGCTCCAGCACCACGTCGGCTCCGCCGTGGCGTACAACATCTGGCAATACTGCGAGGCGACCGGCGACACGGACTTCCGGCACGGCGAGGGCGCCGAGATGCTGCTCCAGATCGCCCGCTTCTGGGCGGACTCGGCCGTCTGGGACGACCACCTCGGCCGCTACCGCATCCGGGGCGTGGTCGGCCCCGACGAGTACCACGACGCTTACCCCGGCGCCGCCCGCCCCGGCCTGGACGACAACGCCTACACCAACGTCACCGCCGCCTGGGTGCTCGGCCGCGCCCTGGAACTGCTGGCCGGCCTGCCCGAACCGCGCCGCCGCGAACTGACCGAGTACTCCGGCCTGGCCGAGGACGAGCCCGCCCGCTGGGAGCAGGTCTCCCGCCGGCTGCACATCCCCTTCCACGACGGTGTGATCAGCCAGTTCGACGGCTACGCCGACCTGGCCGAACTGGACTGGGAGGGCTACCGCAAGCGGTACGACGACATCCGGCGCCTGGACCGGATCCTGGAGGCCGAGGGCGACACCGTCAACCGCTACAAGGCGTCCAAGCAGGCCGACGTCCTCATGCTCGGCTACCTGTTCTCGCCCGGTGAACTGCGGGGCCTGTTCCAGCGGCTGGGGCACCGGCTGGACGAGCACACCTGGACCGCGACCGTCGACCACTATCTGCACCGCACCAGCCACGGTTCCACCCTCAGCGGCCTGGTCCACGGCTGGATCCTGGCCCGCGCCCGCCGCGCCGGCGCCTGGCGGTTCGTGCAGGAGGCGCTGCGCGGCGACATCGCCGACCTCCAGGGCGGCACCACCGGCGAGGGCGTCCACCTCGGCGCGATGGCCGGCACCCTCGATCTCGTCCAGCGCGGACTGACCGGCCTGGAGACCCGCGGCGGCCTGTGCCTGGACCCCGTCCCGCTGCCCGAACTGTCCTCCTACGGCTTCTCCCTGCGCTACCACGGCCACTGGGGCGTACGGCTGCGGCTGCGCAGCGGCCTGCTGGAGATCGCCGTACCGGCCTCCGACCGCTCACCCATCGACATCCGGCTGCACGACCGGGTGGTGCCCGTCGGCCCGGGGGAGACGGCCCGGCTGGTGCTGCCGGACTGAGCAGCCCCGGGCGCGTCCGGCTCGACATTCCCGGACGGAGCAGTAGATTTCCGGCAACCGTTTCGAGCGGCCGCCCGCAGCCGCGGGCACGGAACGAGCCGGACGGGGCACAGGGATGAGCCGGACGGGGGCACAAGGATGAGCCAGACGGGGCACAAGCATGAGCCAGGCGAGGGCGCAGGGATGAGCCGGCACGACGGGGCAGTGCTCCGCGCCTTCCGCCCGGGTGACGGACCGGGAGTGGTGGAGGCCTGGCGCCGCAGCGCGCCGGCCGACCCCCTCACCCCCGGCCGGTTCCGCTCCCTGGTCCTGCTCGACGCCAACTTCGACCCGGACGGGCTCCGGGTCGCCGTGACCGGCGGCCGGATCGTCGGCGCCGCCTACGCGGTGCGCCGGCTGATCCCGCAGGCCGGTACCGACCTGGAGCCCGAACAGGGCTGGATCCCGTTCTTCTTCGTCGACCCCGCCGCCCGCGGACGCGGCCTCGGCCGACGGCTGCTGACCGACGCCCTCGACTGGCTGCACGGCCACGGCCGCACCCGGGTGGACTTCGCGTCGTACACCCCGAACTACCTCCTGCCCGGCCTGGACACCGGCACCTACCCGGAAGCGGCCGGGCTCCTCGCCTCGCTGGGGTTCCGCACGCTGTACGAGGCGGCGGCGATGGACCGCGGCCTGGTCGGCTACCGCCTCCCGGACGACATCGCCCGCCGCCGGGACGACCTGACCGCACGCGGCTACCGGTTCACCACCCCGGCCGACGACGACCTGGTGGACCTGATCGCGCTCGCCGGGACCCACTTCCACGCCGACTGGGCCCGCGCGATCCGCGAGTGCTGCGCGGCCGGCACCCCACTGGACCGGATCGTCGTCGCCCGCGAGCCCTCGGGCCGGCTGGCCGGCTGGGCGATGCACGGGGCGTACGAGGCGGCCACCGAGCGGTTCGGGCCCTTCGGGGTGCGCGCGGAACTGCGCGGCACCGGCCTCGGCAAGGTCCTCCTCCACCTGGTCCTGGAGCGGATGCGGGCGCACGGCGCGCACGGCGCCTGGTTCCTGTGGACCGGCGAGGACTCCCCGGCGGGCCACCTGTACCGCGCGGCCGGCTTCACCACGACGCGGGTGTTCCGCGTCCTGCGCCGCGAGGCCGCCCGGTGACGCCGAGCCGCCGTCACTTCGCGCTCGCCCTGCCCTCGGCACTGCTCGCCGCCGGCTGCGCCGCCCCGCACCGGGGCACCGGCCGGCCCGGCGACCCCATCGTCCTCACCCTGCTCTCCCACTACGCGAGCGGCACCCTCCACCAGGCCCTCAAGGGCCCGGTCGACGAGTGGAACGCCACCCACGACCGGGTCAAGGTCCGCACGAAGGCCGTCGAGTTCACCGACCTGCTGACCACGTTCATGGTCCGCCAGGCCGCGGGCCAGGGCGCCGACATCCTCCACCCGTACTGCCTGTGGAACGGCCAGCTGGTGCGCGCCGGAGTGCTGCGGCCCGCGCCGCCCGAGCACGCCGAGCGGATCCGGCGCGACTACGGCGCGGCCGCCGTCGGCGCGGTGACGGTGGACGGCACGGTCTACGGCTATCCCACCGAGGCCCAGACGTACGCCCTCTACTACAACCGGCGGCTGCTGCGCGAGGCCGGCATCGCCGGACCGCCGGCCACCTGGCCGGAGCTGGAGGACGCCGCCTACCGCACCACCCGCCGCGACCGGTACGGCAACCCCCTCGTCCAGGGGTTCGGGCTGTCGGCGAACGACGACGCCACCACCGTCGGCCAGACCCTCGCCCTGCTGCACGCCGCCGGCGGACGCTTCGTCACCCCCGACGGCAGGTCCACCGCCATCGACGCGCCGGCCGGCCGCGCCGTGCTCGCCCTCGAACACCGGCTCGTCACCCGCGGGGCGAGCGCCCCGGCCGTCAACGTCTACCAGGCCTTCCCGTCCGGGCGGGTGGCCATGGTGGTCGGCGCGGGCTGGTGGACCGGGAGCCTGAGGCCCCTGATGGGCGGCGACTACCGGGACGTCGGCGTCGCCCCCGTGCCCGTACCCGCGCCGGGCGCCCGGCCCGCCACCCTCGCCACCGGCTTCATGCTGGGCGTCAACACGGCCAGCCGGCACCCGCGCGAGGCCTGGGAGTTCCTGCGCTGGCTCAACGCCGACCGGGTGACCGCGCGGAACGGCACCGCCGCCACCCGGATGAGCATGCTCCAGGTGTCCGCCGGCTCGCTCACCGCCCGCGCCGACGACATGCGCGCGCTCCTCGGCACGGGCGCCGACCCGAACCTGCGCCCGTTCCTGGACGCGCTGGACTACGCCGTGCCGGAGCCGAACGGTCCGGGCGCGGCCCGGGCCAAGACGCTGCTGCGCAAGAACATCGAGGCGCTGTGGACCGGCCGGAGTTCGGTCGAGGAGGCGCTGCGCACCACCCGCCGCCAGGTCGACCAGGAGGTGTCCCGGCCATGGTGAACGTCCTGACCCCGCGGTCGCCCGAGCGGGCACCGGACCCGCTGCCCGGCGCGCCCGCCGGTCACGGCCGCCGCCGGGGCCGGCACCGCGAGACGGTCGTCGCCTACCTCTTCCTGGCCCCGGCGCTGCTGTTCTTCGCGGTCTTCCTGCTCCTGCCGCTCGGCTTCGCGCTGCTGCTGTCGGTCTCCCGCTGGACCGGCTTCGACCTCGGCGCCATCGAACCGGTGGGCCCGGACAACTTCGCCGCCCTCCTCGCCGACGGGTCGACGTTCCTGGTGCCGGTCCTCACCAACACGCTGCTGTTCGCGCTCGGCACCGTGGCGCTGGCCCTCACCGGCTCGGTGGTCGTCGCCACCTGCGTGGACCGGCTGCGGTTCCAGGGGCTGTGGCGCACCCTGTACTTCCTGCCGATCGTCACGACCGTCGTCGCCGTCGGCAACGTCTGGAAGTACATGTACGAGCCGGGCGGCCTGGCCAACGGCGTCCTCAACGCCCTCGGGCTCGGCTCGGTGGCGTTCCTCCAGGACCCGGACACCGCGCTGCCCTCGGTCGTCGTCGTCCAGGCCTGGGCCTCGCTCGGCTCGGCGATCCTCGTGCTGACCGCCGGGCTGAAGTCCATCCCCGCCTCCTACCACGAGGCCGCCGCACTCGACGGCGCCGGGCCCGGCACCGTCTTCCGGCGGATCACCCTGCCGCTGCTGCGGCCCTCCCTGCTGTTCGTGTGCGTCACCCAGTTCCTCACCGGCCTGCAGTCCTTCGCGCTGATCACCGTGATGACCCGGGGCGGCCCGGGCGACGCCACCAACGTGGCCGCGCTGGAGATGTACCGGCTGGCCTTCGACCACGGCGACTGGGGCACGGCGAGCGCCGCCGCGTTCGTGCTGTTCGCCGTGGTCCTCGTGGTCACCCTGGCCCAGCTGCGGGTCTTCCGCCGAGCGGGGGAGGACGCGTGAGGCGCCGCTTCCCGTGGCTGTCGTACCTGGTCGTGGTGGCCGGCGCCCTGCTCACGGTGGTGCCGTTCCTGGACATGGTGATGACGTCCTTCAAGGGGCCGGGCGAGGCGGGCACGCTGCCGTACCGGTTCCTGCCGAAGGCGTTCGCGCTGTCCAACTACCGGGCGGCCATCGAGCAGTTGGACCTTCCGACGCTGTTCCGCAACAGCGTCGTCGTCACCACCGTGATCACCGTGTCGGTGCTGCTCACCTCGTCTCTCGCGGGCTACGCGCTGGCCAGACTCCGCTTCCCCGGACGGGACCTGGTCTTCCGGCTGGTGCTGTCGACCATGATGTTCCCGCCGTTCCTCTTCCTCATCCCGCGCTTTCTGATCCTGGTGCACTGGCCGCTGGCGGGCGGCAACGACCTGCTCGGGCGGGGCGGCGCCGGCCTGACCGTCAGCATCGTGGCCCTCGCCGTGCCGTTCCTGGTCAACGGCTTCGGGATCTTCCTGACCCGCCAGTTCATGCTGTCCCTGCCCGACGAGGTCCTGGAGGCCGCCCGCATCGACGGGGCCGGCGAGTTCACCGTGTGGTGGCGGATCGTGGTGCCGCAGACCAAACCCGTCCTGGTCACCCTCGGGCTGCTGACCTTCGTCGACGCCTGGAACGAGTACATCTGGGCGCTGCTCGTCTCCACCGCCAACCCGGACCTGATGACCCTGCCGGTCGGCGTCCAGCTGCTGCGGGACCACGTCGACCCGGCCCGCACGATGCCCGTGGTCATGGCGGGCCTCGTCCTGAGCGTCCTGCCGGTGCTCGTGCTGTTCCTGCTGCTGCAGAAGCACTACATCCGGGGCGTCATGCTCAGCGGCCTCAAATAACGATTCGCGCCCCCCGGGCATCACGGCCCGGACACACCGCCGTCCGCGATCTCGACGGCGGTGACCGGCTGGACCACCATGGGGGAGCGGTCGAGGGCGGGAGGAGCTGTGCGCACATGGGGGTGAGCGACGCGCCCTTGCGCGTCCTGGCCGTGGACGACGAACGACCCGCGCTGGACGAACTGCTGTACCTGCTGGGCGAGGACCCCCGGGTCGGCACGGCCGTGCCCGCGCGGGAGGCCACGGAGGCGCTGCGCCGGCTGAACGACGCCCTCACCCGGGACCCGGACGGCCCGGAGGGCTTCGACGTCGTCTTCCTCGACATCGGCATGCCCGGCCTCAGCGGCCTCGAACTGGCGCGTACCCTCGGCGGGTTCACCGCGCCACCGCTGATCGTCTTCGTCACCGCCTACGAGGACTTCGCCGTGCGCGCCTTCGACCTCAAAGCGGTGGACTACCTGCTCAAACCGCTGCGCAAGGAGCGCTTCGCCGAGGCCGTACGCCGCGTCGCCGAACTGGTCCGGGCCGGCCAGGGCCCCCGCCCGGCCGGGCCCCCGGCGCCCGCGCCCGCCGCGCCCGGCACCGGCGGCCACGTGCCCGTGGAACTCGGCGGGGTGACCCGGTTCGTGCCCCTGGCCGACATCACCCATGTCGAGGCGCAGGGCGACTACGCGCGGCTGCACACCGGCGAGGGCAGCCACCTGGTGCGGATCCCGCTGTCCACCCTGGAGGAACAGTGGCGCGCGCACGGCTTCGTACGGATCCACCGCAGCCGGCTGGTCGCCCTCGGCCGGATCGAGGAACTCCGGGTGGAGGGCGGCAACCTGACGGTCCGCATCGGTGACCGGACGCTCGCCGTGAGCCGCCGCAACGCCCGCGACCTGCGCGAGATGCTCACCGGCCGCGCGACGGGCCGGGCCCGCTGAGCGCGGCCCCTCAACCACCCTGGGGGGGTGTTAAGTTGGGCGCCATGGACGCAGGCAACCTCGCCCGGGCGGAGACGGACGGCCCCCCGGCGCTCCCCGCGCGGCACGGCACGTTCGCCGTCGACAAGGACTTCACGGTGCCCCGCGCCGAGGTCTTCCGGGGCTTCGCCGAACCCTCCCTGCGCAGCCGCTGGTTCCGGCTCCCCGGTCCCTCCGGCACCGCCGGGCACGACCTGGACTTCCGGGTCGGCGGCGGCGAGAGTGCCAGTAACGTCTTCGTCTCCGGTGACACCGAGGAACGCCTCGCCTACCGCTCCCGCTTCCTGGACATCGTCCCGGACACCCGCATCGTGTACGTCTACGAGGCCGAGGTCGACGGCGTCCGCCGCTGGATCTCCCTCGTCACCGTCGAACTCTCCGACGAGGTGGCCGGTTCCCGTCTGACCTGGACCGAGCAGTACACCTGGCTCGTGCCCACCGGCGACGGCGAGCAGGACGCCGCCCATCTGCGCGGCGGCACCCGCCTGCTGCTCAACGGCCTGTCCACGGTGGTGGATCCGGACCGCTACGCCGGTCTCGTGCGCCATCCCGGGTCGTAGGCGCCGCGCCGGCTCACAGCCGGACGCGCAGATGGCGGGGACCGCGCAGCATGGCGTTCCGCCGGTACGGCGGGTCCTCGGCCAGCTCCGCGCGCTCCAGCCGGGGCAGCAGCGCGCCCAGCGCGGTCTGCGCCTCGATACGGGCGAGCGGCGCGCCGTAGCACAGGTGGATGCCGCTGCCGAAACCCAGGTGCTCGTTGTCCGGGCGGTCCGGCACGAACCGGTCCGGCTCGGGGAAACGCCGCGGGTCGCGGTTGCCGGAGGCCAGCGCCAGCATCACGGAGGTGCCCGCGGGGATCGTGGTGCCGGCCACCTCGATGTCCACCAGGGGCACCCGTTCGCGCAGGTGGACCGGTGGCTCGTAGCGCAGCAACTCCTCCACCGCTAGCGGCAGCAGGCCGGGCTCCCGGCGCAGCCGCCTAAGGTGCTCCGGCCCGCGCAGCAGGGTCAGCACCCCGTTGGTGATCAGGTTCACCGTGGTCTCGTGCCCGGCGATGAGCAACAGCGCGGACGTCACCGCGAGTTCCTGCGGACTGAGCCGCAGCGACGGATCGGGCTCGTTGACGAACGCCGAGAGCAGGTCGTCCGTCGGCCGGCCGCGCCGCCGCTCGGCGAGGTCCAGCAGATACTCCCGCAGCTCGGCCCCCGCCCGGTCGCCGGCCCGCTCCACCTCGGTGGTGTCCTCGCCCGGCCGGATGTCGGCGGTCGCCACCAGGGCGTCGGACCAGGCGCGGAACCGCGGCTCGTCCTCGCGCGGCACGCCGAGCAGCCGGCAGATCACGATGACGGGCAGCGGGTAGGCGAAGTCGTCCACGATGTCGACCGGCCGGTCCGCCGGGAGGTCCGCCAGCAACTCCTCGGTGATCCGGGCGATCTCCCCGCGCATGGCGTCGACCCGGTGCGGGCTGTGCGGCGGGCCGAACGGCCGCATGGCCAGGGTGCGCAGCCGGTGGTGCTCGGGGTCGTCCAGCCGCAGGAACGACGCGTCCCGTGTTCCCTCGTACGGCGTCGGCGCGGTCCGGGACCGCTCGTCGGCGCTCATCCGGGGGTCGTGCAGCAGCGCGGCGATCTCGTGGTAGCCGCCGGCCAGGAAGGTGCCGTCCTCCTGCCGTACCACCGGCCCCGCCGCACGCAGCTGCGCGTACAGCGGATAGGGGTCGGGGCGGCTGGCGTAGTCGGTGATCCGGGCCAGCAGGGTGCCGGGGTCCATGGCGGCTCCTCGTGGTCGGGCGGGACGCGGGGGTCAGCCGGGCGGCCGCACCACCATCAGCCGGCGGTCGGGCAGATGACCGGTGAGCGCCACGACGGGTTCGTGGGACAGCTCCCCGGGGTCCGGCACGTCCGAGGGCACCGGGATGTCCGCCGTCAGCGCGCGGTCCGCCGCGCCGGGCGGGGGCGGGAACGGGGCGGCGGTCTCGATCAGATGCCGGTAGTAGTCGACCGACTTGGCCATGTCCACGGTGACCGCGGCGGTGACCCGCCCCCGGTAGCCGTAGACCATCGCCAGCCGGCCCGCCTCCAGCGAGCCCTGCGCGATGACGACGTGGTCGGAGTAGGTCGGCACGCCCACCGACTTGATGTTCCGCCCGAACTGGGTGGACCAGAACACCGGCAGGGACAGGTGCGGGCGGCGCAGCGGTCCGGGGCTGACCATGTTGTGGGCCGCCACCTCCGCCTGCGCGACCGCGTTCCCCCAGTGTTCCAGGGAGAGCATCTGGTAGCCGAACAGCGGGTGCGGGAACCGGGAGACGTCCCCGGCCACGAAGACGTCGTCGGTGACGATGCCGTAGCGGGTGAAGGCGCGGCAGCCCGCGTCGCAGGCGATCCCGCGCGGGCCCGCCGCCAGCCCCGATTCCGCCAGCCACTCCACATTGCGCACCGCGCCCAGCGCCACCACGCACACATCCGCCTGGACGCGGCTCCCGTCGGACAGGTCCGCCCCGGTGAACCGGCCGGCGCCGTCGCCGAGCAGCGCGGTGACCGTCACCCCGCAGCGCAGGTCCACCCCGTGCCCGCGGTGCATCAGGGCCGCGAGCCGCGACAGCGTCCCGCCGAACGCGCCCACCAGGGGAGCGGGGCCGCGTTCGGCGACCGTCACCTCCAGCCCGCGCTCGCGGCACGCCGAGGCGATCTCCGAGCCGGTGAAACCGGCGCCGATCACCAGCACCCGCTCCGGACCGGCGGCCAGCCGTGCCGCCAGCCCCGCCGCGTCCTCGCGGGTGCGCAGGGTGAACACCCCGTCCAGGGCCGCCTGCGCGGGGTCGGGCCAGGGCCGGGCCCGGGTGCCGGTGGCGATCAGCAGCCGGTCGTACGGCAGCGCGTCCCCGTCGGCCAGCAGGACGCGCCGGGCCAGCGGGTCCAGCCCGGTGGCGGCCACCCCGAGACGCCACTCGGCGTCCGGGTCCCGGCGCACCGGCAGCCCCGTGCTGTCCGCCGGGACGTCGCCGAGCAGCACCTGCTTGGACAGCGGCGGCCGGTCGTAGGGCGGGTGGGGCTCGTCCCCGACCACGGTCAGCGAGCCGGTGAAGCCCTCGTCGCGGAGCGTCTCCGCCGCCCGCAGCCCGGCGAGCGAGGCACCGACGACGACGATACGGCCGTCCCGCGGATCACCCGTCACCGGCGGTCACCTCCTCGCCGACCAGGATCGCCTGCACCGGGCAGGCGGCCGCGGCCTGGCGGACGCGTTCCAGCCGGTCATCGGGCACCGCCGGGGTGTAGAGCAGTCCTTCCTCCCCGTGCAACCGGAAGACTTCCGGGGCGAGGAACACACACTGTGCGTAGCCCTGGCAGCGTGTGAGATCCACCACGATCCGCATGGCCGTCGCTCTTCCCGCTCGGCTGACCGCTGACCGTCCCATCATGGGCGGCGCGGCGGCCGCCCGCCACGCGAGCCAGGTGGCGCGAGCGGTCCTCAGTCGGCGCCGGGCTGGACCAGCTTGAAGGCCAGCCGGGCGCCGGCCCGGTGCACCGACCGGCGCAGGCGCGCGGTCAGGGGCCGGGTGGGGGCCGCGGGCGGCCTGGCGGCCAGCCGGGGGAAGAGCGCCTCGGCGTTGGTGCGGCTGACGGCGGTCAGGGTGTCCGGGTCCACGTGGGTGTCCAGGCCGGCGGTGAAGTACTGCCCGGCGGCGGTGGGCGCGAACGGCCAGTCGCTGCCGAACAGGACGTGCCCGGGCCGGGCGAAGCCCAGCAGGGTGGGCAGGGCCGCCGGACTGGAGGAGAGCGCGGTGTCGAAGTAGAAGGACCGGAAGTCCTCCAGCACGTCCAGCGGGCAGCGCCCGGTGTCGTTGGCGATGGTGACGGCCATGCGGTGGGAGGCGTACGGCACGAAGCCGCCGCCGTGGCTCAGCACGAACCGGATGTTCGGGTGGTCGCGCACGATGTCGCCCCGCACCAGGAGGTAGGCGGCGCGGGTGGTGTCGAGCAGGAAGTCGGCGGCGAACGGCGGGATGTCCTTGATCGCGGGCGCCGGCAGCTCGGCCGGGTGGACGAACACCACCGCGCCGTGCTCGTCCAGGCACCGCCACAGCGCGTCCTGGCCGGGCGCGCCGAGGTAGACGCCCTGGGTGTTGGCGAGCAGGGTGACCCCGTCCGCCCCCAGCGAGAGCAGGGCCCGGCGGGCCTCGTTCACGGCGGCCTCGGCGTCCGGCATGGGCAGCGTGGCGAACCAGCCGAAGCGGCCGGGGTGGTCGGCGGCCAGGGCGGCGGAGAAGTCGTTGAGCCGCCGGGCCAGGCCGGCGGCCTCGGCCGGGTCGGTGAGGAAGCCGGTGCCGGGCGTCGAGACGGACACCATCGCCGTGGCGGTGCCCAGCAGGTCCATCGACTCCAGGGCCGCACCGGGGTTCCAGTCGGGCAGGGCGCGGCCACCCGCCTCGGCGATGCCCGCCTGGGCGAGCAGGGCACCGTAGAAGGGCGGTGTGACGTGCTGGTGGACGTCGATCCGGCGAAGTGCGGCGGGCATGCGGTGACCTGCTGACTCTCTCTCGGGGATGGATTTCCGGACGGCGCGGGCGGGCGGCGGTTGTCCGCCGGACGTCACCGGCACCGGGCCGAGACGGCCGGGGCGCGCCTCGACGGGCCCGGCCGGCGACGGCGGCGGGCGCGGCGGTCGAGACTCCGGGTGATGTCCGCGGACCGGGGTCCGGGGCGCTGCCGTAACCGGTGCGGACGCCCGGCCGGCGCCGTGGCGCGGGGCCGGACCACCTGTCCGCCCCGGAGCCGGGAGCGCCCGGGGCGCGCCCGCCGGAACCGGCCGGCGCACGCGGGTTTGCCGGCCCCGCTCGGTCGCGGGGCGGACCCGTCGCGTCGCCGGCCGGCCGGGGTCATCGCTCGCTCTCCGCGGCCATGCGCACGCCCGCCTCGTACACCAGCCGGGCGTGGAACTGGAACATCTCCACCAGATCGACGCTGTCGCCGTTGAACTCCCGCTGGACGAACAGCCCGTCGGCCCCGGCGATGGCATAGGTGGTCAGGACGCGCACCGCGTCCTCGTCGAGCTGCGGCAGCACGAACCGGACGACTTCCTCGATCCGCTGCCGCGCGATGTGGCGGACCTGGAAGAACACCGTCCGGCTCCGGGGCTCCTCGGGCCGCCGCTCCAGGGCGAGCATGAGGCCGAGACGCAGGAAGTCCGGCTCGTTCACCAGGGACTTGGCCACGTTCGCCGCCATGATCATGGCCCGGTCCAGGGGAGTGCCGGCCTCCTCGCCGGGCAGCTCGACGGCCGCGAGCCAGGTCTCGAAGCTGCGCTCGATGACCGCGGCGATCAGATCGTCCTTGTCCCTGAAGTGCCAGTAGATCGAACTGGCCGGCAAGCCGCACCGGGAGCTGACCGCCGCGATCGACGTGCCGTCGTACCCGCGTTCCCCCGCGATGGCCACCGCCGCGTCGAGAATCCGCTGCCGCGACTCCACGCCGTTGGCGCGCTTCTTGCCACTCGTCCGCGGCCCGGTCATGCAGAAGACCCTTCCGTCGCCCCGCTCTTGACCCTGTCGGGCGCCGATCTTACCGTAATGCCTGCTCCAATTGGAGCAGGCATTACAGCAAGTCGCGGAACCGCCGGACGGCCTTCGCGCGCGAGGGTCGCGCCGGTGCCGGAATCAGTCCTCGACCCAGCCGTGGCTCTCGCTGAACTTCACCAGGGCGGCGCGGATGCCGAGGATCTGCTCCGCGGTCAGCAGCGGGCTCGCGTTCAGCAGCAGCTCCGTCACCTCGCGCCGGTACTCCGCGGCGCTGAGCACGTCGCACATCGGCTGCCCGGACTCGTCCAGCGACACCGGCCGCGCCGCCGCGCCCGGCCGCCTCGGCACGCCGGGCTCGACGCCCTCGGCGAGCCGGATGTTCGACGCCTTCGGCCCCCGCTCGCCGTTCTCCACGTCGAACTCCACGACCAGGCCCGTGCGCACGTACTCCTCGGGGATCAACAGATCGTTCACGTGCAGGAAGACATCCTCTCCGCCGCCTTCCGGCGCGACGAACCCGTAACCGCGCGAACTGTCGAAACGGACGACACGACCCGCGACCATGCGGAACCCCCAACTCCTCGAAACCACACACCCTCCGGGACCTGTCCCCGGAAACCGTGTACGGATCGTAGCCGCGCACCGCCGCCGCCCGGCGGCCCTCCTCTCGGGCATGATCGAGGTCATGGAGCACGCACACCTGCCGACCACCGAGGCCGCGGTCACCGCGATACGCGCGCTGGCCGAGGAGTTCCGCCTGTCGGTGTCGGTCACCGACGACATCGGGGCCGACCGCACCTCGCGTCGTACCTCGGCCCCGCTCTTCACCGTGACCGACCCCGACGGCTCGCTGCCGCACGAGGCGTTCGTGGAACTGGCGGGCCCGCCGTCGGTGAGCGTCCGGCTCTTCCCCGAGGACGACGCGAAGATCACCGTCGAGGGCGTGGAGTTCCACGACGTCCCCCGCGACTCGGTCCCCGCCTTCCTCCGCTCCGTCTACGGCGGACTGGCCTTCACCAGGGGCCGGCGCTTCCCGCCCGGCCAGTGGCTCGTCGTCCCCCTGCCCGGCGACGAGACGTACAAGGAACTGATCCCCCTGTCGTTCCTGACGCCCTGGCTCGCCCGGAGCGCCCGTCGCTGACGCTCCGGGAAGACTTGGCTGCCGAAGGAGTCCCAGCGGCAGGGAGGGCTCACATCCGGGCGTACGGCTGGGAGGACAGGGTCTCGAAGGGGAGGCGGACGGTGGTGGCCGTTCCGGTGTCGGCGTTGGCCGTGCGCAGGGCGGTCAGCTCCTGCGCCGTCAGCGCGCGCCGCACCAGGCGGAACTCGTCCAGGGAGCCCTTGAACCGGTCGTAGCCGTCCGGACTGGCCCCCAGATGAAGGCCCAGCACGGCGAAGCCGTCGTCGTACGTCACCGAGCCGGCCGGGGCCGCCGCCTCGCCGGATGGTCCGCCGTCCACCGACAGGCTCAGCTTCCCGCCCGTGCGCTGGAGCACCACGTGGTGCCAGGCGCCGTCGCCGAAGGCGTAGGCCGCGCTCGGATCGGTGGCGTACACGAGGGTGGTGGCCGTCTCCGTCTGCAACAGGGCGGTGAGCCGGTCCTGGCCCGGCTGGGCCCGCAGCCACAGCTGCCGTTCCGCCCCGCCGATGCCGTACGCCCAGAAGAGGACCTGGTTGGCGCTGGACTGACCGGCCGTGTAGCGCATCCAGGTGGCCACGGTGAAGTCACGGGAGCCGAGGGCCTCGTCGGCGCCGTACGGCAGCTCGACGGAGTCGTCCGTGCCGTCCAGGGCCAGCCCGGCGCCGAACCGGCCGCCGCCCGCCGAGGACACGGGCCGGGCCCCGCCGCGTACGAAGGCGTGGTTGCAGCGCGCCGAGGAGTCCGGGGTCGCCGGGCCCGCGGCCGGCCGGGCCACCAGGTGGGCCTCGGTGTTGCCGTTCTCCATGGACCACGACACCGCGGGCCGGTCGGCGGGGTAGCCGCCCGTGGAGCCGACGGCGGACTGCGCGGCCCTCGTCAGCTCGTCGGTCGTCAACGCCCGCTTGTACAGCCGGACTTCGTCCAGGGAGCCGGTGAACGGGATGAGGTTGCCCGGCTTGGAGCCGACCCGCAGCCCCTCCGGAGTCGCCGTCGAGGTGAGGGCACCGGACAGCCCGGTCGCCTCGGCGGCCGTCGTGCCGTCCACGCTCAGCCGCAGCGTGCCACCGCTCCGGCCGACCGCGAGCAGGTGCCAGGCGCCGTCCCCGAAGGCGGCCGACGGGCCGGGGTCGGTCAGCGCCACCTGCGTCGCCCCCGCGGGGGTCTCGGCCCACGCGAGCAGCCGCCGCTGGGACGGCTGCGCGCGCACCCACAGCGAGGGTTCGCCGGAGACCGAGCCGTAGGCCCACAGCAGCGCGGCGTTCGCGTCGGTCTCGGTCAGGGTGTGCCGGAACCACAGGGTGTAGGTGAAGTCGCCGGAGCCCACGTCGAGGGCCGGCAGATAGGGCACCTCGACGCCGGGCCGGGACGCCGAGACGGAGATCGCGCCTTTGCCGACCCGGCCGGCCACCTCACCGGGCGGCCCGCCGAGGAGGGTGCCGTCGGCGCAGTGCCCCGAGACGTCGTCCTCGATCCCGACCGAGGTCAGCGCCGGCACCTCGGCCGTGTCGATCACCTGGAACGGAAGGCGCACCCCGAGCCGGTCCTCCGCGTCAGGGGCCGAGTTCGCGGTGCGCAACGCCGCGAGCTGGGCATCGGTCAGCGCGCCGCGGTACATCCGGAACTCGTCCAGGCCGCCGCCGAAGGGGTCACCGGCCGTGCTGTCGGGCTTGGCCCCGAGCCGGATCCCGTCGACCCCGTCGGCGCGGCCGGCGCTCACCGGCCCGGCCACCCCGGTGGCCTGCGCCGAGGACGTGCCGTCCACCGCGAGCGTGATCCGGCCGCCGTCGCGCACCAGTGTCAGATGGTGCCAGGCGTCGTCGCCGAAGGCGCCCGCCGGACCGGGACCGGTCAGGGCGACCGAGGCGGTGCCGCCGGTGCCCTGCACCCACGCGTACAGCCGGTTCAGCCCGGGCTGGGCGCGCACCCACACCTGCGGTTTCGTCGCGCCGTACCCGTAGGCCCACATCAGCACCCGCTGCTGGGTCTCGCCGGGCTGCGCCTTGTACTTGAAGAACACCGAGTAGGTGAAGTCGCCGTCGCCCGGGTCGATTCCCGGCGCGTACGGCACGTCGGCGTACTCACCCGGGCCGTCGAGCGCCAGACCCTGCTCCCAGCGGCCCGCACCGAGCGCCGACCCCCCGGCGAGGTAGGCGTCGTCGGCGTCCGGGGTGGTGTCGGGGGTGGTGCGGCCCGCGGCCGGGGACGGCTGCGGGTGGACCGCGCCGGTGAAGGTGCCCGGCACGCCGGCCGCCGCGGGGGTGAAGCGGTTGAAGTAGATGTTGGCCGCCGAGAAGCCGTCACCGCCCTCGTAGACCAGGCCGATCTCGCCGTCGGTCAGCTCGGCGAGGTCCGAGTAGCCGGCCCGCTTGGCGTTGACCTGCGCGGCGTCGTGCCAGGTGGTGCCGCGGTCCGTGGAGTAGCGGATCCGCATGTTCTGCCGGTCCGTCGGGTGCGAGGGTGCCGAGAGGACGAGCGTGTCCCCGGGCGTGGCCTGGTACGTCTGCTCCAGTGCCAGGACCGACGCCTGCGCCTCGGGTGTGGTCAGCGAGGGCACGACCTGCTGCACGGGTACGCTCGCGCCCGCGTCGGTGCTGACGGCGTGGGTACGGTGCCCGGACGACGTGCCGTTGTTGTTGCGGGCGTTGATGTACACCTGGCCGCCCTCCAGTTCGGCGACGGTGGGCTCGCCCGGCGCGATCCCGGGCCCGGAGGAGTCGGGCGTGGTGCTCGCGAACCACTGCTCGCCGTCGTCGCTGTAGAGCACCCCGACGTACTCGGCGTCCCGGCCGGAGCGGGGCAGGGACTCGTACGCCCCCACCACCAGCCGGCCCGCCTTGTCGCCGTGTTTGAGCTGGATGCCGTGCGAGGGGCCGGTGCCGAACCACCCGTCCTGCGGGTTCACCAGTCGCGGCAGCGGCTTCGGGGCGCCGAAGGTCAGCCCGTCGTCCGTGCTGCGCTGGACGTACGGCAGCCGTTTGCCGCCCGGCTCGGCCGGTTCCGCCGTGGAGAGCAGGTAGACGGCGCCGGTGCGCAGGTCGGCGACGGGAGAGGGGTTGCCGCGCGTGTAGGGCGTCTCCGGGTCGGTGTCGCCGCCGGTGAGCGCCACGCGGACGGGGCCCCAGGTGCGGCCGCCGTTGGTGGAGCGGCGCACGACGATGTCGATGGCGCCCCGGTCGGCGCAGGAGGGTGAGCGCCGGGCCTCCGCGAAGGCGAGCAGCGTGCCCGTCTTCGTGCGGACGATCGTGGGGATGCGGAAGCATCCGTATCCGGCGGTCCCGGAGCGGAAGAGTATCTGTTCGGTGCCGATGAGGCCGTCGGACGACGGCTGTGTACCGCCGGCGGCGGCGGGCGGCGCGACGGCCCCGAGGAGGAGCAGCAGCAGGGGTATGAGCAGGCTTATGCGTGGGCGTATGCGTGCGCAGGACACGGCGGCGCGGACCTTTCTGGAGCGGTGCGGGCCCGCGGTGGGCCCCCGACCGTGGGCAGACCGCCGCCCGGTCCGCCCCGTGCCCGTGCCGCGGGGACGGAAGAAGAGCGGGGCGGAGCGGGCGGCTGCGGAGGAGGGGCGGCCGTCGGCCGCCGAGGCCTTCGCTACGGCTTCTGCGGTGTGATCACCCGGCCGGCGGGGCGGGCAGCTCGTGGCCCCGGAAGTCCGGCGCGTCGGCGGCGGCGCGCATCGCGCTGAGCGAAGCGGTCTGGCCGACCTCGTAGATGCGGGTCTGGTTGTCGGCGGTGCGGAAGGTGAAGCCCCAGGTCACACCGTTGGGGTTGGTGTAGGTGAAGGCGGTCGGCTCGGTGGCCGCGGCGTCGCCCTGATACGTCCTCGGCTTCCAGGTGCGCCACTCGGCGCTGCCCTGAGTGGTCTCACCGGTGTTGTAGACGAGGTTGTCGGTGCCCCGGACGACGATCTCGGTGAGACCGGTCAGCGGGGAGAGCACCGCGCTGGGGGAGCCCTGCGCGGTGACGCCGGCGACGGTGTCCCACGTGCCGTAGGCGCCGCCTTCGGCGGACTGGCCCGCGGTGATCACGTTGCCGCCGGTGTCGGTGGCGAAGAGACGGATGCGGTAGCCGGGGTAGACGACGACGGACGGCGCGCCCGTGACCGCCGGGCTGCCGACGGAGGTCCACGCGGAGAGGGTGCCGTCCTCCTTGAAGAGGGCGGTGCTCAGCGTTCCGGAGCCGTTCTTCGCGAAGAGCTGGATGCCGTCGCGCACGGTGACGGCGCGCAGGGAACCGGTGAAGCCGGTGCCGCTGAGCCGCATCCAGCCCATG
Organism: Streptomyces achromogenes subsp. achromogenes; assembly: GCF_000720835.1. Classification (GTDB taxonomy): domain Bacteria; phylum Actinomycetota; class Actinomycetes; order Streptomycetales; family Streptomycetaceae; genus Streptomyces; species Streptomyces achromogenes. Next base: position 77,253 of record NZ_JODT01000018.1, on the reverse strand, counting down.
AAGTCGACGTTGGCGCGCTGCTGGACGCGGTACCAGGGCGTGCCGCTCGCGTCGAGGGCGAACTCGGTCAGCAGCCCGCTCGGCGTCTTGCCGGTGACGGGGTGCTGGGCCATGGCGCCGCCCAGATCGATCCAGTCGCTCCAGTCGGCGGCACCCTTGGCGGTCTGGTTGCGCTGCCAGACCCTGCCGGAGGTGTTGTGGGCGGTGACGACGACACGGCCGTCGGTGTGGGAGGAGAGCGACGGGGTGCCGGAGAAGGCCTCCTGGCCGGAGATCACCGTCCACTGGGCGCCGTTGATGTCGCCCGGGTCGGTGCGGCCGTGCACCAGACGGCCGACGTTGTCGGTGTAGGCCAGCTCCAGTTTGCCGTCGGGGCCCTGCATGACGGCGTTGGGGGTGTACGACTCCAGTGGCACCGAAGTCGCCGCGGGCGTGTGGTTGTTGAGGATCCGGCAGGCGTCCGGGGCGCCCGCGACATTGGTGTAGTCGTCCCAGCCGGCCGTGCCGACGGTGGTCTTGTAGACGGGGAAGTCGCGGATGTTCTCGTCGAACCGGTAGTAGTGGGCCTGGCCGGCGGCGTTGACGCCGAGCAGGGTGTCCCCGCCGATCGACGTGATGCCCTTGGTGTACAGGTTCCAGTCCGCGAGGCTCTCCACGACGTGGCGTTCGATCCAGCGCTGGCTGGCGAAGTCGTAGCGGGAGCGGTAGAGCTTGCCGTCGGTGGCCGAACGCCCGTAGAGCACGCCGGCGTCCGCCGCGACGATCAGGTTGTAGCGGTCCCAGCCCTGGTCGAGGATCTTGCCGCTGCCGGCGACCCAGCTGCCGTCCGCCACGTCGTACCTGTACGCGCGCAGCGCACCGGCGTTGTCGAGCACCCAGATCCAGCCGGCGCGGTCGATGGTGACCTGGTTGCGGTCCTCGGCCTTGGTCAGCCAGCCGAAGCTGTCGCTGATCTTCTTGTGGTGGATGTCCCAGGTGGCGGTGGAGCTGATCCGGTGGCTGAGGTAGAGCCCGTCGGACTTGATCCCGTAGAACTGCGCCGACGGCCCGGCCAGCACGCGGCCGTAGCCGGACCAGCCGGTGTCGATCTGCGCGGGGCTGTTCAGGCTGCCGCCCGAGAGCGGTGTCGGCATGTCGTAGCGGAGCAGCTTGCCCGCGGAGTCGAGCGCGTAGGCGGGGCCCGTGGTGGTGCAGGACGCGGACTCGGCGGCGTGCGCGGTACCGGGCGCGGCGACGAGAAGCGGCATCGTGGCGGCGATCGCGGCCGCCAGGACGGTCCAGCGTGTTCTTCGGGGCGATGAGTCGAGAGTCATGCCGACGGACATTAGGCAGCTTTTGGTGAACGCTGCGGTGGCGAAAAGATGAACAGAATGATCTTGGAGTTTTCGATTCCATGAACATGAAGATTTGGTGGGGAAGTTCGGGGAATTTACCCCTTCTTGGGTAACTCGCGTCACGGGTGGCCGTATTCGTCCAGGCCAGAGTGGTCACGGAAAGATCACGCCCAGATGAATGGTCTGGGCAACGGGTCGACAAAGAGGTCGGCGGACCGTCAGGCTCCCCTCAATTCTTTGTATTTCCCGTGGGGGGACTGTGCCGGTGTATCGAATACGCGCGCGCAAATTCCTGCCGACCAGGATGCTGCGCACTCGGTGGGGCAGAGCCGTCGCGCTCGCCCTGGTGGCGGTCATGGCGGTGGGAGCGCTCGCCGTCGCCGACGGGGGGCTCCTGCTCTTCCCCGCGGACCCGGCCCCGGCCAAGGGTCCCGCCCAGCGGTGGGGCAGCGCCGAGGGGCTCGGTCACCTCGTGCGCGGCAGGCGCAACGACGACGCGCCGCGGTCCCTGCGGGCCAAGTACCCGCTGAAGGCCCCGCCCGCCGCCCGGCCCGTGGTACGGAAGAACAAGGCCGAGGTGACCACACCGCCGCCCGCGCGGGTGAAGGGCTTCGCCCGCGGGACGAGCAAGGAGATCGTCGAGCGGCGGGACGCCCACAGCCGGACGTACGCCAACAGCGACGGCACCCGCACCACCGAGATCTCCACCAGCCCCCTCAACTACCGTGACGCGCACGGCGCCTGGCGAGGCATCGACAGTTCCCTCACGGAGGACGGGAACGGCGGCTGGTCCAACACCGCCGACTCGGTGGCCGTCCGCTTCGCGGGCCGGGCCGACGCCGACGTGCTGGCCTCCGTCACGCTGCCGTCCGGTGAGTCCTTCGGGTACGGGCTGAGCGGCGCCGCACCCGTGACGGGACACGCGGACGGCACCCGCGCCGCCTACGCGCAGGTGCTCCCCGGGACCGACCTCTGGCTGGACGCACAGGCCGGCGGGGCCAAGGAGACCCTCGTCCTGAAGTCCGCCACCGCCCCGAACAGCTTCGTCTTCCCGCTCCACCTGAACGGCCTGACCGCGAAAGCCCACGGCGAATCGATTCTGCTGACCGACGCCGAGGGCCGTACCCGCGCCGTGATCCCGGCCGGCTTCATGGAGGACGCCGCCCGCTCCGTCTCCCACGCCGTCTCCTACGAACTCGTCCAGGGGCCGGACGGCGGCCAGGCGCTGAAGGTCACCGCCGACCGGGAGTGGCTCGCCGACCCGGCCCGCGCCTACCCCGTCCGCATCGACCCCTCCGTCGACACCACGTCCGCCTCCACCGCCATGACGGCCGGCGGCTCCGGCACCGACGCCAAGGAACTCCAGGTCGGCAAGGGACCGAACGGCGCCACCGCCGCCTACCTCGGCTTCCCCGGACTCGACGAGGAGCTCAGGTACCACCAGATCTTCGGTGTGCAGCTCCAGGTCGTGAACTACGACTCGGCCTCCTGCAAGCCGCGTTCCGTCTCCGTCCACCCCGTGACCGAGTCCTGGACCGCGGGCACCGGCACCTCCTACCCCGGCCCCGCGGTCGGCGGTGCCCTCGCGTCGAAGTCCTTCGCCTACGGCCACATCGGCTTCGGCCAGTCGGCGTCCGCCTGCCCCACCGCCGGTGAGCTGTTCGACCTCGGCAAGGGCGGCCGGGACCTGGTGCAGCGCTGGGTCAACGGCACGCAGCCCAACTACGGCCTGTCCCTGCGCGCCTCGGCCACCGACCCGCTGGCGTTCAAGAAGTTCACCGGCCCCGGCACGGCCAACCCGCCCAAGCTGTACGTCACGCACTCCCCGTACAACGCGTCCTACAGCTTCCCCAAGCCCGTCCCCGACCCGCCGGTGCTGCAGAACCAGGCCGGCCAGGTCAAGGTGGCCGTCACCAACAAGGGCGCCGAGACCTGGACGCCCGCCACCTACTACCTCGCCTACCGCGCCTACGACAAGAAGGGCAAGCTGGTCACGCAGCAGCGTGCGGGCACCCTCACCGGCAACGTGGCCCACGGCGCCAGGACGACGGTCGACGCCACCATCAAGGCGCTCCCGCCGGGCGTCTACATGCTCGACTTCACGATGGTGCGCCAGGGCGGCAAGGTCTTCACCGACGAGCAGGTGCCGCCGGGCCGGCTGACCATCCAGGTCTTCGACATCGCGCCGGTGGTCAAGGAGCAGTTCCCGCCCAACGGGTACCAGGCCCAGACGCTGACCCCGCAGCTGTGGGCGGCCGGCGTCGACATCGACGCGCCCCCGGGGTCCTCGCTCCAGTACAAGTTCGAGATCTGCGAGGCGGACAAGGACGGCAAACCGGCCGCCTGCACGACCTCCGCCTACCAGACCGGATCCGCCTACCCGGTGCCCTCCGGCCGGCTGAAGTGGGGCAAGACCTATCTGTGGCGCGGCTTCGTCAAGGACGCGTCCAACGAGGTCCCCACCCAGCAGGTGGCCCTGGTCGCCACCGTTCCGCAGCCCGAGATCACCTCGCGGCTCTCCGGGGCGCAGGGCAAGGAGTACGACCCGAACGTCGGCAACTACACCGCGAGCGCCACCGACGCCTCCCTCGCCGGCGTCGGCCCCGACCTCACCCTCATCCGCACGTACAACAGCCTCGACCCGCGGCGCGACCTCGCCTTCGGCGCCGGCTGGACCACCCGCTTCGACATGCGGCTCACCCCGGACGACGACGGCAGCGGCAATGTCGTCATCCGCTACCCCGACGGCCAGGACGTCCGCTTCGGCAAGAACGCGGACGGGACCTACGCCCCGCCGCCCGGGCGTTTCGCCAAGCTGACCTTCGACTCCACGGCGGGCACCTACAAGCTCCAGGACAAGTCCGGGACGACATACGACTTCAGCACGAGCGGTCTGCTCGCCCGGACCACCGACGCCTACTCCAACTCGGTCACCTACACCTACAGCGCCGGCAAGCTCGCGACCGCGACGAACAACCGCACCTCGCGCTCGCTGACCTTCACCTGGACCGGCGCGCACGTCACCAGTGTCCAGACGACCCCGGTCGACGGCGCCCCGCTCACCTGGACGTACAGCTACACCGGCGACCTGCTGGAGAAGGTCTGCGACCCGCTGAACGGCTGCACCCAGTACACCTACGGCACCGGCAGCCACTACGCCACCACCGTGCTCGACTCCCGCCCCGAGTCCTACTGGCGGCTGGGCGAGGAGGAGGGCGCCGCGGCGAACAGCGCCAACGAGGCCAACCTCGGCAAGGACCGCGGCACCTACCAGAACGTCACCCTGAAGGCCGCCGGCGCGATCAGCGGCGACCCCGGCACCGCCGCGTCCTTCAACGGCACCACCTCACGCGTCGACCTGCCCGCCGGGACGCTGAAGAAGAGCCGTGACGCGGCGGTGGAGATGTGGTTCAAGACCATCGCCGGCGGCGCCGGGGGACCGCTCCTCGGCTACCAGGACAAGGCCTGGGGCACCACGCCCGGCACCGGCGTCCCCCTGCTGTACGTCGGCACCGACGGCAAGCTCCGCGGCCAGTTCTGGACCGGCACGGCAGCGCCGGTCACCGACATCACCAAGAACGTCAACGACGGCCAGTGGCACCACGCGGTGCTGTCGCTGTCCGGCTCCACCCAGAGCCTCTACCTGGACGGCAAGCTCTCCGGCACCCTCACCGGCAAGCAGCCGCTGCAGAACAACCTCACCTACAACCAGATCGGCGCCGCCCACGCCACCACCCCCGCCTCCTGGCCGGGCTGGGGCACCACCGCCGCCAAGTCCTTCGCGGGCACCCTCGACGACGTCGCCGTCTACCACCACCCGCTGGGCACGGCGGCCGTCACCGCCCACTACCGCGAGGGCGGCCGCACCGCCGACGTCCTGACGAAGACGACGCTGCCGAGCGGCCGGACCGCCTCCGAGGTCCAGTACGACACCGCCCGCGACCGCGTCCAGGAGTACACCGACCGCAACGGCGGCACCTGGCGGATCGGGACGCCCGCGGTCTTCGGCAACGACAAGGACCTGCGCCGCACCGTCGAGGTGCGCGACCCGATGGACGCCCCGTACTTCTACGAGTACGACGGGCTGTCCTCGCGGCTGCTGCGCTACGGCGAGCCGATGGCGCTGGGCGCCCGCGAGCCCGTCACCGACGCCCCGTCCCCGTCCCCGTCCGACCCCGGCCAGGTCTGCACCCAGCCCGACCCGGGCGACCCGGCCTTCTGCACGACCCCGCCCGGCCGGAGCGGCGACGGACCGGACTTCATCCGCTACCCCGTCGACGGCGTCGCCATCCGCTCCTTCACCTACGACGACAACGGCTTCCAGACCGGGGTCACCAGCGAGAACGGTGACAAGGTCACCCTCGGCTACGACGACCGGGGCAACGTCACCAGCCGGACGACCTGCCGTGCGGCCGGCGACTGCCAGACCTCCTACACCACCTACCCGACGACGACCGGCGACTTCGACCTGCGCGCCGACCAGCCGGCCGAGACCCGCGACGGCCGCTCCACCGGCCCCACCGACAACCGCTACCTCACCAAGTACACGTACAACACCAGCGGAGCGCTGCTCACCCAGACGGCACCCGACGGCGGCACGGCCAGGAACACGTACACGACCGGCGCCGAGCCGGCCATAGGCGGCGGCAACACGCCCACCGGCCTGCCGCTCACCACCGCCGACCCGCGCGGGAAGGTCACCCGCTACCAGTACTACAAGAACGGCGACCTGGCCTGGGTGACCGAGCCGTCCGGCCGCGTCACCAAGTACACCTACGACGCGCTGGGCCGCAAGCTCACCGAGACCGTCGTCACGGACGCCCAGCCGGCCGGCACCACGTCCGCCTTCACCTACGACAAGCTCTCCCGGGTCCGCACGCTGACCGACCCGCCGGCGACCAACGCCGTCACCTCGGGCAGGCACCAGCAGCGGACCACCACGGACTACGACGCCGACGGCAACGTGGTGCGCACCGAGATCAGCGACCTGCTGGGCGGCGACGCCACCCGGGTGATGACCTTCGGCCTGGACGACCACGGCCGTCCGGAGCTCGTCACCGACGCGGAGGGCAACGAGACCGCGTACACCTACGACGTCTTCGGCAACAAGACCTCGATGGTGGACGCGAACGGCAACCACTTCGACTACCTCTACACCGCGCGGAACATGCTGGCCGAGGCCCGGCTGCGGGACTGGGACGACGACGGGGGCGACGACGGCTATACGGTCCTGCAGTCGTACGCCTACGACATGGGCGGCCGGCTCGCCCGGCACACGGACTCGATGGGCCGCTCGCTGGTCTACCAGTACTACGGCGACGACCTGGTCAAGTCGGTCACGCTCAAGGACTTCCACAACCCGGACGGCACCAAGCGCGACATCCTCGTGGAGTCCGACACCTACGACGGCGCCGGCAACGTGCTGACCGAGACCACGGCGAACGGCACGCTCGTCACCGCGTACACCTACGACCTGGTCGGCCGGGTGAAGTCCGAGGTCACCGACCCCGACGGGCTGGCCCGCCGCACGACGTACACCTACGACCCGGCCGGCAACGTGCTGACGACCGCCTCCAGCGGCTCCCCGTCCAACGTGCCCTGGCCGGTGAGCGTCAGCGGCGACTCGGTGCGCTACGAGTACGACGACGCGGGCAACGTCCTGCACGAGACCGTCGAGAACGGCACCGACTCGCGCACCACCGACTACACCTACGACCAGCGCGGACTCACCACCTCCCAGACGGACCCGGCGGGCAACAAGACCGAGTACGGCTACGACGAGATCGGCCGGCCGGTCTCCGTCACCGCCCCCGCCGTCCAGACCGAGTCCGGCGGCGCCGCGCCCACCACCAGCCGGCCCACCACCTTCACCGGCTACGACACCTTCGGCGCGGTCACCGAGTCGGTCGACGCGCTCGGCAACCTCAACCGCACCGCCTACGACCGGCTGGGCCGCCCGGTCACCGAGACCGCGCCCGCCTACACCGCGCCGGGCTCCACCGAGACCGTCGCCCCGACCGTCACCCACACCTACGACGCGCTCGGCAACGTCGTCGAGAGCACCGACCCGCTGGGCCGCGTGACCAGGTTCCGCTACGACCGCCAGAACCGGCTCACCGTGAAGGACGTCCCCGTCGGCACGGGCGACGACCGCGGCCAGTGGACATACACCTACACCCGCACCGGCGAGATCCTGTCGGTCACGGACCCCGGCGGCGCCCGCGCCGAGACGACCTACGACGACCTGGACCGCCCGGTCACCACCACGCAGATCGAGCGCAGGCCCCGGCCCGGCGCCTTCACCACCCGCAACGAGTACGACGACGCGGGCAACGTGGTGAAGCAGACCTCGCCGAGCGGCGCCGAGAGCCGGTTCACCTACGACCGCCTCGGCCAGCTGACCCGGATGGAGGAGCCCGGCGGCGTCGTCACCCGGCTCGGCTACGACGCCCAGGGCCGCGAGGTCCGCCGCACGGACGGCATGGGCCGCACATCGGCGAAGATCTACGACCAGCTCGGGCAGCTCGTCCAGGACCAGGACCTGGACCCGGCGGGCAACCTGCTGCGCAAGGCCGGCTACGGCTACGACAAGGCGGGCAACCTGGTCACGTCGACCAACCCGCTGAACCGCGCGACGACGTACACCTACGACGCCCTCAACCGGCTGACCAGCCAGACCGAGCCGGTCTCCGACACCAAGTCCCTCACCACGTCCTTCGGCTACGACGCGCTCGGCAACCGCACCCGCTACACGGACGGCCGCGGCAACTCCACGCTCTACACGTTCAATTCGCTCGGCCTCGCCGAGTCGGTGATCGAACCGGCCACCGACCGCGACCCGGCCCCGCAGGCCCGCACCTGGACCACCGCCTACGACGCCGCCGGCGAGCCGGTGAAGGTCACCGCGCCGGGCGGCGTGGTTCGCGAGCGCGCCTACGACAAGGCGGGGCAGCTCATCGGCGAGACCGGCACGGGCGCCGGAGCGGGCACCGCCGAAAGGCACTTCCAGTACGACGCGGCGGGCCGGCTCACCAAGGCCTCCTCCCCGAAGGGCGACAACACCTACGAGTACGACGACCGGGGCGCGCTGCTGAAGGCGACCGGCCCGCTCGGCGACGCCACGTACGAGTACGACGGCGACGGCCGGCTCACCAGCCGCACCGACGCGGCCGGAACCGCGCTGTTCGGCTACGCCGGCCGGCAGCTGACCTCGGCGACCGACCCGCTCACCGGTGTGCGCCAGACCTACACCTACGACGGCGCCGGCGCGCTGAAGAAGGTCGACTACGGCGCGGGCCAGTCCCGCGGCCTCACCTACGACGACCTGGGCCGCCTCGACACCGACACGCTCAAGAACAGCGCCGGCCAGACGATGGCGTCGACCGACTACGGCTATGACGACGACGACCGGCTGACGTCCAAGACCACGGCCGGCACCGCGAAGGCCGGGACCAACACCTACGGCTACGACCAGGCCGGCCGCCTCACCTCCTGGACGGCCGACGGCAAGACGACGGAGTACGGCTGGGACGACAGCGGCAACCGCGTGAGGAACGGCGCCAAGACCGCCACCTTCGACGAGCGCAACCGACTGCTGTCCGACGGCGACTACACCTACGCCTACACGCCCCGCGGCACCCTCGCGTCGCGCACCAGCTCCGGTTTGAAGGAGGACTTCACCTTCGACGCCTTCGACCGGCTGGTGAAGGCGGGCGAGTCCGGCACGCAGTACACCTACGACTCGCTGGACCGGATCGCGTCCCGCGACGGCGCGGACTTCTCCTACGCGGGCCTCGCACCCGACCCGGTCAAGGACCAGACCGCCACGTACGGCCGCGGCGCGGCGGACGAACTCCTCTCGGTCGCCGAGGGCGGCGGCCCGGCCCGGCTGACGCTGGAGGACAAGCACGGCGACGTCGTCGGCAGCATGTCCGCCGCAAACGGCGCGGCCACCGCCCTGGACGAGTCCACGGCCTTCGACCCGTTCGGCCAGGTGCTCGGCACGACCGGCACGACCGGTACGGCCGGCAACCTGGGGTATCAGGGCGACTGGACCGACCCGGACACCGACCAGGTCAACATGCAGTCCCGCTGGTACGACCCGGGCACCGGCACCTTCGACTCCCGGGACTCCTACCTCTACGACTCCGGCGCCTCCATCCTGGCCAACCGCTACACCTACGGCGCCGGCGCCCCGCTGGACTACACCGACCCGGACGGCCACTGGCCGAGCTGCGGCTGGTGCAGCAAGGCCGTGAACTGGACGGGCAAGAAGCTCCGCCAGGGCGCCGGCTGGACGGCCAAGAAGTTCCGGCAGGGCGCGAGCTGGACGGCCAAGACCGCCAAGTCCCTCTGGCACGGCGTGCAGTGGGCGTGGAACAACCCGGGCGCGGCGCTCAAACTGGCCCTGAAGTACGTGGGCAAGGGCGCCAGTTGGGTGTACCGCAAGTCGGGGCTGAAGACGGTCGTCGACGCCACGGTCAACGCGGTGAAGTGGGTCGGCCAGAAGACCGGCGTCACCCAGTGGGCCCGTGAGAAGGCGCGACAGGCCATCAGGGCCGCGTACCAGGCCAAGGTCTACGTCACCCAGAAGGCCAGACAGGCGGCCTCCTTCGCGGCCCGGCACAACCCGATCCCGGCGATCGTCGCGGCCACCAAGCCGCTGATCGCCGTCGGCAAGGCGATCGTCACGGCCGACCCGAACCTGCCGGCGATCGTCGTCGGCGCGGCCGTCCAGGTCGTCGCCGACGCCGCCAAGGCCGCGGACGCCATCCGCGACGAGGTCGTCAAGCAGGTCGGCAGCGTCGTGGAGACCGTCTCGGAGGCGGTCGACTGGGGCGAGGTCTGGGACGACGTCAAGACGGTCGGCAACTTCGTCGGCGACGTCACCGGCTTCAACGACATCAAGGACTGTGTCACCACAGGCGACATGGAGTCCTGCGCCTGGGCGGCGGCGACCGTGGGCGGCATCGTCCTCGGCGGCGCCGGCGCGGCGGCGGTCCGGGCGGCGAAGGCCGGACGGATGACGGCGAAGGCGGCGAAGTACGCGGACCAGATCGCGAAGGCGGCGGGTAAGGGCAAGAAGGTCCTCGACGAGGCCGAGTCGATCGGGGAATGCGTCTCCACCGCCCGGGACGTGGCCTCTCTCGCCAGCGGCAACAGCTTCGTCCCCGGTACGGACGTCGTCATGGCCGACGGCAGCCGCAAACCGATCGAGGAGGTGAAGGAGGGCGACGAGGTCCTCGCCACCGACCCGACGACCGGAAAGACCTCCAAGGAGAAGGTCACGGCCACGATCGAGGGCAAGGGCGCGAAGAACCTCGTCAAGGTCACGATCGACACGGACGGCGACCGGGGCCGGGCGACGGACACCATCACGGCCACCGAGGGCCACCCCTTCTGGGTCCCGGACCTGAAGAAGTGGCTGAAGGCCGGAGAACTGCGCCCCGGCGCATGGCTCCGCACCGGCTCCGGCACCCAGGTCAAGATCGAAGCGGTCACCGCCTGGACCCAGCAGGCAGCGGTCTACAACCTGACGGTCGACCGGGCCCACACGTACTACGTGCTGGCGGGGGCCACGCCGGTTCTCGTCCACAACTGCAACACGAGCGGCGTCTACAGATCAGGAGGGCTTTCCGAGTCGGAGCTCGAAGGGGTGGCGATTCAGACCCGCGACACCTTCGCGAAGAGAATGAGTGGATTGTCCCAGAAGCAGCGGCCCACCGTCGTCACGGCTGGCTACAATGTCAGAACCGGAGAATACGCGGCCGGTGCCTCTTCGACAGCGGGGTGCGCGGAACTCTGCGTGGTCAACGCGCTGGGTGGAAACGCCGCCGACATTCGGTTCACGTCGGCAGTCATGACCCGGAAGAACGCGTTGCTTCGGCAACAGCCGGTCTGCTTGTTCTGTGAGGCGAGATTCGGTCGCGATGCGTTCCCGAGTTCGGAGACAACATTCACGTCGGATGTACTGAGACTGAATGACGACTGACGGCTGACGAAGAGGGGCGGGCAGGTATGATCACCTGTCCGCCCCTACGCGCACACGGAGGAACTCTTGCCTGCTGGCGACGTGCTGACCGCGGAACTGGAGAAATACGACTGGTCTGCTCTCCGTTCGTTCGTCGGGGGAGCGGCGAGCCTCCCCGCGTCGATCAGATCGCTGGTCTCGGCCAAGTCGGAGGAAGAGGCGGAAATCGCGGAGCGGGGGATCGAGAACATCGCCCTCATCCAGGGTCGTCTCTCGGAGTGCGTCACGCCATTGACTTCGTGCCTCGTCGTCGGCCTTGACGTCGCCGAGGGGAGGGGGCGGGACCGTATCTTCGATCTGCTCGCCACTATTGCGGGCGGCTACGACGATCACGTGGACATCGACTTCGTGGGGCCGGTATCGGTGCGGGATTGCGTGCGGCGCATGGCGGACAAAATCGACTTGTATGCGGAGGAATTGAAGGAGAGCGGGAATGCGAGCTGCGTGGACATCCTCCTCATGTGCGGGGTTTATGACGAAACCGTCAGGGGTTTTGTCTCCGATGCATTCCACGCCGCCCTTGAGCTGAGGTCTTGTTCAGGGATCAAGGACCTGATCGAGGTCTCCCTGGAAGATCTCGGCTGATGTGACCTTCCGGCCTGGGGTTGGTCGCGGGTACGGCCATGGTGGAGCGGCCGATCCGGAGGCGGGGCATGACCGAAAACGGGAACGACTGACGGCGGGCCAGGTCGCAGGCCGGCCCGCCGGATCACCGCCGACCGCGGCCGCCGCTGCCGACAGGCGTGGGACGACCCGATCACCTATGGTGGGAGGCGGTGAGCCGAGGGAGGCTCGCCCGATCGGGGCCACTTGGCGCGCAGTCCCGAAGTCACCCCGCCCCGTGGGGCCGTGAGTACACCGGCCACGTCACCCTTCCCCGGCGTATCCCGCCGACCGCTCCTGTTCCGACCGGCACCCGGCCGGAACCGATCGCGCCGTCCCGGACGGGTCGCCGGAGCGCGTGGGCGCCTCGACAAACGGAGGGACCATGGCAGCAATCCGCCTGACACTGAAGGCCGCGTTGTGCACGGCCGTCGCCTTGCTGGTGGCCGCCGTCTGGACACAACCGGCGAACGCGTGGACCTGGGCCAGAGCGGTCACCGTGTACAACGGGTCCGGCCTGTGCGTCCGCGGGGACGCGGGCATCGACCACAAGCGGCCCGGCGCGATGTCCGGCAACCTCGCGTACTCCCACACCTACGCGCTCACCCAAGGGTGCGGCACCGGACTGTCCAGGCCCGACGGCTGGGCCGCCACGCGGGCCACCGTCTACCACTGGAACGGCTCCGCGTGGACGGTGTGCCGCACCAGCGACTGGAAGTTCGGCGCCACGGGCCAGACGGGTGGCGAGTTCCCCGGGCCCTGGGGGCCTGAGCTGGTGTTCGACTGGGGCGGGTGGCAGTCGTGCGGTCAGGGCTACTACGGCACGCTCGCCGCGGCCTACGTCTGGGACGGCTCCGCATGGCGCGGCGGCGGCGTCTGGTCGGGCTACGAGTACGCCTCGCCCACCAGCTTCCACGGCGCCCGGCAGAAGGCGCCCCGGCTCGCACCGTCCCAGCACACCGCGCCGCCCTCCGTCCACCCGAAGACGCGGACGCACGCGCACTGACACCAGGAGCACAACCGCGTCCCCACGTGTCCGGCGGATCCGCGAGGAACCGCCGGACACCTGCTGTCGCGCGGCCCGGAGCCGTGCACGAAACGCAGCTGGTTGACCAGGTGACTTTTGAACCGGTGACCATCCGTACAGGAAGAAATCACCGGTGACCGGTGGACACAATGGAGGAGGGGAGCGGAGCGAGGGAGACCTTCGATGATCACCGTGGAACACGTTCCTCAAGCGGAAACGGATTACCTGGCGCAGCTGAGAGAAGCCGCGCAACGCTTCGGCGACCGGAGCCCGCAGCGAGAGGACACTCTCCAGACCCTCGAGAGCCGGGGCGTGCTGTACGCCGACGACCCCGGTCGGGTCGTGAAACGGCTGGCGCGGCTGAACGCCGACTGGTCCCTCGCCAAGGCGATCGAACAGACACCGACGCGGCCCGCCACGACGACCGGCAGTACGCTGTCGCTGTCACCGGACGCCTTCGGCGCCGATCTCCTCGGCCTGGAACGCCTCATGGGGCGCAACAACCTCACCGGAGTGGCCTTCCTCGAGGGAGGGTACCGGGCCGCCCGGTCGATCGGCCGGGTCTGCGTCCGCACACCGGAGGGCGGACATTACGGCACCGGTTTCATGGTGTCCCCTTCCCTCCTCCTCACCAACAACCACGTACTGCGGAGCCTGGAGGAAGCCGGTCACGCCGTCGTCCAGTTCGATTACCAGGCAGGCGTGGACGGTCGCCCGCTGATTCCGGTGACCTTCCGCATCGATCCCCACGGTTTCTTCGCCACCGACCGTGAACTGGATTTCACCGTCGTCGCGGTGGCCGAGTCCAACGAGGAGGGCGCGCGGCTCACCGACTTCGACTGGCTGCCGCTGGACGGAGCGCAGGGAAAGGCCATCCTCGGGGAATTCGTCAACATCATCCAGCACCCCAACGGCGAGCCCAAGCAACTCGCCCTGCGCGAGAACCAGATCGTCGACCTGCTCGACTCGTTCGTCCACTACGTGACCGACACCGCGCCGGGTTCCTCCGGGTCCCCCGTCTTCAACGACCAGTGGGAAGTCGTCGCGCTGCACCACTCGGCCGTGCCGGAGACCGATCCCGACGGCCAGCCCCTGGCCACCGACGGAACACCCTGGCGGCCGGGGATGGGCGAACACCGCCTGGCGTGGAAGGCCAACGAAGGAGTGCGGGTCAGCCGCGTGCTGCAAGCGCTGAGCCGGCTCACGCTGACCGGGAACGCGGCCCGGCTGCGCGACGAGCTGTTCCAGCCACCGGACCGGCCGCGCCCCGAGAGCGCACCGCCGACGGCGGCGAAGCCGGGTCCGGACGGATCCGTGCCGGACGGCTCCGCACCGCTCGCCTCCGGTCCCGCCGTCGGCATCACCGTGCCCCTGAGGATCACCGTAGGCGTCGACACGCGGGCACCCGGACAGCGCGGCCCCGGCCGGTCCGCCGTTCCGCGGGTGACCGCGCTGACCGCCGACGGCGCCGGCCCCGCCCGGCCGGGACAGGTGGCGGCAAGCTCCGCCGTCACCGACGCCGTCGCCCAGGACCTGGACGCGGCCCTGCTCAACCTCCGGCTCGGGGAGGCGCGCGCCTACTACGTCCGCGACGACGACCGCGCCGCACGGGACGCGTACTACGCGCACGTCGACGCCGACTCGTACGGCGAGCCATTGCGGCAGGCGCTGACCGCGCTGCTGGAGGAGACCCACGGGCCCCGGCCCTCGTACAAACCGGCGCGCATGCTCTACCCGTGGGTCGACCTCCACCCCGACCGCCTCCTGCGCAGCGTCTACTCGGGGAAGACCTTCACGGCGGAGGAACTCATACGCGCCGACGCCGCCGCCGAGGCGTCCCGGCTCCGGGGCATGCAGGAGTTCCTGCTGCGGGCGAGCGCGGCCAGCGCGGACGCACTGGCCGCCGAACTGGACGAGCTGGAGGCTTCGCTGCCGTTCAACTGCGAGCACGTGGTCCCGCAGTCCTGGTTCGCCAAGCGGGAACCCATGCGGGGTGATCTGCACCATCTGTTCGCGTGCGAACCGGCGTGCAACAGCTTCCGCGGCAACTACCCCTACATGGACTTCCCCGGCTTCGACGAGGCCGTACGGGACGACTGCGGCATGCGCGAGAAGAGCGGCTTCGAACCGGAGCACAGCAAGGGAGCCGTCGCCAGGGCCACCCTGTACTTCCTGTTGCGGTACCCCGGACTCGTCGGGGACAGGGCGAGGGAGTTCCCCGAGGAGCGGCTGCCCATCCTCCTGGACTGGCACGAGAACGAACCCGTGACCGAGTACGAGTTGCACCGCAACGCGGCCATCGCCGGGATACAGGGCAACCGCAACCCCCTGATAGACCACCCCGAGTGGGCCCGGAGCATCGACTTCTCCGGCGTCTGGCCCTGATGGCCGTCACCGGTCCGGCGACTCGGGCGGTGGCAGGCGGATGGTGCGGGCCCGTTCCACGGCCTCCACGCCTTCCACCGCCCGCAGCAGCGGGATCCGGTCCTCGGCGATGGTGCCGGCGGCCGTGCCGAGGAGCGGCTGCTCACTCGTCACGGTGAGGCCGACGGCCCGTGCCGCACCGATGGTCTCGGTGAACCGGCCCGGGTCGTCGACCGACAGGATGACATCCACCCGCGGGGATTCGGTCACGGAGCCTGCCCCAGCCCGGCACCGACGCTCGCGGGGGCCTGCGCGAGCCGGTACGCGCCGGACAGGAGGCGCTTCTTCAGTTCGGTCGCCGTGGCGTCCGGTGCCGCCTCGCCCAGCAGCGCGACGATGCCCGCGATGTGCGGGGTGGCCATGCTGGTCCCGCTGATCGTGTTGTAGAGCTGGGGCATCGGCCAGGCGGAGCGCACCTCCACCCCGGGCGCCGCGATGTTGACCTCGGCACCGAGGAGACCCTGGCCCCGGCAGGAGAACGGCGCCACGTCCAGCGCCCTGCCCACCGCCGCGACGGCCAGGACCGAGGGGCAGTTGGCCGGGTGGTTGACCGGCCCGCCGTCGTTGCCCGCCGCCGCGACGATCAGCGTGCCCGCGGTGACGACCCGCTTGGCGAGGCTCTCGAAGACCGGTGAGAACAGCTGGCCGGGGCTGACCGGGGCGCCGAGTGACATGGAGATCACCTTCGCCCCCTGGGAGAGCGCCCACGCGATCCCCGCGAGGATCTGCCCGTCACTCCCGCTGCCCTGATTGCTGAGCACCTTGCCCGCCAGGATCTCCGCCCCGGGGGCGATGCCGTAGCGCGGCTGGTGCTGCGGCTCGGCCGGCCCCGCGGCCGTGCCGCAGCAGTGGGTGCCGTGCCCGTTGCCGTCCTGCACCGACTGCCCCGGCACGAAGGAGGCGGTTCCGGCGATGCGCGCGGAGAGGTCGGGGTGTTCGGTGTCCACTCCGGTGTCGAGCACCGCGACCCTGACGCCCTGCCCCGTCAGATGGGTGTGGTTGGCCCGTACCGCCTGCAGGCCCCATGTGTGAGCGGTCTCGTCCCAGGCGGGGCCCAGCGAGACGGCCATCGCCGCCGTGGTGTGCCGCTTCAGGACGTCCTCGTCGCTGCGGTACGTGGGGTAGTACCCCTTCACCTCCCGTGAGCGATCCGTGATCGTCGAGATGTAGACCAGGCGCTCGGGCTCCGCTGCGATGACCGACGGTTCCTCCTGAGCGGCCGTCATCAGCGCCTCGCGCTGATCCGGTGCCACGTCGATGACGGCGACGCCCAGCTCCGGGAAGAGCGCGCTCATGTCCGGCGCATCGAAGACGCGCACGGCGTTCTCCGCCTCGGCACCGCGCACCGATTCCGCGGCCGCGATGCCGGCCTGGGAGCGCAGCGCCTGCATGCCGCGCTCCTCTTCCTGACAGTCGAGAAGGACGAGGTACTTCCCCGTGTAGGCGTTCTCACGCTTGAGGACGCTCTGGTCGTAGAGTCCGAACTGCCCGTCGCCCGCACGGCGGTCGAATGATTCGTTCGTCATGGTGTCTCCGCTCCGACTCCCCCCGTGCATACGGTGACCGCCCCCGCCGCACGCCCGAGACACCTTCGGCGAGCGGATACCGCGCGTCCGGCCGTATGGTGAGTCGGCGCGTCCGAGCCTGCTGTACCGCCTTTTCTTCCACCCTCGTGCCGACCACGGCCGTACGCAACTCGTCGGGAGCGCTTCCCCGCCCACGGCCGTGCCACGCGAGAGCGGACCGGCGGCCCGGCCGCCGGTCCGCGGTTTCTCCGACTGCCGGGCGGGCGGTTCGCGGCCCACCGACGGTGACCGACCGGACACCCGGCGACCGTCCCGCCGAGCGCGAGCGCCGCGGCGCCGGCCGCGCAACGAGCCCCCGCCCGCTCGGTCCGACGTCGACGCCCGGTGCCGGCACGCGTCGCGCCCGCCGCGAGCGGGTCAGGCGGGATCCGTGACGGTGGGGGAGGTGGCATCCGTGACGGTGGGGGAGGTGGGTCGGGGGATGGTGCCCGTGGGGGCGTACTGGGCGGCTTGCGCGTCGAACATCGCGGCGTAGCGCCCCCGCGCGGCCATGAGTTCGTCGTGGCTGCCCTGCTCGACGAGCCGCCCGTGGTGCAGGACGTAGATGCGGTCGGCGTGCCGGACGCCGGACATCCGGTGGGTGACCAGGACGACGGCCCGGTTCGGGGCGGCGAGCCGGCGGATGCGGTCGAAGGCCGTGATCTCCGCCTCCGGGTCGAGGGCGGAGGTGGGCTCGTCCACGATGAGCACGCCGTCGGCATCGGAGGTGGAGCTGCGCCAGTGGGTCCGGGCGAGGCCGATCTTCTGCCACTCGCCGCCGGACAGCTCGCTCGCGCCGCGGAACATCCGGGCCAGAAGGCTGCGCAGGCCGTCGGGAAGCTTCGCGATGACCGGTCCGGCACCCGCGTAGTCGACGGACGGCCGCAGCTCCTCGGGACCGGCTTCCCGGGCGGGCCGGCCGATCCGGATGTTCAACGCCGCGGTCACGGGCCAGCGTTGGAAGTCCTGGGTGAGCAGCGCGACCCGGTCGAAGACCTCCGAGCGGTCCAGGGAGGCGAGACCGGCCTCGCCCCACAGCACCGTCCCGGTCTGAGGCAGCAACAGGCCCGACAGCACCTTCATCAGCGTGCTCTTGCCGGAGCCGTTCTCGCCGACCACGGCGGTGACCGAGCCCATGGGCAGGGTGAGTGACACCTCGTCCAGGGCGGGGGCCTCCCGGTCCGGGTAGCGGTAGCTCACTTTGTCCAGGACGACCTGCCGTACCCGTGCCGGGACGGGATCACCCCCGGCGGGAATGGTGCGCCGTGCCGCCTCCTCCAGGAACCGGGCGTGGTCGCGGACGTAGAGGGACTCCTCGTGCAACTGGTTCACGTTCATCACCAGCGCGCCCAGGCTCGCCGAGCCGGACCGGACGGCGATGACGGCGGTCCCGGCCACCGCCAGACTCATGTGCCCGTTCATGATCAGCAGGAACATGGCTCCGTACGTCGCCGCCATGGCGAGGCCGGACAGCGCGGCGGCCACCCACTCGGTGACGGCCTTGCCGGCGGCCAGCCGTTCCTGCTCCGCCTCGGCGCTCTCCGCCATCCGCTCGTAGCGGCTGAGCAGGAACGGCCCGACGGCGTGGATGCGCACCTCCTGTGCCGCGGTGCGCTCGGTGAGCAGGTTGCCGATGAGGCGGCTGGCCCGCACGTGCTCGACCCAGCTCATGACCGACACATACCGTTCCTGCGCCACCCGCATCGCGCCCCAGCCGCGCGGCGCCGCGATCAGGATCAGCATCGGCAGCAGCGCGGGGTGGAGGAGGGTGAGCACACCGGCCGTGGAGATCAGGGAGATGGTCCCGTTCAAGGCGGCCACGCAGGCGCTGATCATGCGATGGGCGGATGCGGCGCCGTACTGGGCGACATCGATCAGCCGCCGGAATTCCGGGTCCTCGATGGCCTCCAGCTCCACGGACGCGGCGGCGGCCAGGTACTGGGTCGTGGCGATCCGCTCCACCAGCGGCTCCAGCCGGCCCGCCCGTGAGGTGGACCAGCCGGCCAGGCCCGAGTTGACCACGGCGGCTCCGGCGGCGGCGAACAGTCCGGGCAGGACCGCGTGCAGCCGCTGGTCGGGGGTGCCCGAACCGAGCAGGGCGTGCATCACGGCGTTCACCGCGAGCAGCCCGACCGCCGCGGCGACCCCCTGGCCGACCTCGCTGACGGCGACCGTGAGCAGCGCGCGGCGGTCCGCCTGCCACGCCATCCGCAAGGTCGCCCCGACCAGCCTCGGCATGGAGCGCAGAGCCGACATCATCGTCAGGTCGAGCCAGGCGTGCTCATGCTCCGACCAGCCCGAGTCGTAGCGCAGCGGACCGCCGAAGAGCTCCTGCTCGGCGTCGGAGACCTTCGGCTCGGCCATCCGCACGCGCCCGAAGAACCGCTTCACAGCGCGCCTCCTCGCCCGCCGGGCCGGCGCGGCGCCCGCAGAACCCGGGTGCGCGGCCACCGCGCCAGGTCATGGGGAGTCGTCTGTGCTGGTGTCCTGGCCGAAGTCAACGTGGTCCCCCTCGACGGTGATGTGGCTGCTCCTGCGACTCAACGAGCCGGTGGCCATTTCGAACACACGTGTTTCGGTCGTGTTGGCAACCCTGGAATGCGGCGCGAGCCGAAGCGTGCCGGTCGCATCGACCTGTGCGGCCCTTGGGGCAAGGCCCGGAGCGACGATGGCCGAAACGCCGAGCGTGCCGCTGTCGCCGCGCCGTGGCTCGCACTCCGCGACCTGCACTCCGCAGCCCGCACTCCGTGGCCTGCATTCCGTGGCCGGCTGGAGCGCTCCGCTGTGACCGTGGGCGGATGGGCCGGCCCGGCCGACGATCACCCGCGGCTACTTGATCAAGGCGTTCGCCACCACCACGATCAGCCCCAGCAGCGCGTCGCCCAGTCCGACGAGGACGGCCACCGGCCAGCTGCGTGCCGACCAGCGGGCGGTGACGAGACCGAGACCGAACAGGATGACGATGTTGAGGACGAACGCCGCGTACTCGACACCCTTCGCGGGCCACCACCCCCAGCGCGCGCCCGCGAGGAGGAAGGCCGTGGGGAGCACGGCCGCGACGAGCGGCCACTCGTTGCGCAGCGCGAGCAGGGCGTCCCACCGGCGGTGCGGGGTGCGCTCGGCGATGTAGTGGGCGTAGCCGTGGGCGAGGGCGGAGGCGCACGCGGTCACGAGCACCCACGCGGCGTCGTAGCCGCGGACATCGGCGGAGGTGTGGCCGTACTGGGTGAGCGCCGCGACCATCGAGCTGGCGAGGACGGCGCCGTACACCCCGCCGAAGAGAACGATCTCCCGCGTGTCCTGGTGCCGAGACGACCGCCGGGGTTCAGCCATGTCCTCACGATCACTCGGGCGCAGTGCCCGCG
Organism: Streptomyces achromogenes subsp. achromogenes; assembly: GCF_000720835.1. Taxonomy (GTDB): domain Bacteria; phylum Actinomycetota; class Actinomycetes; order Streptomycetales; family Streptomycetaceae; genus Streptomyces; species Streptomyces achromogenes. The sequence continues at coordinate 56,905 of NZ_JODT01000018.1, read as the reverse complement.
CCACTCCGCACACCCGGCGAAGCGTCCTCCGTCTCCGAGCCGATTCCCTCCGCATGAAAACTTTTGCGTCATCTTGCGCAAGGGATGGGTGACGGCCGTGGGGCCGGTCCGGAGCCGGTAAGCGACCTGCGGACGTCAGCACGAAGACACCTTTCAGGGCCTCCGCAGCCGGTCGGCCAGTTGAAGAGTCCAACCCCTGACCGCTGTCCATCTGTTCAATCTTTGAACGAAGAGTCTGGAGTCGTACGGGCTCTGCGGCCGAAACGCATGCTCGGTTGAACGCATGAGACACGAACGGTCACCAAATGACTTCAACTCGTGTTGAGATGTGCGCGGACGGCAGGCACGGACCTGCCTCCTCCCGCAGCGGCGTCCACGGCCGCTTCCCACCACACAAGGGGTGACATGTCCTCGATACGTCATCGGGTCCCGTCCGCCTGGCGTTCGCTCCTCATGCTCGGCGTGCTCCTCGCCGGCCTGCTCGTGGTCACGGCCCCCCGTGCCCGGGCGACCACGGCACAGGACGTCTCCGTCTCCTTCGGCGTGCAGGCCACCACCGAAGGAGAGACGCTCCTGGTGTCCGGCAGCGCACCACAGCTGGGTGCCTGGGACCCGGCCAGGGCCGTTCCCCTGGGCACCACGGCGAGCGCCTACCCACACTGGTCGACCACCCTCCAGCTGCCCGCCGGCCTCACGGTGCAGTACAAGTACATCAAGCGTTCCCCCACCGGCATCGTGACCTGGGAAAGCATTCCCAACCGCACCCTGACCGTCTCCCCGAACACGCCGGGCAACGACGACCGTTGGAACGTCGCCCCCGTGCCGGCCGACTTCCACGCCACCGCCACCACCACCTGGGGCCAGAACCTCTACGTCTCCGGCAACGTCGCCGACCTCGGCGCCTGGGACCCCGCCAAGGCCCTCCCCCTGACCACCGCCTCCGCCACGTACCCGGAGTGGACCGGCACCCACCAGCTGCCGCCCGGCACCACCGTGCAGTACAAATACCTGAAGAAGAACCCCGACGGCACCGTCACCTGGGAGAACGGCGACAACCGCACCGTCTTCGTCACGTCCACCGGCACCGTGACGCTGAACGACGTCTGGCGCTGACATCCCGGTAGTTGCGGGTGGCCAGCGGGCTCAGGCAGCGAGGTCGGCCGGAAATCGCGGTTGCGAGGGCGCCGGGGTGGGCCGCGGCCACCGGCGCGAAGGGCGACTTCGTCGTCTTCGCGGATATTCCCGTCAGGAGATGGCCTGTCGAAGTACAGAGACCCCGGGAATCGAGCCGAAGCCGAGGCGCACGGTCATCCGTTCACCTCTGAGGAAAATGTCGCCGCCGGGCACGAACTCGCGGCCCAGGTCTGCCGGGAACTGCACCGCGCCGGTATCCCCGCGTACGTCATGCGTCCCGAAGCAACGACACAGCCCGGTGCCGGGGTGGAAGTGGACGACAGTCAGGATGGTTATGTCGGCGGCCTCTATGTCCGCTGGAGCGCACCAGTTCTGGCGGAGGCCGGAATAAAGGCAGTGACGGAACGACGGGACCCGGCGGCGCCGGAATGGAAACATCATGCCGAGGTCGTACTCCTCATGCAGACGGCGTTGATCGGGATCCTGCGATTGGCGGGCTTCTCCGCCGTACCGGCCGAGGATGTGGACGACATCGCCAAGGGCGATGTCTACATCCATGCCGGTCCGCCAACGTCTTCCTGAACACCTTGTCGGCGGGTAGGGCCCCAACTCCCTCTACGCCATCGCGTACCACTGCCGTCGGCGTGGCCGACTACTCGCTGGGTGACGTGGTCGCGGCCCGTTTCTTCCAACGCGCCGAGCATCCCGTCGATGCGCGGCCAACAGAGCGCCTTCAGCGCACGCGGAATGCGCGCCGACGCGTGGACGGGGCATACGCGCGCCCCGCACGGTTTCCCCGCGCCGGCAGTCGCGGCACCACAGCGGCACCTCGCCCGTCACTCGTCGCGGATTCGCGATTCCGGGTTTGCCCGCGTCGTACGGGGTCATCCGCCAGCGAGTACGACTTGTCGAACAGAGGAGGGCTGACGCTATGTCCGCCAGTGAGAAGGCACGGGCCAAGGCCGAGCAGGCTGTCGGCAAGATCGCGCAGGCGGCCGGCCGGGCTACCGGAAACACCAAGCTGGTCGCCAAGGGCGACGCCGCCGAGGCCATGGGCAAGGCCCGCGAGAACAAGGAGTCGCTCAAGGAAACCGGTCACCACTGACCGGCTCCCCGCACTGTGTCGGCAGACCGTACACCAGGTCTGCCGACACGCGGTGCGCTCGTCCCGCGAAGACGGTGAACGCCGCTTGGCGGCCCGTCCGGTGACTGCGGCGGTCGGGCGAAGACCCTGGCCGGCTGCACGGGCCCGCCGGACACGGCGCGCCGGTCCAACGGTTTCCCCCGGACCACCGAGGACTGTTCCGTCACCGTGGCCGCGACGGGCGGTCGCTCGCGGACGGTCACGCCGCAGGCGTGCCCACGGCCTCCTTACCGCGATCAGCCAGGGGCCGTCCGCGTACTGGAAGACGCGGAGCGACACCCACCAGTTCCACCGTGCCGCGTGTCCCTCACGGAATCGGGGCATCCGGAGGACAGGAAGGCGGACAGGAAGGAGGACTGCCCGATGCCCGCTTCCCGTCCGCCCGCGCCCCGTCGGGCGAAGGCGGTGCCCACTCTGCCTGGCACCGGCGCGTGTGCGGCAGTTCGCCGGGCACGGACTGGCGGTACCGTCGCGCGTGAGCCGCGCGTTCGCTCGGAACCAGCGCTCGACAACTCCACCGCAGACACGAGCTGTTACAAGGCGACCGCGGGCGCCTTCGGCGGTCGTCGTCGGCCTGGACGAAGACACCGCGTACCCGCCGGACACCCTGCACGGCACCCGCACCCCGCACGTCGACGCGTCCGCCGCCCTCCTCCCGTGCGAGAAGGTCCGTGTCTTCTACGGGTCATGCCTCGCCGGCACGCCGCTCGTCTCACGGACAACCGCATCACCCCCGCAAGGCCGTTGACGACTGGAGGACCGCATGGCCCGCATCGCCTTGTTCCCGCGCGCAGCCTCTTCCGGCGGCGCGCCCCGAACGAGCCCCCTTGCCCGGTTCGGCCTTCGGGGCCGGACCAGGGCGGCGGCACAGCCCCCCGAGGGCGCCGAGAAAACCTCGATGACGAAGGCGACCGGGAGCACCCGGCTGTTCGCGAGGATGCGGGCGTGGCAGAGGGGTGGCTCTGCCCGGAGCGCGAGGGCGGGCAGGGAGGTTGACGCCCGTACGGCCACCAGGGCGAGGGCTGCCGAGGAAACGACGGCCCGCCGCTCCCGCCGTCGGCACCTGTTCCCCTTGCCGGTACGGATCCTGGCGATGCTCTGCGCCTTCGTCTTCATGGTGGCCTTCGCCGCCGTACTGGCCAAGATCACCCTGGAGCCGTCCCCGGCCTCGGTCTCCCTGACGCACAGCAACCTGCATCCCGGTCGCTCCCTCAAGGCCTATCTGGACCAGCCTGAGCTGCGGGACACCGTCAAGCAGATCGGCGGCAACCTCCTGCTGGGCGTGCCGTTCGGGGTACTGCTGCCGGTGCTCGCCCCGGGGGCCCGGGGGTTCTGGCGGGTGCTGCTGCTGACCGCGACGGTGATGCTGCTGGTCGAGATGGTTCAGGGCTTTCTGGTCACCGGGCGGGTCTTCGACGTGGACGACGTCATCCTCAACACGACCGGCGCGTTGGCCGGTTACCTGGTGTTGGGCCGCAGGCTCGGACGGGTGCACGATCGCCGTAAAGACGCGTGACGCGCACGGGGGCTGACACGCTCGGGCCGCAGGACTCGGGGTCGTAAGACCGAACTCGCGGGCAACGCCGTCGGTCCACGAACACAGCCGGGCTGCGCCCACGCACCCCGCCACCCGGCACGACGCGCCTGCCCTCGAAACCGGCCCGGGTGCCGGGCAACGGCCGGTCGAGTCGTCCTCCGCCCCGCCAAGGCTCACGGCCCGGCCGACGCGGCGTCCGGGCGAACTGTGCGCGGAATATTGACACTTGCCGTACGCGCTGGCTTCATGAACCAGTGAATGGGAGCGCTCCCACTCGCTCCTGTCTCCACACCTCGAACCACCGCACCGCGGCACGACACGAACCCCCCTCCCCACCGTACGGAAGGAACGTCCGTTGCGCCCGCTCTCCTTCCTCACCTCCCGAAGACCCCCCGCTCCTCAGGCAGCGGTTCCCGAGATCCGCCCCGCAGCCTCGACCGGTGTCCGCCGCTCCCGGCTGGTGAGTGCGTGGGGAGCCGCGGTCGCCGTCATCGCCGGCCTGCTGCTGCCGTCGGCCGCCTCCAGCCCCTCCGCCGCCGCGCCGCCCGCCTTCAACTACGGCGAAGCCCTCCAGAAGTCGCTCTGGTTCTACGACGCGCAGCGGTCGGGGAAGCTCCCGGACGACAACCGCGTCTCCTGGCGCGGCGACTCCGCCCTCGACGACGGCAAGGACGCCGGTCTCGACCTGACCGGCGGGTGGTACGACGCCGGGGACCACGTCAAGTTCGGCCTGCCCATGGCCTTTTCCACCACCCTGCTCGCCTGGGGCGGTATCGAGCAGAAGTCCGCCTACGCCGCCTCCGGCCAGCTCCAGTACCTCAAGGACAACCTGCGCTTCGTCAACGACTACTTCATCAAGGCCCACCCGTCCGCGAACGTGCTGTACGGCCAGGTCGGCAACGGCGCCGACGACCACAAGTGGTGGGGGCCTGCCGAAGTCATGCCGATGGCACGGCCCGCGTACAAGATCGACGCTTCATGCCCGGGCTCCGACCTGGCGGGCCAGACCGCCGCGGCCATGGCGTCGTCCTCCATGGTGTTCGCGGACAGCGACCCGGCGTACGCGGGCAAACTGCTCACCCATGCCAAGCAGTTGTACGCCTTCGCCGACGCCTACCGCGGCAAGTACAGCGACTGCATCACCGACGCGCAGGCGTACTACAACTCCTGGAGCGGCTACAACGACGAACTGGTCTGGGGCGCCGTCTGGCTGTACAAGGCCACCGGTGACGCCGCGTACCTGGCGAAGGCCGAATCGGCTTACGACAAGCTGTCGACCGAGCCCCAGACGACCACCCGCTCCTACCGCTGGACGCTCTCCTGGGACGACACCTCCTACGGCTCGTACGTGCTCCTCGCTCAGCTCACCGGCAAGCAGCGGTACGTCGATGACGCCAACCGGTGGCTGGACTGGTGGACGGTCGGTGTCAACGGGACCAAGGTGCGCTACTCGCCCGGCGGGCAGGCGGTGCTCGACAGCTGGGGATCACTGCGGTACGCCGCCAACACCGCGTTCGCCGCGCTGTCGTACGCCGACTGGCTGACCGGCGACCCGGTGCGCAAGGCCCGCTACCACGACTTCGCGGTCCGGCAGATCAACTACGCGCTCGGCGACAACCCGCGCAAGTCCAGTTACGTGGTCGGCTTCGGCGCGAACCCGCCGACGAAGCCGCACCACCGGACCAGTCACGGCTCATGGACCGACCAGCTCACCAACCCGGTGGACAACCGGCACGTCCTGTACGGCGCGCTGGTCGGCGGACCGAGCGCGGCGGACGACGCGTACACCGACGACCGGTCCAACTACGTGAACAACGAGGTGGCCACCGACTACAACGCGGCCTTCACGGGTGCCCTCGCCCGCTTGTACGCCGAGTACGGCGGCAGCCCGCTCGCCGGCTTCCCCCAGGCCGAGAAACCGGACGGGCCCGAGATCTCGGTCCAGGCGTCCGTGAACGCCTCGGGTCCCGGCTTCACCGAGATCAAGGCGTACCTGGTCAACAAGTCGGCGTGGCCCGCACGCGCGTTGAGGCACGCTTCCCTGCGCTACTACTTCACCCTCGACGCAGGGGTGACGCCCGACCAGATCAGCACCACCACCAATTACAACCAGTGCGGCAAGGTGTCCGGTCCGACGCACCTCAAGGACGACGTCTACTTCATCACCGTGGACTGCTCCAACGCGGTGATCGCTCCGGCGGGCCAGTCGGCGTACCGGAAGGAGGTGCAGTTCCGGGTGATCTCGGCCGGGGCGTGGAACCCCGCGGACGACTGGTCCTACCAGGGGATCCCGACGACGCCGGGCAGTACGCCGGTGGACGCGCCGCACATCGTGCTGGCGGAGGGCTCGGACACCCAGTGGGGGGCGGAGCCCGACGGCACCTCACCGACACCTACTCCTACTCCAACGCCCACGCCCACACCGACACCTACTCCCACCCCCACCCCCACCCCCACACCTACTCCCACGCCCACGTCTCCCTCGGCCCAGTGCGCCGTGACCTACACCGTCACCAGCACCTGGAACGGGGGCTTCACCGCCGATGTCGGTGTGCGGAACACCGGCACGACGGCGGTCGACGGCTGGCGGCTCGGGTTCTCTTTCAAGGGCGCCGAAAAGGTGACGAGCGCGTGGAACGCCACCGTCTCGCAGACCGGAACCGGCGTCACCGCCGCGAACGCCGCGCACAACGCCACGATCCCGCCGGGCTCCAGCGTGAGCTTCGGATTCCAGGGCACGGGCACCCCCGCCGGGACGCCCGCGGCCTTCACCCTGAACGGGAAGGACTGCGGCTGACCGGTGGTTTGAGGAAACGTGGCTGAGACCGGGGCCGTGCCGGGCGGCCGGGACGGACGTCTCAGCCACGCGCGCGGGGAAGCGCGAGCATGGGCAGCGGGCCGGTGCCGAGGGTCGTCTCCGGGCGGGGGCGGACCTCGGCACCCGGAACGGGACGCAGCCGCCAGCGCGCGCACAGTGTGCTGAGCGCGAGCAGCGCCTCGACGGTGCCGAAGTGTTCGCCGATGCACTTGCGGTTGCCGGCGCCGAAGGGGATGAACGCCCCGCGGGGCACCAAGCGGGCGCGGTCCGGGCTCCATCGGTCGGGATCGAAGGTCCCGGGCTCGGGGAACAGGCGGGGGTCGCGGTGCAGGGCGTAGGGGCTGTAGAGGACATCGGCCCCGCGCGGAAGGGACCGCCCGGCGAGTTCCGTCTCGGACGTGGTCGTCCTGGTGAACATCCAGCCCGGCGGGTACAGCCGCAGGACTTCGGTGAACACCCGGCCGGTGTACTCCAGCCGGGCAAGATCCGTGACCTCGGGGGAACGGCGGCCCGAGAGGACCCGGTCGGTCTCCGCGTGCAGCCGCGCCTCCACTTCGGGGTGGGTGGCGACGAGGTGGACGGCCCAGGCGAGGGCGTGGCCGGTGGGTTCGGTTCCGGCGACCAGCAGCGTCATCACCTGGTCGCACAGCTCCCTGTCGCTCAGCGAGCCGTCGGCGCCGTCGCCGACGGTCCGTACTACCGGCGCACACGGCGGCCACGGCGCACGGCGCCGGTACGTCGTCCAGGTGCTCCAGCGCGTTCACACTGCTCACCACCCCTGTGATCAACTCTGTTCGTTTCATTGACATTTCACTCAGACGTCCTACCGTTGGGAGCGCTCCCATGACAGCTTGCAACTGGAAGGAGTTCCCCCCACATGCGCAACCAGAGTCCGTTAACCGGGCGCTCGCGGTCGTCCCTCCGTCGGCCTCTCCAGGCGCTCGCCATGCTGTTCGCCGTGGTTGTCGGCGCGCTGACCTGGTCGGCCCCCGCTCAGGCCCACGGCACGATCGTCGACCCCGCCTCCCGCGCGTACCAGTGCTGGAAGACGTGGGGCAGCAACCACACGAACCCGGCCATGCAGACCCAGGACCCCATGTGCTGGCAGGCCTTCCAGGCCAACCCCGACACCATGTGGAACTGGATGAGCGCGCTCCGCGACGGCCTCGGTGGCCAGTTCCAGGCGAAGACCCCCGATGGGACGCTCTGCAGCAACAACCTCTCGAGGAACGCCAGCCTGGACAAGCCCGGGCCGTGGAAGGCCACCACCGTCGGCAACAACTTCTCGGTCCACCTGTACGACCAGGCATCCCACGGTGCCGACTACTTCAAGGTCTACGTGAGCAAGCAGGGCTTCAACCCGACGACCCAGACCCTGGGCTGGGGCAACCTCGACTTCATCACGCAGACCGGCCGCTTCGCCCCGGCGCAGGACATCACGTTCCCCGTCCAGACCTCCGGCTACAGCGGACACCACATCCTGTTCGTGATCTGGCAGGCCTCGCACCTCGACCAGGCCTACATGTGGTGCAGTGACGTGAACTTCGGCTGAGCCGAGGAGCGCAGCACCCGGCACCGGCCTCCGCCGGCCGGGCTCCGTCGGGGCAGGGCACCTTTTTGGGGGCCCTGCCCCGACGGCTGTTCCAGGCGCCTCGGACGTCCGGGCCGACGGGTGGAGCCCTACGTCGGCCCGACGCTCCCCCCAACACCGTCGAGCGGCGGGTCTCGCGCGGCAACGAGCCCCCGGCCGTCAAACTCACCCCGCGGGGCAGCGGTGCTCGAACCCCGTCACCCCATAACACGCTCCAGTGACGGTGATCACGGCCACCCTTCGGCGGTGCTGCGTAGGCTTGGGCCGTCGTAGTGGCCGGGATACGGGAGAGCGGACGCAGCTGCCTGGCGAAAGGTCAGGAAGTCGGCACGTGGTCAGCGTGAGTCCTGGAAAACCTGGGGGGAAGCCGCCTGGACATGCGACTCTTGTAGGGTGTCGAAACAGCCCTTGACCTGCAAAATCGCGGGCAGGGAGCCGAGTAGCAGGAGTGCATCGATGCTTCGTACCATGTTCAAGTCCAAGATCCACCGTGCCACCGTCACCCAGGCCGACCTGCACTACGTGGGATCGGTGACCATCGACGCCGATCTCCTCGACGCAGCCGACCTGCTGCCCGGGGAACTGGTGCACATCGTCGACATCACCAACGGCGCCCGGCTGGAGACGTACGTCATCGAGGGGGAGCGCGGTTCCGGGGTCGTCGGGATCAACGGGGCGGCGGCCCATCTCGTCCACCCCGGGGACCTGGTGATCATCATCAGCTACGCCCAGGTCACCGACGCGGAGGCCCGTGAGCTGCGGCCCCGGGTCGTGCATGTCGACGCCGGCAACCGGATCGTGTCCCTCGGCGCCGACCCGTCCGAGCCCGTGCCCGGTTCGGACCAGCAGCGTAGCCCGCAGGCCGTAGGGGCCTGACCGGCCGACCGGCCACCGGTGGACCAGGGGCGTGCGGGGTCCTGAACGGCACCGCGCGCCTTGGTCCCCCTCCACACGCTCGTGGAGCGGGCCGCCATCCGCTGCATGGCCTCGGCGGGTGCGCTTCCGTGGGAGGCCGTCGGGCAGGCATCGCGGTGAGACCCGTCAGGGCCGGACGGCCCAGGCGGCGGTGATGTCGCGGGCGACGTCACGCAGGAGGTCGACGAGCAGGTCCGCGAGGGGTGTGAGGCCGACGTCGGCTTTGGTCACGGCGTAGAGCTGGCGGTAGGGCCTGGGGCGGGCCAGTTCGCGGTGGGTGGTGCCGGGCGCATGGGTCAGGGCCAGGCGGGAGACCAGGGCCACCGCGATGCCCGTGCCGACGAGGGCCTGGGCGACGTCGTAGGACTCGGTCTCGAACCGCACGGTGGGAGTGAAGCCGGCCTCGCGGGCCGCGTCGTGGAACTGTTCGCGGGCGGCATGGCCGGCCAGGATGGAAACCCACGATTCGTCGCGCAGCTGCTCCAGGTGAAGTTCGGTGTCCGCGGGCTGCCCGGTGGCCAGCGGGTGGTCATCGGGGAGCACCACGACCATCGGGTCCAGCAGGAGCTGGTGAGCCCGTAAGTTCGGGGGCGGCGTGAGCGGCGTGCCCCATGAGGCGACGATGGCCACGTCCAGGTGCCCCGCGCCGATCTCGTCCGCTCCGCGCCCGGACACCACGTCCACGACCGAGACGTCGGCGTCCGGATGGCGGTGGCGCAGTGCCGTCAGCGCCGGTGGCAGCAGGTGCAGGGCGGCCGCCTGGAACGTGCCGATCCGCAACCGCAGCGAGAGCCGGCCGAGCAGCGCGGCCAGTTCCGCCTCGGCCCGGTCGGCAGTCTCCTCCACAGTCCGGCCGTGCGAGGCCAGCAGCGCACCGGCCGTGGTGAGCGTGGCCCCGCGGGGACCCCGGACGACCAGCGGCACCTGCCAGTCCCGTTCGGCCTTGACCACCTGCTGGGTGACCGCGGCGGGCGTGAGGCGGAGTGCGCGAGCCGCCGCCGTCAGGGAGCCGTGCCGCTCGATCAAGGCGAGAAGCCGCAGCTGTCCCGGATCCACCACCATTCACCGATCTTAACGCTGCACCCTTCTCTTTTAACTTCTCTTAGGGGCGCGGGAGCGAAAGCCTGGGGGTGCACTCATCGGCCGCGATCCCCGGAAGGGGTTCTTTCCCATGCCCACGCATGTGCCCGCCTTCCTCGTCACCACCCTGCTGCTGGCGATGCTGCCAGGCGCGAGCCAGGCCCTGATGATCCGGCAGGTCCTGGAAGGCGGCCGACGTACGCTCCGAGGCACGCTCGCGGGCAACGCCAGCGGGTTCCTGCTGTGGTCCACGGCCGCCGCGGCCGGGCTCTCCGCCGTCCTGCTGGCCAGCCCCATCGCGTACGCCGTGCTCCGGATCGCGGGCGGCGTCGTGCTGATGATCCTCGGGGTGAAGACGCTGCGGACCGCGCTCACCACCGTCTCCGCCCGCCCGCCCCGCGAGGGCGGGGGCCGCCCCGGCTTCGTGGGCGGTTACCTCACCGGACTGAGTACCAACCTCGGCAACCCCAAGGCGGGCGTGTTCGCCGTCTCGGTGCTGCCCCAGTTCGTGACCGAGAACGGCCCGGTGTTCCTGTCGACCGTCGCCCTGGGAGCCCTGTGGGCGCTCGTCAGCGCCTCCTGGTACGCGCTGCTCACCTGGGCCGTCGGCCGGGGGCGTGCCCTGGTGTCGAAGCCGGCCGTCCTGCGCGGACTCAGCGTGACCACCGGCGCCGTCCTGCTGGGGCTGGGCGCGGCGGTGGCAGCGGGTGTCTGAGGGACGGACACGAGTACTCCGCCCGGCCGCACGGAAGTCGAGGAAGCCGATGACGACGTACGCCACGACACCGGACGGAACCCGCATCGCCTACCAGCTCCGGGGCCAGGGGCCGCCGCTGGTCCTGCTGGCGGGCCGGGCCAACAACCACCACTGGTGGGACACGGTGCGCGCCGACTTCCATCCCGCCCGCAGCACCCTCACGCTCGACTACCGCGGTACCGGCGACAGCGACAAGCCCGACACCCCCTACAGCACGGAGCTGTTCGCCCGGGACGTCATCGCCGTACTCGACGAACTCGGCATCGACCGGGCCGACGTCTACGGCACGTCCATGGGCGGACGGGTGGCCCAGCACCTCGCGGCGCGCCACCCCCACCGGGTGGGCGCCCTGGTCCTGGGCTGCACCTCAGCCGGCGGCCCGTACAGCGTCGAACGCGGCGACGACGTCCGCCGAGCCCTGACGCACCCTCGGCCCGGAGCCGCGCGACAGGCTCTACTGGAGCTGATGTACACCCCTGGATGGCTGGCCTCCCACCCGGTCCCGCACCACACCCTCGGAGACCCCGGCATGCCCGCCCACGCCCGGCGCCACCACCGTACGGCCGGCGACCGGCATGACGCCTGGGACATCCTGCCGGACATCAGCGCACCCACCCTGGTCGTCCACGGAAGCGACGATCTGCTCAATCCCACCGCCAACGCGCCCCTGCTCGCCGGCCGCATCCCCGGTGCCCGACTGCACCTGATCCCCCACGCCCGGCACGCCTACTTCGAGGAGTGCCGCGCCCACGCGAGCCCCCTCGTCCTGGACTTCCTCACCACCGCGCACGAACCGTGACGGGAACGCGGCCGGTGCTCGGCCACCGAGTGCGTCGAAGGTCGCTCCGAGCCGTGACCGAGCGCACGGGGCCGGATCCGTGCGCCGCGGCCGTCGGGTGAGTGGCCGCGCGGGCATCGGGTAGGCGGGGGAGTAGTCCAGAGGCGACGTCCCGTGACAGCCCGGAGGACACGATGACCAACCCGCATCCCGACCCGGTCCCGCCCGGCCCGGCACCGGAGCCGGCCCCGCCTGCCCCGGGCCCGACCCCGACCCCGCCGGACCCGTACCCCACGCCGGTCCCGCCGCCCGAGCCGGTCCCGCAGCCGACCCCGCCCCCGCCGGGCCCCGGTCCCACACCGCCTCCGGCACCGCCCCACCCGGGCCCGCCGGAGCCGCCCCCGTCCCCCGTCCCGCCGGGCCCGGAACCGGTGCCGAACCCCGAACCGGGCCCGCCCCTCACCTGAGCACCGCCGGGCGGGAGACAGGGAATGCGCTCGCCCGGCCATGGCGCGCCATGGCGCACCCGGAGCCGCGAACCGGCGGTGCCCCGTGCCCCCGGCAGCCTCCCGGGGGCACGGACGGAACCCGTCCGCCTACGCAGTGACCTCGTCGCGGTCCCCGCCCCACAGCGTGTGGAACGCCCCGTCGCGGTCCACCCTGCGGTAGGTGTGCGCGCCGAAGAAGTCCCGCTGGCCCTGGGTCAGCGCCGCGGGCAGCCGCGGGGCGCGCAGGCCGTCGTAGTACGCCAGGGCCGCCGCGAAACCGGGCGTTGCCACACCCTGCCGTACCGCCGCGATCTGCACCTCCCGCCAGTCGTCCTGCGCGTCCGCGATCTCGCGGGCGAACGTCTCGTCCGAGAGCAGGCTCGGCAGGTCGGGCCGGGCGTCGTAGGCCGCGCGGATGCGGTCCAGGAACGCCGCGCGGATGATGCAGCCGCCCCGCCAGATGGAGGCCACCGCGCCGAGGTCGATGTCCCAGCCGTACTCCTCGCTGCCCGCCGCGATCTCGTGGAAGCCCTGGGTGTACGACACGATCTTGGAGGCGTACAGCGCCTGTTCCACCCGGTCGGCGAAGGCGGCGGCCTCCGACTCGCTCAGCGCGGAGGGCTTCGGTCCGGCCAGGTCCCGCGAGGCGGCCCGCAGCGCCGCGTGACCGGACAGGGACCGGGCGAACACGGCCTCGGCGATGCCCGACACCGGAATGCCCAGGTCCAGCGCGATCTGCACGGTCCAGCGGCCGGTGCCCTTCTGCTCGGCCTGGTCCACCACCACGTCCACGAACGGCTTGCCGGTGGCCGCGTCCACGTGGGACAGCACCTCGGCGGTGATCTCGATCAGGTAGGAGTCCAGCCGGCCGGTGTTCCAGGTACGGAAGATGTCCGCGATCTGCGCGGGGGAGTACCCGGCGACATCGCGCAGCAGCTGGTACGCCTCCCCGATCAGCTGCATGTCGGCGTACTCGATGCCGTTGTGGACCATCTTCACGAAGTGTCCGGCACCGTCGGGGCCCACATGCGTCACACACGGCGCGCCGTCGGCGGCCTTCGCCGAGATCTTCTCCAGCATCGGGCCCAGCGACTGGTACGACTCCACCGACCCGCCCGGCATGATGCTCGGTCCGTGCAGCGCGCCCTCCTCGCCGCCGGAGATGCCCGCGCCGACGAAGTGGATGCCCCGCTCGCGCAGCTCCCGCTCCCGGCGGCGGGTGTCCGCGAAGTGTGCGTTGCCCCCGTCGATGATCATGTCACCGGGCTCGAGCAGCGGGGCGAACTCCTGGATCACCGCGTCCGTCGGCTCACCCGCCTTGACCATGACGACCAGGCGGCGCGGGCGCTCCAGCGCCGCCACGAATTCCTCGGCGGTCTCGGCCGCGACGAAGTCGCCCTCCTGGCCGAACTCCTCCACCAGTGCCTTCGTACGCGACACCGTTCGGTTGTGCACGGCGACCGTGTAGCCGTTGCGCGCGAAGTTCCGTGCGAGGTTGCGGCCCATCACCGCGAGGCCCGTGACACCGATCTGCGCTGAAGTGCTCATACCGCCTGCTCCCTGGTTGCCTCATGACTACGGCTCCGTCAGTACGGAGCCCTGCTTATCCTGACGTGCTGCAACGGCGAACGCGTTTGCGACCCGCCACATTCCGATACGCGTCGCGAGTGCCCCCGCCTCGGCGACCGGTCGCCGCTCGGTCAACAGCGGTGTGTTCCCGGCCACTTGGCCCCGGTGGCAGGCCGATTCCCGTCCTTGTCATGGCCAGTTCGCGGCCCTTACGTTTGCCCCTCCTGACGCATGCCGAGGGGAATTCGGACATGGCCGCACGCGGCCGGCACCGCCGGTACCAGCCGAACAGGATCAACCGCGCCTCGCTCACCGTCACGGCGAGCGGCGCCGGCCTCGCCATCCCGCTGGTCGCCGCCGGCACCGCGCACGCCGCCGACGCGGCCACCTGGAACAAGGTGGCCGCCTGCGAGTCCAGCGGCAACTGGAGCGTCAACACCGGCAACGGCTACTACGGCGGGTTGCAGTTCACCCGGTCCACCTGGGAGGCGTACGGCGGCACCCGCTACGCGCCACGCGCCGACCTGGCCACCCGGTACGAGCAGATCGCCGTCGCCGAGAAGGTGCTGGACGGACAGGGTCCCGGTGCCTGGCCGGCGTGCGCACCCCGTGCCGGACTGACCCGCGCCGAACCGACCCGGGGCGGCGGCACGGACGCCGCGCACACCGACTCCGCGGCCACCCGGTCGGCCCACACCGACTCCGCGGCCGTCCGCCCGGCGCGGACCGGCGTGCACCCGGCCTCCTCCGTCAGGGACGTCCGGCCGCAGACCACCCCGCAGTCCCGCGCTGGCCGGGCCGAGATGTACACCGTGGTGCGCGGTGACACCCTCTCCGGCATCGCCGGCGAGCAGCGCGTGCCGGGCGGCTGGCGGGGGCTGTACGAGGGCAACCGTGCCACGATCGGCTCCGATCCCGACCTGATCCTGCCGGGCCAGCGGCTCAGCCTGAACGGCACCCGGACCAGGAGCACACCCCCCAAAACTCCGGAACCGCCCAAGTCCCGGAAGCACAAAGCCCCTTCGGAGCATCCCGGTACCCATCACACGCCGCCTCCGACCCACCACGCGCGCGTCGCCCCGGTGACCGCGTCCGTCGGCACCGGCTATCACGTGGCCGGCTCACACTGGTCGAAGGGTTACCACACCGGCGTCGACTTCCTCGTGCCGACCGGCACTTCCGTGCGGGCGGTGGCGGCCGGCCGGGTGGTGGCCGCGGGCTGGGGCGGTTCGTACGGCTACCAGGTCGTGCTGCGGCACGCCGACGGCCGCTACACCCAGTACGCCCATCTGTCCGCCATCTCCGTGCGGGCCGGCCAGGACGTCACCGCGGGCCGGCGCATCGGCCGCTCCGGCTCCACGGGCAACGTCACGGGTCCGCACCTGCACTTCGAGGTGCGGACGGGACCCGATTTCGGGTCGGACGTCGACCCGCTCGCCTACCTCCGGGCCGGGGGCGTGGCCATCTGACGCGGGCAGGCCGCAGGCAACGGAACCGGCACCGGCACCGGCAGCGGGACCGGCACGGGGAAGCGCACGGACAACGGGACGTACGGCACCGAAGCCACGTCCTCGGGCGGCGGCCCGGCACCCCCGGCCTCCGTACCGGTTTCGCCGTCTGTCCTGCCTTCTGTCTCTGTCCTGTTCCCGGTTTCCGTTCCGCTCCCGGCCAGCTCCGCCCCGGTGTCCGCCGCCCCGCGCTGCCGTGGCACGAGGGCCGGCCCCGCGGTGTCCCGCAGCGCGTGTACGGCAGACGGTCCGGCCGGGGTCACCGGGGTCACCGGGGGAACAGCCGGGGTGGGGGCGGCCGGGGCAGTCGGGGAAGCCGGCGCCGGCTTCACCGGGGCGTCGGCCGGGCCCGTACCGAAGGACTCCTGGGCCTGCGCGTGCTCCAGCCGTTCCGTCGTCAGCATGATCAGGCCGCCCGCCGCCACCACCCCGCAGCCCAGGGCGAGCACGGTGCCCGCGGTGCCGTGGCGGAAGGACTCACCGAACATCAGGACGCCGACCGCGGCGGCCAGCACCGGATTGACCACGGTCAGGGTGGCCAGCGGAGCGGCGAGGCCGCCGTGCCGGTAGGACAGCTGGGACAGCAGGACACCGGCGACCGAGAACGCGCCGATCACCCCGAGCGAGGGCAGCGCGCCCAGGCTGATGCCGTGCGTCCAGTCCACGGCCACGGTCTTGGTGAACACCGACGACATGCCGAAGGCGACGCCGGAGGCGGTGGCGAGCAGCACGCTGCGCACCGCCGGATGCCGGTGCACGGCCAGCCCGGCGAAGGCCAGCGCCGCCACCGCCGCGCCGGCGGCCGGCGCGACGGCCAGCCGCTGCGCGGCGGTGAGGGAGTGCGTGGCGGAGGAGCCGACCAGGGACAGCAGACCGGCGAGACCGGCCGTGGCCATGAGCGCGCCGCGCCAGGCGGTCGCCCCGGCCCGGCGGCCGACGCACAACGCCGCCATGGGCAGGGCGAAGACGATGGTCAGCGCGCCGAGCGGCTGCACCAGGCTGAGCGGCCCGTAGGCCAGCGCCACGACGTGCAGCGCACCGCCGAGGCCGTTGAGCGCGAGCGCACCCCACCAGCCCGGCCGGCGCACCGGTGCGCTGCCGGCGGAGGACACCGCCACCTGCTCCTGCATGATCGCTCCGCCCGCGTAGGCGAGGGCGGAGACGACCGACAGGAGCACGGACAACGCCAAGGCGCTCATCGGCGTCTCCTCTGGGGGCGGTGGCTGTCCTCGGCCCGTATGCGATCGGCTTCCATGACCGACACTCTGCCTTTTCGTGATCTTCCCGTCGTCGTCCCTGAGCGCAATGCCGCCTACTGCTTTTGCAGTACACCGGCGTGCCGCTCATCCCTTGGCGGTCTGACACCGGTCTCACACCGGTCTGACAACGGACGGGCACCCGCCGCTACGCCCCGGCGGCGCGCCTGGTAGGAGTGCTGTCGTGCATCTCGACCGCGATCTCGCCGCACTGCGCCCGCTCGGCGGCTTCTTCGTGCTGCGCACCCTCCCCGCTCCGCCCGGCACCGCGGATCCTCGGGGGCTGCCGCTCCTCGCGGACGGTTACGCGCGGGTGCCGCCGCCCGGCCGGGACCCGGTCGCCGCGCGGATCGCCGTGGTGGGGGAGCGGCTGCGGACCGCCGAGCCCCGGGTGGCCGCCTCCCTCGCCCAGCAGGGGCTGGCCGCCCGGCTGTGGTCGGCGGCCCTGGGCTGTGCCGCGCTGTACGGCCGGCTGCCCGACCTGGACGCGGGCCTGCTGCGCTGGGACGTGGGCGCCACCGCCCCCGACGACCTGTGGCTCACCGAGGTGCGCGCCCTGCCCGGGGACGCGGCCACGCTGGCCACCACCGTGCTGCACGGCCATCTGGAGCCCCTGGCGGCGGTGCTGCGGGCCCGCTACGGCGTCGCGGCCGGCCTGCTGTGGGGCAACGCGGGCTCCGCGCTGGCCGCGACCGCCCGGGAACTGGGCCGCTGGGCCCGCGCCCACGACCGTGCCGACGTGGCGGCCCGCACCCGTGCCCTCACCGGCGAACTGTTCGCCCATCCGCTGCTCGGCGCCACCGGAGTGCGCACCGGCACGTCCTTCCGGCGCCGCAGCTGCTGCCTGTACTACCGGGTGCCCGGCGGCGGACTCTGCGGCGACTGCTGCCACACCCGCCCACCGGGCTGACCGCCCTGACGGACCCCCGCACCCGGCAGTCAGCCTCGACGACAGCCCCCTCGGCGCGACGCGTTCCACACCAACAACCCGGAATGCCCGGGTTCGCGCCCCGCGGCCTTCAGGATGCAGGCAACGATGTCCAACCCGCGGAGGTCATCCGACATGAGAGGGACCCGGCGCACGCGCTGGTGCATGGCCGGGGTGATGGCAGCCTCGGCGCTGATCGCCACCCCCGCCGCACGGGCCGGGGAGCCGGCCGACGGCCGCCTCACCGAGCTGGTCAACCCGTTCATCGGCAGCCGGAACGAGGGCAACACCTTCCCCGGCGCGGCCGTGCCCTTCGGCATGGTGCAACTGTCCCCGGACACCGGACACAGCACCGGCTACGACTACACGCACAACCGTGTCCGCGGCTTCTCCCTGGTCCATCTCTCGGGCGTCGGCTGCCGCATCGGCGGCGACCTCCCCGTGCTGCCCACGACCGGCGACATCACCCAAACGGATTACGCGCGGTACGCGGCGGCCTTCTCCCACGACGACGAGGCGGCGAGCCCCGGCTACTACCGGGTCGGCCTCGCCTCCGGCATCCGCGCCGAGCTGACCGCCACCGCCCGCACCGGCGTCCAGCGCTACACCTTCCCGGCCACCGGGAAGGCCAACGTCCTGCTGAACGCGGCCCAGGCGCTGCACAAACCGGTGAGCAGCGCGGTGGAGATCCTGGACGACCGCACCGTGCGCACCGAGATCACCGGCCACGGCTTCTGCCGGGACACCGGCCCCTACACCGTCCACACGATCACCCGCTTCAGCCGGCCCTTCACCGCCTACGGCACCTGGGACGGCCGCACCGTCACCCCCGGCGCCCGCACCGGAGCCGGCGGCGCCTACGTCCGCTTCGACACCACCGGCGACCGCGTGGTCGAGGCGACCACCGCGCTGTCGTACGTGGACGCGCACGGCGCCGCGGCCAACCTGCGCGCCGAGGGCGGCCGCTCCTTCGACGCCGTACGCGACCGGGCCCGCGAGGAGTGGGAGCGCCGGCTGGGCACCGTCCGGGTGCGGGGCGGCACGCCCGCGCTGCGCCGGACCTTCTACTCCTCGCTCTACCGGTCGTACCTCGCGCCCAACATCGGCGGCGACGCCGACGGCCGCTACTTCGGCTGGGACCGCCGCGCCCACCGCGCCCGGGGGTTCACCTACTACCAGAACTGGTCGCTGTGGGACACCTACCGAACCCAGGCCCAGCTGCTCGCCCTGCTCGCGCCGCGCGAGGCCCGGGACATGGCCCGGTCGGTGGTCGCGGTCGCCGAGGACGGCGGCTGGCTGCCCAAGTGGGGCTACGGCCCGGTCGAGACCAACATCATGACCGGTGACCCCGTCACCCCCTTCCTGACCACCGCCTACCACTCCGGCCTGCTGAAGGGCTTCGAGGAGCGGGCCTACCGGGCGCTGCGCCGGAACGCCGACGGCGTGCCGCCCGCCGCCTACCCGGGCGTCGGCCGGGAGGCCAACGCCGAGTACATCGCGCGCGGTTTCGCGCCCTACGTCGCGGGCCGCCCGTACGCCAAGATGGGCGACTCCGACTACCACTACGGCGCCTCGGTCACCCTGGAGTACGCGCTCGCCGACGCGATGCTGGCCCAGATGGCCCGCGGGCTCGGGCACCACGAGGACGCCGCCCGCTACGCCGCCCGTTCGCGCAACTACCGGAACGTCTTCGACCCCGCCACCGGCTTCTTCCGCGCCCGGGACGCCTCCGGTGCCTTCGCCGGCCCGCCCGACCCGGCCCGCGGCACCGGCTTCCACGAGGGCACGGCCTGGCAGTACCAGTGGCTCGTCCCGCAGGACGTGCCCGGTCTGGTCGGGCTGATCGGCGGCAGGAGCGCGGCCGACGCCCGGCTCGACGCCTTCTTCGCCTACGACCGGCTGCTCGCCGACCCGGAGCGGACCGCGCGCGAGGTGTGGGTGCACGGCGACCCGTACGCCTACTACAACGCCGCCGTCTACAACCCGATGAACGAGCCGGACCTCATCGCGCCGTACACCTACCTCTCCACCGGCCGGCCCTGGAAGACCACGGACGTGGTGCACGCGGCGCTGACCCTGTTCACCGACAGCCCCGAGGGCCTCACCGGCAACGACGACCTGGGCACCATGTCCGCCTGGCACGTGCTGTCGGCCATCGGGCTCTTCCCGGTCCAGCCCGGCTACGGCACCTGGGGCCTGACCACCCCCGTGTTCGACCGGGTCGACCTGTCCCTGGACCGCCGCTACTGGCCGAGCGGCCGGCTGACCGTGACGGCGCCCGGCACCTCGGCCGCCGACCGCTACGTCCAGGCCGTACGCGCCGACGGCACCCCGCACGGCCGGACCTATCTGACGACCGGCGCCCTGCGCTCCCTGCGCTCCCTCGCCTTCACGGTCGGCCCGCGCCCGTCGGCGTGGGGCACCGCACCCGAAGCGGCGCCGCCCGTCCTGCGGTGACCTCTGATGCCTCACGACTTAATCCGACCTTAACTGAACGTAATGTGGTCGTACTTGACCGTAATCGCCCGCCGGGGATTGACTGCTGATCCACCCGTCGCCGACGCGTGAGGCAAGCCCGTGACTTCCGACCTGCTCGCCCCCCTGGACCTGGCCTTCTGGAACATGGAGTCCGGCCGGCACCCGATGCACCTCGGCGCGCTCGGGATCTTCGGCGCGCACTCGCCGACCGCCGGGGCGCACGCCGCCGACCTGCTCGCCGCCCGCGCCGCCGCCGTCCCCGGCCTGCGCCTGCGCATCCGCGACCGGTGGCAGCCGCTCGCCTTCGGCGGCGCCGCCCGCGAGACCGACCCGCACTTCGACCCCCTCGACCACGTCCGGCTGCACGCCCCCGCCGACGACTTCCACGCGGCCGCCGGCCGGCTGATGGAACGCCCGCTGGAGCGCGGCCGGCCTCCGTGGGAGGCGCATGTGCTGCCCGGCGCCGACGGGGTCTCCTTCGCGGTGCTCTTCAAGTTCCACCACGCCCTCGCCGACGGGCTGCGCGCCCTGAAGCTCGCCGCCGGCGTCCTCGACCCCGTGGACCTGCCCGAGCGCGCGCCCCGCGTCATCGAGCCGCCGCGCGACCCGCTGCCCGACGTGCGCCGGCTGCCCGCGCGGGTCCCCGGGCTGGTCCGGGGGGTGCTCACCGACATGGGCCGGGCGCTGGACATCGGCACCTCGCTGGCCCGGTCCACCCTCGGCATGCGCCCGTGCGCCGCACTCATCGCCGCGCCCAGCGGCACCCGCCGCGTCGCCGGGGCCGTCCTCGACATCGACGAGGTGCACCGGGTGCGCAAGAGCGCCGGCGGCACGGTCAACGACGTCCTCATCGCCGTCGTGGCCGGGGCCCTGCGCCGCTGGCTGGACGAGCGCGGCGACGGCAGCGAGGGGGTGGCGCCCCGTGCCCTGATCCCGGTCTCCCGGCGCCGGCCGCACGCCGCCCAGCCACAGGGCAACCGGCTCTCCGGCTATCTGATACGGCTCCCGGTGCACGAGAGCGACCCGCTCGGCCGGCTGCACACCGTGCGCACCGCGATGGTCCGCAACAAGGACGCGGGGCCCGACCGGGGCGCCGGCGCGGTGGCCCTGCTCGCCGACCACGTCCCGGCCCTCGGCCACCGGCTCGGCGGGCCACTGGTCGGCCAGGCGGCCCGGCTGTGGTTCGACATCCTGGTCACCAGCGTGCCGCTGCCCGGCCTCGGGCTCCGGCTCGGCGGCCAGGAGCTGACCGAGGTGTACCCGCTGGCCCCGCTCGCCCCCGGCCAGGCGCTGGCGGTCGCGATCTCCACGTACCGCGGGCGCGTGCACTACGGGCTGGTCGCCGACGCGCGGGCCGTACCGGACCTGGACCGGCTGGCGCGGGCGGTCACCGCGGAGATGACGACACTGCTGACGGCCTGCGACCACCGGGAACCGGTCCGGGACCGGTGACGACCGCTCCGAGGCCCCGCGACGACCGGTCCGGGACCCGTGAGGGCTGGACCGGGTCCGGTGACGACCGGTCCGTGACCGGCGGCCCGCCCGGCGGGAGCGGGCCGACGGTCACGGCCGCCTCGGGGCGCCGTCCGCGCGGCTCGGAAGGCGCGTCGCCGGGCGGGGAACCGGGCATCCGGCCGGCTCCCGGTGCCCCGCCCGTACCCGGTACGGTGGCCGTGCCGGCCCTGGCCCGCGGGTGCGGAACCACGGCGGTTTGGCCCACCGGCCCGGCGCTCCGTAAAATTCGCTGTTCGAAGCGGGCGCGAGTCGGAGCGCCGCTCGGTGACCAGGGGAACGGCAGCGCGATGACGGTGACAGAGGACGGTTCGGCGTCCATGGACGAAATGGTCTACGGGCCCGGTATCGACCCCGAGCGGCTCGCCGTCTGCCTGAGCGTGCTGGAGGAACTCGACCGGCTCGACGTCGACCACCCCGACGCGATCAAGGTGCGCCGGGCCACCTCGCACATCTACCGCGTGGTCAAGCAGCGCCGCCGCCAGGAGCGCCGGGCCGCCAAGACCGCCCACGACCGCGCCGTGACCGAGGCCACCGCCACCGGCTCGGCCGAGCGCATCGACGACGAGACCGAGGGCATCCTGCCGTCCTCCAAGGTCGAGCCGGGCCGGATCGCGGGGATACTCCAGCGCCCGCGCTCCTGCTACACCTGCAAGCAGCGGTACGTGGAAGTCGACTACTTCTACCACCAGCTCTGTCCGGACTGCGCCGACCTCAACCGCGACAAGCGGGACGCCCGCGCCGACCTCACCGGCAAGCGCGCCCTGCTCACCGGCGGCCGGGCCAAGATCGGCATGTACATCGCGCTGCGGCTGCTGCGCGACGGCGCGCACACGACCGTCACCACCCGGTTCCCGAAGGACGCCATCCGCCGTTTCAAGGCCATGGAGGACTCGGCGGACTGGCTGCACCGGCTGGAGGTCGTCGGCATCGACCTGCGCGACCCGGCCCAGGCCGTCGCGCTGGCCGACCGGGTCGCCGAGGCCGGCCCGCTGGACATCCTGATCAACAACGCCACGCAGACCGTACGCCGCCTGCCCTCCGCCTACGCCGCCCTGGTCGACGGCGAGAGCGCCCCGCTGCCCGCCGGTGAGCTGCCCGCCCACCACGTCATCGGCGCCTTCAACTCCGGCGCGGTGGACGGCCTGGCCGCGCTGCCCGTCGGCACCAGCGGGCTGGACGCCCAGAAGGTGGCCGACCTCGCCCTCGTCGCGGGCAACGCCAGTGTCGCCCGGCACCTCGACGGCACCGCCATCGACGCGGGCGGTCTGCTCCCCGACGTCGTGGACACCAACACCTGGGTGCAGACCATCGACCAGATCTCCCCGGTGGAACTGCTGGAAACCCAGCTGTGCAACTACACCGCGCCGTTCATCCTGATCAGCAAGCTCCGCCCGGCCATGGCCGAGGCCGCGCGGAAGGCGTCGAGCGGACGGGCGTACATCGTGAACGTCTCGGCCATGGAAGGCGTCTTCAGCCGTGGTTACAAGGGTGCGGGCCACCCGAACACCAACGCCGCCAAGGCCGCGATGAACATGGTGACGCGGACCAGCGCCCAGGAGATGTTCGAGTCCGACCGGATCCTGATGACCTCGGTCGACACCGGCTGGATCACCGACGAGCGCCCCCACTACGACAAGCTGCGCCTCGCCGAGGCCGGCTTCCACGCCCCGCTCGACCTGGTCGACGGTGCCGCCCGCGTCTACGACCCGGTCGTGCGCGGCGAGGCGGGCGAGGACCTGTACGGCGTCTTCCTGAAGGACTACGCGCCCGGCAAGTGGTAAGCGGCGGGCGGGCGTTGGCCGGGCACACCCCGGCCCTCCGCGCCTGAGCGCCCGTGTCCCGGCAGGTACCGTGTCCCGGCAGGCACCGTGACTCGGCCGGCGCCGTACCCCGGCCGGCCGTGTCTCAGTCGAGCGCGCCGAGCCGGGACCGGTGGGCCGCCACCAGCTCCAGCACGGTGCGCCAGTCCTCCAGCACGCCCGCGTCGAACGCGGCCGTGCGGCCCTCCTCCTCGGCCTGGCACAGCCGCCGCACATCGTCGTCTGCCGGGTCCGCGTCCGCGCGGACCAGCCGGGACACCCGCTCCCCGAGCAGGGAACGCACCGCCTGTGCCGCGCCGTCCGCCCCGGCCGCCTCGTCGCCCGGGCACAGCACCGGCCCGATGCCCCGTACCAGGCCCGCCACCTGGAGCTCCTTGTCGACGGGGCGGCCGCGGCGCAGCAGCGCGGCGGTGCGCAGCGCGTGCCGGTGCCGGCAGGCGTACAGCAGGTCCATCAGCTCCTCGACGCTGCGCAGCTCCATGCGTCAGTCCTTCCGCGAGACAGCCGTTGCCGCGTCAGCAGACCATGGCCGGTTTGCCGCCCGGCCAACGGCGCCTGAACTGCGCCGGGTCGGTCAACCTTTCCCCAACTTATTTCGAAGAGGCGTTCGTTCATATCCGCCGTACGGGTGATTCCGGACGTCGTACGAGTGAGCATCTTGTGGGAAAAGGCCCCATATTGGGGGCTATTGGGAGGCCGCGCGAAGCACAGTGGTTACAGCTTGTTTGCATTCCCTATCGAGCGGATGTCCGCTCATTTGGTTAATCTGGGAGTCGACGGACAACAGTACGGGGTCTCACCCACACCCACCGTCCGTCCTGGGGCACGCCGGTCCACAACCGCCTGCTCCGGCAGCGGAAACCGGCGCCACCGCGTCCGTGATCGGCCTTCGCATCAGACCCGAGCGGGCGTCCGGCGCCGTGGCGCGGACTGTCCGGTATGCCCCGAGGGTGACCCGACACATAAGGAGTGCGCGGTGACACCGGAGAAGACGAATCGCGAACAGGGCCCCGAGGAACGCGCGGAGCGCAGGCGCCGCCGGCCCGGAGAACTCGGCAGCCTCGAGGTGTGGGCCCGCTCCGCCCCGATCCGCCTCGCCGGTTACGAGGACGACCTGGCCGAGCCGCACATCCTGCCCAGCGTGGACTGACCCCTGCGCCCCGGCCCGCCGCCATCGCCGTCCGCGTGGGCGTGACAGACTCGCGCCCATGCTGATCAGAGACGCCACGGCCGGGGACTGGCCGCGGATCTGGCCTTTCTGGCACCGGATCGTCGCCGCCGCCGAGACCTACGCCTGGGACCCCCACACCACCGAGAAAGCGGCCCGCGAGCTGTGGATGAGCCCGGCCAAGCGGGTCTACGTCGCCGAGGACGACAGCGCAGCCGTGGTCGGGTCGGCCTACCTCACGCCCAACTACGGCGGACCCGCCGCCCGTGTCGCCAACGCCGGCTTCATGGTCGACCCCGACCACACCGGCCGCGGCACCGGCCGGGCCCTCGCCATCCACGTGCTGGCCGAGGCCCGGGCACACGGCTACCGCGCGATGGTCTTCAACGCCGTCGTCGAGACCAACCCCGCCGTCGCCCTGTGGACCTCCCTCGGCTTCACGATCCTCGGCACGGTCCCGCAGGCGTTCGAGCACCCGCGGCACGGCAGCGTGGGGCTGCACATCATGTACCGGGCGCTGGACTAGGCCCCGTCGTCACCCTCCCGCCGTCCGTCGCCAGGGGAGCGTCTCCGCCAACTCCTCGGCCACGCCCAGCAGAAGGGACTCCGTGCCCGGCCGGCCCACCAGCTGTACGGCACAGGGGGCGCCCGAGGGCAGGGTGCCCACCGGTACGGACATCGCCGGCCAGCCGGTCAGGTTCCACGGTGGAGTGAACGGCGAAGAGGCGGAGTTGGCGAGGACGTTGCGCAGCCAGCCGCGCTCGTGCCACGGCCCGGCCTGCGGGGAACGGCGGGCCAGGGCCGGGGTGAGCAGCACGTCGTGCTCGGTGAAGAACGGCGTCAGCCGGGCGCGCAACCGGTCCCGGGCGGCCCCGCCGCGGACCGCGCGGGTGAAGCGGCGGCCCACGGCCGCGTGCACCCGGGTCCGCCGGGCCAGCCGGGCCGGATCCAGGCCCTCCGCGTCCACCGCCGTCCCGGCCGTCCAGTGCTGGAGCGCGGTCACCCCGAGGGAGAGCGGATACGGCGGTTCCGCCCGCCGCACCCGGTGCCCGGACCGGGCCAGCGCCCCGGCCGCCTGCCGCACCGCGTTCGTATACGGCCGACTCACCGGCACCCCGGCGAGCGGACTGCGCAGCGCGACGGCGATCCGCAACGGGCTTCGCTCCTCCCGTCGTACGAACTCCGCGTCGGCGAGGACGCCCAGCATCAGCCGCAGATCCTCCACCGTCGTGGCCAGCGGCCCGTTCTCCGCCATGCCGAACCAGTCCCCGTGCCCGATCCCGGCCGGCACCACCGCGTGCCCCGGCTTCAGCGTGACCAGCCCGCAGTTCGCGGCCGGGATGCGCAACGAGCCCATCCCGTCGTTGCCCAGCGCCAGCGGCACCAGCCCGGCGGCCACCGCCGCCGCGCTGCCGCCGGAGGAGCCGCCCGCCGTGCGGGACGGATCCCAGGGATTGCGGGCGATGCCGTACGGGCCCTCCGTGGTGCCGAAGACACACAGCTCGGGCACGTTCGTCAGGCCGACCACCACCGCACCCGCCGCGCGCAGCCGGGCCACCGTCACATGGTCCTCGGCGGCCGGGGTGTCCGCAGTGGCGGCGGAGCCGTTGCGGCACGACTCGCCGCGCACCGCCAGGTTGTCCTTGACCGCCACCGGCACGCCCGCGAGCGGCAGACCGGTCAGCTCCGCCCGGGCGGCCACCTCGTCGGCCTCGGCGAGCGCCGCCCGCGCCCGGACCTTCCGGAACGCCCCGATCCGCCCGTCCGACCGCTCGATCCGCGCGAGGTGTTCGGCCACCACCTCCCGGGGTGTGGCCCGCTTCTCGCGGACGGCGGCGGCGATCTCGGCGGCACTCCGGCCGGCCCAGCTGCTCACGGACGCTCCTCGGATGGTCGTCGGCTGCGCGCCCCATCGGTTACCCGTCGGTATACGGGCGCGTAGAGAGAACTCTGCACCGCCGGGTCCGGTACGTCGAGAGGCCATCGGCCGGTCAACGGGTCACGCGCCCGGGCCCGTACCGTCGTTCGCGGCACCAGAACGTGGCCGGTCCGTCCGTGCCGGGCCCGTGCTGTCCCGCTCGATCAGCCGGGGGACCGGTACCCGGACCGTCCGCGCCGGACCGCCGTCCAGCAGGGCCAGCAGCTCCCGGGCCGCCGTCTTGCCGAACTCCACGCTGTCCCGGGACAGCGCCGACAGCCACGGCGTGACCATGCGGCACAGGGCCGAGTCCTCCCAGGCCACCACCGACAGATCGGCCGGCACCGAGAAGCCCAGCTCGGCCGCGGCGGCAAGGCCGGCGACGGCCATCACATCGGTGTCGTACACCAGGGCCGTCGGGGCAGCGGGGCCGCGCAGGACCCGGCGGGTGACGGCGGCGGCCTCGGCGTCGGAGTAGTCGGTCGTCACCGACTCCACCTCGGCGAGCCCCCGCCGCGCCGCCTCGGCGCGCAGCGTGCGGATGCGGCGCTGGGTGTGCGCGAGGCCCGGCAGGCCGGCGATGTGGACGATCCGGCGATGCCCCAGGGCGGTCAACTCGCCGACCACCGAGGCCATCGCGCCCGCGTCGTCCGCCCAGACCGTGGACAGCCCCGGGTGCCGCTCGTCCGGGGCGCCGCCGATCACCACGGCGGGCAGGGAGAGTTCGTCCAGCAGACCGGGACGCGGATCGTCGGCGCGCGGATCGACCACCAGGACGCCGTCCACCCGGTGCTCCGCCCACCAGCGCCGGTACACCGCGCACTCGTCGGCCACGTCCTCCACCACCTGGAACAGCAGACCCAAGTGCCGCTCGGCCAGCACCCCTTGGATCCCGGAGACGAGCTGGAGGAAGAAGGAGTCGACGCCCAGCGTGGCCGCGGGGCGGGCCAGCACGAAGCCGACCGTGGCCGCGCCCTCCCCGGACAGCGCGCGGGCCGCCGTACTCGGCCGCCAGCCCAGCTGCTCGGCGACCCGGCGCACCCGGGCCCGGGTGGCCTCCGAGACGCCGGGCCGGTCGTTAAGCGCGAAGGACACGGCGCTCTCGGACACCCCGGCACGCCGGGCGATGTCCTTCATCGTGGGCCGGCGGGCGGGGGATCGTCTGGTCGGCACGTTTCCTCCCCTTCGGCAGGGAACTGCTAAAGCGCTTGAGTGTCAAGACCCTAAAGCGCATTAGTCAACTCCCGCAAGTTCCAGGCCAGTAGACGCCGACCTGCACCTGTGCCGGACGGAATGCCTTTCCGGTGACGCATCCATTGACTTTCCCGGAACGCCCTGTGCAAGGTCTTTCGCGCCACCCACAGCCCCGACACCGCAAGGGAGCCGTGTCCGTGCCCATCTCCCGCAGAGCCCTCACCGCCGTCGCCGTCGCCCTCGTCCTGCCGCTGAGCGCCTGCGGCTCGGGCGGCGGTGACGGCGGCACGAGCGACGCCTCCGGCAAGGTGGAGGGCGACATCACCTTCCAGACCTGGAACCTGCGCGCCAACTTCAAGGACTACTTCGAGGACCTGATCGCGGCCTTCGAGGAGAAGTACCCGGACACCCACGTCACATGGGTCGACCAGCCCGCCGAGGGATACGCCGACAAGATCAGCGCGGACGCCGGCGGCGGCACCCTGCCCGACGTCGTCAACGTCTCCCCGGACCTCGTCGCCCCGCTCGCCCGGGCGGGCCTCGCACTCGACCTCGACAAGGCCGCCGCCCGCTACCGGAAGGAATACCTGCCCGGCGCCTGGGCCGGACATCAAGTCCCCGGCACGACCGGCACCTACGCCTTCCCCTGGTACCTCAACACCGGCCCGCTCTTCTACAACAAGGCCCTCTTCGAAAAGGTCGGACTCGACCCCGAGAAGCCCCCGAGGACATACGACGAACTCTTCGCCGACGCCCTGGAAATGGCCGAGAAGAGTGGCGGCGAGGTCGCCACCCTCGCCAACGTGCCCACCATCGAGGACTTCGGCCGCTACGGCGTCCCGCTCATGAACGAACAGGGCACCGCATTCACCTTCAACGACCCCAAGGGTGTCGAACTGCTCACCAAGTACAAGCAGTTGTACGACGCCAAGGCCCTCGACCCGCAGGCCCTGACCGCCACCGGCGAATCGGCCGGCAAGAAGTTCCTCACCGGCGCCGTCGCCATGAACCCCGGCAGCGCCCTGGACCTCGGCAACTTCAAGAAGAACGCCCCCGGCCTGTACAGGAACATCGGCATCACCGACCAGATCACCAGCACCGGGCACGTCAACATGTACGTGATGGGCCTGATGGTCAACTCCCGCACCCGGCACACCCCGGCCGCCGTCGCCTTCGCCCACTTCGTCACCGACGCCAGGAACCAGATGGTCTTCGCCAAGCGGGTTGCCATCTTCCCGAGCACCGCCGGCTCCCTCGACGACCCCTACTTCACCCAGGAGGACGGCACCGACGAGACCCGGGTACGTGTCGCCGCCGCCAAGTCATTGAAAAACGCGGTCAATTACACGCCCGTACTGTTCAGCGAGCAGATGAAGACCGCGCTGCGCAACGAGGTCGCCAAGGCGCTCCAGGGCAAAAAGAGCCCCAAGGAAGCCCTCGACAACGCTGTCACCGCCGCCGACCGGCTGCTCCGGCAGGGCTGACCCGCCATGGCCGCCCCCCTCCGCGTACGCCGGCAACTGCCCACCAGCCCCTGGCTGTTCGCCGCACCGGGACTGCTGATCGCCGGCGCCTTCGTGCTCTACCCCTTCGTCTCCACCCTGGTGAACTCCTTCACCGACCGCCGCACCCTGCTCCCCGGCCGCTTCGTCGGGCTCGCCAACTTCCGCGAACTGCTCCACGACGACATGTTCTGGACCGGCCTGCGCAACAGCGTCCTCTACGTCCTCGTCGTCGTCCCCGCCCTCGTCGTCCTGCCACTGCTGCTCGCCCTGCTGGTGCGCCGGAACATCCCCGGCATCACCTTCTTCCGCTCCGCCTTCTACACCCCCGTCGTCGCCTCGATCGTCGTGGTGGGCCTGATCTGGGTGTGGCTGCTGGACGAACGCGGCCTGATCAACTCGGTGCTGGAGACGGTGGGCATCGGCCGGATCGGGTTCCTCAGCGACCAGTGGCTGCTCCTGCTCAGCGCCATGGCGGTCACCGTGTGGAAGGGCCTCGGCTACTACATGGTCATCTACCTGGCCGCGCTGGCGAACGTGCCACGCGAGCTGCACGAGGCCGCCGCCGTCGACGGGGCCGGACCGGTGCGCCGCTTCCTGTCCGTCACCGTGCCCGCCGTACGGTCCACCATGGTGCTGGTCGCCGCGCTCTCCTCGGTCGCCGCCTTCAAGGTGTTCTCCGAGGTGTACCTGATGGCGGGCCCGAGCGGCGGCCCGGCCGGCGAGGACACCACCCTGGTCATGCTCGTCCAGCGCACCGGCACCGGCCTGACCGGCCGGGTCGGTTACGCCTCCGCCCTCTCCGTCGTCGTGTTCGCCGTCACCGTCGCCCTGATGCTGCTCGTCCTGCGCGCCGACCGGAGGGAGGAAACGTGAGCGTCCTGGAGAAGGCCCGATCCGAGCGGCCCGCCACCACGGCCCGGGAACCCCGCCTCACCGACGACGGCCGCCGCGTCCGGCCCCGCGAACTGCTCTGGCGCTACCTGCTGCTCCTCGCCGTCCTCGCCCTGACCACCGGCCCGTTCCTCTGGCAGCTGGCCACCTCCCTCAAGGGCCCCACCGAGGACATCTACAGCTCCCCGCCCCGCCTCCTGCCCGCCCACCCCACCCTGCACAACTACGCCCGGGTCGCCGACACCATCCCGGTCTGGGACTACGCCCTGAACTCCCTGAAGGTCGCCGCCGCGAACGTCGTGACCAACTGCGTCGGTTCGGCCCTCGCCGGCTACGCGCTGGCCCGGCTGCGCTACCGCGGCCGGCGCGTGACCACCCTCGTCTTCGTGCTGGCGATGCTCGTACCCGTCGAGGGCATCGTCATCGCCCAGTTCACCACCATGCGCGAACTCGGCCTGAACAACACGCTCATCGGCGTGGTCCTGCCCGGCGCCGTCGGCGCGATGAACGTCCTGCTGATGCGGGGCGCCTTCCGCGCCCTGCCCTACGAGATCGAGGAGGCCGCCTACGTCGACGGCGCCAACGTCTGGCAGCGGTTCCTGCGGGTAGCCCTGCCCTCCGTCAAAGGCACCCTCGCCGTCGTGGCGATCTTCGCCTTCATGGGCGCCTGGGACGACTTCCTGTGGCCGCTGATCGTGCTCAGCGACCCCTCCAAGTTCACCCTGACCATCGGCCTCAACTATCTGCACGGCACCTTCGCCAACGACGAACGCCTGGTCGCCGCCGGCACGGTCATCGCCGTGGCGCCGCTCATCGCCCTGTTCGCCTGCCTCCAGCGGTACTTCTTCCGAGGCGTCGGCGAGGGCGCCGTCAAGGGCTGACGCCCCCGAGCACAAGGACACCGCATGCCCCCCGCCGTGCGCTTCGGCGTCAACTACACGCCCAGCCAAGGGTGGTTCCACCACTGGCTCGACTTCGACCTCGACTCCGTCCGCGCCGACCTCGACGCGATCGCCGCGCTCGGCCTGGACCACATCCGCGTCTTCCCGCTGTGGCCGTACTTCCAGCCCAACCGCACCCTGATCCGCCCCCGCGCCGTCGAGCAGCTCGTGGCCCTCGCCGACGCCGCCGCCGAACGCGGCCTCGACACCGCCGTGGACGGACTCCAAGGGCACCTGTCCAGCTTCGACTTCCTGCCCGCCTGGACCCGTACCTGGCACCGCCGCAACCTCTTCACCGACCCGGACGTCACCGCCGGGCAGGCCGCCTACCTGCGCACCCTCGCCGCCGCCCTCGCCGGCCGGCCGCACTTCCTCGGCATGACCGTCGGCAACGAGGTCAACCAGTTCGCCGCCGGCCCCCACCCCGACCCCGACCCGGTGACCGCCGACGAGGCCGGCCGCTGGCTCACCCGGATGCTGGACGCCTGCGCCGAGGGCGCCCCCGGCCGCCTCCATCTGCACGCCTCCTACGACGCCGCCTGGTACCAGGACGACCAGCCCTTCACCCCCGCCCACTCCGCCCGGCTCGGCGCCGTCACCGCCGTGCACTCCTGGGTGTTCAACGGCACCGCCCAGCGCCACGGCCGCACCTCGGTGCCCGTCGAGCACCACGCTGCCTACCTGGTCGAACTCGGCAAGGCCTGGGCGGACGACCCGCACCGGCCGGTGTGGCTCCAGGAGGTCGGCGCCCCCGCGCCGCTGGTGCCCGCCGAGCACGCCGCCGCCTTCGCCGAGGCCACCATCGGCAACGTCCTGGACTGCCCCGACCTGTGGGGCGTCACCTGGTGGTGCTCCCACGACGTGTCGCGCACGCTCGCCGACTTCCCCGAACTCGAATACTCCCTGGGCCTGTTCACCGGCGAACGACGGCCGAAGGACATCGCCCGCGTGCTGGCCGAAGCGGCCCGCGGCACCCACCGCACCCCGGCCGCGCGCCGTACGGCCCTCGTCGTCCCCGCCGCGCCGGACCGCCGCTCCCGCTGCGCGCCCGGCGGCGACGTCTTCGACGCCTACTTCCGGCTCGTCGCCGACGGCGCCCGCCCGACCACCGTGCTCGACACCCGCGCCGACGACCGGGACCACCTCGCCGCGCGCGGCATCACCGACGTCGTCACGTCCGGCCAGGTACTTCCCGCCGCCCAAGGAGGCACCCGCTCGTGAACCCCACCAGACGCACCGTCCTGCTCGCCGCCGGTGCCGCGACCCTGACCACCGCGGGGCCCACCACACGGCTCACCGCAGGGCCCGCCGCGGCGGCCCCGCGCGCCACCGCCGCCACCCCGCCGTACGCCGCCTACTGGTACCCGGACTCGCTGCCCGCCGGCAGCCCCGGCCCCGGCATCACCTGGCGCAGCCTGAAGAGCTGGCGCGCCGCCGACGACCCCGACCTCGCCTTCAACGCCGCGTCCGTGCCCCTCGCCGCGCGCTTCACCCCGGCCCCGGCGAACCCCACCGCCCGTGCGGGGCAGGCCCGCGTCCAGGCGCTGGTCTCCTTCGGCCCGACGTCGGCCAACCCCTCCCAGGGCTCGGCCACCGCCGACTACTACGCGCTCGCCCACTGGGCGTACCTCGACGAGCTGGTGTTCTGGGGCGGCTCGGCCGGCGAGGGCCTGATCCTCGCCCCGAACGCCCCGGTCGTCGACGCGGCCCACCGGCACGGCGTCCCGGTCCTCGGCAACGTCTTCCTGCCACCGGCGGCCTACGGCGGACAGCTCCAGTGGACCCGGGACCTGGTGCAGCGGGACGCCACCGGCCACTACCCGCTCGCCGCGCAACTGGTCGCGGTGGCGGCGGCGTACGGCTTCGACGGCTGGTTCCTCAACGCCGAGACGGGCGGCGGGAACACGGCGCTGGGCACGGCCGTGCTGGGTTTCGTCAAGGAGCTGAAGGCGCTGGCGGCGGCCAAGGGACAGCGGGTGACCTGGTACGACGCGCTGACCGTGAACGGCACGGTCAACTGGCAGGGCGCGCTGACCAGCCAGAACCAGGCGTTCTTCCAGGCCGCCGACGCCATGTTCGTGGACTTCCGGTGGAGCGCGGCCTCGCTGGCGTCGTCCGGTACGAAGGCGGACCGGCTGGGGCGCAGCCGCTACGAACTGTGGGCCGGCGTCGACGTCGAGTCGAACGGGTCCGGCACGTACGTCGACTGGGACGCGATCGTGCCGGCCGGGAAGCCGCACGTCACCTCGGTCGGGTTCTACCGGCCCGAGTGGACCCGCAACCAGCTGCCCGCCGACCGCCGCGCCCCCGGGGACTTCCACGCGGCCGACGACCGGTTCTGGACCGGTCGTTCCATGGACCCGTCGCGGCCTGATCCGGGGGATTCGTGGCGGGCGCCGGCGGTGTCCGTGGCGGACCGGTCGACGGTGACCTCCGTGCCGTTCGCGACCGTGTTCAACACGGGCCACGGGCTGCGGTGGTACGAGGCGGGGGCCGTCGTCTCGGACAGCCCCTGGAACCATCTCGGCCTCCAGGACCGGCTGCCGTCACGGCGGTGGGTGGTCCGGACGACGGGGGCGCGGCCGACGGTCGCCTTCGACTTCGCCGACGCCTGGCGGGGCGGGAACAGCGTGCTGGTGGCGGGTGAACTCGATCAACCAGTGGTGCTGGATCTGTATGCGACCCGACTGCCTCTCGCTGTGAACACGGTTGTCGACCTGACCTTCCGGAGCGAATCTGGGGGTGTGAACGTCGAACTGGCGGTGGCAACGGCGCCACCGAGCGGACCGGGGGAGACGCCGCCGTACAGGTATCTGGCTGTGAACTCGGTCAACACGCGGGCTGTCGGGCAGACGGCGGTCGGTGGGACGGGTGTGGACTCCGGACAGGCGAAGGCTCGTGTGAACTCGGCTCACCAACCGGCCTCCCTGACCTCGCGCGCCGACGACACCGATGTGAACGCGGTCAACAGTTGGCAGGCCGTCACCATCCCGCGTGCCGAGCACACCGGTGTGAACCCAGTCAACAGCTGGCAAACCGTCACCATCCCGCTCACCGGCCTCTCCGGCACCGCGCACGCCCTCGGTATCCGGCTCACCGCCACCGGCGGCGCGACCCCGGTGCGCTGGCGGCTCGGCGGCCTTGCCGTCCGCCCCGACGGCACCCCGCCCGCCCCCGCAGCCCCCTCCGCCGCCCGCGTCACCGCGGCCGACGGCGGCGACCTCCGGCTCGCCTGGAACCCCGCCCCCGGCCCCGTCCGCCACTACACCCTCCACCGCCTCCTGCCCGACGGCACCCGCCGCTTCCTCGGCGCCACCGGCCAGCGCGCCTGGTTCGTCGCCGGTCTGCGGCCCGAGCAGGGCGAGCCGGCCGCACGGTTCGAAGTGCGCGCCGTGGGGGAGCTCTACAACGCCTCGGCCCCCGTCACCGTCACCCACCCCTGGTAATCACCCGGAACCCGCAGGGAGCACCCCGCATGCATGACGACCGCACGCTGGTGGAAGCCCGCCTCAGGCGCGTGCTCGACGAACGTATCCGCCCTGCCGTGTACCCCGAGTCCGTGCCGCTCCGGGTCGCGGTGTGGCACGCGCCCGGCGAGCCGGTGCCGGTCGCCGAGGGGCTGGCCGCGGAGCCCGAGCCGATCGCGGTGGGCGACCGCTGGGGTGCTCCCTGGGGCACCAGCTGGTTCCGGGTGACCGGGACCGTGCCCGAGGCGTGGGCCGGCCGGACCGTCGAGGCCCTGCTCGACCTGGGCTTCGACGAGAACATGCCCGGCTTCCAGTGCGAGGGCCTGGTCTACCGGCCCGACGGCTCCCCCGTGAAGGGCCTCAACCCGCGCAACCAGTGGGTGCGGATCGGCGCGCCCGTCGCGGGCGGCGAAGAGGTGCGCCTGCACATCGAGGCCGCCTCCAACCCGGTCATTCTCGACTACCACCCCTTCCGGCCCACCTGGCTCGGCGACAAGGACACCGCCGGCACCGAACCGCAGTACACCCTCGCCCGCATGGACCTCGCCGTGTTCGACGAGACCGTGTGGCAGCTGGTCATGGACCTGGAGGTGCTCGGAGAGCTGATGGCCGAGCTGCCCGTGGACTCCCCGCGCCGCTGGGACATCCTGCGCGCGGTCGAACGGGCCCTGGACACCGTCGACCTCCAGGACGTGAACGCCACCGCGGGCCGGGCCCGGGAGCGGCTCACCGGTGTGCTGTCGGCCCCCGCCGTCCCCTCCGCGCACCGGATCGGCGCCGTCGGGCACGCCCACATCGACTCCGCCTGGCTGTGGCCGCTGCGCGAGACCGTGCGCAAGGTGGCCCGGACGGTGTCCAACATGACCGCGCTGCTGGAGGACGAGCCGGACTTCGTCTTCGCCATGTCCCAGGCCCAGCAGTGGGCGTGGGTGAAGGAGCACCGCCCCGAGGTGTGGGCGCGGGTGAAGAAGGCGGTCGCGGAGGGGCGGTTCGTGCCGGCCGGCGGGATGTGGGTGGAGTCGGACACCAACATGCCCGGCTCGGAGGCGATGGCCCGGCAGTTCACACACGGCAAGCGGTTCTTCCTCGACGAGTTCGGCATCGAGAACGAGGAGGCGTGGCTGCCGGACACCTTCGGGTTCGCCGCGGGGCTGCCGCAGATCATCAGGGCGGCCGGCTCCAAGTGGCTGCTGACCCAGAAGATCTCGTGGTCGCAGACCAACAAGTTCCCGCACCACACCTTCCACTGGGAGGGCATCGACGGCACCCGGATCTTCACCCACTTCCCGCCGGCCGACACCTACAACTGCTCGATGAAGGGCAGCGAGATCGCCCACGCGGTGCGCAACTTCCGGGACAAGGGCAGGGCCCGGCACTCCCTCGCCCCCACCGGCTGGGGCGACGGAGGCGGCGGCACCACCCGGGAGATGGTCGCCAAGGCGGCCCGGCTGCGCGACCTGGAGGGCTCGGCGACCGTCCGCTGGCAGACGCCCCGCGCCTTCTTCGAGCAGGCCGAGGCCGAGTACCCCGAACCCCCGGTCTGGGTGGGGGAGTTGTACCTCGAACTGCACCGCGCCACCCTGACCAGCCAGGCCCGGACCAAGCAGGGCAACCGGCGCGCCGAACACCTGCTGCGCGAGGCCGAACTCTGGGCGGCCACCGCGGCCGTGCGCACCGGTTTCCCCTACCCGTACGAGGAGTTGGACCGCATCTGGAAGACGGTCCTGCTGCACCAGTTCCACGACATCCTGCCCGGCTCGTCCATCGCCTGGGTGCACCGGGAGGCCCGGGCCACGTACGAGCGGCTGACCACGGAACTGACCGCGGTCGTCGACGCGGCCCAGCGCGCCCTGGCGGGGGAGGGGACGATCCCGCTGCTGTTCAACTCCGCCCCGCACGGCCGCCACGGCGTCCCGGCGGGCGCCGCCGCCACCCAGGAGGCGCCCGGCACCAGCACGCTCACGCCCCGCGACGACGGCGGGTTCGGGCTGGACAACGGCCTGCTGCGGATCACCGTGGACGCCCGGGGCCTGGTCGTCTCCGCCTACGATCACGGCGCCGGCCGCGAGACGATCGCCCCCGGCACCGCCGCCAACCTGCTCCAACTCCACCCGGACTTCCCGAACATGTGGGACGCCTGGGACGTCGACTCCTTCTACCGCAACACCGTCACCGACCTCACCGGCGCCGAGTCGGTCACGGCCGGAGAGGACGGCGCCTCGGTGCGGATCGTCCGGTCCTTCGGCTCCTCCCGGGTCACCCAGCTGCTGTCCCTGCCGCCGGGGGAGCGCCGGCTGGTCATCGACACCGAGGTGGACTGGCACGAGACGGAGAAGTTCCTGAAGCTGGCCTTCCCGCTCGACCTGCACGCCGAACGGTACGCGTCCGAGACCCAGTTCGGGCACGCCTTCCGCCCCACCCACACCAACACGTCCTGGGAGGCGGCCAAGTTCGAGGCGTGCAGCCACCGCTTCGTGCACCTGGAGGAGCCCGGCTGGGGCGTGGCGGTCGTCAACGACTCGACGTACGGCCACGACGTGACCCGCACGGTCCGCGCGGACGGCGACCGCGGGACGACCACGACGGTCCGGGTGTCCCTGCTGCGCGCCCCGCGCTTTCCCGACCCGGAGACCGACCAGGGCGTCCACCGCTTCCGGCACGCCCTGGTCGTCGGCGCCTCGGTCGGTGACGCGGTCCGCGAGGGCTGGCGGATCAACCTGCCGGAGCGGCACACGACCGGCGCCCGCGCGGTGGCCCCGCTGGTCGGGGTGGACGACGACGCGGTGGTGGTGACGGCGGTGAAACTCGCCGACGACGGCAGCGGGGACGTGGTCGTCCGCTTCCACGAGGCCCACGGCGGCCGGGCCCGGGCGACCCTGACGACCGGCTTCCCCTACACCGACGTGACCGTCACCGACCTGCTGGAACGCCCGCTGCCGGACACGGAGCCTCCCGCCCGCGAGGACGAGCGGATCACCGTACACCTGCGTCCGTTCGAACTCGTCACGCTCAGGTTCAGCCGGCCCTGACCGGCGGGGCGCCGCGCGCCGCCGGAAACGGGGGGCGGGCCGGGCACTAACCCCCGACCCGCCCCCGCAGCCACTCCTCCACCCCGCCCACATGGGCCGCCGCCGCGGCTCGGGCGGCCTCCGGGTCGCGGGCCGCGAGGGCGCGGTGGATGGCGGCGTGTTCGCGGCGGGTGCGGGCGATGGCGTCCGGTTCCTGGTGGCCGCGCCGGACGCGGGCGCGGAAGGTGCGCGAGGACAGGCCGTCCAGGATGGCGGCCATCGTCGCGTTGCCCGCGGCGGACGCGATCTCGCGGTGGAAGGCGAGGTCGTGGGCGAGGACCTCCTCCGGGTCGTCGGTGGCGTTCATGGCCGCCAAGTGGGCTTCCACGGCCGCCAATTGCTCCTCGGTGATGCGCGCGGCGGCCAGCGCGGTCGCCGCCGACTCCAGGATTCGGCGCACCTGAAGCAGCTCCACCAGGCGTGGCCCCCGGGACAGGTCCGCGACGACTCCGAAGGACTCCAGCAGGTCGCCGGCCTCCAGCGTGCCGACGTAGATGCCCGAGCCGTGCCGCGCGTCCAGCACACCCATGACCGTCAGCGCGCGGATCGCCTCGCGCGTCGAGCTGCGGGACATGCCCAGCTGCACGGCGAGGTCCCGTTCGGTGGGCAGCCGCTGGCCCGGTTCCAGCCGGCCCTCGGCGATCATCGCCTTGATCTCCTCGACGGCGCGCTGGGTCACCGTGCCCTTGCGCGGGGCCGCATCGTCCACGCCACTCCTCCAGTCACCGGGTGCGGGCAGTCTAGCCAGACGGGTGGTCCGACCACTTCGAGCGAACAGTGGCGATATTCCGTGCAGAAGACTGTCGTAGCGGCTGAGTGGTCTGATAAGTATGCGACGTTCCCCCGCGACCCGCGGTCCGGGACTCCCGGCCCACGACCCCGACCCCCGCGCCCGCCCCCCACCCTGCCGGCCGCGCTCCGTCACCGCCCGGACCGAAAGGCCCCCCGTGCCCCCCAAGCCCCTCATGCCCCCGACACCCGCCCGCATCACCGCGGTCGACACCTACGACATCCGGTTCCCCACCTCGCGCGGACTCGACGGCTCCGACGCGATGAACCCGGACCCCGACTACTCGGCCGCCTACCTCGTGCTGCGCACCGACGCCGAGGACGGACCGGAGGGGCACGGCTTCGCGTTCACCATCGGACGCGGCAACGAGGTCCAGGTCGCCGCGATCCACGCGCTGCGCCACCACGTGGTCGGCCGGTCCGTGGAGGAGCTGTGCGCCGACCCGGGCACGCTGTACCGGGATCTGACCGGCGACAGCCAACTGCGCTGGCTCGGCCCCGAGAAGGGCGTGTCGCACATGGCGATCGGCGCCGTGGTCAACGCCGTCTGGGACCTTGCCGCCAAGCGCGCCGGCAAGCCCCTGTGGCGGCTGCTCGCCGAGGCCGAGCCCGAGTGGCTGGTGCACCAGATCGACTTCCGCTATCTGACGGACGCGCTCACCCCCGAGGAGGCGCTGACGCTGCTGCGCCGGGGCAGGGACGGCGCCGGCCGGCGCACGGCCCGCCTGCTGGAGGCCGGCTACCCCGCCTACACCACCTCGCCCGGCTGGCTCGGCTACGACGACGACAAGCTCGCCCGGCTCGCCCGCCAAGCGGTGGCCGACGGCTTCCGGCAGATCAAGCTGAAGGTCGGCGCCGACCTCGCGGACGACGTGCGCCGCTGCCGGGTGGCCCGCGCGGCCGTAGGACCGGACATCCGCCTGGCCCTCGACGCCAACCAGCGCTGGAACGTGGACGAGGCGATCTCCTGGACCAAGGCGCTCGCCGGGTTCGACCCGTACTGGATCGAGGAGCCCACCAGCCCCGACGACATCCTCGGCCACGCGGCGATCCGCCGGGCCGTGGCACCGGTGAAGGTCGCCACCGGCGAACACGCGCACAACCGGGTCATGTTCAAACAACTCCTCCAGGCCGGCGCGCTCGACATCGTGCAGCTCGACGCGGCCCGCGTCGGCGGCGTCAACGAGAACCTCGCCATCCTGCTGCTGGCCGCCAAGTACGGTGTGCCGGTCTGCCCGCACGCCGGCGGGGTCGGCCTGTGCGAACTCGTCCAGCACCTGGCGATGTTCGACTACGCGGCCGTCTCCGGCAGCACCGAGGACCGGGTCGTCGAATACGTCGACCACCTGCACGAGCACTTCACCGACCCGGTGGTGATCCGCGCGGGCCACTACACGGCACCCACCGCGCCCGGCTTCTCCGCGGCCCTGCGCCCGGAAGCCCTCGCGCGCTACACCTTCCCCGGCGGCACCTACTGGTCCGCCGGTCCCGACGGCCGGAAGGGACAGTCGGCATGAACGACTTCACGGGCCTCAAAGCCCTGGTGACCGGGGGCGCGTCCGGCATCGGCCGGGCCACCGCCGGCCTCCTCGCCGAGCGCGGCGCCCAGGTCGCCGTACTCGACCTGGACCCCTCCCAGGTGCCCGAACCGTTGCGCGCATGGCGCGCCGACGTCACCGACGACGCCTCGGTACGCGCCGCCGTACAGGAGGCGGCCGGCGCGCTGGGCGGCCTGGACATCCTGGTCAACAACGCGGGCATCGGCGCGCAGGGTACCGTGGAGGACAACACCGACGCCGAGTGGCGGCACGTCTTCGACGTCAACGTCCTCGGCATGGTCCGCACCGCCCGCGCCTGCCTGCCGCACCTGCGCCGCTCCGCCCACGCCGCGATCGTCAACACCTGCTCCATCGCGGCCACCGCGGGCCTGCCGCAGCGCGCCCTGTACAGCGCGACCAAGGGCGCCGTGTACTCCCTGACCCTCGCCATGGCCGCCGACCACGTCCACGAGGGCATCCGCGTCACCTGCGTCAACCCCGGTACGGCGGACACCCCGTGGATCGGCCGGCTGCTGGACGCGGCCCCCGACCCGGCCGCCGAACGCGCCGCGCTGGAGGCCCGCCAGCCCACCGGACGGCTCGTCTCCGCCGCCGAAGTGGCCGCCGCTATCGCCTACTTGGCCAGTCCCCTGGCCGGTGCCACCACCGGAACCGCGCTCGCCGTCGACGGCGGTATGCAGGGCCTTCGACCACGGCCGGCGGCGCACCGGTGACCGCGCTCGGCCGCACCGAGGTCCAGGTCACCCCGCTCGGCTTCGGCGCCGCCGCCCTCGGCAACCTCTACGCCCCGGTCGGCGACGAGCAGGCGCACGCGGCGGTCCGGGCCGCCTGGGAGCGCGGCATCCGCTACTTCGACACCGCCCCGCACTACGGCCTCGGCCTGTCCGAACGACGCCTGGGCGCGGCCCTGCGCGCCCACGACCGCGCGAGCTACACCCTCTCCACCAAGGTCGGCCGCCGCCTGGAGCCGGCCGACGGCACCGGCGACGACCGCGCCCACGGCTACGCCGTCCCCGCGACCCACCGGCGCGTCTGGGACTTCAGCGCCGACGGCGTCCGCCGCACCCTGGAGGCGAGCCTGGACCGCCTCGGCCTCGACCGGGTCGACGTCGTCTACCTGCACGACCCCGACGACCACGCCGAACAGGCCTTCCGTGAGGGCTACCCGGCCCTGGAACGGCTGCGCGCGGAGGGCGTGGTGGGCGCGATCGGCGCCGGCATGAACCAGACCGCGATGCTCACCCGGTTCGTCCGCGACACCGACGTGGACGTGGTGCTGTGTGCCGGCCGGTACACCCTGCTCGACCAGAGCGCGGCCGAGACGCTGCTGCCCGAGGCGCTGCGGCGCGGGGTGTCGGTGGTCGTCGGCGGAGCCTTCAACTCCGGCCTGCTGGCCGCACCGGCGCCCGGTGCGACGTACGACTACACCCGCGCCCCACGCCGGTTGGTGGACCGCGCCCTGCGGCTGAAGGCGGCGGCCGAGCGGCACGGCACCACCCTGCGCGCCGCCGCCCTGGCCTTCTGCGCCGCGCACCCGGCCGTGGCGAGCGTCCTGGTAGGCGCCCGCTCGGCGGCCGAAGTGCACGACTGTGCCGAGCAGTTCACCACGCCGGTGCCGGACGCCTTCTGGCGGGAGCTGCGTGCCGACGGCCTGTTGGCGGGGGAGGAGCCGCCGTGATCGTTGCCCACGCCCCGGGAGGCGGCTACGCCAGCCGCGTCGGCGGCAGATACTCCCGCACATACGTCCGCTCCCAGCAGGCCCCCGTCTCCCGCAGCTCCCGCCAGCCGGTGTACCGGTAGCGGAACAGCCGGGCCCGGACATAGCGGGGCGGGGTGTCCGCCGGGAACGGGGAGCGGCGCAGCAGCCCGAGGGTGTCCCGGTCGTTCTCCAGCAGGCGTTCCACCAGGCCGCCGAACCACTCACCGGCGTACGCGGGCGACAGCGCGGCGAACCACATCAGCCAGTCCAGGCGCAGATGGTAGGGGGCGAACTGGCGCGGCCAGCGCCGGGGATCACCGGGCTTGCCCTTGAAGTCGTACTCCCGCCACTCCGAGTCCGGGCGCGGCCGCTCGTCCAGCGTGCCCTCGACCACCACCTCGTAGCGGATCCGGCTGACGCTGCCGAACGCGCCGTAGGTGTTCACCAGGTGCAGCGGGTCGAACGAGCGGTTCATCACCTGGCGGCGGGAGATCATGTTCAGCACGGGGCGGTGGCTGAGGAAGACCAGCAGCGCGCCGACCGCGAGCACCAGCACCTCGTACCACAGCGGCGCCGCGGGCACCGACGGTGGTGTCGCCGGCAGCCGCAGCGCGGACACGGCGAGCACGATGGTGATCCAGTTCAGCCAGGAGAAGTTCCCCGAGAGCACCAGCCACAGCTGGGTGACGATCATCAGGGCGGCGGCGGCCGTGGCGACGGGCTGCGGGGTGAACAGCAGGAAGGGCACGACCAGCTGGGTGACGTGGTTGGCGGCCACCTCCACCCGGTGCAGCGGCCTGGGCAGATGGTGGAAGAACCAGCTCAGCGGGCCCGGCATCGGCTGGGTCTCGTGGTGGTAGTCCAGACAGGTCAGCTTCCGCCAGCAGGCGTCGCCGCGCAGCTTGATCAGCCCCGCGCCGAACTCCACCCGGAACAGGATCCAGCGCAGCAGGAACAGCACGACGACCGGCGGCGCCACCTCGTCGTTGCCGAGGAACGCGGCCAGGAAACCGGTCTCCAGCAGCAGCGACTCCCAGCCGAACGCGTACCACGTCTGGCCGACGTTGACGATCGACAGGTACAGCGCCCACGGCACCAGCCACAGCACGATCCCCGCCCACAGCGGCAGCGCCGAGTCCGCCCCGGCCAGCAGCGCCGCCGACACCGCGCAGCCCGCCCAGGCGCACCCCGCGAAGAAGCGGTCGGAGTAGTGCAGCTGGAACAGGCTGGGGGCGCGCCGGAAGGGCACCCGGGCCGTGAAGCGGGGGACGGGCAGCATGCCGCGCTCGCCCAGCAGGGCCCGGAACTGCAGGGCCGCCGTCAGGAACGCGACCAGGTACACGGCGGCCAGAGCCCGCTGGAGGACCAGCCGGCTCAGCCAGTAGTCGGGTGCGGTGAACCAGTCCACGGCTGTGCGCGCCCTTCCGTACGGCCCCGCCGTCGCCACTCCCGGCGCGGCCCTCCCCGAGTTGCCAGCCAAACCTGAGCAATGCCAACAATAGGGCGTAATCACCCATAGTGATGTGGAGTGTGCGGTGCGGATGCCCACCCGAACCATGGTCACGGCCTGTGTGCTCTCGGTGGCGCTGCTCGTCGCCGGCTGCGCG
This sequence comes from Streptomyces achromogenes subsp. achromogenes, assembly GCF_000720835.1. Lineage (GTDB taxonomy): Bacteria > Actinomycetota > Actinomycetes > Streptomycetales > Streptomycetaceae > Streptomyces > Streptomyces achromogenes. Next base: position 13,783 of record NZ_JODT01000018.1, on the reverse strand, counting down.
GGGGCCGGCGTGAAGCAGACCCGGGTGGGCGATCTCGTCTTCCTGCAGGGCGCCGGGGAGCGGGGGCCGGGGCCCTTCACCGACTCCGCGGCGACCGGTCCCGCCGCCTCCGAGTCCCCCCGGATCGCCACCACGAGCTCCGCCGGGGAGCTGGCGGCGCCCCTGCGCGCGGCCCGCACCGTGTCCGGGGCGACCCCCGGTCTGTACCGGGGCACCCCGCGCGTCGCCCGCTGCGATGTGGAGCGGCACATCCGCTACCTGGCGGCGGAACCGGCCAGGGCCGACGCCTTCGCCGGTGTCGTCGGGGTCCGGCGGGCCGAGCTGCCCGCCTATCTGCGCGGCCTGACCCCGGTCGTGCTCGGCGCCGACACCCGTGTCACCAACCACGCCTACCAAGGCCGCCGGGCGGACGACTACCAGGCCGTGCTCCAGGCGGGCACCGCCGTCCTCGTGGACGACCGGGGCCTGCCGCGCGTGCGCTGCGCCTGCGGCAACCCGCTCGCACCGCCCGCGCCGACCCGCGGCGGGGCCAGCGCGCGGGGCACACCGTGGCCCGGGTACCGGCCGAACAGGGTGATCGTGGTCAGCCCGGCGCCCCGGGCCGTCACCAGCCTCACCCTCGTCGACGCCGGGCACCGCACCTGGACCGAACGCCGGGTCGGCCACGACGTCCGCCGGGACCGCGTCGTCTCCCCACCCGCCCGGACCACCACCGGCCCGTCCGTCACCACAAGCCCCTCCTCGACCAGCAGCCCCTCCTCGATCACGAACCCTTCCCCGACCACCCGGGCGACCCCGTCCCCGACAGCCCCGACCACCCCGGCGGACAGGGCACCGAGCCGCACGAGCCGCACGGCGCCGTCCTCCCGCGTCCCCGGAGCGCCCGGAACCCCGGTCCTCCCCGCGGCCGGCGGCGCCTGAGCGTGGACCCGTCCCGTCCGCGGCCCGGCCGGCGAGTCGAAGAATCGGCCGGATCCTGGCAAGGTGGCCCCATGGCCGATCGGGGTGCGAGCGCCCTGTCACTCCCCAAGGACCGGCCCGTCCGCCCGGACCCGGTCCTCGCGCTCAACGGCATGGGCAGCTTCGACTGGGACCTGGACGCCGGTCTGTTCCACCTGGACGCCCAGGCCTTCGAGGTGCTCGACCTGCCGCCCGAGGAGTACGACGGGCGCCTGGAGACCCTGAACGCCCTCCGGGTGCCCCCGCCGGAGGCCGCCCGGCTCGACGCGACCGTCGCCCGGGCGATCAAGGACGGCAGCGACCACTACAGCGCGTACTTCCGTATCCGCTGCCGCGACGGCACCATGCGCTGGACGCACACCCGGGGCCGTCTGCGCCGCGACGACTCCGGCCGCCCGCACCGCGTCGTCGGCATCCTCCGCGACGCCACCGAGGAACTCGCCGACAGCACGGCACGCAGCCTCCGGTCCGCCCAGGACGAGGCGTTCCGCCAGCAGACCGGCGTCGTCCAGGTCATCTCCGCCGCGCTCGCCCACGCCCGCAGCGTCCAGGACGTCATCGACGTGCTCAAGGACACCCACGGCGTCCGCCACCTGGGCGCGACCAGCCTGGTGATGGGCCTGGTGGAAGCCGGCCGGATCCGGCTGGTGGCCGAGGGCCCCGCGGGCAGCTTCGTCCCCGGCACCCTGGTCACCCGGATCGACGAGCCGTACCCGATGAGCGAGGTCGTACGCACCCTCAGCCCCCGGTTCATCGAGTCACCGGAGGAGTTCGCCGCGCACTACCCCATCCTGTGGCCGCACCTCACCGGCCTGCGCATCACCTCGGCCGCCTACCTCCCGCTGATCGCCCAGGCCCGCCCGATCGGCGCGATGGGCCTGCTCTACGACGACCGGCGCGGCTTCTCCGCCGAGGAACGCGCCGTGCTCGTCGCGCTCGGCAGCAGCATCGCGCAGAGCCTGATGCGGGCCATGCTCTTCGAGCAGGAGAAAGACCTCGCCCAGGGCCTCCAGCAGGCCATGCTGCCCCGTTCCATCCCCAGCGTGCGCGGCGCCGACGTCGCCGTGCGCTACCGCTCGGCCGCCCTGGGCCGGGACATCGGCGGCGACTGGTACGACCTGATCCCGCTGCCCGGGGACACCCCCTCGGGGGCGGGCCGGGTCGGCGCGGTCATCGGGGACGTCCAGGGCCACGACACGCACGCCGCGGCCGTCATGGGCCAGCTGCGGATCGTGCTGCGCGCCTACGCCACCGAGGGCCACGCCCCGGCCACCGTGATGGCCCGGGCCTCGGTCTTCCTGCACGAACTCGACACCGACCGGTTCGCCACCTGCCTGTACGCCGAGACCGACCTGACCACCGGGGTCGTCCAGATGGTCCGGGCCGGGCACATCGACCCGCTGCTGCGCCAAGGCGACGGCCGCTGCGCCCGCGTCACCGTCGAGGGCGGGCTGCCGCTCGGCCTGTCCGCCGAGTTCGGGCAGCTGGAGTACCCCGTCGCCACCCTGGAGCTGGACCCCGGCAGCACGCTGCTGCTGTGCACCGACGGACTGGTGGAGCTGCCCGGCACCGATCTGGACGACGGCATGTCCGGCCTCGCTCGGCTCGTGTGCGAGGGGCCCGCCGAGGTGGAGGCCCTCGCCGACCGGCTGATCCAGGCGGCCGAGGAGCGCGGCGGCGAGGACGACGTGGCGCTGCTCCTGCTGCGCCGCCGCGCCCCGGGGGCCGCCCGGCCCGGCCGCCGGCTCCGGCAGCACGTGGCGGTCGGCGATCCGGAGGCCCTCGCCCAGGCCCGGCACCTGATCCGCGCCGCGGTCCGGGCCTGGGGCGCCCGCGCACCGGCCGACGAGATCGAGCTGGTGGCCGACGAGCTGATCACCAACGCCCTGCTGCACACCGGGGGCTCCGCGATCGTCACCGTGCGGGTGCTGGAGGGCTCCGAGCGCCGGCTGCGCATCGAGGTCGAGGATTGCTCCAGCGCGCTGCCGCGGCGCCGCGACGCGGGCGAGAGCGGTGTGTTCGGCCGCGGTCTGCTCCTGGTGGAGCGGCTCGCCGACGCCTGGGGCGTCCAGGCGCGGGGCTCCGGCAAGGCCGTGTGGTGCGAGTTCCGGCTGTCGTAGGGACCGCGCCCGGCGGCCGCATGGCGTTGTCGGCGCCGGATGGCACCCTGGACGTATGCCCGAACTGCCCGAGGTGGAAGCGCTGAGGGACTTCCTGACCGAGCACCTGGCCGGCCGCCGGGTGGCGCGGCTGCTGCCGGTCGCCGTCAGCGTGCTGAAGACGTACGACCCTCCGCCCGGCGCCGTCGAGGGCGCCGGGGTGACGGCCGTGCGCCGGCACGGCAAGTTCCTGGACATCGAGACGGACGGCGGACTCCACCTGGTCGTCCATCTGGCCCGGGCGGGCTGGCTCCAGTGGCGGGACCGGCTGCCGGACGGCCCGCCGCGGCCCGGCAAGGGCCCGCTGGCACTGCGCGTGGCGCTGGAGACCGGCGAGGGCTTCGACCTGACCGAGGCCGGCACCCAGAAACGCCTCGCCGTGTACGTCGTGCGTGACCCCGCCGAGGTGCCGGGCATCGCCCGCCTCGGCCCCGACCCGCTCGCCGGGGACTTCACCGAGGACCGCTTCGCCGCCCTGCTCCGGGGCGAACGGCGGCAGCTGAAGGGCGCCCTGCGCGACCAGTCGCTGATCGCGGGCGTCGGCAACGCCTACAGCGACGAGATCCTGCACGCCGCGCGGATGTCCCCGTTCAAGCGCGCGGCCTCCCTCACCCCCGAGGAGACCCACCGGCTCTACGCGGCGCTGCGCGGCACGCTCGGCGAGGCGGTCGAGCGGGCCCGGGGGGTGGCGGCGGGCCGGCTGAAGGCGGAGAAGAAGGGCGGTCTGCGCGTCCACGGCCGCACCGGTGAACCCTGCCCGGTGTGCGGCGACACCATCCGTGAGGTCTCCTTCAGCGACTCCTCGCTCCAGTACTGCCCGACCTGCCAGACGGGCGGCAAGCCGCTGGCCGACCGCAGGCTGTCCCGGCTGCTGAAGTGAGCCCGGCGGCGCGTCCCGTCACCGCGCCCGGACCGTGACCAGTACCTCTCCCCGCGCCGTGCGGACCTCGTAACGGGCGATCCGATCCGGATGGAGCGCCGTGGCCGCCAGCGCGGTGACCGGCCGGCCGCCCGCGCCCGGGGCGGTCCAGCCGGCGACGACCTGTTCGGTGCCGTCCCGGCCGACCGCGACCAGCCGGCACGTGCGCGGCGGCCCGGCACCGTCCCCCACCTCCACGCGCAGCTCGCCGCCCCACTCCGCGTCCGCCGCGGTGACCCGCGCCCACACCCCCGTACGCGGATCGGCGGCCGAGGCGACCCGGGTGAGCCGTGCGTCCGACGGCTCCGGATGCCCGGCGAACGCCACGAGCCCGGGACCGGCCACGGCCAGCACCACCGAGGCGGCCAGCCCGTACCCGAGCCGCCGGCGGCGCACCCGGCGCAGGTGCGCCAGCTCGCCGAGCAGCCGGTCCAGCAGCCGGGAACCGGGCCGGGCCAAGGGGGGCACGAACGGCGGAGTGGCCCGGCGGTACAGCATCAGCTGCCGGGTGGTGGGCCCGAAACCGCTCACGTGGGCCGCGCACCGGGGGCACTCCATGAGGTGGTCCTCGAAGCGGAAGGCCTCCGCCTCGTCCAGCACGCCGAGCGCGTACGCGCCGGCGTCGCGGTGCCGTTCCAGGGACCTCATGCAAAATCCTCGTGCCGGTGGGTGCGGGCGGGGTTGCTCCGTGCCCCCACCCGTACGCGGCGGACCGCCGGATCGCTCAAGGGACACACAATCGTGACCGGGGCAGGCGGAGCGGCCCGGAGCCCGACGGGGCCGGCGGCGGGTTCAGAAGAGGTGGATGGCGAGGTGCCCCAGCGGCAGCCCCAGCCGCCAGGCCGGGGTCCACACCTTCGGCCCGTCGTCCTCCCCGACCACCGGCCCGCCGCCCGGCACCGCGTCCAGGTCCGGTGCGAGCAGCTCGGTCTCCTCCAGCCAGCGCCAGGCGTCGGCGGCCAGCGCCAGATCCGGGCAGGGAGCGCCGGAGCCGGCCGCCCGCTCGGTCCGCTCGGCCATGCGCGCCCGCACCCAGTCCCGCCACGGCTGGTCGTAGGCGGTCAGCGCCAGCCAGTTCTCCAGCTGGGAGATCACCCGGATGCCGGACAGTTCGCCGTCGGTGTCGGACAGGAAGACGGTCAGCGCCAGCGCGTCCCGGCCGGCCCGGAACTCGAAGGACGTCGGCGGCATCAGATCGCCGGTGCGCAACAGCTCGTCGGCGATGTACTCGGCGTACAACCAGGCCATCGGGACGGCCAGTTCACCGCCGCCGGTGCCGTCGGTGCTCTCGTGACCTCTGTGCGGCATCCCTTCCTGCCCTTCCTCCGGTGCGTGCGCGTCGCCCGACCCTCCGGGCCCGGACCCCCGTCCGGAACGCGGATGAGGACAGCCCATGCCCGAACGGGGGCCGCGGCAAGGCGCTTTACCGAGGTTTGACCAGCCTTCCGGTTTCACCGCAGGTCGGCCGCGTAACCCGGGAGGACCCGGCGCAGGGCGCGCAGCGCGTAGTACGCGCGGGACTTCACGGTACCCGGTGGTACTCCCAGGGTCTCGGCCGCTTCCGCCACACTGGCCCCACGGAAATACACGAGTACGAGCACGTCACGGTGGGCGGGAGTGAGTGTCTTCACAGCCTCCCGGACATCGAGCATCGCCGCGGCCCGCTCGGCGTGATCGGCGGTCACCCGCGCGTTCTCGGGGATCTCGTCGCCGGTCTCGGGCGGCCGGGCCCGCCGCGCCCGGCGGGCGTCGATCGCCAGGCGCCGGGCCACGGTCAGCAGCCAGGGCCGTACCGAGTCGAAGCCGTCGGCGTGCAGCGCCTCGGGATGCTGCCAGGCGCGCACCAGGGTCTCCTGGACGAGGTCCTCGGCGCGCTGGCGGTCTCCGTCGCACAGCCTGAGCAGCAGGGCGAACAGCGGACCGCCGTGCTCGCGCTGGAGCGCGGCCAGCTCGTGCTCGGCGGTCGTCGTCCCGTGGGTGAGTGAGGTTCCGGCCGTCATGGCCGTATGGCAGCGCAGGCCGCGCCCGGCGGACAGGGGGCGGCCGGGGTCGTGCGACGGACGGTCGATCGCGTCGGTGAACGGTCGTCCGGCGGCGCCCCGGGACACCGGACGGGCTAACGACGCCACCGGGCTGTTTATCCGACGCATCAGCTTCATACCCATATGCCCGTCACGGCTTCGTCTGTCCATACGACGACTCTGGGGTGAGTTGATGATCGGACGCACCAAGCAGGTGGCGCTGGTCCTGACCGCCGTTCTCGCGGCCGGGGCGGCCTGCCGGAACCAGTACCGGGAGCCCGGCACACCGGGACACGCGGCACCCCCGGCGCCCGCCACGGCCGGCCCCTTCACCCTCGTGGCCTCCGGGGACATCCTGCCGCACGCCACCGTCGTCGAACGGGCCGCCTACGACGCCGGCGGCGACGGCCACGACTTCCGCCCCATGCTCTCCGCCGTCCAACCGGTCGTCTCCGGCGCCGACCTGGCACTGTGTCACCTCGCCACCGGCTACGGCCCCGGGGGCGCCCTTGCCGGCGGGCCCCCGCTCACCGCCCCGCCGCAGCTCGCCGAGGACCTCGCCGCCACCGGCTACGACGGCTGCTCCACCGCCTCCGCCCACGCCCTGGACGACGGCGCCACCGGCGTCGGGCACACCCTGGACGCCATGGACCGGGCCGGACTGCGGCACACCGGGACCGCCCGCAGCGAGACCGAGGCCCGCTCGGTCGTGCTCCACCGGGCCGGCGGCGCCCGCGTCGCCCACCTGTCGTACACCTCCGCCACCGGCACCCCGCCGCCGGACGACCGGCCCTGGGCGGTCAACCTGATCGACGCCGACCGGATCATCGCCGACGCCCGCGCCGCCCGGCGGGGCGGCGCCGACGTGGTCGTGGTCTCCCTGGACTGGGGCACCGAGGGCCAGGACGCACCCGACCGGCTCCAGCTCACCCTCGCCGGCCGCCTCACCGCCTCGGCCACGGACGGCCGCCCGGACATCGACCTGATCCTCGGCACCTCCGCCCACGTCCCCCAGGCGTACGAGAAGGTCAACGGGACCTGGGTGGTCTACGGACTGGGCGACCAGGTCGCCGGGCCGCTCACCGACCAGCGAGGCGCCCGGGACCCGCGGGGCAACGAGTCCACGCTCGGCCGCTTCACCTTCGCCCCGCCCGACCGGCCGGGCGGACCCTGGCGGGTGGTGCGGGCCGAGTTCGTCCCCCAGTGGTACGACCTCGACGCCGGCCGGGTGGTCGATCTGGGCCGGGCCATCGCCCAGGGCGCCGAGCTGGAGGGGGTCCGCGACCGGATCCGGGACGTGGTCCTCAGCCGCGGGGCGGACCAGGACGGCCTGGTCATGGCCGGGTGATCAGTCGCCGGCAGCCCTGGTGGCCAGCACCGAACGCCGGTAGGAGTAGCCGAAGTAGATGACACAGCCGATCGCGAACCAGATCGCGAACCGCAGCCAGGTCTGCCATTGCAGGAACGTGATCAGCCAGACGGAGAAGAGCACTCCCAGCGCGGGCACGACCGGCATCCCCGGTGTGCGGAAGGTGCGCGGCAGCTCCGGCTGCCGGTAGCGCAGCACGATCACCGCCGCGCACACCACCACGAACGCCAGCAGGATGCCGATGTTGGTCAGTTCGGCCGCCTCGGCGATCGGGACGAAGCCGGCGATGGCCGCGGACGCCACCCCGACGATCCAGGTCACCCGGGTCGGCACGTGCCGCGTCGGGTGGGTCTTGGCGAACCACGTGGGCAGCAGGCCGTCCCGGGACATCGAGTACCACACCCGGGTGACTCCCAGCATGAACGTGAACATCACGGTGAGGATGCCGATGATCGCCCCGACCGCGATCACGTCCGCCAGCGCGCCGAGGCCCACCGACTTGAACGCCGTGGAGAAGCCGCTCTCCTTGTCGATCTCCTTGTAGTTCTGCATGCCCGTCAGCACCAGACAGGCCGCCACGTACAGCACCATCGAGATGACCAGCGAGTAGATGATCGCCTTCGGCATGTGCCGCTGGGCGTCCTTGGACTCCTCGGCCGCCGTCGACATCGCGTCGTAGCCGAACACCGCGAAGAACACCGTGGCCGCGCCCGTGAACGCCCCGCCGATCCCGTACGGGAAGAACGGGTGGTAGTTCCCGGTGTCGATGTGGAACACGCCCACCCCGATCACCAGCAGCACCACCAGCACCTTCAGGGCGACCACGAACGTCTCGAACCGGGCCGCGCTGCGGATGCCCAGGTTCAGCAGCCAGGCGATGAGCAGACACAGCACGGCGGCGAACAGGTCGACCCGGTGCCCGCCGCCGGTGCCGGGCGCGCCCAGCATCCACGGCGGCAGATGGGCGCCCATCTCCTGGACCAGGAAGCCGAAGTAGCCGGAGATCCCGATGGCCACCACGGACACGATCGCCGTGTACTCCAGCAGCAGGTCCCAGCCGATGAACCAGCCCGCGAACTCGCCGAGCACCGCGTACCCGTAGGTGTAGGCCGACCCCGCCTTCGGGATCATCCCGGCGAACTCGGCGTACGACAGCGCCGCGCAGGCGCTCGCCACACCGGCGATGAGGAAGGACACCAGCACCGCGGGCCCGGCCGTGCCGTTGGCCACCGTGCCGGCCAGCGTGAACACGCCCGCGCCGATGATCCCGCCCACCCCGATCGCGGTGAGCTGCCACAGCCCCAGCGACCTCTCCAGGCGGGTGCCCTCGCCGACCTCCGTCTCCTCGATGTGCTCGATGGGTTTGCGGCGGAGAATCCCCTGGCCCGCGCGGAGCCTGCCCATGCGTCTCACCCCTTCGCCGACGGCAACGGCTGACGGCGGATCATGATGTCTCAGCACCGCCGCCCAGGGAAGACGCCACGCACGGCCCGGGGCGCCGTCCGGGTGCCGGCCCGGTGCGGGCCCGCGCGCCGGCCGGGTTGGCCCCGCACGCCCCCGCCGCCACCGGTTGGAGCGCCGCCGGGGGCCTACGGCACGACCGTCACCGGCCAGCGGCCCGCCTTCACCAGGCGGACCGCCACCGAACCGATGATCCGGTGGCCGGCCTGCTCCGAGGCGCCCACCACCACCGCGTCCGCCTTCAGTTCGTCCGCCGCCTTCACCAGCCCGCCGTAGGGGTCGCCGCGGAAGGTGTGGAACTCCCAGCGCACCTCGAATATCCCCTTGACCCGCTCGGCCGCCTCCCGGATCTGCGTGATCAGGTCCTCGGCGATCTCGTCGGTCGTGTCGGCCACCGGCGCCCCGAGCGCCGCGCCCGCCGCGAGGACCGGCTGCACGTACACCACGGCCAGCAGCGCGTGCTGCCGCCGGGCCAGACCTGAGGCGTACGCGGCGGCGCGCAACGAGGAGTCCGAGCCGTCCACGCCGACGACGATGACCTTCGGGCCGTCCGTACCCCGCTCGAACGTGTACGCGGGCTGTTCGTGCTGTTCCGTCACGCCCCGAGGCTAGCGGAATCCGCAGTTCCCCCGCAGGGCCGGGGCCCGCCGCCGTGGAGGCGTGGGCGGGAGGTTGCTGCGGAAGCGTCCGTCCGCTCCGCTGTCCGGGTGCATTACCGCGCCGCACCGACGGCGTTGCGGTGCGGCGGAGTCCGGCCGGGCGACTGATGGGTCATGCAGAAGGATCAGTTGTTCACGCGGCGCCGGATGCTCCTCGCCGGTGTCGCCGCGCTCGGTTCGGCGGGCACCGCGGGAGCCGTCCTGGCGAGCGACGGCGAGGAGACCGTCCGGGCCGCCGTGGCCCCCGCCCCCGCCCCCGCACCCGGCCCCCAGGCCCGTCCGGCCCTGGGACCCTCCGCCTTCCGGCTCCAGCCGCTCACCGGATACGGGCCACCGCGCACCCCGCCCCGCAAGCTCAAGGTGCGCGACGAACCCATCCTGCGGATCTCCGGAAGCGGCCGGCGCATGGTGCTGACCTTCGACGACGGCCCCCACCCGGACTACACCCCGCACATCCTCGACACCCTCGCCCGGCACCGGGTCCGGGCGATGTTCTTCGTCTGCGGGGAGTGCGTCGTGGAGCACCGGGAACTGCTGGCCCGGATGGCCGAGGAGGGCCATGTGGTCGGCAACCACACCTGGACCCACCCGCTGCTGACGAGCCTCGGCCGCAAGGAGATCCGCTCCGAGATGGAGCGCACCAGCGACATCATCGAGGACACCTACGGCGACCGCCCCCAGTGGTTCCGCGCGCCCTACGGCGCCTGGAACCGGGCCGCCTTCCAGCTCGGCGCCGAGCTGGGCATGGAGCCCATGGCCTGGACCGTGGACACCACCGACTGGATGGAGCCCGGCACCGACACCATCGTCGACCAGGTGGAGAGCGGCGCCGCCCCCGGCGTCGTGGTGCTCTCGCACGACGCCGGGGGCGACCGTTCGCAGACCGTCCGCGCGATCCGCGAATGGCTGCCCTATCTGCTCGACTCCGGCTACCACCTCACCGTGCCACGCCGGCGGGTGTGAGGCGGCCCCGGTTCACACGACCGCGGCCAGGCGGGCGAAGACGACGACGTTGCCCTCGTAGCCGTTCTGCTTCGAGAAACCGCCCCCGCAGGTGATGACCCGCAGTTCCGGGGTGCCCTTGGAGCCGTAGACCCGGTCGCCGGGGAAGTCGTTCTTCGCGAAGACCTCCACGCCGTAGACCTCGAACACGGCGGTCTTCCCGTCCTGGCGCGAGACCTCGACCTGGTTGCCCTTGCGCAGCGCCCCGAGGCCGTAGAACACGGCGGGGCCCTGCTTGTTGTCGACATGGCCGACGATGACCGCGGTGCCCTTCTCCCCGGGGGACACCGCGCCGGTGAACCAGCCGGCCTGGCCGGGGTTCTCCGGCGGCGGCGCGGCGACCCAGCCGTCCGGGTCCAGCCCCACCTGCACGACGGGCGCGTCCACCCGGATCGCCGGGATCCGCACCCGTCGTACGGGGGAGAACGGCAGCGCGGCGGGCGCGGGCGCGAGGGTGCCGAGGGTGGCGTGGGCGTCCGGGGCCGCCGCCGAGGCGGGCTGCGGCGGCCCGACGTCGAACTCCCCGGAGCCGTTGCGGATGAGGGCCAGCCCGGTCAGCAGCACCAGCGCTATCACGCCCCACGGGGCGCGCCTCTTCCGCCGCTCCTCCTCTTCGGCAAGCAAGGCCAGCTTGGACGCAGACATTCGCCATCCCCTCTCGACGCGGTCGCGCCACGTCCATCGCGCATGGGAAAACGCTAAGTCCCGCGCGGGCGGCGGGCGACGGGGCGATCGGCGAACGGGTGGCCGGCCGCACGCCCGGTGAGCCATCCGAGTTGCCGTTCCCAGGAATTTTCTGACGGTCCGTGACCTGCGGCAATATCCGATTGTGTGGTGATACGCCGGTGTGTCGGCTCACCAGGACGGACCATTCTCGACATGCGGGCGTGTTCCGCGCGCCCGAGGGTCGTCCCGGGAGGTGCTTCTCGCCGATCCACCGGGGACGGGCCCCGGTGCCCTCCCGCGGAGGATCACATGCGCAACCAACGTGCCCTGGCGGCGGCGTGCACCACGGTCGCCGTCCTCGGGCTCGCCGTCCCCGTGGCCGTCGCGGACGGCATGGGCAACGGGGGCGGGCCGAGCGGCACCGACACCACGGTCATCGTCCCCGGCACCGGCAACATCGGCACCTTCAGCGGTAACGGCGTCTTCCCCGGAAACGGCAACGTCAATGGCAATGGCAACGGCAATGGCAACGGCCACTTCAACGGGAACGGGAACGGGAACTTCAACGGCAACGGCAACGGCAACGGGAACTTCAACGGCAACGGGAACGGAAACGGCCGCGGCGGCGAGGGCAACGGGCGTGGGGGCGAGGGCAACGGCCGTGGCGGTGAGGGCAACGGGCGCGGCGGTGAGGGCAACGGCCGCGGCGGTGAGGGCAACGGCCGCGGGGGAGAGGGGAACGGGCGTGGCGGGGAAGGCGGGGGCAACGGCCGCGGGGGCGAAGGCTTCGGCGACCGGGGAGGCGACTTCGGGCACGGGAACGGCGGCGAGGGCCGTGACGACGGCTTCGGCAACGCGCACGACATCTTCGTCACGCCCGACGTGCTCCCGGCCGGGGGACGCCTCACCATCATCGTGAACGGCTGCCGGGGCGGCACCGCGAGCTCCGACGCCTTCGGCACCATCCGGCTGGAATCGTTCCGCGACGACACCGCGCGGGGCGTCGCCTTCGTCGACCGCGACGCCCGCCGCGGCCGGTACAGCGTCACCGTCCGCTGCGACGGCCGCACCCTGACCCGCAGGGACGCCTTCACCGTGCTCGGCGGTGTCAACGGCGGCCTCGGCGGCAGCCGGACCAGCGGTGCCACGCCCACCGACATGGCCATCGGCGGTGGTCTGGTGGCCACGGCCCTGGTCGGCGGGGGCGCCTTCTGGCTGCGCCGCCGGCACGCGAAAGGGGCCTGAGCCCACGGTGCGCCACGCAGGTCACCGGGCCGGCGCGACCGTCCTGGCGCCGGTTGCCCCCATGACGACAGGCCTCCGCCCCCGCTTCCCCGCGCGACGCGGAAGCGGGGGCGGAGGCCTGTCGCGGCCGGAAGTCAGCCGCCGGCGCCCGGGAACATGGTGAGGAACGGCTCCGCGGTCACCGCGATGCCCCGGCTGTACGGCGCGTCGAAGTCCCAGATGAGGAACAGCATGAAGGCGATGGTCGCGGAGAACAGCCCGGCCAGGGCCAACTCCCGTCCGGTACGCCGGATCTGCAGCGCGAACACCATGCCGATGGTGATCAGCCCGCCGGTGATCAGGCCCCACCACACGACCGGCGGCATGGTGGGTCCGGTGGAGTCGGCGCGCGCGTTGCGTGCCTGGTCGGCGGCGGCCATCTGGTCCAGCAGCGGCTGGTAGGCCTGCGCCTCGAAGTCGTTGCCCGGCCGGTAGTCGGTGACATCCGCCCGGACCCGGCCCAGCAGCCGCGTGCCGCGCTCGGTGACCTGCTGCTCGTCCGCCATCCGCCGCCACTCGGTGTGGACGACGTACCCGACGTAGGCGTCCACGTCCGCGCGGACCCGGTCCCGGACCTCCGGCGGATACACCCGTACCCGCTCCGAGATCTCGTGCAGCGCCTGCGCCTCCGCCTGCACATGGTCCTGCGCGGCGCTGCGGGCCTCCCACACGCCCGCGATGGCCAGGCCCAGCACGATGGCGTAGATGACACCGATCCACATCGTCATGTACTCGATCACATCGGGGGTCTCGCTGGGGTCCTCGTCCTCGGAGGCCGTCCGCTGCCGCACCAGTGTGATGACGACCACCACGGCACAGGCGCCCGCCATCGCAAGGACGAGAACAAGCCAATCCGACAACTGGTGCCTCCAGGAGTGAGGGGCCGGCGCGTCAGCGCGGGCGCAGGGCGGCGACGGCCACGATCGCCGGGATGGTGATGAGCAGGACGTAGGTGACGGGAGTGGTGTGCCGGCGTGCCGGACGGTGGACGGCGTGCGGGTGGTACACCGGGTAACTCACGGGTGTCGCGGAGGGCCGCGGGGTGGGCGTGGGCGTGGGCTTGGGCTTCGGCGGGGGTTCGGGGGGCGGTGCGGGCGCCGGGGCGCTGATGACGGGGGTGGGCGTGGGCCGGGGTGCCGGGGGCGCCGGGGCGGGCCGGGCGGGCGGCCGCGGTGTGGGTGTCGGAGTGGGTCTGGGGGTGGGCGTCGGCTCGGGTGGCGGCGGGGTCGGTGTCGGCTCCGGGGTCGGCGTGGGCTTCGGCGGGGGAGTGGGGGTGCTGTCTC
>NZ_JODT01000017.1 GCF_000720835.1 Streptomyces achromogenes subsp. achromogenes | reverse complement strand
CCCTCCGCCCCCTCCATCATGTCCCGGTTCATCCGGCCCGGAGGCAAGCCGACCGGGCTCGGTCTGCTTGCCGTGCTGTTCCTGCTGCTGATCCCCGCCGCCCTCGCCGCCGCGCTGCTCGGCTCACGGCGCATCGGCAAGTAACCCCCAGCCCCCCGTCACCCTCCAGCACCCAGTCATCCCCCAGCCCTCAGCCGTCCCCCCAGCCCCGCCCCCCGGCCGGGACATCGAATCGAGACGACACGACAGGAGACCGCGCCGATGATCGAGACCTTCGCCGTCGTTCTGGGGATCGCCGTGGTCGCCGCCGGCGCCGTGCTGCTTCAGCACCGCTTCTGGCCGCCCGCCCCGGACGAGGAACCCCGCGAGGACGTCGCCGAGTACATCGCCATGATGGTCAGCGTGCTCTACGCCCTCGTGCTCGGCCTGTCGATGGTGGCCGTGTGGGAGGCCCGGTCCGCCGCTGAGGACCATGTGCAGGTGGAGGCGAGCGCCGCGCACCAGATCCGGCTGCTCTCCGCCGGTCTGCCCGCGCCGGCGGGCGAACGGACCAGGGAAGCCGTCGACGCGTACGTGCACCACGTGGTGTCCGAGGAGTGGCCCGTCATGGTCGCCGGGCAGCCGCCGGACCGGCACGGCTGGGACCTGCTGAACGACCTGAGGTCGGCGGGCCAGATCCCCGCCGGGGCCAGCCCCGCCCAGCAGGCCACACTCCAGGAGACCCTGGCCCAGCTCAGCGTGCTGGACGACGCCCGGCGCGGCCGGGAGGCGGATGTCGGCGACACCCTGTCACCGGTGCTGTGGTTCGGGCTGATCGTCGGCGGCCTGCTGACCGTGGCCTTCATGTTCATGTTCGGCGTACGGCGCAGCATCACCCATGTGGTGATGGTGATGGGCCTGACCGCGCTCATCACCTTCACCGTGCTGCTGGTCTACGGGCTGAACGAACCCTTCAACGGCATGTTCGCCGTCGACTCGTCCTCGTTCTCCCGTTACTTCCCGGGCAGTTGACGGTGCGGCACCCGGCGGCCGGCCGCCTCCGCGTGCAGCCGGGCGGCGATCCGCCGCCGGTCCGGCCAGCGCACGTCGTACGCCCAGCCCCACCGCTCGAACCGGGCGATCAGCCACGCCGTGAGGTCCGGCTGGCCGCGCAGCCCGCCGTGCCGGGCGCTGCTGGGGTCGGCGTGGTGGAGGTTGTGCCAGCCCTCGCCGAACGTCAGCAGGGCCACCCAGGGCACGTCCCGGGACTGGTCGCGGGTGGGGTAGTGGCGCGGACCGAAGGCGTGCGCCACGGAGTTGACCGACCAGGTGACATGATGCACGACGGCGTACCGCACCAGGCTCGCCCAGAACAAGGTGACCAGCGCGGACCGTACGTCCTGGGTGACCGCCAGGACCAGGACCGGCGGCAGCGCGAGCGAGACGGCGATGGCCAGCGGATAACAGCGGTCCAGGCGGCGTACGTCCGGGTCGGCGAGCAGGTCGGGGGCGTAGCGGGGGTAGTGGGAGCGGACCGGTGAGGAGGCGAACCAGCCGACCTGGGCGTGCCACAGCCCCTTCAGCAGGGCCCGCCGGGTGGTGCCGTACTTCCACGGCGAGTGCGGGTCGCCCGCCCGGTCCGCGTACTGGTGGTGGCGCCGGTGCTCGGCGACCCACATCGTCACCGGGCCCTCCATGGCGAGGCTGCCCGCCACTCCGAGGGCGATCCGCAGCGGACGTTTCGCCTTGAACGACAGATGGGTGAAGTGCCGGTGGAAGCCGGCGGTGATGCCCATGATGGACAGCGCGTACATCCCGGCGCCCAGGACCGCGTCGTACCAGCGCGGCCCCCAGCCGCCGGCCAGCGCGACCGGCAGGACCAGCGCCAGCACGGCCAGCGGGCCCACCACGAGGGTGAGCAGGTAGCCGGTGCGCAGCGGCAGCCCGACCGGGACGGTGTCGGGAAGCGGGGCGCGCGGGCCCTCCGGGTGTTCGGGGGTCACGGTCACGGTGTGTCTCCCGCGCGGCGGGGCGGGGCGGTGCAGGGGGTCATGGGCGGCGATTATGCGCCGACCCGGCGGCCCCGGTGCATGAGGCTCGGCGCGCGGCGCGGCCCCCGCGGGCATCCTCTACCTGGATGGATGAAGGTGCGGGCGCGGCCCTGCTGGCCGACCATGGGAGCGGGACCGAGCCCGCCGGCGCGGCCCTGGCTCCGCCCCATGTCACCGGGCCGGGAGCCCGCCGGCGCGGCCCCGGCTCCGCCCCATGTCACCGAGCCGAGGGAGCGTCGGATGCGAGCGGACGGCACCGCACCCGGACGGCCCGCGCCGGACGGCCAGGACGCCAGGGATCTGCTGCGCGGGTGCGCGCGGGAGGTGGTGGACGTGGCCGAGGGCATCCGCGCGGTCTCCGCGCGCACCAGCACCACGCTGTTCACTCCGGCCCTGACCGCCTCCGCGCGCCGCCGCCCGCGCACCGGCCTGCCCGCCCAGTGGGCCCTGCTGCGCGCCCTGACCGGCAAACAGGGCCTCGGCGGCTCCGCGGTCACCGCGCCGAAGGGCGTGGGCCACGTCCTCGGCGCCGCCGGCGAGGTGCTGGGCCGGGAGAGCCTGGCCGCGCTGGTGGCGGTCACCTCGCTGCGGCTGCGGATCGCCGCCGTGCTGGTCGACCACCCGGAGTTCGTGCGCGATCCCGGTATGCGCCGGCTGACCGAGGCCGTCACCACCGACAAGGACCTGGCGGCCGTACGGTCCCTGCGCGCCCTGTTCCGCGACCAGGGCGCCCAGCGCGCGCTGTCCGGGCTGGCCCCGCTGATGGCCGAACTCCTCGCGATCCGCGCCCTGCTGGACGAGGACCCGCACAACGACGAGACCGGCTGGGCGCTGGCCACCGGCCGGGAACTGTCCGCCGACCCGCTGCACGGCGTCAGCGCCGCCCACCTCGCGGGCCTGGACCAGGGCGAGGGCGCCGCCGAGGCCGTCGCCCTCACCGACCAGGAGCGGCAGGTCATCGCCACGAAAGGGTCCTTCCTCGGCTTCCTGCGCAACATCGAGATGCTGTCCACGAACGGGCGGATCCTGCTGCAGAACGTGCGCGGCCCCGACGGCGTCGTCCGCTACGTCCTCCAGGCACCCGGCATGGCGCCCGGCCGCCCCCGCACCGACTCCCCGCAGGACTTCGTCGGCGCCTGGCGCAACCTGTTCCTGCCCGACTCGCCGTACACCCGCTCGATCCTGCTCGCCCTGCGGGACTACGGCATCCCCCGCGGCGCCGATCTCGCGCTGATCGGGCACAGCGAGGGCGGGATCGCCGTGATGAACCTCGCCCAGAGCGAGGAGTTCTGCCGCACCTACCGGGTCACCCATGTCGTCGCCGTCGGCTCGCCGGTCGACAACAAGAAGCCCGCCGACCCGCGCACCTGGGTCGCCAGCATCACCAACCAGCACGACATCGTGCCCGTCCTCGACGGCCGCGGCGCGGGCTCCGCGTTCGACCCGCACCCCAACTGGTACGAGGTCGACTACACCGGGCCCACCCACGAGTTCCCGCTCAGCCACATGCTCCACGAGTACATCGAGCACCTGCGCACCGTCGTCCCCGAGGCCCGGGAACGCGTCGACGAGGCCCTCACCCCCTACCGCGGCCCCGTCGTGCGCACCCAGGCCTACCAGCTCAAGGACCGCGCCAACCCGCCCGAGGGCTACCCCTTCCTCACCCTGCCCACCACCTCGCTGCCCACCACGGCCGGCCCGGTCGACGTACCCGTGCGCTACTACGACTCCTCAGCCGCCCACTTGTGCTTCCCCGTCGACGCGGACGCCGCCCGCGCCCTGCTGCCCGGCGTCACCTGGATGACGCCGAGCCGGCTGGGCCGACGGGCGCTGGCGGTGCTGTCGCTGTACGAACACCGCTGCACCACCATCGGCCCGTACACCGAGATCTCCCTCTCCGTGCTGGTGGACGACCTGTGGCGGCCCCGCCCCTACGACGTGGCCCTGGACCTGCTGCGCCGGGTCGACCTGCGCCGCACCGGCCGGTACGTCGTCTCCCTCGCCGTCACCAGCGAGGAGGCGCGGGCCGTCGCCCGGGAGATCTGGGGCCAGCCCGCGGTCCGGGTGAGTGCCGAGGCCGACCTGACCGGTCGGGACCTCGCCGTGCGCTCCCCGGAGCTCGGCCTCGCCGTCGACGGCCGCCTCGGGCCCGGCGCGCGCTGCCCCGAGGCCGACTGGATCCTCTACGGCCGCCGGGGCGAGAGCACCATCCGCACCCTGGTCCGGGCCCACGGCGGACTGCGGCTGCACAGCGGCGGCGGTATCCGGCTGCGGCTGGACACCGGGGCCGCCGAACCCCTCGCCGGCCATCTGCGCCGGCTCGGCATCGCCACGGCCCGCCCCCGACTGGTCCTCACCTGCCCCCAGTTCATGCTCCACCGCAGCGCCGGCGCCGTCCTGCCACGCTGACGCCCCCACCCCCACGGGAGCCCGCCATGGTGACCGAGTCCCCCCACGTCACGTCCTACGATGCCGAACTCCTCGACCGAGCCGAGGCGTTGCGGGCGGACGCCGAGCTGATGGACGAGTACGCCCGGCGGCTGCGCGCCACCGCGGACACCCTTGCCGGCTGCCCGGCGGCCCCGGAGTGGAGCCGCCCCACGCTTCAGCGGCAGGCTGCCGCCTGCATCACGGCAGCGGAGCAACTGCGCGCCGCCGCACAGGCGTTGCACACCCATGCGGCAGCCGGGGACTGAAACCGCCCGGCTCGGTGCGCCCGCTCAGCCCGCCGCGGCCCGGGCGTCCGCCGCGCTCCGGCCGAGCGAGACGACGTAACGCCCCTTGTCCTCCGGCAGGTTGCGGTGCACCAGGTCGGAGAAGCCGCGGGTGTGCCGGATGACCTCCCAGCCCTCGGGGGAGAAGGTGGCGGGCCCGAACAGGCGCGGCGCCAGCAGCGGGTTGTTCAGCGCCTCGGAGAACGCGTCGACGGAGATGATCCGTTCGAGCAGCCGGCCGAAGATCGCCCCGGGCTCCGGCTCCTCCGCGAACAGCCCCACGTGCAGGTCGATCGCGTCCATGTCGCCGTACACCTCCAGCAGCGCCTGCTGGACCCGCGGGTCGCCGGAGATCTGCCGCGGGTCGGTGACCCGGGGGAAGCCGTAGTAGGCCCGGTAGTCGTTGTACGGGGCCAGCCGCAGCTCCCGGCCGACGGCGACACTGTGCTCCTCGATGGGCAGCAGCAGCGGATCGGTGTTGAACAGGCCGGACAGACCGGCCGGTTGCCGGGACAGGTCCTGGAACAGCGGACCGAGGCCCTGGTCCAGGACCACTTGCCCGTTGGCGATGGTATGCGCGAGCGGCACCGGCCGGCCCGCGATGGTGTACGCCGACGGGATCAGGCTGTGCCAGCGGTAGACGAGGCTGAACTCGATCGTCGCCCGGTTCTCCCGGTGCCACACGCCCCGGTCGGTGCGCACCGGATCGAGCACGAAACCGAAGTGGTACGGCGTGATGTGGTTGATGTACTCCTCCAGCATCACCCGGATCATCAGCACGATCAGCGTGTTGCGGGTGGTCTGGAAGAGCCGTTCGTCGTCCCAGTCCGGGTGCGCGGCGGCGAGCAGGCCGGCGACCCGGTTGTGCTCGCGCAGGAACAGGACGTTCAGCGCCATCGGCCCGATGTGCGCGTGCGCCCGCTCCCCGCCCCACGCGAACAGGGTGTCCACGAACTCCTCGGGGACCTCCTCGAACCGCACCGGCCGGATCGCCCGGAACTCCTCCCTGATCCGCCCGCCCTCGCACAGCGCGGGCGGGAACTCGCCGCCGTCGACGAGCCGGCTCTTCAGCCGGCCGCCCCGGAAGGCGCGCAGACAGGCGGTGACCTCCTCCCGGTCGCCGTAGAGCTGGCACATGTCCAGGGTGTGCGGCGAGTCGGTGCGCCGGGGGTCGCCGGTGGCCGCGTGGCCGCGCAGGAAGCCGTCGGTGAACCACTGCGCGAACGCCGGCAGCAGCGCGCTGGAGCGGGTGCAGAAGCGGCCCTCGCCCTCGCGCCGGAACAGCTCGGCCACCCGCTCCGGGGCGGGCAGGTCCCCCCGGGCCTTGGTCACCGGCGGCAGCTGCCGGCCCACCCAGGTCCGGTCGGTCAGCGAGTCCCAGGAGGTGTACGGGGCCTTGGTGCTCAGCGGGTTGGGGCGCGGCGGGGCCTTGAGCACGGCCAGGTCGATCAGCCGGGAGTTGAGCCTGCGGTGCAGCCACCGGCGGCGCTGGGCCGTCTGCCAGGCCGGGCCGTAGTGGGTCAGCAGATGGGTCTCGAAGCGGTTGCGCAGCCCGTCCCTGGACCTGTCCCTGGCCCCGGTCCAGGGCGGTGTCCCCTCCTGGGGCGGTCGGGACGTGACGGTCATCGGTCCTCCGGTCGGTTCACGGATCGGTCGGTTCATGGATCGGTCGGTGTGCGGATCGGTCGGTTCGCGGGCGGCCGGTCCACCGGCCGCCCGGATTCCGGCCCTCAGGGCGCGGGCACGGCGTCGCGGCCGGACCGCACGGTGTAGTGCTGCGGGAACGGGGTGCCCGCGTAGTCCAGGGCGCGTTCGGCTCCGGGCAGCGGGCGCACGCCGGGGCGCAGCAGCACCCGCCGCACCAGCTCGGGCACGATGACCCGGGCCGCGTACCGGCCGACACAGTCGTGGGCGCCGTAGCCGAGGACGAGGTTGTGCGCGGGCGGGCGTCCGGGCCGGAACTCCTCCGGCGCGTCCAGCACCTCCTCGTCGGCCATCGCCGACGCGAAGCAGGCCAGCACCACGCTCCCCGCCGGGATGAGCGTCTGCCGCCCGGTGCCCGCGGCCAGCAGGTGGTCGCGCACACACAGCCGGGGCGTGACCGGCACGAACGGGTGGAAGCGCAGCGCCTCCCACACATAGGCGTCGAAGCGGGAGGGGTCGCTCTCGCCCGCCGCGCGCTCCGCCTCCGCCAGCACCTCGGGACGCACGGCGAGTTCCTTCAGCGCGGTCGCCGCGCACTGGGTGGCGTTCTGTTGATAGCCCGTCAGATAGCCGACCAGGTTGGCGTTGACCCGCTCGTCGTCGAAACCGTACTCGGCGGGCAGCCGGGTGCTCAGCATCCGGCCCAGCACGTCGTCCGGACCGTCCTCCAAGGGCGCGGCCCGGCGGCGGGCGATCACCTCGGCGACCCGGTCGTGCAGCTCCCGGCCGGCGGCCACGCCCGCCGCGTGGATCCCCGGGTCACGGCCGGGGTTGACGGCGAACGCCCACTGCATCCGGCGCGTGCAGGAGTGCAGCGTCTCCTCCTCGATGCCGGTGAAGCCCAGATAGGCGACCGCGACCCGGGCGGTGGCCAGGCGGGCGTAGTCCTGGACGAGATCGAAGGTGTCCGCGCCCCGGCCGATCACCTCGTCCAGCACCTCGTCGGCGATCCGCGCGGTGAGGTCCCGCACCCGGGGCGCGTCCTCGGCGGCGAGCATCAGCTGCCCGTACCCGCGCTCCCGCCAGTGCACGTCCGCGCCGTCCCGGGCCAGGACGAACGGCCCGCCGAGCACGTCCTCCAGCGCCGGGCCGAACACGCCCACGGTGAACGTCTCGGGCGCCGACAGCACCTCCAGGACATCGGGGTGCCGGGTGACGAACACACCGATGGGCGTGCCGAACACCGGCCGGCGGGCGCGCAGCTCCGCGAACAGCTCGGCCCTGCCGGCCGTCATGGCCCGCCGCAGCAGAGCCACCCGCTGCGCAACGTCGTCCTGCGGGAGCGCGTCATACGCGGCGAGGAAGTCCATGCCGGTCATTCAGCCACCGGCCCGCGGCCCCCGCACGCCGGACAGGCATTCGGGGCAGAGGGGTGCGGGCGGGCCGGGCGCGGGCGACGATGGGCGCCTGGGGGACGCGGCGGAGAGGAGTGCCCGATGCTGTCGGCTCTGGCCGGGGCGCTGGTG
This sequence comes from Streptomyces achromogenes subsp. achromogenes, assembly GCF_000720835.1. GTDB lineage: Bacteria > Actinomycetota > Actinomycetes > Streptomycetales > Streptomycetaceae > Streptomyces > Streptomyces achromogenes. The sequence goes on along the minus strand of NZ_JODT01000017.1, from coordinate 305,011 downwards.
CCCGTATTCAGCGACACGAGCGTGACCGGCACCGGCAATCTGGCGCGGCCGCCCGGCACCGGTCGCCTCCTCGCCGCCAACCACACCTCGTTCTTCGACCCGGTCCTGCTCATCGGCACCCTGCACCGGCTCGGCCTGCGCCCCGCCGTGCTGGTCACGGCCGGGCTGTGGCGGGTGCCGCTGCTCGGCCGGGCCCTCACCCGGGAGGGCTACGTACCCGTGCACCGGGGCAGCCGCCGCGCCCCGGACGCCCTCCGGCACGCGGCCGACGCGCTGGCCGCCGGACGGGACGTGCTCATCTACCCCGAGGGCGGCCTGCCCGGCTACCGCGCCTCCCACGACCGCCCGCCCGGCCGCCTGAAGTCCGGGGCGGTCCGGCTCGCGCTGTCCACCGGCGCGCCGGTCATCCCGGTCGGACACGCCGGCGCCCGCCGGGTCTCCTCCGGCAGCCGCGCCAAGCAGCTCGCCGGCTGGGCCACCGCGCCGCTGCGCCGCCCCCACGTCCACGTCCACATCGGCCCCGCCCTCCGCCTGGACACCTCCGACCACCCCGTGGACACCCTGGAAACCGCCCTCGCCGAGGCCTGGACGACCGCGGTCCGCGCTCTGGAGGAGGGGGCGGACGGGACGAGGGCCGGTCCGGCGGGACAGGGGGCGGTGGGGAGCGGCTGATCCGACGGGGCGGCACCGTACCTGCCCGCCCGCCCGGTCGGAGTGCCGGACCGTACTGGCCGACCCGGCCCGGAAGCGCAGGGCACCGCCCCGTTCGGCCGCTCCCGCCGGCCGGGCCCTGTCCAGGCCGGTCCCGCCCGTCCGGGCCCTCTCCCGCCCGGTTCAACCCTCCCGGGCCCTGCCCCGGCCGGTGCCGCCCGCCCGGTCGGGGTACCGGACCGTACCGGCCAACCTGGCCCGGAAGCGCAGGGCACCGCATCGTCACGGCCGGTTCCGCCCGCCCAAACCTTCTCCCGGCTGGTTCCGCCCGCCCGAACCCTCTTCTGGTCGGTTCCGCCCGTCCGGGCCCTCTCCCGGCCGGTCCCGCCCGCCCGGGCCCCGTGCGGGCGGGCCGCGCAGGCGGATCCGTCGTTCCGTTCGCGCATCCGGGTGGTAGCGCGTCCCCTCCCTGGCCGAACGAGCCGTCGTGGCGCGGGGCCGGCCCGTCCGGTCCGGATAATCACGGCTCATGCAGCAGGTGCAAACAGGCGCGCCCCGGGCCCCGGTCGCCGTCACCGGGCTCGGTCTGATCACTCCGGCGGGCATCGGCCGGGACGCGGCCTGGGCGGGACTGTGCGCCGGGCAGTCCACCGCCGCCGCCGACCCCGCCCTGGCCGGGCTGCCCGTGGCCTTCTCCTGCCGGGTCCCCGCCTTGGACACGCCCGCCCTGCTCGGGCACCGGCTGGCCCGGCGGCTCGACCTGTTCACCACCTTCGCGCTGCTCGCCGCCCGCGAGGCCGTCGCCGACGCCGGGCTCGCCCCGGCCGGCTGGGACGGCGCCCGGGTCGGCGTGGTGATGGGCGTCGGCACCGGCTCCATGCAGGGCTGGCAGGCCGAGTTCGACCGGCTCGCCGACGCCGTCCCCGAGCGCGTCTCCCCGCTGGCGCTGCCGCGCAGCGTGCCCAACATGGCCGCCGCGGAGATCGCCCTGGACCTCGGCGCGCTCGGCCCCAACATGGTGGTCAGCACCGCCTGTGCCTCCGGCACCAGCGCGCTGGGCCTCGCCCGGGACTGGCTGCTGTCCGGCCGCTGCGACCTGGTCCTGGCCGGCGGCAGCGAGTCGGCCCGGCTGCGGATGACCGCCGCCTGCTTCGCCCAGATGCGCGCGCTGTCCCGCCGCGCGGACAGCCCCGACGCCGCGTCCCGCCCCTTCGACCGGGACCGGGACGGCTTCGTCCTCGGCGAGGGCGCCGCCGTCCTCGTTCTGGAACGCACCGCGGACGCCCGCGCCCGGGGCGTACGGCCCCAGGCGCTGCTCGCCGGGTTCGGCGCCTCCTGCGACGCCCACCACTTCACCGCCCCGCACCCCGACGGAGACGGCGCCGCCCGCGCCCTCGGCGCCGCCCTCGCCGACGCCGGTCTGGCCCCCGAGGACATCGACCACGTCAACGCCCACGGCACCGCCACTCCCCAGGGGGACGCCGCCGAACACAACGCGCTGCACCGCGTCTTCCGCCGCCCCCCGCCCGTCACCGCCGTCAAGGGCACCATCGGGCACGCCATCGGCGGCGCCGGAGCCATCGAGGCGGCGTGCACCGTGCTCACCCTGCGCCACCAGCTGATCCCGCCCACCGCCAACCTGGACACGCTCGATCCGGCGATGGACTTGGACATCGTCACCAAGGTGCCCCGTCCGCACCGGATGGCGGCCGCCGTCAGCAACTCCTTCGGCTTCGGCGGCCAGAACGCCGTACTCGCCTTCACCGCCGCCGACCAGTCCTCCGAGATCTCCGACACCACCCCGCCGGCGGCGGCCCGTCCCGGCCCACCGGCGAGCAACCGATGATCGGCGTCCTCGTCGCCGTGCCGTTCCTCGCGCTGCCGGCCGCCGTGCCGCGGGCCTGACGGCACGGGCCGAGCCCCGTCGGCTTCGCGCTCGCTGTGGCCTTCCACCCGGTCAGCGGGCTCGGCATCACGGCCGGCTTCCACCGGCACTTCACCCACGGCTCGTTCAAGGCCGTGGTTCGAACGCCTCGGCTGGGCCTACGACGTGCGCTGGCCGGACCACCGCCGCCGCGCGACCCGGCGCGAACCGGACGACGACGGCCGGGCCGGGGCAGGAAGGGCCCGGTCGGGCCGGGCCGGCGTCAGCGGACCCGTTCGGCCGCCGCGCGGGTGAGGTGACGGCGTGGCCCGGAGCCGCCCCGGGGCCGGTCCGTGCCGGCCGCGGGCGCGTCGGCGAGCGGGCGGACGAAGAGACTGACGCTGGCCTCCTCCGCGAAGCCGTTGCGGCGCATCAGCTCGGCGGAGGCGGTGTTGCGCCGCTCCACGTCCGTGACCACGCACACCGCGCCGGCCTCGGCCAGCCGGGCACAGCACTCCCGCACCAGCCGGGAGGCCACCCCGCGCCCCTGGTAGTCGGGGTCGACGGCGATCCACTCCAGGTAGCCCCAGTCGGCGCGCTGCTCGAAGGACAGCGAACCGAGCACGAACCCGGCGACGCGGTCCCCGTCGAGCAGTACGAAACAGGCCGGATCCGGCGCGTCCAGGTGCCCGGCGACCGCCGACAGCGACCAGCCGGTGTAGGGCATCGCGTCGGTGTCGTACACCCGGTGACCGAGATCTAGGACGGCGGCCAGGTGCTCGAAGCCGAGCGGGCACAGCGTCAGCTCGCCGGCGGGGGGCCCGGACGTGGACGCCGGTGCGGCGGTGGGGTCGGTGGGCGTGTCGGCCATGAGCACTCCCTTCGGGGCGGCATTTCGCAGCATATGTCCGCTCCGCCGGTCGGGCACGACCGGTTCCGCCCGCCGCCCGGCCTCGGGTTGGGCCGGACGCCGTGGAAGAGGGCCGGTTCAGGGTGCGGGAAGCCCCGGAGGCGAGCCGGTCGGGGCCGCAGAGCCCAGGGAGTCGACCAGGACACTCGCCTCCGGGTGGTTCACAGGGCGGGGCACGGCATCCGCACGCCGGGGCGGCACGCTCGCCCCGCCCGGTACCGCCGGCCGGGCCGGGGGGTGCCCCCCGCCGCGCGGGAGCGGTCCGCGGCGGCGGGGGCCGACGGCCGGGCGGGGGAGCCGTCGGGGGGAGAGGACGGTGTCATCGCCGTACGCCTTTCGTCCGGCCTCGTGCGTGGGGGCGCGGCCGGCGGACGCGTTCGGCGCCTTCCGAAAGGCCCGGCCGGCGGCCTGTCCTGCCCCGGGCCGGACGTGCCGCCTGCTCCGTGGGTCGGGCCGGAGCAGCGGGTCCACTCTGGCACCTGCCAACCGGGCATCGCAACCGGCAAGTTGAAATTTGCAAGTGGCGAAGTGCATGCTGCATCCGACGGAACGTGATCGAATGGGCGGGTGACCGATCCGCCTGAGCGGACGGCCGAAGCTGACGAGGGGGGTGGGCGTGACCGTGGAGACCGAGTGGGGCGGCGCACCCTCCGTGCTGCGCATGATCCTCGGAAGACGGCTGGAGGAGCTGCGCACCCGGGCCGGCCTCAGCTTCGCCGAGGCGGGCGCGGCCATCGGGGTCAGCCACTCCACGATCCGCCGCATGGAGGCCGCCAAGGTGGCCCGGCTGCGGCTCGCGGACGCCGAGAAACTCCTCCAGGTCTACGGCGTCACGGACCAGGAGGAGGTCGACACCTTCCTGCAGTCCGTGCGCGAGGCCAACAAGCGCGGCTGGTGGCACACATACCGCGACGTCGTACCCCACTGGCTGCCCGCCTACCTCAGCCTGGAGCAGGCGGCCCTGCAACTGCGCGGCTACGAGAACCAGTTCGTGCACGGCCTGCTGCAGACCGAGGACTACGCCCGCGCCCTGCTCACCGCGTCCTACCCGCACGCCCCCGCCGAGATCACCGAACGCCGGGTCGCGCTGCGCACCCGCCGCCAGAAGCTGCTGACCGGGGCCGAACCACCGCGGCTGTGGGTGGTGATGGACGAGACCGTGCTGCGCCGGCCGGTCGGCGGCCCGCGGGTGATGCGCGCGCAGATCGACCACCTCATCGAGCTGGGCCGGCTGCCCCACGTCACCGTGCAGGTCATGCCGTTCGCGGCCGGACCGCATCCCGCGCTGTGGGCCGGCGCCTTCCACCTCTTCCGGTTCCGCGCCCGCGAACTGCCCGACATCGCCTACCTCAGCGGCCTGGCCAGGGCCGAGTACCTGGACAAGCCCGACGAGGTGGTGGTCTACCGGGAGGCCCTGGACCGGCTGAGCGCCCAGGCGCCGTCCGCCCGGAAGACCGAGACACTGCTGGCCGCGCTGCGCGAGGAGTGGTGAGCCGCCGACCGTATCCGCCCGTCGCACCACCCCGCGCAACCGCCCCCGCACGTGCCGACGCGAGGGCCCGACCCCTGACCCGAATGGGAGACACGGCGTTGCCCGACAACGGATGGCCGGCCGACCGGATCGACACCGAGAACGCCCACTCCGCCCGCATCTACGACTACATACTCGGCGGCAAGGACTACTACCCCGCCGACCAGGAGGCGGGCGAGGCGATGACGCGGGAGTGGCCCGCGCTCCCGGTGCACATGCGCGCCAACCGGGACTTCATGAACCGCGCGGTGCGCTGGCTCGCCGAGGACGCGGGCGTACGGCAGTTCCTGGACATCGGCACCGGGATCCCGACCTCGCCCAACCTGCACGAGATCGCCCAGGCCGTGGCCCCCGAGTCCCGGGTCGTCTACGTCGACAACGACCCGATCGTGCTCACCCTCTCCCAGGGCCTGCTGGCCAGCGCGCCCGAGGGTCGGACCGCGTACGTGGAGGCCGACTTCCGCGACCCGGCGGCCATCCTGGGCGCCCCCGAACTGCGCGAGACGCTGGACCTGAGCCGGCCCGTCGCCCTCACCGTCATCGCCATCGTGCACTTCATGCTGGACGCGGACGACGCGGTCGGCGTGGTGCGCCGGCTGCTGGAGCCGCTGCCCTCCGGCAGCTACCTCGCGATGTCCATCGGCACCGCCGAGTTCGCCCCCGCCGAGGTGGGCCGGGTCGCCCGCGAGTACGCGGCCCGCGACATGCCGATGCGGCTGCGCACCCTGGCCGAGACCCGCGAGTTCTTCGACGGCCTGGACCTGGTCGAGCCCGGCATCGTCCAGGTGCACAAGTGGCATCCCGACGGCGGCACGCACGGCATCCGGGACGAGGACATCGCCATGTACGGCGCGGTAGCCCGCAAGCCGTGACAGACCCGGGGCCGGGGTCCGACCCACCTCCCGGACCCCGGCCCCGCCCCTCGTCGTGCGACACGTACGACGGGCCGTACGGCGGGCCGGGCGGTCGCCGCACCCGCGACGACCGGAAGACAGCCCCAGGCAACGAGCCCGACCGGACCGCAGCGACCCGCCCGCGGCAGGGCCGGAGGAAACCACCCCCCGGCCACGGAACCGGAGCGACCGGAAAGCGGTCTTAGGGACCGTCGAAGGCCGGGATCGGCCCGGTCGCGAAGAATCCGGGGGAACGAGACATATGTCCGAGCACAGCCGCAAGACCTTCCTGACCGCCACGGCCCTCGCCGCCGGCCTCACCCTGGCCGCCGTCACCCCCGCCCTCGCGGGCGGCACCACGAGCCACACCCCGCGCGTCACCGCCGCGTCCTCGCCCGCCCAGGGCGACCCCCGGAGCGCCACCCAGCACGTGGCCGACTTCTACGGCGCCTACATCGACGCCGTCTGGGCCGCCGATGACCCCACGGCGGCGGCGAGCGCCAAGGCCCTGCGCGGCTTCTACCTCTCCGCCGGGGCGCAGAAGGCGGTCGCCGCCTACGAGCGGCGCGAGCACGCCGACGGCATCCTGTTCGCGCAGAACGTGCCGGTGAAGTGGAAGGTGACCTACACCGGTTCCGGCGCCGGCCACGCCACCAACCGGGTCACCCTCACCTGGGGCGACGGCCCGCACGCCCAGGTCAGCCGGATCGACGTCCGGTCCGACCTGAAGACCCTGAAGATCACCGGCCTGGAGCCGGCCGCCTGACCCGGACCCCGCCCCGCCCCATTCGGGGCGGGGTCCGCGCTCCGCGCACCCGGGGCGCCGGTCAGGCGCGGCCGTGCGGGTGGTACGAGCGCGGCAGCCGCATGCCCCGGCCGGCCATGATCCGCCGTACCCGGTCGGGATAGTCGGTGATGATCCCGTCGACGCCCAGGTCCATCAGCGCCTCGACGGTCGCCGGGTCGTCACAGGTCCACGGCACCACCTTCAGCCCCCGGGCGTGCGCCTCGGCGACCATGGCCGCGTCGGAGTAGAACCGGAAGTCCGGGTCGCCGACCTTGCCGCTCTGCGGGAAGCCGTAGTTGGGGGAGAGGGTGGTGACGCCGGGCAGGGTCGCCGCCGCCCGGACGAAGTCACCGCCGTAGTCGTCGGCGTCGATCCCGCCCAGCCACGGGGACGCGCCGGGCCGGCCGACCTGGAGGAAGTCGTGGTTCGTCAGCGCCACCAGCGGCCACCTCGGCGCCAGCCGGTGCATCACCTTCAGCGCGCCCCAGTCGAACGACTGGATGGTGACCTGCCGCTCGATGCCCGAGCGGTGGATCTCCTCGTACACCCGGCGCACGAACACCTCGCGCGGCGCGGTCTGTTCGGGCGCGCCCGCCTCCACCTTGGTCTCGATGTTCAGCTTCACGCCCCGGGCGCGGTAGCGCTCGACCAGGCCGAGGACGTCCTTCAGCTCCACCATCCGGAACCCCTTGACGACCTCCTGCTCGGGGAAGCCGGGCAGTTGCCGGTAGCCGCAGTCCAGCGTCTTGATCTGGGCCAGCGTCAGATCCTTGATGTACTTGCCGGCGTAGGGGTACATCGGGTCGCCGGGCGTGACGGGGCCGGTGTCCCGGCACTTGACGCCGCTGATCTGCCGGTCGTGGTTGACGACCACCTTCAGGTCCCGGGTGATCTGGGTGTCCAGCTCCAGCGTGGACACCCCGAGCCGCAGCGCCTTGCCGAAGCCCTCCAGCGACTCCTCGGTGGTCAGGCCGAGACCGCCGCGGTGCGCCTGGAGGTCGAAGCGGGCCGGCGCGGGACCGTCCGGCGCCGCGTGCGCCGCCACCGGGCTCAGCAGCGTGGACAGCACGGCCAGCCCGGCGACCAGGGGCCGGAGCGGGCGTCGCGGGGACCGGTGGGGTAAGGACGTGTGCCTCGAAGACGGGTGGCGTGAAGACGTGTGCCGTAGGGACGGGTGTCGTACGGACATCGGGAACCTCACTCGGGTCTGAGCGGGCGGGGGAGTCCGCCGCCGGGCGCGTGGCGGATTCTCGCAAGGCCCCGCGGGGCCGGCCACCCCCCGGGCTGAACATCGCGGCACGGACGGGTGAACGCCTCCGCCGTGTCCGCCGGCGGCCCCGCGCCGGCCGCTCACCCGTGGTGGTGGCGACGGTGTACGGCGGTGGTGCGGTGCACGGCGATGAGCGCGGCGTCGTCGCCGAGCCGGCCGCCGGCGTGGGCGAGCAGATCGCGCCGCAGATGGTGCATCAGTGCCTCCGGGCCGTCCCCGGTCCACCGCGCCACCCGGTCGGCGAGCGGATAGAACCGGCCCCGCTCGTCCCGGGCCTCCACGACCCCGTCGGTGTACAGCAGCAGCGTGTCGCCCGGCTCGAAGGAGAACTCGTCCAGCGCGTGCTCGACGCCGTACTGCACCCCGAGCGGCGGTGCGGGGCGCAGGCTCGGGGCCGTGACGACGTGGCCGGGGCTCAGCAGCAGCGGCGGCGGATGGCCGCAGCTGGTCATCCGGGTGACCGGCTCATGGTCCGGGATCTCCACGAGCAGCGCGGTGGCGAACCGCTCGCCCTCCTCCTCCGGGCGGTCCAGCTCGGCGGCGTAGCGGGTGATGCTCTGGTCCAGCGTGGCGGCGAGTTCCGTCAGCGGGACGCGCCGGTGCGCGCTCTCCCGGAAGGCACCGAGCAGCAGCGCCGCCTCCCCGATGGCGGGCAGCCCCTTGCCGCGGACGTCCCCGATGAGTACGCGCACGGCGCCGTCGCACCGGGCCGCCGCGTAGAGGTCGCCGCCGATCTGCGCCTCGTCCTCGGCGGCCAGGTACAGGGAGGCGATGCGCACGGCGCCGATCCGCTCGGGCAGCGGCCACATCAGCACCTGCTGCGCGGCCTCGGCGACCGTGCGGACCCGGGCCAGCTGGGCCTGCCGGCGCATCCGCAGGGCGCTGTAGAGGACGGTGAGCACGACCAGGACGGTGAGGGTGATGATCTGGACGATGTGGTTCGTGGTGCCGAGCCCGCCGTGGGTGACGCCGAGGAAGACCTGCGCGGCCACCGCGAGGGCGCCGACCGCCGCCGTGGTGCGGGGGCCCGCGAAGGAGGGGGTGAGCGCCGGGGCGATCACCAGAGCGGGTCCGAGGTGCACGTCGTAGGGGGCCCGCATGTCCACCACGGTGATCACCACGATGAGCGCGACGGGCAGTACCAGCAGCGCGCGGGCCGACGGCCAGGGCTGCCGCGGTCGCGCGCGACCGAGCCGGGGTGCCATGCCTCCCAGCCTGCGCCCGGGGTGTGTGAGACGCACGTCACACCGGCGGATTTGGAATCGGGCATTCCGGGTGCCCCTGCGGTTCCCGAATGGCGGTCGCTGATCGCTTTGCCTTCATGAAGCGGATCGACTAGCGTCATTCTCCGTTCAAATACCGGCTGGTTTCCCGATTTGGCCTGCGAAATAAAGGTGCTTGACGGGTGATCTGAACCACCCTCAACCGAAATCGCAGCATTTAGCGTCCTGTGTCATGACACAGACGGCGATGAGGCCGGACGCCCGCGACACGGCACCCGGCGACGGAGTACGGGGCAAGGGCCTCGGCGGAAATTCCATCGGCCTGCTGGGCAGCGCGGTCATCGGCCTGTCCACCGTGGCACCGGTCTACTGCCTCACCTCCACGCTCGGCTCCACCGCCGGCGAGGTCGGCCTGCACATGCCGGCCGTCTTCCTCGCGGGCTTCCTGCCGATGCTGCTGGTCGCCTTCGCCTACCGGGAGCTGAACAAGGCCGTGCCCGACTGCGGCACCTCCTTCACCTGGACGGTCAAGGCGTTCGGCCCGCACGTCGGCTGGATGTGCGGCTGGGGTCTGGTCATCGCGACCGTGATCGTGCTGTCCAACCTCGCCGGCGTCGCCACCACCTACTTCTGGCTGCTGGCCGGCGAGATCACCGGCAGCGACGCGGTGGCGGACCTCGACGGTGACAAGGCCGTGCACATCGTCACCTGTCTGGCCCTGATCGCCGCCGCCACCGCGGTCAGCTACCGGGGCATGACCACCACGAAGGGCGTGCAGTACGCGCTGGTAGGACTCCAGCTCGTGGTGCTCGCCCTTTTCGTCGTCCTGGCCCTGGACAAGGCCCGCACCGGCACCTTCCCCGGACACACCGACTTCTCCTGGTCCTGGCTCAACCCCTTCGAGGTGGACTCCTTCGCCTCCTTCAGCGCCGGACTGTCCCTGTCGATCTTCATGTACTGGGGCTGGGACACCTGTCTGACCGCCAACGAGGAGACCGTCGGCAGCGAGAAGACACCGGGCCGGGCCGCCCTGATCGCCATGGTCGTCCTGGTCGGCTCCTACCTCGTCACCGGCGTCGCCGCCCAGATGGCCGTCGGCTCCGGCACCCAAGGCCTGGGCCTGGCCAACCCGGACACCTCCGACAACGTCTTCGCCGCCCTGGCCGGCCCGGTCATGGGCCACCTCTGCGGCATCCTGCTCTTCGCCGCCGTCCTCGCCTCGGCCGCGGCCAGCCTCCAGACCACCTTCATCCCGGTCGCCCGCACGGTGCTCGCCATGTCGACGTACCAGGCCCTGCCCGCCTCCTACGCCCGCGTCCACGAGCGGTTCCGCACCCCCGGCCGGGCCACCGTCACCGCCGGCGTCGCCACCGGCGTCTTCTACACGGTGATGTCGCTGGTCAGCGAGCACGTCCTCGTCGACACCATCTACGCCCTCGGTCTGATGATCTGCTTCTACTACGCGCTCACCGCGTTCGCCTGCGCCTGGTACTTCCGCCGCGACCTCACCCGCTCCGCCCGCGACGCCCTCTTCAAGGGCTTCTTCCCGGTCCTGGGCGGCATCCTGCTCACCGCCGTGTTCGGCAAGACCCTCTACGACATGTGGGACCCGGCCTACGGCAGCGGCTCGGCCGTCCTCGGTGTCGGCTCCGTCTTCGTCATCGGGGTCGGCCTGCTGCTCCTCGGCGCGGTGATCATGCTGGTGATGCGGCGCCGCGACCCGGCCTTCTTCCGGGGCCGGGTCCTCACCGCCGGCACCCCGGCGCTCGTCGTGGAGGAGTGAACCTCCGCCGGGCGCCGTGTCGCGGGCGGCGCCCCGGGTACCCGTACCACCCCCGGGCCGATCCGGCCGCCCGGGGTGCAAGGGTGCCGAATGGAGAGGTCATGACGCACGACGGGGAGGACACCGCGCCCCTGCGGCGGGCAGAGGTCACCGAACTCCGCCTCGCCCCCGACGGTACGCGGCCGACGCCCGAGCCCGGGCCGACGGAGACCAGGGCGGTTCACGCTTCCGAGCCGACGGGCTCGACGGGCTCGACGGGACCGAGGAGCCCGATGGAGGCCATGGAGCCGATGGAGCCGACGGGAACGGTGGGGCCAGGATTCGCCTACGCTTCCGAGCCGACGGGGCCGGGACCGGCTTCCGCTTCCGAGCCGACGGGACCGACGGGCCCGAGGCGACCGGGGCTCGCTTCCGCTGCCGAGCCGACCGAACCGAGGGCCGCCTCGGCCACGGATCCCACGGAACTGCCGTCCGCGCCGCCTCCGAGTCCTCTCGGGCCACGGCCCGCGCCGGTCTCCGATCCCGCGGCGCCGCGGCCCGATACGGCCTCCGATACCGCGGCGCCGCAGTCCGGGGCGGCCCCCGGCAAGACGGAGCCGCAGGGAGCGTCGGCCTCCGGACGGTCCGAGCCGCGGCCCACGCCGGTCGCGGAGAGCCAGGCGTCGCGGCCCGAGCCCGGTCCCGAGGCGAGCGAGGCGCCGCCCGAGTCCGGCCCGGCTCCGGCGCAGCTGCCACAGGACCGCAGCCAGGCGATCCTGGAGGCCGCCAAGCAGATCGGCGCCCTCCTCAAACGCGCGGGCCACCCCTTCGCGCTCGCCGGAAGCGTGGCGGTCTACGCCCACGGCGGCAGCCGCTACCTCCAGCACGACGCCGACTTCGCCATCCTCCCCGACGACGCCGAGGCGGTGGCCGCCACCCTGCGGGAGGCCGGACTCGCCGTACGGGTCCCGCCGGAGGACTGGCTGATCAAGACCACCTGTCACGGCCAGAACGTCGACATCATCTTCTCGCTGGCCCACCAGCCCGTGACCCGCGAGATGCTCGACCGGGCCCACGTCCTGCCGGTCGACTCGGTGCTCATGCCCGTCCTCAGCCCGACCGACCTGATCCAGAGCCTGATCAGCGCCTTCTCCGAGCACTACTGCGACTTCGGCTCCGTGCTGCCGGTGGCCCGCGCCGTGCGCGAGAAGGTCGACTGGGACGCGGTCCGCGCGGCCTGCGGCGCCGAGCCCATGCCCGCCGCCTTCCTCTTCCTCCTCGAACGGCTGAACGTGATCGACGCCATCGACGCCCGGGAGGGCCGGCCATGACCGATACGAGCCCGCCGCCCCCGCCGGCGGCCGGGAACCTGGACTACCGCGTCGCCCACCTCGCCGACCACCTCGCCTCCGGGGAGCTCGGGGAACTCGGCGTACGACTCGAACTGCGCGGCGACGTCGTCCTGCTCACCGGCACCGTGCCGTCCACCCAGTGCCGGGACGACATCCTGCGCATGGCCCGCGAGGAACTGGCGGGGCATCCCGTCCACAGCGACCTGCTCATCGCCGGGACCTCCTCGCCCGACCACGGAGAGGACCTGACATGATCCGCGTCGCGGCCGTCGGGGACATTCACATGGGCCCCGAGAGCCAGGGCACGCTGCGCTCCGCCTTCGAGACCCTGCCCGAGTGCGCCGACGTGCTGCTGCTCGCCGGCGACCTCACCCGGCACGGCACACCGGAGGAGGCCGCGGTCGTGGCCCGCGAGATCAAGGACCTCGGGGTGCCCGTCGTCGCCGTACTCGGCAACCACGACCACCACGACGAACGGCCCGAGGAGGTCACCGCGATCCTCCGGGACGCCGGCGCCCACGTGCTCGAAGGAGAGGCCGCCGTCGTCACCGCCGACGGGGCCCGGATCGGGGTCGCCGGGACCAAGGGCTTCGGCGGCGGCTTCGTCGGCCGCTGCGCCGGGGAGTTTGGCGAACCCCTCATGAAGGAGTTCGTCCGCTACACCCGCCGGTGCGCCGACGGCCTGCACGGCGCCCTGAAGGAGCTGGAGGAGCAGGACTGCGACGTACGGATCGCGCTGACCCACTTCTCCCCGGTGCCGGACACCCTGGCCGGGGAGCCGCTGGAGATCTACCCGTTCCTCGGCAGCTACCTGCTCGCCGAGGCGATCGACACCGCGGGTGCCGATCTCGCGGTGCACGGCCACGCCCACGCCGGTACCGAGCACGGCATGACCACCGGCGGGGTGCGCGTACGCAATGTCGCCCAGCCGGTGATCGGACAGGCGTTCCACGTGTACCACCTGCCGGGTACGGCGGCCTGACCTGGGGCGTACTCGCCGGGTAGGCGGTTACGGCGGCCCTGTCCCGACTGGGCCCGTCAGGCCGCCGTACCCAGGGCCTCACGGCCGGTCAGGTCGCCGTCCCTGGCGGCCACCGGCACCGGCACCGGCCCGCCCCGGCGGCGCACCAGCAGGCCCGCGCCGATCGACCCGGCGATGAGCAGTCCGCCCGCCACCAGGGCGCCGCGTGCCCCGGCCCACTCCATCAGCAGACCCAGCAGCGGCGGTCCGCCGAGGCTCCACACCGTGCCGACGCTGCTCCACACCCCGAGCACCCGGCCGCGCAAGTGCGGCGGCGGGTCGGTCTGGAGCACGGCCGTACCGGCGGTGTCGGAGACGGACTCCACGACCGCCATCGGCAGCACCAGCACCAGCAGCACCGCCAGCGACGGGGACAGCCCGGCCACCACCTGGAGCAGCGCGCCGGCCGCCGCGAGCAGGCCCACGGTCCGCACGGACGGCTTGCGCAGCCGGGCGCCGAGGACCGCGCCGATGATGCCGCCCACGGCCAGCACGGTCGACACGGTGCCGAACGCCCCCGCGTTGCCCGCGAGCGGCCCGGTGACCAGGACGGCGAGGGTCAGACCGTAGTTGCGGCCGAAGACGGAGCTGAGACCCGTGATGCCCGCGAGGGCGACCAGCCGGGGCCTGCCCACGAAGAAGGCCACCCCCTCCCGCACGGTCATGGCCGCGCGGGCCGGCGCCTCCCGCGGTCCGGCCGCCGCCTCCTCGACGGCCCCGGCGGCCGGCCGCAGGAACGGCACCACCGAGGCCACGAACAGGAACGACAGCCCGTTGGCCGCGTACGCGGAGGCCGTGCCCAGGAAGCCGACGGCCACCCCGGCCAGGGCGGTTCCGGCCAGCCGGCCCGCGCTGTGCACCAGCGCGCCCACCCCGATCGCCGACGGCACGTCCGCCACGGGCACGAGATCGTTGCCGAGCAGGGCACAGGCCGGCCCGTCGACGGTGGCGATGATGCCGGTCACCGCGGCCAGCACCAGCAGCGCCGGCATGTCGATCCGGTCCAGCGCCACGAGCAGCGCCGTGGTGAAGGCCACCGCGCCGAGCAGCGCCTGACTGACGGCGACCGTCAGCCTCCGGGGCCAGCGGTCCACGGCCGCGCCGCCGAGCAGGCTCACCAGCAGCGCGGGGGCCGCCTGGACGGACATCGACAGACCGGTCGCCGCGGCCGAGCCCGTGATGTGCAGCACGAGCAGGTTCTGCACCGTGAGCTGCATCCACGTACCGGCGTTGGAGACGAAGTTGGCCGCCGACCACCACCGCATACCGCGGTGGCGCAGGGACCGCCACGGCGAACGGGAGGCCGGGGCGTGGGCGGATGGGGACACGGCGGAGGCAGAGGGCACGGCGGGGTACTCGACAACCAGAGGGCGGGGAAGACCGGCGGGGCCCGTCGGGCCGGCTGCGTCGCACGGCCGGGCCGCCTGGTCAGAACGCCGACCATGGTGGCAGACGGGACGGCCGAGTCATCACCACACCGACCGCGCACCAGGGCCGCCGAGCTGGGAAAACGCCCTCCGAGCAGGCCCGTCGCCGCCCGCGTGGGGTTCCTCACAGGCGCATCCACAGGCCGGTCGCCCAGAGGCCGCCGCCTACAGATTGATGGCGCGCATCCCCGCCTCGTCGTACCGCTCGCCCGCCGGCTCGGGCAGCTCGGCGTCGATCCGGGCCAGGTCCTGCGCGGTCAGCTCGATATCGGTCGCGGCGGCGTTCTGCTCCAGGTAGGTGCGGCGCTTCGTACCGGGGATCGGCACCAGGTCCTCGCCCTGCGCCAGCACCCAGGCGATGGCCAGCTGGGCCGGGGTCACGTCCTTCTCGGCGGCGATCTCCTTGACCTTCTCCGCGAGCCGCAGGTTCGCCGCCAGATTGGCGTCCGTGAAGCGCGGGTTCGTACGGCGGTAGTCGTTCTGGTCCAGCTCCTCGGGCGAGGCGAAGCGGCCCGCGAGGAAGCCCCGGCCGAGCGGCGAGTACGGCACGAAGCCGATGCCCAGTTCCCGGCACGCGGGCAGCACCTCGGCCTCCACGTCCCGCGACCAGAGCGAGTACTCGCTCTGCACGGCGGTGACCGGGTGCACGGCGTGGGCGCGCCGGATGGTCTCCGCGCTCGCCTCGCTCAGCCCGATGTGCCGCACCTTGCCCTCGGCGACCAGCTCGCCGAGCGCGCCGGCCGTCTCCTCGATGGGCACGTTCGGGTCGACGCGGTGCTGGTAGTACAGGTCGATGTGGTCGGTGCCCAGGCGTCGCAGCGAGCCCTCCACCGAGCTGCGGACGTGCTCGGCCGAGCCGTCCTGCGGGCCGATGGTGCTCATGTCGCCGGGCACGGCGCCGTCCATCCGGTAGTTGAACTTCGTGGCGATCACATACTCGTCCCGGCGTCCCTTGACCGCCTCGCCGACCAGCGACTCGTTGGTGAGCGGGCCGTACAGCTGCGCGGTGTCCAGGAAGTCGATCCCGAGATCCAGGGTCCGCCGGATGGTCGCGATCCCCTCCGCCCGGTCGGTGGAGCCGTAGAAGGCGGACATCCCCATGCATCCGAGCCCGATGGCCGACACCTGAAGATCCCGCAGACCGCGCTTGTGCATGGGATTTCCTTCCGCACAGTGGGTTGTCGTCTCACCGGCGACGCTACGAGTTGGAGCACACTCGAAGTCAAGGCGGGCCGGGCATGCGGGTGGCGGAGACGGGGGCCGGGGCGGCGGCAAGGGCTGACGGCTCGTCGGTCGCCCCCGCACGGCAGGCCACGGAGACCCTGGCGACCTGCGGTGAACGGCTGACGCCGCCCCCGTCCCGGGCCTACGATGCGCGCAGTGGACCGTCGCCAGTTCGCGGGAGCCTGATGGAAGCCGATCGTGTCGGAGAGAGCGGACTCGGCGGACTCGCCGGCCTGGATCCTCGTCCGCGAGGGGTCGGCGGGGCGGCACCGGCGGAGGTGTCCGCCGAGCGGGACGAAGAGCGGGACGTGCTCGAGCTGTACAAGCTCGCGGTGGAGATGGCCGACCGGGTGTCCGCGCGCCGGGGGACGGCCAACGCCTTCTTCCTCTCCGTGCAGACCGCGCTGGTCAGCCTGGTCGGGCTCGGGATGCCCGAGCTCGCGGAGTCACCGTGGTGGGTGTCCTTGGTCATGGCCATGGGCGGCGTCACCCTGTCCTCGGCCTGGTGGATGCAGCTGCGCAGCTACCGGCACCTCAACTCGGCCAAGTTCACGGTCATCAACACCCTCGAAGGACGCCTGCCGGTCAGGATCTTCACCGACGAGTGGGACGTCCTGAAGGGTGCCCCGACCCCCGGTCGGCTGAAGCGGTACGCGGAGCTGGGCACCTCCGAGCGCGTCGTCCCGCTGGTGTTCGCACTGGCGCATCTGGCCCTGCTGGCGGGCACACTGTCCCTGTGACCTACCTTGATCCGCTCGCCGAACTGATCCGGTCCTGCCTGCCCCCGGGCGCCACCCCTCCCGCGGACGCCGACGACCTGTTCCGGCTCTACGCCGTGCTGCTGAGAGCCAAGGGGGAGCAGGTCCGCGACGAGGACGTCCACGACGCGTGGTCCGCCTGGATGCAGACGATCGACAGCTCGCACGACGCCTTGGTGCCCTACGAGGAACTCGACTCGCGGACGCGCGCCGCGGACACGCCGTACGCCGAGGCCATCCGTGCGGCGGCGCGTCACCTGGAGGGACAACGGGACCGTCGACCGGGGGCGTCTTCCTGAACGAACGCCCCACACGGGCACGGTGAGTGAGTACCCTCTCACTCCATGCACAAGGGAGCAGCGAACGGGTCGCCGACGGGGCCCCGCCAGTTCCGGAGCGTCGGCTGCGGAGCCCGTGGCGCCGGGTGCGTGACGAGACTGGTCGGGTTCGGCGTGGCCCTCGGCGGCGCCAACCACATCCGCACCCCCCTGTTGTTCGGGGAAAGCCGGGTGCAGGGCATCGTCACCGGCGTGCTCATGATCGTGGCCGGCGTCGCCGCGGTCTTCGCCGGGAGCCGCATGTCCCGCTTCGGCAGGCGCCACACGACACGGCTGATCAAGGACCCGGGTCTTCTCGAACCGCGCTCGTACGTCCTCTACCTGCGTCCCTTCGACCTCGACGACCAGTTGTACGGGGTCAAGCCGGCGACCTCCCGCAATCCGGTGCGGCGACTCCAGACCCCCCTGAGCCGCACGTACGAAGAGGACATGGTGCTGTCCCTGCGGTTCAGGCTGGGCCGTGTCGTGGCCGTGGGCAGACCCGGCGAACGGCTGCCGCTGTCGGGGGCCCGGCGGTTCTACCTGCCCCTCGACGACTGGCAGCCGACCGTCAGCGACCTCATCCGCGAGGCACGGCTGGTCGTACTCGCCACCGGAACCAGCGAGGGAACACTGTGGGAGCTCACGGAGGCCGTGCGTCTCCTGCCTCCCGAGCGGCTGCTCGTCATGGTCTTCACGGAAGAGGCCGAGTACGACCTCTTCCGCAGCGCGGCCGAGGCCCGATTCGCCGCTCGCGCGGCCGAGTTCGAGGAACCGGAAGCCGCGAGTCTCGGGTCCCGGCTGCCGGACTACCCGGCCCTGAAGAACCCGGACACCGAGATCAGAATGGTCGGGACGCGCGGCTTCATCACCTTCGGTCCGGGCTGGGAACCGGAGTTCGTCCGGCTCGACCCCACCGCGGTGCGGGCCCTGAGCGACCTCGGACGTCTGCGCAAGGTCATGCGACGGCAGGTGAACCCGGCCCTGCGCCGTGTCAAGCACAGGCTCTCCCAGGCACCGGACGTTCCGGGGCACGGCGTGATCGCCCCGCGCACCCCGCCGCGGAGCGAGTCGCGCGGCAGCGACACCCCGGCCGGCGGAGCGGAGTGACCGCGAAGGCCCCGGTGCCGTGCGGGCACGGCACCGGGGCCCCGAGGAGTGGTACGGACGGCGCGGGTCGCTAGGCGCGTGGCGCGCACGGTGCGCAGCAGGACGGGGCCGGTTCGACGCAGATGGTGACGGAGTCGGTGTTGCCGGAGGGGTCCGGTTCCGTCTCGTTGCCGGTCACCGTGGCGGTGTTGGTGAGCGGGCCGGCCTCCGTGGCCTTGGCGCGCAGCACGAGGGTCGCGGTGGCGCCGTAGGGTACGTCGCCGACCGCCCACTCGCCGGTCTCCGGGTCGTACGTGCCGGAGGCGCTGTCGGCGGACAGGAAGGCGAGGCTGTCGGGGAGTTCGTCGGCGACGACGACTCCGGTGGCCTCGTTCGGGCCGGTGTTGCGGACGGTGATGCGGTACGTCACCGTCTGGCCGACGGTCACCGTGGTGGCGTCGGCGGCCTTCGTCACGGTCAGGTCGGCCGCCGGAAGGACCTCGGTGATCTGTTCGTCGGACGTGGCGGTCAGCGGCTGCGGGGTGTCGCCGAGCCGGTTCTCGTAGGTGGCGGTGGCGGTGTTGCTGATCTGCGTGCCGCCGGCGGACCGGTCGATGACCACCCGGTACTCCACCGTGGTGCCCGCCGGGACGGTCTCCGTGCTGGGCAGGCTGCCGCCCTGCCCGGCGCTCGCGCCGTTGCCCAGGTGGAAGACGACCCTGTTCGTCTCCTCGTCGAAGTAGGCCTGGTCGTCGCCCAGTTCGTCGGTCTTCGCGCCCGCGTTCGGGCCGTCGACGATGCGCAGGGACCCGGGCACATAGGCCGTGCCCTCCGGGATGTCGTCGGTCAGCACGAGGCTCTCCGCCGCGCCGCCGCCCTCGTTCTTCGCGGTGACGCGGTAGGTGATGACGTCACCCACCTCCAACGGCCCCTGCGGGATGCCGGTCTTGGTCAGTTCCACGAAGGGCGCGGTGCCGAAGAACACGCCGTCGAGGAAGTTGCCGATGCCCCGGTTGCCGCCCGCGGCGGAGACGGACCGGAAGGCGAACCGCGTCACCGTCTGTCCCGCCGGGACGGTGTAGGTGCCCGTGTAGTAGCCCCAGGCGGTGTTGCCGTCGGTGAAGCGGCGCTGCTCCACCGGTGAGCTCGGCGCGCCGATGTCCAGGGCCATGGTGTCCTGTCCCAGCCGGCCACGGTGGTAGAGCCGCCAGTACAGGGTGGACCCGGGCGTGGTCGGCAGGTCCTGGTAGAGCGTGGCGACCTGGTTGGCGTTGAGCTCGGCGAACTGCGCGCCCTCGGCCGCCGGAACGCCGTTGAACCCGGACCGCCACAGCTCGATCATGTGGTCGGTCGCGGTGGTGCGCCAGCCCGGGACGTACTTGGGCGCCTGGGTCTGCGAAGCGTCCGGCAGGATCTCGAAGTTGGTGACGGTGGGCTGCTCGAAGCTGCCGTTGACCAGGGCAACCCGGAGCGGAGCGGCGGGCGGAGTGGTCATGGGTCTTCCCCTTGCGTCGGCGTTGCTGGAACGCGCCCCCAACCGGCCGTACACACGCCGGAGGCGACGCCGGAACGCCAGCCAGAGCAGCGCATGCGCGTCACCCCGGGAAGAGACGGCCGAACGGCTCCGGCCAACCTCGTACGGCTGGTTTCAACGGCCGTCCGGGTACGCCCCTTTCCCACCGGAGGCCGGGGCCGCCGGGATCCTGTCCCTCCCGTCACACAGGTATCCCTGGCACCAATCGCCAGCTCGGCCGTGGCCTGAAACGCCCACCCACTTCTGTGCCGCTCACCCTTGCCCGGGGTGAATCGGCGAACACGGATTTGACGCCCCGGCGCGTGCGCCGGGGCGCCCGGAACCGCCGGCGGGCGGCCCGGGCGACGACCGGGCCGGCGTTACGGGTTCAGCCGTACCGGCAGTTCGAAGAGGTCGTTCTGGGTGACCACCGGCTTGTTGCGCAGCTCGCTCGCCGGTACCGCCAGGTCCAGGCCCGGGAACCGCGCGTACAGCGCCGGCAGGGCGATGCCCGCCTCCAGCCGGGACAGGGCGGCGCCGGGGCAGACGTGCGGGCCGTGACCGAAGGAGATGTGCCGGTTGCGCGTCTCACGGGTGATGTCGAAGCTGCCCGCGGTCGGACCGTGCGCGTTCTCGTCGCGCCCGATCGCGCCGTACGACACGATCAGCGCGTCCCCGGCCGGGATCACCTTGTCGCCGACCGGCACGTCCTCGGTCGCGAACCGGATCAGCACGTGCGAGGTCGGCGTGGAGTAGCGCAGCGTCTCCTCGACCACCGCCGACCAGTCGGCCCGCCCGGACAGCACCAGGGCGCGCTGCTCGGGGTGGGTGGAGAGGTTGACGACGGCGTTGACGATCAGCGAGATCGTCGTCTCGTGGCCCGCCGCCACCATCAGCTGGAGCGTGGAGACGATCTCCTCGTCCGTGAGCCGGTCGCCGTCCTCCGCCGCGAGGACCAGCGCGCTCGTCAGGTCGTCGCCCGGCTCGGCCCGCTTCGCCGCCACCGTCTCGGCCATGATCCCCGCCAGCTCGGCGAGGGTCGCCCCGACCTCCTCGGGCGGGGTCTGGGTGGAGAAGAACTTCTCGAACAGCACCTTCAGCCGGGGCAGTCGCGCCTCCGCCATCCCCATCAGATCGGCGATCACGTACATGGGCAGCGGATAGGCGAAGGCCGACTTCAGGTCGACGGTCCGGCCGTCCGTGGGCAGCGCGTCCAGCAGGTCCTGGGTGAGCTTCGCTATCCGCTCCCGCATCCGCTCCACCCGGCGCGGGGTGAGCGCCTGCGCGACCAGCGTGCGCAGCCGGCGGTGGTCGGCGCCGTCCACCGTGAGCATGGAGCGGCCCGGGTTGGCCAGGCCGATCAGCGGCCAGTCCGCGGGGATCTCACCGCGCTGCCAGGCCCCCCACACGTTGATGTCCTTCACCAGGCGCGGGTCGGTGAGCAGCGCCTTGGCCTCGGCGTGGTGGGTGACGGCCCACACCGGGACGCCGCCGGGGAGTTCGACCTCGGCGAGCGGACCGGCCGCGCGCAGGGCCGCGCTCTCGGCGTCCAGGTCGGTGACGAAGGGGTCCAGGGCGATACGGGGTGCTGCGGTACCGGTCGTCATCTGACATGCCTCCCAGGGCAGGGGTCGTAAGTGCGCGGGTACGGCGCCGGCCCGGGGAAGTCACTCCCCGGACCCCGGCCGCACGACGCACCGGCCGGGGCGACGCGGGATCAGCGGGCTGGTACGGGGCTGAACCGGACGGGCAGTCTGGTCAGTCCTCTCAGCCAGGGCGAGGGCCGCCGGGTGAGGGAGTCGGCGGGCACCGCCAGGTCGATGTCCGGCAGCCGGTCCAGCACCACCTCGATGCCCGTCCGCGCGATCACCTCGGCGACCTCCTGCGCGGGGAACGGGCAGCGGTGCTCGCCGTGGCCGAAGGAGAAGTGCGCGTTGTTGCCGCCGGTCAACTCCGAGGCGTGGGTGCGCACCTGCGGATCGGAGTTGGCGCCCTGCAGACCGAGCAGCAGCAGATCACCGGCCCGGACGGCCCGGCCGCCGAGACGGGTGTCCCGGGCGGCCCAGCGGCCCGCCACGTTCTGCGTGGGCGTGTCCTCCCACAGCACCTCGTTCATCGCCTCGGCGACGCTGTTGCGCCCGCCGAACAGGGAGGCGGCGAACCGGTCGTCGGTCAGCATCAGCCGGAGCGAGTTGCCGATCCAGTCGGCGGTCGGCTGGTGCCCGGCCGCCATCATCACCATCAGGTCCTGGACGATCTCCTCGTCGCTGAACCCGCTGTCGTCGGCGAGCATCCGGGAGACCACGTCGTCCGCGGGCTCCTTCCTGCGCTCCGCGACCAACCGGGCCATGGAACCGGCCAGATGCGCCTGCCCGGCCAGCGCCCGCTCCCGGCCGTCGATCATGTCGTTCAGGGCGGTGACCAGCGCCGGGCCCTCCTCGTCGGAGAACCCGTACAGCCGGGCCAGGACCCGCACCGGCAGCAGCATGGCGTACTGCGCGATCAGATCGGCCTCGCCCTCGGCGCACAGCGCGTCGATCAGCTCGTCCGCGAACCGCTCGGCGTGCCCGCGCATCTCGAACGGGTCCACCGCCTCCAGCGCGTTGCTCACCATCGCCGCGCGCTGCCGGTGCCGTTCGCCGACGGTGTAGAGGATCGACGGCTGCTTGCGCCCGATCATCGGCAGCAGCGGCCAGTCCGCGGGGATGTTCTCCCACTGGTTCCACAGGTCCGAGTCCCGGCTGAACAGCACGGGATCGCCGGTGACCTGGTGCAGTTCCCGGTAGCCGAGCACCAGCCAGGCCGGGATGTCACCGTCGAGCAGCACCGGCACCACGGAGCCGTGGTCGCGCCGCATCTCCCGGTACAGGCGCGCGGGGTCGGTCTGGAACCGGGGGCCGCTGAGCGGGACGGCGTCGGGGGTGGTCACACGAACTCCTGTCGGGGCAGGCCCGCCCGCGCGGACGGGTCGGCGTACCGGTTCTTCACGTGCTGCACCAGCGTGATCAGCACCTGCTTGCCCGACTCCCGGGAGCGGGCGTCGCAGTCGACCAGCGGCACCTGCGGATCCAGGTCGAGCGCCTCGCGGACGTCCGCCCCGGCCCGTACCGGACCGCCGAAGTCGTTGCAGGCCACGATGAACGGCGTGCCGTGGTGCTCCAGCCGGTCGATGGCGTACCAGGAGTCGTCGATCCGCCGGGTGTCGACGAGGACGACCGCGCCGAGCGTGCCGGTGAACAGCCGGTCCCACAGGAACCAGAACCGCTCCTGGCCCGGCGCGCCGAACAGGTACAGCACATTGCGCGCGTCCAGGGTGATCCGGCCGAAGTCGAAGGCCACCGTGGTCGCGGACTTGCCGCGCACCTGGGCGGTGTCGTCGATGGCCTCGCCGGCCTGGGTCATCGTCTCCTCGGTGTTGAGGGGACGGATCTCGCTGACCGAGCGGACCAGCGTGGTCTTGCCGACGCCGAAGCCGCCCACGACCACGATCTTGAAGCCTTGGTCGGCGGAGGCACCCAACGGGGTGCGGGCGTCAGAGGTTGCGAAGTCCAACGAGCACCTGCTCCAGGATGTCGGGATCGGTGATGGCCGGCCGGCGCGGGTGCCGGGCGCTGACCCGGCCCGCCGCCAGCAGATCGGACAGCAGGACCTTGGTGATGCTCACGGGCAGCCGCAGCTCGGCGGCGATCTCCACCACCGAGGTGGGGGACTGGGCCAGCTTCAGGATCGCCACGTGCTCCGACTGCATGCCGGCCGTCGGCTCCGACTCGGCCACCACGAGGGTGACCAGGTCGAAGGGGTTGTCGGGGGCGGACCGGCTGCGTCCCTGGGTGATGGTGTACAGCCGGTCGGGAGCGTCGTCGCGGCCCGGACGGTTCCTGCCGGGTCCGCTCATGACGTACGGGGCAGAGCGGTCAGGTACGTGCCGAGCTGCTCCACCAGCTCGCTCATGTTGTGCCCGACGACACCGGCGTCCGCGTCCTCGGTGGTGATCACGGCCAGATGGGCGCCGGCGCCCGCCTCCACGATGAACAGCACACCGCCGTAGAACTCGGTCATCGCCGAGCGCACCCCGCCGCTGCCGTCGCCGAACTCCACGGACGCGCCGTGCGACAGCGACTGGATGCCGGCGGCGATCGCGGCCAGCTGGTCGGCCTGGTCGACGCTCAGCTCCGGCGTCCGGCACAGCTTCAGCCCGTCCCGGGACAGCACGAGCGCGTGCCGGGCACCCGGAGTCCTCTCCAGCAGGCCCTCCAGGAGCCAGGTGAGCTTGTCGTCGGCGGTGGTCGGGCCGGTCATGAAGTGGTGTCGCCTTCCGGGTACGAGGGGCTGTGTGCGGGCGTGTGCGTGTGCGGGCGGGAGGGGGCGGGGGAGCCGTGCTCAGCGGTGTCGTGCGGGCCGGGCTCGCCGGCCCCGTACGAGCCGGGCTCGTCGTCCCCGTACGGGGTACGGCCGGCCGGTGCGGCGGTGGCCGGGGGTACGGCGGTCCGGTCGTCGTCGGTCGTCTCGGCCGCGGTGGTCCGGTCGTCCGGGGCCGGCGGTGCCACGGCGGACGGGCCGCCGTCCGGCGTCGGCGCGTGAGACGCGTCGGCTGCGCCGAGCGGGCCGGCTGCGCCGGGCGAACCGGAGGGAACAGCGGGACCGGACGGACCGTACGGATCGGTCGACGGGTCGGTCGGGCGGGCCGGGGTCGCCTCCTCCGACGGGCCGGCCGCGGGCGCGGGCCGCGGGCCGGCCGGGGCCGACGGGCGGACGGCCTGGCGGAAGCTGCTGAAGCGGGCGGCGCGGGCCTTGCCCTCCTCCGGGGTCGGCGTGCCGCGCTGCCCGGTGCCGGACGCGGACCGGCCGCGCTCGGCCTCGGCGAGCGTACGGCCCCGGCGCCGCTTGGGCAGTCCGGCCGGGCCCGGTTCGGCCGGCGCGGCCGACTCGTGGACCGGGGTGGCCTCCAGCGCGGGCGGCGCCGGGGCCGGCGTCACGCTCTGCGCGGGTGTCTCGCTCGGCGCGGGCGGGGCCGCGGCGGCCGGTGCGGGCCCGGACAGGATGGACTGCGGGATGAGCAGCAGCACGCCCGTGCCGCCGCGCGCGGAGGGCCGGAACGACACCTTGAGCCCGTGCTTGCGGGCGAGCCGGCCGACCACCGCGAGCCCGAGCCGGGTGCCGGTCAGACCGCCCAGCCCGGAGACGTCCCCGGCGACCGCGCGCTCGGCGCGGCGCAGCTGTACGTCGCCCATCACCAGCCCGCTGTCCTCGACCGACACGATGACCCCGGCCGGCACCTCCTCCACGTACACGTGGACCTCGGCCGTGGGCGGTGAGAAGTTGGCGGCGTTGTCCAGGAGTTCGGCGAGCGCGTGCATCACGCCCTCGGCCGCGTGCCCGGCGACGGCGGCCTCGCTCGTCGAGTGCACCCGCACCCGCCGGTACCCGGCGATCCGGCCCATCGCGCCGCGCAGGATCGACTCCATGCTGATCGGCCGCGCCCACCGGCGCCCCGAACGAGCCCCGGTGAGTACGGCGATGGAGTCCGCGAGCCGGCCGGCCTGGGCGGTGCGGTGGTCGAGATGGAGCAGATCGTGCAGCACGTCCTCGTCGGTGTGCCGCTCCTCCATCGCCCGCAGGTCGGCGAGCGTGGCCGTGGCCAGGGCCTGCATCCGGGCGGCGGCGTTGGAGGTCGCGGAGATCGCGGCCGACCGCTCCCGCCGGGCCTGCTCCAACTCGTCCGCCAGCCGGGCGTTCTCCTGCCGGAGCCGGTCCAGCTCCCGGGTGCCCTCGGCGACCAGGCGGTCCTGCTCGGCGGTGAACGACTCCGTCAGCTCGGCGCGCTGCCGGGCCAGTTCGTCCACGAGCCGCTGCTGCTCCTGGCGTGCCTCCTCGGTCGTACGGGCCTGCTGCTGGAGCAGCCGTCCGACATCCTGGGTGACACCCTCCAGCCGCTGCCGGGTGTCCCGCACGGTGCGCCGCGCGTGCGCGGCCGTGGCCACCGCCGCGCTGAGGACGACCGCCGCCACGGCTCCGCCGCCGGCGAGCGGGGTGCGTGCCGCGCCCGGTGCCACCGCCACGGCCGCGCAGACCGCGAGCGCCGACAGCACACCGGTGACGGCGAGGGCGGAGACGAACGTACGGAGGGAGGGTCGGTCGCCGGAATGCGTGGGCGCGGTCATCGGTCCCGTCTGGTCCTCGTGCGGCTGGGAGACATGGCACAGGTCGTGAATTCGCGGTCACTATACGAGAGTTCGTGATCAAAAAAGAACAGAACCCCATGGGTTCATGGTTTCCGACGGTCATCCGGCCCGAGATGCCGGTACCGGGGGACGGATCAATGGGGGCGAAGGTTGCCTCTCGGTACCTGCTTCCCATGGTGGGACTTGCCACCCCTTAAGGATCTTGACGCCCCTGTTCCGGATCGCTGGACTGTGACCGGTGATCGATGAAGGACCCACCCGGCGGGCCCGCGCCACGCTCGCCCGGCTCGTCCGGTGCGCCGGGCGCGTGCTGGGCGCCGAGTGGCGCGGCATCGTCGTCGACCCGGTACGGCGGCTCGCGCGGCGCGGACCGTCCGGGCTGCTGCTCGCGTTCGTCGCCGCGTCCGGTGTCGTCTTCTTCCACGACATCGCCCAGCACCCCGCCGGAGCGGTGTGGGTACGGCGGCTCGGCGGCGTCCAGGCCGACCTGCCGCTGTGGCTGTCCCTGCTGCGCACCCCCGTGTCCCTGTACGTCCCGGCGCTCGACCTGCCGGTGTGGGCGGGCATCACCCAGCTGTTCCTCGCCTTCGCCCTCGCCGAACTGACCCTGGGCCGGGCCCGGACCCTGCTCATCGCCTACACCACGACCCTGGCCGGCACCCTCACCGCCCGCCTGATGATCGCCCTCGGGCCCGGCTGGTGGGGGTTCGGGCTGCCGCCCGAGGCCGGGCATGTGCTCGACACCGGCCCGTCCGCGGCCGTGGTGGGCCTGTTCACCTATCTGGCGGTGGTCCGGCGGGCCCCCGTGGTGTTCACGCTGACCGGCGGCTCGATGGTGGGGGAGTCCGTCGCCGTACCCAACCTGGCGGGCCGCGAACACCTGATCGCCGTGGCCGCGGCCATCGTCCTCGCGCTCCTGCACGGCCGGGGCGAGCGGCTGCGCACGGCCGTACGGTCCCGGCTCCGCCGCCGGTCCGGCCCGGCAGCACCACCACCGCCGGTGACCGGCCGGCCCGGCGCGTCCCTGTGGCGCCGGCCACGCCGTCGGTGTGATGGTTTTCGCACCTCGGCCCGTACGGGCAGCCCCTAGGGTTGCCCGCGAGTGACGGCAGGGCGGGCCGAGGCCAGGGTGTTCGTCGCCGGCAGGCAGCTGAAGGGAATCCAGGATGTTCCGCAAGGTGCTGGTCGCCAACCGTGGAGAGATCGCGATCCGCGCGTTCCGGGCGGGCTACGAACTCGGCGCGCGTACCGTCGCCGTCTTCCCGCACGAGGACCGCAACTCACTGCACCGGCTCAAGGCCGACGAAGCGTACGAGATCGGGGAGCCGGGGCATCCGGTGCGGGCCTACCTCTCCGTCGAGGAGATCGTGGCCGCCGCCCGCCGGGCGGGCGCCGACGCCGTCTACCCGGGCTACGGCTTCCTGTCCGAGAACCCCGAACTGGCCCGCGCCTGCGCCGAGGCCGGCATCACCTTCGTCGGCCCCGACGCGGACACCCTGGAGCTGACCGGCAACAAGGCGCGCGCGGTCGCCGCCGCCCGCGCGGCCGGCGTGCCGGTCCTCGGCTCCTGCCCGCCCTCCACCGACGTGGACGAACTGGTGCGCGCCGCCGACGGCATCGGCTTCCCCGTCTTCGTCAAGGCGGTCGCGGGCGGCGGCGGGCGCGGCATGCGCCGCGTCGAGGACCCGGACCGGCTGCGCGAGTCCATCGAGGCCGCCTCCCGCGAGGCCGCCTCCGCCTTCGGCGACCCGACCGTCTTCCTGGAGAAGGCCGTGGTCGAGCCCCGCCACATCGAGGTGCAGATCCTCGCCGACGGCGAGGGCAACGTCATCCATCTCTTCGAACGCGACTGCTCGGTGCAGCGCCGCCACCAGAAGGTCATCGAGCTGGCCCCGGCGCCCAACCTGGACCCGGAGCTGCGCGAGCGGATCTGCGCCGACGCCGTCCGCTTCGCCCGCGAGATCGGCTACCGCAACGCCGGCACCGTGGAGTTCCTCCTCGACCGTGACGGCAACCACGTGTTCATCGAGATGAACCCGCGCATCCAGGTCGAGCACACCGTGACCGAGGAGGTCACCGACGTCGACCTGGTCCAGGCGCAGCTGCGCATCGCCGCCGGCGAGACCCTCGCCGACCTGGGCCTCTCCCAGGACACGGTGACCCTGCGCGGCGCCGCCCTCCAGTGCCGGATCACCACCGAGGACCCCGCCAACGGCTTCCGCCCGGACACCGGCCGGATCAGCGCCTACCGCTCCCCGGGCGGCTCCGGCATCCGGCTCGACGGCGGCACCACCCACGCCGGTACGGAGATCAGCGCGCACTTCGACTCGATGCTGGTCAAGCTCACCTGCCGGGGCCGCGACTTCCAGGCCGCCATCGGCCGGGCCCGGCGCGCGGTCGCCGAGTTCCGCATCCGCGGCGTGGCCACCAACATCCCCTTCCTCCAGGCCGTCCTGGACGACCCCGACTTCCAGGCGGGCCGGGTCACCACCTCCTTCATCGAGCGGCGCCCGCACCTGCTGACCGCCCGGCACTCCGCCGACCGCGGCACCAAGCTGCTCACCTACCTCGCCGACGTCACCGTCAACAAGCCGCACGGCGAACGGCCCGAGCTGCCCGACCCGCTGACCAAGCTGCCGCCGCTGCCCGCCGGCGAGCCGCCCGCCGGATCCCGGCAGCTCCTCGTGGACCTCGGCCCCGAGGGCTTCGCCCGGCACCTGCGCGAGTCGCCGCTCCTCGGCGTCACCGACACCACCTTCCGCGACGCCCACCAGTCCCTGCTGGCCACCCGGGTCCGCACCAAGGACCTCCTCGCCGTCGCCCCGGTCGTCGCCCGCACCCTGCCGCAGCTGCTCTCCCTGGAGTGCTGGGGCGGCGCCACCTACGACGTGGCGCTGCGCTTCCTCGCCGAGGACCCCTGGGAGCGGCTGGCCGCCCTGCGCGAGGCCGTCCCCAACATCTGCCTCCAGATGCTGCTGCGCGGCCGCAACACCGTCGGCTACACGCCGTACCCGACCGAGGTCACCGACGCCTTCGTGCAGGAGGCCGCCGCCACCGGCATCGACATCTTCCGCATCTTCGACGCCCTCAACGACGTCGGCCAGATGCGCCCCGCCATCGACGCCGTACGGGAGACGGGCACGGCGATCGCCGAGGTGGCCCTCTGCTACACCGGCGACCTCAACGATCCGTCGGAGCGCCTCTACACGCTCGACTACTACCTGCGCCTCGCCGAGCGGATCGTGGAGGCCGGCGCCCATGTCCTCGCGATCAAGGACATGGCCGGCCTGCTGCGCGCCCCGGCCGCCGCCAAGCTGGTCTCGGCGCTGCGCCGCGAGTTCGACCTGCCCGTGCACCTGCACACCCACGACACCGCGGGCGGCCAGCTCGCCACCTACCTCGCCGCGGTCCAGGCGGGCGCGGACGCGGTCGACGGCGCGGTGGCCTCCATGGCCGGGACCACCTCCCAGCCGTCGCTGTCCGCGATCGTCGCCGCCACCGACCACTCCGAGCGGCCCACCGGCCTCGATCTCCAGGCGGTCGGCGACCTGGAGCCGTACTGGGAGGGCGTCCGCAGGATCTACGCCCCGTTCGAGGCGGGCCTCGCCTCGCCCACCGGCCGCGTCTACCACCACGAGATCCCCGGCGGCCAGCTGTCCAACCTGCGCACCCAGGCCGTCGCCCTCGGCCTCGGCGACCGCTTCGAGGACATCGAGGCGATGTACGCCGCCGCCGACCGCATCCTCGGCCGCCTGGTCAAGGTCACCCCGTCCTCCAAGGTGGTCGGCGACCTCGCCCTGCACCTGGTGGGCGCCGGGGTCGCACCGGAGGCATTCGAGGCGGACCCCGGCACGTTCGACATCCCGGACTCGGTGATCGGCTTCCTGCGCGGCGAGCTGGGCACCCCGCCCGGCGGCTGGCCGGAGCCGTTCCGCACCAAGGCGCTCCAGGGCCGCGCCGCGCCCCGGCCCGCCCCCGACCTGTCCGCCGAGGACCGCGAGGGGCTGGCCAAGGACCGCCGGCCGACCCTCAACCGGCTGCTCTTCCCCGGCCCCACGCGCGAGTTCGACACGCACCGCCAGTCCTTCGGTGACACCAGCGTGCTGGACAGCAAGGCGTTCTTCTACGGCCTGCGCCCCGGCAAGGAGTACGCCGTCGACCTGGAGCCCGGTGTCCGGCTGCTGATCGAGCTCCAGGCCATCGGCGAGGCCGACGAGCGCGGCATGCGCACCGTGATGTCCACGCTCAACGGCCAGCTGCGCCCCATCCAGGTCCGGGACCGGGCCGCCGCCTCCGACCTCCCGGTGACGGAGAAGGCCGACCGGAACAACCCGGGCCACGTCGCCGCGCCCTTCGCCGGTGTGGTGACCCTGGCCGTCGCCGAGGGCGACGCGGTCGAGGCCGGAGCCACGGTCGCCACCATCGAGGCGATGAAGATGGAGGCCGCGATCACCGCCCCGAGGGCGGGCCGGGTCTCCCGGCCGGCCATCAACCGCGTGCAGCAGGTAGAGGGCGGCGACCTGCTGGTGGAGATCGTCTGACGCGACGGGCACGGGACTGGGCACGGGCGCGGGCATGGGCTCGCGCCCGCGTCCGTGCCCGCGCCCATGCGTCCGCGCCCGTGTGCCCCTGCGCCCGCGCGTCCGCCGCCGGCCTCCGTGCCCGTCGCGGCCGGGCCCGGCCCGGCTACAGGCGGCCGAAGTGGTACCGCAGCCGGGCCAGCAGCAGGTTCGGATCCCGCTCGGTCCGGTAGGCGGCGCCGGGGACGTAGACCGTACGGCCGCGCACGGCGACGGAGGTCGGGCCGGCCAGCCCGTCCGCCTCGGTGAGGACGACGGTGTGGCCGCCGTCGCGCCGGACCAGCACCACCCGGTCGCCGCCGTTCAGCGCGGCGAGGACGGTGCGGCCGGCGCCGGGGAAGGCGAAGTCGTCGATGCCGCCGAGCCCGCGCGCCCGGGTCTCCGGCGCCCCGGCGGAGCCGTCCTCGCCCACGGGAATGCGCAGCAGGGTTCCCCGGTCGGTGTTCGACACCCACACGGAACCGCGGTGCACCTTGATGCCGTTGGCGCCGAAGCTCCCGGCGCGGGACGGCCGCAGCTCCGTCCGGTGGGCCCAGGCGGTGGCCGGGCCACCCGCCGCGGGCACGCGCCAGACGGTGCCGCGCACCGAGTCGGCGGCGTAGAACACGCCCCGGTGCCCGTCGAGGGCCAGGCCGTTGGGGAACCCGTCCGGCGGCAGCGCGGCGATCTGCACCGGTGCGCCGCCGGGGGAGATCCGCCAGACGCCGGTCGCCCGGGTGCCGGTGGCGTAGTTGACGTACAGGGTGCCGTCGTGGGCGCGGACGATCCCGGTGACGGCGGCGCGGCCCACGAGCGGGGTGTCCGGTGCGGCGACCGCGGGCAGCTCGGCGCGGGTGGTGCGGGTCCCGTCGGGGGCCACCCGGACGACCGTACGGGCGAAGGCGAAGGTGAGGTCGGCGGAGCCGTCGGGTTCCAGCGCGATGTTCTCGGGCCGCTGCCCGGCGGCCGGGTCGAAGCGGGCGACGACACGCGCGTCGCCGACGGGCGGCTCGGTCCCGGGGGCGGGCGCGGCGGCGACCAGACCGAGTGCGAGCGCGGCCGTGGCGGCACCGGTCAGTCGGGGGCGTCGGGGCATGTGACCTCTTTTCGGTCGGCGCGCGGGGCGCCGGCGTGCGGGGCCACACCAACATGACGGGGGACGGACCGCCGCCCGCGGGAGCCGGGGCCGCGGGTTCGCCCGCGCGGACCACCCGGGCGCACCGTACGAGGCACCCCCGGGCGGCATCCGGCCGGTGGCGGCCCGGGGGACGCCCGGCGGGACGCCCGGACCGTCGCCCTCGGGCGGGTGGTCAGTCCCAGAGCGGGTAGGTCATGACCCGCTGGTAGCCCTCCGGACGGTCGCCCGGGTAGGTGAGGCTGATCTCGGTGTAGCGCTCGACGCCCGGGTGCTCCTTCCAGGGCTTCGCGCCGCCGAGCCGCACGGTCACCGGGTAGGCGTGGAAGGTGCCGGCCGCGCAGTACGGCTCGCAGTCGTTGACGACGTTCACGCCCACCGCGGTCGCCTCGCCCGGGCTCCACTCGGACCAGCGCAGCCCGGTGAGCCGGCTGTTCCCGTCGCCGCAGGCCAGGATGAAGTCGATGGGGCGTACGGTGCGCTGCCACAGGCAGTCGACCAGGACGGGCCGGTCCGCTCGGGGGTGGTGTGGCGCCGCGGAGTCCGGCGGACTGGCCGAGGCCGTCGTCATGGCCGCTGTCAGCAGGGCTCCCGCCGCCAGGGTGATTGTCGTTCCCACCACTGATGCGCGCATCGCCGCTCCCGCCCGTCGTGCTTGGTCCGAACGCGTGCCCCCGACGCTACGACCGTCCCGCCGTTCGCACCAGTCGCGCAGGTCGGGCGGTATGCCGGGGATGTCCCGGAGGGGTGCCGGGGAGTCCCGGAAGGGCGGTGCCCCGGTGCGGGGTACCGCCCTTCGGAACTGTCGTGGTGGCGTCACCCAGCGTGATCCGGGCGGGTCACCGCGCGTCCGCCAGGCGCAGGGAGAAACCGCGGTCGAGCGGCAGGCGGGCCGTGGCGACGGTCGTGACACGGGTGGCGGGATCGTAGGACCAGGCGGAGCGCGGGAGCCGGCGGCCGTCCAGCAGGACCCGCGCGGGCGCGGTGCCGCCGTGCACCGTGAACCGGTACGCCCGGGCGTCCACCTTGCCCGCGTAGGCGCCCCGGCTCGCGCCGACGGTCACGGTCGTGCCCCGGCCGTCGGCGCGCACCGACACCTTCTGCGTGGCCGCCGCGCCCCGGGCGAAGTCCCGGGTCACGCCGTCGTCCTCGTACAGCGTGTAGTGGCTGGTGCCGTGCGCTGCCGGATACAGGTCCCAGTCCAGCTCGTGCCGGTCGCGGGTCTGCCAACTGGTCGTGCCCTTCGGCCACATGGGGACGATCGCGCCCTCGCGCACGAACAGCGGCAGGGTGTCCAGCGGGGCGTGGTAGCCGTCGAGCGTGGTCGGACCCCGGTAGGTGCGCCCGGTCCGGTAGTCGGTCCAGGTGCCCTTCGGCAGATAGATGCCGTCACGGGTGTCGGAGTCCTCGTAGACGGGCGCGACCAGGAAGTCCGGGCCGGACAGGAACTCGTACTTCGCCCGCTCGCCCAGGGTGGCCGGGTCGTCGGGGTACTCCAGCCACAGCGGGCGCACCGCCCCCACGCCGGTCTTCGCCGCCTCGGCGGACAGCGTGTACATGTACGGCAGCAGCCGCTCCTTCAGCTGGAGGTACGTGCGGTTGACCGAGGTGTACGGCTCGCCGTCCCGCCACGGCTGCTGGTCGGCGGGCTTGCCGGTGGTCAGGTCGCTGGCCCAGCCGTCCATCGTCATGATGGCCGGCAGGAACGCCTTCCACTGCAGGTCACGGGTGTACATCTCGGCGTCGTGGCGGTAGATGCTGCCGACGTCACCGGTGTTGTAGGCGATGCCGGACATCGTCGCGCCGGCGTACGTCGGGATCTGCCAGCGGATGTAGTCCCAGGACAGCTTCTGGTCGCCGCTCCACAGCACCCCGCAGCGCTGGGCGCCCGCCCAGGACACCGGCAGCCAGACGAAGCCGCGGGCGTCGCTGTGGTCCTCGATCCCCTTCTTGGCGGCGTCACAGGCGTCCAGCGCGAACTTGTAGCCGTTGCCGACCCAGGCGACGTCCAGCTTGGCCACCCGCTGGCCCGCCTTCACCTGCTCGGCGAGCTTGTCGATGCCGTTCTCGGTCCACAGGCCGAGCTGGGCGTGGTGGTCCTGAAGGCCCTTGGCGGTCTGCTCCAGGTTCTCGTACCCGCAGCCGTACCCGTCGTTGACCAGCATCCAGCCGAGCGGCATCCCGTGCTCGGTGTAGCCGTCGGCGGTCTTCAGCGCGTCCAGGGTGTGCCGCTCGCCCCGGTTGGCGTTGTGCAGGTAGCAGTCGGAGTCGCCCGGTTCCAGGCCGTACACCGGCGGCATGAAGGGACGGCCCACCAACGCCGTGTACTTGCCGATGACTTGCTTGGCGTCACCGAGGAAGTAGTAGGCGTCGAACCGGCGTTCCTGCTGGCCGGTCGTCACCGGCGAGCCGAAGGTGTACACGCCCGGCGCGAAGGTGTTGCGGAAGACGCCGTAGCCCGCGCTGGAGAGGTAGAACGGCTGGGAGTTGTTGTAGCCGCCCTCGTTCCAGTCGAAGCTGTTGGCCACGTACATCGTCCGGTCGCGGTGCGAGAAGCCGCCGTTCTGCTCGCCGCCGCCGAAGAACTGCTCGTCCGCGCCGCGCAGGAGGCTCTGCCGCATCCCGCCGGTCGACCAGCGCAGCGGCTTGTCCTCCTGCCAGATCCGGGTGCGGTTGTCGGGCCGGTACAGCCCGAACCGCAGCGGCTTCTTGTACACGCGCAAGACGGCCTGGGGGGAGCGGATGCCGTAGTAGTCGCCCGCGTCGAAGGACGAGGTGCCGCGCTGGAGGGCGGGCCGTTCCCGCACGATGGCGGTGCCGGCCGGATCGCTCAGGGCGCCGGACGGATCGGCCTGGAGCCGGAGTTGACCGTTCTTGAGAAAGTCGGCGCGCGCCGTCAGCCGGCCCGCCCCGATGGTGTAGCCGCCGTCGCCGCCGGAGAAGGAGGTGAGGTCGCCGGCGTCCGTGGTAGCGGGCAGATAGGCGGTGCCGGTGAAGGAGTTGTCGTGCACGTCGTACGGCACCACGAGCACGTGGTAGGTCCCCGACGCGCGCGGGATCACCGTGGCCTCGGGGTCGGCGGTGCCCGCGCTGGAGGCCACCTGCTTGCCGTGGTCGTCGTAGACGTACAGGTCGAAGTCGTCCGAGGGGCGCTCCCAGGTGATGGACAGCGGGACGCCGCCCTCGGGGTTGTCGTTCCAGTAGCCGTCCGGCACCGAGACGGTGAGGTCGAAGCGGTGGCAGACCGTGCCGTCGGGGTCGGCGGCCTCGGCGGGGCACTTCTCGGGGCCGCCGCCGGTGCCCTTGGCGTAGACCGGGCTGTGCCAGCCGGCGTCGGCGTGGACGGGGTCCAGTACGGCGCCGGAGGCGGTGGGGGCGGCCTCGGCGGGTGCCGGACCGGACAGCACGGTCGCGGCCAGGGCGGTCGCCAGCCCCAGCGGAACCCAGGCGGGCCATGGCACACGTTGTCGGAGTCTTCGCACGGCGGAACAGCTCCCCTCGCACCTTCGCGGATTGACTGTCCTGGCGGAGTTGCTCGGAAGCGCTTGAAACAAGCGTCAATCGAGCAACTTCACGCACGAAGCCTCGGGGTAGACGCAGGTACATGTCAATACCGGGGCGGGGTGCCGGGCGGCGGGGCGCCGTACCGGGCCGCCGTCTGCTGCATTGGCGGGACCCGGATCACCGGGTCGGGGGAGTGGGCCCCCGGCCGACGGGCCGGACCCCCGGGCCGGTGTGACGATCACAGCAAGGTGACACAGCGATCCCGGCCGTCACCGCGGCCGGTAGGAGGACCACACGATGAACTCCGCTCTCAAGCGCCTGCTCGGCGTCGGCGCGGCGGTGGCCACGGGCGCCACCGCGCTGCTCGGCACCGGCGCCGGCACCGCCGAGGCCGCCGGCCGCGCCCACTGCGACCGCGCCGAACGGCCCATATGGAGTGAAGGGCCCAGCCGTAACGTGACCGCCCGCCACTGCGACGTACCGGACCAGGACCACCGCTGGTACACCGTCGAGTTCGACACCCTCGTACAGCCGCACCAGAAGAACGACTACGTGGACGGAGGCGTCGAGCGGACCGCCACCCTGCACGACCGGAGCATCAGGTGCCTGGGCTACACCACCGACAAGGACACGGTGAACTGGTTCGGCTGCCTGCCCCGGCTGAAGCACGTCTCCTGACCCGCGGCCTCCCGGGCCCGGGCCGGTCAGGCCGAAGGGCCCGCGACGCGCAGCACCGCCGCCGCGGGCGGCGCGCCGGCGGCGGAGGTGACGGTGCCGGCGGTGGTGGTGACGTCCGTCCACCAGTCGGCGCCGTCCTCGGCCCAGCGCAGCAGCACGCCCTCGCGGATCGCCCAGGGGCAGACCACGGCCCGGGGCAGGCCCATCAGCTTCAGCGCGGTGTGCCCCACCACCGCCCCGGCCAGGCTCTGTGCGGCACGCGGCGCGGAGATCCCCGGCAGCCGGGCCCGCTCGGCGGCGGGCAGCGCGGCCAGCGCGCGCACCGCCTCACGCAGGTCCGCACAGGCCAACTCCCGCTCCACGAACGGACCGTGGCGCCCCGGCGGCGCCCCGCACAGCCGGGCCAGCTGCTGGAACGTACGGGAGGTGACGGCGACGGTGCGCGGACGTTCCCAGCGGATCCGCGCGGCCACGTCCCGCAGTTCATGGCGGACCCGGCGGCGCAGCTCCTTCAGCTCCTTCGGCCCGGGCGGGTCCTGGGCGGCCAGGTACTCCCTGGTCAGCCGGCCCGCGCCGAGCGGCAGGGACGCCACGAAGCCGGGCATCCGGCCCCGCCCGAAGGCCACCTCCAGCGAGCCGCCGCCGATGTCGAGCAGCGCCAGCGGGCCCGCCTTCCAGCCCAGCCAGCGGCGGGCCGCCAGGAAGGTCAGCTCGGCCTCCGTCTCCCCGGGCAGCGTGCACATGCGCACCCCGGTCCCGGACGCCACCCGGTGCAGCACCTCGTGCCGGTTCGGGGCGGCGCGGACCACCGTGGTCGCGAAGGCCAGCGGGCCCGCCGCCTGCCAGCCGCGGGCCGTGGCGCTCGCCGCGCCCACCGCCTCGACCAGCCGCCGCACCGCCTCCTCGGCGATCGTGCCGTCCGGACCCAGGTGTTCGGACAGGCGTAACTTCCACTTGACCGTGTGCACCGGCAGCGGCACGCCCCCCTCGACGTCCGCGATCACCAGTCGCACCGTGTTCGACCCCGCGTCCACCACGCTCACCCGCATGGCCGGGACGTACCCACTCCACCGCCGCGATCACCCCTCGCACGAGGGGCGTTCCGGAGCACGGTCCGGCCGGGCCGTGCCTTCGGGACGGCTCGCGCGGCAGTCCGACGCGGACCAGTAGCGCGAGGCGCACGGGCCGGGGGCGAGCGGGCGCCCGTCCGGCGGCAGGGTCCGCGCACACCAGCCGCACACCACGTCCGCCCCGGCCCCCGCCGCCCGCAGGGACGCGGCGGCCCGTACGGCGGTCTCGAACGGAACCTCCTCGACGACCGGCGCCGGCGCGTCGGACAGCAACAGCGCGCTCCGCCAGGCACTCAGACCGGTGAGGGCACGCAGGACCCCGATCACCTCACGCCTGTCGTCCCCGGCCCAGCCGGTGAGCAGCACCCGGAAATCCGGCTCCTCCACGCGGCATCCCCCTCCCGCCGGCCCTGTCCGGATACCGCCCCCGTCCGGCCACCGCTGCCCTTGGATGGACGGGCCACCACCGCCGCCCCGTCAGGCCGGCGGGCGACCGGAGCGGATGCGATGAGGGTACTGGTGATCGGCGGCGGGATCGCGGGAACCGCGACCGCCCTGGGACTGCACAGGGCCGGGCTGGACGTCACCGTGTTCGAGGCCCACCCGGACACGGCCGAGGACCTCGGCGCGTTCCTGACCCTGGCGAGCAACGGCATGCGCGCACTGGCCCAACTGGACGCCACGAGCGCCGTCACGGCCGTCGGTTTTCCGCTGACTTCGCTGCGGCTGCTCGACGGCCGGGGCACGGAGGTGTCGCACGCCCCGCTCGGCGAGGCGGCCGACCCCGCCCTGCGCTACCGCTGTCTGCGCCGGGGCGAGCTGAACGCGGCCCTGCAGGGCGAGGCGGTGCGGCGGGGCATCCGGGTGCGCCACGGGATCCGGCTGGTGTCCGTGGCGGGCGGCCCGGACGGCGTCACCGCCCGTTTCGCCGACGGCACCACGGCCACCGGGGACCTGCTCGTCGGCGCCGACGGACTGCGCTCCACCGTCCGCCGGCTGCTGCTGCCCGGGGTGCGGCCCGGATACGCCGGGC
The DNA here is from genome assembly GCF_000720835.1 of Streptomyces achromogenes subsp. achromogenes. Classification (GTDB taxonomy): domain Bacteria; phylum Actinomycetota; class Actinomycetes; order Streptomycetales; family Streptomycetaceae; genus Streptomyces; species Streptomyces achromogenes. The sequence continues at coordinate 267,258 of NZ_JODT01000017.1, read as the reverse complement.
AGCGGGTCTACTACGGCTACACCCGCACCGCGCCCGCCCCCGGCCCGGACGGCTCCATCACCATGATCCGGGGCGGCGCGACCGCCTTCGGGTACGCGGTGTCCCCGGCGGGGGAGACGTACTGGTTCGCCCGCGAGGGCGGCGGCCCGCTGCCCGCCGGGGCGCCCGCCGCGCCCACGGCCGGCGCGCGCGAGCGGCTGCTGACGCTGCTGCGTGCGGACGCCACGCCCGCCGCCGGTCTGGTCGAGGCGGCCGGCGACACCGTCCTGGTCACCAACGCCACCGAACTGCCGCCCGGCACGGCCTGGCACACCGGACGGGCCGTGCTCGTCGGCGACGCCGCGCACGCGGCCTCCCCGGCGACCGGCCAGGGCGCCTCGATGGCGCTGGAGGACGCCGTGGTCCTGGCCAAGGCGCTGCGGGACCTGCCCGATCCGGCCACCGCGTACGCCGCGTACGAGCGGCACCGCCGGCCCCGGGCGGAACGCAACATCACCGTCAGCGGCGCCCTGTCCCGGAACACCGCGGGTCCCGCCACCCCGCGCCCGGCCGTCCCCGACGAGCGCCTCCTCGCCCAACTCGCCTGGGACACCCCGCTGTCCGCCGTCCCGCCCGAGCCGGGTGCGTGAACGGGGCCGCCGGCGCGCGAAAGTGCAAGAGGCGGGCGACGGGAGTCCATTGCCGCGGCGGGGCCGGAGCCGGATCGTTCCGTGCGACCGGCCCTCAGGCAACTAGGAGCTACCGTGCGACTGTCGATCCGAGCGGGCGGCGCCGTGGCCGCCGCCGTCGCCCTGGTCCTGGGCAGCGGCACCGCGTCCCCCGCCGACGCCCGCTACACCGTGACCGTGGGCACCCCGGTACCGTTCCCGCATCCCACCGACACCCCCGCCACCGCGTTCACCGACCGCGACGGCACCTTCCACTACCAGCAGTCCGCCGCGCTGTACGGCGCCGACGACCCCCGGGTCTGGGACTTCTACACCGGCAAGGACTTCGACACCGCCGTCTTCGACCGGACCCTGAGCGAGGCGGCCGACCCGGCCAACCCCGCCGACCGCAACGACGACACCACCTGGCGCTGCGACAACAGCCCCACCGGGCGCGAGGCGACCTACGCGCCGGCCGGCTCCGGATACGCGCGCAAGAACTACTGCGACCTGTCCGGGGTGTGGATCGACCCCGACACCGGCGACTGGTACGGCCCGGTGCACAACGAGTTCACCCCGCGCCCCTTCGGCGACGGGCTGCACTACGACGCCATCGACTACGCCGTCTCCACCGACCGGGGCCGCACCTGGACCATCAAGGACCATGTGCTCACCTCGCCGTACAGCACCAGGCGCGGCGACACCACGGCCTTCCCGCACCAGACGTACTCCTACGGTGACGGCGACCAGCGCCTGTTCGTCGACACCTCCTCCGGCTACTTCTACGTGTATTACGGCTCGCGGATCGTCGACAAGAGCGGCGGCTGGAAGGCCTTCCACGAACACGTGGCCCGCGCCCCGATCGCCGCGAAGATGGCGCCCGGCTCCTGGCGCAAGTGGTACGACGGCACCTGGTCCCAGCCCGGCACCGGCGGCCGGGAGAGCAACATCGTCCCCGTGGACGCCGGGCACCCCACCGGCTACACCCCCGCCGGCGCCGAGTACGACCCGGCCAACACCGGCACCGCCGCCGAGCAGATCGCGGCCGGGAAGATGCCCCCGACCTCACCGCTGTTCGTGATGAACATCGCCTACGACGCCCACCTCGGCCGGTACATCGGCACCCCGCAGGCCGTCGACCAGAGCGGCGGCGCGCCGCAGTACCTGTACGCCACCGACGACCTGGCCACCCAGAAGTGGCAGCTCATCGGCGACACCGGCGACTACACCACCGCCTCCTGGTATCGCTGGTTCCTGGATCCCGTGAACCGCACCGGATCCGCCGTGCTCGGCCGGACCTTCCGCGCCTACTGCTCCTTCGGCTGCTCCCACGGCTCCTCGGGCGAGTACGCCGACGTCACCGTGGACTCCGCCACGCCCGCCGCGCCGCCGGTGGACACCGGACGCCGCTACCGCATCGCCGCCGGCACCGGCCGGATCCTCGCCCAGGAGTCCGGCGGCTCCGCCGTCACCTCCCTGGCCCGGCCCACCGGCTCCGCCCGCGAGTCGTGGACCTTCACCCCGACGGGAGACGGCGCCTTCACCGTCGCCAACGCGGCGACCGGCCGCCTGCTGGGCGTGGATTCCGCGCGGCCGGCGGGCCGGGCCTGGGGAGCACGGCCCACGGTGACCGCGGCCCCGGCCGGCGGGCCGGCCGTCGGACAGCAGTGGTTCCTGATCGCGAACTCCTCCGCCCCCGGCACCCACCGCCTGGTCAACCGCTACAGCGGGCTCGTCCTCGGCCTGTCCGCGACCCCGGGCCGGCTCGCCGAGACCACCGCGCCGCGCACCTGGACGGCCCCCGCCGACTCCCTCGGCGCCGGCCGCACCGCAGGCGAACAAACCCTGACGTTCACCCCGTCCCGGACCTGACGCACCGCCACCCGGGAGTCCCGGCCGAAAAGGAGGTGGTGTCCGAAGGCTTGTGGCCGGCTTGGTTCATCCCTTAAATCAAAACCTGAACTAAGCCGTGGGGCCGGTGAGCCGGCCCCGCCATGTCTGGAGCCGCCGTATGAGATGGAGACCCCTGGGTGTCGCGCTGGCCGCAACGGCCGCGCTGACCGCCCTGCCCGCCGCCCACCCCTCGGCCGGCGCGGCCGAACTCCCCTTGTCCCAGGGGAGGACGGCCACCGCGTCGTCCGTGGAGAACGCCGGCACCGCGGCCGGCAAGGCCGTCGACGGGGACACCGGCACCCGGTGGTCCTCGGCCGCCGGCGACGACCAGTGGCTCCAGGTCGACCTGGGCGCCACCGCCTCGGTCACCCGCGTGGAACTCGCCTGGGAGGCCGCCTACGCCAAGGACTACAAGGTCCAGATATCCGGGGACGGCACGACCTGGACCGACCTGAAGTCCGTCACCGGCTCCGACGGAGGCGCCGACTCCCTCGACGTCTCCGGCCGGGGCCGCTACGTCCGGATGCTCGGCGTGCACCGGGCCACCCCGTACGGCTACTCCCTGTGGGAGTTCCGGGTGTTCGGCGGCACGGACGCCGGCCAGGCGGGCTGCGACAGCGGCAACGCGGCCAAGGGCCGGCCCGCCACCGCCTCCTCCACCGAGAACGCCGGCACCCCCGCCTCCGCCGCCTTCGACGGCGACACCGCCACCCGCTGGTCCAGCCAGGCCGCCGACCCGCAGTGGCTCCAGGTCGACCTCGGCGCCGTCAAGGACATCTGCAAGGTCGACCTGAACTGGGAGGCCGCCTACGCCAAGGACTTCCAGATCCAGGCCTCCGCCGACGGGCAGAACTGGAGCACCCTCAAGTCCGTCACCGGCGCGACCGGCGGCACGGCCTCGTACGACGTCAGCGGCTCCGGCCGGTACGTACGGATCTACGGCACCGCGCGCGGCACCGGCTACGGCTACTCGCTGTGGGAGGCCGGCGTGCACACCGGCACCAGCGGTCTGCCGCCGGTCCAGGGCGGCGGCGACCTCGGCCCGAACGTCATCGTCGTCGACCCCTCCACCCCGAACCTCCAGCAGAAGTTCGACGACGTCTTCGCCCGGCAGGAGTCCGCCCAGTTCGGCACCGGCCGCTACCAGTTCCTGCTCAAGCCCGGCACGTACAACGGCATCAACGCCCAACTCGGCTTCTACACCTCGATCTCCGGCCTCGGGCTGAACCCCGACGACACGCAGATCAACGGTGATGTCACGGTCGACGCCGGCTGGTTCAACGGCAACGCCACGCAGAACTTCTGGCGTTCGGCGGAGAACTTCGCGATCACCCCGTCGAACGGCACCGACCGCTGGGCGGTCGCCCAGGCCGCGCCCTTCCGCCGTATCCACGTCAAGGGCGGCCTCAACCTCGCCCCCAACGGCTACGGCTGGGCCTCCGGCGGCTACATCGCCGACTCGAAGATCGACGGCACCGTGGGCCCGTACTCCCAGCAGCAGTGGTACACCCGCGACAGCTCGGTCGGCGGCTGGACCAACGGCGTGTGGAACATGACCTTCTCCGGCGTCCAGGGCGCCCCCGCCACCAACTTCGACAGCGGCCCGTACACCACCCTGGACACCACCCCCGTCTCCCGCGAGAAGCCCTTCCTCTACCTGGACGGCTCCACCTACAAGGTGTTCGTCCCGGCCAAGCGCACCAACGCCCGGGGCGTGTCCTGGCCCGCGAACGCCGGCACCTCGCTCCCGCTCGACCGGTTCTACGTGGTCAAGCCCGGTGCCACCGCCGCCACCATCAACGCCGCCCTCGCCCAGGGCCTCAACCTCCTGTTCACCCCGGGCGTCTACCACCTCGACCAGACCCTCGACGTCACCCGGCCCGACACCGTCGTCCTCGGCCTGGGCCTGGCCACCCTGGTCCCGGACAACGGCGTCGACGCGATGCACGTCGCCGACGTCGACGGCGTACGGCTCGCCGGATTCCTCATCGACGCGGGCCCGGTCAACTCCGACACCCTGCTGCGCATCGGCACCCCCGGCGCCGGCGCCGACCACTCCGCCAACCCCACCACCATGCAGGACGTGTTCATCCGCATCGGCGGCGCCGGACCCGGACTCGCCACCAACTCCGTGGTGGTGAACAGCGACGACGTCATCGTCGACCACACCTGGATCTGGCGCGCCGACCACGGCAGCGGTGTCGGCTGGGACACCAACCGCGCCGACTACGGACTGCGCGTGAACGGCGACGACGTCCTGGCCACCGGCCTGTTCGTGGAGCACTTCAACAAGTACGACGTCTACTGGAGCGGAGAACGCGGCCGGACGATCTTCTTCCAGAACGAGAAGGCGTACGACGTCCCGAACGCCGCCGCCGTCACCCATGACGGCATCGTCGGCTACGCGGCCTACAAGGTCGCCGACTCCGTCACCACCCACGAGGCCTGGGGCCTGGGCAGCTACTGCAACTTCACGGCCGATCCGTCGATCGTCCAGACCCACGGCTTCCAGGTGCCCGTCACCTCGGGCATCAAGATGCACGACCTGATGGTGATCTCCCTCGGCGGCAAGGGCCAGTACGCCCACGTCGTCAACAGCACCGGCGCCCCCACCTCGGGCACCGACACCGTCCCCTCCAAGGTGACGTCCTTCCCGTAAACCCCGTACGACACCGCCCGCGGGCTGCGCCAGGCCTCAACCCCCGGCCTGGCGCAGCCCCTCCCAGGCCCGGCCGCGCAGGCCCGCGTCGCCCAGGACGTCCGCCGCCGTGCAGGCCAGCGCCTCCACCACGGCGAGGAGCACCTGCCGCGCCCGCTGCGAGGCCGCGGCCTCGGCGAACTCCGGCGTGTGGTCCGAACCCCCGGCGCCCATGATCGCGACGAAGGGATGGATGGCCGGCACCCGGCCGCTGACGTTGCCGATGTCGGAGGAGCCCAGATAGACGCCGGGCGCGGGCGCGGTGAGGGTGATCCCGGCCCGGTCCAGATGCCCGGCGAACCGCTCGGACAGCGCCGGGCTGTCCCGGAAGTGCTCATAGCGCACGCTCGCCCGCTCCACCGACACCACCGTGCCGGTCGCCAGGGCCACCCCCTCGGCGGCCGTGCTCAGCTGCCCGGCCAGCTCGTCCAGGGCGGCCGTCGTCAGCGCCCGCAGCCCGAACCGTCCCTCCGCGTACTCCGGGACGATGTTCGTGGCCGTGCCGCCCTGCGTGATGATGCCCTGCACATGGGAGCCCTCGGGCAGCCGCCGGCCGAGTGCCGACAACACGTTGAACAGCTCGATCAGCGCCGCCAGCGCGTCGATGCCCTCGGTCGGACTGCCCGTCGGATGCGCGGCCCGGCCCCGGAAGGACACCCGGTACTGCTCCTGCGCGGTCAGCGGGGCCCGCATCCAGTCGTACACCCCCGGGTGGAACATCAGGGCCGCGTCCACCCCGTCGAAGACGCCCGCCTCCACCTCCAGCGCCTTGCCGCCGCCGCCCTCCTCGGCCGGTGTGCCCACCGCGAGGACCGTACCCTCGGCACCCTCGCGCACGGCGTCCAGGACCAGGGCCGCCCCGAGACCGGCCGCCGCGATCAGATTGTGCCCGCAGGCATGGCCGAGCCCGGGCAGCGCGTCGTACTCCAGCGGGAACGCCACCACCGGCCGGCCCCGCCCCGCACGGGCCGTGAACGCCGTCGGCAGCCCCGCCACCCCGCGCCGCACCTCGAACCCCGCGCCCTCCAGCTCCCCGGAGAGCAGCGCGGCCGCCCGGTGCTCGGCGAACGCGGTCTCCGGGTCCGCGTGCAGCGCCGACGCCACGGACCACAGCGCGTCGGCACGCCGCGCGACCTCCTCCCCGATCCGGCGGTACAGCGACACGGGACCTCCTCGGTGCGGCGGGTGTGCTCCGTGCCGGGCCGGGTTCCACCCGGACGGGTCCTGACACGGGGCCGCCGGGTTTGGGGTGCCCCGCCGGTGCAACACGGTGGGTGCGGAACCGAACAGCTCAGGAGGCAGCCATGGACCACTCCCGCGTACCCGTGCTGGAGGCTCTTCAGGAGTTCCGGCGACGAGGGGACGTGGTGTTCGGGCCGCCCGGGCACAAACAGGGCCGGGGCACCGACCCGCGAGTGGCCGCCGTCCTCGGGCTGGACGTGTTCCGCTCGGACGTGCTCAGCCTCAACGGGCTGGACGACCGCCGCCAGTCCCAGGGCGTGCTGGAGCAGGCGCAGGAACTGATGGCCGACGCGGTCGGCGCCGACCAGGCGTTCTTCTCCACCTGCGGCAGCTCCCTGTCCGTCAAGACCGCGATGCTCGCGATCGCCGGACCGGGGGAGAAGCTGCTGCTGTCCCGCAACGCCCACAAGTCGGTCATCGCCGCGGTGATCATCAACGGGGTGGAGCCCATCTGGGTGCACCCCAAGTTCGACGGCGAACGGCACCTGGCCCACCCGCCGGAGGCCGACGACGTCCGCGACCGGCTGCGCGAGCACCCCGACGCCAAGGGCATGCTGCTGATCACCCCCACCGACTGGGGCACCTGCGCCGACGTGCGCGCCGTCGCCGACGTCTGCCACGGCGCCGACGTCCCCCTCATCGTGGACGAGGCATGGGGCGCCCACCTGCCCTTCCACCCCGGCCTGCCCGTGTGGGGCATGGACGCGGGCGCCGACCTCGTCGTCACCAGCGTCCACAAGATGGGCGGCGCCATCGAGCAGAGCTCGGTCTTCCACCTCCAGGGCGACCGCGTCTCGCCCGTCGTGCTCAAGCAGCGCGAGGACCTGCTCGGCACCACCAGCGCCTCCAGCCTGGTCTACGCCGCGCTCGACGGCTGGCGGCGGCAGATGGTCGAGCAGGGGCACGACCTGCTGGACGCGGCCCTGCACCGCGCCGAACGCGTCCGCGCCCAGCTGCGGGAACTGCCCGGGCTGCGGGTGATGGGCGGCGAGATCATCGACGAGGGGCTGGCCGCCGAGTTCGACCCGCTGAAGATCGTCGTCGACGTACGGGGCCTCGGCATCAGCGGCATGCAGGCCACCGAATGGCTGCGCGCCAACTGCCACATCGACATGGGCGGCTCGGACACCTGCCGGATCAGCGCCTCCATCACCCACTCCGACGACGAGCAGACCGAGAAGCTGCTGGTGGAGTCCGTGCGTGCGCTGGTGGAGCGGGCGGACACCATCGAGCGGCAACCGGCCGTGCACCTGCCCGAGCCGCACGCCCTGGAACTGGAACAGGCGATGCTGCCCCGCGACGCCTTCTTCGGCGCCACCGAACAGGTGCCCGCCGAACGAGCCGTCGGCCGCATCGCCGCGGAGACGATCAGCCCCTACCCGCCGGGCGTGCCGGTCGTGGCACCCGGCGAGGTGATCACCGCGGAGATCGTCGACTATCTGCGCAGCGGCATCGCCCACGGCTTCCTCGTGTCGGACGCGGCGGACTCCTCCCTGGACACCTTCCGCGTCGTCGCCCGTCCCTGACCGGGCGGATCCGCACACCGTTCGAACTGCGCCGCGCCGGGCCAGCGCCTAGGGTGGCGGTGCGGGCGGCCGGGTACCGGCGGCCTGCCCCGGGTCAAGAAGCCGGCCCTGCTGACGGACCCGTCCGCGGCAGCCGGCTGTGGCCCTGCCGACGGTCCCCGGGCCGGACCAGCGCGTCCGGCGGGCCCGCCGTCCCGGCAACTCGATACGAGACGGCCCGACTTCACCCCGACCGGGAACTCACCGAAGTTCCCGGTTTCGGACGCCCCGGCCCGGGGACCTCGGTACGAGGCCACCACCGGCCCCCTGCGCCCGGGACCCACCCGACGCGAGCCATGGCGCCGGCCGCACGCCCCCGGCGGGGCCACCGAGCGGCGGACACGCTTCGTCCCTGCCGGGCCCGCCCCCGTGACCAGCGAAGGAATTGCCACTGATGAGCGAGACGAACCCCCTGAAGCGAGCCGCGGACAAGGTGGCGGACGCCCTCCAGGGAGGACCCGCGGGCCCCGAGGACGGCATCCCGGGCAAGCCGGGCCCGAAGACGCCGCCGGTCGCCGAGCCGACCGACCCCCACGAGCCCTTCCCGCCCAAACCCGACCAGACCGGCCCCGACACCGTCTCCCCGACCGGGCAGCCCACCGGCGCCGACCAGGCCCGGATGGCGCAGAGCGGCAGCTATCTGACCAACGCCCAGGGCACCCGGCTGTACGACACCGACCACTCCCTCAAGGCCGGACCCCGCGGCCCGGTGCTCCTGCAGGACCACCACCTGCGGGAGAAGGTCATGCACTTCGACCACGAGCGCATCCCCGAGCGCGTGGTCCACGCCCGCGGCGCCGGGGCGCACGGCGTGTTCCGCAGCTACGGCACCGCGGCCAACGTGACGAAGGCGGCCTTCCTCGCCGAGGACGTCGAGACACCGGTGTTCGTCCGCTTCTCCACCGTGCTCGGCTCCCGGGGCTCCTCCGACACCGTCCGCGACACCCGCGGCTTCGCGACCAAGTTCTACACCAGCGAAGGCGTCTTCGACCTGGTCGGCAACAACATCCCGGTGTTCTTCATCCAGGACGCCATCAAGTTCCCCGACGTCATCCACGCCGGCAAACCGCACCCCGACCGGGAGATCCCGCAGGCGCAGAGTGCCCACGACACCTTCTGGGACTTCGTCACCCTGCACACCGAGGCCGCCCACCACACCCTGTGGAACATGTCCGACCGGGGCATCCCGCGCTCGTACCGCACCATGGAGGGCTTCGGCGTCCACACCTTCCGCCTGGTCAACGCGGCCGGCGAGACCACGCTGGTGAAGTTCCACTGGAAGCCGAAGCTGGGCGTGCACTCCCTGGTGTGGGAGGAGGCGCAGATCATCAACGGCGTCGACCCCGACTTCCACCGCCGGGACCTCGCCGACGCCATCGAGGCGGGCGCCTACCCCCAGTGGGAGTTCGGCATCCAGACCTTCCCCGACACCCCCGACCAGACCTTCGAGGGCATCGACCTGCTGGACCCCACCAACATCGTCCCCGAGGAACTGGCCCCCGTGCAGCCGATCGGGCTGCTCACCCTCGACCGCAACCCGTCCAACTTCTTCGCCGAGACCGAGCAGGTCGCCTTCCACGTGGGCCACCTCGTCCCCGGCATCGACATCACCGACGACCCGCTGCTCGCCGGCCGGCTCTTCTCCTACCTGGACACCCAGATCACCCGCCTGGCCGGTCCCAACTTCGCGCAGATCCCGATCAACCGGCCGCACGCCCCGGTCAACGACATGCTCCGCGACGGCTTCCACCAGACGGCCGTCCACCGGGGCACGGCCCCCTACCGGCCCAACTCCCTCGACGGCGGCTGCCCGTTCACCGCCGGCGCGGACCTCGGCGCGTACATCGAGACACCCGTACGCGTCCCCGAGGCGACCAAGGTCCGCGAGGCGCCCGAATCCTTCAACGACCACTTCAGCCAGCCGCGCCGGTTCTGGCTGAGCATGAGCCCGCCCGAGCGCGAGCACATCATCGGCGCCTACACCTTCGAACTCGGCAAGTGCTACGAAGTGGCCATCCGGGAGCGGGCGTTGCAGGTCCTGGCCAACATCGACCCGGAGCTGTGCGCGGGCGTCGCGGCGGGCCTCGGCCTGCCCGCGCCGGAACCCACCGTGCCCCTCGCCGACGTCCAGCCCAGCCCCGCCCTCTCCCAGGTCGGGCGCACCTGGCCCACCGACGGCCGGATCATCGGCATCCTCACCGGACCCGACGGCGACCTCGACGGCGTACGGGCCGTCCGCCAGGCCGTCCTCGACGGCGGCATGGTCCCGCTGATCGTGGCACCGGTCGGCGGCACCCTCGGCGACGGCGACGGCGCCCTGACCGTCCAGCGCACCTACGCCACCGCGCGCTCCGTGGAGTTCGACGCGGTGCTGGTGGCGGGCACCCCCGGAGTGGGCGCCGACGCCTTCGGGGCCCGGGACGCCAAGGCCGGCCAGCCCACCGCCGGGGCGGCCACCCCCGACCCGCGGGTGGGGCTGCTGCTGGGTGAGGCGTTCCGGCACGGCAAGGCCATCGGCGCGGCCAAGGGCGGTGAGGCGGCCCTGGAGGCGGCCGGCATCCCGCTGGACGCGCCCGGCGTGATCGCCGGGGACACCGCCACCGGTGTCCTCTCGGAGCTCACCCGGCTGCTCGGCGCGCACCGGGTCTGGGAACGCTTCCCGTCCGCCGCCTGACCGGCCGGACGGGGGAAATATCGCGGCGGGGCTGCCCGGACGGCGTAGCAGCGGAGGCGAACGGCACGCCGCCCGGGTGTGATGGAGACGACCCGACGTCAACCAGTGAGGCAGAACATGCGTCTTCGCTCCTTGGCCACCACGACCGTCATCACCGCAGCCCTCGCCCTGGCCGGCACGGCCACCGCCGTCGCCTCCGACGGCGGTGGCGGCGGCGCCTCAGCCGTCGGTGTCGCCACCAACAGCCCGGGTGTCCTGTCCGGCAACGTCATCCAGGTGCCGATCGGCATCCAGGCCAACGTCTGCGGCAACACCATCAACATCATCGGCCTGCTGAACCCGGCCGTGGGCAACGTCTGCGTCAACAAGTGACCCCAGCCGTGCGCCGGCCCCCGCGACCGGGGGCCGGCGCACGGCCGTTCACCCGATGGTGGTGCGGCACAGCAGCAGACAGATGTCATCGTCGTGTTCGGAGTCGTGCAGCATCGGTCTGAGCAGCGCGTCCGCCGCCGCGTCCAGCTTGGCCAGCTCCGCCGCGCCGAGCACCTGCATGGCCCGGGCGAGCCGGTCGATGCCCACGTCGATCCCGGCGGCCCGGCGCTCCACCAGACCGTCCGTGTACAGCGCGAGGACGGACCCGGCCGGCAGTTCGACGGTGTGCTCCTCGTACTCGTACGGCAGCGGGACCCCGAGCATGATTCCCGGCTTGGCGTCCAGCACCCGCACCTCCCCCCGGGGGCCGCGGGCGACGGCCGGCGGGTGTCCCGCGGCGGCCCACACCACCTCCGGCTCCCCGGGCGTGAACCGGGCGATGGCACAAGTCGCGTACAGCTCCGGCTGCTGGTGGCGGAGCATCCGGTGCAGCAGCGTGAGGATCCGGGCCGGGCCGTTGCCCTCGACGGCGTAGGCGCGCAGCGCGGTGCGCAACTGGCCCATGATGACCGCCGCGCGCAACCCGTGCCCGGTGACGTCGCCTATCACCGTCAGCACACTGCCGTCCGGCTGCGAGAACGCGTCGTACCAGTCGCCGCCGATGTTCAGCCCGTGCGTCGCCGGCAGATAGCGCGCGGCCAGGTCCAGGCCCGGCACGGCGGGCAGGTCCGTCAGCTGCGCGCGTTGCAGTGCCTCGGCGACATCCCGGTGCTGCTCGTACTGGCGGGCGTTCTCCAGCGCGATGCCCGCCCGCCGGGCCAGTTCCAGCAGCATCACGGTGGTGTCCGGGTCGAAACGCTCACCCGGCGCGGCCAGCGTCAGCACCCCCTGCACGGTGCGCCCGCCCAGCGGCAGGCACAGCAGCGGCCGGTCGGGGAAGAGCGCCGAGGCCGGCAGGTCGTCCACGCCGGGCAGCTGCCCGGGATGCGGGCCCGCGTGCTGGGGACGGCCGGTGCGCGCCGCCGTCACCGTGGCCGCCGCCCGGTCGCCCGGCGGGGTCCGCTCGTCGTCCACCAGCCAGACGTCGACATGCCGGGCGTACTCCGGGACCAGCAGCTCGGGCAGCCGGCGCAGGATGTCCTCGTGGTCCAGGGAGGCGTGCAGCACCGCGCTCGCGTTGGCCAGGAACGTCAGCAGCCGGCGGGCGTTCTCGGCTTCGGCGCGGGCCGCCCGCTCGGCGTCCAGGAGGTCCCGCTGGGCCAGCGCCGCCGCCTCCAGCTCGGCGTGCAGCGCCAGCACGCCCTGGTTGGTCTGGTGCAGCTCCTCCCGGTGCAGGCGCAGCAGCTCCTCCGTCTCGGCGAGGCTGGTCAGCACGGCGGCGGCGTCCTCGTCGGCGCTCAGCAGCGCCTCGGCGAGCGGGGCCTCCTGGGGGGCGGGCAGCGCCTCGGCGAGCGGGTCGGGCAGTGCCTCGGCGTGCGGTTCGTCCTGCGGGTCGGGCAATTCGTCGGCGAGCGGGGCGGCCTGCGGGTCGGGCATCGCCTCGGAGTGCGGCTCGTCCTGCGGGCCCGGCAGCGCGCCGGGGCGGACGAGCGTGTGCCGCCAGGGTTCCGGTCCGCCCAGGGCGATCCCCAGCCGGCCGTCCGGGCCGGCGGTCACGGTCAGTTCGGCGCCGCCCGCGTCCACGGCGTGCCGCAGCCGCACCCCGAGCGCGCTGAGGAAACGGGCGCGGTCGAGCGCGGGCGCCCCGGTGTCCGCGACGAGCCGCGCCAGCCCGGCACGGGCACGGGCCGCGTCGGCGGCGGAGGCGATGGTCCAAGTGTCGCGGGCGGCTGTCATGGGGTGGTGGTCCGGCGGTCGGGGGCCAGTACGGCCACGCTGGTGTCGTCGCGAACGGGGCGGGCGGGGCTGCCTGCGTCGCGCAGGATCGCCGCGGCCACCACCGACGGGTCGTGGGCGAGCAGCCCGGGGTCCTCCGGCGGGGTCCACCGGCTGGGCAGCCCGTCGCTGTGCACCACGAGCAGGCTGTCCTGGTGCCACGGCAGCCGGCGCACCGGGACCTGCGCCGGGAAGTACGCCCCGACGATCCCGGGATGGGTCACCAAGGACGTCCAGGACTCCCCGCGGCGCAGCCGGGCGCTCACGTTGCCGACCCCGGCGAAGCTGAGCTCCGCCCGCTCGGTGTCCACCTGCGCCACCGTCACCGCCGCGCCCCGGGTGGGCCGCAGCGCCGTGTGCAGCCGGCGCAGGATGTCCGCGGGCGGCAGATGCCCGGTGCGGCGCAGCTCCGCCACCGCCGCGGTGGAGGCGTGCGCGGCCTTCGGCCCGTGCCCGAGACCGTCCGCGAGCAGCAGCGTCAGCAGCCGCCCGGAACGCACCCAGCCCCAGGCGTCACCGCAGTGCGCGTCCTGGCCGAGGGAGACCGTGATCCCGCCCGCGGGCAGCCGCGCCGGGGGCGCCCCGCGCTCGCCGGCCTCGGCGTCGATCCGGGCCGCCGCGACCGTCCCCCGGCCGGGCCGGCTGTACAGGTGGAAGGCGTTGGCGCTGCGCCGGCAGCTGCCCAGCCCCGCGCCGAGCGAACCGTCGGCGGTGGAGTAGCCGTCGCGCAGGGCGGCGTCCACGTCGGCGATGCCCGGCCCGTGGTCCAGCGAGTACAGCTGGACCGACGCGCCCGTGCCGCCGGCCGGCGGATCCACCAGGTTCACCACCATCAGGCCGCCGCCCGCGTGCTTGAGCAGATTGGTGGCCAGCTCGGTTGCGACCAGCTCCGCCGCCGCCGTACGCGCGGGGGCCAGCCCCGAGTCGTCGCACGCCTCCCGGGCCGCCATCCGGGCGTCCCGCACCCGGGTGGAGTCGTGCACCGGGACCTCCCACACCCGGCCCATCACAGCCCCGGGCGGGACGCGGGCACCTGGGTCACCCAGGCCACGGCCGTGACGGTCGTCCCCCGGCCGGGCTCGGTGTCGACACTGAACTCGTGCACCAGCCGTTTCGCTCCGCTCAGTCCCAGCCCGAGGCCGCCGCCGGTGGTGTACCCGTCGGTCATGGCCAGTTCCAGATCGCGGATGCCCGGACCGTCGTCGATGAAACTCATCCGCAGGCCGCGGCTGCGCCCGTTGTCCAGCGGGGTGATCTCCACCCGCCCGCCACCGCCGTGCACCAGCGTGTTGCGGGCCAGCTCGCTCGCCGCCGTGACCAGCTTGGTCTGCTGCACCAGGCCGAAGCCGAGCCCCGCCGCGCACTGCCGCACCTCCTGCCGCACCCAGGCCAGATCCGCGTCCGAGCCGATGGGCAGGCTCGTCGCGGACACCTGGCCGGACCGCTGCATCAGCTCCCCCTCTGGTTCAGCAGTTCCATGGCACGGTCGACGTCCAGCGCGGTGACCAGCCCGGGCAGCGTGAGCCCCAGCTCCACCAGGGTGATCGCCACGGCGGGCCGCATCCCGGCCAGGACCGTACGCGCCGCCAGCAGCCGGGCCGTGGAGGCGATCTCCGCGAGCACCCGGCCGAGGAAGGAGTCGACCATGTCCACCCCGGAGATGTCGATCACCACTCCGGTCATCCGGTCGGTGGAGATGCGCTGGGTGATGTCCTGCTGCAACTGCTCGGCCATACCGTCGTGCAGCTCGCCCTGCAGGGAGACCAGCAGCACGTCGCCCAGGGCGAGCACCGGCACCTGGGCCGAATGGGCGGGAAGGGGCTGGCTCACCGGACGCTCTCATTCGCGTGCGCCCGGGACACCTCGATGCCCTGCTTGCCGAGCGCGTAGGCCAGCGCGTCGGCCAGCGAGGACCGGGTGAGAACCGAGCCGAGGTCGATGCCGAGCTGCACGATGGTCTGCGCGATGGCCGGGCGGATGCCGGAGACGATGCACTCTGCACCCATCAGCCGGGCGGCGGCGACCGTCTTCATCAGGTGCTGGGCCACGAGCGAGTCGACGGTCGGCACACCGGTGATGTCGAGGATGGCGTACCGGGCCCGCTGGTCGACGATCGCCTCCAGCAGCGACTCCATCACGACCTGGCTGCGCGCGCTGTCCAGGGTGCCGATCAGCGGCACGGCGACCGTGCCCTCCCACAGCTTGATCACCGGGGTGGCCACTTCCAGCAGCTGCTGCCGCTGCCGCTCGATCAGCTCCGCGTTCGCGTCCAGCGCCGTCTCCATGACCACCAGCCGCAGCGTGCCCAGCAGCAGGGTCAGCGCCAGTACGGCCTCCTGGGCCCGCGGGACCGTGGGGTCGGCGAACTCCTCGCGCAGCAGCTCCATCACCGGCACGCGCAGCCCGGCCACCTCGTTGGCGATCTGGGACGCGGTGTGCCCGGAGCGGGCCCGGGTCTGCGTCATCCGCCCCAACTGGTCGCGCACCGGCACGAAGCCCGGCGAGCCCACGTCCTCCAGCCGTCCGCTGGCGGCCACCTCGGACAGCGCTTCCACCACGGCCTTGCACGCCTCCACCGCCTCGTCGCGGGAGACGGTGAAGACCGAGCGGAACAAGGGCGTGTCGGCCCAGCGCTGGGCGATCTGCTCCTTGCGCTGTTCCAGGAAGGAACTCACCACTTGCGGTGCCGATACGGCCGCGTCCTGCTCGGGCACTGTCATCCTCTCCTCTCGCACACCCAGGTGCGCCGGTGGGCCGGCTCTCCGAAGCCGATCATTGCCGACCGCCCACCGTAGCGACCGGTGTCCGGCCAGGCCAAACCCGCTCCCGGCTCTGTGACCAGGCCGACCATGGCCCGGGCCGGGGAGGGTGGGCCCGGCGGCGCGGGCGGACGAGCGGGCGGGACTCCTGTCGGCTGTCCGCTGGTTGTCCGGATACGACGGCTCGGCTCCTTCGGTGCGTGCGGCTGTCGCCGGCCCCGCGGAGCGCGTCCCCCGGACCGGCGTCGGTGAGCCGCCTACCCCCGAAACCCGCAGGCTCTCCTCGGTTTCGCCGACGTCACCCGTGCGTGCGACCCGGGGCCGGACGGGCGGGGCGGACGGCACCGGAACGGACGGCCGGGGAACGGGGGAACAGACGGCCGGAAGAAGCCAGGGGAATCGGCTGGAAAAGGAGAGGGATCGGCTGGAAAAGGAGGGGAAGTCAGTCGCGGGCCGGTGCCGGTGCCGGGGGCTCCCGCCGGGCCGGTACCTGATCCGGTCGCGCGGCCGGACGGCGGCGCAGCAGCAGCCGCCGGGCCGGGCGCTCCACCGCCTCGTACAGCACCCAGGACAGGCCGAGCGAGACGGCGAACGCGGTCGCGCCGACCGCCAGCCCCGCGCACGGGCCGAAGCGCGGCTTCGTGCCCAGCACGGTCGTCGCGGCGCGCAGCACCAGCAGATGGACCATGTAGAAGGCGAACGACAGCTCCCCGAGCCGCACCATCCGCCCGCTCCGCCACAGGGACGGCAGCCCGCGCAGGTCGGCGACCGCCGCCGCGGGGATGAGCAGCGCGAACCCGGCGAGGGTGCAGACGGTGGCCGAGTAGCCGGGCGTGACCTGCGGGACCAGGAAGTAGCCGATGACGGCCAGCGCGAGCGACGCCTCCAGCCCCGGCCCGCGCCAGCGGCCGAGCAGCACCAGTCGCGCGGTGACCGCGCCGAGCACGAACTCGGGCAGCCGGGCGGCGGGGAACGGGTAGACCGAGTGCGTCCACCAGTGGTGGGCGTCCGTCCAGGCCAGCAGGACGACCGCGGCCACCGACAGGGCGCCCAGCGCGGTCGTGGCGCGCGCCCCGAGCCGGCGCAGCAGCCCGATCAGCAGGGGGAAGGCGGCGTAGAAGAACGCCTCGCAGGCCAGGGACCAGCTCACCGGGTTCAGCGTCTGCCACCACGGGTGCCACCAGGAGTGCACCAGCAGGGCGTTCGCCAGGGCCTGGTCCGGCGCCGGCAGCGCCCGGTGCGTCAGCGTGCCCGCCATGACCAGGGCCATGACGAGGGTGACCAGGTGCACCGGGTAGACCCGGGCGATCCGCCGCCGCCAGAAGGCGAGCGCGCGGTCACGGGGCCGCGCCGACCAGGTCAGCACGAACCCCGACAGGATGAAGAAGAACGACACTCCGGTGGCGCCGGCGCCGAAGCCCCAGGACATCAGGCGGCCACCCGTGCCGCCGAACCAGCCGAAGTTGTGCACGTGCAGTCCGAACACCAGCAGCGCCGCCATCCAGCGCAGTCCGGTGAGCGACGGCAGGGAGGGCGGCGCGGGCGGTGCGGGGGACCCGGCCGCCGTCTGGCCGGCCCTGGCGGGCGGCGTCCGGAGCGCCCGGGTCGTCGCCGTGGTCATCGCATCACCTGCCGCAGGAGAATCGCGTGGGGCATGAAGGGGTTCGTTGCCCGTCCGCCCCCGGTCCATCACGTAGCCCGGGAAACTTCACACTGCTGCCGAACGACGCGTCGCCGGGGACGCCACGGACGGCGGGACGGTGTGCACCCGCACGAGTGAGGGCCCCGGCCCGCGGTCCACGCACGGCCGGCCGAGCCCGCACGCATGGTCAGGCTGCGGGTCCCGGGCCCGGGACAGGGCCTCCCGTCGGCTCCTTCTCCCCGGTCGGCTTCTGCTGTCCTGGCATGGAGTGCTGTCCTGGCATGGGCACGTTCCGTCGTGTCGCCTGCTGGGCGCGGGCCCGCTCACCGGCCTCGCGGGCCGCGGACCGCATGATGCGGGCATGCGCGCGACCCCGCCCCGTGGACCCGTTCCGACCGGTGCGCGGGGGCTTCGAAGACGGCCGGACGTCGCTCGTAAGCGACCAGAATTGCATCCTTCGTTTTCTTGAACCCCTCGTGTTTATGACGGTAGGTTCTGCCCATGTCCGCCTCCCCGAGACCGACCACCGCCGAGGAGCTGCGCGGTGCCGGCCTGCGCGTGACGGCAGCCCGCGTCGCGCTGCTGGAGACCGTCCGGGACGGTGACCATCTCGGCGCCGAGGCGATCGCCTCCGGTGTCCGTGATCGCGTGGGCCACATCTCCCTGCAAGCCGTCTACGAGGCCCTGCACGCGCTGACCGAGGCGGGTCTGGTGCGCCGTATCGAGCCGGCCGGCCACCCGGCCCGGTACGAGGGACGCGTGGGCGACAACCACCACCACATCGTGTGCCGGTCCTGCGGGGCCGTCGCGGACGTCGACTGTGCCGTCGGCGACGCGCCCTGCCTGACCGCCTCCGACGACCACGGTTTCGCCATCGACGAGGCCGAGGTCGTGTACTGGGGCCTGTGCCCCGGCTGTTCCACCGGCCGCAGTTCCTGAGCACCGAGTTCCGCACAGTTCGGAAGGATTGCCATGACTGAGAACCACGACGCGATCGTCACAGACGCGAAGTCGGAGGAGGGGAGCGGCGGCTGCCCCGTCGCGCACGACCGGGCCCTGCACCCGACCCAGGGCGGTGGCAACCGTCAGTGGTGGCCGGAGCGGCTCAATGTGAAGATCCTCGCCAAGAACCCCGACGTGGCCAACCCCCTCGACGAGGACTTCGACTACGCGCAGGCCTTCCAGGCCCTGGACCTCGCCGCCGTGAAGCGGGACATCGCCGAGGTGCTCACCACGTCGCAGGACTGGTGGCCCGCCGACTTCGGCAACTACGGCCCCCTGATGATCCGTATGGCCTGGCACAGCGCGGGCACCTACCGCATCAGCGACGGCCGCGGTGGCGCCGGCGCCGGCCAGCAGCGCTTCGCCCCGCTCAACAGCTGGCCGGACAACGGCAACCTGGACAAGGCCCGCCGCCTGCTGTGGCCGGTCAAGAAGAAGTACGGCCAGAGCATCTCCTGGGCCGACCTGCTGATCCTCACCGGCAATGTCGCCCTGGAGACGATGGGCTTCAAGACCTTCGGCTTCGGCGGCGGCCGCGAGGACGTCTGGGAGCCGGAGGAGGACGTCTACTGGGGTCCCGAGACCACCTGGCTGGACGACAAGCGCTACACCGGCGACCGCGAGCTGGAGAACCCGCTCGGCGCCGTCCAGATGGGCCTGATCTACGTCAACCCCGAGGGCCCGAACGGCAACCCCGACCCGGTCGCCGCGGCCCGCGACATCCGTGAGACGTTCCGCCGCATGGCGATGAACGACGAGGAGACCGTCGCGCTGATCGCCGGCGGCCACACCTTCGGCAAGACCCACGGCGCCGGTCCCGCCGACAACGTCGGCCCGGACCCGGAGGCCGCCGGCCTGGAGGAGCAGGGCCTCGGCTGGCGCAACACCTACGGCACCGGCAAGGGCGGGGACGCCATCACCTCCGGCCTGGAGGTCACCTGGACGACCACGCCGACCCAGTGGAGCAACGGGTTCTTCAAGAACCTGTTCGAGTACGAGTACGAGCTGGAGCAGAGCCCGGCCGGCGCCCACCAGTGGGTCGCCAAGAACGCCCCGGAGATCGTCCCCGACGCGCACGACCCGGAGAAGAAGCACCGCCCGCGGATGCTCACCACCGACCTGGCGCTGCGCTTCGACCCGATCTACGAGCCCATCTCCCGCCGGTTCTACGAGAACCCGGAGGAATTCGCGGACGCCTTCGCCCGCGCCTGGTACAAGCTCACCCACCGCGACATGGGCCCGAAGTCGCTGTACCTCGGCCCCGAGGTCCCGGAGGAGACGCTGCTCTGGCAGGACCCGCTGCCCGAGCGCGAGGGCGAGCTGATCGACGACGCCGACATCGCCGCCCTGAAGACCAAGCTGCTCGACTCGGGTCTGTCCGTGTCCCAGCTGGTCACCACCGCGTGGGCGTCCGCGTCCACGTTCCGCGCCAGCGACAAGCGCGGCGGCGCCAACGGCGCCCGCATCCGCCTCGCCCCGCAGCGCGGCTGGGAGGTCAACGAGCCCGACCAGCTCGCCCAGGTGCTGCGCACCCTGGAGGGCATCCAGCAGGAGTTCAACGCCTCCTCCGGCGCCAAGAAGGTCTCCCTGGCCGACCTCATCGTCCTCGGCGGTGCCGCCGCCGTGGAGAAGGCCGCCAAGGAGGGCGGCTTCGCGATCGAGGTGCCCTTCACCCCGGGCCGGGTGGACGCCGGCGAGGAGCACACCGACGCCGAGTCCTTCGAGGCGCTGGAGCCGACCGCGGACGGCTTCCGCAACTACCTCGGCAAGGGCAACCGCCTGCCCGCCGAGTACCTGCTGCTCGACCGGGCCAACCTGCTGAGCCTGAGTGCCCCCGAGATGACCGCGCTCGTCGGCGGTCTGCGCGTCCTCGGCGCCACCTACCAGCAGTCGCAGCTCGGCGTGCTCACCAAGACGCCCGGCGTCCTCACCAACGACTTCTTCGTCAACCTGCTCGACATGGGCACGCAGTGGAAGGCGACCTCGGAGGACCAGACCACCTTCGAGGGCCGGGACGCGAGCACCGGCGAGGTGAAGTGGGCCGGCAGCCGGGCCGACCTCGTCTTCGGCTCCAACTCCGAGCTGCGCGCCCTCGCCGAGGTGTACGCGAGCGACGACGCCAAGGAGAAGTTCGTGAAGGACTTCGTCGCCGCGTGGAACAATGTCATGAACGCGGACCGCTTCGACCTCGTCTGACCGGTCCGGCCCGCTGAAACGGCGCGTCCGGGTCCACCCCCGCGGGGGCGGACCCGGACGCGCCGCCGTGCGCGGGCGGGGTCAGCGGCCGAGGACCGCCGCGCCCGCCTGCGCGTACCGCTCGTCCAGGTCGCCCGACGGGGCGCCCGCGACACCGATGCCCGCGACCGGCGCGCCCTTGGCGGTCACCGGCGCGCCGCCCGCGAGGAACAGCGTGCCCGGGATGTCCTTCAGGTTCGGCGCCTGCGCCAGCCGCTTGGCCAGCTCCGAGGTCGGCGCGTTCCAGGAGACCGCGGTGTACGCCTTGCGCTCCGCGGACTCGTACGACTGCGGGCCCGCGCCGTCCCCGCGCAGGGTGACCACGGTGTTGCCGTTGCGGTCGACGACGGCCACCGACACCTGCCGGCCGTCCTTCTCGGCCGCCTCCAGCGCGGCGCGCGCCGCCTTGACGGCCGCGTCCACGGACAGGTGCGTGCTCTGCGTCAGCTCGCCGCCCCGGGCCGCCACCGGCGCGGCGGCGGGCGCGGCGTCGGCGGAGTCGGCGGCGTTGGCGGCGACCGTGCCGACGACACCGGCCCCGACGACGGCCAGGGCGGCACCGCCCGTCAGGACGCGGGTACGACGGGACGGCTTCTTGCGACTGGGCATGCTGGGGACCTTCCGGTAGAGCCTGGGCGGGAGGCGGAACCGCTTCCCGGAACCGATCCTGCCGCCGGCCGGGGCCGTGTCCCGTCGGTGGACCGGTGGCCTGGGGGGTCATCCGATCGGATGACCCCGCGGCCCCCGTGCCCGGGCACAATGGAGGGTGTTTGCCCAGTTCAGCGCGGAGCCGAGGGAGGTGCCGGGGGTGGCCGCACCCGAGCGCGACGACACCCGCGCCCTCACCGTCGTCATGCACACGGCGTTCTTCGTGCTGCTGTCCGCGTCCGTCGCCCGCTACCTGGCCCGGCACGCCGAGGGGCCGCACACCCCCTGGGTGATCGCCCTGTCCGTGCTGCTGGCGGTGCTCTACGTCCTCGGCCCCGCCCTCGGCACCCGCCCCACACCGCGCCGGCTGGGCTGGCTCGGGCTGGTCGTGGCGGCCTGGGCGCTGCTCGTCGTCCTCGCCCCGAGCTTCGCCTGGTGCGCGGTCCCGCTCTTCTACACCGGCCTGCGCACGCTCCCGCCGCGCGCCGCGATCCCTCTGGTGGCGCTGCTGACCGCGCTCGCGGTGGCCGCCCAGCTGAGCCTGGCGGGCTGGGCCGACCCGAACGTGCTGCTGGCCCCGCCCGCGGTCGCCGCCGTGGCCACCACCGTGTTCGTCGTCATGCAGCGCCAGGCGGCCCGCCGGGACGCCCTGATCGCCGACCTGGTCCGCACCCGGCGCGAACTGGCCGCCACCGAGCGCCGCGAGGGCACCCTCGCCGAACGCGAACGGCTCGCCCGGGAGATCCACGACACCCTCGCCCAGGGCCTGTCCAGCCAGCGCATGCTGCTCCAGGCGGCCGACCGCCTGTGGGACAGCGCCCCCGGCACGGCCCGCGACCACGTCCGCACGGCGGCGGCCAGCGCCGAGCGCAGCCTCGCCGAGGCCCGCCGCTTCGTCCACGACCTGACCCCGGCCGACCTCGCCGAGGGCGGCGGCCTGCTGCGGGCCCTCAACGCCGTCGCCGAGCGCGAGACGACACCGGACCTCACCGTCCGCGTGCACACCGAGGGCAGCCCGCCCGCCCCGCTGCCCGCACCCGTGGAGTCCGCCCTGCTGCGCATCGCCCAGGGCGCCCTCGCCAACGTCCGCGAACACGCGGCGGCCACCACCGCCACCCTCACCCTGACCTGCCTGGACGACCAGATCGTGCTGGACGTCACCGACGACGGGCGCGGCTTCGACCCGCGCACCACCGCCGCTGCCGGATCCGGGACCGCCGCCGGGGAGCGCGGCCACGGCCTGCCCGCCATCCGTGCCCGGCTGCGCCAGCTGGGCGGCACCCTCACCATCGAGTCGGCACCGGGCGAGGGCACGGCCCTGTCGGCGGCGATCCCGTTGGAGCCGAGATGACCCACACCCCCGCCCCGGACGCCCGGACACCGGTGCGCATCCTCGTCTGCGACGATCACGCCGTCGTCCGCGCCGGACTGCTGGCGCTGCTGCACAGCGCGCCGGACATCGAGGTCGTCGGCGAGGCCGGCAGCGGCGAGGAGGCGCTCGCCCTCGCCCGCAGGACCGCTCCCGACGTCGTCCTGATGGACCTGCAACTGGGCGAGGGCATCGACGGCGTGGAGACCACCCGCCGGCTGCGCGCCGAGCCGGCCGCCCCGCACGTCCTGATCCTCACCACGTACGACACCGACGCCGACGTCACCCGTGCCGTCGCGGCCGGCGCCACCGGCTATCTGCTGAAGGCCGAGCGCGCGGAGGACCTGTTCACGGCGATCCACGCGGCGGCCCAGGGCCGCCCGGCGCTCTCGCCCCCGGTCGCCGACCGCGTGATGTCCCGGCTGCGCAACCCGCGCCCCGCCCTCACCCCCCGGGAGCGGGACATCCTCACCCACCTCTCCCGGGGCCTGTCCAACCACGCCATCGCCCGCGCCCTCTACATCAGCGAGGCCACCGTCAAGACCCATCTGCGGCGCGTCTACGACAAGCTCGGCGTCGACACCCGGGCGGGCGCGGTGGCGGTGGCGAAGGAACAGCGCCTGCTGTCCTGAGCGACCGAGCTGTGCCGAGCCACCGAGCTGTGGCGAGCGACCGGGACCGGCCGGGACCTGTCCGTCGAATCCCGGCCGTCCACCCCGGACTCAGCTCCGCAGGGCCTCGAACGCGTCCCGGCCCGCCGCCCCGATCGCCAGGTCGATGTCCGGTGCCAGTCCCGCGCGGCGGGTCGCGCGGGTGAGGGCCGCCATCGCCACCCGGTCCCCGGAGTCCGCCTCGACGACCCCGATCTCGTGCCGCAGATGCAGGAACGTGCCGGTCTTGCCGCTCCACCGCAGCGTGTCCGCGCGCAGTTCGCCCGCCAGCCGCTGGGTGAAGACCTGGTGCCCCATCAGCCGCCGCAGCTCGGCCGTCGCGGGAGGAGAGGCGATCTCGTCGCGCCACACCCGCTGGAGCAGGCCGACCAGCGCCGCGGCCGTGCCCGCGTTGGCGTGCGCCGGGTCCAGGGTCTCGATGGTGTGCCGGCCCGTTCCCTCGTCCCGGACGGCCAGCTCCAGGGCGAGGGAGAAGTCGTTCCCGGCGGCGCCGGCCGCGCACTCGTACAGGTGGTTCATCCGGTGCCGCACCCGGATCCCGTCGCACCCCCAGGCGCGCAGCCGCGCGTCGGCCTGCGCCGCCGGCACCAGGTCGAACAGGGCGTCCGCGGCGGCGTTGTCGCTCACCGACAGCATCAGCAGGAGCAGATCGCCGACGGCCACCGTGGCCGGGTGCCGGAAGGCGGCGAGCCCCGTGGGGCCGACGCTGCTGGTACGGGGATCCACCGTCACCGGGCGGGCCGTATCCAGCTCCCCGGCCGCGATCCGGTCCAGCACGACCAGGGCGAGCGGGACCTTGGCCACCGACGCCAGCGGCACCGGTTCGTCCGTGTCGAAACCGAGCTGCTCCCCGGTGTCGAGGTTGCGGGCGAGGAAGGAGCCGCGCACCCCCAGCGCGGCCCAGTCCTCGGCGATGGCCTCGGCGACGGCCGACAGGGCCGCGTCGCCGCCGGTGTACACCGGGCGGTGTGCCGCCGCGCTCATCCGCGTGCCGCCAGTCGCGCGGCGGTGTCCTCGCGCCCGGCCGCCGGCTCCGGCCCGCCCCGGTGGGCCGCGGCACCCACCGCCGAGGCGAGCAGCGCGGCCAGCCAGTCCGGTACGGCCGCCGCGCCGTCCCGGCCCGGGGCGGCGCGCACGTCGTAGCCCCGGTGCAGGGTGCGGTCGGCCAGCGGTGCCCAGTGGGCGCCGTGCTGCCGGGCGAACGGTTCGGCGCACAGCAGCAGCGCGTGCCCGGCCAGGGTCTCGGCGAGCGCGCCGGCCGCCGGTCCGGCCGGCCGGATCCGCTCCTCGGGCAGCCCGGCGCGCGCGGCGGCCCGCGCCAACCGGTCCTCGAAGTACGGCACTTGGTCCTCCGTCAGCAGCAACAGGGGTGGGCGGGCGGCACGTGCGGCGCCCCGGCCGCGGCGGGGCCGCAGCTCCTCCAGGTGCAGCGTGCGCCGGGCGGCCCCGCCGTCCGCGACCGGCGCGGACGCCAGCCCCAACGGCACCTGGAACGCCGCCTGTTCCGGCGCGGTGCGCACCAGCGCGTAGCCGAGCGAACCGTCCGCCAGCCCCGACGCCCGCTCCAGCGGCGGCAGTTCCCGTATGCCGAGGGTGAGCCCGCGCTCGGTGCCGGCGCGCAGGGCCCGGGCCAGCGCGGCCGGGGCGCAGTCCGCGGGGACGCCGAGGGCGCGCACCGGCGAGCGCCGGGCCGAGCGGGCGACCTGTCGCAGCCGCTGCGCCCGGTCCAGCACGTCCCGGGCGTAGGGGAGCAGCAGCACCCCCAGCTCCGTGGTCTCGATCTGCCGCCGGGACCGGTCGAACAGCGGGCCGCCGAAGTACTCCTCCAGCGTCTTCACGCGGCGGCTGAGCAGCGGCTGGGCGATGCCGAGCCGGTCGGCGGCCCGGGAGAAGCCCGCCTCCTCGGCCGTCGCCACATACGCCTCCAGGTGTGCCAGTAGATCCACCCGGCACTCATATCAATAAGGCATGGGAACTTCAAAGTTTCCTCTTGGACATGGGTGCCCTCGCGCTGTTTCGCTGTACCCGTCGAAGACCGGCACCGACGACGTACGTCCCGGGAGGAGTACGCCCATGTCCAGCACGCCCCTGTTCAGTACGACCACGTCCAGTACGCACTTGACCCGTACGGTCACATCCGGCGCGACCGCGTCCGCCGCCGACGGCCCCGCCCCGCTGCCGCGCCGCCGTCTGCTGCGGACCGGCCTCGGCCTCACCGGCGCCGCGATGGCCGCCACGGCGCTCTCCGCGCCCACCGCGTCCGCCGCACCACGCTCCGGCCGGGCCGAACCCGCCGAGTCGGCCGAACTGGCCGAGCTGGAACGGCGCTACGGCGCCCGGCTCGGCGTGTACGCGCGCAACGTCCGCACCGGGCGGACCGTGGCCCACCGGGCGGGGGAGCGGTTCGCGATGTGCTCGACGTTCAAGGCGTTCGCCGCGGCGGCGGTGCTGCGCGACCACGGCGACCGCGCTCCGCTGGACCGGGTGGTGCACTACCCGCCGCGTGACATCCTGCCGAACTCCCCGCGCACCCAGGAGAATCTGGAAACCGGCATGACCGTGGCCGGGCTGTGCGCGGCGGCGATCCAGTACAGCGACAACGCGGCCGGCAATCTGCTGCTCCGGGAGCTCGGCGGCCCGGCCGGGCTCACCCGTTTCCTCCGGTCGCTCGGCGACACGGTGAGCCGGCTCGACCGCTGGGAGCCGGAGCTGAACACCGCGATCCCCGGGGACGTGCGGGACACCACGACGCCCGAGGCGATCGCCGGGAGCCTGGAGCGTCTCACCCTGGGCCGGGCGCTGCGCAGGGCCGACCGGCAGCGGTTCACCGGCTGGCTGAAGGGCAACACCACCAGCGAGGAGCGGTTCCGCAAGGGACTGCCGCCCGCCTGGGTGGTGGCGGACAAGACCGGGACCGGGGACTACGCGACCGCCAACGACATCGGGGTGGCCTGGACGACCCGGGGGACACCCGTGGTGCTGGCCGTGCTGTCGGACAAGAGCGCCAAGGACGCCCCGGTGGACCAGGCGCTGATCGCCGAGGCGGCGGCCGTCGTCGCCCGTACCCTCGCCCCCGGCGAGTAGCCGACGGACTGTCATTCACCATTCTGAATAGAAATCATGTACGCGGCAGTTGACGTGTGCATGACTGCTCCTTACTGTCGGGAAGGTCCAGAGGGAAAGCGCTTTCCGGTCACGGTTCACCATGCCACGACCGGCCGCCGTGTTCACCCCTCTGGACCACTCGCACCCGCACTGCCGAGTCGACCCGCAGGGAGACAAGCCGATGCACATGAGACCAGCCATCGCGTGCGCCGGGCTGCTGACCGGCGCGCTCGTCGCGCTGACCGGCACCACGGCCCAGGCCGTGACCACCCGGTACGAGGCCGAGAACGTACCCGCCGTCTGCACCGGGACCATCGACTCCGACTGGACCGGCTACTCCGGCAGCGGATTCTGCAACGCCACCAACGCCTCCGGCGCCTACGCCCAGTTCACCGTGAACGCGGCGAGCGCCGGCACCGCGACCCTGAACATCCGCTTCGCCAACGGCTCGGCCACCGCACGGCCCGCGACCGTCGCCGTCAACGGCACCACGGCCGCCACCGCCAGCTTCGAGACCACCGGCACCTGGGACGGCTGGACGACCAAGACGCTCACCGTGCCGGTCAAGGCGGGCGGCAACACCGTACGCCTCACCCCGACCACCTCCGACGGCCTGCCCAACCTCGACCACCTGGAAGCCGACGTGGCGACGGCGGCGGCCGGCAGCGTGCTCTACGTGTCACCGACCGGCACCGACGGCGCGGCCGGCACCGAGTCGGCCCCGACCACGCTCACCTCCGCCATCAGCCGGATCACCCCCGGCGGCACGATCTACCTGCGCGGCGGGACCTACCGCCAGTCCGCCACGGTCACCATCCCGGCCGGCAGCGACGGCACCTCCGCCGCCCGCACCACCCTGTCCGCCTACCCGGGCGAGAAGCCGGTCCTGGACTTCTCGGCGCAGACGGAGAGCCCGTCCAACCGGGGCGTCCAGCTGTTCGCCGACTACTGGCGGCTGTACGGCCTCACGGTCCAGCACGCCGGTGACAACGGCATCTACGTCGGCGGCAGCAACAACGTCGTCGAGCGGGTGGTGACGGCCTACAACCGCGACACCGGGCTCCAGCTCGGCCGGATCGCCTCCAGCACCCCCAGCTCCCAGTGGCCGGCGAACAACCTGATCGTCAGCTCCGAGTCGCATGACAACGCCGACTCCGACGGCGAGGACGCCGACGGCTTCGCCGCCAAGCTGACCACCGGCACCGGGAACGTCTTCCGCTACGACGTCTCCCACCACAACATCGACGACGGCTGGGACCTGTACACCAAGACGGACACCGGCGCCATCGGCCCGGTGACCATCGAGTACTCCCTCTCCTACAACAACGGCACGCTGAGCGACGGCACCGTCAACACCAACGGCGACCGCAACGGCTACAAGCTCGGCGGCGACGACATCCCCGTCAACCACGTCGTCCAGCACAGCATCGCCTACAAGAACGGCCACCACGGGTTCACCTACAACAGCAACCCGGGCACCATGACGATCTCCAACAACCTCGGTGTCGACAACGCCGAGCGCAACTTCTCGTTCGACAAGGGCACGTCGGTGTTCCGCAACAACACCTCCTGCCGCTTCACCGGCAGCGGCTCCAACGACAAGACGGTCGGCAGCGCCGACAGCTCCAACCAGTTCTGGACCGGCTCCAACGGCTCCCGCTGCTCCTCGTACGCGGGCGCCCTCGGCTGGTCCTTCGCCTCCGACGGTCGCCTCGCGGTGACCTTCGGCGGCAGTGTGGTCAACCCGTAACCGGCGTAGGGCGGTTCGGGAAGAGCGGGACGCCGTACCGGACGGCGTCCCGCTCTCGCCGGTCTCAGCAGTGGGAGCCGGTCTGGGTGAGCAGGCCGAGCCGCCACGGCAGGCTGTTGTAGTCACCGCTCGCGTTCGGGTCCATGCCCTGGTACAGGTACTGGAGCTTGCATGCGGGGATGGTCAGCGTCTGGTCGTATCCGGCGCGGATCATCTCGCCGTGACTGATGTCCTTCGTCCAGGCGCCCGACGGGAAGGTGACGTTGTTCGCCCGGGCGAACGGATTGCTCTCGGAATCGGCCAGCGGGGACCAGGACCCGGCCAGGTCGGAGGAGGTCCAGGAGCGGAAGTAGCGCCGGCCGTCGGAGCCGATCGCCTCCACCAGCATCAGGTACTGCTTGCTGCCCTTCACCTTGTAGATGTTGCTCGCCTCGAACAGCGCGTACCTGTCGGGGTCCTGGGCGGCGATGACGGTGTTGGTGAAGCCGTTCGGGAACTGGCCGACGGTGGTCTGCGAGCGGTAGAGGTGCCCGTTGTCGTCGGAGGAGAACAGGTAGCAGTGGGCGCTGTCGCAGATCACCCACATGTCGACCCAGTAGCCGTTGCCGATGTTCTGCTTGATGATGTCCGGCATCTCGGGGTAGAAGTCGCGCGGCGCGCTCCAGCCGTCGGGGTTGGAGATGTCCTTGTTGGTGGAGTACGACGCGTTGCCCGTCTGGTAGACCAGGTACCACAGCTTCTGCGGCGCGTAGTAGAACACCTGGGGCGCCGCCCGGTAGCCGCTGCCGATGGCCGTGCGGTCCAGGTAGTGGTGGGTGGCCGAACCCGCCTGCGACCAGTCCTTGAAGCTCAGGTAGACGAGGTTGTAGCCGGAGGCGCTGGCCACGCTCGCGAACACGTGGTACTTGCCCTTGTAGCGGACGACGGACGGGTCCTTGATCCCGGCGATCTCGTGCGTCGCGTCGGACTTGGGGGCGATCAGCTGCTTGCTGGAGGACCAGCTGAAGCTCGACGGCAGCCCCTTGTGCGGGGCCGGTGCCGCGCCCGTGCCGCCGAGCGCGGACAGCACCGCGCCGTACGCGGCCTTCTTGTTGCCCGCGCCGTCGAACAGCAGCGGGTTCTCGCCGCTGCGCCAGGAGTCGCTGTCGCGGATGCCCCACACGGTGATGCCGGTACAGCGGGCGACGCTTCTGCACGCCTTGACCGTGTCCGCGTACGCGGTGGCCGGTGCCTGGGCGATGTCCAGCTCGGTGATCTGCACGTCCACGCCGAGGGCGGCGAAGTTCGCCAGCGTGCTCCGGAAGCTCGCCGGCGGGCCGGAGGTGCCGAAGTGGCTCTGGAAGCCGACGCAGTCGACGGGCACGCCACGGGACTTGAAGTCGCGCACCATGCGGTAGACGGCCTGGGTCTTGGCGTCCGACCAGTTCTCGATGTTGTAGTCGTTGTAGCAGAGCTTGGCCGCGGGGTCGGCGGCGCGGGCGGTGCGGAAGGCGTCCTCGATATAGCCGTCACCGAGGACGTTCTGGAAGACGGAGGCCCGGCGCGCCCCGCTGCCGCCGTCGGCGAACGCCTCGTTCACCACGTCCCAGGCGTAGATCTTGCCCTTGAAGTGGGACGCCTCGGTGGTGATGTGCTGCCGCATCACGGAACGCAGGGTGGCGGCGTCGGTGATCGAGCCGACCCAGCCCGGAAGTTGGGAGTGCCAGACCAGGGTGTGGCCGCGTACCCGCTGCCCGTGTGCGACGGCATGGCCGACGATCTGGTCGGCGGCGGTGAAGGTGAAGGAGCCCCGGGTGCGTTCGGTGGCGTCCCACTTCATCTCGTTCTCGGGGGTGACCGCGTTGAACTCCCGGTCCAGGATCGTGCTGTAGGCGCCGTCGCCGAGCCGGCCGGCGGCCACCGCGGTGCCGAAGTACCGCCCGGACTGGGCGGCTTGGGCGCCGAGGGTGTCCGCCTGCGCGGGGGCGGGCCGGGCGTCGGCCGTTCCGGCCACCGCGAGGGTGGCGGCGGCGAACGCGCCCACCAGGGCGACCAGGCGCCTGCCTGACCACGGGGGACGTTTCATGGTTCTCCTCGTACGACGATCGTTGCGGGCGGTCGTGTCATGAGCCTGTCAGTCAAGGGCGCCAATCTGTTCGATATCACGAACAGTGATCGGTGCTCTGGATGTCCGTGATGATAAGAGGGGTTACGGTGTCGTCAACACCCCTCGCATCATTCGAGGTTGGCAGCGAAATGTTTCGAAAGAGGGTCAGCCGACCGGATCACCCGGGGACACGGGAAGCGCCTCCAGGTCCGCCGCGGCCAGCAGCTCCGCGATCAGTTCCGCCGAGCCGCCGACGTAGGTGCTGACCAGATCCACGTCACCGCCCAGCACCCAGGCCCGGTCCTGCGGCCACCACAGGTCCGGCAGTTCGGCGAACTCGTCCAGCGTCACCGGGGAGACGGCGTCGGCGAGCCGGCCGGCCAGCAGGACCTCGTCCCGGCCCGGCGTCCCGAACGTCGGGAACCGGTCCCAGGCCCAGCGGCCGTACCCGTGCCAGAGCCCGAACCAGCACCGCTCGGGCGTGCCGGTGTGCCGGGCCAGCACGGGCAGCAGCGCCTCGGCGACCTCGGGCGGGGTCGGCCCCTCGGCGGGGTGTTCGTCCCACACGCCGGGCAGGCCGGGTTCGGATGCGTTGAGGTAGTCCTCGCCCACCCCGACGATCTCGTGCCAGCGGCTGACGGGCGTCACCCGCGTCCCGTGGGCGGCGGCCACCGCCGACCAGCGCACCGGCCGCTCGTCGAGCCGGGCCGGGTGCAGGATGCGCGCGTACGCCGCGAAGCCCGCCGCGGCGACACCCGCCACCGCGCCGAACGCCCCCTGCCCGGGCCCGCCTGCGGTGAGCCAGTCGGCGGGGGAGAGGTCGGCGGCCCGTACCCGCAGCCGTCCGTACCACTCGGGGGCGGGGGCCTGGTCGACCAGGGAGAAGTCGTTCACCTGCCCAGTGTGCCGCAGGCGGGCCGGGGGCCGACGCCCCGGCCCGCCCTCGCCCCGGGACCGCGCCGGTTACACGTGGCTGCCGTACGGGCGCGTGATGATCTCCATGCCGTGTCCGGCGGGGTCCATGAAGTACACCCCCCGGCCGCCATGGTGATGGTTGATCTCGCCCGGCTGCTTGCCGTGCGGATCGGCCCAGTAGGTGATCCCGGCCGCCCGGATGCGGGCGAAGGCCGCGTCGAACTCCTCCTCGGAGACGAGGAAGGCGTAATGCTGCGTGACGATCGACTCCGCCGGGATCGTGGCGAAGTCCAGGGTCACCCCGTTGCCGGTGGCGACGGGGATGAACGGGCCCCACTCGGTCCCGATCCGCAGATCCAGGATGTGGGCCAGGAACTCGGCGGACTCCCGGTTGTCCCGGGCGTGGACGATGGTGTGGTTCAACTCGACTGACATGAGTGGAATGCCTCCGAGGGCAATCTCACGGGCACCTCCATGCCTCACCCGGACGGTGACCGACACGCGATGCCGTACGCCGATCCTATCGGACCGGTCCGGCCGGCCCCCGGTGCGCCACATGTCCTCCGGTCACCGTCAACACCACGGGAGCGTCGGTGAGTTCGTCGGTGGGCGCGTGTACGGGGTCGATGGCCAGTGCGGTCAGGTCGGCCCGGAAGCCGGGCGCGATCCGGCCGGCCGCGGCGGCCTCCCCGGCGGCCGCCGCGGCGTGCGTGGTGCAGCCCTCCAGCGCCTGCTGCGCGGTGAGCCCCGGCCGGTGCGCCGCGGCGCCCTTGGGGCGGCGGGCCGTCGCCAGCACCGCCCGCACGTCGTAGTGCGCGATCGGCCAGTCCGAGCCGAGGGCGACCGTGGCCCCGGCCTCCCGCAGATCCCGCAGCCGCCAGGCGCGGGCGGCCCGGTCACCGCCCAGCCGGCGCGACCACTCATCGGTGCCGTCGTCACGGGTGTAACCCGTGTGCGGCGGTTGCAGGGAGGCCGCCACGCCCAACTCGGCAAATCGGGGCAGCAGTTCGTCGGGCGCGGTCTCGATGTGCTCGATCCGGTGCGCACCGTGCCCGCCCGGACCCAGCGAGGCCACCGTGTCCAGGACGTGCCGGACGGCGGCGTCCCCGATGGCGTGCGTGGCGGTGCGCACCCCGGCCGCGTGCAGGGTGCGGACGGCCTCGGCGTACGCGCGCGGGTCCGGCCAGAACGCGTCGGTGCCCTGCCCGTGGCAGTCGGGGTGCTCCAGCCAGGCCGTGCCGCCCTCCACGGTGCCGTCCATGAAGAACTTGACCCCGCCGACCACCCAGTGCCGCCCGCCCCGGCCCTGCGCCTCGATCAGCTCGCGCAGCGCGTCGGCGTCC
This sequence comes from Streptomyces achromogenes subsp. achromogenes, assembly GCF_000720835.1. Classification (GTDB taxonomy): domain Bacteria; phylum Actinomycetota; class Actinomycetes; order Streptomycetales; family Streptomycetaceae; genus Streptomyces; species Streptomyces achromogenes. The sequence continues at coordinate 234,767 of NZ_JODT01000017.1, read as the reverse complement.
GCGCCCGGCATGCACCAGGGCGCGAACCGCAGCCGTACCGGCAGCACCGTCTCCCGCGCCACCGCCTCCACCAGCTCCAGGTCCCCGCCGTCCATCACATGGGCGCCGGTCAGCCCGGTCGCCGCCATAGCGGACAGCAACTCCAGCAGCCGCGCCCGCCGTTCACCGTACGAGGGCCGGGGCACGACACCGGTGACCAGGTCCATCGCCGCGTGCTCGACCAGATGCCCGGTGGGCCGCCCCGAGGCGTCGCACACCACCTGGGCGCGCTGGTCGAAGGCGCGCGGCCCGGTCACCCCGGCGGCGGCCAGCGCGGGGCCGTTGACGAGGGCGGAGTGGCCGTCGTACAGGCGCAGGAACGCCGGGGTGTCGCCCAGCACGTCCGCCACCAGCTCATGGTGGACCGGGCGGCCCTGGAACGCGTTGTGGTCCAGCCCGTAGCCGACCACCCAGCCCCCGGTCCGCTCGGCGCGGGCGAGCGCCGCGCGCAGCCCGGCCAGGTCCGTCACGCCGGACAGATCGGTGCCGGTCGCCATGTCGAGCCCCCACACCGGGTGGCTGTGCGCGTCGGTCAGGCCCGGCACCAGGTGCGCGCCGCGCAGATCGACGATCCCGGTGCCGGGGCCGCGCCAGTTGCGGACGTCGTCCGCCGTGCCGACGGCGGTGATCAGCCCGTCGCGCAGGGCGACGGCCGTGGCGGTGGGGCGGGCGGGGTCCAGGGTGCGGATCCGGGCGCCGGTGAGGACGAGATCGGCAGCGGGCATGCCGTGAACTCCTAACGGGAAGAGGGCTGTTCGGTCGGTTCGGTGCCGAAGGTGGCGTAGACGCCCGGCCGGTGGCGGCGCAGCCACCACGCCAGCGGCAGGCCGAGGACGAAGACGGCGGGTGCGGCGACGACGAGCACGACGTTCACGGCACGTGGCGCACCGGTGAACAGGTCGATGTGGGAGACCACCAGCACGATCGCGGTCGCCAGCAGCACCGCGGCGAGGGCGGGGGCCAGCACCGTGCGCACCCGGCCCTCGCTGTGCCGTACCCGCCGGAAGTAGCGGAACACGGCGAGCGCGGCCAGCAACTGGAGCAGCAACAGGCCGATCATCCCCGGGGTGTTCACCCACAGCAGCAACTGCTGGTACGGATCGGCGTCGGCCGCCCGGAAGGCGAGGACGACCACGGCGCCGAGCGCGGTCTGCGCCACGCCGGCCAGGTAAGGGGAGCGGTGGCGGGGGTGGACGCGGCCCAGCCGGCGGGGCAGCACACCCTCCTCGGCCAGTGCCAGCGCGTAGCGGTTGATGGCGTTGTGGAAGGCGAGCAGCGAGGCGATGACGCTGGTGACGATGAAGACGTGCATCAAGTCGGCGGCCCAGCCGCCCACATAGGTGGTGATCGCCGTGAAGAAGAGCCCGGCCGGATCCTTCCCGGCGGCCTGGACGGCCCGGTCGTCACCGAACGCCTGGACGGCGATCCAGACGGTGAACGCGTAGAACAGGCCGAGGAAACCGACGGCCGCGTAGGTGGCGCGCGGGACAGTACGCGCGGGGTCGCGCGCCTCGCGGCGGTAGATGACCGTCGACTCGAAGCCGGTGAACGCGGCGAACGCGAAGGCGAGGACGGCCGCCGTGCCCGGCACGAACACATGGGCCGGGGCGAGCGAGGACAGGGAGAGGCCGTGCGCGCCGCCCCGCACCAGCACCCCGCCCGCGAGCAGCACGAGTATCCCGGTCTCGGCGACCAGCAGGACCCCGAGGAGCTTGGCGCCGAAATCGATCGAGCGGTAGCCGCCGTAGCCGATCAGCACCAGACCGGCCAGCGACACCGGCAGCCAGGGCACGTCGGCGCCGAAGAGGGCGTGCGCGGTGTCGCGGGTGGTGGTGGCGAGGAGGCCGTAGACACCGATCTCCATGCCGTTGTAGCCGACCAGGGCGAGCAGGGCGGCGCCGATCCCGGCCGGCCGGCCGAGGCCCCGGGTGATGTACGCGTAGAACGCGCCGCCGCTGGTGACATGGCGGCTCATGGTGGTGAAACCGACGGCGAAGACGGCCAGGGTCAGCCCGGCCAGCAGATAGCCGACGGGCGCGCCGACACCGCCCAGCAGGAGGGCGAGCGGGGCGACCCCGGCCATCACGGTCAGCGGCGCGGCGGCGGAGACGACGAAGAAGGCGATGTCGGCGGTGCCGAGGGTGCCGGACCGGAGGCCGGGCGCGTCGGAAGGCGCCTCCTCCTCCGGGAGTTCGGCGGTGCTCACGGACATGCGGGGGCCCTTCTGACAGCGGAGGGGAGGGGGTCCCGGTGGTGGGGCAGCGGGGTTCGCGGGGCGCCGTCGGGCGCGGCCGGGGTGGGCCGTCCGAGCCGGCGTGTTGCGGGTGCACGAGGGGATGGCGGGCGCCCGGAGCCGTAAACCTAAAGGCTTTCGGTTTCCGCAATGTAACCTGCCGTCGGGCATCCGGGAAGACCTCAGGGGGACCGCTGACCATGGGACGGCCGCGCACACCGCTCCTCGACCGCGAGCGCATCACCACCACGGCGCTGCAACTCATCGACGAGACCGGTGACTTCACCGTGCCGCGGATAGCCCGCGGGCTCGGTGTGCAGACCGGCTCGGTGTACCACCACGTGGACGGCCGGGACGGCATCGTGGAGCTGCTGCGCGAGCGCGTCTGCGCCGCCATCGACCCCGCCACCCTGGAACTGACCCCGTGGGACGCGGCCATGGAGGCCTGGGCACGGTCCTACCGGGCCGCGTTCGCCGCCCACCCCCGGGTGATCCCGCTGCTGATGACCTCGCCCGTCCGCGCGCCCCGGGTCCTCGCCCAGTACGAACGCGCGGTGGGCGTCCTGCTCGCGGCCGGCTTCGAACCGGCCACGATCATGCCGCTGATCGTCGCCCTGGAGAACCTGGTGCTGGGCTCGGCTCTCGACCTGGCGGCCCCCGAGGCGATGTGGGAGCTGGCGGGCGGCACGCCGACCCCGCGCCTGGCCGAGGCCCTCGCGGCGGCGGGCGACGGCCGCGCCGACCGCGCCTTCGAAGTGGGGCTCACGGCCTTCCTGAACCACGCGCGCGCCCTGCGGGAGGGGCGGTAACAAGGGCTCCTGACCTGAAGCTGCCAGACAGCTCGGTGCCAGGCCGAAGTCCTTCCGGCGGCACGCACGGGACGGCAAGGTAGTGATCACAAGGACGGCGGCGGGCCCGGGGCCAGGACGCACCAGGACCCCGCTGCCCTTGCCCGCACGTCGAGCCGACCCGAGAAACGAAGGAACACCATGTCGCGCATCACCAGCCTCCGCGCCGCCGCCGAGCCCGTCATCGGCTGGGGCTGACCACGATGCGCGTGGTGCCGGCCTCGCTGACCGGCGCCGTCGCAAGCTGACCACAGGGCCCGAGGGCGCACAGCGCCCCCGCCCCCCGAGCGCGGCACCGACGTCCGTCTCTTCGTACGCGCCACCGCCGGCGTACCCGCCCTCACGCTGACGCGTCCGCGCCTCTACAGCGCCCGGCACGCCGCCGCCCGGGGCCACCCGCCCGCCGCCGGCTGATCCGGCGCACCCGACTTCTTCCCCATCCCTTCCCAGGGCACCGCCATGCCCGTCGTCAGGAGTACCCTCATGCCCACCACCGCCCTGCCCCGCACCGTCAGGACCGGCCTCGCCTCCCTCGTCGTCGCCGCCGCGCTGACGGGCCTCGCCACCCTCCCCGCCCAGGCGAACGAGTTCACGGACATGGCGACCCTCGCCAAGAGCCAGAACGGCAACGGCCCCTGCGCGGGCGGGGGTTACGACAACGGACTCAACCAGAACAACAGCTGCGACGGGCACGGCGGCCAGTCCCACGCCTGGTGCGCGGACTTCGTGGGATGGGTCTGGTCCCACTACAACGTGCAGGGCCAGAGCGTGCTCACCGACGCCGCGGCCAGCTTCTACCAGTACGGCCAGAAGTACGGCACCCTCTCCAGCACCCCGCACGTCGGCGACGCCGTCGTCTACGGCTACACCAACGGCTGGGCGCAGCACGTCGCCCTCGTGACCGGCGTCAGCGACGGCGTCGTCACCATCACGGGCGGCAACCAGGGCCACTCGGTGAACCCCGAGGGCATGGTCTCGACGAACTCGACCACGTCCTACCGGGTCGGTGACGCGCCCTGGGGCCAGCGGATCAGCGGCTACATCTCGCCCAAGCTCCAGCAGGCCACCCCGCCCCGCGTCACCCTCTCCGGCGCCACCGGCACGGTCTCCGGCGTCGCGAACCTGACGGCGACCACCTCGGCCGGCACCTACGACGTCGCCTCCGTGCAGTACTACGTCGACGGCGAGGCGGTCAGCGGCAAGCTCACCAAGGCCCCGTACGCCTACGACCTCGACACCAGCGCCTTCCCCGACGGCAAGCACATCGTGTCCGCCGAGGTCACCGACGTCAACGGCAACACCGGGGCCTCCCGCAGCCAGATCATCACCTCCAACGGCGAGGCCACCTCCACCTTCCACGCGGACTTCAACGGCGACGGCAAGGGGGACATCGCCGTCCTGTACGACTACGGGCAGGAGGCGGTGACGGCAAGGACGACGTCGGCATTCTGTACAACAACGGTGAGCAGTCCGACGGGAGTTACAAGACCGGTGACGGCAAGGACGACGTCGGCATTCTGTACAACAACGGTGAGCAGTCCGACGGGAGTTACAAGACCGCCCTGTGGACCCTCACCAGCACCGGCACCGACTTCGCCAACCCGTCGAAGAAGTGGGACAACGTCTCGGCGAACTTCGGTTCCTGGAACTGGGACCCGCAACAAGTCGGCGCTGTGGACCTTCACCAGCACGGGTTCCGACTTCGCCAACCCCTCCCGCAAGTGGGAGTCGGGCACGGGCAGCTGGAACGCCGACACCAGCAAGCTCACCGCCGGTGACTTCGACGGCGACGGCAGGACCGACGTCGGGGTGCTGTACGGGTACGGCCGCCAGGACGACGGCACGAACCGTACGGGTCTGTGGAAGTTCTCCAGCACCGGCACCGGCTTCAACGCCCCGGTCATGTCCTGGGACAGCGCCGCCGGCTTCGGCAGCTGGAACTGGAAGGCCAGCAAGCTCGGCTGACGCATGACGCATGACGCATGACGCATGACGCATGACGCGCTGAGGCGGTGAGTCGGCGACGCCCGGCCGCCACCGGAAACCCCGGCCGGCCGGGCGTTCCGCGCCCACCGCACCGCGGCCACACCGCCTCTCGCCACACCCACGGGCACCGTGCCCGCCCGCGCCCCACGCGCACCCACCACCGCCCTCACCGGCCCCGCCCGCCCCAGGAGAGACCCTCATGTCCCGCCGCTCCCGTCTGCTCACCGCCACCGCGCTCGCCGCCTCCGCCGGAATCGCCGGCACCCTGCTCACCGCCGGAACGGCCGCCGCGGCCTCCGTCACCACCTGGGACAAGGTCGCCGCGTGCGAATCGGGCGGCAACTGGTCCATCAACACGGGCAACGGCTACTACGGCGGCCTGCAGTTCTCCCAGTCGACCTGGGAGGCCTACGGCGGCCTGGCCTACGCCGGGCGCGCCGACCTCGCCACCAAGAAGGAGCAGATCCTCATCGGGGAGAAGGTCCTCGCCAGACAGGGCGAGGGCGCCTGGCCGGTCTGCGGCCCGGCCGCGAACCTGGGCGCCGACCACACCGACCCGTACCCCGACCCGGTACCGCCCACCTCCAAGGTCACCGGTCCGGCCGCCGGCTCGGTGCTCACCGGCACGGTCACCCTCACCGCGTCCGTGACCGACGCCGTCGGCACCCCCACCCAGGCCACCTTCTACGTCGACGGCGACGCCGTCGGCACGGACACCGGCGCGGGTCCCGCGTACAGCGTCACGCTCGACACGGCGACGCTCGCCGACGGCGCGCACACGGTGACCGTACGAGCCGTCAACGACGCCGGACAGACGGGTCCGGCCTCGGACGGGGTCTCCTTCCTCACCGCCAACCGGGCCCAGACCGCCCGCACCACCGGTGACTTCAACGGCGACGGCAAGGACGACATCGCGGTCCTCTACAACAACGGCCAGGCCGCCGAGGGCGGTTACCGTACGGCCCTGTGGACGTTCACCTCCACCGGTTCGGGCTTCGGCCAGCCCGTGAAGAAGTGGGACAACGTCTCGGCGAACGCCGGTTCCTGGAACTGGGACCGTTCCAAGCTCGTGGCCGGTGACTTCAACGGCGACGGCAAGGACGACGTCGGCGTCCTGTACAACAACGGAGTCTCCCAGACCGGCGGTTACGGGACCGCGCTGTGGACGTTCACCAGCACGGGCAGCGGCTTCGGCAACCCGTCGAAGAAGTGGGACAGCACCACGACGGCCGACTCCTGGAACTGGGACCGCTCCAAGGTGGTCGCCGGTGACTTCAGCGGCGACGGGAAGGACGACATCGCGGTCCTCTACAACAACGGCCAGGCCGCCGACGGCACCAGCAAGACCGCGCTGTGGCGGTTCGCCGCCACCGGCACCGGCTTCGACCAGCCGGTCAGGGTCTGGGACAACGTCTCCGCGAACGTCGGCTCCTGGAACTGGGACCGCTCCAAGGTGACCACCGGTGACTACAACGGGGACGCCAGGGACGACATCGCGGTCCTCGCAACAAGTCGGCGCTGTGGACCTTCACCAGCACGGGTTCCGACTTCGCCAACCCCTCCCGCAAGTGGGAGTCGGGCACGGGCAGCTGGAACGCCGACGCGAGCAAGGTGACCGCCGGTGACTTCGACGGTGACGGCAGGACCGATGTGGGGGTGCTGTACGGGTACGGTCGTCAGGACGACGGCACGAACCGTACGGGTCTGTGGAAGTTCTCCAGCACCGGCACCGGTTTCAACGCCCCGGTCATGTCCTGGGACAGCGCCGCCGGCTTCGGCAGCTGGAACTGGTTCTCCAGCGACCTCGCCTGATCCCGGGCGTCGGCCCGTCGCTCGCTCGTACCACCCGGCCCCGTCCCACGCCTCGGCGCGGGACGGGGCCGTCCCGTGGGCCACCGCCCGCCGTGCCCGTTCAGCGGGCCGGGACCAGGTCCCCGGTCAGCGGTACCTCCGGCCGGCCCGTGTTGTCCACCACGGCCAGGCGGGGGCCGGCCGGCTCAGGGTGCCACTGGCCGCCCACCAGGGGCAGCAGCGCGATGTTCGGGGTGGGGCCGGCCGTCCGGTCCAGCGGGCCCGTGATGGTGTCGAGCCGGGTGCGGGCCACGGCGTCGGCGACCGAGGCGCGGTCGGCTGGGTCGGCGGCCGTGGCCAGGGCGTGGTGCGCGGTCTCCAGCAGGACGTGCGCGAGCCCCAGCGGCTGGAGCCAGGCCGCGCCGGTGTCCTCCTCGTAGGCGCGGGCCGGCTCGACGCACGTGCCGCCGTCCAGGCTGGAGCGGTAGGGGTGGACGGGGCTCCAGCAGCCGAGCGTGGCCACCCGCGCATCACCGAGTTCGGCGTGCACGTCGGGGGCGGGCGCGGTGTGGGTGTGCGGATAGGTCGGCCAGCGTGTGGTCGCGCCCGGACAGCGCGGCGTCGGCGACGTCGGGCAGCACCCGGGTCCCGGCCATGGGCAGCACGATGTGCGGGCCGTCCTCCGCCGCCAGGTCCCGCACCGCCCGCCGGGCGGCCCCGGGCTCGGAGCGGCTGTCCCGGACGGTGACGGTCACCTCGTGGCGCCGGCCGCCGTTGCGGACGTGCGCGAGGCGCGGCGCCAGGGCGCGCGGTACGTAGGAGAGCGGCGCCCCGAGCGGGGAGCGGTACGGGATCACCGGGGACAACGACGAAGCGGAACATCGGCTTCGGTCCGCCCGGGGTGAAGACTCCCAGGTGAGAAGGGCAACGGCTGTACGAGTTTCCCAGTACCGGCAGTAACATGATCACCTTGTTCCGGGTGTACCAGTCAGTCAACTAGGTGCCGTCCCCGGACGGCGCCCTGCCCGGAGAAGTCCATGTCATCTGTCAATGACGCGTTGGAAAACGCGCGCTTCACCTACGAACAGCACATGAACACGTGCCGCCAGTGCCATGCCGACGCCGCGCCCTGCGCCGTGGCCAAGCATCTGCTGCGCCTGTACAACCTCGCCCGCCGGGACGCGATGCGGGCCGCCGGTCCGGACGCGCCGACCGCCTGACCGCACGGAACGCTTTTCACCCGCCGCGATGCGGGAACCCGGCCGCCTGTCCCGTCCCCGAGAGACACAGGAGGCCACCGTGACGGACCAGCACGGTGACCGGACCGATCCGGTCACCCGGCACGCCCGCCCCGACTTCCCCTCCCAGGACCAGCCCCACCCGGGCTGGACCGGCCCCATGGACCCGCCGCCCGACCACGGCGAGGAGTCCTACCGCGGAGCCGGCCGGCTCGACGGGCTCCGCACCGTGATCACGGGAGGGGACTCCGGCATCGGACGGGCGGTGGCGCTCGCCTTCGCCCGCGAGGGCGCCGACGTGCTGTTCACCCACCTCGACGAGGAGGAGGACGAGGCGCGCGAGACCGCCCGTCTGGTCGAGGACGCGGGCCGCAAGGCGGTCGCCGTGTCCTGCGACATCAGGGAGGAGGACAACTGCCGCGCCCTGATCGCGCGGGCGGTCGACGAGTTCGGCCGCATCGACGTCCTCGTCAACAACGCCGCCTACCAGATGGCCCAGCCGGACGGCATCGAGGCCATCAGCACCGAGCAGTTCGACCGGGTGCTGCGGACGAACCTGTACGGCATGTTCTGGCTGACCAAGTTCGCCCTGCCGCACATCCCGGCCGGCGGCTGCGTCCTCAACACCACGTCCGTGCAGGCCTACCAGCCGAGCCCGCCCCTGCTGGACTACGCGATGACCAAGGGCGCCATCGTCACGTTCACCCACGGGCTGGCCCAGATGGTCGCCGAGCGCGGCATCCGGGTCAACGCCGTGGCGCCGGGCCCGGTGTGGACCCCGCTGATCCCCGCGACCCTGCCCGACACCGCCGAGTTCGGCAAGCAGAGCCCGCTCGGCCGCCCGGCCCAGCCCGCCGAACTCGCGCCGGCCTACGTCTATCTCGCCTCGCCCCAGGCGAGCTACATCACCGGCGAGATCCTCAACGCGACCGGCGGCACCCCGCTGCCCTGACCGGCGGGCGGTCAGCCCGGGAAGGGCGGTTCGCTCAGGAGCTCCCGCAGCCACTCGGCGCTCTCCTCGGCCCCCGGCGCGGTGCCGGGGGCGGCGGGGAACATCCGGCCCCAGGAGGCGGCCCGGCCCAGCGCGCTCAGCCGCCAGGCCAGCCCCGCCGCGCGCCGCAGCCCGGCCGTCGTGCGGCCGTCGCCGGTCCACGGCTCCAGATAGGCGTCGAGCAGCCGGGGCAGCACCTCGGGCCCGTAGCGGTCGCGGGCCCGCTCGGCGGGGACGCGCAGGCTGCAGAACGGGTGGGTGACGGCGGCGTCGCCCCAGTCGAAGAAGGTGAACCGGCCGGGTGCCGGCCGCAGCAGCTGGCCGTCGTGCAGATCGGCGTGGTCCAGGGTGTCCGGGATGCCGGCGGCGGCCAGTTCGGCAGACCAGTCGACGAGCCGGGGCCGCAGGGCCGTCAGCCGGGCGCGCTCGTCCGGGCCCAGCGCGGTGTTCGCGTCGAGCAGCCGGTCGAACAGCCCGGGCAGGTCGGCGGTCCGTGCGGAGGGCACCCCGAGCCGCTCCATCTCGGCGACGTGCGCCACCAGGTCGCGCTGCATCCCGGCGTACTGGCCCAGCAGCGACTCCCACTCGCGCGGCTCCACCTGCTCCCGGTCCAGCACGGCCCGGAACAGCTGTCCGCCGTCCGGGAGCAGCGCCCAGCCGCGCCCGGCGTCGACGGCCAGCGGCCGGAGCACATGCTCCGGCACCCAGCGGGCCAGCGCGGCGGTCAGCGGGCCTTCGAACGCGGCGCTCGGCGGAGTCGCCTTGAACCAGACGGCGTCCTGTCCGGGGACGGGCACCCGGACGAGCACCGACCAGGGCCGCAGCCGTACCCGCAGCGGGCCGTCCACGCCGAGTCCCCGCTCGGTGAGGTGCCCGCCCACCCAGTCCAGCGCCGCCGCCCGCCAGGACTTCGTCTCCCACGGAGTCACGGCGTCCGGAAACGCTCCCCGGTCCACCATCGCTGTGTGTTCGTCGTGCATCGCCCCATCCCAGCAGCGCCCGCGAGGGCGTGGCCAGCGATTTTCCCGGGTGGAGTGCGGGCGCGTCAGTCCTTCACCGCCCCGCCCAGGCCCGACACCAGGCGCCGCTGGACCAGCACGAAGAAGACCAGCACCGGGACCGTCATCACGGTGGACGCCGCCATGACACCGCCCCAGTCCGGTTCGTCGGGCTTGTAGAAGACCAGCAGGGCCATCGGCAGCGTCGACTGCGAAGTGTCGCTGATGATGAAGGACTTGGCGAACAGGAAGTCGTTCCAGGCGGAGATGAAGGAGAACACGCTCGTGGCCACCAGGCCCGGCAGGACCAGCGGGAGCAGGATCCGCCACAGGAACCGGGCGCGGCTCGCTCCGTCGAGGTACGCGGCCTCCTCCAGGGACTCCGGGACGGCCCGTACGAACCCCCGCAGCATCCAGACCGCGAACGGCAGCGAGAAGGCGATGTGCGGCAGGATCAGCGAACCCAGCGTGTTCAGCAGCCCGAAGTCCCGCATCAGGAAGAACAACGGGATGGTGAGCGCCTCCACCGGCACCATCTGGGCCACCAGGAACATGATCAGCAGGGTGGTCCGGAAACGGAACCGGAAGCGCGTCACGGCGGTCGCGGCGAGGAACGCGATCAGCGCGGAGGCGAGGACGACGCTCCCGGCGACGACGAGGCTGTTGACGAAGTACCGGCCGAAGTCGTGCTGTTCGAACACGCGCCGGAAGGAGTCCAGGGTGGGGGAGGCCGTCCACGGCCGTGGCTCGGTCGACTCGATCTCCCCGGCCGGCCGCAGGGCGCCGAGCACCATCCAGTACAGCGGGAAGGCGACGACCGCGGCGACCAGCAGCGCGGTCACCTCGGCGGCCAGCCGCCAGGGCCGCCGTACCGCAAGGCGTACGCGACTCACAGGTCCTCCCCTTGGCGGCGCAGCAGCCGCAGATACCCGAGCGTGACGGCCAGCAGGAGCAGCAGCATGACGACGCCGATCGCCGAACCGAGGCTGTACTGCGAGGAGGCGAACGCCTTCTGGTAGGCGTACACGTTCAGCACCAGGTTCTGCCCGGCGATGCCGCCGCCGCCCGTCATCACGTAGATCTGGGTGAACACCTTGAAGTCCCAGATCACCGACTGGACGGTGACGATGCCCAGGATCGGCCGCAGCATCGGCGCCAGCACCGAGCGCCAGATCCGCCACTGCGAGGCGCCGTCCAGCGCGGCGGCCTCCAGCACCTCACCGGGTACGGCACGGATCCCGGCGTAGACCGTGATCATCACGAACGGGAAGGAACACCACACCACTTCGAGCAGCACCAGCAGGAACGCGCTGTAACGGCCGTACGTCCAGGAGAAGTCGCCGAGCCCGAGGAGGCGGTTCACCGGGCCGAAGTCGGGGTCGAAGAGGAACAGCCAGACGGTGGAGCCGGTGATCGTCGGTGTCGCCCACGCACCCAGCGCGGCCAGCAGCAGCGCGAGCCGGGGGAGCGCGCGGACCCGGGTGAGCAGGACGGCGAGCGCGCAGCCCACCGCCAGCGTGCCGAGCACACAGGCCGCCGCGAAGCCGACCGTCGCCAGCAGCACCTGCCCGAACTGGTCGTCGGCGAACAGGTCGGTGTAGTTGCCCAGCCCCCGGAAGCGGGTCGGTTCCCCGCCACTGACCTGCGCCTGGGTGTACTCCAGGAAGGAGATCAGCCCCAACTGGTAGACCGGGTAGACCAGCAGGGCGCCGAGGACGGCGAGGGCGGGCGCGAGATACAGCCAGGGGGTCCAGCCGCCGCGCGGGCGCGGGGCACCGCGGCGGGAGGGCGTCGTCGCAGGGGGCCGCCGGGCGGCGGTCGCCGGGGCGCTCCGCTTCGCCGCAGGCGCCACGTCCGTCGTCCGCCTCATCCGGCGGACCCGAACGCGTCGTCCATCTTCTTCGCCGCGTCGGCCGAGGCGTCCGCCACGTCCTTCCGGCCGCTGACGATCTGCTGGAACATGGTCGGCAGCACCAGCGAGGAGTCGATCTGCGCCCAGGCGGGCGTGACCGGCACGAACCTGGTACCGGCGGCGAGGGTGTCGACGAACGGCTTCACGAACGGCTCCTCGGCGGCGGCCTGTTCCCGTACGTCCGTGAAGGTCGGCAGGAAGCCCATCGCCTCGAAGAGCCGCCCCTGTGCCTGCTTCGAGGCGAGCCGCTTCATCAGGTCCACGGCGAGCGTGCGGTGGGATGTGCTCTTGAGCACCCCGATGTTGTTGCCGCCCGCGAAGGCCGGCGCGATCGAGCCTGCGGCCACCCCGGGCAGCGGGACCACCGCGTACTTCCCCTTGGCCTTCCCGGCGTCCACGGCGGCGTGGCTGAAGTTCCCGCCGATCGCCATGGCGGCCTTGCCCGCGGCGAACGCGGTCACCGTGTCGTTGCCGGTCCAGCTCGCGCACTTGGCGGCGGGGCAGTTGTCGTCGCCGAACAGGGACGTGTATGCCTCGATGCCCTTGCGGGCGGCGGGGCTGCCGAGGGCGGAGGCGTATCCGCCGCCTTTCTCGGTCGCCAGGTCACCGCCGTTGGCCCAGAGGAACGGCAGCGCGCCGTAGGTGTAGGCGCCCCCGACGGCCAGGCCGTACAGATCGGGGCGCGCGGCGCGGATCCGCTTCGCGGTGGAGATCAGCTCGGCCTGCGTTCTCGGTACCCGCAGCCCGAGTCGGCGGAAGACGTCGGTGCGGTAGTACAGCGCCCGGATGCCGACGAAGTAGGGCGCTCCGTAGACCTTGCCGTCCACGGTGACCGAGCGCCGGGCGGTGGGGTCGGTGTCCCGGGCCTCGCTCCAGGCGTCGAACTCCCGGGTGACGTCGGCGAGTCCGCCGTCCTTCACATAGCCGGCGGTGTCGGTGTTGCCGTATTCGATGACGTCCGGCGCGGACTTCGGGTCGTTGAAGGCGGCCTTGACCCGCTGGGCGCGGGTCTCCACCGGGATGTACTCCACGGTGACACCGGCGCCCCGGTGCGCCTTCTCGAAGTCGGCGAGGACGGCGTCGACGACGCGCTGCTTGGGCTGGTTGTCGACCTCCTGGAAGAGCCAGACGCGCAGGGTACCGGTCTTCTCGTCCTTGCCGGAGGAGGAGGTGCCGGAGGTCTGGGGCGCGCAGGCGGTGGCCAGGACGGCGGCGAGCGCGGTGAACCCGGCAAGACGGACGGACAGCTTCATGGACTGCTCCTCCGATGAGGCGTTGCAACATGCGCAATGATGGTTTCGCTGTGCACAACGCCTCGGAGGCTAAAGGCTGCGTTCACACGCCCACAAGAGGTCTCCACCACTCTGTGACCACCCGACGCACACCGTGCAACGCCCAAGCGGACAAAGCGCCCCGAAGGTGCGTCAGCGCACCGGGAAACCGAAGGAGTACCCCTGCTGCTTCAGCCACGGGAGCAGGGTGCGCAGCGCCGCCACCGTCTGCGCGCGGTCACCGCCCGCGTCGTGGAAGAGGATCGTGGGGCCGTTGGCCAGCTCGCCCTTGACCGTGGCGATGATCGCCTCGCTGCCCGGCCGTTCGAAGTCCTTGGAGTCGACGTTCCAGCCCAGGGGCCGCATCCCGTGCGAGGCCGCCAGCTTGCGGCTGTAGGGGGTGAAGGCGCCGCCCGGGGCCCGGTAGTACATCGGCCGCACCCCGCCCGACGCCTTGGTGATCTGCCGCTCCGCTTCGAGGATCTGCCGGGCCTGGTAGGACTCGGACTTGTGGTCCATGCCGGTGTCGTGCGAGACCGTGTGGTCGCACAGCCGGTGACCGGCGGCCACCACCTGCCGGACCAGATCCGGGTGTGCCTCCGCCTGCGGGCCGACCATGCAGAACGTCGCCTTCACGCCGTTGTCCCGCAGCAGTTCGAGGACCTGCGGGGTCCAGACCGGGTCCGGACCGTCGTCGATGGTGATGTTGACCGCGTGCGCGCCCCCGTCGGAGGCGTGGACTATCGACGGGGACACGGGCGCGGCCTTCGGCGTGGCGGGCCGGGCGGAGACACCCGGCGCGGCCGGCCCGCCGCCGCTCTGACCGGCCTGCGCCGACCACACCGACGTGACGGCGGCCACCGCCGTCACCCCGACCGCCGCCGCGATCACCCGGCCGTACCAACCCCGTCCGCCATGCCGTGCCATGTCCGCCCCGCCCCCTGGTGTGTCCGTTGTCCCGTTCGGTTTCCGTGCACCTGGCGAGACGGGCGGGAAAGATCACGGGATCCGTCTGTTACGGATCACGGACAATTCCGAGGCGCTTTGGCGACAGTCGCCGCCGGCCGGGGCCGAAAATCGCCCGTCGTCGCGTCGCGACTGTTGATGCGCGGGCGTGCCACCGCGTCCAATGGCCGTGCCCGGCGGCGGTCCGCCACCGGTGACCGACGTACGCGTGTGGGGGGTTGGGGAGACAGTGCGTCATTCCAGAAAACGCGCCGGGCGACCGGTGACAGGACCGGAAACCCGGCTGAACGGCATATCCGGTGCGGCGGCGCTCGTGGGCGCCGCCGCACTCGTCGTCTCGGCGGCAGCCGCCGCACCGGCGGCACCCGCGACGGCCACGGCACGCGCCACGACTTCGGCGGGGGACTCCGCGACGCCCCGAAGCGGGGCGGACCCGGCGCCGCCCGCGCTGGTGGACGGCATCCGGGAACAGGCACCGGCGGCCCGCACGGCGGCGGACGCCGCCCGCGCCCACCTCGCCGCCCGCAAGGACCGCTACCGGATCGCCGACCCCGAACGCGACCTCAGGCCCGCCGGCACCCTCACCTCCGGCGGCCGGGAGACCGTACGCCTCCAGCAGACCCACCACGGGGTCCCGGTGCTCGGCGGGCAGTACCTCGTCCGCATGGAGCGGCGCGACGGCCGGCGGATCGTCACCGGCACCTCCGGCCGGTACTTCACCGGGCTGCGCACCGGCACGGCCGCCGGCATCGACGACACCCTGGCCGTGGAGCGGGCGGTCGACGCCGTACGACGCGACCTCGCCGCCCGCGACTTCACCGCGGGCCCCGACGACGAGGACGCGGACACCGCGCTCACCGGAACCGCCCACGGCCTGGTCGTCCTACCCAACGGATCCGGCGTCCTGACCCGGCACATCACCGTGCGCGGCACCGGCACGGCCGGCGGCGAACCGGTGCTGCGCGAGGTGTACATCGACGCCCGGGCCGGCTATCCCGTCCTCCAGTACAGCGGGATCCGCACCTTCACCGCGCCCGCCACCGCCCCGGGGCACGCGGCCCGCGCCGTCCGCGCCGGCGAACCCGCACCCGACGGCACCACCGGCAGCGGCGTCCGGTTGGACGGCACCACCGTCCCGCTCGCCGTCACCCGTGACGACACCCGCGACGCCTATGTGCTGCGCGACCGCACCCGCATCCAGAGCGACCCCGACCACGTGCTCGCCACCTGGGACGCGGGCGGCCACTGGGTGAGCGACCTGTCCGGTGCCTGGCCCGACGACCTGCGGGAAGTCGCCTCACCCACCCCGGAGTTCGGCGCCGACGCCACCCTGTCCGGCGCGGTCGACGCGCACTGGGCCGCGGGGCAGGTCCACGACTACTACCGCGCCAAGTTCGGCCGGGACAGCCTGGACGGACACGGCATGACCGTCAACTCCGTGGTCGGCGCGACCGATTACGGGCAGCCGTACGTCAATGCCTTCTGGGACGGCCAGAAGATGGTCTACGGCTCCGGCGACGAGGAGTACCGGCCGCTGTCCGCCGCCCTGGACGTGGTCGGCCACGAGATGACCCACGCGGTCGTCTCGGCCTCCGCCGACCTGGTGTACGCGGGCCAGTCCGGCGCCATGAACGAGGCCGTCGCCGACTACTTCGGCAACGCCATCGAGGCCGACGTCCGCCGGCTGCCCATGGACGACCCCGACTCCGGGCTCGTGGGCGAGACCCTGTGCCGCACCAAGGACCCGCGCGGCTGCGCCTTCCGCGACCTCAACGACGGCCGTACGACAGCCGGTTCCTTCCTCGGCGTCGGCTTCGGCACCGACAACGGCGGCGTGCACCTGAACTCGACCATCTTCGCCGGCGCGCTCTGGGACATCCGCGAGGAGATCGGCCCCGAGCTCGCCGACGCGGTCGTCTACAAGGCGCTCACCGAGTACCTCACCCCACTCGACGGCTTCACCCAGGGCCGGGACGCGGTCCTCGCCGCCGCCAAGCAGCTGGGGGCCGGCGGGCGCGCGCTCACGGCCGTCCGGAAGGCGTTCACCGCGCACGGCATCGTGCCGCACTGGGAGCAGGCGCTCGGCATCGACTCCGACGTGCTGCTCTCCCGCGTCAACACCTACGACTCCCACCTCGGCGCGGGCGGCGGCTGGTGGGCCGCCGCCCGGTCGGACGAGTCCGGCTCCGAGCCGTACTCGGTGTGGGCGGGCCGCACCGACGGCAAGGGGCAGCTGAAGCTGATGAGCCCCAACGACGGCCGCTACCACGTCAACCCGGCCACCGACGGCAGGACGGTGGTGTGGCAGGCCCACGGACCCACCGGCGTGGACATCCTCGCCCGGCCCCTCGCGGGCGGACCGGTGCGCACCCTGTGGCACGGCCGCGGCGCCGGCTCGGCCCTCGGGGTCGACGGCGACACCGTCACCTTCGCCTACTACAACCACGGCGGCCGGGCCGGCGTGGCCTATCTGAGCCTGAAGGACCCGGCGAACGTCGTCACCATCGGCGGCGGCACCTACCACCGGGCTACCTACCCGGCCGTGAGTCACGGCAGGATCGTCTACCAGGACCGGCAGCGCGTCCGCGCCGTGTACGAGTCCACCACCCGCCTGATCGACGTGGCCACCGGCGTGGAGACGGTGCTCCAGAAGGCCGGCCCGGAGACCACGCTCGGCCCGACGGCGATCACCGCCGACCACGTCTACTGGCTGCTCGACGCCGTCGGCCAGAACGGCACCACCACCCTGCGCCGCGCCGCGCTCGACGGCTCGGACGTCACCGACCTCAGCCCGGAGACCGGACCCGACGCCCTGAACGTCTCCGAGGTGACGGCCGGCGCGGACGCGGTGACGATGGTCGCCCGCACGCCCGCGGACGGCATCTCCAACGCGGCGCTGTCCAAGCTCTGGCAGTTCACCCCGGACCACAAGGGCGACGGCACCCGCCGCGCCCGGGTCTCGTGCAACCGGGGCGAGCAGCTCTCCGCCGCGGCGGCCGACGGCACCCGGGTGGTCTGGCTGGACGCGACCACCGGCACCAGCGAGGTGGTGACCCGGGCCCGCCCCAGCGGCACCTGCGCCTGACCGGCGTCATCGCGGTGCCCCCGCTTCAGGCGGGGGCACCGGAACGCGGAGACCGGGTTGGACCGCGGTTACCAGAAGTGGCGACGGCCGCCGACCGCGTGGCCCATGGACCCCAGGATCCACAGGATGGCTCCCACCACCAGCAGGATGATGCCGATAGTCCACAGGATCGAGATGCCCGTGACGAAGCCGATGATGAGCAGGATGATGCCGAGGGCGATCATGGCGTGCCTCCAGCGGGTAGTGGTGCTCCTGTTCGCCGGGTGCCCCGAACGCGGCGGAAATCGCATCCTGCGCGGTAAAAAATTCGCATGACGGGACGCTTGGTGCATATTCGGCGGCAACAAGCGGACCGAGGTCGTCCGTGTTTCAAAAGTTCGGTCCGCAATGTTGATTTCTTGTTGCGGCACCCTCACATTACTTATCGGTAGAACTCTTCGGTAATCCCACGCCCGACGTACGCCCCACGTACGCCGCCTCCGCACGCCCCGCGCCGGTGCGAGCCGCCTCGTGCCCGCGTTCCGGCACGCCCGTGGCACCGGCATGCCCGTGCGTCCCGCGTCCTCCCCGGAAGGGAGAATGTCATGCCCCTGCCAATGCTACGCCGTGTCCTCACCGCGGCGTCCGCGGCCCTCGGCACCCTGGCCCTCGGTCTCGGCGCGGCCCCCGCCCAGGCCGCCACGTCCCTCGACTACGCGGCCCTCGGCGACAGCTACAGCGCCGCGTCCGGTGTGCTGCCCATCGACCTCACCAGCCCGCTCTGCCTGCGGTCCACCGCGAACTACCCCCACGTCATCGCCGACCGCACCGGCGCCCGGCTGACGGACGTCACCTGCGGCGCCGCCCAGACCAAGCACTTCACCGAGTCCCAGTACCCCGGCGTCGCCCCGCAGGCCGACGTGGTCACCGCGGACACCGACCTGGTGACGCTGACCATCGGCGGCAACGACAACGGCACCTTCATCAACGCCGTGACCGCCTGCGGCACCGCCGGTGTTCTCCACGGCGGCCAGGGCAGCCCGTGCAAGGACAAGTACGGCACGTCCTTCGACGACCAGATCGACGCCGGCACCTATCCGGCGCTGAAGGCCGCGCTCGGCGCCGTCCGGGCCAAGGCGCCGCACGCCCGGGTGGCCGTGCTCGGCTACCCGTGGATCACGCCGGCCAAGGCCGACCCGTCCTGCTTCGTCAAGCTGCCCCTCGCCACGGGTGACGTGCCCTACCTGCACTCCCTCCAGGCCCACCTCAACGCCGTGGTGCGGCGGGCCGCCGAGGAGACCGGGGCCGTGTACGTGGACTTCGCCGAGGTCTCCGCCGGGCACGACGCCTGCCAGCCGGCCGGCACCCGGTGGATCGAGCCGCTGCTGTTCGGCCGGAGCGTCGTCCCGGTCCACCCCAACGCCCTGGGTGAGCGGCGCATGGCCGACCACACCCTGAGCGTCCTCGGCCTCGGCTGACCCGGCGCCGCCCGGCGGCCCCCCGTCCGGGGCCGCGGGTCAGGCGTCGGCGAGCAGCGGGTCGTACGGGGTCGAGCGGGACCGGCCCGACATGAAGGACAGGAAGTCCCGGACGAACGCGCCGCGCGGATAGACATCGTCGCCGCCGGTCAGGTCACGGCGGAAGCCCCGGCGGAACAGCGCCCGGTACTCGGCGGCGTCGATGCGCTGGTCGCCGTTGGTGTCGGTGACGTCGAAGAGGACCTCGGCGACCCGGATCAGAGCGGGCCCGGCGAGCGACGGCACGGCCTCGGCGTACTCCCGACAGCTGACGCGGCCGTCGCCGTCGGTGTCCAGAGCCGTCTGCAACTCCCGCCACCAGTCGGCGAAGGCGTCGTACAGCCGGGTCTCCGCCGGCTCGTCCAGGTCGAGACGGCCGGCGAGTTCCCGGGCCATCGCGGCGAGGTCCGGCCAGTCCACATAGCCGTCCCCGGTCTGGTCCAGCACCGTGCCGAAGAACTCCTCCGCGCCGCGCCGACCACCGGTCGCACCGGGGTCCGGCTCCGGCGGCAGCGGTGCGAGCAGCCGGACCAGGGCCCCGGCCCGCCGCATCCGGTCCCGCAGCGCCCGCAGCGTTTGGGACCGGGGGTCGTCGCTGTCGGGGGAGAGGGCGAGCAGGTCCATCACGGTCTCCGTGCTCAGCCAGCCCTCCGGCAGGAAGCGGGCGAGACCGACACCCAGATAGGCGCTCTGCATCAGCGTCCGGGCGCCGGGCAGTTCGGGCAGCCCCGCCCGGCAGCGGAACGGCTCCGGCAGGGACGCCACCGTGATCGCGCCGATGACCGGTCCGACGAGCGCGCGGCCGGCCGCCCACAGCGTGGGCAGACCGTGCAGCAGCGGCGGTGCGGGCAGATGGTCGAAGAGCCGGTAGAGGATGATGCGCATCGCCTCCGTGTGCTCCAGCTCCTCCGCCACGACCCGCTCGTAGTACGGCCAGAACTCGTGGACCGTGGGCGGAAGATGCCGGGCATCGCCGTCCAAGGCGGCCAGATAGCCCCGGAATTCGCCGTACAGCTCCTCGATGGCGTCCTGCTCCAGCGGCTGCCCGCTGAACCGGCACATCGCGACGCTGCTCTCGAAGAGGGTGGCCACCACCCAGGCGCGCACCGCCGGGTCCATCGCGTCGTAGGGCCGGTCCCGCGCGTCGGCGCCGCTGATCCGGGAGTGCAGCCGGTTGAGCCGGGCCGCCTCCTTGCGCCGCGCCTCCTCGTCGGAGCCGGACATGCGCTGGAGGCTCGTGACGGTGTTGCGCAGCCGCCGCCACGGGTGGGTCACGAAGGTCGAGTTGTCGGCGAGGGCCGCACCGATCTGCGGGTGCGCCGCCTCCAGTACGGTCGCCCGGATGATGGCCAGGGCCCAGCGCGGATCGTTGAAGAAGCCGCGGAACCGGCTGCCCAGGCCGAAAAGTTGATCGGTGCCGGTGCCGGCGGTGCTGGTGCCAGTGGTGGTGCTGGTGCTGGTGTCGGTGGTGGGCTGGGGCTCGTCGGCGTCCGTCTCGGTCACGGTCGTCGTTCTCCGTTCTCGTTCGGCCGTACGCCGCCGAAACGGCGCTCGCGCCGCTGATAGGTGTGCAGGCACTCCAGGAAGTGCGGGGCGCGGAAGTCGGGCCACAGGACCGGGGAGAAGATCAGCTCCGCGTACGCGACCTGCCAGAGCATGAAGTTGGAGATGCGCTGCTCCCCGGAGGTCCGGATGACGAGGTCCACGTCCGGGGTGTCGGGGAAGGGCAGATGCGCGGCGAAGCACCGCTCGTCCACGGCCTCGGCCGGCACCCCGCTGCGGATCAGTGATCGTGCCGCCGCCACGATGTCCCGGCGCCCGCCGTGATCGAAGGCCACGGTCAGCGTCATGCCCCGGTTCCCGGCGGTCAGGGTGGTCAGATCGGCGAAGTCCCGGGCCAGCGGCGGCGGGATGCGCGGATCCGTCACCCCGAGGAACCGGCAGCGGATCCCGCGCGCGTGCAGCAACGGGGCGTGCTTGCGCACCACACGGCGCACCAGCCGCATCAGGAAGTCGATCTCCGCGCCGGGCCGTTGCCAGTTCTCCGTGGAGAACGCGTACAGGCTCAGCCACTTGACCCCGGCCGACCGGGCCGCCTCGATGACGTCGATCACCGTGGTCTCGGCCGCGCGGTGACCCGACGTACGGGGCAGCGACCGCCGTGCCGCCCAGCGGCCGTTGCCGTCCATCACGCAGGCCACGTGCCGGGGCACCCCCCGGCGCGCCCGTTCCGGGACCGGGCCGGAGGCGGCACCGCCCACGACTTCCTCCACCGTCACTCCTGCCCCCGGCGGCACCGGGCGGACCCGCGCCGCTGCCCGGCCCCGTCGGACCGCGGGCCGGATCGTCCCCCGCAGACTGCCAGCCGCCCGCCATGGACGGCGGGGCAACGGTCACGGTTCACCCTTGGCACAGCTGTTTGGGCCCCGGCGCGCACGCCGGTCCTGCCCGGCGAACCCGGGCGGGACCGGGGGTTGTCCTCCGGTGCCGTGCTGGGGGCGGCCCCCCGGCGAATCCGCCTGCCCGCCGGAATGAGTACACGGCGAGCCGTGCCTAGCGTGTTGTCACATGACGATTCCCTTACCGCGCCGGGTGGTTCGCCGGCGCACCGGCCTGGTGGCCCTGGCCGTGACCTGTGTGCTGACCGCTGCTCCCGCCGCCGTGGCGCACCCGGCCCGGGACGCGCCCCGCGCCTGCGGCCCGCACCCGGAGCTGAGCCGGTCCGTGCGGCACCTGGTGACGCACGACCGGATCGCCGGCGCCGCCGTCCTGGTCACCGACCCCGGCCCGGCCGCGCCCTGCGCCCGGTGGACGGTGACCGACGGCACGGCGGACCTGCGCACCGCCCGCCCCATGAACACCACCGACCGGCTCCGCGCCGGCAGCGTCACCAAGACCTTCACCGCGACCGTCGTGCTGCGACTCGCCGCCGAGGGACGGCTCTCCCTGGACGCGACCGTCGAGCACTATCTGCCCGGCCTGATCCGCGACGGCGGCTACGACGGCCGCCGGATCACCGTACGACAGCTGCTGCGGCACACCAGCGGGCTGCCCGACTACCTCGACGCGCCCGAGTGGCAGCACCCCGAGCGGGTGCGCTACCGCCACTTCGAGCCGCGCGAGCTGATCGCCCGCGCCCTGCGGCTGCCGCCCCCGGACCGGACGTGGCACTACGCGACCACCAACTACCTCGTCGCCGGGCTGATCATCCGGGAGGTCACCGGCCACAGCCCGGAGACGGAGATCACCCGCCGGATCATCGCGCCACTGGGCCTGCGCGACACGTACTGGCCCGGCGACGACACCCGCGTCCAAGGCCCGCACTCGCACAGCTACTTCACCGCGGCCGACGGCCACCGCGAGGACGGCACCGCCTGGAACACGACCTTCGGCGGTGTCGGCGGCGCCCTGGTGTCCACCCCGGCCGACCTGACCCGGTTCGCCGGCGCGCTCTTCACCGGCCGGCTGCTGCCCGCGCCCCAACTCGCCGAGATGCGGCGGACGGTGGACGCCGACCCCGACCGGCTGTGGCCCGGCGCCCGCTACGGACTCGGCCTGATCTCCTCCCCGCTGTCCTGCGGCTCCACCTGGTGGGGCCACGCCGGCACCGTGCCCGGCGGCCACCGCGCCCTGGTCGCCACCGGCCCCGGCGGCCGTACCGTCGCCGTCGCCCTGAACGAGGTGCCCGCCACGCTCCAGGCCGAACTGGACTTCCTCGACATCGTCGACAAGGCCCTCTGCGAGGGCACGCCCACCGAAAGGACCCCGGCATGACCGGCATCACCTCCCCGGGCCGTCACCGCCCGCGCCACCGCGCCGCCCGGGCCGCGTCCGCCGCCGCCCTGGCCCTGGCGGGCGCGCTCTCCCTGGGCGCGGCCCCGGCCCCGGCCGCGGCCGCCCCGGCCCGTCCCGCCGCCGACCCCCTCGCCCGCTACCACCACCAGCCACTGCACTGGAAGAGCTGCCTGCTCGGCCCGGACGACACCACCGGCAAGGAACTCGAACAGGCCGGCGCCCAATGCGCCGACGTCACCGTCCCGTTGGACTACGCCCGCCCCGACGGCCGCACCCTCACCGTCGCCATCTCCCGCATCCGGGGCACCGACACCGCGCACCGCGTGGGCGCCCTGCTCCTCAACAGCGGTGGCCCCGGCGGCCCGACCCTCGGCGACCCGCCCTTCGTGCGCCGCGCGATGGGTCAGGTGGCCGCGCGCTACGACGTGGTCGGCGTCGACCCCCGCTTCGTCGGCCGCAGCACCCCGCTGGACTGCCACTGGCCCACCGGCAGCATGATCCGCGGCGCCGGCACCGACCGCGCCGGCTTCGCGCACGAAGTCCGCTTCGCCGCCGGCCTGGCCCGCCGCTGCCGCACCCACGCCGGTGACCTGCTGCCGCACTCCAGCACCCGGAACACCGCGCGCGACATGGACGTGATCCGGGCCGCGCTGGGCGAGCGCCGGATCTCCTACCTGGGCTACTCCTACGGCAGTTACCTCGGCCAGGTCTACGCGACGATGTTCCCGGGGCGCGTCGACCGGGTCGTCCTGGACGGCGTGATCGACCCCGCCCGCTACGGCCCCCGCCTGCTGCGCGGCGCCGAGGACGCCAACCGGCACGCCCTGCGCGACTGGGCCGACTGGACGGCCGCCCACCACACGGCCTACGGTCTCGGCCGCACCCGCGCCGCCGTGCTGGCGACCGTGGAAGCGGCCCGGTCGGCCGCCGCCCGCACACCCCTGCGCGTCGGTGACTACCGGGTGGACGACCACGACCTGCCCGTCATCGTCTTCAACGGCCTCTCGCAGGACAACCCCACGGCCTACGGCGACTTCGCCGAGGGCGTGCGGGACCTGCGGCGCGCCGCCGAGGGCCGGACCGTCGCCCCGTCCCCGTGGCTGGCCTCGGTGTTGGAGTTCGCGCTGACGGAGCACGGGTCCGGCTACGGCAGCGCGCAGACGTCCATCCTGTGCGGGGACGTGCCCGCGCCCCGCGACCCGGAGACCTACTGGCGCGACCTGCGCCGCGCCGGGGACCGGCTGTTCGCGCCGGTCACCCGCAACATCAACGCCTGCGCTTTCTGGGACCCGCCGCGCGAACGCCCCACCGCCATCCGCGCCGACCTGCCCGCCCTGCTCGTCAACGCCACCGGCGACCCCCGCACCACCTACCCCGGCGCCCGGGCGGTGCGCCGCGACTGGCCCAGTTCCCGCCTGGTCACCCTGCGCGACGCCGACCAGCACGCGGTCTACGGTGCCTACGGCAGCCGGTGCGTCGACGCCACGGTCAACGCCTACCTCGCGACCGGCCGCCTGCCGGCGACGGACGTCGGCTGCCCCCGGCCCACTTCCTGAAGCAGCCGGGTTGATCACCTAACCTTCGGCGCATGACGCAACGACGTGCGATCCTCAGCGGATCCACCTTCGAGGAGCAGATCGGTTACGCCCGCGCCGTGGTCGACGGGGACCGGGTCCACGTCTCCGGAACCACCGGGTTCGACTACACCACCATGACGATCTCCGACGACGTCGTGGAGCAGGCCGAGCAGTGTCTGCGCAACATCGGCGTCGCGCTGGCCGAGGCGGGGTGCGGCTTCGCCGACGTGGTCCGGGTGCGCTACCTGCTCCCGGACCGCGCCGACTTCGAGCCCTGCTGGCCGGTGCTGCGCCGCCACTTCGGCGACGTCCGGCCGGCCGCCACCATGCTGGAGTGCGGCCTCGCCGACCCCCGCATGAAGATAGAGATCGAGGTCGACGCCCGTCGCCCTGAGGCGAGGTGAGCGCAGGCGGCGATCGAGCCGGCACCACCGGGGCCTGGGAGGCGGACCGCCGGGTGTCCGCCCCCTCTGGCAGCGCCGTCATCGTGGCTGACCCGGCCGCGCTGACGGCCGCCGCACCGCAGCGAAGCGAGGGGTGCGCGCCGGAAACCGAGCCCCGGACCGTTGGCCACAGCCGCTATGTCAGGTAACCTGACATAGCAAGCGCATGAACCGGAGGCTTCGCATGACCATCGAATACGCCACCCGCTACCGGGCCCGCTCCTTCATCCCCCCGGAGCCGGGCAAGCCCTACTTCATAGAGAAGGGCCTGGGCGACCGGGCGCACCTGTTCGGCGACCTGATCACGATCTACGCGGGCGGCGAGCAGACCGAGAACACCTTCAACTTCTTCACCTGCGAGGGCCCCAAGGGCGAGGTGATCCCCGCCCACTCGCACGCGGACACCTACGAGGTCTTCTACATCACTCAGGGCGCCGTACGGCTCTTCGTCGAGGACCTCGAAGGCGAGCAGCACGAGAAGCTGCTCACGCCCGGCGACTTCGGCTTCGTGCCGAAGAACTGTGTGCACGCCTACCGCATGGAACGCCACCACTCGCAGGTCGTGGGCGTGGCCGCCGGACCGGGCGGCACCTTCGAGCGGTTCTTCGAGTCCCTCGGCACCCCGGCCGAGGAACTGGGCCTGCCGGCCCGCCCGTTCGTCCCCGAGCGGGAGAAGTTCCGGACCGTGCCCGAGCAGTACGACGTCCGGTTCCGCCCCGACCACCAATGGCGCACCGAGAGCTGACGGCCGTGGCGCCGTGCGAGGAGCGTGCCGGTGACCGTGACACCGCGCGAGGAGCGTGCCGGTGACCGGGCCCGGTGACCGTCCAGGATTTATCGACGTCCATGCCCACTTCGTCACCGACTCCTACGTCCGCCGGGCCAGGGCGGCCGGACACGAACGGCCCGACGGCATGCCCGCCTGGCCGCGGTGGTCGGCCCGCGCGCACCTGGAGCTGATGGACCGCTGCGGCATCGACACCGCCGTACTGTCGGTGTCGTCCCCGGGCACGCACTTCGGCGACCCGGCCGCGGCCCGCGCCCTGGCCCGCGAGGTCAACGAGGACGGGGCCGGAACCGTACGGGACCACCCCGGGCGGTTCGGGCTGTTCGCCTCGCTGCCGCTGCCCGACGTGGACGGCGCGCTCGCCGAGATCGCGTACGCCTGTGACGAGCTGCACGCCGACGGCGTCGTGGTGCAGACCCACAGCCAGGGCGTCTACCTCGGCGACCCCCGCCTGGAACCGGTCTTCGCCGAGCTGGGCCGGCGCGGGGCCGTCGTCTTCGTCCACCCCACCTCCCCGGTGTGCGGGGAGCGGTCGGCGCTCGGCCGGCCCCGCCCCATGGTGGAGTTCGTCTTCGACACCGCCCGCTCCCTCACCGACCTGATCTTCGCCGGCACTATCGAACGCCACCCGGACCTCAAGATCGTCGTACCGCACTGCGGTGGCGCGCTGCCGGTCCTGGCCGACCGGATCGACGCCTTCTCGCGGCTGTTCATGCCGGGCGAGGAGCCGGCCCCGGACGCCACGACCCAGCTGCGCCGCCTCCACTACGACCTCGCCGGCCCGGCCTTCCCACGCCGGCTGCCCGCCCTGCTCGGCCTGGCCGACCCGGCCCGGCTGCTGTACGGCAGCGACTACTGCTGGACACCGGCCGAAGCGGCCCGCTCGCACGCCGCGTCTTTCGACACCGCGCCCGTCCCGGTACCGGGCACCGACTGGCGCTCCCTGACCACCGCCAACGCCCGGGCCCTGTTCCCCCGCCTCGCCCACTGAGGAAACCCATGCCCCCTGAGGACCCCATGCAGGAAGAAGCCGTGTCCCAGGACGCTCCGTCCTTCCCCGCGCACCTGCCGGCACCCCCGGACCCGGCCCGGCTGCCCCTGCCGCCGCCCGCCCGGCCCGCGCCCGGCCTGCGGCTGCTGCGCGGCGCCGTCTACGCCGTGCCCGACGGCAGTCGGCCGCTGGAGACCGACCTGTGGCTGCCCGAACCGGCGGACGGCCCGCTGCCCGTGGTCGTCTTCGTGCACGGCGGCGGCTGGCGCACCGGACTGCGCGACGACCCCGGCCCGCGGTTCCGGCACTGGCGGCCGGGGCCGTTCGCCCGGCTGGCCGCCTCCGGGGTGGCCGTGGTCTGCCCCGACTACCGGCTCAGCGGCGAGGCCCGGCACCCGGCCCAGCTGGAGGACCTGCGCGCGCTGCTGGTCTGGCTGCGCGACCGGGCCGGGGAGCTGGGCCTGGACCCGGACCGGGTGGTCCTGTGGGGCGAGTCCGCGGGCGGTCACCTGGCCGCGCTGACCGCGCTCACCTCCGGCGTGGCCTGTGCCGGCGGGCCGGCGGTGACCGTGCGGGGCTGCGTCACCTGGTACGCGCCCACCGACCTCACCCGCCTCGCCGAGGACCACCCGCCGGGCCGCTTCGACCCGCACGACCCCGCCACGCGCGAGGCGCTGCTGCTCGGGGCCGCCCCGGCCGCCGCCCCCGGCCCGGCGCGGGACGCCAGCCCCGCCCTGCGGGTGACGCCGGCGGCGCCGCCGTTCCTGCTGCTGCACGGCACCGAGGACGAGCTCGTGCCCTGCGCGCAGAGCGACCGCCTCGCGACGGCGCTGCGGGCGGCCGGGGTGCAGGTCGAGCAGGTACGCGTGCCCGGCGCGAACCACCTGTGGCTGGGGCTCGCGGAGGAGGAGGTCGAGCGGGTCTTCGTACGGACGGCCGGGTTCGTCACACACCACAGCGGCCGGGAAGCCACCCAGGACGGCGGCCGGGAAGCCGAAGCATAGGCACGGCACCGCGTCGGGGAAACCGGAGGATGGGCACGGCACCGTCTCGGGGAAACCGAAAGATAGGAGGATAATCCGCTGGGTATCCGATCATCCGAGGAGCCATGAGTCATCGCGCCGCCAACCTGCCCCAGCTCCTGTCCGAGGCCCGCCGCTGGTT
This sequence comes from Streptomyces achromogenes subsp. achromogenes, assembly GCF_000720835.1. Taxonomy (GTDB): domain Bacteria; phylum Actinomycetota; class Actinomycetes; order Streptomycetales; family Streptomycetaceae; genus Streptomyces; species Streptomyces achromogenes. Next base: position 207,156 of record NZ_JODT01000017.1, on the reverse strand, counting down.
CGAGGACGCCCTGTTCGCCAGCATGGAGGCGGCCGGCGAGCAGCCGGTGACCACGGCGCAGGCGTCCGTCTTCGCGATGCTCGACGCCGAGGGCACCACCGTCTCCGAGCTCGCCCGCCGGATGGGCGTCACCCGGCAGACGGCCCATCAGGCGGTGCACGGACTCATCGGCATGGGCCTGCTGGAACAGGAACCCGACCCCGGCTCCGCCCGGCGGCGGCTGATCCGGATGACCGCCGAGGGGCGGCGCGTGCACGAGCGCGCGCAAGCCACGATCGGGGTGATCGAGTCGGTGCTGGTGGAGCGCATCGGACCGGACGCGGCGCGCGCCCTGGACGGCGCACTGCGCTCCGACTGGGGCGCACCCCCGCTGGTCGCGGCCCCCTGAGCGGGCTCAGGAGGCCGCGTTCCGCTCCGCGGCGGGGACCGGGACCACCTCGATGCGCTGCACGGCCCGGCTGAGCACCAGCACGCCCACGACGATCAGCAGCGCCCCGCACGACTCGGGCACCAGCCACCACCCGGTGCGGACGCGTTCGCCGAAGAGGGTGATGCCGAGGGTCAGGCTCACCACCGCGTCGCCGATGGTGAGCGCGGGCTGCGCCGCGGCCAGCGGACCGGCCTGCAACGCGTTCTCCAGCAGCAGCACGGCGGCGACACCGGTGAGCGCGAAACCGTACGTCTGCCAGGACCGCAGGAACGCGACGAGGCCGTGGTCGGCGAAGGTGCCGCTCGCCGACTTCAGCAGGGCGGCGGTCAGGGCGTTGCCCGTCGCGGAGGCGGCCGCCAGCAGCGCGGCGCGCCGGGCCGGCGGGCGGCCCGGGCCGGCCAGTCCCACCAGCGCGGCCATCACGCCGGCGCACAGCAGCAGGGTCGGCAGCCACCGCGCGAGCGGCGCCTGGTCGGTCGCGCCGTGCGGGGCCGCCGCGAGCAGCAGGACGGCGAGGCCCGCGACACAGCCGCCGACCCCCCACCAGCCCGAGCGCGGCAGCCGCCGGTGCATCAGCGGGGCGGCGACGAGCAGCGCGAAGGGCAGCTCCAGGATGAACAGCGGCTGCACCAGGGCCAGCGGGCCGTTGACCAGGGCGAGGCTCTGGAACAGCGCGGCGCAGGCCACACCGGCCATGCCGATCATCCAGATGGGCCGGTGCACCAGCTCCGCGAGCAGCCGCACCCCGCCGCGGGTGCTGGTCGAGGCCGCCTTGCGCTGGAACGCGGTGCCCACGGCGTTGCTCGCCGCTCCCGCGACGGCGAACACCGCGGCGAGTTCGATCACGGCTCTCTCCCGCCTGCGGCAGACCTCCCGGCATCGGACGCCTTCAGCCTACGGAAGGAGGCGCGGGCCCGCCGTACGGGCCGGGCGCTCACCTCGCCTGCGCGGCGGTGCTCGGCGGTGGTGGCGGTGCTCAGCTCTGGTGGTGGGACTCAGCTCTGGTGGTGGGGCTCAGCCGAACAGCGGGAAGCGGTCGGCGGCCGGACCCAGGGCGGCGCGCTCGGCTTCGGTGAGCGCGGCGCGACCGGTGCCCACGCGCGCGTAGTGGGCGTCGCTCCACTCCGGCAGGCCGGGCCGGCCGAGCAGCCCGTCGAGGGTGGCGCGTACCGCGGTCAGTCCCTCGGGTGAGGGCCCCGGCGCGTGCGGCAGGGCCACGGTCAGGTCGAGATGGTGGACGGTCGCCTCCACCGCGAGCGTGGTGATCAGATCGCCGGCGGTCAGCACATGTCCCTGCGTGACCACCCGGCGCGCGGGGTCGGCGTCCCCGGCCGCGTGCACGGCCGCTGCCAGCGTCTCCAGATACAGGCCCTTGAGCTGCTCGAAGTCCAGGAACATGCTGCCGTTCACGCGTGCCCAGCGCCGGCCGTTCGCCGCCCCGACGGTGTCCGGCAGCCAGTGTTGCCAGTACGTCACCCAGTCCCGGTCGGCGGGTGCCTCAGTAGGGGTGTGCAGGGCCACCAGGGCGCGCTGGGCGTCCCCCAGGCAATGGAAGAGCAGATCGCGGACCGCCCAGCCCGTGCACCCGGTCGGCTGCCACGACTCCTCGTCGCCGAGGCCGGTGACGACCGCGGAGGCGGCCCCGTAGGCGGCGCGCAGCGTCCGCGCCGGACGTGATGTGAACCCGGTTTTCATGCCTGCCCTTTTTCCCTGTCGGCGTGCTCTGTAGGCGTGTCGTTCGGCGTCTGCTGCCGGCCACGGGCCCGCGGCGCACGTACGCCCCCGGACCACCTCGTGGGCGGGCCGGGGGCGTGCGTCGGCGGGGCGTGCTCAGGCGGCGACGCGCTTGGCCAGCTCCCGCGCCTTGGTGGCGGCGTCCTCCAGGGCGCGGTCACGGGAGGCCTCGTACAGCGGGACCAGGTCGGCCATGGCCGGGTTGACGGTCGCCATGGTCAGCTCCGGGACGATGAAGTGCACCTCCAGGCCGAGGCCCCCGCCGAGCGCGGCGTCGAGGTAGTTCTGCACGTACTCGAAGCTCTCGCGCGGGGTGCCCGGCGCGTAGGAGCCGCCCCGGCTGGCGACGACGGTCACCGGGGTGCCCTTGGCGGACTGGGTCTCGCCCGCGGTGCGGCCCATCAGGATCACGTTGTCCAGCCACGCCTTGAGGGTGGAGGGAATCGTGTAGTTGTACATCGGTGCGCCGATCAGCACCGCGTCGGCCTGCTCCAGCTCCTCGATCAGCTTGACGCGCTCGGCGAACGCGGCGGCCTGCTCGGGGGTGTGGGTGGCCGGGTCGGTGAAGCCGGCGAGGTGGGTGTCGGCGGTGATGTGCGGAACGGGCTGTGCCGCCAGGTCGCGGTAGATGACCGTGCCCTGCGGGTGCTCCTCCTGCCAGTGCTTGCGGAAGGCCTCCGTCACGACGCGCGAGGCCGACGCCTCGGCCGGGAACACGGACGAATCGATGTGGAGCAGGGTGGCCATGGACGTCTCCAGAAAAGGGCGGGAACAGCCGGACGCCGGAAGCGCGGGCTGCTGTCTCATACTCGACTACTTTTATCACATGAACTTACTTTTCTTCAGCACCCTACGGAGAGGTAGTACGCTGGCGACATGGACGAGAACCACGACAGCGCCGCCTGCAAGCGGGTGGATGACGGCATCACCCGCGTCTTCCAGCTCCTCGGCAAGCGCTGGAGCGGGCCGATCGTGGCCGTCCTGGTGGGTCAGCCCGCCTACTTCACCGACCTGCGGCGGGCCGTCCCCGGCATCAGCGAACGCATGCTCTCCGACCGCCTCGCCGAACTCGGCGCCGCCGGCCTCGTCCTGCGCGAGGTCGACGAGGGCCCCCCGCTGCGCGTCTCCTACCGGCTGACCGAGGCCGGCGCAGCCCTGGAGCCCGCCCTGCGCGAACTGGCCCAGTGGGCGAAGGTCCACCTCCCGGACGTCCCGGCATGCACCGAGTCCGCCCTGGACCGACCACGACGAGCATCGGCCTGACACTTCTGGCCGCGGACGACCGGTTCGAGGACGGGGGACGGCTGCCCCGTGGATCGAACAGCTGCCTGCCTAGACTTGACGCCCCACACGGCTGCCGGCCCCCCAACTGGCGAGCTGTCTCTCACCCGTTCATGGTGCTGTAGTGGGCCGCTGTGGTGCGGCGAGGAGGCGGCAGGGCACGGCCTGCTCCTTGGCTCCGGCGTCCTCGTCGGGCTCTACCCGGTACAGGCAGGCCTGCGGGATACGTGTCACGGAGTCCGTCAGCTGACCGTTTGTGAAGAGAGCGCCGACGCCGTCCTCGACTGCCCAGCCGGGTGGAAGCGCGCGATGTGCCACGGCCGCCTGGTACGAAGGTCGCCGGCCGGGCTCACTGTCGTAGTGCGGGCACACCGAGCCGGGCAGCAGGCCCAACCCGTCCGAGAGGTGAGTCAGTGGCCCGAACGAGTCGGTGTGGGAGCCTTCCGCCCAGCAGTTGGCGCCGGCACTGATGCCGCACAGCAAGGTCCCCCGGTCGAAGGCCTCGCGCAGCAGCCGGTCCACGCCGTGCACGCGCCAGACCGCCAGCATGTTCGCCGTGTTGCCGCCACCCGCGTAGATGACGTCCTGAGAGAGCAGGAACGCGCGCAGGGCGTCGTCATCGAGCTCCCGCCGGAACAGAGGCAGGACGGTGGGCTCGCAGGAACGAGACCCGTACGCGCTGAAGAACTGCTCGATGTAGGCGGGCGCGTCACCACTGGCTGTCGGGAGGAAGCACACCTTGGGGCGCGGACCGGGCACTTGGTCGAGCACCCAGTCGTCCAGCAGGCCGTCGTCGTCGGTGGAGAAGCCGCCTCCGAGGAGAGCCAGACGACGTTCCGGCATGACGGCCACGAGGGTGCCTCCTCGGATCAGGGTTCGGACGCGCACTGTGCCCTGAACGGTGCCAAGCCATCGGCTACGTGCGCAATCGAATAGTTCCTCACGGCCGTGAGCCGGTGGGCGGGCGCCGGCGCGCGTGCCCGGGCCGGCCGGGTTCAGTCGACCGGCCAGGTGTGCACCGGGGCGTTGAGGTGCATGTAGTCGATGTACACCTCGGTCATCCGGCGCAGGGCCTCGTGCCGGCCGGTGTGCGTGGTGGCCTCGATGTGGTGGAGCATCTCCTTCTGCCACACCGCTCCGTTGCGCGCCGTCACACACCGCTGCTCGATCACCCCGAGCAGCGGCTCCCGCCAGGCCGCGTCCATGCCGGAGTACTCCAGGCCCCGGTGCGCGAGCGGCAGCAGCCGGCGCAGCACCAGCTCCGGCGCCGGTACCTCGCCCATCCCGGGCCAGTACAGCGGCGCCTCGATGCCCAGCCGGGCGGCGGTGTGCAGATTCTCCTCGGCGGCGGCGAAGGACATCCGCGACCACACCGGCCGGTCCTCCTCCACCAGCGCCCGGGTCAGTCCGTAGTAGAAGGCCCCGTTGGCGAGGATGTCGGCGACGGTCGGGCCGGCGGGCAGCACCCGGTTCTCCACCCGGATGTGCGGCCGGTCGTGGGCGACGGCGTACACCGGCCGGTTCCAGCGGTAGATCGTGCCGTTGTGCAGGGTGAGTTCGGCCAGTTCGGGGACGTCGCCGCGGTCCAGTGTCTCCACCGGGTCCTGCGCGTCGCACAGCGGAAGGAGGGCCGGGAAATAGCGCAGGTTCTCCTCGAACAGGTCGAAGACACTGTTGATCCACCGTTCCCCGAACCACACCCGGGGCCGCACCCCCTGCACCTTGATCTCCTCCGGGCGGGTGTCGGTGGCCTGCTCGAACAGCGGGATCCGGGTCTCGTGCCACAGCTCCTTGCCGAACAGGAACGGCGAGTTGGCCGCGAGCGCGACCTGCACCCCGGCGATCGCCTGTGCCGCGTTCCAGTAGCCGGCGAACTCCTCCGGCGACACCTGGAGATGGAACTGCGTGCTGGTGCACGCGGCCTCCGGGGTGATCGTGTCGGCGTAGGTCCGCAGCCGGTCCGTCCCGTCGATCTCGATGCGCAGGTCCTCGCCGCGGGCCGCGAAGACCTGGTCGTTGAGCAACCGGTAGCGGGGGTTCTCCGACAACGCGTCCTCGCCGATCTCCTCCTGCCGCAGGGTGGGCAGGATCCCGATCATGATCAGCCGGGCGCCGGCCGACCGGGCCCGCTCGTCGGCGTGGTTCAGCGCGGTCCGGATCTCCGCCTCCCAGGCGTCCGGACCGCCCGCGGTCAGCCGCCGGGGCGGAACGTTGATCTCCAGGTTGAAGCGGCCCAGCTCGGTGGACCACGCGGGGTCGGAGATCGCCGCCAGCACATCGGCGTTGCGCATCGCCGGCTCGCCGGCGTCGTCCACCAGGTTCAGCTCTATCTCCAGGCCGACCTGAGGACGTTCCGCCTCGAAACGCGCCTCGCGCAGCATGTGCGCGAACGCCTCCAGACACGCCTGCATCTTGATCCGGTACCGGCGGCGGTCCTCGCGGGTGAAGACGAGCGCCGGGACATCCCGTCCCATCGGCCCTCCAGGTCCCCTCGTCGGACAGCTTCTTCTCCAGCGTCGCACCGGGGGGACCGGGGCACCATGCAGGCCGGGGGAGGGGAGAGAGAAGAGAAGGGAGGGGCCGGTGGCCGGTTGCGCGGTCATGGCGAGTGACCGGCGGCTGCCGTACTCCTGGCGGCCGGACCGTGGTGGGTGCCGGTCCACGCCTCCGGCCCTGTCGGCGGCCGGGTGCCGCCGGCAGGGGAAGCGGGAACGGGGGTGTGCGGTGGTCAGGACTTCTTGCGGGCCACGCCGCCGTAGAAGCCTATGTCCTCGGACCGGGGCGGTGGCGGGGCGTCCGGGCGCCAGAACGGGACCTGGGCCAGGCCCGGTTCCACCAGTTCGAAACCGTCGAAGAACCGCTCCACCTCGGCCCGGCCGCGCAGGTTCAGGGACGCGGTGGCGTTGGTGTAGACGGCCTGGGCGTCGGTGCGGTCGGCGAAGTCTCCCGTGGCGTGCGACAGCACCAGGAAGCTTCCGGCGGGCAGCGCGTCGCGCAGCGTGGCGACGACCTCGGCGGGCCGGTCCGCGTCGGCCAGAAAGTGCAGGATGGCGACGAGGAGCAGGGCCACCGGCTGGTCGAAGTCGATGAGCTGGCGGACATCGGGGTGGTTCAGCACGGCGCGCGGGTCGCGCAGGTCGCCGAGGATGATACGGGTCGTACCGGAGCGGCTGAGCAGGGCGTTGCCGTGCGCGGCGACGATCGGGTCGTTGTCGACGTAGGCCACGCGGACGTCGGGCGCCACCGTCTGGGCGACCTCGTGCACGTTCGGGGACGTGGGCAGCCCGGTGCCGATGTCCAGGATCTGCCGGACACCGCTGCCCACCACGTATCGGACGGCACGTTCCAAAAAGGCGCGGTTCGCCCGGACGCCGATGCGTGCCTCGGGGGCCGCGGCGGCCAGCGCGTCGCCCGCCTGCTGGTCCACCTCGTAGTTGTCCTTGCCGCCCAGCAGATAGTCGTAGATCCGCGCGGGGTGCGGCTTGCTGGTGTCGATGGTGACGGCCTCGTAGCCGTTCTCTGTCACGCTGTGCTCCTCTCGGCGGCCGGCCCGGCCTCGGTCCGCGACGGCCGGGCACAGCCTCCCATAGGAACTTCAGGGAGGGGCACGGGAGTTCCCGCAGGCCGCGGGGCAGAGGGAGCCCGTTCTACAGTCGTACTTCCGCCCCGAGTCGTACCTCCGCCCTCCGGCCGTACCTCCACCTCCTCAGCCGCGCCTACGGCCTCCGACGTCGGCGGGATCGCCCGAGGGTCTCACCCGGCCGGCTCCCGTCAGGTGGCACACGCGCCACCGGGGACGGAGAGTCGGAACAGGACCGGCGGTGCGGGCACGTCCGCCGGCCGTCCCCCTCGGGCCGGCACGCCGTCTCGGCCGCCCAGGCGTCGGCGGGCCGCCCGGCAGGGGCGGGGAACGGTGAATCCATTGCGCTCGGGCCGTTCCCCGCCCCGTCGGTCGCCCCCGCGAACAGCGTTCACGGATGAACCGGGGTTCACCGCCGAGGCAGACCCCACCGCGAGACAGCGCTCACACAAAGCAGCACCCGCCGAAAAACGTGTGCGCCGACGACCTCACCCGCGTTACCGTGACCGCATGTCTACGCCCCGAATCTCCTAGCCGAGAACCCGCTTCCACGCCAGAAGTGTGTCCTCTCGCTTTTTCGGAGCGTTACCCCATGATCACCGCTCGTGATGTCGAGCTGCGCGCCGGTGCCCGCCTCCTGCTGACCGGCGTCTCCTTCACCGTCTCGCCCGGCGACCGGATCGGCCTCGTCGGCCGCAACGGCGCGGGCAAGACCACCCTGATGACCGCCCTCGCCGGACACTCCGGGCCCACCGCCGGCGACATCGTCCGCACCGGCCCGGTCGGCTTCCTCGCGCAGGACTCGCGCGCCGCCGACCCGGCCGTGACCGTCACCGACCGCATCCTGTCCGCCCGCGGCCTCGACACCGCCCTGCGCGCCCTGCGCGCGGCCGAGGCGGCGCTGGCCACCGCCGCCGGCACGCCGGAACTGGACCGGGCGATGCGCGCCTACGCCCGCGCCGAGGCCGCCTTCCAGGCCGGCGGGGGCTACGCCGCCGAGGCCGAGGCGGCCCGGATCGCGGCCGGACTCGGTCTGCCCGAACGGGTGCTGGGTGCGCCCGTCGGCACCCTGTCCGGCGGGCAGAAGCGCCGGGTGGAGCTGGCCCGCATCCTGTTCGCCGGAACCGACCGCACCCTGCTGCTGGACGAGCCGACCAACCACCTCGACGCCGACTCGCTCGCCTGGCTGCGCGCCTTCCTCCAGACCCACCAGGGCGGTCTGGTGGTGATCAGCCACGACACGGCCCTGCTCGCCGACGTCGTCAACCGCGTCTTCCACCTGGACCCGGCCCGGGCGACGGTCGACATCCACAACACGGGCTGGCGGACGTACCTCACCCGGCGCGAGGCGGACGAGCGGCGCCGCACCCGGGAGCGGGCGAGCGCCGAACGCAAGGCCGCCGCGCTGCACGCGCAGGCCGACCGGATGAAGGCCCGCTCCGCCACCGCCACCATGGCCCGGAGCATGGCCCGGCGCGCGGACCGGATGCTGGCCGGGCTGGAGCCGCGGCGGCGCGCCGAGAAGACCGCGCGCATCCGGCTGCCCGAACCCGCTCCCTGCGGCCGGACACCGCTCGGCGCCGTCAGCCTCGCCAAGTCCTACGGCGGCCACCGCGTCCTCGCCGGGGTGGACCTGGCCGTGGACCGGGGCAGCCGGCTGGTGGTGCTCGGCCTGAACGGCGCCGGCAAGACCACCCTGCTGCGGATCCTGGCCGGCGCCGAGCGCCCCGACACCGGGCGGGTGGTGCACGGGCACGGGCTGCGGCTGGGCTACTTCGCGCAGGAGCACGACACGCTCGACCCCCGGCGCACGGTCCCGGAGAACCTGGCCCTGGCCGCACCGCACCTGACCCCGGGCGAGGCCCGGAGCGTCCTGGGCGCCTTCCTGTTCACCGGGGACGACGCCGGCAAGCCCGCCGGCGTGCTGTCGGGCGGCGAGAAGACCCGGCTGGCGCTGGCCGGCCTGGTCCACTCCGGGGCGAACGTGCTGCTCCTGGACGAGCCGACCAACAACCTGGACCCCGCCTCCCGCGCCGAAGTGCTGGCCGCGGTCGGCTCGTATCCCGGCGCGATCGTGATGGTCACCCACGACGAGGGCGCCATCGACGCCCTGCGCCCTGACCGGGTCCTGCTGCTGCCGGACGCGGACGAGGACCTGTGGAGCGAGGACTACCGCGACCTGATCGCCCTCGCCTGACCCGGGGCGCACTCCGGGCCGGGGCACAGGGGCCCGCCGGCCTCTCCCGGCCCGGAGCACGTCCCGGGCGTTCACAGGCACGGGTCCGTACGGCGGTCAGAAATGCGTGCCGCCGTCGACGCGGATCTCGGTGCCGGTGATGAACGCGCCGTCCCGCGAGCCGAGCATCGCCACCACGGAGGCCACCGTCTCCGGGCCGGCGAACCCCTGGCCGAGCGCCGGGGAGAGCTTCGCGAACAGGCCCATGTCGGCGTCGGCGGGCAGCCCGGGCCCGCTGCTCCGCCCGCTGGCGCCGCTGCCGTCGGTCATCCCGCTGGAGATCGAACCGGGCTGCACGGCGGTGAAGCGGATGCCCCGGCTCGCGTACTCGGAGGCGAGCGCGTGCGTCATCGACTGGATGCCGCCCTTGCTCGCCGCGTACGCCGCCATATAGGGGTGGGCGAAGACGGCCGAGGTGGAGCTGAAGTTGACGACCGCCGCGTCCCGGCCCGCCAGCAGGGCCGGGATCGCCTCGCGGATCACCAGGAACGTGCCGACCAGGTTCACCTGGAGGACGCGGGTGAACTCCTCCAGGCTCGTCCGGTGCGAGTGCGAGGAGCGCAGGATCCCTGCGGCGTTGACCAGCACGTCCAGTCCGCCGAGCGCGGCCGTCGCGGCGGCGACCCCGGCGCGTACGGAGGCCTCGTCGGCTACGTCGACGACGAGGGTGGTGAGCCGGTCCGCGTACCCGGCCGCCTTCTCCTCGGTGTCCCGCAGACCCCGCTCGCTCACGTCCGCGGCGACCACGCTGCCGCCCTCGGCGAGGACGCGCAGCACGGTGGCCTGGCCGATGCCGGAGCCGCCCCCGGTGATCAGCACGCGGCGGCCTTCGTAGCGGTTCATGTGTTTCTCCTGCCCGTCCCGCCGGGGTGCGGCGGGCCCTGTGCGACGCCGGTTCTCTTGCCGTCCGACGCCCCGATAGGCTTCACGTTACGCCTAGGTGGCACGTTTTGCCATTTCGTCATTCCGTGCCATCCAGGCTCCTCGGACCGTACTCTTCTGGAATGAGCACCAAGCCGCCCACCTCCCTCACCGAGCGCCGCAAGGCCGCGACCCAGCTGGACATCGCCCACGCGGCGGCGGAGCTGTTCGCCGCGCGGGGGCCGCACGCGACCACCGCCGAGGAGATCGCCCTGCACGCGGGCGTCGCGCTGCGCACCTTCTACCGCTACTTCCGCTCCAAGCAGGACGCGGTGAGCCCCCTGCTCGCGGCCGGCGCCGACCGGTGGCGGGCGCTGCTGGAGGCGGCCGAACCCGGGACCGGCCTGCTCCGGGCGCTGGGTGCGGCGGTCGAGGAATCGCTGGCGGCACCCGACGAGGAGGCCGCCGCGGCGCTGGAGCGGACCCGGGGACTGCTGCGGGCCGCCGCGGACGATCCCGCGCTGCGCGCGGTGTGGTACCGGGTGAACCAGGAGTCGGAGGAACGGCTCGTCCCGGTCGTCGCCCGGCTGGCGGACGGGCGCCTGGAGGCCCTGCAGGTGCGCCTGGTCGCGGCGGCGGCCACGGACGCGATCCGCATCGCCCTGGAGACCTGGGCCGCCACGGAGGCGGGCGTCGCGGGAGAGGGCTCACCGGCCGCGCTCGCACTCCGGTGCCTGCGACAACTCCTCGGCGGAATGGGGGAGTTGTCTGCCGACCGCGACCGGTAGGACGGCCGGCCCCGGTCCCGGCACGGGGCCGTTGTCAGTGGGTGCCCCTACGGTGAACAGCAGTCGGGGGCCCGCCGGAACGGCCGCGGGTCCGTCTTGGGGAGGGGTCTGCCATGTCCACGGGGTCCGCGGTGTCGACGACGTACCTGGAGCTGTCGCAGGAGGGCGGCGGCGCCCACAAGTTCTACGAGGTGACCGTCGACGGCCGGGTGGTGACGGTGCGCTACGGCAGGATCGGCGCCGCCGGGCAGACGCAGACGACGACGTTCCCGACCGAGGAGAAGGCGCGGGCCGCCGCCGCCAAGAAGGCCGGCGAGAAGATTCGCAAGGGATACGCGCCGGCCGTGCGAGGGCAGCGCGCACCCCGCGCGGTGACCCGCCGTCAGGTCAGCTCGGCACCCTCCACGGCGCGGGCCGTGGCACCGGTGCTGTGGCGGTTCCGCACCGGCTCGGCCGCGTTCGGCATCCACGTGGACGACGAGCGCTGCTGGGTGGGCAACCAGGCCGGCGACGTCTACACCCTGGACCACGAGGGCGCCGTGCTGGCCCGCTTCAGCCTGCCGGACGGCGTGAAGTGCCTGGTCGCCGACGACTTCTGGATCTACGCCGGCTGCGACGACGGCACGGTGTACGACCTGTCCTCCAAACTGCCCTTCGCCGCCTACGACATCGCCGCCGACGTCGACATCTTCTGGCTGGACATCCACGAGGGCGTCCTGGACGTCTCGGACCGCGACGGCAGGCTCACCGTCATCGACCACGAGGACGAACACCAGTGGTCCCGCCGCAGCCAGGGCGAGCACGCCTGGATGGTCCGCGCCGACGACCGGGCCGTCTACCACGGCCACCATCGGGGTGTCACCGCCTACGCGCCGGACGGCGGCGGCGAGTTGTGGCACACCCCCACCAAGGGCGGCGTGCTCTTCGGCTGGCAGGAGCGGGACGCGGTGTACGCGGGCACGGCGCACCGCGTGGTCCAGCGGCTGTCGAAGGCCACCGGCGCGATCGAGGCGACGTACGCCTGCGACAGCGCGGTGTACTCGTGCGCCACCTCACCCGGCGGCCGGTTCGTCTTCGCCGGGGACGCGGCCTCCTCGGTCTACTGCTTCGACCAGGACGGCAGGCGGCTGTGGAAGCTGGGCACGGGCGGCGGCTCGGCGCTGTCCATGCAGTACCGCGACGAGCGGCTGTACCTGGTCACCACCGACGGCTCCCTGGTGTGCGTCGACGCGAGCGAGGCGGCGATCGCCGCGGCCGAGCGGGGCACGGTCCCGGTGGTGCGGGACGTCAAGCTCGCCGCCGCCACACCGACGTACGCCCCGGCCCTGGCCGTGACCGCGGTCTCCACGGTCGACCGGGCACCCGCCGGAGCGGTCGTGGTCGAATGCGTCCAGGAGGCCGGCCGGGTCCGGGTGCACGTCGTCAGCGAAGGCTACGACCACTCCTGGAACGTCCAGTTCCCCCGCGCGATACGCGAAGTCGGCGCCCGCTACGTCGTGGACGCCCTGCACCCCGCGTCGGGCGGGTTCTACCGGGTGCGCGGCGACATCCGCCGCCTCCTCTGATCCCGCCTGCCCCAGGCCCCCGCGACCGTACCGGCAGCACGGAACGGCATCCGGCGGCGGTACCGGGCCGGGCCACTCCTCGGCCCAGGCCCGCCCGTCCGGGGCCGTGGTGGGACCTGGACCTCCCTGCCGGGCGCGGCGCGAGGGGGAGCCGGTGGAGGGGCGACCGGTCGGTCCGGGTCAGGGGCGGACGGTGCGCGCCCCGTCCAGCATCCGCCGTGCCACGGGCAGTGCCTCGGCGCGGTCCCGGGGGACCAGGCCGATCCGGGTGCGGCGGTCCAGGAGGTCGGACTCGTCCAGGGCGCCCTCGTGGCGGATCGCCCAGAGGAGCTCGGCGCGGGTGACGGGATGGCCGGGGAGCACGGGCTCGGCCAGGCCGGGATCCTCGGCGGTGAGGGCGTGGACGGCCATGGCCTCGGTGCCGTAGCGGTGGACCAGACGGCGGGGAGCGGGCAGCGCGCGCAGCCGCTCGGGGGCGGCGGCGCCGATCAGCGGCAGGGCGGCGGTGGGGGAGGGGGCCGCGCGCAGACCCCGCGCCTCGGCGGCGGCGTCCACGGCGTCCTGCGCCATCCGCCGGTACGTGGTCAGCTTGCCGCCGACCACGGTGGTGACACCGTCGGGCGAGGTGAGCACCGCGTGCCGGCGGGAGATGTCCGAGGTGCGGGCCGGGTCACCGGCGCCGGGCGAGGCGTCGAGCAGGGGGCGCAGCCCGGCGAAGGCGCCGACCACCTCCTCCCTGGCCACCGGGGCGTCCAGGACGGAGCCGAGCACGTCCAGCAGGAAACCGATGTCGCTCTCGGGCACCTCGGGCACGTCCGGGACCCCGCCGTCCACCGGCTCGTCGGTCAGTCCGACGTAGACCCGGCCGTCCCCCTGCGGCAGCACCAGCACGAAGCGGTTGGTCTCCCCGGGGATCGGGATGTGCAGCCCGGCCGGCAGGGCGCCGAGCCGCTCCGAGCGCAGGACCAGATGGGTGCCGCGCGACGGGCGGATCCGGATGCCCTCGCCGAGGGCGCCCGCCCACACCCCGGCCGCGTTGATCACGGCCCGCGCCCTGATCTCGCCCTCCTCGCCGGTGAGTTCGTCCCGGATCCGGGCGCCCGTCCCGGTCAGCTCCAGTGCGCGTACCCGGGTCAGCACCCGGGCGCCGCGCGCGGCGGCCGTCCGGGCCAGGGCGGTCACCAGACGGGCGTCGTCGGCCACCCGGCCGTCCCAGGACAGCAGCCCGCCGCGCAGCCCGGCCGCGCGGACCGACGGCGCCAGGTGCCGTGCCTCGGTCGCCGGCAGCCGGCGCGGCGCGGGCAGCACCTGCCGCGGCGTACGGGCGGCCACCCGCAGCACGTCCCCGGCCCGGAAGCCGGCCCACGCCAGCGCGGCCTGGGCCCGGGACACCAGCGGGGTCAGCGGCAGCACGAACGGCTGGGCGGCCACCAGGTGCGGCGCCGTACGGGTCATCAGCACCCCGCGCTCCACCGCGCTCTCATGGGCGACGTCGAACTGCGCCGAGGCCAGATAGCGCAGCCCGCCGTGGATCAGCTTCGAGCTCCAGCGGGAGGTGCCGAAGGCCAGGTCGTGGGCGTCCACCGCGACGACGTCCAGCCCGCGGGCCGCCGCGTCCAGGGCCGCCCCGGCGCCCGTCGCGCCGAGTCCGACCACCAGGACGTCGGCCACCCGGCCGTCGGCGGCCTCCGCCAGTTCCCGGTCGCGCCGGTGTGCGCTCAGGGACGAGCCGGGCGCGGCCTCGGTGTGGCTCATGGCGTCAGGGTCCTCTCCAGAAGGGCGCGCAGCTCACCGAGGAACGCGGCGGAGTCCAGCTCCGGATCGTCCTCGTCGGTCATCGTGCGCAGGGACAAGGTGAAGGACTGCACGGTCAACAGCAGGGCACGGGCCTGCCGTTCGGTATGGCCGGGCCGTACGGAGCCGTCCGCGTGGCCCTCGCGCAGCGCGTCGCCCAGCAGCGCCAGCAGCGCCTCCTGGCTCGCGCCGCGCCGGTCGAGGACGTACGGCAGCAGCAGTTCCGGATCGACGTCGACGATCTTGCGGAAGAGGGGGTGCGCCCGGAACGCCTCGACCCCGGCCACCAGCCCGTCCACGATCCGGGTGCGTGTGGCGACGCCGGGCTCGGGCCGCGGGATCGCCCGGGTGGCCACGTCGATCCACTCCCGGGTCATCAGGTCGCCCACCAGCGTCCGCAGGTCCGGCCAGCGCCGGTAGAGCGTCATCCGGGAGACCCCGGCGCGGCGGGCGACATCGGCGAGCGTGGTGCGCCGCACCCCGACGGCCAGCACACAGTCGCGTAGCGCGTCGAGCACGGGATCGCCGTCCGGACCGTTGTGACGAATAGGCGTCATGTGTCACAGTGTAACGCCCTGGGGGCGGGACGGAAGGGGACCGCGGGACCGCCCCACCCGCACACGGCGCCCAGCGGCGCGAACCGAGCACCGTCCGGACCCTCGCACACCCCCTGTAGCCGACGCACCAAGCCCCCGGCCACACCGCACCGACCCGCGTGAAGACCAGCCCACCAACCCTGTGAGGACGACCGTTCAATGGACATGCTGTGGAACGGCTGGGGCGACCCGGCCAAGGCGGCACCGCTGCCCGACACGGTGACCGGGCTGCTGCGCGACCTGCTCGGCGTCAAGCCGCGCAGCACGCCCGCCCTCGGCCTGGCGGACCTCCGCCCGCCCGCCGTCACGGCCCGGCCCGCCGCCCTGAAGGCCCTCGCCGAGGCCGTCGGCGGCGAGGAGCACGTCCGCACGGACGCCGAGAGCCGCATCCGGCACACCCGCGGCAAGTCCACCCCCGACCTGCTGCGCATCCGCGCCGGAGACGTCGCCGACATACCCCAGGCCGTCGTCCTGCCCGCCGGTCACGACGAGGTCCTCGCCGTGCTGCGCGCCTGCGCCGCGCACGGCCTGGCCGTCGTCCCCTTCGGCGGCGGCACCTCCGTGGTGGGCGGACTCGCCCCCCGACGCGGCATGTTCGTCGCCCTCGACCTGCGCCGCATGAACGGCCTGCTCGACCTGGACCCCGTCTCGCGCACCGCCGTCCTCCAGCCCGGCCTGCGCGCCCCCGAGGCCGAACGGCGGCTCAACGAACACGGCTACACCCTCGGCCACTTCCCGCAGTCCTTCGAGTGGGCCACCATCGGCGGCTTCGCCGCCGCCCGCTCCAGCGGACAGGCGTCCGCCGGATACGGCCGCTTCGACGAGATGGTGCTCGCCCTCACCCTCGCCACCCCCCAGGGCACCCTCGACACCGGCCGCGCCCCGCGCTCCGCCGCCGGACCCGACCTGCGCCAGCTTATCCTCGGCTCGGAGGGCGCCTTCGGCGTCATC
The DNA here is from genome assembly GCF_000720835.1 of Streptomyces achromogenes subsp. achromogenes. Taxonomy (GTDB): domain Bacteria; phylum Actinomycetota; class Actinomycetes; order Streptomycetales; family Streptomycetaceae; genus Streptomyces; species Streptomyces achromogenes. The sequence continues at coordinate 191,340 of NZ_JODT01000017.1, read as the reverse complement.
ACCTCCGTCACCGTACGGATCCGCCCGCTGCCCGAGACCCGCGTGTACGAGGGCTGGCGGTTCGGCTCCTTCCAGGAGGGCACCGCCGCGCTGCGCCGGCTCGCCCAGGACGGGCCCCGGCCCACCGTGCTGCGCCTGTCCGACGAGATCGAGACGCTCATCGGGCTCGCCCAGCCCGACGCGATCGGCGCCGGCCCGGAGGAGGGCGGTGCCGGCCCGGAGGAGGGCGGCGCCGGATGCCTGGCGATCACCGGCTACGAAGGCACGGCGGAGGACACCGCGTACCGGCGGGCCCGCGCCGCGGACGTCCTGACGGCCTGCGGCGGCACCCCGACCGGCACCGAACCCGGCGAACGCTGGGCCCACGGCCGCTACTCCGCGCCCTATCTGCGCGACGCCCTGCTCGACGTCGGTGCCTTCGCCGAGACCCTGGAGACCGCCGCGTTCTGGTCCCGGATCCCCGAGCTGTACACGGCGGTCCGCACCGCCCTGACCGACACCCTCACCCGGGCCGGCACCCCGCCGCTGGTGATGTGCCACATCTCCCACGTGTACGAGAACGGCGCCTCGCTGTACTTCACCGTCGTCAGCGCCCAGGGCGAGGACCCGGTGGCCCACTGGGCGCCCGCCAAGCACGCGGCCAACGAAGCCGTACTCGCCGCCGGCGGCACCATCTCCCACCACCACGGGGTGGGCACCGACCACCGCGACTGGTACGTCCGCGAGGCCGGCCCGCTCGGCGTCTCGGCGCTGCGCGCCGTCAAGTGCCGCCTGGACCCGGACGGCCTGCTCAACCCCGGCGTCCTGCTGCCCACCGACTGACCCCGCCCGATCCGACCGCCTGCCTCGGAGGCCCACCGATGCGCCAGTTCACCGCCGTCGTCAACCCCACCGCGGGCGGCTCCACCGGGGCGGCGACCCTGCTCCGGCTGGCCCGGCTGCTCCGCGAAGCGGGGGCCGGGCTGGAGACGGAGTACAGCCACAGCCTCGCCCACGCCCAGGACATCGCCCGTACGGCCGGTGAGCGCGGCCGGATCGTGCTGGCCGTGGGCGGCGACGGCATCGTCGGCGGCATCGGCGGGGCGCTCAGCGGAACCGGGACCGTCCTGGGCCTCGTACCCGCCGGACGCGGCAACGACTTCGCCCGCGCGCTGGGTCTGCCGGCCGAGCCCGAGGCGCTGGCGGACATCCTGCTGCACGCCGAGCCCCGGCCCGTCGACACCATCGAGGTGGAGTCGGCCGTCCACCCGCGCGCGGTGGTGCTGGGCAGCGTGTACGCCGGTGTCGACGCGGAGGCCAACCGGCACGCCAACAACGCCCGGCTGCTGCGCGGCGCCGCCTCCTACTACGCGGGCGGACTGCGCGCCGTCACCTCCTGGCGGCCCGCCGACTACCGCGTCACCGTCGACGGGACGGAGCACACCCACCGCGGCTACACCGTCGTCGCCGCCAACTCCCCTTATTACGGCTCGGGCCGGCTGATCGCCCCCGGTGCGCGGGTGGACGACGGGCTGCTCGACATCGTGCTGATCCGCGAGGCCCCGCGCCGGCTGTTCTTCACCCTGATGAACGAGTTGCGGACCGGCGCCCACGTCCGCCGCCCCGAGGTGCGGGTGCTGCGCGGCCGGGAGCTGCGCATCGAGGCCGGCCGGCCCGTCCCCTACGGCGCCGACGGCGAGGTGGAGGCCACCCTGCCGGTCACCCTGCGGGTCCGCCCCGCCGACCTGCCGGTCCTGTACTGACCCCGCCCTGTCAACTCGGCTGTGTTTCCCCGGGGTTCACGGAGCATCACCCGCCCGTCCCCGGGTAGGCGGAAGGTGCCTGGGGAGGGGTGGTGGGCCGGATGACAGCGGAGCGGGCCGAGGGCGTGGTGCGGGCGGTCGTGGTGACCGACGGGCGGCTGCTGCTGGTCCCGGAGCCGGCCGGCTGGGGGCTGCCCTCGGGCATCCCCCAGCCGGCCGAGACACCCCAGGCCACCGCCGCGCGGGTCGTCTATGAGCTCACCGGCTACCTGGTCGACGGCACCGAGGCACTGGACCCGGGGGACGACGACGGCGGGACGACCATCCTGTGCCGCCTGCTGACCGAGTCCCCGACCGACGGCGGCAGCCTCACCCCGGACCACCTGCGCTGGGCATCGGTGGAGGAGACCGCCGACACCCCGCTGCCGGCCCCCGTACGCCACTACCTCGAGGGCCACACGCCCCCCATCTGAACCCACGGGCCTCCGACCACGGTCGCCCGGGCTGTCCGGTCACGCCACCCGGGCTGTCCGGTCACGGCCCAACGGCCCTCTGGCCAGGGCCACCCGGGCTGTCCGGTCACGGCCCAACGGCCCTCTGGCCAGGGCCACCCGGGCTGTCCGGTCACGGCCCAACGGCCCTCCTACCACGGCGGCCCGGCCCTCCGGCCACGGGCCCACGGCCCTCTGACCAAGGCCGCCCGGCTATCCGGTCACTGCCCAACGGCCCTCCGACCACGGTCACCCGGGCTGTCCGGTCACGGCCCCATGGTCCTCCGGCCACGGCCGCCCGACTGAACGGCCCTCCGGCAACCGCTGCCCGGCCCTCCGGCCACGGCCCAACGGCCCTGCGACCAAAGCCTCCTGAGCCATCAACCCTCCCCGGCGGCCGAGCCACCCCGCGGTCACGAACGCCCCGGTGGTGACAGCCACCCCGGTGCTGACCCCCGCCGCTCCGGCCGGTCCCGGCAGGTGTGCGACGGCACGCGACCGCCCGGCAAGCCGGCTACAACACGACCGCCCGGCGGCCCGGCGACGGCACGACCTCGGCAAGTCGGTTACGGCACGACCCCCGGCGACCCGGCGCCGGCACGCCCCCCGCCGTCCAGCGGCCGTCGCGCAACGCCCCGGCGGTCATGCCCGTCCGCCCGCGCCGGCCCCGCCCCCTCCCTCCACTTGCGGTGCCGTCCGGCGGGGGTTTCAGTGATGTAGGGACCCCTCGTGGGTCCCTCGCGTTGCCGACAGCGCGGATTCCCCTCGCGGACGCCGCTCGCGGAGATGCGCCGCGGACGGGCCGGCCCCCACGCGCGACAGGAGCTGTCATGTCGATGTCGTTCGGTGCACCGTTCGGTTCGTCGGACCCCTTCAGCGAGCTACTGAACCGTTTCTTCGGTATGTCGCCGGCGTCATCGCCCCCAGCGGTGCAGCGCGTGCCCGTCGGGCGGCTGCTGACCGAATCCTCGCAGGAACTGCTCAATCTGGCCGCGCAGCGGGCCGCCGCCGACGGCACCTCCGACCTGGACACCGAACACCTGCTGTGGGCGGCCACCCGGGTGGAACCGTCGCGCCGGCTGCTCTCCCAGGCGGGCGTCGAGCCCGACACGCTCGCCGCCGAGCTGGCCAAGGTGCTGCCCCGCGAGTCCGGCACGCCCTCCGCGCAACCGGGCCTGACGCCCGCGGCGAAGCGCACGCTGCGCGCCGCCTACGTCCGGTCGCAGGCCGCCGGCGTGTCCTACATCGGCCCCGAGCACATCCTCGGCGCCCTGATCGGCGACGGCGACACCGGTGCCACCCGGCTGCTGCGGGCCGAGGGCCTGGACGCGGGGCGGCTGGCCGGCCTCACCGAACAGACGGCACCGCGCTCCGAGGCGGCCCCCGCCGAGCGCGGCCGGCCGGCCACCACCCTGGACGAGTTCGGCCGAGACCTCACCGAAGAGGCCAAGGCCGGCAAGCTGGACCCGGTCGTGGGGCGGGCCGAGGAGATCGAGCAGACGGTGGAGATCCTCTCGCGGCGTTCCAAGAACAACCCCGTGCTGATCGGCGAACCGGGCGTCGGCAAGACCGCGATCGTGGAGGGACTCGCCCAGCGCATCGTCGCCGGCGAGGTCCCCGACACCCTGAAGGACAAGCGGGTCGTCGTCCTGGACCTGTCGGGCATGGTCGCGGGCGCCCAGTACCGGGGGCAGTTCGAGGAGCGGCTGAAGAAGGTCATCGAGGACGTCCAGACGGCCGGCGGCGACATCATCCTGTTCATCGACGAACTGCACACGGTCGTCGGCGCCGGAGCCACCGGCGAGGGCGCCATGGACGCGGGCAACATGCTCAAGCCCGCCCTCGCCCGCGGCGAACTGCACGTGGTGGGCGCCACCACCATCGACGAGTACCGCAGGTACATCGAGAAGGACGCCGCCCTGGAACGCCGCTTCCAGCCGGTACTGGTCCCGGAACCCACCGTCGAGGAGACGGTGCAGATCCTCGAAGGACTGCGCGACGCCTACGAGGCACACCACCAAGTCCGCTTCGAGGACGGAGCGTTGGCCGCCGCGGCCGAACTCTCCGACCGGTACGTCAGCGACCGCTTCCTGCCCGACAAGGCCATCGACGTGATGGACCAGGCAGGCGCCCGGGTACGGCTGCGCGGCACCGGGCGCTCCACCGAGATCGTCGGCCGCGAGGACCACATCGCCAAGCTGCGCCGGGAACTCGACCAGGCCGTGTCCGCCGAGGACTTCGAGAAGGCGTCGGAGATCAAGCGGCAGATCGCCGAGGTGGAGGGCGAACTGGCCGGCATCGAGGAGCGCCGCGAGGGCGTCGTCTCCGTCACGGCCTCCGACATCGCCGACGTAGTCTCCCGCCGCACCGGCATCCCGGTCTCCCAGCTCACCGCCGGCGAGAAGGAGAAACTGCTGCGGCTCGAAGAGGAGATGCACGAGCGGATCGTCGGCCAGGACGAGGCCGTCACCGCCGTCTCCCAGGCCGTACGCCGCAACCGCGCCGGCATGGGCGACCCGAACCGCCCCGTGGGTTCGTTCCTCTTCCTCGGCCCGACCGGTGTCGGCAAGACCGAACTCGCCAAGACCCTCGCGGCCCTGCTGTTCGGCAGCGCCGACCGCATGATCCGTTTCGACATGAGCGAGTTCCAGGAGAAGCACACCGTCGCCCGGCTGGTCGGCGCGCCTCCCGGATACGTCGGTTACGAGGAGGCGGGCCAGCTCACCGAGAAGGTCCGCCGCCGGCCCTACAGCGTGGTGCTCTTCGACGAGGTGGAGAAGGCGCACCCCGACGTCTTCAACACCCTGCTCCAGATCCTGGACGACGGGCGGCTGACCGACGCCCAGGGCCGCACCGTCGACTTCCGGCACTGCGTCGTCATCATGACGTCCAACATCGGCGCGCACCGCATCCTGGAGCACAAGGGCGAGGTGTCCGACCTCAAGGGCGAGTTGATGGACGATCTGCGCGCCCGGTTCCTGCCGGAGTTCCTCAACCGGATCGACGACATCATCATCTTCCACGGCCTCACCGAGGACGACCTGGGCCGGATCGTGGACCACCTGCTCGACCAGAGCAAGCACAAGGTGCGCGCCCAGGGCCTGGACCTGGAGGTCACCGAGAGCGCCAAGAAGCTGCTCATCGCCCACGGCCACCAGCCGGAGTTCGGGGCCCGCCCGCTGCGCCGCACCATCCAGGCGGAACTGGACAACCGCATCGCCACCCTCCTGCTCGGCGGCGAGGCCGGACCCGGGGACACCATCGTCGCCGACGTGCGGAACGACTCACTGCACTGCTCGGTGCGCCACGGCACGGCCGAGGCAGCCGCCGGCTCCGCCCCCGCACCGGCCGGGTGACGGCCGGGGACCCGTCAGGAGGCAGGCGGCTCGCCGATCGAGACCAGCACCGCCGCCGCCGGCCCGTCCGGGGTGTCGTAGCGCACGGTGTCCCCGGGCCGGCGGCCGAGCAGGGCCCGGCCGAGCGGGCTGTCGGCGGTGACCAGCGTCTGGTCCAGCGCCTCGGCCACCTCACCGATCCGCAGCGTCTCCGTCTCGCCGTCCGGGAAGCGGACGGTCACCGTGCTGCCCACACCCACCACGTCGGTCGGGGCGGGACCGGCCGACGCGGCTTCGCGCAGCCGCTCGGTGATGTCCTCGATCCGCCGGTCCAGGCGCCCCAGTTGGTCGGCGCGCCGCAACTGGTCGGCCTGGTCGGCCTGGTCGCCGGCCGACGCGGAGGACTCCCGGAGCGTTCCGGCGACCAGCCAGCGTTCGTCCCGCAGATCGGCCAGCTCCTGCTCCAGCGCACGGCGGGCCTGGGCGCTGATCGGCTCCGGATCACCGGTCATGACGTCTGCTCCTTGGCGGGACGGGTAACCGGAAGGAAGAGTCCGGCGTCCCGCATCATAAGCGGATCAATCACTCCCAGAGTGTACGAAGGGACATACCGGGTTAGTGTGCTGCTGTTCCGATCTCCGGGCCGGTACCGGCCCGCGGAAGGCGCGGAGGGAGGTGCTCCCATGTCCTCGAAGCGACGCCGCAAGAAGAAGTCGCGCCGCAACCACCCCGCCAACCACGGGCGGCGCCCGCAGTCCTGACGACCCCGGCGGCCCCTCAGTCCTCCAGGGCGTCATGGACGCTCGGGTAGCAGGCGATCAACGGGGTGAGACCGACGATCTCCAGGGTGCGCAGAACGGGCCGGCGGACGCCCGCCAGCCGTAGCCAGCCCGTCGGCTGATGGGCCTGGTGTCCCGCGATGAGGACGTTGATGCCGCTGGAGTCCATGAACGGCACACCGCTGAGATCCGCGACCGTGCGGGTCCCGGGCGCGGGGTCCGCCGGGGTGAGGGCGTCCCGGAGCGCTCCCGAGGTCTGGTGGTCGATCTCACCGGTCACCGTGACAACGGTGACCCCGTCGACGGTGGACCGGAAGACGGACAGCCGCTCCGGTCCCGCCTGCTCGTTCATCTCCGCCGTGTCCACCACGTGTTTCCTCGTCTCCGCTCGCCGGTCCGGGGCCTGGGCCCGCGCACTCCTCGCCGGGCCCGCTCCCGGGCATCCCTCGACGGGCCTGCCGGGCCTTGCCCCGCGCATGCTTCAGCGGGCGGCTGCCCCGGATCGTGCGGAAGATGCCTCCCATCGTGTCCCGCTCCGGCGCGCATCCGGCGGCCCGGCCGTGAGTTGCCCCTTTTCCCACGCGACCTCGCGCCCCGCGACGCCCTGGTGCTCGCGGCCGTACGTCACCGGGCGCCGGGAGGGCGAGCGGGCGGCCAGGAGGCTCCCTCGGCCGCGCCCCCTTGAACGCGCCCCGCCCAGGCAGGACATCTCGACAAGTCGATACCGTATGCCGGAAACTGCCTACCGCACTACGGAATCGTGGGGGGAATGGGTGAGGGGGCGGATCGTGCGGCGGACGGACGGTGTCCGGTGGTGGGGCCGGGAGCGGGGCGGGGGCTTCGGGAGGTGGCTGCTGCGGGGTCCGGCCCAGGTGATGTTCCTCGCCGACGCGCGGACCGGCGCCGTCTTCTGCCTGGCCCTGGCCACGGCCGACTGGCGTTACGCCGGCTACGCCCTCGGCGGGGCCGCCCTGGGCACCGGCACGGCGCGGTTGCTGCACGTCGCCCGGGACCGGGTGGAGCAAGGGCTGGAGGGATACAACTCCTGCCTCGTCGCCCTGTGGTGCGCGGTGTTCCTCGGCGCGGGCCGGCTGTCCACGGCGCTGCTCGCCGCCGCGTGCTCCGCTGTGACCGCGGTCGCCACCGCCGCCGTGGTCCGGCTGCTGCACGGGTGGCGGCTGCCGCCGCTCACCCTGCCGTACTGCCTGCTGGCGAGCGCCGTCACCCTCGCCGCGCCCGCCTTCCGGCGCGTCCGGCCGCACGGTGCCGGCCTCGCCGCGCTCCCCGGGCCGGCCACCGGACCCACCGGGCCGCACCCGGACGACCTGTGGCGGGCCTTCTTCCGCAACATCTCCCAGGTCTTCTTCCTGGAGCAGTGGTACGCCGGGGCACTGCTGCTCGTGGGCCTGTTCCTGGCCCACCGGGTGGCGGGCCTGCTGGCCTGCGCCGGCAGCGCCACCGGCATCCTGACCGCGTGGGCGCTCGGCGCACCGGCGGCCCGTATCGCCGACGGCACCATGGGCTGCAACGCGGTGCTCGTCGCCGTCGCCCTGGGCGGCGTGTTCCTCGCGGCGGCCCCGGTCACCCTGCTGTACGCGCTGCTCGGCGCCGCCACGGCGACCGCCGTGACCCCGGCCGTCGCCCATCTGCTCGCCCCCTCCGGCGGCCGGCCGTTCACCTGGCCGTTCGTGCTGACGACCCTCTGCTTCCTGGCCGCCGCCCGCTCCTTCCCCCGGCCGACCGGCCGGACCCCCGCCCCGGACGAGGCACGCCCGCAGCGGCCCGGCGCGCCGGCACGGACCGCGTAGGCCGCCGGAGCGGCGGCGCCGGGCGCCCGGCCCGGGCCCGTAGACTCCCCGCTGCCCAGCCGGACCGGGCACCGCGATGTGCCGTCCGGGCGGTGCGTCGTGTACGGGCCCGTACGGTCCCGGGCGTGGTTTTGCTACATTGCGCAACCACGCAATCAAGATCGCGCAGGCCCGACCGTTCGGGGGAGTGGAAGATGACCGACCCGTGGGACGGACCGGCCGGCCGGGGCACCCGCAGCCGGGGCGCCCGGGTGCCCCGCCCGCGCACGGCCGGGCCGGACCGGGCGGGTTCCCCGGGCGGCCGGGGCGCGGTGGGCGCACGCGCCGGCCGGCGGCCCGGCGAGGCGCGTCCGGCTGGCCGCGGCAGGCGGCTGCTGCGGACCGCCGCGATCACCCTGTCCCTGATCGTCGTGCTCACCGCCGGGGCGGGCTGGCTGTTCTACCGGCACCTGGACGGCAACCTGCACAGCGTCTCACTGGACGGCAAGGGCGGCACCGAGAAGGCCGACGCCTTCGGCCGCACCCCCCTGAACATCCTGGTCATGGGCTCCGACGGACGGACCAGCACGACGGACTGCCGGCTCGGCGGCGGCTGCTCACGCACCGGCGTGCAGACCGGCGCCAACGCCGATGTGCAGATGGTGCTGCACATCTCCGCCGACCGCTCCAACGCCACCGTGCTGAGCATCCCCCGCGACACCATGACCCGGGTGCCGGCCTGCCGGGACGGCGCGACCGGCCGGGCCACGACCGGCTACTACGGCCAGGTCAACAGCGCCCTGCGGTACGGGCCCGGCTGCCAGGTGGCCACCGTCCACCGGCTCACCGGCATCCCCGTCGACCACTTCGTCGAACTCGACTTCTCCGGCGTGGTCAAGATGTCCGACGCGGTCGGCGGCGTCTCCGTATGCGTCAGCGACGATGTCTACGACACCTACTCCCATCTGAAACTGTCCCGGGGCACCCACACCCTCAAGGGCGTCGCCGCGCTGGAGTTCGTGCGCTCCCGGCACGGCTTCGGCGACGGCAGCGACCTCGGCCGCACCGTCGCTCAGCACATCTTCCTCAGCGCGATGATCCGCAAGTTCAAGAGCGCGGGCACGCTCACCGACCCCACCGCGGTCTACCGGCTCGCCGACGCCGCCACCAAGGCGCTGACCGTGGACGACGGCCTGGGCAGCGTCAAGAAGCTGATCGGGCTCGCGGCCGACGTCAACAAGGTGCCCGCCCGGCGGATCACCTTCGCGACCATGCAGACCGCCCCCGACCCGGCCGACCACGACCGGGTGGTGGCCGCTCCCGGGGCCGCGTCCCTCTTCGCCGCCATCGCCGACGACCGGCCGCTGACCACCGGCAACGGCGCGCACCCCGGGTCCACCGCCCGGGCCGCCGCGAGCGCCGAGCCCGCCGGGCGGATCGCGGTGACCGTGCGGAACGGCACCGGCATCACCGGCCGCGCCCGGGCCCTCGCCGACGCCCTCACCGACCAGGGCTTCCGCTCCGCCACCACCGGCAACGCGTCCGGCCCCGCGACCACCACCACCCTCACCTACGGCCCCGGCCACGAGGCCGCCGCCCGGACCGTCGCCCGCGCGCTCGGCCTGCCGTCCGCCCGCCTGGAGCAGGGCACCGGAACCGGCCTGACGCTGGTCGTCGGCAGTGACTGGCCCAGCGGGAACCACTACCCGGGGACGGCCACCGCCGCCCCGGCGCCCGCCGGCCCCAAGGCCGCCGTCGGCGGCGCCCACGCCTCCACCGCCGACCAGGGCAAGACCTGCGCCAAGGTGAGCCCCTACAAGACGGTCACACTCGACGGCGTCGCCATGACCCCGGCCCAGGCGTACACCGCGGCCCGTGGCAGGCCCGACTCCGACGTCAGGTCCGACTCCGACGGCTGACCGGCTCGGCCGGCCGGGCGGCGAGCCCGACCCTGCGCCAGCGGGCGTCGCACCAGCAGAAGAGGCCGAACGCGGCCAGACCCAGCGCGACCAGCGCGAGCAGCCACGGCCCGGCCGGCAGGTCCCGGAACGCGCGCAGGGTGTCGTCCATGCCCTTCGCCCGGCCCGGCTGATGCCGTACCGCCGCGACGACGGCGAACACACCGGCCGCGGCGAACACGACGCCACGAGCCGTGCCCCCGGTCACCCCGAGGGCCTCCACCGCCGGCCGGGCCCGCGCGGACAGCGCCTCGGTCCGCAGCTCCTTCAGGAACTTCCGGCGGATGGCCCGCACCGAGATCCACACCCCGGCGACCACCACGCCGGCCCCGGCGAGACCGAGGAGCCACTGCCCGGCGGGCCACTCCAGCACCCGGGCGGTCACATCGTCGGTCTGCCGGTCGGACGAGCCGCTGCCGCTGCCCCGGTCCCCGGCCGCGTAGGCGAGCACCGAGTACGAGACGAAACCGTAGAACAGGCAACGGAACAGGGCCGCCACCCGCCGGCGGACCTTGGAACCGTCGGGGCCCGAGGCGCCGAACACCGCCTCCGACAGCCGCCACACGGCCAGCCCGGCCAGTGCGATGCCCACGATCCACAGCAGTGCCACCCCGAACGGCCGCCCGGCCAGCTCACCGAGCGCGCCGCCCCGGTCGGCCTGCCGCTCGCCGCCGGCACCCCCCAGAGCGATGCGCAGTGCGATCACCGCGACCAGTACGTAGAGCAGGCCACGCGCCGCGAAACCGGCCCGGGCCGCCACGGCCATGGGTCTGCTGTCCGCGGCCCGGGCCGAAGAGCGTAGTACGTCCATACACCGCCGGTGCCCCCGCGTTCCGCCCCGACACCTGCCCGCCGAGCAGCACCACACCGGCACTCGCGGTCAGCAGCCCGCCGGCGAGGAAGACGCCCCGCGGGCCGGCGTGCGACAGGATCAGCGCCCCCAGCGCGGCCCCGGCCGCGATCCCGGCGTTGTAGCAGCCGGAGTTCGCCGCGAGCGCGAGGTCCGTACGGCCCGGGGCACAGTCCAGCATCGCGTGCTGGGCGGCCATGAACACCGGGCCGAGCGCCCCGCCGGTCAGCACCAGGAACAGCACCGCCGCCGCGGGCCGGTCACCGGCCGCGTACAGGCCGAGCATGCCCACCGTCTGCACGGTCACGGCGGCGGTGAGCGCCGGGCGTGGGAAGCGGTCCAGCGCCACGGCGGTGATGCCCACCCCGGCCAGGCACGCGGCACCGAAGACCGAGAGCAGCACACCGACCGCGGCCGGGGCGAAACCGCTCACCCGGTCCAGGAACGCCACGAGGTACGTGTATCCCGCGAACGCGCCGGTGGCGGAGAGGAACCCCGCGGCCAGGACGGCCTTGAACCGGCGGGCGTCGGGCCCGGCCCCGTAGGCGGCGGGCTCCTCCTCCGGGCGCGAGACCGGCAGCAGGGCGGCGATCGTCAGCAGGCAGACCAGCCCCGGCACGGCCGGCAGCGCGAACGGCAGCCGCCAGCCGCCCAGCCGGCCCAGCCAGGCCGCCGCCGGAACGCCGAGCACCAGGGCGAGCGAGCCGGCCACGGACAGCGCCCCGACCACCCGCCCGCGCACCTCCGGGGCGAACAGGCCTACCGCGACCGGCCCCATCACGGCCCAGAAGAGTGCCTGCGCGAGGGCGGCCGTAAGCCGCCCGGCGAGCAGGACGCCGGAGGAGGGCGCCAGCGCCGAGACCACGCTGGAGACGACCAGCGCGGTCAGCAGCCCCGCGAGCACATGGCGCCGGGGCACCGACCGCAGGGCATGGGCGAGCGGCACGGAGGCGACGGCCACCGTCATGCCGTATCCGGTGACCAGGAGACCGGCCGCCGGTACGGACACCCCCAGGCCCGTGGCGACGGGCTCCAGCAGGCCGACCGGCAGGCTCTCCACCGTGTTGAGGGTGAAGGCGGCCAGCATCAGGGCCGCGAGCACGGCCGCCCGGCGCCAGGGCGCCGGCCGCGCCGTGACCCCGCGCGCCGCCTCCGCCCCGGCCCGCCGCGCCTGTCGGGTGACACGTTCCATGGCGGTACCCCACCCGGCCCACCCGCCCCGCCGCAACCGGATTCGCCGGCCCCGGGCCCGCCCCCAACGGCCGTCGGCCGCCGTGGTGTTGACCCACCGTGCGGTACAGTACGTACTGTTTGGTTTGGTTTCCGACCGGGGAGGGTGTGTGGCTCAGCAGGACCGAGCTGTCCGGACCCGGGGCGCCGTGCTGCGGGCCGCGGCAGCGGTCTTCGCCGAGCGCGGCTACGCGGCCGCCACCATCTCCGAGATCCTCAAGCGGGCCGGAGTGACCAAGGGCGCCCTGTACTTCCACTTCGACTCCAAGGCGGCCCTCGCCCAAGGGGTGTTACAGGAACAGCTGACGCCCCAGTACCACCTGCCGCGCGAGCTGAAGTTACAGGAGTGGGTGGACGCGGGCATGACCCTGGCCAGGCGGCTGCCCCGGGAACCCTTCCTGCTCGCCGGCGTCCGGATCTCCGCCGACCGGCCCGGCCGTGACGTGCTCGGCAGCGCCTGGCCGGCCTGGGCACGGCTGACCTCGCACGTGCTCACCGAGGCCAAGAAGCGGGGCGAGGTGCTGCCGCACGTGGTGCCCGAGGAAACCGCCCAGGTGTTCCTCGGCGCCTGGGTGGGCGCGCAGTTCGTCTCGCAGACCATGGCCGACTGGGCGGACCTGGACGACCGCACGGCCGCGCTGTACAGCCACCTCCTCGCCGCGATCGCGGCCCCGCCCGTCCTCACCCGGCTGGACACCGCGCCCGACCGCGGCGCCCGGGTGATCGCCGAGGCCCGGCGGCGGTCCGGGGACCTGGCGGGCATCGCCTGCTGACCCAGCCGCGCGCCCCGCCTGGCAAACCATATGGATGGTTTGTTCCGGGGCCCGGCTCGGCACACCCGTCACCCGAGGCCGGCGAGGAACCCCTCCAGCAGCTCGTGCAGGATCTCCGGCCGTTCCATGTGCAGATCGTGCCCGGTGCCGGGGACGCTCACCGCCACGGTCGGCGGCCGCCGCGCGAGCATCGCGTCGATGTCCGCCCCCGGGATCAGGCTCGACCGGGCGAATACGGCCAGGGTGGGACAGCCGACCCGCCGCCACGCGGGCAGGGCGGAACGCCGGGCGGTCTGCGCCAGCGCGGCGACCATCACGTCCCGGTCGAACCGGGGGCGCCAGCCGTCCGCGTGGCGCTCCAGGCCGGCCGCCCAGCCCTCGCCCACCGGGCCACCGCCGAAGAAGGAGACCGCCGCCGCGCGGGAGGGGAACGGCACCGGCCACGAGTCCAGCCACGCACCGATGGTCAGGGGGGCGCGGGGGTCGGGGTCGCGGGGTGCGGCCTCGACCAGGACGAGCGCGCGGACCAGCCCGGGGTGGGCGGCGGCGGTCAGCAGCGCCGTGTGACCGCCCAGCGACTGCCCGACCAGCACGGGCCGGTCCAGCCCCAGCCGCGCGGCGACCGCCACCACGTCCGCCACGAAGGCCGCGCGCGAGACATCGCCGGGGCGCCGCTCGCTCGCGCCGTGCCCGCGCTGGTCGACCGCCACCACCCGGTGCCGTCCCGACAGCCTCTCCGCCAGGGCGTCCCATTCACCGGCGTGGCCGGCCAGCCCGTGCAACAGCACCACGGCGGGCCCCGGACCGCCCACGTCCCGGCAGACCAGCCGGACCCCGCCCCGGACCACCACCCGCTCCGCCCACTCCACAACAGGCTCCTTCCACACCGCCGTTCACCACTCCGACCCGCCGGCCGGCCCTGCTTGTCACTCGGGCATGGCGGTGGGGTCCGGGCCGGTCGGTCTCCGGCCGGGCGGTGAGTTTCGGGTTGGTGGCTCCGGTCTGGCGGTGGGTTGTGGGTTGGTGGCTCCGGCCGGGCGGCAGGTTCTGGGTTGGTCGGTCTCCGGCCGGGCGGTGGGGCGCCGGTCAGTGCGGGCCGGGCAGTGGGGCCTTCCGCTCGTCGCTCCGGGCCGGGCGCAGGGTCTCCCCTTCGCCCGGCCCGGCCGGGCGGTGGGACGCCCGGTGCGTCAGCCCCGGCCAAGCGGCGGGCCCCGTTCGGCAGTCCCGACTGGGTGGTGGGTCCCTCCGCTCGTCACCTCCGGCCCGGCGGCGGGACCCCCTGTCCCAGCCGGTCCCTCACCAGGTGTCCGCCCGCTTCACGGCTGTCCGCCGCGTTCCAGCGGGATGCGCTCGCCGGCCTCCACCGCCACCGGCAGCCGGTTCTCGGCGGGCGGGAGCGGGCAGGTCGCCAGGTCGGTGTAGGCGCACGGCAGGTTCCCGGCGCGGTTGAAGTCGAGCGTGACCGTACCGTCGGGGCCCGGCGCATCGATGTACAGCGAGCGGTTCGCCGCGTACGTCGTCACGCCCGAGGTGGCGTCCGTGAAGAGCACCATGAGACCGCCGGGACCGCTGCCGTTGAACGCGGTGAGCCGGTGCCGCGCGCCGGCCAGCTCGAACTCGACCTCGCCGGGGGAGTCGTAGACGTGCTCCAGCCCCTCCACGGCGGCGCCGACGGTGACCGGCCGCGGTTCGTCGTAGGGCAGGAAACGGCCGGTGACGACCCAGCGCGGGTCCGGGGCGTAGACGGGGGTGTGACGGAACGCGGTGCGCAGCGGGTTGCCGGGGTGGCGGGGCCGCAGGATGTCGTGGCCGCCGCGCCGGGCGACTTCGAGCCGGGCCTCACCCCAGTCGGCGTACCGGCTCTCCCGCTCGGGGACGGCCCCGAACGCGTACCGGCCGCGCACCACCGTGCCGTTCACGGTCAGCTCCTCGCCCTCGGCCAGTTCGACCACCACTCCGTCCCCGGTCGCCGACCATACGCCGGGGGCGTCGTCGAACCGGGCCGGTTCCGGGCCCAGCCAGTGCAGGCCGGTGATGGCGAGGAAGCCGTGCGGTCCGGCCAGCACCTCCTCCTTGGCCCGGTGCCACTCCTCCCACTCCTTGACGAAGGCCAACCGGTCGATGTCCTGGACGGTCATGTCCACTCCCTCACGTCGGTGTTGCCGGTCGAGTCCCGCGTCCGCTTCAACGACCGCGCCCCGGCCGTTCATCCCGGCCACGGCACCGTATGTCAGGGGCATATACCGGCACTTCGACCGTTCTGCCCCGGGCCGGGGCCGTCCGATGAGGGGATCTGTGCGGCCGGTCACTAGGATGTGTCACCAAGACAACCATGCGACCGGCCCGTTCCATGCGTGCCGGTCGGGGTCGCCGATGCCAGGGACCGCTCCCCGGGCTGCGGTGATCTTCCTTCCCAGGAGGACCCTCCGCATGTTCCGACGAATAGGCAACGCCGTCGTCCGTCATCCCATTTGGACGATCGTGGCGTGGCTGATCGCCGCGGTGGCGATAGTCGCCACCGCCCCGAGCCTGCCCTCGAACAGTGACGAGAGCAGTTTCCTACCCAAGAGTTACGAGTCCATCAAAGCGGCGGATCTCCAGCAGAAGGCGTTCCCCAGCGCCTTCACCCCGTCCGCGATCGCGCTCTACCAGCGCACCGACGGCGGCAAGCTCACCGCCGCCGACCAGAAGGATGTCGCCCGGATCACCACCGAGCTGGGCAAGAAGCACATCGACCAGGTCCAGAAGGTCGTCCCCGGCCCGCCGTCGAAGGACGGCAAGTACACCATGACCCTGGTGCAGATGGACAGCAAGAACGCCGGTCAGCCCAAACAGGCCGACGCGGCGAAGGAGTTGCGCGAACAGGCCAAGGAACTGGCCAAGGGCACGCATCTCGACGTCAAGCTCGGCGGTTCCGCGGCGCAGGCACTCGACCAGCAGGACTCGTCCAAGCGCGGTGAGGCGCTGATCGGTATCGGCACCTTCGTCATCATCCTGGTGACCCTGCTGATCATCTTCCGGGCGCCGATTCTCGCCGTACTGCCCCTGGTGCTGATCGGCCTGGTGTCCGCCGTCGCCAACGGCCTGATCGCCTACGCCACCAAGCTGTTCGGCCTCCAGGCCAACAGCTCGATCTCCTCGATCCTCATCGTCGTGCTGTTCGGCGTCGGCACCGACTACTTCCTGTTCCTGATCTTCCGCTACCGCGAGAGTCTGCGCGCCGGGGACGAACCCAAACAGGCCATGATCAACGCGGTGGACCGGGTCGGCGAGGCCATCGCCTCGGCGGCCGGAGCGGTCATCATCGCCTTCCTCGCCCTGGTGCTGTCCACGCTGGGCTTCCTGAAGCAGATGGGCCCGGCGCTCGCCATCGCGGTCGGCGCCACCCTGGTCGCCGGCCTGACCCTGATCCCCGCCGTGGTCTCGCTGATCGGGCCCAAGGTCTTCTGGCCGTCGAAGTCCTGGCAGAAGGAGCCGCAGAACGCCCGCTTCGCCGCCCTCGGCCGCGGTGTCCAGCGCCGCCCGGCGCTGACCGCCATCGTCTCCGGGCTCGTCCTGCTGGTCCTGTCCATCGGCACCCTCGGCTACAAGGCCACCTTCGACCTGGCCTCGGGCTCCATGCCCAAGACCAAGGAGTCCATGGTCGTCCAGGACGAGATGCAGAAGGCGTACTCGGCGGGCGCCGCGGCCCCCACCGACGTCTATCTGTCCAGCACCGACGGCAAGCAGCTGGACGGGTCCCGGTTCAAGGAGTACGCGCGGAAGCTGGGCGAGGTGGACGGCGTCGCCAGCGCCCGTATGACCCAGCTCAACAAGGAGGGCACCACCGCCGACTTCACCGTCACGCTGAAGTACGAGGCGTCGACGGACAAGGCGATCGACGCCGTGGGCCGGGTCCGCGACGTCGCCCACTCGGCGGCGCCCGACGGCACCGAGGCGGTCGTCGGAGGCATGTCCTCGATCTACAAGGACATCGACGCGGCGGTCAACCACGACTACCGGACGGTCTTCCCGGTCGCCGCACTCCTCATCATGATCATCCTGGGGCTGCTGCTGCGCAGTGTGGTCGCCCCCTGGTACCTGATCGCCTCCGTGGGCCTCGGCTTCGGCGCCACCCTCGGCGCCACCGTGTGGATCTTCCAGGACGCACAGGGTCACTCGGGTCTGATGTTCATGCTGCCGGTGATCATGTACCTCTTCGTGGTCGCGATCGGCACCGACTACAACATCCTCATGATCGCCCGGCTGCGTGAGGAGGCCCGCGAGGGCCGGAATCCGCGCGAGGCGGCCGGCATGGCCCTCCGGCACGCCGGGCCGACCGTGGCCGCGGCGGGCTTCATCCTGGCGGCGACCTTCGCCACGATGATGCTGGCGGGCAACTCGCTGCTGTCGGAGATGGGCTTCGCGGTCTCCTTCGGCATCGTGGTGGCCGCGTTCGTCATGGCGATGTTCTTCACCCCGAGCCTCACGGCCCTGATCGGCCATGCCGCGTGGTGGCCGGGCCACGGGGACCGGGCCAAGACGCCGGGTGCCGGGGCCGCCGGTTCCGGCACGGTCCGGCACGCCGAGGACCGGGACACCACCGCCCACGATCCGGCGGGCCGCCGCGGCTAGCGGCAACCGCGACGAGAGACGAGTCCTGCCGGGCCGCTTGGCCCGGCAGGACTTTTTTCATGCCGCGTGCATGCTGCCGCCCGACCGGTCACCGGTGACGGCGGCGGCCGGGGAGTGACGGTGGCGGGGGCGCGGTAGGGCGAGGCGGGCAGGCCGGGGCGGGGCGTTCGGGTGCGGCGGTTTCGGCGGGCCGTGCCCTGACGGCCCGTACGGAGGTGCCCTCGGACCCGGTTCCGGGCGTCGCGGGTCGCCGCTCGGGTCGTAGCCGTCGGCCACGGCTCGTCCCACCGGCGCGGGGGCCTACGGTCCGCCCGGGGGCCTACGGCGACGAGCGGAACGAAGTGATGCGGGCGGGCGCCCGTCACACCCCCGCCGCGGTCGGCCGGACGGCGATCGCGTCGACCTCGAACAGCATGCCGGGCAGCGCGAGGGAGGCCACGCCGCTCAGTGTCTGGGCCGGCAGCCGGTCCCCGAAGCGCGCGGGCAGGGCCTTGCCGAGGACCTCCAGCTTCGCGGCGTCGTGGTCGACGACGAACGTGCCGAGCCGGACGACGTGTTCGTACCCGAGCCCCTCCGCCTCCAGGGCCAGCCGCAACCGGTCGAAGGCCAGCTCGACCTGTGTGGCGAAGTCACCGGGCACCGGGGCGCCGGTGGCGTCGGAGGCGTACTGGCCCGCGATGAAGACGAGCGCACCGGGCGCCGAGACGGCGTGGCTGTAGCCGAACGGGGTCGGATCGTGCAGGGTGGCCGGGTTGGTGATGGTGCGCACGTCGCGGGCCATGGATGGGGCTTCCTTCCGTCGGGCACGGCCGCCCCGGCACAGAGGGGTACGCCGCACGCGGTACGAGGGCGGCGGTCGCCTCCCGCCTCCCCAACACCCGCCGGTCACCGGCCATTCCACGCTCCCCGACGGACGCCTGCTCCCTCCGTTCCGGCGGCCGGCCGGTGCCGCGTGAACGCGTGCCACATGCTCGTGTGAGCCCTGTACGCGCCCCCCGCCGCGCGAGAAGACTGCGCTGTCGGCGGGCAGGTGGCCGCCCGCCGTACGCCCCCCGTCCCGAGCCCCAGGACGTCCCGCGTCCCGAGCCCAGAAAGGCAGGTCGGCCGCTGTGCTGTTGCGTCTGCCCACGTCCGTACCGGAAGCCCAGCAGTGCCTCGCCGACGGGGCCGTGCCGATCGGCGGGGCGACGCTCGTCTGGGCGACCTGGCAGCGCGACGGATTCCCCGCACTCGCGGTGTCGCTGCGGGAGGTGCCCGAGGCGAACGCCGCCGGGCGGGAGACCCTGGGCGGCGCCGTGCTGCTGCACCGGATCGACGCGACCGTGCCGGACGTCCTGCGGCTGGCCGCCGCCACGATCGGCACCGGCGCCGTGCGGCGGACCGCGACGGTCGGCGGCAACATCGTCGGCAGCACGCTGCGCTGTCTGCTGCCGCCCGCCCTCGCCCTGGACGCCCGGGCCACGGTCCTGGAGCCCGACGGCGTCCGCGAGGCGGACCTGGCGGAGGTGGTCGCCAAACGTCCCGTGCTGCTCGGTCTGCGCTGGCGCACGCCCCTCGCCTCGGCCTACCGCAAGCTGCCCGCCGAGCCCGGCGGACAGCCGCCCCTCGTCGTGGCCTCGGCCCTGCACACCGAGGACGGTGAGCGGCGCCGCCTGCGCGTCGCCGTACGGGACGGCTACGACGTACTGACCGGCACCACCCGGTGCGACACCGGTGCCGAGGACGCCCTCGACGCCCTGCGCGACACGGCCCTCGGTGACCTGCCGGCCACCGCGTGGGAGGCCGTCCGCCCACAGGTCACCGGCCTGCTGGAAGGCAGCGGGCAGAACTGAGGCGCGTCCCGGAGGCGGTGGCGCGGGGCCGGCGGCGTGCCACAGTGGCGGTATGGCGACACGGGCGGACCTGGCGACACAGGCGGATCTGGCGGTGCTGGTCGGGCTGCAGGCCTCCGGGAAGTCCACGTTCTACGCGCGGTGCCTGTCGGACCGGTACGAGCTGGTCGGCAAGGACCTGTTCCCGCGCGGGGCGAGGAACAAGCAGGCCCGGCAGATGCGGCTGGTCGCGGAACACCTGGCGGCGGGCCGGCCCGTGGCCGTGGACAACACCAACCCGTCGCCGCAGGAGTGGGCCCCGCTGGTGGCGGCGGCCCGGGCCCTCGGGGCCACCGTCACGGCCTACTGGTTCCCGCCGGACGTGCCGGGCTCCCTGCGCCGCAACGCCGCCCGCGAGGGCCGCGCCCGGGTC
This sequence comes from Streptomyces achromogenes subsp. achromogenes, assembly GCF_000720835.1. Classification (GTDB taxonomy): domain Bacteria; phylum Actinomycetota; class Actinomycetes; order Streptomycetales; family Streptomycetaceae; genus Streptomyces; species Streptomyces achromogenes. Next base: position 171,537 of record NZ_JODT01000017.1, on the reverse strand, counting down.
CCCGACGTCGGCGTCCTGGCCACCCTCGAGCGACTGCGCCGGCCCTCGGTGGCGGACGGGTTCGACGCGGTGTACGAGGTGCGGTTCGACGGCCGGGGCGGCTTCGACGTACGCCCCTGAGCCGGCCGTAAGACCATCCGCCGCTGCCGTGTCGCGGCCGGTCGCCAGAGCGCCCGGGCACGGAAAGTACAAGATCGGCACGGGGTTCCGGTTTCGGCGCCCGGCGGGATACCCCTGGAAGGGGGCGGCCCCGGCCGGGGCCGCCCGCGAGGAAGGAGCCCAGCCGTGGACGGATGGTATGTGGACGACCGCTGCACGAACTGCGATGTGGCCCGGCAGTTCGCGCCCGAGCTGATCGGCGAGGCCGACGGGAAGTCGCGGATCCTGCGCCCGCCCGCCGACGAGGTGGAGAACCGGCGCCTGCACGCGGCGGTCTTCGCCTGCCACACCCGCTCGATCCGGCCGGCGACCGGCCGCGTGGACCCCTCACTGGACCCGTTCCCGCTGGCCCTGGACGACGGCGTGCTGATCTGCGGCCACAACTCGACCCACACCGCCGGCGCCAACTCGTACCTGCTGCTGCGGCCGTCCGGCACCCGGATGATGATCGACACCCCGCGCTGGAGCCGTGAACTCGCCGAGCGCTACACGGCCGGCGGCCCCGTCACCGATGTGCTGCTCACCCATCGCGACCACGCCGCGCACGGCCGTCGCTACGCCGACCACTTCGGTGCCCGGCTGTGGATCCACGAGGGCGACCTGGACGCGGCGCCGGACGCGGACCAGGTGATCCGCGGACTGCAACCACGGGAGATCGCCGAGGGCGTCACCGTCCACCCCCTGCCCGGACACACCCGGGGCAGCGTCCTGTACCTCGCCGACGACCGGTACTGCTTCAGCGGCGACAGCTTCTACTGGTCGCGGACGACCGGGGACCTGGAAGTCGCCGACAGCGTGACCTGGCACTCCATCGAGGAACTGGCCGCGTCCCTGGCCAGGACGGCGGACCGGCTGCGGTTCGAATGGGTGCTGCCGGGGCACGGGGACCGGCGCCGGCTGCCGGCCGAGGAGATGTCCCGCCGACTGCACGGCCTGGCCGGACGCACCCGCCTGCTGCGGCCCCGGCCGGTCGACTTCACGGCGGTGCGCTGGTAGGCGGCCGAGCGTCCGCGCCGCCGGATCTGCCGGGCCGTCGACGGGATGAGGTCCGACGGCCCGGCAGATCACGGTCCATGCCCAGTGCGGTGTGGCCGTCAGCGCCATTCGGCCGGAAGACCGCTCAACTGCGCCACGATGTCCCACTCGGCCGGCCTCGCCTCGGGTACGGTCCATGGCGCTGCGATGCCCATGCCCACCCAGTAGCCGCGCAGGGTGTGGATCCACCGAAGCTTCTGGTCATCGCCTCCGTACCCTGGGCCCCGAGCAGTCCTCTGGGGCCGGTCACCTGCGAGTGTCCCGGCTGCCGGTGGCGACCGCGCACGCCGGGTAAGAGCGCGGTTACGCCCCGATGACGGGCAGGGTCGAGGTGACCGGTAGAGGACAGTCCGCTTTCGGTCATTGCACGGGCCATGCATCGTACATATGGTCTTGGGCGGCACCGGAAATTCGGTACATGCCAAGAAGTCTCCTGTCAGCGGGCACTTGCTTCGGACGGACTCGGAGGACAAGCGGCGTGGTCAGCGTTCTGATAGATCAGAATGAGCGTTTCCTGGATATTCTGGAGCGGCTGAGCTCGAAGTCGGTCGAGGATTACTACAATCCGTACAAGCTCTTCGAGTGGCCGGACCAACTTCCCGAGAACATGTGGTGGATGAGCCCCGAGCTCACCACCACGTACGGAACGGCCGCGGCCGAAAGGCTGACGCAGGAACAGCTCTACGCGCTGTCCCGCTACGAGAGCATCAACTTCTACAGCCTCAACGTCCACGGAATCCGTGAACTTCTCATCGAAGTGACCAAGAGGATCCACACCTCGGGGTTCGAGACCCCGTCCGAGTTCTTCCACCACTTCATCGGTGAGGAGAACGAGCACATGTGGTTCTTCGCCGAGTTCTGCCTGCGCTACGGCAAGAAGATCTACCGCCAGCCCGCGGGCGCGAGCGTGGAGATACCCCGCTCGGACGTGGAGAGCCTGCTGGTGTTCGCCCGCATCCTCATCTTCGAGGAGCTGGTCGACCACTTCAACTCCAAGATGGCCCTGGACACCCGCCTGCACGAGACGATCCGGGCCATCAACCGGATCCACCACCAGGACGAGTCCCGGCACATCGCCTTCGGCCGGGAACTGGTCTCGGCCCTGTTCACCGAGGTCAAGAAGAACTCGACCGAGCGGGAACTGGCCGATGTGTCCGCCTACATCAAGCGGTACATGACGTACAGCTTCGAGTCGCTCTTCAACCCGCAGGTGTACCGGGACGCGGGCGTGGAGAAGCCGCAGGAGCTGCGCCGGGAACTGCTCCAGGCGCCGACCCGGGAGAAGTTCGAGCAGAGCGTCTTCCGCAAGACCACCAAGTTCCTCCAGAAGGCGGGAATCCTCTGATGCCGCCCACCGCACGGTTCGACCTGGGCACCGGCGACGCGCTGGTCATCCTCCCGCCGGACCAGACGGAACTCCTCAGGGAACTGGACGCCGTCTTCTCCGGCTGGGGGCGCGCGGCGGGCGCCCGTGAGATCCTCCCGCCACCGGTCTACCCGGTCCGGGACCTGGAGAAGTTCGATGTCTACACGAACTTCCCCCACCTCGCCCTGGTAGGGGCCGGCCTCGACCTCGACACGGGCTCCGGCAAGCCCTCGGACGGCGGGTTCGCCCCCGAGAGCCTGCTCGGGGCGCGGCTCGGACTCCCGCACGCCACCTGCTACGGCGCCTACCTGTTCCACGAGAACACCCACGTCCCCGACGGGACTTTGATCACCCTGGTCAACCGGTGCTTCCGCAACGAGGAGCACTACGGCGGACTGCGCCGGCTGCTGAGCTTCCAGATGCGGGAGATCGTCGCGCTGGGCTCCTACGAGCACACCCAGGACACCATCGCCCGGTTCACCGAACGGATCCTGGAGTTCTCCCGGGCCCTGTCCCTCGGCCTGGAGAAGGAGGCCGCGACGGACCCGTTCTTCGAGAACAACGGCGCGCGCGCCCTGCTGTCGAGGCTCAGCCCCGTGAAGTACGAGTTCCAGGCGGGCGAACTGGCCATCGCCTCGGTCAACACGCACCGCAACTTCTTCGGCGAACGGTGCGACATCCGCCGCGAGGGCAGCGACGAACACGCCTTCACCAGCTGTGTCGCCTTCGGTCTGGAGCGCTGGCTGGCGGTCCTGCTGGACCGGCACGACGGCGACGCGCACCGGGCGCTGGAAGCCGTCCGGGCGGCAGCCGAACAGGTCTCCTGACATGCCGCCGGGGCGAGTCGGGATCGATCTGGTCCCCTTCGCCCGGGTGAGCCGGCTCCTGACGCCGGAGGCGGAACCCGTCCTCCCCCGCATGCTCTCGCAGGAGGAACTCGGGCTCTGCGTCACGCGGACCGGGCCGGACATTCCGGGAATCGCCGGGCGGCTGGCCGCCAAGGAGGCCGTCTTCAAACTGTTCCACGCGGCCGGGCAGCCCATGCCGTGGCTCGGCATCGAAATCCTGAAGGAGAACGGCGGGCGGCCCGTGGTGAGGCTGAGCGGCCGCGCCGCACGACTGGCGCGGGACGCCCGTGTCGGACACATCGAAGTGAGCATCGCGCACGACGATCCCTTCGCCGTGGCGGTCGCCTTCTGCGACACAGCCACGGAAAGGGAAGCACATCAACTCGAATCGGCTTACAACGACTGAGGAGTTGCAATGGCTTCCGCAGGCATCGAGGAAATACGTTCGTGGATTCTGGGCCGGCACCCGGAACGGGATGACGTCGCGCCGGACGAGAACCTCATCGAGAGCCGCCTGGTCGACTCGCTGTCCTTCGTCGAACTCGTCTACGCGATCGAGGAGGCCAGCGGCGCCGAGATCGACTTCGACAACATCGACATTCGCGATTTCCAGACCCTCTCCTCCATCGAGAAGGCGTTTTTCGCGGCGGTCTGACTTCTTACGGAGGTAAGGGACGTGGAAGCTGTTTCGTATACGGCCCAGTGGACGGCGGCCGCTCGCGCCCTGGAGTCGGAGCGCACCGGGGACGCCATGTTCGAGGACCCCTTCGCCCGCGCGCTGGCGGCGCCGCGCGGCTTCGAACTGCTCGACAAGTACGGCGGTGGGGGACTGGTCCCGTTCATCGCGATCCGCACCAGGTACTTCGACGACAGCGTCGAGACCGTGCTGCGGGACGGTGACGTGAGGCAGGTGGTCCTCGTGGCCGCCGGAATGGACACCCGGGCGTTCCGCCTGACGTGGCCGGCGGGCACGACGGTGTACGAGATCGACCACGAGGCCCTCGTGGAGGAGAAGCGCGCCCGCCTCGCCCGGCTGGGCGCCGAGGCCGCCGTCGAGCGGGTGGAGGTGAAGGCCGACCTCGCCCAGGACTGGCTGCCCGCGCTGAAGCGGGCCGGCTTCGACCCGGCCAGGCCGACGCTGTGGATCGCCGAGGGCCTGATGTTCTTCCTCACCGAGGAACAGGTCGTCCACCTGCTGCGCACCCTCGGCTCGGCCTCCGCCCCCGGCAGCTGGCTGGCCGTGGACTTCGTCAGCAAGGCGCTGCTGCGGAGCCCGTTCTCCCAGTCGTTCCTCAAGGGGCTCAAGGAAGACGGCACCCCCTGGCTGTTCGGGACCGACGAACCGGAGGACTTCCTGGCCGCCTCGGGCTGGAAGGTACGGGACCTGCGCGAGCCCGGCGACCCCGGCGCCGGCGAGGGCCGCTGGCCGTACGAGGTGCAGCCGCGCGACCGCCGGGGCGTGGCCCGCAGCTGGCTCGTCCGGGCCGAGTACGCGGGCAGCTGAGGAGGCCGGGTGAGCACCGCGACGACGCTGGAGAGGATCGAGTCGTTCCTCCCCGAACGCAGCGTCCGGATCGACGACGTGGCCGCGAGCCTCGGGCTCAGACGCGCCGAGGTGGGCGTCTTCCGCAAGATCTACGGACTGGACCGGCTCCGCTTCGACCCGGACACCGGCCTGTTCGACCTGGTGCTCCCGGCGGCGCGCCGCGCGCTGGCGGCACTTCCCGAGGGACGCAGGATCGAGTACGTCATCTACGCGCACACCGTGCAGGCCGTCGCCCCGCCGCACGTCGACACCGCGGCGACGATCCGCGAGGGCCTCGGGCTGCACGACGCGGAGGCCTTCGCGCTGACCCACCAGGCGTGCGTCAGCAGCCTGGGCGCGATCGACCTGGCGGGCGAACTGCTGCGCGCCGAGGCGCCCGAGGGGGCGTACGCGCTGATGGTCACCGGCGAGCGGGCGTACTCGCCGAAGGTGCAGCTCATCCCCAACAGCGCCATCATGGCCGACGCGGCGGCGGCCTGCCTGGTGACCGTGGGCGGCCCCGGCGACGAGGTGCTGTCCTTCGTGACCCGCACGCTCGGCGAGTACGCCGCCGGCCTGGAGATGACGAAGGAGGAGACACAGGGGTTCGGACAGGTCTACGGCACCGTGCTCGGCGAGGTGATCAACGAGGCCGTGAACGCGGCGGGACTCTCCTTCGACGACGTCGACCTGGTGATCCCGCACAACGTGAACATGGTCTCCTGGCGCCAGACGATCAAGGAGATGGGGGCCACCCCGGAGAAGTTCTTCCTGGACAACGTCGCGCACTACAGCCACACCTACGCCTCCGACGTCTTCGTCAACTACACCACGCTGCGCGACCAGGACCGCCTGGCCGACGGCCGGTACTACGTCCTGGTCTCCGTCGGCCTCGGCGCCACCTTCGGCGCCATGGTGATCAGGCACAGGAAGCGGTGAACTCGATGTCCTTCGACGACGGCTACACCGCGGGCCTGAAAGCGGCGCTCACCGGCGACCGGGACGCCCGGTTCGTATGGCTGTGCAACTTCGAGGTGGAGAACCAGTGGGCGCGCTCCTACACCGGGCTCCCCGCGGCGCGGGGCTCGGCCACGGCCGCCACCGTGCAGCGCATGGAGGAACTGGGCGCCCTCCTGGCCGAGCCCACCGACTACCTGCTCCTGGACCGCCCGCTGGACGAGGGCTACCGCGGCTACGCCGAGAAGACGGGCCTGGGAGCCCCCACCGAACTGGTCACGGCCGCGCCCGCCGCGGCCGGCGGCACCGGCGCGGCCGTGCTGGACTCCCCGGAACTCCTGGAGCGGCTGCGCCGGATCGCCCGGGACGGCGCCTACCTGATGCCCATGGGCAACTCCGCCCAGGAGGAACGCATCGGCGCACTGACCGGGCTGCGCCCCGCGGTGCCCGACGCCGCCACCTACGAACGCGTCAACAGCAAGATCTACAGCCGGCGCGTGGCCGAGGAACTGGGCCTGCGCACCATCCCCGGCCACTGCTGCGAGACGGTGGGGCAGCTGCGGCACGCGCTCGACGAGCAACTGGGCGAGGACCGGCCGGTGATCGTCAAGGACGCCTACGGAGTCTCGGGCAAGGGCCTGCTGGTCCTGGACAGCCGCAGGAAAGCCGACCGGCTGCTGCGCATGGTCGAGCGCAGGGCCGCGAACCGCGGTGACGACGCGCTGCACGTCGTCGTGGAGGCGTTCCTGCCCAAACGTTTCGACCTCAACTACCAGTTCACCGTCGACCGCCGCGGCCGGGTGCGCCTGGACTTCGTCAAGCAGGCCCTCACCGCCGGCGGTGTGCACCTCGGCCACGTCATGCCCGCCGACCTCACCCCGGCCCAGCAGGACGAGCTGGCGACGGCCGCCGTGGCACTGGGCGGACGCCTGTACGCGGACGGCTTCTTCGGCGTCGTCGGCGTGGACGCCCTGCTGGGGGCCGACGACCTGGTCTACCCGGTCCTGGAGATCAACGCCCGGCTGAACATGTCCAGTTACCAGGGACGGATCACCGAGCGCTTCGGCCGCCCCGGGGGAGCCGCACTGGCCAGGCACTACCCGCTGCGGCTCGCCGCACCCCTGCCGTTCGAGGCGGTCACCGACGCGCTCGGCGCCCTCGCCGAACCGCCCCACGACGGGGAAGGACTCGTCATCACCTGCTTCGGGACGGTCAACGCCCAGGCCGGCGACGCGCTCGCCGGCCCACCGACCACGCCGGCCCCCCACTTCAACGGCCGGCTCTACACCATGCTGTTCGCCGGGGACCGCGAGGGACTCGACGCGCTGGACCGCCGGGTCGAGGCCGCGCTCGACCGACTGAACACAGCCGGGAGGACGCCATGAGCAGTCGGGAACTCCACGTACAGGGCATACCGGTGTCACGGATCGCGGAGGAGTTCGGCACCCCGCTGTTCCTCTACGACGCCGACGTACTGCACTCCGTGTACACCTCGCTGAGGGAGCGGCTGCACCCCGCCGTCGACATCTTCTACTCCCTCAAGGCCAACCCCAACATCAGCGTGTGCGGCTACCTCGCCTCGCTGGGCGCCGGGGCCGAGATCTCCTCGATGGTGGAGCTGATGACGGTGCGGCGGGCCGGCATCGCGCCCGAGAACGTCATCTTCCTGGGACCGGGCAAGACCCGGGCCGAGCTGGAGGCGTGCGTCACCGCCGGCATCCACGCGGTGGTGTGCGAGTCCCTGGAGGAGGTCAGGCTCCTGGAGGAGATTGCGGCCGGGCTGGGACGCGACGACGTCACGGCGCTGCTGCGCATCAACCCCGACTTCCACACCAAGGGCTCCGGCCTCGCCATGGGCGGCAAGCCGCGGCAGTTCGGCATCGACGCCGACACACTGCGCGGCTCCCGGGAGCTGATCGCCTCCCTGCGCCGGGTACGGGTGCGCGGCTTCCACGCGTACATGGGGACGCGCTTCCTCAACGCCGACGACCTCGTGCACAACACCCGCGAGATCCTCGCCCTGGCGGCCGAGCTGTCGGAGCGGCTGGGCATCGTCCCCGAGACCGTGGACTTCGGCGGCGGATTCGGCATCGCCTACTTCGACAACGAGAAGAGCCTCGACATCGAGACCACGGTCGCCGGCATCAACGAGGCCGTCGCCGCCTTCACCGCCACGTACCCGCGCTGCCGCCTGATCAACGAGCTGGGGCGCTACCTCGTCGCGGCCTGCGGCACCTACGTGGTGCGCGCGCTGTACGTCAAGGAGTCCCTGGGCGAGAAGTTCGTGATCGCCGACGGGGGCACCAACCACCACATGGCCGCGGTGGGCATCGGCAGCTTCGTCAAGCGCAACTTCCCGATCCGGTCGTTGAGCCGCCACGGCGACGAGGCCGCGGGCACCTACACGGTCACCGGGCCGCTGTGCACCCCCAACGACGTCATCGGCAAGAAGGTCCAGCTGCCGCGGGTCGAGCCCGGCGACCTGATCGGCGTCGAACTCTCCGGCGCCTACGGGCCGACCGCCTCGCCCGGGCTCTTCCTCAGCCACGGGTTCCCCGCGGAGGTCCTCGTGCACGGCGGGAAGGCCCACCTCGTCCGCGAACGGGACCGCAAGGAGGACCTGCTCGACAAGCAGCGCCTCGTGGACTTCACCCGCCACTGAAGGAACCCGGCACCGAAGGAACCCGGCACCGAAGGAGAACATCGGCAATGGAACGTCACGACGTGGTCGCAGCCGTGGAGAAGGCGCTCAGCGAGGTGCTGGAGCAGCCCGTCACCGGCCTGACCGAAGAGGTCCGGCTCTTCGAGGACCTGCACCTGGACTCCACCTCGGTCCTGGAAATGCTGATGGCGCTGGAGGACGCCATCGACGTCTCCGTGGACCCGGAGAACCTCGACATGGACGACTTCAAGTCGGTCGGCACGCTCACCGACTACGTCCTGTCCCAGCAGACCACCAGCGGAGTGTGAGGCGGATCGCGCATGCCGGCCCTCCTTGCGGCCTGCGGGGTGGTGGCACCGCCCCGCAGGTCCCCCGAACCGACCCTGTCGAACCTCTCCTACTACCGTGACCTGGTCGAGCCCTTCGGCCTGGAGGTGGACGAGACGCTGCTGCGCTCCGCGCCCCACGTCAGCCACCGCGACCTGGTCGACCGGCTGGTGGCCGCCCCCCACGTCCGCGACAGCGAGCCCGACCTGGTGATCGTGGCCCACGCGCTGCCGGACATCACCCCGTTCACCGCCATGTCGCCCTACCTGGACCGACTGCTGGGCGGCCGGGCCGTCAACTTCGGCATCCACCAGCAGGGACTGGCCGCGCCGTTCACCGCGCTGCGCGCCGTCTCGGCCTTCCAGCGGGCGGGCCGCTCCCAGCGGGCCGTGCTCGCCGTCCTGGAACAGACCACCCTGCCCACCCCGTTCCCCCTGGTCCACGACAACCACCTGGTCGACTCCGGGGTGCTGCTGGTCCTCGGCACCGGCGGCGGTCCGCGGATCGCCCGCGTGGAGTCCGTCGCGGCGACCGAGTCCGCCGCCGCCCGGCTCGGCGAGCTGACCGCGAAGGACCCCGACGGCACGCTGCTGGTCACCGGCCCCTGGCTGGACCGCGACCCGCTCCGCCAGGACATCCCCGCCTTCCACTGCAACCCGGGCACGTACTGCACCAGCGTCTGGCTCGCCCTGGCCCGGCACTGGACCGACTGGCGGGAGCGCTACGGCACGGTCCTGCTGTGCGACACCGACCCGCTCTCCGGCGGCACCCACATCGCGGTACTGCACTCGGACCGGGCCTCGGGCGCGGCACAGGGGGAGCGATGACGACGACGGACACCACGCTCCCCGCCCCGGTCCTCGGATGGCTGGAGACGTTCGCCGGGGAACTGGACGACTGCCACGAACAGGCCGCGCCGGGCGGCACGGTGCCCTCCCCGGCCGGCTGGACCATCGCCTCCGTACGGCGCCTGCCCGCGGGCACCCCGGTCCCCGGCACCTCGGACACCCTCGCCGCCGTACGCGACGAGCCGGCCGGCGACCGGGCGGCGCAGGTCTTCGGCGACGCGCTGGTGCGGCTGCACTGGCGGCTGCTGCGCGACGTCCTCGACGGCGCCGTCAGCCGCCTCGACGGGCGCACCTCGGAAGGGGCCCCGCTGCTCGGCCGGCAGCTCGTACGGGGCACGATCGCCGATGTGGCCCTCGCCCTGTCCGAGACCCGGGACCTCCTCGGCCTGCCCCGGCCCACCGCCGAGCGCCGCCGCCGGATCCACCGCGACCTGGTCGCCGCCGGCCGCACCGCGCTCGGACTGTACGGCGCGAGCAGCTTCGCGGCCGAGGGACCGGGACGGCTCCTGTACGCGGCCGAACTGCTGGGCAACACCTATCTGCACGCGGGAGAGCCAGAGGAGGGAGCCGGCCGTGAGTGAGCCCCAGCTGCCGCGCCGGACGGAGGTGCTGCGCGCCCACGTCAGGGACGCGGCCGCGGAACTGCGGGACGCCGGCATGGAGATCGACCGCGACCCCACGGCCATCGACCGGTGGCTCCACCTCCCCGCGGCCGGCATCATGCGCCTGAGCACCATCCCCGTGGAGTACCTGGACGCTCCGCTGCGCATCGGCGAGCACACCTACGACCTGCGCTCCTGCCTGGAGCACACCGTCACCATCGAGGAACTGAGCTACGGCGACGCGGGCTTCATGCTCGCCTGCCCCGGCCCCCTGATGTCCGGGGTCGCGGTGGACGCGCTCGGCGACGACAAACAGCGGCACGCCTACTACGAGCAACTGAGCCGCCCCGAGGCGACCTGGACGTTCTTCGGCCTCACCGAGCCCGCGAAGGGTTCCGCGGCCACCGAGCTGGAGACCGCCCTGACCCCCGACGGGGACGGCTTCCGGCTCAGCGGTGCCAAGCGCTACGTGGGCAACGCCGCCTTCGCCCGGCTGGGCGTGGTGTTCTGCCGCCGGGCGCCCGGACCGCTGGGCATCGAGGCCGTACTCGTCGACACCCGCGACCCCGGCTTCCGGGCCGAGCTGATCCCCACCGTCGGGATGCGCGGCGCGCGCATCTCCGCCCTCACGCTCGACGGCGTGCGCATCGAACGCGAGCAGGTCCTCGGCTACGACACGCTCCGGCCCAGCCGCCGCGGGCTGGTGGGCGCCATCCGCACCCTCCAGCGCTTCCGCCCGGTCCTCGCCGGCACCGCCCTGGGCCTGACCCGCGCCGTGCTGGACCACGTACGCCGCGAACGGCCGGCCCTCGCCGGAGCGGCCCGCGCCCGGCTGGAGGACCTGCGGGACCGGCTGGAGGCCACCCGGCGGCAGAACTACGACATCGCGTCCGCGATCGACGCGGGAAAGGTGCGGTCCGACCGCATCGCGGGCGTCAAGACCCGCGCCGCCGAACTGGCCGAACGCGCCACACTCGCCGCCGCCGACCTCCTCGGACCCGCCTCCCTGCTGGAGGACCCGTGGCTCGACAAGCTGTACCGCGACGCGCGGGCCTTCGAGTTCATGGAGGGCACCGGCCACATCCAGCGGCTCGCGGTCTTCCAGGGCGTGGCCAAACACACTTTCCTCGCATGACCCCGGCCCCCGCACCGGGGCGGGAAGGAGACAGGGAGCGAGCCATGTGGATCGGCATCGACGTCATGACCGAGGACGAACTCGGCGACCTGCTCGGCCGGCCCTGGTTCCGCCGTTACGTCTAGCGCGGGGGAGGGGGGCGGCGGCCCCCAAAGCGTATCAATCACACAAAAGAGGGGTTCGGTCGCCGCCGCGGAGTTGGGGGTGCCCCCCCCGGGCGGGCACCCCCCCGCCCGCCCGGACGACTGACCCCGCCCCCCCCCGCCCCGTCCCCTTCCGCCCGCCGTGCTCGTACCGCCCCGTGCTCGTATCCGCCGCCGGTGCGCCCCGCACACCGGCCCACCCCTCCCAGGGAGCGATGTGTCCCGCCGTCTGTTCACCTCGGAGTCCGTGACCGAGGGCCACCCCGACAAGATCGCCGATCAGATCAGCGACACCATTCTCGACGCATTGCTGGAGCAGGACCCGTCCTCCCGGGTCGCGGTGGAGACGCTGATCACCACCGGCCTGGTGCACGTGGCCGGGGAGGTCACCACCGCCGCCTACGCGGACATCCCCGCGCTGGTGCGGGGCAGGATCCTCGACATCGGCTACGACTCCTCCAAGAAGGGCTTCGACGGCGCCTCCTGCGGGGTGTCGGTGTCCATCGGCGCGCAGTCCGCCGACATCGCCCAGGGAGTGGACACCGCCTACGAGCGGCGGGTGGAGGGGGAGGACGACGAACTGGACCGGCAGGGCGCCGGTGACCAGGGGCTGATGTTCGGCTACGCCTGCGACGAGACCCCGGAGCTGATGCCGCTGCCGATCCATCTGGCCCACCGGCTGTCGCGGCGGCTGAGCGAGGTGCGCAAGAACGGGACGATCCCCTATCTGCGCCCGGACGGCAAGACCCAGGTCACCATCGAGTACCAGGGTGACAAGGCCGTCCGGCTGGACACGGTGGTGGTCTCCTCCCAGCACGCCTCGGACATCGACCTGGACGCGCTGCTGACGCCCGACATCCGGGAGTTCGTGGTGGAACGGGTGCTGGGTGAGCTGCCGGCCGACGGGATCAAACTGGACACCGAGGGCTACCGGCTGCTGGTCAACCCGACGGGCCGGTTCGAGACCGGTGGTCCCATGGGGGACGCCGGGCTGACCGGCCGGAAGATCATCATCGACACCTACGGCGGGATGGCCCGGCACGGCGGGGGCGCGTTCTCGGGCAAGGACCCGTCCAAGGTGGACCGGTCGGCGGCGTACGCGATGCGGTGGGTGGCCAAGAACGTGGTGGCCGCCGGGCTGGCGACCCGGTGCGAGGTGCAGGTGGCCTACGCGATCGGCAAGGCCGAGCCGGTGGGGCTGTTCGTGGAGACCTTCGGCACCCACACCGTGGAGGCGGGACGGATCGAGCGGGCCATCGGCGAGGTCTTCGACCTGCGGCCCGCCGCGATCATCCGCGATCTGGACCTGCTGCGCCCGATCTACGCCCAGACCGCCGCCTACGGTCACTTCGGCCGTGAACTGCCCGACTTCACCTGGGAACGCACCGACCGCACCGACGCCCTGCGCGCCGCCGCGGGCCTGGACTGACCCCTGAGGGGCCGTCCGAGGCCGCGGCGCGGACGGCCCGTACCGCCCCCGGGCGCTCGTGCGCCCGGGCGGGCCGAAGGAGGAAGCACCGTGCGTATCGCCGTGACCGGATCCATCGCCACCGACCATCTGATGGTCTACCCGGGACGGTTCGCCGACCAGCTGGTCGACGGCCACCTGGAGCGGGTCTCGCTCTCCTTCCTGGCGGACACCCTGGAGATCAGACGCGGGGGAGTGGCCGCGAACATCGCCCTGGCGCTCGGGCGCCTGGGCCTGCGCCCGCTGCTGGCGGGAGCCGTGGGCGCCGACTTCGCCGAGTACCGCCGGTGGCTGGAGGCGAACGGCGTGGACACCCGGCTCGTCCACGTGAGCGACACCCTGCACACCGCCCGCTTCGTCTGCACGACGGACACCGACCAGAACCAGATCGCCACCTTCTACGCGGGAGCCATGGCGCAGGCCCGCGTCATCCGGCTCGAAACCGCCGCCCGGCAACCCGGCGGGCTGGACCTGGTGGTCGTGGGCGCCAACGATCCCGTGGCGATGCTCCGCCACACCGACGAGTGCCGCGCGCTCGGCGTCCCGTTCGTCGCCGACCCCTCCCAGCAGCTCGCCCGCATCCAAGGCGAGGAGGCCAGGCGGCTGATCGACGGCGCCCGCTACCTGTTCACCAACGAGTACGAGGCCGCCCTGCTGCGGCAGCGGACCGGCTGGACGCACGAGGAGATCCTGGAACGCGTGGGGACCTGGATCGTCACGGCCGGCGCCGACGGCGTGACCATCACCGGCAAGGGAGGGCCGCCGCTCGCGGTCCCGGCCGTGCCGACGGACCGGGCCGAGGACCCCACCGGTGTCGGCGACGCCTTCCGGGCCGGCTTCCTGGCCGGCACGGCCTGGGACTGGCCGCCGGAGCGCTCGGCCCAGCTCGGCTGCGCGCTGGCCACCGTCGTCCTGGAGTCGGTCGGCACACAGGAGTACAAACTCTCCGCGGCCGACCTGGCGATCAGGATCGAGGAGACCTACGGCAAGACCGCGGCCGCCCGGATCCGTACGCGCCTGTCGGAGGTGCTCTGACGGCCCGGGGCCCGGTGCGGGGCGTCACCCCGTACCGGGCCCCGTCCCGGACGCGCGACAGCTCACCGGCCGTCCGGTGGCCGGCGGGATGCCGTCAGCCGCCGCCGAGGGTGCCGATCAGGCCGGCGCTCGCGGCCGCCGCACCGGCCTGGAAGCGGCTCTCCGCCCCCAGCTCCTCCATGATCGCCGCTATGTGGCGCCGCAGGGTGCGGGAGGAGATCCCCACCCGGCGGGCGATGACGTCGTCCTTGAGACCGCAGGCGAGCATCTTCAGGATGGCGTTGCGGACGTTGTTGAGCGAGGTGCCGTTGGAGGCGCTGCCGTCGAAGACGCAGGCCGGCTGCCAGGTGTTGCGGTAGATGCCGCGCAGCACCTTCACGATCGCCGGTTCGTAGACGACGGTGACCGCGGAGGTTCCCCCCTCGGCGGAGTCGGTGGGCAGGAACGCCGTCTCCTGGTCGACGATGATGATGAAGTGCTGGACCTCGTCCGACGTCCGGACCTCCGCCCCCGAGTCCAGGTTCTGCTGGAGGGTCGCCCGGAAACTGGGATGGCACCTGGCCGAGTGGGGGTACAGCGTCCGCAGCCGCACCCCGCGCCGTACCGCTTCGTAGGAGAGCCGGAGGGTGTCCTTCAGGATCTGCGTCTCGTAGCTGCACACCGGCCACATCGTGAGGATCTCGCCCGTGGACTGGCGGAGCGCGTCCGTCAGCCTCAGGGAGATCTCGCGCTGGCTCTCCAGCGTCGCCACCAGCCGGCTCGTCCGCTGCGTGCGCTGGTGCCGTTTGAAGGACTTGGAGAAACGTTCCAGCTGGTGGTGGATGGCGACCAGTTCGCGCCGTTTCTCGTGTATGGCGGATTCGAGGGGCAGGACGAGTTCCGTCTCGGCGGCCTCGGGGTCGGACGCGAGGAAGGTGTCCTGTTCCTTGCAGTGCCTGACGAGCTTCAGCCGCAGCAGTTCCCGCATCGCCCGTGTGACGGCGGCGCTCGGCACTCCGAGCGCCGTGGCGATCTCCAGCGTGGTCGCCGCGTGGTAGGACAGGACGTGATCGTACACACCGAGAAGCAGATCCTCGCCGACGTCCTGGCCGCGCGCCATCGGCTCGAAAGGGGTTCTCTCGGTGTCCTCCGCCGACAGCTCGGATAAGTCTGCGTACGCGAGCATGTTCTCCACTGTGCTCACCATCCCGAGTCAGACGGTCAATGAGGTTCGTTGCGGAGGATATCGGCTATCTCCTCGGCGACCTCCGCTACCTTTTCGTTCAGAAAGAAATGGCCACCGGAGAAGCGCCTGATCCGGAAACCCGCGGATGTGTGCCGTTCCCATCCCTGCTCTCCGCCGCCCGTCAGATACGGATCCGCGTCGGCGAACAGGAAGGATATGGGGCAGCCGACCGACGCCTTTTCGGGGGCGAGGTAGGTCGAATTGGCGTGATAGTCGTTCTTCACGACCGTCAGAATCGGTTCCAGGAACTTCTCTTTCTCGAAGAACCTGGGAGGAATGCCGCCCAGCTCCTTGAGCTCGGCGATGATCTCCTGGTCGTCGCGCGGCGTGTGGCTGCCGAGCCCGTCGGAGGGCGAGCGGCGCCCGGACACGATGAGCTGCCGGGGGGCGGCGCCGGCGGCCTCCAGGCGACGGGTGACCTCGAAAGCCACGACCGAGCCGAAGCTGTGGCCGAAGACGGCCACCGGTCTGTCGAGCCAGGGGCGGACCTCTTCCGCTATGCGGTCGGCGAGTGCGCCGACGTCCTCGACCGGCGGCTCGCCCCGGCTGCCCGGGCGGCCCGGGTACTGGACGGAGAGCGCCTCCACGTCTTCGGGCAGGGCTGCGGACAGCGCGTTGTAGGCACTGGCCGAAGCGCCGGCGTAAGGACAGCACACCAGGCGGATCCCGGGGTTCGCCCGGGGTACCGCACTCCGGATCCACTCGCTTCTCTTGTCGAGGGGTTGGACGGCCATGTCACCTTCCGTGTGTCCCCGGAGGGGGTCGTACCGGATGGGTCGCAGGAATTGCCCGAGAATGGCACACCGCCGGTGCGAGCACCAGGCCGGCGTCCTTTTCTCGCCTCTGGCGAATTTTCTGTCATGCCGTGCTGGTCACGCTACTGACAGTCGCGTCATATGTCAACGGTGTTTCCTGCGGGTATGGGCGAGTAACGTGCGGCGGCGCGAGGTTTTCGGTGAAACGGAGGAATCCGACCCGAGAGTGAATGCGGCTAATTGCGCACCGGCTTGCCTGTGGCCCCGCACTTCCCAAAAAGAGGTTGCTCTCCCTGGAATGGGAACGGGCCATCCGAAAGGGGGCTCCCGGGACTGGAGGAAATCCGTGGCGGGGCGGGGCCCGATGGGCGGTGCCCCGCCACCGGCAGGTATCCGGCCGGTCAGCCGAGCCGCGACGGCGGCCACCGCGGGGAGGGCGGGACGGGTGACGGCCGACATCGCCGACCGCCGGCCCACGGCCCGCGCGACGGTCTGGAGGTGGCTCGTGGCGAGGGCGGTGTGGCGTGCCACGGCCACCGCGCGGCCGGGGCCGTCACGGCATGGGGTGAGCCCGGACATGGCGCTTCGGTGGTCCGCACGGTCTCCGTCATGAGGGCACCCGCACCTCCGTCGATCCCGACCGCCGCAGCGGCTGTCGTCATCCTCCTTCGATGAGCATCGTCACATTCGATGCTTATCAAACTCCAGAGTATGTGACGGACGGCCGGATGGGCGCGCACACGGCGGTACGACGGTCAGGACAGCAGTCTTTCCGCCATCTGCCGTGCCCTCCGGAAGGGTTCGACGCTGTGCTCGCTCATCGCGGTGACCACGGCCCCGTCCATGAGCAGCATGAACTGTTCCGCCAGCTCCGGCGCCCCGGCGTGGCCGGCGTCCTCGATCAGGCCGCGTACGTAGTCGGCCACCTTGCGCTTGTGCTCGACCGCGAGCCGGTGGACGGTGCTGCCGGGTTCCTTCGCCCTCTCCGCCATGGCGTTGATGAAGGCGCAGCCGCGGAACGCGCTGTCCCGGGCCCCCTCCGCCAGGGCGTCGAAGACGGCCAGGGGGGCGCCGCCGCGAGCCTCCACCCGCTCCCGCAGCCACTGCCTCCAGTGCTCGTCCCGGCGCTGCAGGACCGCGGACACCAGATCGTCCTTGCCGTCGAAGTGCCGGTAGAGGGAGGCGCGGCCGACGCCGGAGTGGCTCAGGAGGCGCTCCAGGCCCACTCCGTTGATGCCCTCCTCGTAGAAGAGCTCATCGGCTGCCTCCAGCAGGCGGTCACGTGCGCGAGTCGGCATGTGGCCAGAGTAGTCGCCCTTGACGCTAAACGGTACCGACCGATACCGTCCGCCAAGATGGTACCGATCGGTACCAAAATCGAGGAGGGTTCATAGTGAGTAAGTCCGTCCCGGACCGGAAGAGCGGGACGCCCGAGGGGAAGACCGACGGGGGAGAGTCCGCCGCACCGTGGCGGGGAGTCCTCGTCCTGGCATTCGGTGCCTTCGCCATCGGAACGGACGAGTTCGTGCTCGCCGGTGTCCTGCCCGAGTTAAGCGACTCCCTGTCCGTCAGCATCACCACCGCCGGGCAGGTGGTCACCGTGTTCGCGCTGACCTGCGCGGTGATGGCGCCGATCCTGGGCACGCTCACCGCCGCCTGGCCGCGTCACAAGGTGCTCAAGCTGTCCGTTCTGGTCTACCTGCTGGGCGTCGTCGGGACCGGTCTCGCGCCGTCGTTCCCCGTGGTCCTGGCGGCCCAGGTGGTCGCCGCCGTCGGTGCCGGCCTCTACATCCCGGCGGCCAGCGTCACCGCCTCCGCGCTGATGGGACCCGAACGCCGCGGCCGGGCCATCGCGGCCGTCACCACCGGGCTCACCGCCGCCACCGCACTGGGCGCTCCGATCGGGACCGTGGTGGGCAGCGTCCTCGACTGGCGGGCCACGATGTGGTTCATCGCCCTCCTCACCGTGCTGAGCCTGTTCGGCGTGTTCACCCTCGTCCCGGCGGTGGTCGTCGGGGCTCCGGGAGGTCTGCGCCGGCGCCTCGCCCCGCTCGGCGACCGCCGCGCGGTCGCCGTCCTCGCCGCGACGCTCGTCGCCTTCACCGCGGCGTACATCGTCTACACCTACATGGCCGAGGTGTTCGCCCCCGCCACCGGCGGCGACGGCCGGAAACTGGCCATCCTGATGTTCGCCTTCGGCCTGACGGGCATGGTCGGCAACTACTACGCCGGGACGCTGGCCGACCGGTTCGGGGCACGCCTGGTGGTGGGCGGCGCGATCGTCCTGCTGGCGCTCAGCCTCCTCGTGGTGCCGCTCGCCACCGGCTCGTTCGCCGCCGCGGCCGTCGTCATCGTGGTGTACGGCGTCGCGGCCTGGGGCATCACCGCGCCCCAGCAGTCGCGCCTGATCGCCCTCAGCCCGGAGTCGGCCCCCCTCCTGATCTCCCTGAACGCCGCGTTCCTCTACCTCGCCATCGCCCTGTCCGGCGTCATCGGCGCGGTGGGCATCAACACCATCGGGGCCCGGAACATCAGCCTGGTCGGCGCCGCGGTCGCCGTGCTCGCGCTGGGCCTCTCCGAACTGGGGCACCGGCTGGCCAAGAGCTCGCCGGCGCAGACGGCCAAGGTCACCGCGTAGCCGGCCGACGTGTCATTCAACCCGTAGTGAAGGGCGTTCCTATGTGCGGAATCGCTGGATGGGTGGACTTCGAACGCGACCTCGTCAGGGAGGTCGCCGCGGCACAGGCCATGACCAGGACGATGGCCTGCCGCGGTCCCGACGACGAGGGGATCTGGAGCGCCGGGCACGTGACACTCGGACACCGCCGGCTCGCGGTGATCGACATCGAGGGCGGCCGGCAGCCGATGCGCACCCCGGAGACCGGTCCGGACGGCGAGCCGCTCGTGGTCGTCAGCTACAGCGGCGAGGTGTACAACTTCAAGGAGATCCGCGAGGAACTGGTCCTCCTGGGACACCGCTTCCGCACCAGGAGCGACACCGAGGTCGTGCTCCGCGCCTACCTCCAGTGGGGCGCCGCTTTCGTCGACCGCTTCAACGGGATGTACGCCTTCGCCCTGTGGGACACCCGGACCGAGGAACTGCTCCTGGTCCGGGACCGCCTCGGGATCAAGCCGCTCTTCTACTACCCCACCCCCGCCGGAGTGCTCTTCGGGTCGGAGCCCAAGGCGATCCTGGCGAACCCGGTCAGCAGCGCGGTCATGGACCTCGACGGCCTGCGCGACGCGCTCGCGCTGGCCCGGGTGCCCGGACGGACCCCGCTGCGGAACCTGTACGAGGTACGGCCGGGCCACATCGTCCGGGTCAGCCGCGAGGGCATACGCCAGGAGGCGTACTGGAGACTCGAGACCCGTCCGCACACCGACGACATCCCCGCCAGTGTCGCGAAGGTGCGGGAGATCCTGGAGGACGCGGTCGCCCGGCAGATGGTCTCCGACGTGCCGCTGTGCACGCTGCTGTCGGGCGGCCTGGACTCCAGCGCGCTGACCGCGCTCGCCCAGCGCTCGCTGGACGCCGACGGCGGCGGACGGGTCCGCACGTTCTCCGTGGACTTCGCCGGCCTCGCCGAGAACTTCCAGCCCGAGCCGTTCCGCGAGGCGCCGGACGCGCCGTTCGTCACCGAACTCGTCCGGCACGTGGGCACCGACCACCGGGAGATCCTGCTCGACACCGCCCGGCTGGTCGAGCCGGGTGTGCGGGACGCCGTCCTGCGGGCCTGGGACCTCCCGTACGGGATCGGGGACCACGACCCCTCCCTCTACCTGCTGTTCAAGGCCGTCCGCGAGAACTCGACCGTGGCGCTGTCGGGGGAGTCGGCCGACGAGGTCTTCGGGGGCTACCTGTGGTTCCACGACCCGGTCGCCTCACAGGCCGACACCTACCCCTGGCACGCGATCAACAAGGTGCCGGTGAGCGAGCAGGCCACGAGCTTCCTGGACCCTTCCCTTGTCAAGGAGTTGAACCTCGCCGAGTACATCGCCGACCAGTACCGCAGCGCCGCCGACGAGGTCACCCATCTGCCCGGTGACAGCCCGGCCGAACGGCGGATGAGGCTGGCCAGTTACCTGAACATCACCCGCTTCCTGCAGATGATGCTGGACCGCAAGGACCGGATGAGCATGGCGACCGGCCTGGAGGTCAGGGTCCCGCTGTGCGACCACCGGCTCGTCGAGTACGTCTACAACGCGCCCTGGTCGGTGAAGACGTTCGACGGGCGGGAGAAGAGCCTGCTGCGGCACGCGACGAAGGACCTGCTGCCGGAGTCGATCGTACGGCGCCGCAAGGCGCCCTATCCCTCGACCCAGGACCCGGGGTACGACGAGGCGGTCAACCGGGAACTGAGCCGGATCGTCGCCGACCCGGACGCGCCGGCGCTGCCGCTGCTGAACGCCGAGGCGATCCGGTCCCACCTCGCCAAGCCGGTCGACACCCCGTACTCGATGATGCAGCGTTCCGTCTACACGGAGACCCCTGTGCGGCTGAACGCCTGGATGGAACTCCACGGCGTCGACACGCGCAGCCTGGTGGTCTGAGGTCCGGCACCTGTCACGCGGTGAGGGCGGGAGGGTGTCCGCACGGGCACCCTCCCGTTCACCACCGCCCGCGTACGCCCGGCGGGATCAGAACTCCTCGTCGCCGAAGCCCTCGTCGCCGAACTCTTCCTCGCTCATGCCGGGCGCGGAGAAGATGCCCTGCATGATCTGCTTCATGTCCAGCACCTTGGCGTCGGCCGGCGCGGTGGGCTTGATGCCGTCGCTCATCCGCAGGACCAGGCCCAGCTTCTTGACCTTGGCGGTCTCGGCCAGCTTGGCGAGGTCCACGTTCACCTCGGACAGCTCACCGTTCTTCAGCGTGAAGTCCGCCGTCACCTTGGCGTTCGGGGCGTCCTTCAGGTCCTTGTCCGTCGGCAGGTCCATGCCCGGCGGCAGGTCCTTCGCCAGCGGGCGGATCTCGCCGATCATCTTGCTCATCAGCGTCCGGAAGGGCGCCGTCGCGGTGACGTGCTCGGTGTCGCCGTCGCCGTCGGCCGTCTTCAGCTTCACCTCGCGGGCGACGACCTCGCGCAGGGACTTCATGAGCTTCTTCTGCGTCTTGGCGTCCAGGGACGGGGCGGGCGAGGGGCTGTCCTCGTCCTCCTGGCCGCCGAGGCCGGCCTTCTCCATCTCCTTGACGTTGAACTTGACCCACTTGCCCTGCAGGACGTCCTTGAAGGCCCCGGCCTCCGGCGGCAGTTCGTCGGCGGGCGGAACGGGGCTGCCCGTCAGCTTGCCGATGGTGTCGACATCGGCGCGGACGTAGACGTAGTCACCGATCATCCGGTACTCGGCGAGGTCGCCGTCCGGGCTGCTGACCTTCATGGCCATGCCGACGATGTCCTTCTCACCGGACTCGGTGAGCGGCTTCTTCGACTCCACGGTGAGTGTGATCTTGGCGTCGCTGAGCAGCTTCGCGGCCTCGTCCGGGATCTCGTCGCCGGGCTCGGGGTCGGACTTGGCGTCCAGCGCCTTCAGGGTCGCGGCGTCGGTGTCCAGGTCCAGCTCGAAGGAGAGCGTCTTCTTCTCGCCGAGCTTGTCGAAGGCCTTGTCGAGCTTCTGGCCGGCGGAGAGCTGCTCCACCGTTCCGCAGGCGGCGGAACCCGCGAGGACGGCACCGACGACGGCGGTGGCGGTGAGGGTCTTGCGTATGGCGCTGATGATGGTCTCCTTGTAGACGCGACCACGGTGTGATCGATGAGAAGACTCACAAGCCCCGCACAAGGTTGCATCCGATTTTTTATCCGTGCTTGGTGAACCGGTCGTACCGCCCGAGGAACCGGAAGACGTTCCCTGCCGTCTGATACAGGAAGTACCCCTCGCCCCGCAGTGTGTCGATGCGGCCGGTGGTGAAGCGGAGCGGCTTGGCGAGTCCCTGGTAGGTGAGGTCCGACAGCCGTTCGGCGACCGCCCCGGCGCTGACGCCGGCCCGGCCGCCCAGCGACTCCAGGGCCCGGGCGACCAGCCCCACCGCGTCGTACGCCTCCGGGGCCCAGCGGCCGGGCGCGGTGCCGTAGGCCGCGCGGTAGGCGGACCGGAAGGCGCCGGACACACTGCCGGGATCGGTGAACGGCGCGCCGAACACCCACCCTTGTGCCGCCGCGCCGCCCTGCCGGAGGAAGTCCGGCCGCATGAGGTGCCAGGTGCCCAGGCGCGGCCCGGTGAAGCCGGCCTCCGCGAGGGCACGGGCGCAGCGCGCGGCGCGGTCCGCCGAGGTCCCGGTGAAGACGACGGCCTGGGCCCGGTCGGCGAGCGCGGCACGGACGGCGGGGGAGAAGTCGTCGCTTCCGGCCGGTACCGCGTACACGCGGGTCGTGCCCTCGTTCGGCGGACGCCGGGTGAGCGCGTCGGCCAGGTCGGAGCCCATGCGGCCCGCCGCCCGGTCGTCGAGCACGGCGGTGCGGTCGACCGGCCGTACGGAGGACAGGTACCCGCTCAGCGGAACCGCCAGCAACTGCTCCGGGGCGCGGGTGACGCGCAGGGTCCGCAGGGTGTCGTCCTCGTCCAACTGGGGATCGTCCAGGGAGACCAGGACCATGGCGGTGCGCGCGGTTTGGTAGCGCGGCGCCGCGGCCCGTGCCGCGGCCGGCGTGTTCGGTCCGAGGACCGCGCGCACGGCGGCCCCGGTGAAGCGTTCGGCGGCCTGCCGGGCCCGGGCGGCGTCGCCCCGGTCGTCGAAGGTGTCGAGGGCGAGCCGGAAGGCGCTGTCCGTCCGTGCGTTGTGGTGCGCAACGGCGAGACGCGCGCCGCGCTCCTGGGCGACGCCGTCCGCCTTGTCCGCACCGCTCAGATCGGCCTGGAAGCCCAGGGCGTGCACGGGCGGCTCGCCGCCGGACTTCCGGCCGAGCGTCAGATACGCGGCCGTCCCGCCGCCGAGCGTCAGCACCGAGGCCGCCGCGCTCCCCACCGCCAGCACCCGGCGCCGGGCCGGTGCGCGCTGCCCGGCCGGGGCCGCCGGTGCCGGGCCGGTGCCGGTCTCCCCGGGCGCCGGCCGGCCGGGGGCGCGCCGGGGCGCGGGTATGTCCAGTGCGCGGGCGGAGCGTTCGGCGACCAGGCGCAGCACGGCGGGCGGCAGCCAGCCCTCGGCGGCGCCCCCGGCGGAAGCGGCGTCCCGTGCCAGCCGCGTCCGGGGGTCCTGGAGCGCCGCCCGGACCCGCGCGGCCGTCGGGCGGCGCGCGGGGTCCTTGGCGAGGCAGCTCTCGATCAGCGGGCGCAGCCCGGCGGGCACGTCCGCGAGGTCGGGGTCCTCGTGCACCGTGCGGAACAGGACCGCCGCCGCGTGCCCGGTGCCGAACGGGCGCCGGGCCGAGGCCGCGTACGCCAGCACGCACCCGAGGGCGAAGACGTCGCTCGGCGGGCCGACCCGCTCGGCGCGGGCGCGGGCCTGTTCCGGTGACAGGAAACCCGGGGTGCCCACGACGGCGTCGGGAGCGGTCAGCGCGGTGGCCCCGGCGGCGAGGGCGATGCCGAAGTCGATGAGCCGGGGACCGTCGAGTCCCAACAGCACGTTCCCCGGCTTCACATCGCGGTGCACCAGACCCGCCGCGTGCACGGCGGTCAGCGCCTCGGCCAGCCGGGAGCCCAGCACCCGCACCGCGGCCACGGGCAGTGCCCCCTGCCCGTCGACCGCTTCCGCCAGCGCCGGGCCCGGCACGAACTCCGTGGCCAGCCACGGCGAACGGGCCTCCGGATCGGCGGCCACGACCGGCACCAGCCACCGCCCCGACAGCCCCCGTACGGCCGTCACCTCGCGCCGGAACCGGGCCCGGAAGGCGGGGTCCGCCGCGTGCTCGGCGCGGATCACCTTCAGCGCGACCAGCGCCCCGCCCGCGCCCCGGGCGAGATAGACGACGCCCATGCCGCCGGCGCCGAGCCGGGCCAGCGGCCGGTACCCGCCGATGTCCTCCGGGTCGTCCGCGGCGAGCGGGCGCATCACAAGGCCGCCTCGCCCGCGTAGGCGTACCGGCCGCCCTTCACCTCGTAGCGGAACACGTCGTACCCCTTGAGCTGCCGGCTGTCGTCGAACGCGTACGTGCGCACCAGCCCCTTGTACGTGCCCTTCGCCAGCAGGCCGTACAGTCCGGTCCGGGAGGGCCGGCCGCCCGCCCGGGTGAGCCGGGCGATGACCATGCGGGCCACGTCGTAGGCCTCCGCCGCCCAGTACGGGGGAGCGGAGCCGTAGCGCCCGCGGTAGGCGTCGGCGAAGGCGCGCAGCCGTGCGGCCGACGGGTCGATGTACGGCGCGAAGACCTGCCAGCCCTCGGCGGCCGGACCCGCGGCGGACAGGAACTCCTGCCCGGCGGCCGGGTAGCCGAGGACGCGCACGCCGGTGAAGCGGCGCTCGGCGAGCGCGCGGGCGACGGCCGCCGCACGCGCCGGGGTGCCCGTGTAGACGAACCCGTCCGGCTCGCGCGCGAGCATCTCCGCCACCACCGGGGCGAGATCCCCGGCGAGGCGGGGTACGACCCGTGGCTCGGCCGGGATCTTGAGCGTGCCGAGGGCCTGGAACGCGGTGTGGCCGATCTGCCAGGACGGGATGCCGCCGTCGCGGTCGATCAGGACGCCCGCCCGCCGGGCGCCCGCCTTGGCGAGCTGAACGGCGATCAGCGCGGGCGACACCATGTACCCGGGCACGGCCTGGAGGAAGTGGCGCGGCTCCGACACGCCGTACACCGCCTGCGCGGAGGAGGCCGTCAGCTGGGGAACGAGCTGTGCGTCGTAGGCGTCCAGGCTCGCGCCGGTGGTCCGGTCACCGGTGGAGCCTATGACGGCGAGCAGGTCGGGATCGGCGGCCAGGGCCCGGGCGGCCCGCACCGCGCGGGTCTCGTCGCCGCCGTCGTCGGCGACCGTGAGGGTGAGCGTGAACGGCTTGTCCTTCCGCGCGTTGAACTCCTCCACGGCCAGCCGTACACCGCGTTCCTGGGCCTGCCCGACGGCTTTCTGCGGCCCCGTCAGATCGGCCTGGACGCCCAGCAGCATCCGGCGCGCGGCGGGCGCGGGGGCGTCGTCGCGGCGGCTCGCCCAGAGGGCCGCGCCACCGCCCGCCGCGAACAGGGCCGCGCCGCCGAGGAGCAGGAAGCGACGGCGGGTGCCGGGCTGCGACGCCGGGGCCGCGTCCCCGGGAACCTCTGCCGGCGGCTCGTCCGCTCCCGCGTCGAGGGCCGTCGCCTCGATGTCCGGCAGGGCGAGCATCGCGGCGGACCGGTCCGCGACGAGCCGTACGACGTCGTCGGGCAGCCAGTCGGCGGCGCCGGAGGGCGCGTCCGCGCCGAGCGCCTCGGCCACCTCGCGGGCGGTGGGCCGGGCGGCCGGGTCCTTGGCGAGACAGCGCTCCAGCGGCTCGCGCAGATCCTCGGGGAGCCCTTCGAGGTCGGGCTCGTCGTGGACGGTGCGGTACAGCAGGGCGTCCACGGCTCCGATGCCGAAGGGCGGGCGTCCGGTGGCGGCGTAGGAGAGGAGGCAGCCGAGGGCGAAGACATCACTGGCGGGGGTGGCGGGGCGGCCCCGCGCCTGTTCCGGCGCCAGGAAGCCGGGGGTGCCGACGACCATGCCGTCCGAGGTGAGGGCCGTCTCCTCGGCGGCGCGGGCGATGCCGAAGTCGATCAGGCGGGGGCCGTCCAGGGCGAGGAGGACGTTGCCGGGCTTGACGTCGCGGTGCACCAGTCCCGCGTCGTGCACGGCGGTCAGCGCCCGGGCCAGCGTCCGGCCGAGCACGCGCACCGCGGCCGGCGGCAGCGGCCCGCGGGCGGCGACCGCCTCGGCGAGCGAGGGACCCGGTACGAAGGCGGTGGCCAGCCAGGGCGCGGGCGCGTCCGGGTCGGCGCCGGTCACCGGCACGGCCCAGGGGCTGTCCACCCGGCGGGCGGCGGCGACTTCGCGGCGGAACCGGGCGCGGAACTCGGGCTGGTCGGCGTACTCCGGCAGGATCACCTTGACCGCGGCCAGCTCCCCGGACCGCGCCCGGCCGAGGTACACGACCCCCATGCCGCCGGCGCCGAGCCGCGCGAGCAGCCGGTGACCGCCGAGGTGGGAAGGGTCGGAGGGCTTGAGCTTCCCGGTCATCGGCGACCGCCCCCCAGGGTGGCGGGAGCGGTGGTTCCCGCCGTCTCCGGGCTGTGGGGTGCCACTGCGGAGGGCGGTGCGGAAGCGGCCGGCGTCCGTCGTGCGATCGCGCCGCGCAGGCCGGCACGCATCGTGGCGTGCGGTTCGCGCAGCAGGTCCAGCAGGTCGCGCCTGGTCCAGCCCTTGGCGCCCCGGGCGGAGACCGCGAGGGTGAACTGGCCGATGCGGGTCTGCTCCCAGACGTACGGGTGCGGACCGCCGACGTCGTCACCGGTGTAGGTGCCGGACTCGGCCAGGACGTCGTCGGCGAAACCGTTGCCCGAGTCGCCGAGGGCGTTCGGCACGTCGGTCAGGTCCCGGAGCACCTCACCGGGGCGCAGCAGCTGGGAGGGGCAGCGCATCATCTCCTCCAGCACCTCGGCGCTCTCCCAGTCGGCCTGCTCGGCCGAGCGGTGCGCCGTGACGACCGCGGTCAGACGCAGCGGCCCCTTGCCGCCGCGCGCCGGGATCTCGTAGTGGCGGGTGAGACTGGCGAGGACGTCCTCGGGAAGCGCCCGCTGCTCCCAGACACAGGAATCCCCGAGCACCGCCCACCGCCGCGGATCGCTCTCGTACGGTTCGCGGCGGACGGTGCCGGGGCCGAACGCGGAGGGCCCCGGCATGATGCCGCGGACCAGGGCGTCGGCCTGGGCCCGGGTCCGGGGGAGCCGGGCCGGGTCGGCGTCGACCACGGCGGTCGGTGACGGGCCGGCGCCGGTGGCCCCGCCGCTCTTCGTCCCGGCCGCCGGCCGGCCGGGCCCGTCCCCGCCGGACGTACAGCCGGCCAGCAGTAAGCCGCACACCGCGACGGCGCAGCCGAGGCGCGCCGCCGACCCTCCCAGCTCCACGAAGTACCCCCGCGGGTCGCCCGGCCGTCATGCGTCGGACCTCATGCTAGGCGGCAACCGACAACGCGCTGGCGGGAGTTGACGATCACGTGGCCCGGCTGTGGCACGGCTGTCACACGGTCCGGACCGTGTGACAGCCCGGGCTCAATGGCGGTGCCCGGAGTGCTCGCCGGATTCCGGCGAGGGCGACGCCGAGGTGACCGGCGGCTCGGCGGGCCGGCCCGCCCGGACGGTGAACGCGGCGGTGTGGACCCGGCCGGCGTGCTTGAAGTCCAGGAACAGCCGGTAGGTGCCGGAGCTGGGCGCCGTCGTGGTGAACGAGATGTCCGGTCCCGGCCGCGTCCTGCCGTCCCCGGGCGCACCGCCCGGGTGTACGTGCAGATAGCCGAGGTCTCCCGAGCGCAGCGCCACCAGGTGGCCGTAGGCGCCGAGGTAGGGCTGGAGGTCGCGTACCGGCTTGCCGTCGCGGGTCACGCCGAGCGTCAGCTCGCCGTCCCGGCCGGGGGAGAGCCGGCCGCGGAGGCCGACCCGGTACCCGTCGACCTCGGCCGTGGCGGCGGGGGCGGGGAGGGGCGCGGGCGCGTAGGCACCGGAGGCGGTGAGGTCGGCGCCGAGGGTCAGCCCCTCGCCGCCGTCCGGCGTGAAGTCGGCGAAGACCCGGTAGACCCCGGCCCTGGGCAGCGTCAGGGGAGCGGACCAGGTGCCGTCGGCGGCGCGCACCGGGTGCAGGTGCTGATAGTGGGTCAGGTCCCGCGAGGCGATGATCAGGTGGAGTTCCTTGGTGTGCTCCGCCCGGTAGGCGGTGAGCGGGCGCCCGGTGGCGTCCCGTACGACCGCGAACCGCAGGTCGGTCTTCCGGCCCGCCGTGACGGCCGGGGTCTTCAGGTCCAGGGTGTAGCCCCGCTCCGAGGTCTGCAGTCCGCCGGGCGCCGCCGCGGGGCCGGCACCCGCGGCGGACTTCCCGCCCGGCGTGGCGCCGGTGTGCCCGTCGTGTGCCGCGCTCTCGGTCCGGAGGGAGATCTCGCCGACCCCGCCGCCGACGCCGTAGGCGATGCCGAACGCGGCGGCGAGCGCGGCGGCGTAGGCGGTGATCCGCAGCCCGGTGTTCATGGTGACTCCTCGTCTGTTCGCTGCCGGCAGGCGGCCCGATGACCTTCAACATACCCCAGGGGGGTACAGAGTCAAGCCGGAGGAAACCTTGCCCTTCGATACGGGCCGGGGGTATGTGTGGAGCCGTTTCACCACCGGTGGGCGACGAGAGGATATGAGGATGACCCCCAGGTCCGACTTCCCGGTGGGCGGCGGCGGACCGGCCGTGTGGACGGTGCTCCGGGAGGGAGCCGGACATCCGGTGGCCCGTATGGCGGCGATCGCCGTCCTCCAGGCCCTGGCCGCCCGCCTCGGCCATGCGGACCCCGGCCGGCCCTGCGGCTGCCGGGGCTCCGGCGGGCGTGCCGCGATGTGACAGCCGGTCACTCCGCCACTACCCTGCGCATGTGATCGGAACGCGGGGTGGCGGCGACGGGAGCGCGGGGCGCTTGCGTCGCGCCGTCCTGCTGATCGGGCTGGTCCTGGTGCTCGCCGCCCATCTCGGCGGCTCGGTGCACGCCTGCTCCTTCACCGGGACCGGCCCGACTGCCGTGGCGGCGCGGGAGTCCGCGCACCCGGCGGACACCGCCGACGGCACGGATCCGACCGGCCCGTCCCGGCACCGGCATCAGGCGGACACCGCCGACGCCACGGATCCGACCGGTCCTCCCCGGCACCGGCACGCGGCGGACGGCCATCTGGATCACACGGCGGACCGGCCGCGCGCCGCCCTGGACGACACCGGGCCCGACGGCGGGCAGCACCCGCCGGCGCTGCCCGCCGTGCCGCGCGGGCGTGCGGCGCACCCCGGCCGGTGCAGGCCCCCCGATGTCCCTGGTGACCGTGCGGGCGGCCCGTCGCTCGCGGCCGTCCGCGTGCTGCGGCAGTAGGACGGCACCACACCCCGGACCCGACAGCCGGTCCGGGGAGTGCCCGCGCGCCATGCCTCCCCCTCGCACAGCGCCCGCCGTACCGAGGCCGGGCGCGAAGGAGCCGTACCCTCATGCCCCTCTCCCCGCTCGCGCCGCGCCGCACGCGCACGCCCCACCCGCCGGTCGCCGGGCACCCCGCCCAACTCGTCGGCGACACCCCGGTCCTGTGGGTGGACGAACCCTTCGCCCCGCCCGGCCGGGGCTTCCACGCCAAGCTCGAAGGCGCCAACCCGGGCGGCCTGAAGGACCGGCCCGCCCTGCACATGGTCCGCGAGGCCCGGCGCCGTGGCGACCTCGCGCCGGGCGCGCCGGTCATCGAGTCCTCCAGCGGCACCCTCGGCCTCGGCCTCGCCCTGGCGGGGCTGACCTACGGCCATCCCGTCACCGTCGTCACCGACCCCGGCCTGGAACCTCCCGTCGCCCGCCTGCTCACCGCGCTCGGCGCACGGGTCGTCCGGGTCAGCGCGCCGCACCCCGAGGGCGGCTGGCAGGAGGCCCGCCGCACGCGGGTCGCCGAACTGCTGGCCCGCACCCCGGGCGCGTACTGCCCGGACCAGTACCGCAACCCCGACAACGCCGCCGCCTACCGGCCCCTCGCGGCCGAACTGATCGCCCAACTCGGCCGCGTGGACGTGCTGGTGGCGGCGGTCGGCACGGGCGGACACTCCGCCGGGATCTCCGCCGCGCTGCGCGAGACCTGCCCCGGGCTGACCCTCATCGGGGTGGACGCGGTCGGCTCGGCGATCTTCGGCCAGCCGGCCGGCCCACGCCTGATGCGCGGGCTCGGCTCCAGCATCCACCCGGACAACGTCGACTACGCGGCCTTCTCGGAGGTCCACTGGGTGGGACCGGCCGAGGCCGTCCGGGCCTGCCGGTGCCTCGCCCGCCGGTACGGCGTCTCCGGCGGCTGGAGCGTCGGGGCGGTGGCGCTGGTGGCGGGCTGGGCGGCCCGGACCCACCCCGCCGGGACCCGGATCGCCGCCGTCTTCCCCGACGGCCCGCACCGCTACCTCCACACCGTCTACGACGACGACTGGTGCCGCGGCCACGGGCTCCTCGGCTCCGCCCCGCCGACGGAACCCGACGACATCGCGGAGCCCGACGCGCGCGTGGTGACGCGGTGGACCCGGTGCGCCCGGGTCCGCGATCCGCTCGCCCGCGCCCTGGTGAAGGCCGGTGCCCGGTGAGGGGGCCGTGGACCCGGATGGCCGGCTTCGGCCGGCCGGCCCGGCTGCTGATGGTGAACCAGTTCGGCATCAACCTCGGCTTCTACATGCTCATGCCCTACCTGGCCGACCACCTGGCCCACGGCCTCGGCCTGGCCGCCTGGGCCGTCGGGCTGGTGCTGGGCGTGCGCAACGTCTCCCAGCAGGGCATGTTCCTCCTCGGCGGCACCCTCGCCGACCGCTACGGCTGCAAGCCGCCGATCCTCGCCGGATGCGCCTTGCGCGCGGTCGCGTTCGCCCTGCTGGCGGTGGCGGAATCACTGCCCGTCCTGGTGGCGGCCTCCGCGCTGACCGGCCTGGCGGGCGCGCTGTTCAACCCGGCGGTGCGCGCCTATCTCGCGGCCGACGCCGGCGAGGAACGCAGAGTGGCGGCGTTCGCCGCCTTCAACGTCTTCTACCAGGCGGGCATCCTGATCGGCCCGCTCGCCGGACTGGCCCTGCTGGCCTGGGACTTCGGCGCCGTGTGCACGGTCGCGGCGGTCGTCTTCGGCGCCCTGGCCGTGCTCCAGGCCAGGGCCCTGCCCGCGCGGCCCCCGGCCGGGCGGAGCGCCGGACCCGCCTGGCGGGCGGTCGCCGCCGACTGGCGCACCGTGGCCGGCAACCGGGCCTTCCTGCTGTTCGCCGCCGCCATGAGCGGCTCCTACCTGCTGGCCTTCCAGGTGTCTCTCGCCCTGCCGCTGCACGCCCGGGACCTGTTCGGCCCCCGGACCGGCGTGGTGACGGGCGCGGTGTTCGCCGTCTCCGCGCTCGCCGCGCTGGCGGCGCAGACGAAGCTGACCGCGTGGGCGCAGCGCACCCTGTCCGGTCCGCGAGCCGTCGTCTACGGCCTGACGGTCATGGGCGCCGCCTTCCTGCCCCTGCTGCCCCCCACGCACGCCCCCGTGGCCGGGGTGGCCGCCCTGACGGGGTGCGCGGTGCTGCTGGCCTGCGGCGGCGCCCTGCTCTACCCGTTCGAGATGGACACCGTGGTCCGGCTCTCCGGTGACCGGCTCGTCGCCACCTACTACGGCGCCTACAACACCGCCTCCGGCATCGCGGTCTCGCTCGGCAACCTGGCCGTCGGGGCGCTGTTCGACACCGGTCTGCGCTGGCTGCCGTGGGCGGTGCTGGCCGCGACCGGCCTCGGCTGCGCCGCCCTGGTCGCACGGCTGCACCGGGCCGGACACCTGACCGCGCGGCCCGCTCCGGCGGCCGGACGACTTGCCGCTGGATAGGGGTAGGGGGTATATCTATGCGACGTCAGCGCTCAATACCCCAACCCTGTAGGGGTATTTACGCTCCGTGTCATCCCCACCCTCAGGAGGAAGTCCATGTCGTCCTGCTGCAGCCCCGACGGCAGCTGCCACTCCGGCTCGGCCACCACCCGGATCACCACCGACGCCACCAGGACCGTCTACGCCGTGACGGGCATGACCTGCGGCCACTGCGAGGCCGCGGTCACCAAGGCCGTCAGCGGGGTCGACGGCGTGCTGTCGGTCGAGGTGGACGTGAAGACGGGCCGGGTCACCGTGCTCGCCGAGGACAACCCCGACGACGCGCTGATCGCCCGGGCCGTCGACGAGGCCGGCTACGCGCTGACCGGCCGCGCCGCCTGAGGCCGGTCCTCCCGGACGCTCCTAGCGGTCCGGCCGGGCCCGCCCCACCCCCGTCGGCGAGCCCGGCCGGATCAGTCGCCGCGCCTCAGCGGGACACCGCGCGCACCGGCGCGTGGGCGGACAGCCGGGCCTGGACGCCCGCGTCCAGGGGCAGTTCGATCCGGCGGTCGATACGGTCCTCCTCCCAGTGCCGGGTGTCGATCAGCCACCAGCGCTCGACATCGACCCGGTACAGACGGTGCGGCGCGGCCCCCCGCAACCGCTCCGGCGGCAGCTGCCATCGGGCGCGCTGCCCGGCGTCGGGGAACACCGTCTCGTAGAAGGGCGCGTGGTACTCCTCCAGCCGCTCCGGGCCGATCTCCGTGCAGCGGCCGGTGAACTGGGCGCCGTCGACGGACGCGATCGCCACCCCGGCGGCGCCCCCGGTCACGAACAGCGAACCGCTCACCCGGGGGTCCGCGCGGATGTCCCCGCTGTGTCGGGCGCCGGTGGACGAACCGAAGACGAAGCGCAGCGGTCCGGCGAACCAGGCGTATTCCAGGGTGGCCACCCACGGGGCTCCGTCCCGCGCGGTGGCCAGGTTCAGATAGCGCGCCCGGTTCAGCAGGTGTGCCGTCCGCTCGATCAGGCTCTCGTCGATCGCCATGGGGGACCTCCCGGTGTCGTGGGGCGTGCTCACGTGTGGCGCAGGAAGACCGGCAGGGAGGAGACGTCGTTGCCGATGAAGGTCTGCCCGGGCGGCACGTCCTCCGGGGCGACGGCCAGGGCCAGCCGCGGGAACCGGTCGAACAGGGCGGGCAGCGCGATACGGGCCTCCAGCCGCGCGAGGTGCGAGCCAGGGCAGAAGTGCGCGCCGAGCCCGAAGGCGATGTGGTCCTTGTCCTCCCGGTCGATGTCGAAGGTCTCCGGGTCGTGGTGCACCCCGGGATCCCGGCCGTGGGCGCCGTAGCAGATCAGGATGGCGTCCCCGGCGCGGATCACCACGCCCTCGCCCAGGTCGATGTCCTCCTTGGCCCAGCGCATCGGCAGGTGCATCACCGGGCAGTGCACGCGCAGCGACTCCTCGACGGCGTCGTCCCAGCGCGCCGGATCCGCCCGGAGGATGCCCAACTGGTCGGGACGGGCCAGGAGTTCGCGGATGGTGTGGTCCAGGAGGTTGATGGTCGTCTGGCTGCCCCCGCCGATCATCAGCAGCAGCGTCGACACCAGTTCGTGCTCGTTCAGCGACTCCTCGCCCTCCTCGCGGGCGGCGAGCAGGAAACTGGTGAGGTCGTCCGCCGGAGCGCTCCGCTTGGTGGCGATCAGCACGTGCATCGCGGCCACCAGGTCGCCGTACAGCGCGACCGACTCCTCCTCGGACAGGCCGGTCCGGGCGACCTCCCGGAACACCCGCAGCACCTCGGGCCGCTGGTCGTCCGGGATGCCGAAGAGGTCGCAGATCACCTGGGTCGGCACGTTGTAGGAGAACTCCTGGTGCAGGTCCACCGGTTCGTCACCGGGCCGCGTGGCCAGCTGGTCCAGCAGCATGCTGACGTCCGCCTCGATGTGCGAGCGCAGCCTCTCCACCCGGCGCGGGGTGAAGGCCGGGGTGATCAGCTTGCGCAGCCGCGCGTGCTCCCGCCCGTCCGCCGTGGCCATGGAGTCCAGGTCGACCCACGGGGACAGCCAGGGCACGGAACCGGGCTGATAAGCCGGCACGGTCTTCTTCAGGTCCCGGGACACACCGGGGTGGGTCAGGAGCATCCGTACGACGTCCCCCCGGGACACCGACCAGGCCGCCACCCCCTCCGGCAGCCGCACAGGCACGGCGGGCCCCAGCGACCTCAGGCGTTCGACCTGCGCGTACATGCACCGGCCGCCCCTGTTGTCGAGTGTCTCGGCGGGAGTTGCGCTGAAGGGAATCACTGACACTGCCTGCCTCCTGACGAGGGGGCCGGACGCGGCGGCCGGCGCGGGTGTCGGACCGCTCCGGCCGCCTCGTCCGGCGGGGTTCACTGGAAATCGCTCTACGTACGGGTCCGTTGGTGCCGTTCCGTCGTTCCGGTCGCTTCGTTCGGGCGCTGTCGGTCAGTCGGAATCGGCGGCGGGGACCGACGGGGCCGGGCTCGCCTCCGCGGGCCCGGCGTCGGGCACCGCCGAGCCGGTCGGCGGCACGTGGCGCAGCGAGAGCGCCGCGGCCACGGCACCGGCCGCCGCGATCACCGCGGCCGTGCCGGCGGCGACGTTGAGCCCGCTGGTGAACGCCTCCCGCGCCACCACCAGCAACTGGTCCCCGACCTGGCCGGGCAGTTCCCGGGCGGCGGCCACGGCGCCGTCGAGGTTCTCCCGGGCGGCGGAGGCCGCCGAGTCCGACAGGCCGTCGGGCAGCTTGTCGTCGACCCCTTCGCGGTAGACGGCGGTGCCGATGCTGCCGATGACGGCGACGCCCAGCGAGATGCCGAGGTCGTTGACGGTCGACGCCAGGCCGCCGGCCGCGCCCGCCTTCTCCGGCGGCACCGAGCCGACCACGAGGTCCGTGGTGAGCGCCATGGACGGGGAGACCGCCGGGTAGAGCACGATGAAGCCGACGATCACCCAGGGCAGCCCGGTGGTGCTGTCGACGAGGGTGAACAGGATGTAGCCGACGACCTGGACGGCCAGGCCGGTGGCGATGACATACCCCGGCCGGACGCGCCGGGCGAGAACCGGGGAGCGCATCGCGACCACGATCAGGACCAGGGCCGCGGGGAGGATCGCGAACCCGGTCTTCAGCGGCGAGAGCGCCTTCACCAGCTGGAGGTACTGGGTGAACATCAGATACACGCCGCCCAGGCCCATCGCCGAGAGGATGAAGACGCCCAGCGCCCCGCTGACCGTCCGGTTCTTGAACAGCCGGACGTCCAGCAGCGGCTCGGCGGCGCGCAGTTGGCGGACGACGAAGACGACGCCGAAGAGCAGGCCCACCACGACGGCCAGGGCCGGCACCAGCGGTGAGTCGCTGGTGGCGAACGACTTCACGCCGTAGATCAGCGGCAGCAGCGTCAGCAGCATGAGCAGCGCGCTGAACAGGTCCAGCCGGCCCGCGCTCGGGCCCTGCCGGCCCGGCAGCAGCAGGGGCGCGCCGATCACCACGACCGCCATCACCGGTACGGCGACGAAGAACGTCGCCCGCCACGAGAACGCCTCCAGCAACAGGCCGCTGAGCAGCGGGCCGAGCGCGACACCGGCCGAGATGGCCGCGGCCCAGGTGCCGATGGCGACGCCCCGCTGCTTCGGGTCCTGGAACATCGTGAAGATCAGGCCGAGCGTGGTCGGCATCTGCATGGCCGCCGCCACGCCGAGCAGCGCACGCCAGACGATCATCAGCTCCGGCGAGTCCGTGAAGGCCGCCGCCGCCGAGACCAGCCCGAACAGCAGTGCCCCGGTGATCAGCAGGTTCCGGTGGCCGAAGCGGTCGGCCACCGTGCCCATCAGCACCAGCAGGCTGGCCATCAGGAAGCCGTAGATGTCCAGGATCCACAGTGTCTGCGTGCCGCTGGGCCGCAGATCGGCCGCGAGATAGGGGATGGCCAGGAACAGGATGGTCAGCATCATGAACAGCAGGAGCGCGGGAAGGACCAGCAGGCCCAGCGCGGCCCACTGCCTACCCCCTGCTCGTAACCGCGGACTTCCTGTCGAAGACATCAGCACTCCTCTCCTCGTCGAGACCTGCGGCGAGACCGCGCCGCGCCGTGGCACGGCCACCGGGCACACAGGCATACCCCTACCGGGTATTGCAGTGAAAATACGGGTGGGGGGTATGGGTGTCAAGCCGGGCGGAGGGCCTGCGGACGGGCGCGTTCAGCCCGTGTCGAGGCCGTGTGCCAGGCAGTTCCAGAACGCGGCCTCCAGCGCGTGCACGGTCCACGCGCAGCGCACGGCGGCCACCGGGTCGTCCCCGCCGGCCAGACCGTCCGCCAGGGTGGCCGTCGCCTGGTCCAGCAGGGCCTGCGGGGTGTCGGCGAAGTAGCGGAAGTGCTCCAGCGCGCGCTCCTCGATGCCGTACCGCGCCACCAGGGCGTCGGCCACCCGGGTATAGGTCCCGGTGGACTCCGCCACGTTCGCCAGCAGCGCCAGCGCGGTGTCGCTCGCCGTGCCGGACAGCGCCGCACGCGCCAGGTAGGCCGGGTAGGCCTGGGCGAGCGGCTGCGGTTCGTACGTCCGCAGGTCCTCGGTCGTGAGGCCGACAGCGGTCGCGAAGCCCCCGAGCAGTTCCAGGGCCTGGGCCTCGCCCTGGGCCATGGCCAGGAACAGGTCTCCGGCCGGGGCGTCGGGGAAGCGCGACGCGAGCAGCGCGAAGCTGCGGCGGTCGCTGCGCACCAGGTGGTACAGCTCCCCGGCGAGCCGCTTGAGCCGTTCCTTCGGCATCCGGCCCTGCTCCAGCACGTCGAGGAAGCGGTTGGGCTCGACGTCCTCGGCGATCCGCAGCCGCGCCGCCTCAAGGACGTCCGTCACGGTGTTCACGGGGTCCTCCTCGTGGTTTCGTCGGACGACGGCCGGGCGGTCTTCGGTGTCCCCGCCGGCCGGATGACGCGCCGCAGACTGGGGCCCGTCGCCGGCCCCGGCCGCTGTGCGGCGATCCAGGGCCCATCGACGGAGACGTCCACCACTCCCTCCTCCAGCCACGTGTAGCGGCCGTCCAGGACATGTCCCGTCACCGCGCGGTCCGCGGCGTCGGTGTTCTCGCCGAGCCGGGCCAGCGACTCGGCCACCCGCAGCCGTGCCTGACGGCAGAAGGCGTCGGCGAGTTCGGCCGGGGAGCCGTCGGCGCCGCCGAGCGCCCGGGCGT
Organism: Streptomyces achromogenes subsp. achromogenes; assembly: GCF_000720835.1. Lineage (GTDB taxonomy): Bacteria > Actinomycetota > Actinomycetes > Streptomycetales > Streptomycetaceae > Streptomyces > Streptomyces achromogenes. The sequence goes on along the minus strand of NZ_JODT01000017.1, from coordinate 134,798 downwards.
AGACACAGCTCGCGCTCATCGCGTACAGCTCGGCCCCGACGTCGACGATCCGCCCGAGGAACCGCTGCCGCCCGTCGAGACCCTCGCCCTCGGGTCCGGAGTCGGCGGCGACCGCGGCGAGTTCACCGGCGATCCGCCGGCTGGTCCGGGCGACGAACTCCAGGTGGTCGTCCAGGCCGGCGTCGTGCCGGCCCGCCGAGGCGTCGGGCCCGGCCGGTATCCCGGTGCCTGCCGCCTCTCCAGCGGCTGCCGGACGCGGCACCTTCCCGACGGCCGCCGGATCCACGGCTTCCCCGGCGGCCACCGAATCCGCGGTGCCCACCGTCTCCTCGGCGCCCGGGCTCTTCCCGGCGTCAGCCGTCCCTTGCCAAGGCCCTGTATCCCGCCCACGCGCCGCAGCCCGGTGCGCCTCGATCAAGTCGTGGGCCAGAAAGGCCCGCAGGGCCTCGCTGGAGCCGTCGAAGATGCGGCCGACCCGGACGTCACGCAGCAACTGCTCGACCGGCACGCCCCGTTCACCACGGGCGACGGCCGACTCGGCCGTCTCGTAGCCGCGGCCGCCCCGGAGCTGCACCAGCTCGTCCGCGATGACCCAGGCCTGTTCCGACGCGAACAGCTTGGCCAGTTCCGCGTCCAGCCGGGTGTCGGTGTCACCGGCCGCCGCCCGCCGGGCGATGACCTCGACCAGCGCCTCCAGCGCGAAGGCGGTCGCGGTGATGAAGGACACCTTCCCCGCCACCGCGTCGTGCCGGGCGAGGGGCCGCCCGAACTGCACCCGGGCCGCGCTCCACTGCCGGGCGATCCGCACGCTCCACTTGGCCGCGGCGGCGCTCACGGCCGGCAGCGACAGTCGCCCGGTGTCCTGCGCGGCGAGGGCGATCGCCAGCCCCTCGCCCTCCGCCCCGATCCGGTGGCCCGCCGGGACGACCACCCGGTGCAGCCGGACGCAGCCGTTCTCCAGACCCCGCAGCCCGAGGAAGGAGTTGCGCCGCTCCACCGTCACCCCGGGCGCGTCCGCCTCCACGACGAACGCCGTCATCCCTCCGTCGCCGCTCTCCCCGGCGGGTACGACGGCCATGACCACGAGCAGGTCCGCGACCACCCCGTTGGTCGTCCACGTCTTCACCCCGTCGAGCACATAGCTGTCCGAGGCCGGGTCGTAGACGGCCGTGGTGTGCATGCGGAACGGGTCGTTGCCGATGTCGGCCTCGGTGAGGGCGAAGGCGGAGATCTCCCGCACACAGCGCGGCAGGAAGGCGCGTTTCTGCTCGTCGGTCCCGAACAGCAGCAGCGGCTGGATCAGCCCGATCGCCTGGTGGGCCGCGAGCAGTTCGCTCAGCGCCGGATGCGTCGTACTGGTGAGCATGAGCGCGCGCAGGTAGCAGTGGGTGGACAGGCCCAGCCCGCCGTACCGGCGTGGGAGACGGATGGCGAGCGCGCCGAGGTCCTTCAGCCCCTCGACCACCTCGTCCGGGATACGGTCCGCGCGCTCGATCGCGGCGCTGTCGACCTCCTTCTCACAGAAGTCGCGCAGGCGCGCGAGGAAACGCTCCTCCGCCGGTTGCGGTCGCCGTGGATCGCCCGCGGGGCCGGTGAGCGGATCGGTCTCCGGCCGGCCGAGGAACAGCGCGGTGGCGAACCCCGGACGCCGTGCGCCGGCCGGGGTACCCGGCTCCGGCGTCTCTCGCGCGGTCATGCCGCGGAAGCGGGGACGGCCTCGATCACCGACAGCGGTCCCGCCTGCCCCACCCCGACCGACCGCACGGTGAATCCGGTCTCCTCCAGCAGCGCCCGGAACTCCCCTTCCGTACGTTCCTGGCCGCCGGTCGTGACCATCATGTTGACGTCGGTGAAGTACGCGACGGGAGCGGAGGTGTCGGCGGTCTCGGGCAGGACCGTGCCGACGATCAGCAAGGTGGCGGAGGCGGGTATGTGGGACCGGACCGTGCGCAGGATCGCACGCGCCTCGTCGTCGCCCCAGTCCTGGAACACGCTCTTGATGATGTACAGGTCGCCGTCGTCGGGCACGGACTGGAAGAAGTCCCCGGAGCGGACCTCGCACCGGTCGGCGAGCCCGGCCTTGCCCAGGGTGACGGGGGCCTCGGCGACACCGCTCGGGCTGTCGAAGACGATGCCCCGCAGCCCGGGCCGGGCCTGGAGGATCGCGGCGAGCAGGGTGCCGTCGCCGCCGCCGAGGTCCACCACCGTGCCGGCCGCCGGGAAGTCGTAGCCCGCGGCGAGTTGCGCGGCCGAGAGCCGGGACTCCTCGCTCATCGCCTCGTTGAACAGCGTGCTGGTCTCGCCGTGCCGGGCCAGCCAGTCGTAGATGCCCGTCTCGTGCACGTGGTCGAAGGCGCGTTCGCCGGTGGTGACGGTGTGCCGCAGGCTCTGCCAGGACGTGAAGAAGATGGGGTGGCAGAACATCCTGGCGAACTTGTGCAGCGAGTCCGGGGAGTCGGAGCGCAGCTGGGAGCCGACGTCGGTGAGCGCGAAGCGGCCCGGTGCCGGCTCCTCGGCGATGCCCACGGCGACCAGCATGCGCAGCAGCCGCCGCAGCGAGGGCTCGTGTGTGGCGGTCGCGTCGGCCAGCTCCCGGCTGGTGCGCGAACCGGTGCCGATCAGGTCCGCGAGGCCCAGTTCGGCGGCCACACCGATGCCGTGCGCCGTCATGTAGCCGCCGATCCGCTCGATCAGGGCGGCACGGAGATCCAGTGTGCCGGTGGCGAGGACGTCCTGGGGAGTCGTGCTCATGGTCGTACTCCTTGTCGTGGGTGTCGCTCGGGCGATACGGGCCGGTCTTCTCGCATTCGGCAGGGGAGACCGGAGTGTGTGTGCGCCGGATCGTCAGGGCCGCGCGCCGGTGAGGCGGTGCCGGACCCAGACGTTCGGTTCGACGTACACGGCGTGGTCGTGGACGGTGTTCACGGTGAGCGGGGTCAGGCCGCCGGGCAGCTCCACCGGGCCGTCGGTGTCCAGGGGAAGGCCGGTCCACGCCCGCCACTGGGCCAGGCTCCCCGAGATCGTCATGGACGCCGGACACACCCGCAGCACCTCGCCGCCCGCCCGCACATGCACCCGCAGCCAGGGGTCCTCGGGCAGCCCGTCGGGCCGGCGCAGCGCCAGGTACTCGGCCAGCGGCAGCCGCGGGTGCCGGTGCTTGCCACTGGGCCGGAGCGGCACCACGACGTCGGGGAACCCCTGGGCGCGGGCGTGGTCGAGCAGCGCGCGCAGCGTGTACCCGGACAGGTTCCGCGCGAGGCGGTCCGGGACGACGGCGACCTCCAGCGCGCACAGCGTGGTGAGTTCCCGGCCGGCTACCGTGTCGGACAGGCACTGGCGCAACGCCTCGTCCCAGCCGGTGTCGGGCAGTCCGTCCGGATCGCCGTCCCAGGCGAAGGGCACGGCGGCCGCCCGCGCGACGACCTGCTCCTCCTCGTCGAGTACGACGAACTGGTGCTCGGCGTGGCGGCGCAGCGCCCAGTCCACGAGGAGCGGATCGGGGCGGATGTAGGCGGGCCACGACGACTCCATGGTGAGCATCGCCTCTTCCAGATCGGGTCTGGCGGCGAGACTGACCGCGCGCAGGCCGGTGCTGGTGGTGCTCATGATGTGTCTCCCGTCGGTGAGTGCGGGCCCAGCGGTCGGCGTGGTCCTCATCCGGCGAGCCGGCGGGCGGGCAGCCGCTCGGTGGGCAGCGGCCGGGCCGTGTCCGGGCCGGTGAGCAGGGCGAGATAGCGCGCCCGGGGGATCGGCCGCGCGCCCAGGAGCCGGACGTGATCGCCGTCGCGCTGGACGTCGACGGCCAGCCCGCCGGCCGCGGCGAAGCGCCGCGTCAGGTCGGCGACCGCCGTCTTGCCCGCGCCGCTGCGCAGGGTGAACTGGGAGTCGGCGCTGAAGACGCGGCCGATGCGGACGCCGAAGGTGCCGCCGATCAGCTCGTCGCCCTCCCACACCTCGACGCTGTGCGCGTGGCCGAGTTCGTGCAACACGCACAGGCCCCGCAGCAGGTCGTCGGTGAGCCACTGTTCGGTGCGTCCGGCGCGGCACCGGCGGACCACCCGCTCGAAGCACACGTCCGCCGTCGTGGTCCAGTCCGGCGTGCGGCGCAGCTGCCGGCGCAGGCTGCGCTGGAGGCGGGCCTGGCCGACGGGGATGACGGGCCGCGGGTCGGGGGAGCACCAGGCGATGGAGAAGGGTTCGTCGCCGGGCAGCGTCTTCACCGCACCGGCCTCGACATCGGCCTCGTACAGCAGTTCGTTGACGATCCGCTGTTCGGCCGTCGCCGCCGGGAACGGGTACAGGCCGCGCCGGTAGGCGGCGAGCAGGGACTGGGGGCCGAGGTCGCCCCCGAAGGCGACGGGCCCGTCCGCCGGGCCGCCGAGGACGTCCAGCGACTCCCATGCGCCACCGGTACGCGCCAGCGTACGGATGTACACGTGCACCTCACAGGAAGTCGATGGAGGTCAGGTACCGGATGTAGCGGTCGAGCAGCTCCGCGTCCACGGGCGGGATCGCGATACCGCTGCCGCGCAGCGCGTCGTCGACGTTGTCCCGGGTGAACACGGGAAACGTCGTCTCCAGGTACATCTCGGCCACGCTCATCTCGCCGGTGGAGCAGCGGTCGATGAACAGCGGGGCGAACGGGGTCATGGGGTGGTCGGGCCGTTCGACGGCCATCCTGACGATCCCGTCGACCCACTCCTCCCAGGGCACCTCGCGGATGGTGTGCCCGTGCGCCCGCAGCCGGTCGGCCAGCACGGAGACGTTCACCTTCCCGGGGTTGGTCAGGTGGTAGACCTCGCCCGCCGGCAGCCTGCCGGCCGCGATGTGCAGCAGCGCGGCGGAGTAGCAGTCCACCGGCGTGTAGTCCAGGGGGAGTTCGGCGATGGGCGAGGTCCCGGTGTCCACGATGAACTTCTTCATCGCGCACATCTCGGTGGCCGTGTTCCAGGCGCCGGTCACACGGTCGCCGGAGATGTCGGCGGCCCGGTAGACGGCGACCGGCAGCCCCTGCCGGGCCGCGTTCAGCAGCATGCCCTCGGCGACCCACTTGCTCTCGACATACCCCACCGACAGCCGGTCCGGGTGGTCGAGCGGTGTCTCCTCGGTGACGTGCCGGACACCGGCGGTGCCGAAGCCGGAGACCACGGCCATGGTGGAGACGTAGTGCACGGGGATGTTCCGGTACCGTCCGGCCAGCCGGATGATCTCCCGGGTGCCCTCGACGTTGGTCGGGCGCATATGGGAGTACGGATAGATGAAGTTGACCAGCCCGCCCGGGTGGTGGATGACATCGACCGTCCTGGCGAAGTGGTCGAACTCCGCCTCCGTCAGCCCGAGCAGCGGCCGGTCCAGGTCGCCCGGCACGACCGAGATCCGCCCGGACGCCACGTACTCGGCCAGGTCCTCGGCGAGATAGCGCCGCGCGGTGCCCTGGAGGCGCTCGACGGCGTGCCGGGCGTCCCGGGCCCGCACCAGGCAGTGCACGGTGGCGGAGGTGCTCCGCAGCAGGTCGCGCAGCAGGTAGACGCCCAGGAAGCCGGTGGCCCCGGTGAGCAGGACATGGGCCGGGTCCGCCCACGCGGTCTCGGTGGGTCCGTCCTGGATCGGCACGCCGACGGCGGTGTCCGCCCGCAGATCGGCCGGGGCCGCGCCGTCCGCGCTGAGCGTGCCGGCCCGGGCCGACTCCACCGCCGTGGCGAAGCCGCGCAGGGTGGCGTCGTCCAGCAGCAGCCGGATCAGGGGGCGCACCTGGGTGATCAGGACGCCCAGCGAGGCCCGGACCTTCGCCATCAGCTCGGCCGCGAGGATCGAATTCCCGCCCAGGTCGAAGAAGTTGTCGCCCGGCTCCACCGACTCCACACCGAGCACCTGGCACCACAGACCGGCTACGGCACGCTCGACCAGGCTCGCCGGGGACGCCCCGCCACCGGCCGCCGCAGGGGCCGCGGGCAGCTCGGACGGATCGGGCAGCGCGGCGAGGTCGGTCTTGCCGTGCGCGGTCGTCGGCATCGCGTCGAGCTGGACGAACCGGGCCGGAACCATATAGGCGGGCAGATGGCGGGCGGTGAAGGCGCGCAGTTCCGCGGGATCGAGGGCGCCCGGGGCGCGCCGGGCGGTGAAGTAGGCGACGAGCTGGTCTTCCCCCCGGTGGGTGAAGGAGGTGACCGCGGCGTCGTCGACGAGGTCGTGCGCGGACAACGTCGCCTCGATCTCGGCCGGTTCGATGCGGAAGCCGCGGATCTTGATCTGCCGGTCGGCCCGCCCCACGATCTCGAGGTTGCCGTCGGCCGTCCAGCCGCCCAGGTCGCCGGTGCGGTACACGGTCACCGGGCCGTCCGCCGCGCCCGGCAGGGTCACGAACCGCTTCCGGCTCTGCGCCTCGTCACCGAGGTAGCCCTGCGCGACGCCGGGGCCGCCGAGGTAGATCTCGCCGTGCCGTCCGGGCGGGACCGGGGTCAGCCGCTCGTCCAGCACGTGGACGACGGTCCCCGGCAGCGGTCGTCCGACGGGCGCGGGGCCCTGGGCCGGCAGCACCTCGGGGGTTATCTCCATCGTGCAGGAGGTGATCGTCGTCTCGGTCAGCCCGTAGGCGTTGACGAGGCGGGAGCGGGGCATCAGCCGCAGGGCGGTCCGGCAGTCCTCGGCGTGCACCGCGCTGCCCCCGACAATCGTCAGCCGCACGGGTAAGTCGACCGGAGCGGCGGCCAGTTCGGCGAGGAAGGCGCGCCAGTACGGCGGGGTCAGGTCCATGACCGTGATGCCGAGCGACCGCAGCCGGCCGGGCAGTTCGCTCGGTGCCCAGGCGTACTCGGGCAGGACGAGGGTCGCGCCGTTGAGCAGGGTGTTGAGGATCTGCTCCAGGGAGGTGTCGAAGGAGAGCGCGGCGAACTGCAGCACCCGGTCCCCCGGTTCGACGCCGTAGCGCTCGTTGACGCTGTGGCACAGATAGGCGAGGGAGGCATGGGCCACCCGGACGGCCTTGGGGGAGCCGGTGGAGCCCGAGGTGTAGATGACGTAGGCGGTGTCCGCCGGTTCGACGGCGGCGGCCGGACCGGTGCCGGTGCAGTCCGGACCGGTGCCGGGGGAGTCCTCGGTGCCGGCGGCCCGTGGGTCCAGGGCCGTCACCGGCAGCCCGGTGAACCGGCGGGCGTGCTCGGGGCGGGTGACGGCGACCGCGCAGCCCGTCTCCTTGACGTAGGCGGCGATCCGGTCGTCCGGGACGCCCGGCTCCACCGGAAGATAGGCCGCCCCCGCCTTGAGTGTCGCCAGGAGGGACACGACGAGGTCGATCGAGCGCTCCAGGTGGACCAGGACCACCGATCCGCGCCCCACTCCCCGGGCGCGCAGCCGGTTGGCCAACCGGCTCGCGTGCGCGTCGAGTTCGGCGTAGCTGATCCGGTGGCCGTCGTGCTCCACCGCTGTCGTCTCGCCACGAGCCGCCGCCACCGCGGCGAAGCGCTCGTGTGCGTACGGCTTCCCGATGATGTCCATGAGTCCTCTCGTCCAGTGCGGGTATGAGAACGCTGACCGTCCGCCGACGCGCGTGAGCGCACGGCGGGCTCGTGCCTGGGATTGCGCCGGGCCTGGGTGAACGGGCGGCAGGCCGGGGTGCCGGTGTGCGGTGAACCCGTGGGCTGTGGGCGGGAGTTCAGAAGGAAGAAGTCACCGTGCCCGGCACGCGGCGGGCGTGCGGGTGCGGCTCGGTGGGCACGCGGGAGGGGATCAGCCGGCTCGGGAACTGCGGGTGGGCCAGCCGATCGGCCGTGGAGGTGTCAGCGTGCCCCGGCGCCGTCACAGACAGCGGTGTGCGGCCGCGCTCGGTTCCTGCATCGTCGATGTCTCCATCGTTGCCGTCCCCCATCTTCAACCGAACGTCAGTTTCTGTGCCTGGCTACTCGACCCGGCGCCGACTGTGCTCTGTTGCGACCGTGCCGAGGAAACCCTACGGGGGTAGGCGTTGTCAACGGGGGAAGATTTCTTTTCCGGGGAGTGGAACGAGGGATGGAGAGGGGGGAACACGGGGAAAAGAGGGGAGCGAAGCCGCGCACGGCCAGGCCGGGCACAGAACGGCGGGTGCCGGTTATCGGGCGGTAATCCGATGCGCGGTCGGGGACGGGTCGGGCCCTTCTCCGTGCTCAAACACCTTGCTTCCCCTAGGGGGTATGGGTATAAGTGGTGCGGAGCGGGACTCCAATCCACAGGAGGGAGCGGCTTTTGCGCAACTTCTCCGAACCGGCGCCGGCGGGCCGTGTCCCGCTGCGATTTCCGAAATGCCGGGGTGAGGCCGCCGTCGCCGTCGCCCGGGCATTGACGTGCGGTTAACCGGCGATTATCCACGACATTCCGGGCGTTGCCCGCGATATCCATGGGCCGGCCCGTTCTTCCGCCCCTCCCTGGACATCCCGAGCCGGATCCGGAGTCCCTGACCTGACACATCCCCGGTCGACCTGACACACCCCTGTTGGTGTGACACACATCCGGCCGACCTGACACACACCCGCTCTCGCGGACAGCGGACAGCGGACATACGACGGCGGCGGGGCGGACCGCATGGTCCGCCCCGCCGCCGTGCCGTGGTTCAGGCGGCGGCCCGGAACCGGCGCAGCCGGAGGCTGTTGCTGACGACGAACACCGACGAGAACGCCATCGCGGCACCGGCGATCATGGGGTTGAGCAGTCCGCTCGCGGCGAGCGGCAGGGCGGCGACGTTGTAGGCGAACGCCCAGAACAGATTGCCCTTGATGGTGCCGAGGGTGCGCCGGGCGAGCCGGATGGCGTCCGCCGCGACCCGCAGGTCTCCTCGGACCAGGGTGAGGTCGCCCGCCTCGATGGCCGCGTCCGTGCCGGTGCCCATGGCCAGGCCCAGGTCGGCCTGGGCCAGCGCGGCGGCGTCGTTGACACCGTCCCCGACCATCGCGACGGCGTGTCCCTCGCCCTGGAGACGCTTGACCACGTCCACCTTGTCCTCGGGCATGACTTCCGCTATCACCTGGTCGATGCCCGCCTCGGCGGCCACGGACCGGGCGACGGTCTCGTTGTCCCCGGTGAGCAGGATCGGGGTCAGCCCGAGCGCCCGCAGCCGCCGGACGGCCTCGGCACTGGTCTCCTTGATGGCGTCGGCGACCTCCAGCACGGCGCGCGGCTCACCGTCCCAGGCCACCGTGATGACCGTACGGCCCGCGGCCTCGGCGTCGGCACCGGCCCGCGCCAGGCCGGCGGGCAGCTCCATGGACCGCTCGGCGAGCAGCTTGCCCCGGCCGACGAGGACCCGGTGCCCGTCGACCACGCCCTCCACGCCGAGCCCCGGCAGGTTCCGGAAGCCCCGCGGGGCCGGCAGGGTGCCGACCCGGTCGGCGGCATCGGCGGCGACGGCCTGGGCGATGGGGTGTTCGGAGGCGTGCTCCAGCGCCCCCGCCAGCCGCAGCACCTCGCGCTCGTCCACGCCCTCGGCGGGGTGCACGGCCAGCAGGCTCATCCGGCCCGTGGTCACGGTGCCGGTCTTGTCCAGCACGATGGTGTCGACCTTCCGGGTGGTCTCCAGCACCTCCGGCCCCTTGATGAGGATGCCGAGCTGGGCACCGCGGCCGGTGCCGACCAGCAGGGCCGTCGGGGTGGCCAGGCCCAGGGCGCAGGGGCAGGCGATGATGAGCACCGCCACGGCCGCGGTGAACGCGGCCGTGGCGCCCGCGCCGTTGCCGAGCCAGAAGCCGAGGGTGGCCACGGCCAGGCCGATCACGACGGGTACGAAGACGGCGGAGATCCGGTCGGCGAGCCGCTGCGCGGCGGCCTTGCCGTTCTGCGCGTCCTCCACCATCCGGGCCATCCGGGCCAGCTGGGTGTCGGAGCCGACCCGGGTCGCCTGGACGACGAGCCGGCCGCCGGCGTTCAGGGTCGCGCCGGTGACGGCGTCGCCCTCGCCGACCTCCACGGGCACGGGCTCGCCGGTCAGCATGGAGGCGTCGACCGCGGAACTGCCCTCCACGACGGTGCCGTCGGTCGCGATCTTCTCGCCCGGCCGGACGATGAACCGGTCGCCCACGGCCAGGTCCTCGGTGCGGATCCGCTCCTCGCGGTCCCCGCGCAGCACGGTGACCTCCTTGGCGCCCAGCTCCATCAGGGCCCGCAGGGCGGCGCCGGCCATGCGCTTGGAGCGCGCCTCGAAGTACCGGCCCGCCAGGAGGAAGGCCGTCACCCCGGCCGCGGTCTCCAGATAGAGGTTCCCGCCGCCGTCCGAGGGGGAGATGGTCAGCTCGAAACCGTGGGTCATCCCCGGGGTGCCGGCCGAGCCGAAGAACAGCGCCCACAGGGACCACAGGAACGCGGCGGCGGTACCGACCGAGATCAGGGTGTCCATGGTGACGGCGCCGTGCCGCAGGTTGGTGAAGGCCGCGCGGTGGAAGGGCCAGGCGGCGTAGGTGACCACCGGCGCCGTCAGGGTGAGGGAGAGCCATTGCCAGTAGTCGAACTGCCAGGCGGGCACCATGGCCAGGACGATGACCGGCACGGCCAGCACGACGGCGGTGATCAGACGCTCGCGCAGCGAGCGCAGCTCGTCGTCCGCCCCTCCGCCGGTCTCGCCCGCCTCGCCGCCCTCCGGCACGGCGGGTGCGGGCGGCGCCGCGGTGTACCCGACGGCCTCGACGGTGGCGATCAGATCCGCCACCTGGAGGACGGGGGAGTAGGTGATCTTGGCCTTCTCGGTGGCGTAGTTGACGGTGGCCTCGACTCCCTCCATGCGGTTGAGCTTCTTCTCGATACGGGCGGCACACGAGGCGCACGTCATGCCGCCGATGGTCAGCTCGACTCGGGCCAGGTCTTGGGTGGTTGTTGCCATCATGCTCCTCGGCAGGGGACTGCGGAGCCGACGGACCAGGAGGCGGCCCGCGGCCGTTTGCATACCCCTACGGGGTATCGGTAAAGCTATGTATACCCTCGCGTCCACATGGAAGCAAGGCCGGGATGGATCATTGGCGGTATACGCGCCGGGGGTATGTCCGTCATGGGGCCCGCCTGCGTGCTGACAGCAGGTCAAGCCGCTGCCGCACTGCCCGAGTTCGCTCGCCGGGCCGGCGTGGCCGGTCGGTCGGTCGCGGGTGCTTTGTACGGGCCGCGGGTATCTTTCTGGAGGGAGCTCGCCGCGGTGCGGGGCATCCCTCGGGAGAGGGAAGGGAAGCGGAGTCATGGCGGGGCAGAAGAAGCACAAGGACGATGTGATGATGCGGCTCCGGCGCATCGAGGGGCAGGTCCGCGGCCTCCAGCGCATGGTGGCCGAGGACACCTACTGCATCGACGTCCTCACTCAGGTGTCTGCGGTGACCCGCGCGCTGCAGTCGTTCGCGCTGCAGATGCTCGACGAGCACATGGCCACCTGCGTGAGCAACGCGGTCGCGGAGGGCGGCGAGGAACGCGAGCGGAAGCTGAAGGAGGCGTCCGACGCGATCGCGCGCCTGGTGCGTTCCTGACGGTGGACGGCCGTCGCCGGCCGGCATCCCCTCGCCGCGTGTGCATCTTCGTGTGAAGCGCAAGGAACCCCGGCCGCATGTACGTTCACTGAGAAATGCCCACCCGCGAGGGCGGGACCGCGGTCCCGGAGGGGAGGGAACGTATCGGCGCCAAGGCGCCTGATCGCTGCCCGTACGGCCTCTCCGTCCGGGGCTTGTCCTGACTGCTCCTCACCCCTAGGGTCGTCCTCGTACGATAGCAAGCGCTTTCCATGCTGCCTGCGTCCTGCCGATCCCTCCGAGGAGCGCCGCATGCCCCTGCCCGCACCCCGCCGCCGCGTCGCCGTGATCGGCACCGGCGCCATCGTCACCGGCGGCCATCTGCCCGCGCTCAGGGCCCATGCCGAGCGGGTCGAACTGGTCGCCGCCGTCGACCTGGACGAGGGCAGACTGGACGCCTTCCGGCAGCTCGCGGGCGCGCGGGTCGCCGGGTTCACCTCCACCGAGGCCATGCTGGACGAGGCCCGGCCGGACCTGGTGCTGATCGGCACCCCGCCCGCACTGCACCGGGAGCAGACCGTGGCCGCGCTCGAGGCGGGCGCCTGGGTGCTGTGCGAGAAGCCGCTCTGCCTGTCCCAGGCCGAACTGGACGACATCGCCGCCGCCGAGGAGGCGTCCGGAGCCTACGCCGCGGTCGTCTTCCAGCACCGGTACGGCTCGGGCGCCGTGCACGCCCGCGACCTCATCGCGCGCGGCGAACTCGGCGCCCCGCTGGTGGCGCACTGCCAGACCACCTGGCACCGGGACGCCGCGTACTACGCTGAGCCGTGGCGCGGCCGCTGGGCCACCGAGGGCGGTGGGCCCACCATGGGCCACGGCATCCACCAGTACGACCTGCTGCTGCACCTGCTCGGTGAGTGGGAGGAGATCCGGGCCATGGCGGCCCGTCTGGTCCACGACATCGAGAGCGAGGACGTCTCCACCGCCCTGGTCCGCTTCCGCGACGGCGCGCTCGCCACCGTCGTCAACAGCGTGCTCTCCCCCCAGGAGGTGAGCCGCATCCGCATCGACTGCGCCGACGCGACCGTGGAGTTGACCCACCTGTACGGACACGGCAACGACGACTGGGTCTACACCCCGGCCCCGCACGTCGACCCCGAGCGCGTCGCCGCCTGGCGCGCCCCCGCGCACCACGTGCCCAGCTCGCACACCGCACAGCTCGGCGCCTTCCTCGACGCCTACGACCAGGGGGTGCGGCCGCCCGGCAGCGGCCCCGACGCCCGCGCCGCCGTGGAGTTCGCCGCCGCCCTGTACAAGGCGGCGTTCACCGGGCGGCCCGTGCGCGCCGGCGAGATCGGCCCCGGCGATCCCTACTACACGGCCATGCACGGCGGCCACCCCGACTGGGCCCCGAAGGAGCGCGCGTGAGCATCCGCGTCAGCCACGTCCACGGCGAGCACCTCGCGGTCCAGGCGCCGAACGGCGCCGAGATCCTCCGCTACGTCTACCGCCCCGACCCGGACCCCTTCGAGTCCCCCAAGCCCTACGCCCACCCCGTCCGCACCCTCTCCGGGCGTACGGTCACCGGGTACCGCCCGAACGACCACCGCTGGCACAAGGGCGTACAGATGACGGCCAGTCACCTCTCCGGGCAGAACTTCTGGGGCGGCAACAGCTATGTGCCCGGGCGGGGTTACCTGGCACTGCCCGACCGGGTCGGCTCCATGCGCCACGACGGCTTCACCGCCCTCACCGCCGAGTCCGAACGGCTGTCCGTGACCGAGGAGTTGACCTGGGTCGCGCACGGCGGGCAGGAGTGGGCGCGCGAGCGGCGCGGCATCGGGGTGCACTCGCTCGACGAGGAGGCCGGCGCCTGGGTCCTGGACTGGTCGATCCGGCTCACCAACATCCGCGCGGAACCCCTGGTGTTCGGCTCCCCGACCACCGCGGGCCGCGAACTGGCCGGGTACACCGGGCTCCAGTGGCGCGGCCCGCGCGACTTCACCGGCGGCCGGGTCCTCGCACCCGGCCCCGGCCCCGGCGACGCCGACGCCGACGCGAGCCGGCTGATGGGCAGTCGGAGCCCCTGGCTCGCCTTCACCGCCGAGCACGACGAGACCGACGGGCACTCCACCCTGGTCTTCGCGCACGCGCCGGAGAACCTGGACGAGGAGTCGGCGATCCACGAGTCCCACTGGTTCGTCCGCGCCGAACCCATTCCCACGGTCGCCTTCTCCTGGGCGTTCTTCGAGGAGTTCGCCCTGGAGCCCGGGGATTCCTTCGACTACCGCTACCGGCTGGTGATCGCCGACGGCGCCTGGGACCGGGACCGGATCGCCGCCCACCTGGCGGCCCTGCCGTGGTGACCGGGCCGGAACCCCGGCTGCCCCGCCCGCTGCCCGGGGCGGTCGGCCTGTCCCACCTCAGCGCGTACGACTGGGAGGCCGCCGACGGCGTGTGCGGCGGCAGCCCGCATCTGCACCTGGTGTGCACCGAGGCGTACGTCGTCACCCGCGGCCGGGGAGCGGTGCAGACCCTCGGCCCCGACGGCTACCGGGACATCCCCCTGCGGCCGGGCACGGTCGCCTGGTTCACCCCGGGTACCGTGCACCGCATGGTGCAGGGCGGCGGGCTGCGCGTCACCGTGCTGATGCAGAACAGCGGCCTGCCCGAGGCCGGGGACGCGGTGTTCACCTTCCCGCCCGAGGTGCTCGCCGACCCCGAGCGGTACGCGGCGGCGGCCACACTCCCGCCGGGCACCGGCCCCGACGCGGAAGCGGCGGCCCGGCGGCGCAGGGACCTCGCGGTCGAGGGCTTCCTCGGGCTGCGCGAGGCGCTGGCCGCCGGGGACGCCGGGCCCTGCCGGGACTTCCAGCGCACCGCCGCCCGCCTGGTCCGCGCCAAGGTGCCCCGCTGGCGCGAGCTGTGGCGCGCGGGCGCCCTGGCCGCCGCCGAGCGCACCGGCGCCCAGCTCGACGCGCTGGAGACCGGCGAGCCCGACTACCTCGGCGACGCGACCGCGTACCGGGCCGCACCCACCCGGCTCGGCGGTTTCGGCATGTGCGGGCACCGCGACGAGTACGCGCTGCCGGGCACGACCCTGCCGTACGACGGACCCGGGGAACACGGGTCCAGCGGTGACGGGCGGGAGCCGGCCGGCTCGTAAGCGGCTCGCCCGCGAGGCCGGGATCGGGAGAGGTTCAGGAGAGGTTCTTCTCCAGCGCGGCGAGGTAGCTGTGCATGAAGTGGTCGCGGACACCATCACCGGCGGGGGCCAGCGGGTCCGCGGTCAGTCCTGCCGCGTGGTCGAACAGTCCGCCGATCACCGGCATGGTGTCGCGGACCTTGCCGTGGGAGTCGATGTAGCGCAGTGCGTCGACGTGGGAGTAGGGGGGTGCGGGCGGCATCTGGGGGACGATGTCGTTGTTGTTCACGAACCGGTACATCCGGTCCCGGTAGCCCTTGTTGTAGGCCCTCGCCAGGGCGGCGTCGCAGGTGCGGGGCTGGCCGTAGGTGTAGACGCCGTCGGCGGCCAGGCGCGGCTCCTCCAGGTACATGCGGGCGCCGGCGAGCATGGCGAGCGCCCCGCCCAGGCTGTGCCCGGTGAACCAGACGGTCTGGCCGTTGGTGCGCAGTTCGGCGTGGGTGCTCTTCACATCCGGCCAGATGGACTCCAGCGCCTCGCCGAAGCCGTCGTGGACGTGCCCGGTGCCCGCCGGCCCCTGCCGGGGCGGGGTCGTGGCGTCGGAGAGCCAGTCCTTGATCTGTCGCGGTTCGGTGCCGCGGAACGCGGTCACGATCATGTCGTCGCCGGCCATGGTGTAGGCCTGGGTGTCCTGGAGGGGGAACGGCGGGGTGAAGCGTGTCTCGTGGTGCCGGACGGTGTCGAACCCCCACTCCCTCGCCCGCGCCTCGACGGTGGCCTCGTCCTTGTACGCGAGGTCCGAGGCCAGCGCGAGCCAGTAGGCGCGTTCGAGGCTGTAACCCGTCGAACGCTGATCGATCTCCACGGGAACAGGCACAGCGGATCCTCCTCGCTCCGGACCGGGCATCGGCGGGCCGGCCGTTCACACTGCCGGCCCGCGCTGCCATATATGCCTCCGCCGCCGTCCGTCCCGGATCCGACACGCCCCTCTCCACCCGTACGGCCCAGTGTTGCCGGCGCTGCCCTGTCCGCTGGGCGTCAGCGCGCACAGGGGCCGGGCACCGGTGGACGACCCCCTTGACGGGTGGTTGGTCCGTACCTATGGTCTCGTCAACTCGGCCGTTCAGGAAGCCGTTTGACGTTCACATACGAGGACGGACCAGATGCTGGACAAGGACATATCCGCCCGACGCCGCCGCAAGTTCCCGCGTTCCGCTCTCGCGCTCACCGCGGCGGCGGCCCTGCTCGCCGCCGGACTGCTCTCCTGGCCCGGCACCCAGCGGGCGCAGGCCGCCCCCGCCGCCTTCACGCACCCCGGCGTGACCGTCTCCCGGGCCCAACTCGACTTCGCCCGCGGCAAGGTGCTGGCCGGCGCCCAGCCCTGGAAGGGCGCCTACGACCAGATGATGGCGAGCAAGTACGCGAGCCTCAGTCGCACCCCGAAGCCCCGCGCCGTCGTCGAGTGCGGTTCGTACTCCAACCCGAACTACGGCTGCACGGACGAGCGCGAGGACGCGATCGCGGCGTACACCGACGCGCTCGCCTGGTACATCACCCGTGACGAGCGCTATGCGAAGAAGGCGATCGAGCTGATGGACGCCTGGTCCGCCGTGCTCCGGGACCACACCAACAGCAACGCCCCGCTCCAGACGGGCTGGGCGGGCTCCTCCTGGCCGAAGGCCGCCGAGATCATCAAGTACACGTACACCGGTACCTGGGCCGACTCGGGCCGGTTCGCGGCCATGTTGCGCGACGTCTACCTGCCCGAGATCATCAACGGCTCGAACTCCAACGGCAACTGGGAGCTGTCGATGATGGAGGCGGCCGTGGGCATCTCCGTCTTCCTGGAGGACAGGACCGCGTACGACACCGCCATGGCCCGGTTCCGCACCCGCACCGCCGCCTACGTGTACCTCGCCTCCGACGGCGACCTGCCGAAGACCGTCCCGAGCCAGAACCTGGACACCCGCGACAAGATCGTCTCGTACTGGCAGGGCCAGTCGACCTTCGTCACCGGACTCACCCAGGAGACCTGCCGCGACTTCACCCACACCGGATACGGGATCTCCGCCGTCTCGCACGTGGCCGAGACCAGCCGGATCCAGGGCCAGGACCTGTACGGCACCGATGTCGGCGAGCGGCTGCGGCAGGCGCTGGGCTTCCAGTCGAAGTACGAACTGGGCGCCGCCGTCCCGAGCTGGCTGTGCGGCGGCAGCGTCAAGCGGGGACTCGGCCCGGTCACCGAGGTCGGTTACAACGCCCTGCACAACCGCCTGGGCATCGCCATGACCAACACCGGGACCCTGACCGCGCAGAACCGCCCGGCGGGCAGCGACAACCTCTTCGTCGCCTGGGAGACCCTCACCCACGGGGACAATCCGAACTGACGTCCGGCGGTGGCCGGACGTGCCGCCCGGGCCGGGACGCGATCACGGGCAACGTCGTGCCGGGCCGCGACGGTGGTGCGTTCGCGGCCCGGCACGGTCAGGTCACGCGGTGACCTGTTGCTCTGTGGGGCGACCCTGGTGACCGGCGGTGCCCCGCCTGCTCTCACCGGCGGCCCCGCGCGGGCGTGCCGGCTCTCACAGAGCCGGTCCGCCCGCGTCGCCCGGCTTGATCCGGCCGCGCCACGCGCCGGACTCCGCGCCGCGCTTCTCGATGTACTCCTTGAACCGCTTCATGTCGCCCTTCACCCGGCGGTCGACGGTGCCGATCAGGTCCCCGACCTTCTCGACGGTCCCGCTGGGCTCGACGTCCAGCACCAGCTCGACCCTGGTGTGGGTGTCGTCCACCCGCTCGAAGCGGACGCTGCCCCGCTGGCTGGTGTCGCCGCTGACCGTGCGCCATGTGATCCGCTCGTCCGGCAGCTGGTCGACGATCTCGGTGTCGAACTCCCGCCGTACCCCGCCGATCTTCGTGGTCCAGTGATTGTGCCGGTCGTCCAGCTGGGTGACCTCCTCGACGCCCTCCATGAAGTTCGGGAAGTTCTCGAACTGCGTCCACTGGTTGTAGGCGGTGTGCACCGGTACGCCGACTTCCACCGCTTCCTTGACCGTGCTCATCTCCAGGTCTCCGTTCTCACTGGTGGGGTGTCCCGGGCCGGCCGTGCGTGCGGCGCGCCCCGGGCCGGGAGAGCCGGGTACCCGGGGAACCGGCGGTCATGGCCATCGGTTTCGATCACCGCCGCCGGCTCGCCGGCACACCCGGGAGCGCGCCCGGCGCCCGCCGGGCGCCGGGCGCCCGCCGGGCGCGTCCAGGTCTCCGGGCGCGCCCAGATCGCCGGGGTGCGGATCCGGCCACCGCCACCGTCTTCCGGCCACCGCCCTGACGTGGTGTTTTACAGTGTTTGCCACCAGTTCAGGGCAACAGGACCTGTGAGGTATTCGCGAACATGCCGACCGAGACGTTTGAGTTTCAGGTAGAGGCCCGTCAGCTGCTCCAGCTGATGATCCACTCGGTGTACTCGAACAAGGATGTCTTCCTGCGGGAACTCGTCTCCAACGCCTCCGACGCGCTGGACAAGCTGCGTCTGGAGAAGCTCTGGGACGACTCGCTCGACGCCGACGTGTCCGATCTGCACATCGAGATCGACATCGACAAGGACGCCCGTACCCTCACCGTGCGCGACAACGGCATCGGGATGTCGTACGAGGAGGTCGGGCAGCTCATCGGCACGATCGCCAACTCGGGCACCGCGAAGTTCCTCCAGGAGCTGCGCGAGGCCAAGGACAAGGCCGGCGAGGACGGGCTGATCGGCCAGTTCGGCGTCGGTTTCTACTCCGGCTTCATGGTGGCGGACGAGGTCACCCTGCTGACCCGGCGGGCCGGCGAGGGCCAGGGCACCCGGTGGTCCTCGCGCGGCGAGGGCACGTACACGCTGGAGAAGGTCGACGACGCGCCGCAGGGCACCTCGGTCACGCTGCACCTCAAGCCCGCCGACCCGGAGAACCAGCTCCACGACTACACCTCCCCGTGGAAGATCCGGGAGATCATCAAGCGGTACTCGGACTTCATCACCTGGCCGATCCGGATGGTGCCCGAGAAGTCCGGTGACGAGGGCGCGACGCCCGAGCCCGAGACGCTCAACTCCATGAAGGCGCTGTGGGCGCGGCCCCGCGACGAGGTGTCCGACGACGAGTACCACGAGCTGTACAAGCACATCGGCCACGACTGGCGCGACCCGCTGGAGACGATCCGGCTCCAGGCGGAGGGCACCTTCGAGTACCAGGCCCTGCTGTTCCTCCCGGCACACGCGCCCCACGACCTGTTCACCCGCGACTTCAAGCGGGGCGTGCAGCTTTACGTCAAGCGCGTGTTCATCATGGACGACTGCGAGGCGCTGCTGCCGCCGTACCTCCGCTTCGTCAAGGGCGTGGTGGACGCCGCCGACCTGTCGCTGAACGTGTCCCGCGAGATCCTCCAGCAGGACCGCCACATCGAGATGATGCGGCGCCGGCTGACCAAGAAGGTCCTGTCCACGGTCAAGGAGATGATGACCAAGGACCAGGAGCGCTACGGCACCTTCTGGCGGGAGTTCGGCACGGTCCTGAAGGAGGGGCTGGTCACCGACGCGGAGAACCGTGACGCCATCCTCGCCGTCGCCTCCTTCGCCAGCACCCACCACGACACCGAGCCGACCACGCTGAAGCAGTACGTGGAGCGGATGAAGGACGGCCAGGAGGACATCTACTACCTGACCGGCGAGTCCCGGCAGAGCATCGAGAACTCCCCGCACATGGAGGCATTCCGGGAGCGGGGCATCGAGGTGCTGCTGCTCACCGACCCGGTCGACGAGGTGTGGGCCGACGCCGTCGGCGAGTACGAGGGCAAGAAGCTGCGCTCCGTCGCCAAGGGGCAGATCGACCTCGACGCCAAGGACGAGGACGGCGCCGACGAGGACCGGGAGAAGCAGACCGAGGAGTACTCCGGGCTGCTCGGCTGGATGAAGGAACGGCTGGACGAGGACATCAAGGACGTACGGCTGTCCTCCCGCCTCACCGTCTCCCCGGCCTGTGTCGTCTCCGACGCGCACGACCTCACCCCGGCGCTGGAGAACATGTACCGCGCGATGGGCCAGGAGGTGCCCCGCGCCAAGCGGATCCTGGAGCTGAACCCGGACCACCAGCTGGTGAAGGGCCTCAACCAGGCGTACAAGGAGCGCGAGGACCGTACGGAGCTGGCCGAGACCGCCGAGCTGCTGTACAGCCTGGCGGTGCTCGCCGAGGGCGGCCAGCCCAAGGAGCCGGCCCGCTTCGTCAAGCTGATGGCGGACCGCCTGGAACGCTCGCTGTAAACCGCCGCCGCGGGCGCCGACGGCACGGCAGGCCGTGTGCGGCGCCCGCGTTCCCGCGGGACCGGCATCGCCCGGCGGCGTCCCCCGGCGATGCCGGCCGCGCGGCGGCCGGGCGGGCTCAGAAGGCGCCGAGGTCGGCGGCCACCCAGTGCTCGGGACGCATCGTCACGATGAAGTGCTCGCCGAGCCGGGACCGGTCGTACTCCACGAAGGCGGCGACCTTGTCCTCGGGGAGGTAGCGCGCGGCCATCTCCCAGGACAGCTCGGGGCTGTCCGGGGCCGTCGCGACGACCGGGCCCTCCACGGACACGTAGCGCACGGTCGGTTCGGTGCGCTGCACCATCAGGCTGAAGCGCCCCGCCGCGCGGATCGCCCGCCCCTTGCGGGAATCGGGCCCGGTGCGCACCCACAGGTCGCCGCCCGGCGTGTACTGGTACCAGATGGGAACCGTCAGCGGGGCGCGGTCCGGATGTTCGACGACCGACAGCGCACCGATGTGCGGCTCCGCCAGAAACAGCTCGCGTTCTCGCTTCGAGAGTGCCATCGGCCGACCTTAACGCGCCGGTGTGGCACGGACAAAGAGCGTTACGGCCCGGGCGGGGGCGCGTCAGCCGGTGCCGCGCTCCAGGACCCGGCGGGCCGCCTCGGCCTCCGCCGCCGCCGGGGACAGCTCGTCCAGCGTGTCCAGTTCGTCGTCCGCCTCCAGCTCCCGCGTCCAGGCCGCCGCGAGCCGCTCCTGCTCCTCGCGCGGCCGCGCGCCGACGGCCTCGCGGTGGTCGGGATCCAGCGCCGCCAGGAATCGTTCGACCGGGTCCGTCGGCATGCCGTGCTCCTTGTCGCCGGAAGGGGTGCCGCTCCCGGCCAGCATGGCCAACCGTGCGCGTGCCCGCCGCCCGACACGGGCCCGCACCACCCTGATGGCCCTGCCTCCGCCCGGCTCCCCGAGGCGCCCGTCAGGTGTGCCGGGCGTGCACGGGCGCGTTGGCGACCTCGTCCGGACACGTGCGGTGCGGCTTCCGCCGCCGGTCGCGCCGCCAGTCGAACATCGCGAGGGCCAGGGAGGCCGCCATGCCGGCCAGCGCGGCGCCCAGCGCGGTGACGAGAGCGCCGCGGTAGTCGCCGGCGCGGCCCAGCACCAGGTAGAACAGGCCGGGCAGCGCGGCGGTGCCCAGCGCCGCGCCCAGCCGCTGCCCGGTCTGCAGCGCGCCGCCCGCCGCGCCCGCCATGCGCACGGGCACGTCCCGCAGGGTCATGGTGATGTTGGGGGAGACCACGAGGCCGCCGCCGACGCCGCCGAGGAAGAGCACCGGCGCGGCGGCCCAGGGCGCCAGGTCCAGGGGCGCGAGCCGCAGCAGCAGCGCGGTGCCGCCCAGGCCGGCGATCACTCCCGCGAGGCCGCAGACGGTGAGCAGGCGGCCGTAGCGCTCCACCAGCCGCCCGGAGACCACGGCGGCGCTCGCCGAGCCGAGCGCGAAGGGGGTGACGGCGAGACCGGAGCGGAGCGGGGAGAAGTCCAGCCCCCGCTGGTAGAAGAGGGCGAACACCAGCCACACACCGCTGAACCCGACGAAGTACAGGGTGCCGATGCCGGCGCCGATGGCGTAGCCGCGCACGGTGGTGAACAGGCGCGGATCCAGCAGCGGCTGCGCACCCCGGGCGACGAGACGGCGCTGCCACCAGGTGAAGACGGTGAGGAGCGCGGCACCGGCGGGGAACAGCCACCACAGGCGCTCGATGCCGCCGGACTCCGCCAGCACCAGCGGGCACATCAGCGCGAGCACGCCGAGCCCGAGGAGCAGCACACCGGGCAGGTCCACCCGGCCCCGCCCGGAACGCTCGGTGCGCGGCAGCAGACGGCGGCCGAGCAGGACGGCGAGGATGCCGATGGGAACGTTGACGTAGAAGATCCACCGCCAGCCCTGGTCCCCGGAGGCCAGGGCCAGGATGGCGCCGCCGGTGACCGGACCGGCGGCGGAGGAGATGCCCACGGTGGCGCCGAAGAAGCCGAAGGCCCGGCCGCGCTCGGCGCCACGGAACATCTGCTGGATCAGCGCGGAATTCTGCGGGGCCATGAAGCCGGCCGCCAGCCCCTGGGCGAGACGGGCCGCCACCAGCAGCGTGATGTCCGGGGCCGCGCCGCAGGCCGCGCTGAAGACCACGAAGCCGCCGAGGGCCAGCAGGAAGATACGGCGCCGGTCCAGGGCGTCGCCGAGCCGGCCGGCGGTGACCAGGGCGAGGGCGAAGGTCAGGGCGTAACCGGACACCACCCACTGCACCTGCGCCGGGGAGGCGTGCAGGTCCTGCTGGACGGTGGGCAGGGCCACCGCCACGATCGTGACGTCGAGGAGGCTCATGAACCCGGCCACCAACGTCACCCACAGGGCGCGCCACCGCCGCGGATCCGGCTCGTACCCGTCCCCGCGGGTGTCCGGTTCCCGGCCGCCCGCGGCCGACGTCGACGCTGTCACCTGGACTCCTCTCCACCGAGGCCACCGGACGCATCCACCGGGGCCACCGGTCGGACCAAGTTCCCCCGCCCCTACCGGGCACACATACCCGTCCGGTACGCCCCGCCACCGCGTCCGGCCGCCGACGAGGCACCGGGTGGACATCTCACCTAAACTGACCGCATGGACACAAAGAGTGACGAAATACTTTCGCGCCGTGACCGTCCGCCCCTCTCCCGGGGCACCGCCCTGATCTGTGTGGCAGCCGCGGCCGGAGCGCTGCTCACGGGGTGCGCCGACGACACCGGCGGCGAAGCCGCGCGCAGCGGCGCCGCCGAGGCCGCCCAGGTCGCCGCGACCTCGCCCACCGCCTCGGCGGACGGCAATCTCACCGAGGACCAGCGGGAGCGCAAGGAACTCGTCCCCAAGGCCAAGACCGGCTACGAGCAGGCGCTCAGCGCGGCGGTGGGGGCCGTACCGCACTCCAAGCCGGTCTCCGTCGAACTCAAGGGCCCGCCCGACAGTCCCCGGTGGGAGGCCGAGGTCGCCACGGACGACGGCACCGCCCACTCCGTCTCCGTGGACGCGGCCGACGGGAAGGCCGGCCAGGCGCGGGCCAAGGACGAGGACGGCGACGACAAGCGCGAACTGGCGGACCTGCTGAAGAAGGCCACCGTCACCCCGCAGCAGGCCGCGCAGACCGCGACGGGCAAGACCAAGGGCACCGTCACCGCCGTCGAACTCGACGACACCGACGGCTCCACCCCGAAGTGGTCCGTCGACGTCGTGACGACCGGCGACTGGAACAAGACGACCTTCGACATCGACGCGACCAACCGCAAGATCCTCCGGGAGCACGTCGACCGCGACTGACGCCCCGCCCGCGGCCCCCGGCAAGCGCACCGCCCCGGCTCCGCACCGCCACCGACGCGGTGCGGAGCCGTCCCCCGTGCGACCCAGGACCGAGGGACCGGGATCAGGTCTCCCGCAGCGGCGCGTACGCCGCCTCCGCCAGACCGAACGTCCAGGCCACCCCCTGCCGTGCCGTCCGGGTCGCCGGCGGCACCCGCAGCCAGTAGGTGCGGTGCGAACCGTCCGGCTCCGGAGTGGAGTTGAGCACCTCGACCATCACCACCGGCTCGTCCCCGTCGAGATCGATCCGCCACAGCGTGCCGGTCTCGTCCCGGTGCAGCGGGCGGGCCGACGAGTCCGCCAGATAGCGGTCGTAGCCGTAGAACTCCAGCATCACCCGGCGCAGTTCGGCGTTCTCCTCGGACCGGATGCGCTCCGGGGTGAGCGTGCGCAGCTCCGCCACGAAGGACGCCCGGACCGGCATGCCCCGCCACGCGTACAGCGCGAAGCCGTCCGGGAACGCGAGCGCCGGGCCGTCACCGCGGTCGAGCCGGCCCGCCTCGTCCCGGTACAGCGCCGAAGGGCGCTCGCAGACCACGGCCACCTTCGCGAACGGCCACCACCACCCCGCGCTGCGGCACACCTCGGCAAGCCCCGCCAGGGGGCCCTCCCGCCCGGCGAACGCCGCCAGCCAGGGCGCGTCGTGCTGCCCGAGCACCGCGTCCAGCAGCGCCAGCCGTATCTCCGGGCCCTCGCCCAGCTCCTCCAGCACACCCGCCCGGATCCGGTCGACCAGCGCCTGGTTCCCACTCCACAGCCGCCCACCGGTGGCCGCCCAGTGCGCCGCCCAGCCGGCCGCGCCCAATTCCTCGTGCAGCAGCCGCCGTCGGGCCGCCCACGGCGCGCTGCGCACCGCCTCGCGGACACTCGGCCCCTTGTCCGGCAACGACCGCACCAGCGCGACGCCCTCGCACGGCGAACCCGCCCACACCACACGCTCCGGCCCGGGCAGCCCCACCGCGCGATAGGCCGCACGGACACCCGCCTCGGCCCGCCGCCGGTCGGCCGGCTCCGTCGACGCCGCCCACGCCCGCCACTGCCCGGCCACATCCCGCCCCGTGTCCTCACGTTCCACCGACGACCCCTCCCGCCGCGTCCCCGTCCTCACGGTCCGCCCCGTCCCTCAGTCCGCCACGATCCGCACGGCACCGGGCACGTACTCCCGCTGCCGCACCACCCGGTACCACCCCGCGGGCAGCGCTATCGGCGCGTGCTCCTCGTGCACCACCCGCCCGCCCTGGGGCAGCCGCAGCAGCATCGGCCCGAACGGGCCCGGCTCCCGCACCAGTTCACCCGGACCCACCACCGCGTGCGCGTGCCCGGTGACCTCGCCCAGGGCCAGGACCAGCCGGCCCCGCCCGTCCCTCTTCTCCCGCGGCGCACCCGCCACATGAGCCGGAACCGCCTCCTCGGCCACGGGCACGAGCAGCACGTCTCCCTGCCGGTACATGAACACTCCCCTCGACGGCGGCGCACACCGCACCGCCCGCAGTGCCACCGACAGTAGGACCCACCACTGACAACGCCCCCCGTGAACGCCCCCCGCCCTCCGCCGTTGTCAGTGCCGGTTGGTAGAACTGCCCCCATCACCCCGCGTCCGACCCAGCTTCCGGGAGCAGCAGCATGACCCTTGGCGACCACCCGCACGTCTTCCACGGCCTGCCCGTGTACACGTTCCCCGAGCCGGACCGGAACACGGACCTGCCCGAACCGGACGGCGTCGCCTGGCGCGTCGGCACCACCGTCTACGACGCCGGGGAGGAGTGGGAGGAGGTCTTCGCCCGCTTCCTGGACAAGGTCGACACCACCCGCGTCCGCGCGCTGGTCGTCGGCGCCTGGCACGAGGCGTACGACACCGACTCCTCGGCCGTCATCGAGGCACTGCTCGCCGCCCGGGACCGCCTGCCCGCCCTGCGCGCGCTCTTCCTCGGCGACATGGAGTCCGAGGAGTGCGAGATCTCCTGGATCAACCAGACGGACGTCACCCCGCTGCTCACCGGCTTCCCCGCGCTGGAGGAGTTCGGCGTGCGCGGCGGATCGGGCCTGGAGTTCCCCGCCGTGAGCCACGCCCGGCTGCGCGTGCTCACGATGGAGAGCGGCGGGCTGCCCGCGGAGGTCGTGCGCGGAGTCGGCGCGAGCGACCTGCCCGCCCTGGAACACCTCGACCTGTGGCTCGGCACGCCCGACTACGGCGGCGACAGCGAGCCCGCCGACCTGGAACCCATCCTGTCCGGGGCGCGCCTGCCGAGCCTGCGCCACCTCGCGCTGCGTGACAGCGAGATACAGGACGCCGTCGCCGCGGCCGTCGCCTCCGCCCCGGTGGTGGCCCGCCTGGAGACGCTGGACCTCTCCCTGGGCATCCTGACCGACGACGGCGCCGCCGCCCTCCTCGCGGGCCAGCCGCTCACCCACCTGAAGAAGCTCGACCTGCACCACCACTACATCACCGAGCCCCTGCTGGACCGGCTCCGGCAGACCCTGGAGCCCGCCGGCGTCGAGCTCGACCTCGACCGGGACGACGCGGACGAGGACGTGGAGAGCGACGGCACGGTGTGGCGCTACGTGTCCGTGGGCGAGTAAGTGGCCGCGCACCACCAGGACCTCCGCGCGCGCGAAGCAGGCGGCGTGCGCTTCGCGGTGGTCGGCAACCCCGAGAACCGCCGCGTCACGCTCTTCGCCCGGGCGGTGCGCGCGGCCGGCCTGCCCGCCCCGCGCGTCGTCGCCTGGGCGGACGTCCTGCGCGCCGGCGGAGCCGCCTTCGACGCCGGCGAACTGGTCCGGCTCGACTCCCCGGGCGAGAACACCGAGGTCGACCGGCTGCTGCGCGGCTCCGAGGACCCCACCCGGGTGGAGGGCTCGGCCCGCTGGTACGCCACGCTGACCGCCGCGCTGCGCGGCCTGCGCGGCGGCACCCGTCTGGACGACCCGGACGACCTCGCCGTGCTGTTCGACAAGCGCCGCTGCCACGCCGTCCTGGCCGGCGCGGGTGTGCCCGTGCCGTACTCACCCACCTCCGGCGCCCACGCGCCGGCCGTGCGCGGGTGGGACGACGTGCGCGCCCTGATGCGGGAGCACCGGATGCCACGGCTGTTCGTGAAGCTCGCGCACGGCTCGTCCGCGTCCGGCGTGCTCGCGGTCGAGGCCGCGGGCGGCGGCCGGATCCGCGCCACCACCTCCGTTGAACTCGCCCCGGACGGGCGGCTGTTCAACTCGCTGCGGATCCACCGCTACACCGACGAGCGGCACATCGCCGCCATCGTCGACACCCTGGCCCCCGACGGCCTGCACCTGGAACGCTGGCTGCCCAAGGCCTCCCAGCGGGGACGCCCCGCCGACCTACGGGTCGTCGTGGTCGCCGGCCGGGCCACCCACGCCGTCGTACGCACCGGCACCTCCCCGCTGACCAACCTCCACCTGGGCGGCCGGCGCGGCGACCTCGACGCCGCCCGCGCCGCCGTCGAGGCGTCGGGCGCCCGCTGGGCCGACGTCCTCGGGGTGTGCGAACAGGCCGCCGCCTGCTTCCCGCGCACCCTGTGTGTCGGCGTCGACCTGCTGCCCGCGACCGGCTGGCGCCGGGCGGCCGTCGGCGAGGTCAACGCCTTCGGCGACCTGCTGCCCGGACTCACCGGCCTGCCCGGCAGCGGCGCCCAGGACCTCGACACCTACGCGACACAGGTCGCCGCCGCCCTCGCCCGGCACACACCGCCGTCCCACCCGCACCAGAACAGAACGGGAACACCCCATGCCCTCGCCTGACCCGACGCCGTCGCACCAGCCCCCGGGCCGCGCCGGGCAACCGGACATGAACCGGATCATCGGCAGCCACGACCTGCTGCTGGTCACCCTCGACACCCTGCGCCACGACGTGGCGGCCGAACTGGCGGCGGCCGGCCGCATCCCCCACCTGGCCCGCCACCTGCCCGGCGGCCGCTGGGAGGAACGACACGCCCCCGGAAGCTTCACCTACGCCTCCCACCAGGCCATCTTCGCCGGCTTCCTGCCCACACCGGCGGCCCCCGGCCCGCACCCCCGGCTGTTCGCCGCGCGCTTCGCGGGCAGCGAGACCACCGCCGACGGCACCTATGTCTACGACACCCCCGACCTGGTCTCCGCCCTCGCGAAGGACGGCTACCACACCGTGTGCATCGGGGGAGTGGGCTTCTTCAACAAGCAGGGCCCGCTCGGCTCGGTCCTGCCCGGACTGTTCCACGAGTCCCACTGGGAACCGGAGTTCGGCGTCGCCTCACCCACCTCCTTCGAGGCCCAGGTGACCCGCGCCGAACAGGTCGTGCGCCGGCTCCCCGCCGACCAGCGGCTGTTCCTCTTCGTCAATGTGTCGGCCCTGCACCAGCCCAACTGGTTCCACCTGCCCGGCGCCACCCGCGAGGCCGGCGACACCCGCGCCACGCACGCCGCCGCACTCGAATACGTCGACCGGCACATCGGCCGCCTGTTCGCCGCCGCGAGCAGCCGGCGCCCCTGCTTCGCCATCGTCTGCTCCGACCACGGCACCGCCTACGGCGACGACGGCTACACCGGGCACCGCCTCGGCCACCCGTCCGTGTGGACCGTGCCCTACGCCCACTTCGTCCTCGACCCCGCCCACCCCCAGGAACCCACGCCCGCCGAGGCCGCCCGATGACGCTCGCCCCCCAGCCCACCGACGCAAGCCCGTACCAGAGCTACGTCTACGCCTACCCCCACAAGACCGCCTACGGCCCCCTGCCCGACCGTCCCGCGCTCACCGCCCTGTGGGCAGGGGAGCCCAAGGACGCGCTCTCCCTCTACCTGCACGTGCCGTTCTGCGAGGTCCGCTGCGGCTTCTGCAACCTGTTCACCCGGATCGGCGCCCCCGACGGCCTCACCACCGCCTACCTCGACGCCCTGGAACGCCAGGCGACGACGGTCCGCGCCGCCCTCGGCGACAGTGCCGGCGTCCGCTTCGCGACGGCCGCGTTCGGCGGCGGCACACCCACCTTCCTCACCGCCGCCGAACTGACGCGCCTGTGCGACATAGCCGAGCACCGGATGGGCGCCGACCTGCGGGCCGTACCGCTGTCCGTCGAGGCGTCACCCGCCACCGCCACCGCCGACCGCCTCGCGGTCCTCGCCGACCGGGGCGCCACCCGGCTCAGCCTCGGCGTGCAGAGCTTCGTCGACACCGAGGCCCGCGCCGCCGTACGCCCCCAGCGCCGCGCGGACGTGGAGGCGGCCCTCACCCGGATCCGGGACGCGGCCATTCCGGTGCTGAACATCGACCTCATCTACGGCATCGACGGCCAGACCGACACCACCTGGCTGCACTCCCTGGACGCCGCCCTGGCCTGGCACCCCGAGGAGCTGTACCTCTACCCCCTGTACGTCCGCCCCCTCACCGGCCTGGACCGCCGCCGCCCCGGCCCCGACCCGGCCTGGGACCAGCAGCGGCTGCGCCTGTACCGGCTGGGCCGCGACCACCTCCTCGCACACGGCTACGTCCAGCACTCCATGCGCATGTTCCGCCGCGCCGACGCCCCGCCCCAGGGCCCGGACGACTACGCCTGCCAGACCGACGGCATGATCGGCCTCGGCTGCGGCGCCCGCTCGTACACGGCCGGTCTGCACTACTCCTTCGACTACGCCGTCGGCATGCACCAGATCCGCGCCATCATCGACGACTACGTGGCCCGGCCCGCCGCCGGCTTCGCGCACGCCGAGTACGGCCGCCGCATGACACCGGACGAGGCCCGCCGCCGCCATCTGCTGCAATCCCTGCTCCAGGCGGAGGGCCTGGCGGTCGCCGACTACCGTGCGCGCTTCGGCACCGACCCCGCCGAGGACTTCGGCGCCGAACTGCACCGCTTCGCCGACCGCGGCTGGCTGGAACCGGACGGCACCCGCCGGCTGCGGCTGACCGCGGAAGGACTGGCGCACTCCGACGCGATCGGCCCCCAGCTGTTCTCCCCGGCCGTACGGGCGGCGATGGCCGCCTACGAAAGCAAGTAGGCGGCCCGCGTGGACCTGACGATCCTCTACCGCGGCCCGCTCGCCTCCTGCGACTACGACTGCCCCTACTGCCCGTTCGCCAAGCGGCGTGACACCCCGGAGCAGCTGCGCGCCGACCGCGCCGCCCTGGACCGCTTCACCGCCTGGGCCGCCGCGCAGACCGGTGACCGCCTGTCGGTGCTGTTCACCCCGTGGGGCGAGGGACTGGTCCGGTCCTGGTACCGGCGGGCCCTGGTGGACCTGTCCCGGCTGCCGCACGTGCGCCGCGTCGCCATCCAGACCAACCTCAGCTGCCGCACGGACTGGCTGGCCGACGCCGACCCCGCCACCGTGGCCCTGTGGTGCACCTACCACCCCGGGCAGACCCCGTACGACCGCTTCCTCGCCAAGTGCCGCGATCTCGCCGGGCGCGGCATCCGGTACAGCGTCGGCATCGTGGGCCTGCCCGGGCACCTGGACCACGCCCGCCGGCTCCGCGCCGACCTGCCGGACCACGTCTACCTCTGGGTGAACGCCGCCGAGGGCCACACCTACACCGACGCGGACGCCGCCGACTGGACGGACCTGGACCCGCTGTTCCCCTACAGCCGCCATCCGCACGCCAGCGCCGGGCTGCCCTGCCGCACCGGCGAGTCGGTCGTCTCGGTCGACGGCGAGGGCACCGTCCGCCGCTGCCACTTCGTCCGCGCCGAGCTGGGCAACCTCTACGACGGCTCCTACCGGGCGGCACTCGGCCCGCGCCCCTGCCCGCTGGCCGTGTGCGACTGCCACATCGGCTACGTCCACCTGGAGACGCTCCCGCTGTACGACGTCTTCGCGGGCGGGGTCCTGGAGCGGATACCGGCCGGTCGCTGAGGCCGGCCCGGAGTTTTCCCGCCCGGCACGGGGGAACCCGGGCATGCCGACGAGTGGAGCGGAGGACGCCATGAGCGCACACACCGGCGAGCCCGCCGACCGGTACGGGCGGGCCCGCGACGAGAAGGAGCCCGGAGCGCACTCCGGCGCCGAGAGCCAGGCGCACGAGCACACCGTCCCGGGCACGGCGAGCGCCAAGGAGGGCTACCAGCCCGACAGCGGCACCACGGCCGGGGAGCCGCTGCGCGGCGTGGAGGCCGGGGACCGGCGGCGGGAGGACGACCGGCCGCGGGGCGGCGAGGAGGACCGGTCCGACGGCTGACGGAGCCTACGCGTCGTCGTCGGCCGGGCGCCGCACCACCAGGCTGCTCACCTCGAAGGTCATCTCGGTCGTCTCCGGCTCGGGCGGCGGGTGGTAGCGCCCGGCGCAGACCGAGAGGTTGACGATGAGGAAGGCGTGCCAGCGGCGCCCCACCCCGCGCCCGTCCGCGAACACCTGCTCGCCGTTCAGCCACCAGTCCACCGAGTGGCGCCCGAACTCGGTGCGCAGGTCGATCCAGGCGCCCGGCCGGACCGCGTCGTGGTGCACGTACCGCTGGGACCCGCGCACATGGTTGGTCAGCTCCAGCAGGTCCGGGTGGTCGGGGTGGTATTCGAAGACGTCGATCTCCTGGCCGCCGTCCCGCCAGGTCCAGATGGCCGGCCACGCGCCGGTCTCCGTGGGCAGCCGGACCCGGGCCTCCAGCACGTCCCCTGCCAGGAGGACGAACTCCTCCTCGCTGTCCTCGGTGGTCAGCAGGCCGGTGTCCCAGGTGCCGTCCGGCCGCCGGGTGGCCCGGAACACACCCGAGCGGCTGTGACCGGCGTCGTCCACCAGATGGTCCAGTTTGTCGTCGTCCGGATTGACCGGACCGCCTCCCGGATAGGCCGAGGAACGGCCCGCCGTCCACTGCGCCGTGGAGGCGAAGTCGGCCGTGAACACCACCTCGGACCGGCGTGGGTGGCGGGGGGCCGGCGGCGAGGCGCCCGTCGTCGGTTCGCTCATGTCGGATGTCTCACCGGCGACGGCCCGGACATGCGCGGGGGCTGACCGGCGCAGCGTATTTCCTTCGTGTGGGTGAAGCAGAGACGGCGGAGGCGTCAAGGCAGGCTGGCGCCCTGCGCCCGGAGTTCCCGCTGGACCGCGCTCACCGGAACGTCCCGCGGCCGCCGCTCCCCGGTCGCCGCGAGGGCCGCGCACACGCCCGCCGCCTGCCCGGTGGCCATGGAGATCGGCATCACGCGGTAGGAGGAGTGGGCCACGTGGTCCCCGGAGATGCAGCGGCCCGCGACCAGCACCCGCTCCGGACCCCGGGGGAGCAGGCAGCGCAGCGGGATGTCGTACGACTCGCCGCGCGGCAGCCGTTCGAGCCTGGTGCCGCGACCGCTCGGGTTGTGGATGTCGACCGGGTAGGCGCCGCGCGCCACGGCGTCGTCGAACTTGCGGGCCGACAGTACGTCCTCG
This sequence comes from Streptomyces achromogenes subsp. achromogenes, assembly GCF_000720835.1. Taxonomy (GTDB): domain Bacteria; phylum Actinomycetota; class Actinomycetes; order Streptomycetales; family Streptomycetaceae; genus Streptomyces; species Streptomyces achromogenes. The sequence goes on along the minus strand of NZ_JODT01000017.1, from coordinate 103,213 downwards.
CCGGTCAGCAGGTACTCGCCGGTGATCCGCCGGGTCTCCCGGACCCCGATCTGGACGCCGCTCTGCGCCACGTAGGAATCGGCGAAGCCCGGCACGCGGTCGCGCAGGAACCGGGCGATCTGCGCCATCTGGCGGTGTGCGGCGAGTTCCGCGCGGGTCAGGTCCCAGACGCTGGTGCCGAGCACCTCGGTGACCCGCGTGGAGTTGACCGCCACCTCGCCCGCGTTCGGGGTGGCGAAGAAGAGCATGTCCTCGCGCGGCAGGTCCAGCTCACCGGCGTCCGTGGCCGCGCGGACCAGGTCCCACAGCCCGTGCACGCCCTTCCACTGGTCCGGCCGGGCGCGGGTGTAGGCGGCGAACTCCTCGTGGTCGAAGCGGACCATGCGGAACATCAGGGTCATGGGCTGCGTCCAGCCGTCCTCCGGCCGGCCGGTCTCGTACCCCGCACCCGCCGCCGCGGCGATGTCACCGTCCCCGGTGCAGTCGACGATCACGTCCGCGTCCAGCACGAGCGGCCCCGACTTGGTCTCGAACACCGCCCGAACCCGGTCGGGCAGACCGACGAGGCCGGAGGCGAAGGCGTGCAGCAGCATCCGGACCTCGTGGTTCTCCAGCAGCTCATAGGCCGCCAGCTTGAACAGCTCCGGGTCGAACGGCACGGTGTAGCCGGTCTCCAGGGAGGGCCGGATCGCCGCTCCGGTGCGCACCAGCTGCTCGAGCAGGACCCACAGCACCCCGCCGACGACCGGCTCCCCCTCGCCGTGGTCGGGCGGCAGCAGCCGCGTGGTGTCGCCGGGCACGGCCTGTTTGACCTCGTTGTGGAAGCTCATCAGCGGCATGACCAGGGCCGCGGTGGCGTTGCCGCCGAGGAAGCCGTAGCGCTCCACGAGGACCACCTCGGCGCCCGCGTTGGCCGCCCCCACGGCCGCGCCGAGACCGGCCGGCCCGCCGCCGACCACCAGCACCTGGGTGGAGCCCGCGTGCAGGGCCCGGCGCGGCGGCAGTTCCACCGTGGTGGGGACCCGGGGTGGCATCAGGTGGGACACGTTCACTCCCTCGGGGGATGGCGGGCACCGGTGTCAGCGGGCGGTGGAGGCGGGCACCGGTGTGCCGGCGTGGCGGACGCCGGGCGCGGCGGCACCGTCCAGATAGGCGAGGAGGCGCTCCCCGGTCCCGGCCGCCCGCAGCCGCATCGCGGCCGTGCGTCCCGCCGCGTCCGCCGCGCGGGCGTGCCGCTCGTCCCACAGCCGGTCCACCTCCGCCAGCAGCAGCCCGGACGTCTCCCGGACCACACCGCGCAGCGCGGGCGCGCCGATCCGCTGGGCGAAGTCGAAGACCTTCCCGGCGTACGGCAGCGGCAGCAGGGGGATGCCGGCGAGCGCGGCGAAGACCAGGAAGTGCAGCCGCATGCCGACGGCCAGGTCCAGCTGCGCGACGATGTCCAGGACCTCCTGGGGACCGTGGTCGCGGTGCAGCACGGTGCAGTGGTCGGCCGCCGCCATGCGGGCCGCCACGGCGTGGGCGTGCCGGATGTCGCCGCGCTCCATGGAGATGAACACGATGTGCGCGTCCAGCCGCTGCACCAGGAAGTCGCCCATGCTGGCGAGCAGTTGGTGGTACCCCTCCTCGTCCAGGTGCTCGGCGGCGTGCCCGGGTTCCCGGACGCTCATCCCCACCAGCCGCCTCCGCCGGGGCACCGCCTCCGCGCGCAGCAGGGCCCGGCCGCGGTCTCCGGGCTCCAGCAGCAGCGCCGGGTCGGCGGTGACGCGGACGGGCCGGACGAGTCCGGCCTCTTCGAGGACGAGCTTCGACTCCTCGTCGCGGACCGTCACCTCGACCGCGTCCGACAGCACCGTGCGCACGTACGCGCAGTCCGTCTCGTCGGTGAGCGGCCCGGCGCCCACCGCGTAGGTGAAGACGGGGACGCCGAGGCTCTGCGCGGTGCCGGCCAGCCGCAGATACCGGCGCGCCTCGGTGTCGTAAAGGATCCCGCCGCCGCCGAGCACCAGCACGTTCAGCCGGCGCAGCGGCCCCGAGACGACCTCCCGGCAGACCCCCTCCCAGCCGACCACCTCGACGTCCGGATGGACCGAGCGGGTGTGCGCCGGATTGCGGGAGAAGACCACGAACCGGGTGTCCGGGCGGCCGGCCCGGACCTGGTCCAGCAGGGCGGTGAGGATCGCCTCGTCGCCGACGTTGCGGCCCCCGTAGGAACCCAGTACGCCTACGGTCACGCCGTCCGCGCCATCCATGACCGCTCCCTTACGGCTCGCAGCAGAAGCTGTACCAGCTTGCCGCCTTCCGGTGGGGACCCGCGACCGGAGCCGCCTCGGGACCGGCCGCGTCAGCGGGGGACGCGGTGCTTGCGGCCGCCCCGGCGGAAGCGCACGGCGGCGAAGACCAGGGCCAGGACGAGGACTACGACGCCGATGACCAGGAGATAGAACAGGCCTTTGACGACGAATCCGATGATCCCCAGGACGACGGCCACGAGGATCAGGAACAGAAACAGGCTCATCGGATCTCCCGGATCTCCGGCGGGTTCGGTGGATCAGCGGCGGGCCAGACGTCGCTCGCCGCCGGCGCCCGGTGCGTAGGGCAGCTCGTAGTGGGCGAAGACGCCCGGTTCGTCGGCGGCGGTCAGTTCGCCGTCGGTCTCGATGGACGGGGCCTTCTTCACCCGGTCCTTGCTCTGGGCGACCTTCAGGTAGCCCGGACCGACCGTCGCGCCCGTCAGGGGGACGAACGCCAGCCGGCGACGGGTGGGCAGACCCACGGTCACCGTGGCGAAGAAGGGCTGGTCGGTGGCGGTGTCCACGTAGACCGACTCCAGAACGCCGATCTTGTGACCGCCCGTGTCGACCACGTCGTGACCCCGCCACTCGCGGATATCGGATGCCTCGAACATCGGTACCTCCTGTGCACGGGGTACCCACTCGCGAGCCGGGGATGTGACACCGGTGGGGCCGATGCCCCGGACGGCGTACCGGCCCGGGGCCGGATGTCGGGCCGGTACGCCGGGTGATCAGTTCACGGGCCCGAGGTGATCAGTTCACGGGCACGAGGTCAGGAACTCGATCAGCGCCGCGTTCACCTCGTCCGGCCGCTCCTGCTGGGTCCAGTGGCCGCAGCCGGCCAGCTTCAGCGGCTCGCGCCACAGATTGGGCATCAGTGAGGGCAGCCGCTCGATGAGCTCCGGAGTGCCGGGGAAGGCGGGGACCACGTCCCGGTCGCCGTAGACGTACAGGGCCGGCGGGGTGACGACGGCGCCGTGCCAGGGCGCGGTCAGCTCCCAGTTCCGGTCCAGGTTGCGGTACCAGTTCAGGGCCCCGGTGAAACCCCGGGAGAAGCTCTCCGTGAGCGCGTCGAGATCCTCCTCGGTGAACCACGCCGGCAGCACCTCCGGGTCGGCCATGTCCGCGAGCCAGCCGCGCTCGGGGTCGACCAGCGGCTGCTTCTGCCCGGCGCCGGGAGCGTCCCCGGAACCCCAGTAGAAGAACTTGCGCAACGCGGTGCGGGTGTCCTCGGCGAACTCGGCGTCGGCGACCCCGGGACGGTTGAAGTAGTTCCAGTAGAAGCGGCCGCCGAACATCTGGTCCATGGCGGGCAGCGGAGGCCGCGACCCCCGGAACGGCGGCGGCACGCTCAGACCGGCCACCCCGCGCACCAGGTCCGGCCGCAGCAGCGCGGTGTGCCAGGCGACCGGCGCGCCCCAGTCGTGCCCGACGACGTACGCCCGCTCCTCGCCCAGCTCCCGGATCAGCCCGACGACATCGCCGACCAAGTGCAGGATGGTGTACGCGTCGACGGCCTCGGGATGGTCGCTGCGCCCGTATCCGCGCTGGTCGGGGGCCACCACCCGGAAACCCGCGGCGGCCAGCGGGCCGAACTGGCGGTGCCAGGAGTGCCACGACTCCGGGAAACCGTGCAGCAGCACGACCAGGGGGCCCTCGCCCTCCTCGGCGATGTGCAGCCTGATTCCGTTCACGTCAACCATGCGATGCTCAACCATGGCCCCGAGACTACTCGGATGATCATCGCGCGCACGGCGACCCGCTCGCCCGCCCTACGGAGGGCCGGGGACCGCGCCGGTGCTCCGGTACGCCGACGGGGGCCGGCCGAGGAGCGTGCGGAACGCGGCCGTGTACGCGGCCGGGTTGTCGTAGCCGAGCGTGACCGCGACCCGGGTGACCGGCATGCCCGCGGCGAGGTACCGCAGGGAACGCAGGATGCAGGCGCGTTGCCGCCACTGCGCGAAGCTCAGGCCGGTGTGCCGCCGGAACAGCCGGGCCAGGGTGCGTTCGCTGACGCCGAGGGCGGCGCACCAGCGCGCGGGCGGGTCGTGGATGTCCGGCGCGGACCAGAACGCCTCGCACAGGGCGCGCAGCCGGGGCTCGGCCGGCAGCGGCACATCGAGGGGCAGCGGGGCGAGGTTGCGCAGCTCGTGCAGGAGCAGGGCGGCCACCGCGGCGTCGCGGCCGTGCTCGGCGTAGCGCGGCTCCATCTCGACGGCCGCCAGGATCAGGGCGCGCAGCAGGGGCGAGACGTCGACGGCCCGGCAGCGGGCGGGGAACCACGGCACGGCGGCCGGCTCGATGTAGAGGCTGCGGGTGCTCACCCCCGTCATCGTGACCTGGTGCCGGGTCGCGGGCGGGATCAGCACCGCGCGGGCGGTGGGGACCGTCCAGCCGCCGTCCGCCGTCTCGACCTGCATGACACCGGTGGCCGCGTACAGCACCTGGGCGCGGCGGTGTTCGTGCCAGGCGAGGAGGTGGTCGTGGGGGTAGTCCGTGCCGATGGCGAGCACGGCGCGGTCCAGGTCGTCCACCTCGGCGACCGGGATGTTGCGCATACCGCGAGCGTACCGACCCGCCTGTCCGCTGCGCGTAAGAAGTCGGCGACTTGTCGATTGCCCGCCATCGCTTGTGCTTCGTAGCGTCCTTGCCGTGCTGTCCTCGCTCCCCACCCTCCTGTTCTTCGGCTGCCTGACCGGCGTGACGACCGTGCTCTTCGGCTTCGGCGGCGGCTTCCTCACGGTTCCCGTCGTCTACGGCGTCTGGACCGCCACGGCACGACCGGACGCCGACGCCATGCACGTGGCGGTCGCGACCTCGACGGCGGTCATGGTCGTCAACGCGACGGCCGCGGCCCTGGTCCAGTGGCGCCAGGGCCGGCTGCGCCGGGCCTACGTCTGGCCGCTGGCCGGGTTCATCACGGCGGGCGCCGCCGCCGGGTCCTTCGCGGCCACCTTCCTCGGCGGTACGGCGCTGCGCCTGCTCTTCGCCGGCTATCTGCTGGTGACGATCTGCGACAGCCTGCTGCGCAAGGGCTTCCTCTCGGTGGCGCACCAGCCGCGTCCGAGGCCCCTGGACCGGGCCACCACCACCCTCGGCGGCACGGGCATCGGCCTGATCGCCGCCGCGCTCGGCGTGGGCGGCAGCGTCATGACGGTCCCGCTGCTGCGGCGCCGGGGCCTGCCCATGGCCGAGGCCACCGCCCTGGCCAACCCGCTCAGCGTCCCCGTCGCGGTGGCCGGCACCCTCGTCTACGCCCTCGCCCCCGGCGCGTCCACAGCCTCCGGCCGGCTCGGCTACGTCGACCTCGCGGCGGGCGCCGCCCTGCTCCTCGGTTCGCTGCCCACCATCACCCTGCTGCGACGGGTCACCGGCCGGGTCCCGGACCGCGTCCACTCGGTCGCCTACGTCGTCCTGCTGCTGACCGTCCTCGTCGTCATGGTGGCGACCGGGGCGTGACCCGGGGAGCCCGGGACGCGCATCGGGCCCGAGCGCCCCGTCGCCGGCGCCCGGGCCCTCGGGGGTCCGGTGGACTAATCGCTCACAGCCGCTGCCACAGCGCCGGGGCGTTCGGCGGCTCCCACCCCGCCTGCGCCTGGTGGCCCTGGAGACAGCGGTAGGAGGCCCCGCCGTACGTCACCGTGTCGCCCGCCTGGTAGACGGTGCCGGCCGCCCAGGTGCCGCCCGGCTCGCCCGGGTCACCGGGGTCCTCCGGGTCCCCGGGGCCGGTCCCGGTCGTCGTCAGGGTCAGGCCGTAGGACTGGAGGATCGGGTTGATCGGCTGGAAGTACGTCGTACCGCCGCTGGTGCAGTTGCCCGAGCCGCCCGAGGTGACACCCTGCGCCTGGCTGCCGGAGATGAACGAGCCGCCGGAGTCGCCCGGTTCGGCGCACACCGACGTACGGGTGATCCCGCTGACGGTGCCCTCCTGGTACGTCACGCTGGTGTTGAGCTGCTGCACCGTGCCGCAGTGCCAGCCCGTGGTGGAGCCGGAGCGGCACACCGAGGAGCCCACCGGGGCCTGCGCGGACCCGGCGACCGGGACGCTGGAACCAGTGACGTACGGCGTCGCCGTCCAGTTGGCGTTGGCCGCCACCCACGCCATGTCGTTGCCCGGGAAGACCGACGCCTGGAAGGTGCCCTGCGCGACCCGGTTGGCGCCGGTGGTGGTGCTGCCGGCCCGACCGCAGTGCCCGGCCGTCGCGAAGCCCTGCTGGGTGCCCCGGGTCACCGGGAAACCGATCGAACAGCGGCTGCTGTTGCCGATGTAGTACGCGTCACCGCCGCGCAGGTCGTACAGCGGACGGGGCTGTTCGGCCGACTTCACGGTGCGGGCGAGGGAGGCGTCGACGTGTGCGGCGGCCAGCAGGGAACGCGCGGCCTCCGGCCGTATCGCCTCCACCACCAGCGTGTTGGTGGGCACGTCGACGTACCAGACCGGGGCGTCGGTGGTGGCGCGGTGCGCCGCGGCGCGGTCCAGCCGGGCCTTGGCGGCGTCCAGTTCGGCCAGGGAGTGGTCCACGACGACCGCGCGGGCGCCGTGCGCCCGGATCGCCGGCACGTCGGCCGGATCGGTCGTGGCCACGGTCAGCGTGGCCGACTCCGCGCCGCGCACCCACGCGCCGGCGAAGTCCGTGCCGAGCGCGGCGCGGAGCCGGCCGGCGGTGGCGCCCGCCTCGGCCTCGTTGGCCAGCCGGCGCTCCGCCTGCCGGCGGTCCAGTCCCAGGTCCCGCTGGAGTGCGCCGAGGAGGGCGGGCGGCGCCGCGTCGGTGCGGAGCGTCCGGGCCGCCGTGGGCTGGGCGGGGGAGGCGGCCGGCTGGGCGCTCGCGGAGCCGCTGAGCCCGGCCGCGAGCAGGGCACCCGCCGCCGCGGCGGCGGCGCACGCGGCTCTGAGGTGGCGTTGGAGCATGGGGAGGTCTCCTCGGATTCGGTGGGAGTGCCGAAACCGTAGGGAGATCCCGCGCCGCGCCGTAAGACGTCAGCCGACCCCCTGCCTCCGCGTTATGGGCGGGGACGTGGGCGGGATGTCGAGAAGGCGGAGATGAGGTGTGCTCAGGAGGCGAGGCCGGTGCGGTGCTGCCGGGCCGCGACGTCCCGGTCCTCGCGTCGCGCCAGCCAGTGCGCGTAGCTGTCGCTGCGGGCCGCGACGCCGGCGTGCGCCGCGCGGGCCTGCGCCAGCACCGTCGCCGCCGTGTCCGACCGCTGCCCGGCCCGGTGCCAGCCCAGCAGGTGCCGCCACACCAGCGGGGTCCCGGCCAGCGGCCGGGTGGTGATCCCGGGCGTCGGCGGGAAGGTGGCCCGGCACAGGCCCACCGCCCGGCCCACCTGCACCAGATGGACACAGGACGCGGTGTCCGTCTCGTACATGCGGCGGGGCGTGAAACCGGCCCGGGCGCAGGCCGCGGTGAAACAGTCCCCGAAACAGCCGTCGCCCGGAACGCACGCCCACTCCTCGCCGGCGAGCGCGGCCAGGTCGACCTCCCGGCCACGGGCGAGCGGATGACCGTCGGGGAGCATCACGAACACCGGGTCGACGGCGACCTCCTCCCAGGTCAGGTGCGGTGCGTCCGGCGGGGGAGCGGAGCCGCAGGCGCCGGCCAACGCGAAGTCCAGGCGCCCCTCGGCCAGCAGCTCCGCCAGTTCCCGCTCCGACCAGGAGGCGCAGGTGGTCACGGTGGTGCCGGGGACGGCGTCGGCGAGCCGGTCCACCAGCGCGCCCAGCAGCGGACCGTGGGTGCCGCCGAGCCGCAGCCGCTCCCCGTCCCGCCGGGCGCGCGCGAACCGGGCCGCCTCCCGCTGGAGTTCGCTGACCGCGGGCAGCACGATCCGGGTGCGCTCCAGGACCAGCTCGCCGAGGGCGGTGGCCCGTACGCCGTACCGTCCGCGCTCGAAGAGCGTGCCGCCCAACGCCCGCTCGATGCGCCTGAGCTGCGCGCTGAGCGCCGGCTGGGCGAGTCCGAGGGCCGTCGCCGCCTTGGTCAGACTGCCCGCTTCCGCGATGGCCCGAATGGTCTTCAGATGCCGCAACTCCAGCTCCATGAGGGGAGCTTGCGGGGTGGGAGGGCCCGGGGCAAGAGGCTGGTACAGACCAGAGGGACGGGTTTCGCTGTTTCCCGGTGTCCCGGTCCGTGGCATGGTCACAGCGACGCGATTGGTCTGTACCTGCTGGCGTCCGTGCGGGGCCCGACAGGTCCTGGAGAAAGGGGAGCATGGCCGATGCGCAGCACCACCGTGTTACCGGGAACCCCCGGCTCGCCACCCGCGGCCGGGGACGTGCCCCTGCACCGGCTGGAGGTGGCCGGACCCGGCGCCCCGCCCTTCGCCGCCGGTTCCTTCGAGGCCGTGGGGCCGCTGTCCCGGTGGGACCGGCCGCACCGGCACACCTTCTACGAGATCGTCCACGTCAGTGCCGGTTCCGGCACCCATGTCGTCGACCTCGCGCGCTGGCCGCTGCGCCCCCCGCACCTGGCGGTGATCCTGCCCGGCCAGGTGCACCACTGGGAGGGCGGCCGGGGACCGGAGGGGACGCTCGCCCTGTTCACCGACGACTTCCTGGTGGACCACCCCCGCGACCGCGAGGTGCTGCGGGAACTCGGCGAGCGGTGCTGGTTCGCCCTGGACCCCGAGCAGGACCGGTCGGTGCGGAGCCTGATGGCCGAACTCGTCGCGGAGCACCGGGAGCGGGCCCCCGGACACGAGAGCGTGCTGCGCTCCCTGCTGCATGTGCTCGTCGTGCGCGCCGCCCGGCTGCCGGGCCGCACCGGCACCGGCCGGGACCCGCGTGCCCAGGGCCGGCCGGCCGCCGTCGCCGGGGCGTTCACCCGGCTGATCACCCGCCCGGAGGCGGCGACCTGGTCCGTACGGGAGTGCGCCGACCGGCTCGGGGTGACCCCCCACTACCTCACCCAGGCGGTCCGGGCCGCCACCGGCCGCCCGCCCGGACGGCTGCTCATCGAGGCCCGGACCTACCAGGCGCAACGGCTGCTGGCCCACACCCAGCTGTCGGTACGGCAGGTCGCCGCCCGTACCGGTTTCGCCGACCCCGCCTACTTCAGCCGGTTCTTCCGGCGGGAGACCGGCAGCAGCCCCGGCGACTTCCGAAAACACCACAGCCGCCCTCATCAGTCCCTCGAAGCCCCGCCGGCGCACGCCTAGGTTCATTGCCGATCCGGCCCCAGGGCGCCCGCCCCCACAGGAGGAGACATGGACGGAGCAGGTACGCACGACACCGACCGCAACGGCAACGGCACCGGCGACGATGGCGCGCACGTGCCGGACGCACCGGGTGGCGCCCGGCTCGTCGGCCGCAAGACCGTGCTGCGCGCGGCGCTCGCGGCCACCGCCGCGATCCCCCTGGCCCTCGCCGGGGGCCCCGCGCTCGCCCGCACCCTGGCCGCGAGCGGCACGGAGCCCCAGCTCACGCCGCCGTGCGACGACGGAGACGACCCCACCCCGGAGCAGATCGAGGGCCCGTACTTCAAGCCCCACTCGCCTGAGCGCACCAGCCTCCTGGAGCCCGGAGTGCCCGGCACCCGGCTCACCGTGAGCGGTTATGTCTTCGGCCGGGCCTGCCGCCCCCTGTCCGGTGTCCTGCTGGACTTCTGGCAGGCCGACGACAACGGCGCCTACGACAACACCGGGTTCCGGTTCCGGGGCCACCAGTACACCGACTCGCGCGGCACCTTCGCGCTCACCACGATCGTGCCGGGCCTGTACCCGGGGCGCACCCGGCACCTCCACGTCAAGGTGCAGGCCCCCAACCGGCCCGTGCTCACCACGCAGTTGTACTTCCCGAACGAACCGCGCAACAACACCGACACGATCTTCGACCCACGGCTGCTGATGACCGTGCGCGACGGCAACGGCGGCCGGGAGGCGGCGTTCGACTTCGTCCTCGACGTGGCACAGGACCCGGGCCCCGGCCCCAGCCCCACACCGCCCGGCGGCACCTGGGCCGTCGGGACCGCGTACCGGGCGGGGGACCAGGTCAGCTACGGAGGCCGCGGCTACGTCTGCCTCCAGCCGCACACCGCCCAGCCGGGCTGGGAACCCCCGTCCGTACCGGCTCTGTGGCGCGCGGTCTGAGCTCAGGCCGCCCGAGGCGGGCGCCCGCCGGGGGGGGGCGGGCGCCCGCGCGGACTCAGGTAGTCCCGGAGCCAACTGCCCTACAAACCAGCGAACTTCATCTTGTGGGTGAAGACCAGGTGGCGACGTTCTCGCCGAGGGTCAGTCCGTCGCTCGCGTCCCACGGGTAGTGGACGCCGAGCCAGACCCTGCTGTCGGCCTCCTCGCGGGCGGCCTGGCTGAAGCTGGTGAACGTGCGGTTCCTGACCGGTGACTTGGGCTCGTCGGTCGATGCCGTGAAGGTGATGCCGTCGGTCTTGAAGTACTGCCGCATGATCCTCGCCCACGCGGCACCGAACGCGGAGTGGCCGGAGGCCCAGGCCGGGGAGCACGGTGTCGTGCCCGACAGGGGCTTCCGTGTAGTCGACCGCCTTGAGATAGGGGTCGGAGGTCATCGTGTGCCAGCGCAGCCGGTAGGAGCTCTCGGCGTCGTAGAGGGCCGCGTTCATCTCGGCGGCGGCCCGCGAGATCGGGCCGGGGGTGCCGCCGGCCGTGCGGATCGCGCCGAGGAGGACGTCGTTCCAGTACAGGACCGGGTCGCCGGAGTAGTTCGGCGCCGCGGAGGCGGGCTGGGGCGCGAGGGCAAGCGCGCCCACCCCCGTGGCGAACACGGTCGAGAGGGCCACCGCCCTGGCGCGTATCCGGCCGCGTCTGCCTCTTCTTTCGCGCGGCGTGCGGAATGTGCGCAGCGTACGGAGCATGCGGGACAGTTCCTCTCTGCCGATGCGTCGCTCGCCGACACCCCGCACACCGCGTAGGTGCCGTACGCGGTGCGGCGGACGTGGTGCGCGGCGTGTGTGTGGAGCTTCGGTGCGATGGTGCGGAGGTGCTGTGCCGTGCGCACTCACTTCAGGTGCCGCGCACGGCGGGGCGCAGGGAACAGGAGCGGAACACCGTAGTCGTCCCAGGGCGGCAGGGCGCGCGCGGACCGTCACGGTGTGCCCGCGTCCGCCTCCGCCGCCCGGGAGGGCGCGGGACCGTCGGCGGAGGCATCGCGCGTGGTCCGGCGCGGTGTACGCAGGACGGTCACGGCGATCACCAGTGCGCCCAGGACGAAGACCGCGCCGACCCGGAAGGCGAGTCGGTAGCCGCCGGTCAGCGCCTCGTCCCGGGACGCACCGTCGTGCAGCAGGGTGCCGGTGCGCGAGGCGGCGAGGGCGCTCAGCACGGCGAGACCGAGGGAGGCACCCACCTGCTGCACGGTGTTGAACATCCCGGAGGCCAGGCCCGAGTCCTGCGGGGTCGCGCCCGACATGGCCAGCCCGGCCAGCGCCGGCATCGCCAGGCCGAACCCGATCCCGAGCGGCACGGTCGCGGGGAACACATCGGCGAGATAGGTGCCGTCCGCCGGAATCCGTCCCAGCATGCCGAGGCCGGCGCCGATCAGCGCGAGTGCCGCCCACAGGACGGCCCGGGCCCCGAACCTGCCGAGGAGACGGGGGGCGAGGAACAGCGACATGATGCCGATCAGCAGGGAGACGGGGACGACACCGGCACCGGTCTGCACCTCGTCGAGCCCCAGCACCTTCTGCATGTACAGCACGGCCAGGAACTGGAAGCCGAAGATGCCCGAGATCATGAGGGCATGTGTGGCCAGCGCGCCGGAGACGGCGCGGTAGCGGAACATCCGGGGCGGCAGCAGCGGGTTCTCGGCCCTGGCCTGCCGTACGACGAACGCGGCGAGCAGGACCAGGGCGGCCAGGCCGGAGCCGAGCGTGCGGGCGGAGCCGAAACCGTGGTCGGCCGCCGCGACGATGGCGTAGACGGCCGGCATGAGCGAGAACGTGATGAGTACGGCGCCGAGCGCGTCGGTGCCCTTGCCCCGGCCCGTGCCCCGCTCGGCGACCAGCATGCGCTGGGCCAGGACGGCGGCGACGACCCCGATGGGCACGTTGACGAAGAAGATCCAGTGCCATCCGGCGGCCCGGGTCAGCACACCGCCCAGCAGCAGCCCGAGGGTGCCGCCCGCGGACTGCACGAAGCTGTAGACGCCGATCGCCCTGGCGCGTTCGCCCGGCTCCGTGAACATGGTGACGATCATCGCGAGGGTGACGGAGGACGTCACCGCGCCGCCGACGCCCTGGACGAACCGGGCGACAAGCAGCGCGGTGGCGTTCTGCGCCAGGCCGCACAGCAGGGACGCCCCGGTGAAGAGGACCAGACCGGTGACGAAGACCCGTTTGCGCCCGAAGAGGTCGCCGAACCGGCCCGAGAGCAGCAACAGGCCGCCGAACGGGATCAGATAGGCGTTCACGACCCAGCCCAGCGCCGAGGAGGAGAAGCCCAGGCTCTCCTGGACGGCCGGCAGCGCCACGTTCACGATGGTGCCGTCGAGGATCACCATCAACTGGCCGGCGCAGAGGATCGCCAGCGCGAGCCGGCGGGACGTCCGTACCGCCGGTGCGGGCACGGTCCGAGCGGACATGCGTGTGCCTTTCATGGGAGCCGATTTGTTACGGGCTCCATCCTGGGTAACCGTCCCCGAGCGGGGAAGAAGGCACTTTTTTGTCTCGCTGTCACAGTGCTGTCCCGCCGTTACAGCGGTGTGACGGGCGGGCCGCGGTGACGGGCCGGCCGGCCGGACGCCGGCGGCGTCGGCGCCGCGGACGCCGCCGGGGCGCGGTGTTCAGGGGCAGGTGACCACCTGGCCGGCCCAGGACAGGCCCCCGCCGAAGGCGAGGAGCAGGACCGGGGCGCCGCTGGGGAGTTCGCCGCGCTCGGTCAGCTTGGACAGGGCGAGCGGGACGGACGCGGCGGAGGTGTTGCCGGACTCCACGACATCGTGGGCGATCACCGTGCTCTCGGGCAGATCGAGTTGCCGTACGACGGCGTCGATGATCCGCAGATTGGCCTGGTGGGTGACCACACCCGCCAGGTCGGCCGGCGTCAGACCGGCCCGCGCGCAGGCCTCGCGGACGATGGCGGGCAGCTCGCCGGTGGCCCAGCGGAACACGGTCTGCCCCTCCTGGGCGAAGCGCGGGTGCCAGTCGCCGACCAGCCGGACCGCGTCACCGCGGGTGGGGTCCGAGCCCCAGCACACCGGGCCGATCCCCTCCTCGGCGGAGGCGCTCAGCACGGCGGCGCCCGCCCCGTCGCCGAGCAGGACGCAGGTACGGCGGTCGGTCCAGTCGGTGACGTCGGACATCTTCTCGGCGCCGATGACCAGGGCGTGCCGGGCGGCGCCCGCGCGCAGCGAGTGGTCGGCGCAGGCCAGCGCGGTGCAGAAGCCGGCGCAGCCGTTGTTGAGGTCGAAGGCCACCGGGGCGGGCAGACCGAGGCGCCCGGCGACCTGGGCGGCGATGGAGGGGCAGCGGTCGATGGCCGAGCAGGTCGCCACGGTGATCATCCCGATGTCGGCGGGCTCCAGCCCCGACGCGGCCAGCGCCTTGCTCGCGGCGGCCGCCGCCATGTCGGTGACCGACTCCTCAGGGGCGGCGATGCGGCGGGTGACGATGCCCGTACGGCGCCGGATCCACTCGTCGCTGGTGTCGACCATGGTGGCCAGGTCGTCGTTGGTCAGGACGCGCGTCGGCTGGTAGTGGCCCAGGGCGGCGATACGGCTTCCCGGCACGGCGTGATCTCCTCGGCTCGGCATCAGGTGCCCCGGAATATAGCAACCGATCGGTCGGAAGCTGAAGCGGTCCCTCCTCGCCTACGATGGTGGGCATGAGCCCTCGCAATTCCGTGGCCGAAGCCCGCAGGACGCGGCAGCGCATCGTCGAGCGCGGTATCGCCCTGGCCTCGTGCGACGGTCTCGAAGGGCTCACGATCGGGCGGCTGGCCGCCGAGCTGAAGATGAGCAAGGCCGGTGTGCTCGGGCATTTCGGCACCAAGGAGGCCCTTCAGCTGGCCACGCTGGAGGGCGCGGCGGCGGCGTTCTCCCGCCTGGTGTGGGAGCCCGCGGCGGACGTGGAGCCGGGCCTGCCCCGGCTGCGGGCCGTCTGCGAGGAGTGGATCGCCTACCTGGACCTGGACGCCGGGCGGGCCGTCTTCCCCGGCGGGTGCTTCTTCACCACGGCGTCCATCGAGTTCGACGCCCGCGGCGGCCCCGTCCGGGAGGCCGTGGCCCGGATGTCCCGGGTGTGGCGGCGCCGGCTGGCCGCCGAGGTGCGTACGGCGGTGGCGGCGGGCGACCTGCCGGCGGACACCGATCCGGACCAGGTCGTGTTCGAGCTGATCGGCCTCTTCATGGCCCTGAACCAGGAGATCCAGCTCTTCGCGGCACCGGACGCCACCGACCGCACCCGGCGGGCGCTGGACCGCCTGCTCGGCCCGCGCAGGGAGCGGCCGGCCACCTAGCCGGGGCGACCCGGGCGTGCCGTGTCAGGGGATGCGTCAATCGGGATCGGTGTCCTCGTCGAAGTCGCCCAGGTGAAGGGGCGCCGGAGGGGACTCGCCGGCCGCGAGCACGGCGCTCAGATGCCAGGCCAGCCTCTTCGGGCGGACGGTCTGCTCGGTGGTGGCGAGTGCGTCCAGCGGCCACCAGCGGTGCCCGTAGCGGGCTTCCTCGGTGGCGACCTGGACCCCGCGCGCCTCGCCGGCCGTGACGCGGGCCAGGCGGTACTCCTCGTACTGGTCGAAGCCGTGGCCGTCCACGCTGAAGAGCGCGCGCCGGGTCCACACCACCGGGCTCAGCCGGTGGGCGGCGAGGGTCAGTGCCGTCTCCTCCTCGACCTCGCGCACGGCCGCCCGCACATAGTCCTCCCCGTCCTCCACGGCGCCGCCGACGGTGAACCACCAGCGCGCTCCCGGCCGGCGCGGATCGCGTCCGCACAGCAGGAGGAGGCGGTCGCGGTCATCGACCAGGAGGACACGGGATGTTCGCCGCTGTGTCGGGGTCATGGAGGCCGATGCTATCCACGGCCCGGTGCCCGGACCGCGGGTGCCGGGCCACGGACCGCGGATGCCGGGCCGCGGTCCGTGGCGGGCCGGCTGCGGGGGAGCCGGCCCGTGGTGTTCCCTCGTGCTCAGCCCGCCTTGTCGACCTGCGCGATCGCCTTGGCGAGACCGTAGGCCCACAGCTGGTTGACCCGGGAGCGCTCGGTGGCGTTCGGGTAGCGGTTGGTGCAGGAGGGGCCGGGGCCGCCGCCCGACATCAGCTCGCTGCACGGCCCGCTGTAGTGGTCGGGCAGGCCCAGCACATGGCCGGTCTCGTGGGCGGTGACACGGATGGAGTCGTACTGCTGGTTCTGCGCGTAGTCCAGGAAGATGTAGCCGCGGCCGTGGCCGTCGGTGGAGGCGTAGGACCCGCGCGAGTCGCTGCCCTCGTAGTAGGCGAAGTCACCGCCGCTGGAGGTCGCCTGGAGCTTGACGTTCGACACGGAGCTGTTCCAGATCGAGGCGGAGCTCGATATCTGGGTGCGGAAGCTCGGGGCCTGGGAGGCGTTGTAGTAGACGGTCACCGCCTTCAGGGAGGGCTGCTCGGCCTGCCGCTTGGCGACCGACTTCACCACGGCGTCGAAGAACGCCTTGGCGCCGGCGTCCTCGGCGCTGCCCACGTAACCGGCGGCCGCGGTGCGGGCGGGTGCGGTGCGGGCGGGGGCCGTTGCGGTGTCCTGCGCGCTGACCGGGCTCGCGGTGCCGAGCGCGGCGGTGGCCAGCCCGAGGCCGAGGGCCAGACCCAGAAGTCTCCTGGTGCTCTTCGACCCGGTGCTGTTCCCGAACGATGCCATGGGGGAGCTCCTTCTCGTCCTGTGGGGTTGAACGATCGGTTGCCAGTGAGTCTCAGGCAGCCCAACACGGCGAGGGATGATGGCACTTGGGGATAGCTCGGGGCTATCGCCGACCGACTCGTCCGCTTTCCTTGCAACTTGAACATCTGGTGTCGTGTTCCATGTCGCCCTACGCTCCCCCCATGGAGTTGGAGGTGAGACATCTGCGTGTGCTCTGCGCCATCGCCGACACCGGCAGCCTGCACAAAGCGGCCCGGGAACTCGGTCTGGCGCAGCCCTCGTTGAGCACCCAGCTACGGCGGATCGAGCGCGCGCTCGGCGCTCAGCTCTTCGTGCGCGCCCGCACCGGCTGCCGGCCCACCCCGCTGGGGCTGGCGGTGCTCAGCCGGGCCAGGCCGCTGGTGGCGGAGTTCGCCGCGATCGTCACCGAGACCAGGGCGGCGGCGGCCCGCGCCGCCGGCGGGTACCAGCTGCGCATCGGGGCCACGGCCAGCAGGGCCATCCCCGGCTGGCTGCGACTGCTGCGGGCCCGGCGCCCGGGGATCGAGCCGGTGCTGCAGATGAGCGTGTCCGCCAACGCGCTGCTGGACATGGTCGCGGCCGGCCGGCTCGACACGGCCTTCGTGCACGAGGTCGAGGGCAGTCCGCTGCGGGTGCCGGCCGGACTGTGCCTGCGGGTGCTGGTCGAGCGGGAACCGCAGTTCGTCACGCTCGCCGCGGACCATCCGGCGGCGTCGCGGTCCCAGGTGCGCCTCGCCGACCTGGCCGGCGACCGGTGGATGGTCGACTCCACGGTCGACGGCGAGTGGGACGCCCTGTGCCGGGTGCTGCGCGCGGCGGGCCTCGATTCCGAGATGCTGCACGGCGACTACCTCACCGCCTACTCGCTGGCCGCCATCGGCGAGGTGGTCACGGTCAGCCAGCCGACCGCCCCGGTGCGTCCCGACCTCGCGATCCGTCCCCTGGAGGGTGACCCGATCGGGGTACGGCTGCTGCTGGCGGCCCGAACGGAGCGCGAACTGGACCGGGTCTACTCGGAGTTGGAGGAGGCCTACTGGACGGTGGCATGGGAGGCACCGGCGTACCGCGAATGGCTCGGCCGCGCGGCAGCCGGCGGACCGGAGAGCACCGGTGTGCCGGACGGCCCGCCCGCGCACCACCCGCACCCGGGCACACCGCCGGCCCGCCGGCCGCGCCCCCTGACGGCCGAGGCGCGCGCCGGATAGGCGGACCGCCGCCGTGGCGCGTCGCGGCGCCGGTGCTAGGCCAGGGGCCGGCCCGCGCGGTGTCGCGATCGCGTCCGTGCGGGCTCGCGTGCCGTGGACGCCTCGTGCAGGTACGGGCTGATGTGCCGCGGGTCGCGCGTGCAGGGGACGACGGCGTGGAGCACCTCCACGGTCCGCTCGATGATGCCGGTCCGGTCGTCGGCCATCCAGGACAGCAGCTGGGCACCGAAGAACGCCGAGACCAGGACGCGGGCCAGCGGCTCGGGAGGCGTCGAGTGCTCCAGGTCGCCCGCGGTCAGCGCGCCCCGCAGCCAGGTGGCTATCAGCGCGGTGTAGTCCTCGAAGGGCAGGGGGAGTTCGACGTCGATCAGGCTCCGCTCGATCTGCAGCCGCGCCCCGGCCTTCATCAGCGGCTCGTCGCGCAGCGCGGCGGCGGTGCGCAGCAGCAGTTCGGTGACGGAGGCGACCGGGGGCAGGGACAGCCGGGCGACGGCGTCGCAGAGGGCGGGCAGCCGGTCGGCGAACTCGGCGCTGACGGCGACGGCCAGGCACTCCTTGCTGCTGAAGTGGAAGTAGACGGCCCCTTTCGTCATTCCCGAGAGGTCGGCCACGTCATGCATGGTTACGGCCGGGTAACCCCGTTCGGCGAAGGCACGTCCGGCAGCCAGCAGGATATTGTGCCGCGACCTGATGGCGCGCTCCTGTTTGGGTTCCTTGGAGCGTGCGGCGGTGGTGGGGTGCGTGGGGGGAGTGCGGGGAGGTGTCACGAAGGCATCCCTTGTCTGACGTGATCGACGACGCGTCGCGGGGCATGAGCGGGATGCGCAGCAGCGCACGTGCGTGGATCCCTGACGCGGAAACGGAAGGATGCCGACCGCCGTTGAGGCCCGTTCGGCACGGCGTCGGCGCATGGGGGGAAGCGGTATCGCCGGGCATGAGGGCAGATTCGGCTCTTTGGCCTGACGGGGGTGCGGGGTACGCGGGCGTGGAGTTGAGCGGCGGCAGAACGGCCATGCGTGTGAATCATGTACTCCCATGTGGCGGAAAACCGTTCCCATGCATACCGGACCGACCCTCCGGACGTCATGTCGGCGCCACGAACGGTGTCTTACTTGTCGAAGTGCGCGGGTGAACGCGAGTACCCACCCGACCGCATACGGAACGGCGCCGGCGGCCGGGCGCCGCCCGGCCGCCGGCGCCGTTCCGTGTTCCCCGCTAGGCCTGGCGGCAGGGCTCGGGTACCTCCTGCTGCCGGAGGGGCGGGGCCGGCTGCCCGTCGTTCAGCGCCTGCCACCACGCCGTGCACAGGAGTTCGCTGAAGCGATCCATCCGGCATTCGGGCGTCGAGTAGTAGACGCCGAACATCAGGGCCAACAGCAACTTGCCCATTCGCTCGGGATCATGATGATCCGTCAGCTGTCCCTGGCGCCGGGCCTGTGCCATGAGCGTCGCGACCGTGCCGCACAGGTCCTGGGCCACTCGCGGCAGCCGGCCGTGGGTGCGGGCGGCCTCGCTGCACAGATGGAACCCGGCCCGGAAACGCAGGTCCGTCTGCAGTCGTTCGGCCAGCCTGACGGCGAGGAGGCGCAGTTTCTCCATCGGCGTGGCAGGGCCCTGTTCGACCTGGGTCAGCAGTTCCTGCCAGGCGCGCTCGAAGGGTCCGGTCAGTGCCATGGCCAGGAGCCGCTTCGACGCGAAGTGCGCGTACAGGGCGCCCTTTGTCATATGGGCTTCCTGCGCAACACGTTGCAGATTCGCACCCATGTACCCATGCCGGGCGAACTCTCCCGCTGCCGCGTCGAGCAGTAGCTCATGAGTCCTGCGTGCTCTGTCTTGCTTGATCACGGTGCCCCTTCGTGCTCCGGAATGGATCGACAAATCACCCCCAAGAAATCCTTTCTTAACGCTGCGGGGCCCACAAGCGGAGTGAGATGAGCTGTCCGAAACCGACACCGCTTGCTACCGCCCCTATAGGTAGGAAGGTGGCCGGTCATATGGAGAAGCGCGGATCGGCTGGCCGGATCACTGCTGTCTCTCACGGCTCGAAGGGCACGGTGTGCGCGACCGGTCCGACGGGGGGCGAGTGTCACCCGGTCCGCCCGGACGGCACCGCGTCGGCGGCCGCCGGTGTGAGTTCCCGCAGGTTGCGGGGGGAGGTTGGAAAGTCGTCAACCACTCCCCGGAAATTGACGTTTGAGAAGGTATTTTGTCTCGGGGTTGATTGCGCATATGCACCGAGCACCGCACCGCACATCGGTGCGGCCGATGCCAGGGGGAGAGGTTTCGAACATGCCGGCAGGCACCTTAGGCGCAACTGCGGTCGACACTCATGAGCTTCGGGCCTTCGTCGAGGAGGTCTTCGAACCACTCCAGCGTGCGGACCAGCGCCGCTGGGCTCATGCGTATCTCGGCGCCCTGCTGAGTGTGCCAGGCAAGAAGACGCTGCAGCGGCTGGCCAAGGCGGTCTCACCCGCTCCCGCCGCCGCCCACGGACTGCAGCAGTTCATCAACGCCAGTCCCTGGGACTGGGGGCCGGTCCGGCGCAGCCTGGCGCGGGCAGTGGCCACGCAGGGACTGCCACGGGCCTGGACCGTGGCCGAACTGACCATACCCAAGCGCGGTGTGCACTCCGTGGGCGTGCACCGCCGCTTCGACACCGACCTGGGCCGGACGGTCAACTGCCAACTGGCGATCGGGCTCTTCCTGGCCGCCGAGGTCGGCTGCGTGCCCGTGAACTGGAGTCTGCTGCTGGAGGAGTCCTGGTGCGCGGACGAGAAGCGCCGTTCGCGAGCGCGCATCCCGGCGTCCGTGACCGCCCGCCCGACCTGGAGACATATCCTGGACTTCGCGTCGGACGTATCCGCCACCCCCTCGCTGTCGGGCATCCCGTGGGCGCTCGACCTGCGCCGCACCGCCGACGCGGGCGCGGTCATGGAGGGGCTGGCCCGGCGCGGACTGGACTTCGTCTGCGAGGTCGGCGCCGCGGAACCCGTACTGCCGGCATTCGGCGTGGCCCCGGCGGCCGGTCTGGGGGAATGGATGGCGCGCAGCCATCCGCGCCAGCCACAGGTGGTGGTGCGCCAGGCCGTCACCGGCCGGCTCGAACGGCTGGCCGTCCACTGCGGGGAGGTGCGGCTGCCCGGAAGGGCGGGCGAACCATCCGGCGGCCCACGCGTCTACCGCGCCCTGGCCCGCCCGGTGGCCGTCGGCAGACCGGGCGCACGGTACTGGATCACCAGCCTGGCCGACTGGCGGGCCGAGGAGGTACTCGCCCTGGCCCGGCACGCCACCGCCGGTGAGGCGGCCGTCCGGGACCTCGGCCACTTCGGCGTACAGGACTTCGAGGGCCGGTCCTACCCCGGCTGGCACCATCACATGACGATGGCTTCCGCCGCGCACGCCTTCACCCGGCTGACCGCGCGGGACCGCGTCATGGCCCTCACCGTACCCGACAGCGTCTGCGCCTGACCGGCGCGCGGACGGGCGCCGATCCGTCCTGCGACTTCCGCAAGTCGAGGTTGCCCCGGCCAGGGGCCAGCCCCAAGAATCACCGTGAATCCGCGTGATACGGCCCCGCGTTCCCGGACCACACCCCGTTCCTCGAAGTCATCGTCCGCACACTTGCGTACCCATCAGTACGTAAGTTGTAGTAATTACGAATGGAGACTGCCGTGAGCTCAGCCGGCGCCGCAGGCGACATACTCCGCCCGCCCCCCTCGGAGCAGACCCAGGACTGGCTGGCGCGCGTGGAGAAGATCGCGCCCGTCATCGAGGAGAACCGCGAGCGAGCCGAGCAGGACCGGGTCACGCCCCGCCCCGTCTTCGAGGCGCTGCGCGACGCGGGCATCCCGCGCATGTGGGTCTCCAAGGAGTTCGGCGGCGAGCAGCTGCCCATCGAGACCGGCTCGGCCGTCATCCAGGCGCTCGCCCGGCTCGATGCCTCCATCGCCTGGCAGATGGGCGTCCAGGGCGCCATCGGACGGCTGTCGGACTATCTGCCGGACAGCACCTCGCGCACCCTCTTCCGGGACAGCGACGGTCTGGTGGTCGGCGGCGTCAACCCCTCCGGCCGGGCCGAGGCGGTGGACGGCGGCTACCTGCTGACCGGCGAGTGGGCCTTCGCCAGCGGCTCGGCCCACGCGGACTGGCTCGTGTGCGCCGCCCCCGTCACCGACGGCGGCGAGATCCGCCGGACCCCCGCCGGACCGGCCGTGCGCATGCTGTTCATCCCGCGCGCCGAGGCGGAGATCCGCGACACCTGGTACACCGTCGGCCTGCGCGGCACCG
The DNA here is from genome assembly GCF_000720835.1 of Streptomyces achromogenes subsp. achromogenes. Taxonomy (GTDB): domain Bacteria; phylum Actinomycetota; class Actinomycetes; order Streptomycetales; family Streptomycetaceae; genus Streptomyces; species Streptomyces achromogenes. The sequence goes on along the minus strand of NZ_JODT01000017.1, from coordinate 81,610 downwards.
GCAGCAACCACTACCGCGTCGACCAGGTCTACGTACCGCAGGAGTTCACCGTCGACGGAGCGGCCATGCACCGCCCGCCCGCCGCCCGCCCCTCCCGGGCCTACCCGATCAGCTACTACGACTTCGGTCCCTTCACCTCCGCCTCCACCGCCCTCGGCGTGGCCCAGGACGCCCTCGCCGACTTCAAGGCGCTGGCCGCCCGCAAGACCGCCACCGGCGCGTCCAGCAGCCTCGCCACCAGCCACACGGTCCAGGAGAAGCTGGCCCGCGCACAGGCGGAGGTGCACAGCGCGGAGACCCTGCTCGCCCACGCGGCGGCGCAGGTGACCGCACACGGGACCGACGGCGGCGACGCGCTCACCGCCCTGGTGCGGCTGACCGCCGCGACCGTCGCCGAGAAGACCGTGGCCGCGGTGGACTCGCTGTTCACCCTGGCCGGGGCCACCTCCGTGTACGCCACCAGCCGGCTGGAGCGCTGCTTCCGCGACATCCACTCGGCCACGAAACACATCACGCTCTCCGCGACGCACTTCGAGACGGTCGGGCAGTTCCTGCTCGGCGGAGAACTCGTGATGCGGCGCTGACGGCGCCACCCCGTACCCCCACCCCCACCACCGGCCGGCCCCGGCGCCCCACCGCCCGGCCGGCCCCAAGGGACCCGCACGCCCGACCGACACCACGCCCCACCACATGACGAGGACCCACTCATGCAGACGATGAAGGCCGTGCAACTCCTCGCCCCGCGCAAGACGGTGCTGGCCGACCTGCCCATCCCCGCCACCCCGGCGGACGGACTGCTGATGAAGACGCGCTGCGTGTCCATCTGCTCGACCGACATCTCCTTCTTCGAAGGCCACCTCTTCCCCTCCGAGTACCCGGTGATCCTCGGGCACGAGTACCTCGGTGAGATCGTCGACATAGGCCCGGACTTCGACCGCAGCGGCACCGACGTGCGGATCGGCGACCGGATCGTGTACTGGGGCCAGACGGACTTCGGCGGCTTCGCCGAGTACCGCACCGTCCGGCCGATCTTCTCCGGCCAGGTCAAGGAAGACGTCTTCGCCGCCGACCGCGACTTCTACGACGACCGCCGTGCCGCGGCCGTGAAGATCCCCGAGGACATGAGCGACCTGGAGGCCTCCTTCATCGAGCCGGTGACCGGAGCGCTGCGCTCGGTGCTGTCCAACCCGCCGCGCATCGGCGACCGGGTGCTCATCATGGGCACGGGACCGATCGGCGTCATCGCGGGCAGCGTCATCCGGCGCCTGCTGGCCCCCAACTCCGTGGTCTCGGTGGACAACAACCCGGCCCGCAACGCGTTCGCCGAGGAGCAGTTCTCGCAGCGGGCGTACCTGCCCGACGAACTGATCGAGACCGTCGAGGACGGCACCTTCGACTACGTCTTCGACGCCCTGCCCACCGTCAAGGTCGACGACGAGAACAAGGACCCGCGCCGCGTCGCCATGCGCAAGCTCAAGGCCGGCGGACGCTACATCCTCTACGGCGCCTCCCAGGAGATGCAGAAGTTCGACACCTGGCTGATGCTCGCCAAGGGCATCACCATCCGCTCCGCGCCCTTCGACGTCACCAGCTTCCCGATGCACAAGAGCGCCAATGTCATCGCCTCCGCCATGCAGATGCTGCGATCGGGCATCGTGGACGGCAAGGCGCTGCTGTCGACCGTGCACCGGTTCGACGACTACGACGGCCTGGTGGACATCTTCGAGAACTACCGCTCCACCACCGACCTCAAGACCATCGTCGACTTCCGGCGATGAAGCCGCCGCCCATGGACGTGCCGGAGGAGACACCCGCGCCGCGGCACACCGTGCCGCCCGCGGCCGGTGCCGGGCTCGTCGTGGTCGCCAACCGGCTGCCCGTGAGCCTGGAGGACGACGGCACCGACGGCGGTCGCCGGCGCTGGCGGCGCAGCCCCGGCGGCCTGGTGAACGCGCTGGAACCGTTCCTGCGTACCCAGCGGGGGGCCTGGGTGGGCTGGCCCGGCACCGCGAAGGCCGGCGGCACCCCGGCCCGTGCCTGGCGGCACGACGGACTGCTCCTGTACCCGGTCGCGTTGACCGCCGACGAGGTCGACGGCTTCTACGAGGGCTTCTCCAACGCGACCCTGTGGCCGCTGTACCACGACGTGATCATGCCGCCCCGCTACCGACGTAGCTGGTGGGACGCCTACGTCCACGTCAACCGCAAGTTCGCCCAGGCCACCGCCGACATCAGCGCACGCGGGGCCACCGTCTGGGTGCAGGACTACCAGCTGCAACTGGTGCCGGCGATGCTCCGGGAGATGCGCCCCGACCTGCGGATCGGCTTCTTCCTGCACATCCCGTTTCCCCCCGTCGAGCTGTTCATGCAGGTGCCCTGGCGCACCGAGCTGATCCAGGGGCTGCTGGGCGCGGACCTCATCGGCTTCCACCGGCCGGGCGGGGCCCGCAACTTCCAGTGGCTCGCCCGGCGGCTGGCCGGAGTGCGCGAGGAGCGCGCCGTGTCGGACGTCGGGGACGAACCCGGACTCCTCGGCGTGGCGCAGTCCCCCGCCGGGCGGCGGACCGTGAAGGTGGGCGCGTTCCCCATCTCCATCGACGCAGCCGACCTCGACCGGCTGGCCCGGCGCGCCGACGTCCAGCGGCGGGCGGAGCAGATCCGCGCGCAGCTGGGCAACCCCCGCAAGATCGTCCTGGGCGTCGACCGGCTCGACTACACCAAGGGCATCGACATCCGGCTGCGCGCGCTGCACGAGTTGCTGGCCGAGGGCCGGGTCACCGCCGAGACGACCACGATGGTGCAGATCGCCACACCCAGCCGGGAGCGTGTCGAGCACTACCTGCGCATGCGGGAGGACATCGAACGCACCGTCGGCCGCATCAACGGCGAGTTCGGCCGGGTCGGTCATCCGGCCGTGCACTACCTGCACACCTCGGTGGGCCGCGAGGAACTCGCCGCCCTGTACCGGGCGGCCGACGTCATGCTCGTCACCCCGCTGCGCGACGGGATGAACCTGGTCGCCAAGGAGTACGTCGCCTGCCGGCACGACCTGCAAGGCGCCCTGGTGCTGAGCGAGTTCGCCGGTGCCGCGGCCGAACTGACCAGCGCCTTCCAGGTCAATCCCTACCATCTGGAGGAGGTGAAGTCGGGACTGGAGAAGGCCCTGACCATCAGCCGGGCCGAGGCCGGCCGTCGGATGGGCGCGCTGCGCGCCCAGGTGCTCACCCACGACGTGGGGCACTGGGCACAGTCCTTCCTGAGCACGCTCGAAGACCGCACGCCGGTCGGCGAGCCGGTCCGGCAGACCGCCTGACCGCCTGACCGCCTGACCGCAGGGCGCCGCCCCGGCGCGGCGGCCGCCCGGCCGACCACCCGGCCGGCCGGGCGGGCACACCGGGCGCATGCCGTGGTGGCGCGGCGACGGAGCCGCGCCACCACGGACGGCGAGGCACCGGCCGTACGGGCCCCGGGGCGGGCAGCCCTGCCCCGGCCCTCCCGTCCACGGGCGGAGGCGGACGGGCCTCCTGACCGTGCCGCCCCCCGGCCGGACGGCGGAGCCGACGCGCACGCCCGACACGCAGCCCGACGCGCACGCCTCGGGCTCCGGCCCTCGGACGGCTCAGGACCGCTCGCCGGAGGACCCCCAAAGGACCCGCGAAGGGTTCGCCGAGGGTCCGCCGAGGGCCCGTCCACCCCTCACTCCCGCCCGCTCAGCCCCAGACACGAACGGATGACCGTATGCCTGTCGACCGCCTCGCCTTCACCCGGACCATGTCCCGCGTACCCGCCCCTGTCACGGTGGCCACCACGGCCGACGCGTCCGGGCGGCGGTGGGGTTTCACCGGAAGTTCCTTCTCCTCGCTGTCCCTTGATCCGCCGCTCGTGCTCATCTGCCTGGACAAGGGCGCGAGCACGCACGGCGCCTTCACCTCGGCCCGGCACTTCCTCATCAACGTACTCGCCCACGACCAGAGCGATGTCGCCCTGCGCTTCGCGACCTCGGGCGTCGACCGGTTCGAGGCCGGTGACATGACGCCCTGCGAACTCGGCCTGCCCGGGCTGCCGGAGGCGGCGGCGCGCATCGCCTGCACCACCCACGAGATCCTGGACGGAGGCGATCACAGCATCCTCGTCGGCCGGGTCGAGGCGACCCACGCGGGCGACAGAGCGCCCCTCGTCTACAGCGACCGCGTCTTCGGCCGGCCCGTCCCCAACGACCAGATGGCCGCGACCGGATGACCCGTGCCACGGCCCCGCTCCGGCTCGCGGTGCTGGGCACGGACCATGTGCACCTCCCCGACTACCTGGAGGTGGTCGACCGCGACCCGCGGGCCGCGCTGGCCGCCGTCTACAGCGACCGCCCGGCACCGGTGGCGGGCATCGAGCCCGCGCGGGACGCGGCCGAGGCACTGGCCGGGGCCGACGCGGCCGTGATCGTCTCCACCACGGCCCAGCACGGCACCCTGCTGCGCCAGGCCGTGCGGGCCCGCGTCCCTGCGCTGATCGAGAAGCCCCTGGCGGCCTCCGCCGAGGAGACCGGCCGGCTCGCGGTGCTCCTCGCGGCGGCCGAACGGCCGGTCACCACCGCGATGTTCCTGCGCTGCGCGCCCGAACTGAGGGAGGTGCGCGCCAAGCTGGCCGACCGGGCCCTCGGCGAACTGGCGGGCGTGCACCTCCGCTTCACCCATCCGGGGCTGCTGGACGGTGTGTTCACCGGCCCCGCCGCCTGGATGCTGGCCGAGCGGCACGGCGCCGCGGGCGCCTTCGCCGACCTCGCGGTCCACTTGGTCGACCTGCTGGAGTGGCTGGACCCCTCGGCGGGTCTGCGGGTGTGCGGCGCCTCCTACCTCGGCCGCTCCGGCACCGACCTGAACGTGGGCGGGGCCGCCGTGCTGTCCTGGGGCGGCGTGCCGGTGACCCTCCAGGCGGGCTGGACGTCCCGCCCCGGCGGCCTGCACCTGCACATCGAGGGCACGCGCGCCAGCGTGACCGTCGAGCCGCGGCCGCGGGCCGGAGCCGCGCTGGAGGCATTCCTCGGCCAGCTGAGGGGAGACCTGCGCTGGGAGCCGCCCACCGCCCGGGAGATCGTACGCACCGCCCGCGCCCTGGACGCCATCGACCGGGCGGCGCGCACGGAACCGGAATGACATCCACCGCCTCACCTCTGGAAGTCGCCGTGGGCCGTCCGCGGTCACTGGAGCGTGTTCGTCGGTACTCGCTCGGACACCTGCTCCCCACCGCCGCGCCGCTCGTCCCGGCCCGCGCGGCGACGGACCCCAGGACCGGTCAGGTCCTGGGATCCGTCCGGCTCGGGCGCGGGGCCGCACCCGGCCGGCCCGCCGCGGGCTCCTGCCGGCGGGCCGCGACGGCCGGATGCAGCGGCGGCTCGGCGACACCGGCGGCCCGTTGGTTCGCGAACTCCTTGCGCAGCACCTGAACGACCTCGCCCAGCATGTCCAGTTGCTCCAGCACGGTCTTCAACGGCAGCCCGGCGTGGTCCATGATGAACATCTGCCGCTGGTAGTCGCCGAAGTACTCACGGAGCCGCAGGGTCTTCTCGATGACCTGCTGCGGACTGCCCACGGACAGCGGCGTGACCTCCATGAAGTCCTCCAGGGACGGACCGTGCCCGTACACCGGCGCGTTGTCGAAGTACGGCCGGAACTCCCTGATGGCGTCCTGCGAGTTCTTGCGCATGAAGGCCTGCCCGCCGAGCCCGACGACGGCCTGCTCGGGCCGGCCGTGCCCGCTCTCCGCGTAGTGGTGCCGGTAGAGCGCGATCAGGTCCTGGAAGTGCTCCTTGGGCCACAGGATGTTGCTGGCGAAGAACCCGTCGCCGTAGTGGCCGGCCTGCACCGCGATCTCCGGGCTGCGGATCGAACCGTGCCAGACGAACGGGGGCACACCGTCCAGCGGCCGGGGCGTGGCGGTGAAGTGGCTGAGCGGCGTACGGAACTTGCCGTGCCAGTTCACCTCCTCCTCCCGCCACAGCCGGTGCAGCAGCGCGTAGTTCTCCAGCGCGAGGGGGATGCCCAGCCGGATGTCCTTGCCGAACCACGGGTAGACCGGGGCGGTGTTGCCCCGGCCGAGCACCAGGTCCACGCGCCCGTCGGCCAGGTGCTGGAGCATCGCGTAGTCCTCGGCGATCTTCACCGGATCGTTCGTGGTGATCAGGGTGACCGCGGTGGACAGGATGATCCGCTCGGTGCGCGCGGCGATGTAGCCGAGCAGCGTCGTCGGGGACGTGGGCACATGGGGCGGGTTGTGGTGCTCACCGGTGGCGAAGACGTCCAGGCCCACCTCCTCCGCCTTGAGCGCGATCCGGACCATCGACTTGATCCGCTCGTGCTCGGTCGGGACACGGCCCGTGGTCGGGTCAGGGGTGATGTCTCCGACGCTGTAGATGCCGAATTGCACGGGGCAGCTCCTCACAGGGGTCGCAGTGACGACAGGTCGCAGTGGTGCGCACCCGCTGTGGGGGAGGCGTGGACCGTGCCGGTCCCGGATGCGCGGGTCAGGTTTCGGATCGGTCCCGGCCGCCCACGGCCATCAGACGCCGGGCCTTCTCCAGCGCCTCGTCGTCGTCGGCCCCCGCCAGGATGGCGTCCAGGAGGCCCGGGTAGCGCGCGTCGAGGTCGTCGCGGCGCAGGGACAACAGGTTCTCCCTGCCGGAGGGGTGCTGCCAGATGACACCGCTCTCGCGCAGGACGCGCCAGTGATGCGTCATCGTGGACTTGGCGGTGATCCCCAACAGTCCCAGGACGCTGCCGCAGTTGTGTTCCCCGCCCGCGTCGAGCACACGGACGACGGCGAGTCGTACGGGGCTGCCCAGCGCGGACAGGACGCTTTCGATCCGGATCTGGTCGCGGTCTGGATGGCGGCTCATATTGCCACAGTACCGCGATACTCAAACTTTCCATCACCTGGGCGCTTACCGTCCGTTGGCCTCTTCCCCGGGTGCCGGGCCGCCGGCCCGGCGTCCCTCTAGGCGCGCCTTCCGACACCCCTCGGGAGCTGATCGCCCGCATGGATCTCCTCTCGGCGCGCCCGCGCGGCCGGACCGGTCGGCGGGCCGCGATGGTTCGACTGTACTAAAGTTGCCGAACAATGCAACGTACGTAATTATACGAACAGTCGTGGCGATGCGGCGCCGTCCGGGCCGCCTGGTGCGTCGCCCGGGCTTCCACGTCCCAAGAGACCGCACGGACCGCAGCTCCGAGAACCACACCCGCAGATCCAGAAGGGGCCCTTCTGTCATGTCCTCCACATCAGCACCGAACCAAGGAAGCCCGGGCGGCGCCCCACGCCACTTGGTCTGGACCCTGACGCTGCTGGCCCTCGCCCAGCTGCTCTACGGCCTCGACCTGAACATCGTGTTCGTGGCGCTGCCGGAGATCGGTCAGGAGCTGGGCTTCCCCGGTCAGACCCAGCAGCTGGTGGTCAGCGCCTACGTCGTCTTCGCGGGCGGCTTCCTGCTGTTCGGCGGGCGCGCGGCGGACCTGCTCGGCCGGCGCAGGATGTTCGTCCTCGCCCTCGCGATGTACGCCGTGTCGTCGCTGGCCGGCGGTCTCGCGCCCAGCCCCGAGGTCATCGTCGTGGCCCGCGCCGTGCAGGGCATCGCCGGCGCCCTGCTGCTGCCGTCCACCCTGTCGCTGATCAACACCCTCTTCGAGGAGGGTCCCAAGCGGAACCGGGCCCTCGCGGTATGGGGCGGCGCCGGGGCCAGCGGTCTGACCATCGGTGCCCTGCTCGGCGGTGTGCTCACGGAGAACTTAGGCTGGCCGTCGGTGTTCTTCGTCAACGTCCCCTTCGGCGCTCTGGTCGCCCTGTGCGCCCTGTTCGTCATCCCGCGTGATCCGGCCCGCACCGAGCGCCGCAAGTTCGACTTCCCCGGCTCCCTCACCGTCACCGGCGGTGCCACGCTGCTGGTGTTCGCCCTCGTCGAGGGGCCCGAGCGGGGCTGGGGTGACGGCCTGGTGGTCGGCGCGTTCGTCCTCGCCGTCGTGCTGCTCGCGCTGTTCGCCGTGGCCGAGTCGCGCAGCTCCGACCCCCTGATGCCGTTCCGGCTGTTCAAGAACCGGAACCTCACCGTGGGAATGCTCATCACCTTCCTCTACATGGCGACCTTCGGTGTCCTGCCGTACTTCCTCACCGTCCTGATGCAGAGCGTGCACGGCTACAGCGCCCTGCAGACCGGCCTCGGCTTCCTGATCCCGTCGCTCGCGATCGCCACCGGCACCCAACTCGGCGAGCGGTTCGCCGGCAGGACCGGCACCCGCACCACGCTGGTCATCGGCTTCGTCGTCGGCATCGCCGGCACGGTCGGCCTCGCCTTCGGCTTCGACGCCGGCGCGAGCTACGCCGTGCTGGTGCCCGGCCTGATCGTGTCCGGCGTCGGCCAGGGCATCGTCTGGACGGCGATGTGGATCGCCGCCGCCACCGGCACCGCCCCGCAGGAGCAGGGCGTGGCGAACGGCATCGCCTCGACCGCGCTGAACATCGGCAACGCCATCGGCCTGGCGATCTTCACCGTCATCGCCGAGATCGGCACGGACGGCAAGGCGGGCCGGGCGCTGAAGGCGGCGCGGGCGGACGGCGAGTTCCTGGTCGTGATGCTCACCGCGGCCGGCATGGCCGTCGGTCTGCTCGTCACGCTCGCCCTGAAGCGGCAGCCGTCGCCCACCGCCGTGCCCACGCCCGGCAGCGAAGAAGATGGGGCCCTCGCGGCCCGCTGAGCCCAGGCCGTGTGCCGCAGGGCCGCCTCGCACCTGTGTCGCGGAGGGGTGTTGCCGTCATGCCGTCCGTCCCAGCCACCCGGTGGTGCCCGACGGCCGCGAGGTCCCGGGCCCCCTCGGTGATCTGTGCGCCGATCGCGGCCCGCAGCGCACGGTTCCCGTCCGAGGCCAGGTGTTCCGTGCGGGAGCGGCCGGTCGCGGTGGCACACGCCGGGGGCGGCCCGTCGGCGTCGGCCTCCGGACCGGGGCGGCGGCCGAGCGGATCCTCCAGGAGGGACACGGCCCGAGCGGTGGCCGACGGCCGGCCGGTGCGCCGGGAACGGTACGCGGTACGGCCGGTGTCCCATGCCGAAGCGGCCCCTGTGCGGCAACGGCCCGCGGCAGCGGCCCGCGGCACAACGCGCGGGTGGTGCCGGGAAGTTGGCCATGACCAGGAAAGGTCACTGAAAGTAACGAAGCGCCACCAGTGGCGGCTTTTTCGGCAAGTTCGCCTTGCGGACCCCGGGAGCCGAGCTAGATCATTGTGCGGAGCACTGTGTGGAACGTACATCGGGTCTTGCAGCCCGAGCCGAGGCGGAGCCTCAGTGAGGGGCGACCGAGTCCGTTCGGGAGGGGCAGGCCCATGCAGGAGAGGGCACTGAGGACGCGTCACGCGCTGATGACGGCCGCCGCCGAGCAGTTCGACCGGTGCGGGTATGCCGGGACGTCGCTGGCCCGGGTGAGCAAGACCGTCGACATGACGATGGGCGCGCTGACGTTCCACTTCCGCTCGAAGTGCGACCTCGCCAACGTGGTCGAGGCGCGGGGCCGGGAGACTCTGCGGGCGGCTGTGGCCGGCGCCGTCTCGAGCGGGGGGCCCGCGCTGCGGCGGCTGAGCGAACTGCTGCTGGAGCTCGCCAGGCTGCTGGAGCAGGACGTCGTCGTCCGGGCCACTGTACGGCTGTCCACGGAGCGCGGCACCGGCTGCTGGTCGCAGATCTGGCTGCCGGAGATGCGCAAACTGCTCCAGGAAGCCTCCGACGAGGGCCAGTTGAAGCGGAGCGTCTCCGCCGAGAAGGCCGCCGACATGATCGGTTTCCTGCTGGTCGGGATGGACGCGAACCTGCGTGCCCAGGACTGGTCGGCGTCCACGCACGTCACCGAGCGGCTGGAGCAGGTGTGGCAGCTGACGCTCGCCGCGATCAGTGCCGAGGCGGCGGCCGACTGAGTCATTCCGGCGGGCCGGCCGGACGCTTGGCCCCGGCCGTGGTGCCGTAGCAGAGTCCGTCGATGCCCCCGAGGTGGGCCCGGGCTGTGTCGAAGATGTCCGCCAGTTGCGCGATCTGTTCCTCGGTGAGGACGTCGAGGAAGCCGCCGCGGACGGTCGCGAGATGTCCGGGGGCCGTGCGGTCGAGCACCTCACGGCCCGCGTCGGTGAGGATCGCGAGGACACCGCGCTCGTCCTGGGCGTCGGTCTGCCGCCACAGCAGCCCGGCCTTCTCCAACTGCGTGACCTGGTAGGTGAGACCGCTGCGCGAACAGACCATACGGTCGGCCAGCTCGGTCATCCGCAGCCGGAGGCCGGGGCTCTCGTTCAGTCTGGTGAGGATCTCGTACTGCACCTGGGTCACCTCGCCGTCGTCGCGCAGTTGCCGGTCCACGAGCCGGTGCAGCAGCTGGTACGTCTCCAGGAAACCGGCCCAGGCGCGCATCTCCGTGTCGTTCAGCCACCGGTGTTCGCTCGTTTCCATGAAGCCACCCTATCGGCTGGCAATGGCTTTCGAAATAGGCCCCGGTGAGAGCCGGCGGGCCGCCCGCTGCCACGCGTGTTCAAGTGTGCCGGGCGGGAATAGCGGGTCGGCCGACGGCATTGTGCTCATCAATTGCCCGTGCACCACGCCACCCGATGGGAATGGTTCATGCAATTCGGTGTCGCGGCGGGCCGCACACACGGCGGTGCCCGCCACGACTTTCACGTGGCGGGCGCTGCCCTGTGTGCGGCCGGAGCGGCCGGTCACCCCTTGGCCGGCGCGACAGGCCGGCGTGCGCCGCGCGGCCGGGACCAGCGCCGCACGATCGGGACCTCGACCAGGGTGTACAGGAGCCAGGAGGCCAGGACGGTGACCGCTGCCTCCGCGACGAGGATCGCGACGCCCACGGGCGTCGAGTACAGCTCGGTGCCCAGCAGCTCGCGGGTGGAGGCGAGGACCACATAGTGCAGCAGGTAGAAGGCGAAGGAGATCTCGCCGAGCCAGACCATAGCGCGGTGACGGAAGAGGGAGCGCCGCCCCTCGTGGTCGGCGAGGGCACCGGCCGCGATCAGGAGCACGGCCGGGATCACGCAGACGGCGCGCTGGCCGTACAGGTGGGGCACGTAGGAGGCGATGACGTAGCCGACCACGAGCAGCGCCCCGGCCGGCAGCATGCCGATGTTGCGCCAGCGGCCGAGCATGACCGCCCGGGCGACCAGGATGCCCAGGGCGAAGTCGAGGATGCGCGGGAAGGGCAGGATGTAGGCGAACCAGAAGTGCGTCGCGGAGGTGCTCGGGTTGTTGTCCATCATCGCCGTGCCGGCCGGGACGAGCGTGTAGGTCAGCAGGGGAGTGGCGAAGACGGCCGCTATGGTGCCGCCGATCCAGTACTTGAGCCGGTCGGCGCGGATCTTGTTGCAGACGGCGATGAGCAGCGGGAACACCAGGTAGAAGACCGCCTCGACGGCCAGCGACCAGCCGGGCGGGTTCACGGCGAGGTTGGTGGCGAAGTCCGGGATGTAGACCTGGAGCATGAACAGGCTGAGCACCGCGCGCCAGGCCTCCGTCTCCACCGCCGCGTACAGCACCATCGCCAGGGCCCAGGCGACGACGTAGTTGGGGAGGATCTTGACGAAGCGGCGGCGCCAGAAGGCGGGCGCGGTGTCGCCGGGGCGGGCCGACCAGGTCAGCACGAAGCCGCTGAGGATGAAGAAGAAGGTCACGCCGAGCGCGCCGGCCTGCGCAAGCGTGGCGGTGAAGTCGCTCTCCAGGGCGTCGTCGGCGAACATGCGCACCGACGGGTAGGGCAGCGAGGCGTGGAAGACGAAGACGAGCAGGGCGGCGGGAAAGCGCAGTCCGGTCAGCGTGTCCAGGCGGGCGCTGCGCCGGGGCCCGGGGACTTCCGGCCGGAGCTCACGCTCCCGAACGGTCATTTCTTCCGTGGACATGGAAATACTCCTTGGAGAAGAGTCCCTGAAGGAGGAAGCGGAGGAATTTTGTCCGGGTGCGCGAACTCCGCGAGGAGTGGCACCGTCCGCCTCTTTGGGTGGGAATGATTCTCCGGGAGCCGCTTCGCCGATTCAACCGATCAAGCGATGCCCAAGTTTTTGGGGAAAATAAGACTCACGAGCGTGGAGAGGGTCCACGGAAAAGCCCTGTCCATACCTGTCCATGGTCATGGGAAATGCCCGGCGATCGGGAGATCACCGGGCATTTCCCAGGTGTGGGGGGAGTCGGTCGACGGGCCGCGCTTCAGCCGCGCACCAGGGTCAGGCCGATGCCCGGGCCGTGGCCCTTGCCGAAGGCGAGCTGGATCAGCAGCTCGATGGCGGGCTCGATGTACCGCGCGCTGGACAGCGGGCCGGCGTCCACGGCGTCGAAGCCGAGCTGCGTGGCCAGGTCGATGGCGGTCTTCTTGGCGGCCTCGTCGTCGCCGGCGACGGGCAGGAACAGCTTGTTGCCGTTCACCTCGCCGCTGGCCAGGTGGTTGGCGAAGACGCTGTTGAACGCCTTGGCGACACGGGCACCGGGCAGCGCCTTGGCGACCTCCTCGCCACCGGAGGTGGTGTGACCCACCGTCAGCGACATGAAGTCGGCGGCGAGCGGGTTGGTGGCGTCGATGACGGTCTTGCCGTCCAGCGCGCTCTTGACCGCCCCGTCCAGACCGGCGACAGCGGAGAACGGCACCGCGAGCACCACCACGTCGGACGCGCTCGCCGTGGCGGCCACCTCCTGCGCCGGCACCGAGCTGTTCACCGCGGTGACCTCGTGACCGGCCTCGGTGAGCCGGCCGGACAGGGCGGAGCCGACGTTGCCGTTGCCGATGATCAGGATCTTGGACATGCGCGTTATTCCCTTTCGGAGGAGGGCTGCTCCGCGTTCGTCGAGCGAAGCTGCCGTGACAGTAGGTTTTGCTTCGAATTCGAAGCAAGGTCGACGTGGCAGAGTCGTCACCGTGTGACGGCCGCCACATCCATGGCGTGCGGGGCGGTGGGCGCAGCCGGGAGCACCGCGCGAGCGTGAGCGGTACGACGGTGTCTGCCGGGCCGTCCTACGGGCGGGAACGGGAGGTGCGGGAAGAACCCGATGCGCAGGTCGGGGTGCGGCCCGCGCAGGACGGCCCGGACCAGTTGGAGTTGGTGGTCCCGGTCCCACACTGTGGCGTCCTCGGCTGCGGCGGCGGCTTCCTGGTGGTGGAACTCCGCGGCGGTCAGGGGCACCGGGGGCGGCCGGAGTCCGTCGCCGGTGAAGCGCGCCGCCCCGGCGTCGGGGAACCGGGCCGGCCGGCCCAGTCGGCGCGCACCGGGAGAGCGGGAACGGCCCCACGGCGCCGGCCGGTCCGCCCGGCTTGAGCTTCCACCCGTTCATGCCGTCGGCGGCCCGTTCCGCGACGACGGGCAGCCGGCCGGCGAGGACCGCTGTCCGGCGTGGGACGGAAAGGGGCGGTGCCGGACCCGGGCCGGCACCGGCGCGCCCTTCAGGAGGCGTCGCGCGCCCGGAAGTCGACGATGGTCTTCAGGTCCGTGGTCGAGCGGTAGTTCTCGAAGATGCCGACCAGGCCGTCGTAGTCGTCGAACCGGTGCACGGTGGACAGCAGCCGCTTGCCGTCGACGATGCCGGACAGCAGCATCCGCATCGCCGACTGGATGACGTTCGCCGTCCAGTGCATCGGGAAGGCGCTGACGTCGAACGGCGAGGCGCAGATGTGGATGCCCTTGGCGAGCATCAGCCAGGTGTCGAACTTCTGCATCTCCTGGGAGGCGCCGTACAGGACGTACCTGCCCTTCGGCTTCAGCTTGCGCATCGCCACCCGGCGCGGGTCCTTCCGCTCGTCATCGGTCTTGACGGTGGGCAGCGCGTCGAAGACGTAGTCGAAGGTGTTGTCCGGAACCTCGGCGATGAGCTCGTCGGGCAGGTAGGCGCGGTGCGAGAAGTGCTCGCCGGCCTGCTCGTTGCGGGCCGGGTTGGCGTCGACGGAGACCACCGTGCGGGCGGCGAGCAGGCGCCGGATGACGCTGCCCGCGATGATGCCGATCGGGCCGGTGCCCATGATCAGTACCTTGTCGCCGATCTTCGGCGGGTTGGCCAGCACCGAGCGCATCGCGCCGGTGACGGGCTCGATGAAGGACGCCTGTAAGTCGTCCAGCTCCTGCGGAACCTTCACCGCGGCGGCGCGGCGGTCGTCGTGGAAGTCGCGGTCGGCCCGGAACACGTCCTCCTTGGTCTCGCCGGAGAAGACCGGGCGCAGTGAGCGGTACTCGGCGAAGCCGCCGAAGTCCGTCTGGCCCCAGTAGACGATCCGGTCGCCGATCTCGATGTCCGGGTTGTCGAACTCCGGTCCCGTTTCGATCACTTCACCGAGGTACTCGTGGCCGAGGATGACCGGGTACTCGGAGGGGAAGAGGTGCCCTTCGAACATGGAGATGTCGGTGGAGCAGATCGACACGCACCGCGTCTTCATGAGCAGGCCGTCGGCCGGGACCTCGGGGACCGGGACGTCGCCCAGGATGGTCTTGCGGGGGGCGATGAGCTGGACCGCCTTCATGGTGCGCATGCTGATTCCTCGTCCTTCGTCCACTGGTGGAGTGCTCGGGGTGGGGAAGCCGGCGCCTTCACCGGCGGAGCTGGAGGCCGCCGCCGAGCAGGTACTGGCCGGCCATCTCGATGTTGGTGGGCGACACGGTGATGTGCTTGGCCGCCGAGTGCATGTCGCGGAAGTACGCCTCGAGCCGGCTGTCGGCGTAGACCGAGCTGGAACCGGCCAGCGTGAAGACCGTGTCGACGGCCTGCGCGCAGTTCTCCGCGATGGTCGCGGCGGACAGCCGCAGCGTGGCGCTGAGCGAGTCGCCGCCGTCCTCGCCGTGTTCCACGGCGTGCCAGGCGGCGTCCGCGAGCAGCAGCCGCGACGAGCGCACCAGGATCTCGGCGCGCGCCAGCCGGTCCTGCACGACGTGACCGGAGGCCAGCGTGGACAGGCCGCCCATCGGCGTCTTGCGGCCTGCGAGTTCCTTGAAGGAGGCCAGGGCGCCACGGGCGATGCCGAGGCAGACCGACGCGGTGCCGAACAGGCCGAAGTCGTAATAGCTGATGGCGTAGGCCCGTGAGGGGCGTGCGGCCGGCGGGAAGGACATCGCGGCCTGGGCGACGGCGTGGTCGTCCGCGACGAGGACGCCGTCGATCTCGTAGTGCACGCTTCCCGTGCCGCGCAGCCCCAGGCTGTGCCAGGTGTCGAGCAGGCGCACGCGGGAGCGCGGCACGAACGCCATCACCATCTCGGGCACGCCGGACTCGCTCATGCGCGGGCTGCCCCGCTCGGTGACGACCGCGGCGGCGACGAACCACTCGGCGTGGGCCGCGCCGCTGGCGAAGGACCAGGTGCCCTCCAGCCGGTAGCCACCGGGCACCCGCTCGGCCCTGCCGGTGGGGTTGACCGATCCGATGACGAGCGAGGACTGGCCGTCGAACAGCTTCTCCGCGGTGCGCTCGGGCAGATAGTCGGAGAAGCGGCCGATGGCCCCCTGGACGCCCATCTGCCAGGCGACCGACGGATCGAGCACCGCGAGTTCCTGGATGACGGCACCGGCGGTGCGCAGGTCGACCTGGTGGCCGCCGAACGCCTTGGAGACGGCCATCCGGTGGATGCCCGCGTCCCGCAGCGCTTCGAACACCTCGACCGGCGCGCGCCTGTCGCGCTCGCCCTGCGCACGGAAGTCCTTGATGACCGGGGCGATGGCGGCCACCCGTTCGAGCCATTCCCGGGTCTCCTCCGGCACCGGTCCGCGGTCGATCAGCTGTGGCTGGTGTGTGTCGTTCATTTCTGCCTTCCTTCGAATTCCCGGGTACACACGGATGCCCTGCCGGACGACAGCGTGGGTCGGGAGATCGCGCGTTCTGGCGGCTGTTCTCCGGGTATCTCCTCCAATTTGCGGAGGAATTTGTTCCAGGTGTCGATGCATTGCCGTACGGCCGTGGCGAGAGCGTCTTTTCCGTGTGCCGGGACATGATGCAGCACATGGTCCGCGCCGCGGCCCGCCAGCATGCGGTTGTCGAGCAGACGCAGCAGCAGCCGGCTGGAGGCGCTGAACCGGAACGCCGGGTCACGGCACAGCTGCGCGAGGACGCCACCCGCACCGGCGCCGGGGTCCGGGCTCCGGGCCGTCGAGGCCTGCGCGGAGCGCGGTGCCGGCTCCGGGGACTCGCCGCGCTCCAGGGCGAGGCGGACCGAGCGGGCCGTGCCCACGGCGATGCCCGCGGCCGCGGCGATCTGCCGCAGCGAGGCGTCCGGGTGGCCGCGGATGAAGTCGGCCGCACGCCGGCGGCCGTCCGCCGCGTTGACCGGGCGTACCCGGCCGTCCAGACCCACCCGGGCGTGCAACTGTGGAACGGCGGTGGTTGAACGCTGCCGCAACTGGGCGACCGTCTTCACCGACAGCCCGGCCGCGGCCGCGATGGCCCGGTCGGACCAGGCGGGATGCGAGGCGACGATCCGCTCGGCGGCGGCCGTGCGCTCGGCGCGGCTGAGCTGCAGGCCGTGCCGCACGTTCAGCTGGACGGCCAGCACGAACGCCTCGGCCGGCGTGCCGTCGAAGTAGCGCACCTCGATGCCGTCCCGGCCGAGCAGCGCGGCGGCGCGCATGCGGTGCATCCCGTCGATCACCCGCATGGTGCCGCGGTGGACCACGATCGGCGGGAACGTCCGGGCGGCAGCCAGGCGCCGTACGTGGACCTCGTCGATCTCGCCGGCCCGTGGCGAGTCGGCGGGCTCCAGGGTGGCCAGGGGCACGAGTGAGACACCGTCGGCCGGCCCGCCGGGCACGCTCTGCGCTCGTACGATCATGTTCTCCCCCTTGAACACGTTCGTCCGGCCGTCCCGGACGCACGTGCGGGACGGCGGGAGCAATCTGGTACAACGATCGCTCGATGACGGTCGGAACGCCTGGAATGAGGAATTCCCAATTCCCCCGTAATGCCTCCGTGGTGGCGCCGGCGTGGAGCCTGCTATTCCAGATTTCGCCGACGGGCACGGAAGTCCGGTGGCTGCCGGGCGGAAATGATGCGTCCCCCGACCGTGGCTGGAACATTACTGTACGGCATTGGCGGGAATACGAATGCGGACTGCCACGAATGACGACTTAGGCACGTGCGGGGGTGAAGTCGCGCACGGTCGGTGCGGAGTCACGCTGCGCACGGATCCGGCCAAGTGAAAACCCCCGGCGGGGACGCGATCGGGCGTCCCCGCCGGGGGTGTGAGGGTACCGGTGGCCTGTCGCGGGCCGGGCCTACTGCGAGGCGGCCGACAGCGCGGCCACTTCCTCGGAGGTCAAGTGCAGTTCGGCCACGGCCAGGAGGTCCGGGAGCTGCTGAAGGGTGCGGGCGCTGGCGATGGGCGCCACGATCGACGGCTGCGCCGCGAGCCAGGCCAGAGCGACGGTGGCGAGGGAGGCCCCGCGCGCCTGCGCGACCCGGGTCAGTTCGGCCAGGACGCGCTCGCCCCGCGGGGTGCCGGCGTACTTGCCGACGTAGCCGGCGCGGGCGGTGCCGGCGGCGATGCCCCGCCGGTGCTTGCCGGTCAGGAAGCCGGAGGCGAGCGCGAAGTAGGGGAGCACCCCCAGCTGGTGACGGAGCGCCAGGTCCTGCGCGCCGCCCTCGAAGGTCCCGCGCTCCATCAGGTTGTAGTGCGGCTGGAGCGCGACGTAGCGCGCCATTCCCTCACGCTCGGAGAACGCCAGGGACGCCTGGAGCCGCTCGGGGCTGATGTTGGAGGCGGCGATCTCCCGTACCTTGCCCTCCCGCACCAGGGCGTCCAGCGCGGCGATGATCTCCTCGACGGGGACGGACGGGTCGTCGAAGTGCGTGTAATACAGGTCCAGGTGGTCGGTGCCGAGGCGGCGCAGCGAGGCTTCCGCGGCGGCCTTGATGTTCTTCGGGCTCAGGCCGCGGTACTCCGGGTGGTTGCTGACCTTGGTGGCGATGACGAGGGAGTCGCGGTCGCCGCGCGTCGCCAGCCACCTGCCGATGATCGACTCCGACTCGCCGCCCTGGTTGCCGGGCACCCAGAACGAGTAGCTGTCGGCCGTGTCGATGGCGTTGCCGCCGGCGGCGACGTAGGCGTCGAGCACCTGGAAGGAGGTCGTCTCGTCGGCCGACCAGCCGAAGACGTTGCCGCCGAGGACGAGCGGGAACACCTCGAGGGACGAGGTGCCGAGCTTCTTGCGGGGGAGGGACATGATGCCCACCTTTCCTGGGGATGCGCTGCTGCGTGGTGTGACGGCAAAGCGGCCGTCGCCGGGGCGGCGACGGCCCGAGGCCCCGACGGAATGGCGCCGCCCGTCGGGGCCGGAGGGAGGGTCGTGCGGTGTCGCTCGTCAGCCGTTGGTGACGGCCGCGGGAGGCTGCTCGGTTCCCTCGGCGGACGTGGCGGCCGTCGGCGCGGCGGCCCCGGAGCGCTCCAGGACGCTGGAGAGCAGGGCCAGCAGCAGGGCACCGCCCGCGAGGGCCGCGCCGACCCAGTTGGCCGAGGTGTAGGCGTGGCCGGCGGCGATGACGAGGCCGCCCAGCCACGCGGCGAGCGCGTTGCCCATGTTGAAGGCACCGATGTTCAGGGCCGAGGCCAGAGTCGGCGCACCGGCGGCCTGGTCCAGCACCCTTTTCTGCAGCGGCGGCACGGTCGCGAAGCCGAGCGCGCCGATCAGGACGACGGTCGCGCCGGCCGCGACCTTGTTGTGGGCGGTGAGCGTGAACAGGGCCAGCACCACGGCGAGGCCGCCGAGGGAGGCGTACAGCATCGGCATCAGGGCCCGGTCGGCGAACTTGCCGCCGCCCAGGTTCCCGGCCACCATGCCGAGGCCGAACAGCACCAGCAGCCAGGTGACCGAGGAGTCCGCGAAGCCGGTGACATCGGTCATCATCGGCGCGATGTAGGTGATCGCCGCGAAGACCCCGCCGAAGCCGAGCACGGTCATGGCCATGGCGAGCAGCACCTGGACGTTGGCCAGCGCGGCGAACTCGTGGCGCACCCGGACCCCTTCGGGCCTGGGTACCTCGGGCACCAGCGCGGCGAGCCCGAACAGAGCGACGACACCGAGCCCGGCGACGATGAAGAAGGTGGTGCGCCAGCCGATGCTCTGCCCGACGAACGTGCCCAGCGGCACGCCGAGGAGGTTCGCCACGGTCAGTCCGGTGAACATCATCGACAGCGCGCGGGCCTGCTTGTCGGGCGCGACCATGCTGGACGCGACGACGGCGCCGATGCCGAAGAAGGAACCGTGCGCGAGCGAGGCGATCACGCGCCCGGTCAGCATCAGCCCGAAGACGGGGGCGGCGGCGGAGAGCGTGTTGCCCAGGACGAACAGTGCCATCAGCAGCATCAGCATGCGTTTGCGGGGGACGCGCGTGCCCAGGATGGTCATCAGCGGGGCGCCGAGCATCACGCCGAGCGCATACCCGGTCACCAGCCATCCGGCGGTCGGGATCGATACGTCGTAGGTGGAGGCGACCTCGGGCAGCAGCCCCATGATGACGAATTCGGTCGTACCGATCCCGAAGGCCCCGACGGCAAGGGCGAGGAGCGCTAGGGGCATGGGGAGAGACCTTCCGATGTGATTGCGTGAACGGTACGGGTGGGGGCGGCGGGTCAGACGGTGAGGCCGCGCTCGTCGAGGACCTCGCGCAGTCCGGCCAGGGCGTTGAGCACCCGGGGGAAGCCGGCCTTGGGGGCGACCTGGACGACGAGCTCCACGAGCTCCTCGGGGGTGAGCCCCTGACGCAGCGCGATCTTGAAGTGGGTCTTCTGCTGCTTGGGCGTGTCACCGAAGCCGATCATGGCGCCGAGGGTGGCGAGCTGGCGCTCGCGCACGCTGATGCCGGGACGGTCGTACACCTCGCCCCAGGCGAACTCCACGATGTAGCGGCCGAGGTCGGGCGCGATCGGGTCGAGGGCGCGGATCACCGTGACACCGTCGTCTCCGGCGATCTGCCGAAGCCGGGCCTCGCCGTACGCGTAACGGTCCCTCTGCCGCTCGGTGTTGGCGCCGACCTCGATCGGGTCGGCCTTCAGGCCGCGCTCCTCGATGGCCGCCCGTACGGCGACGAGCGCGTTGAGCACCCGCGGAATGCCGACGACGAGGATCAGGTGGGTCACCGCCTCCACGACCTGCCGGGGCTCCAGGCCCACGTGCAGCGCGATGCCGGTCTGGCGGCGCACCTGCTCCTGGGTGTCGCCCTGCGCCACCAGGGCCCCGAGGACGGCCAGTTGACGATCGGCGGCGTTCAGGCCGGGCCGGGAGTGCACGTCTCCGTAGGCGAACTCGACGACGTAGCGCGCCAGGTCGGGGGCGATGTCCCGCAGCGACTCGGTGAAGGCCTGCGCGTCCTGGCCGGAGATCTCCTCCAGGCGGGCCTGGCCACGCGTGAAACGGTCCGAAACCTGTCCAGTGGTCATGCGTGTTCACTCCTGATGGGGTGCCGGGTGGTCGGTTGCTGACCCGGGGACGCTACTGCCGGGCCGGTAGGGGCCAGCAAGCAAAGCGTCAGTAGTTCGTACGACCTTGGGAAGTTGCGGCAGCAACCGCCCGATCGCCACCGCGACGGGGGGCGAGACTTGGCCAAGTTGTCGTGAGGGACCGCCGTCCCCGTTGAAAACAAAATCCACGCTATTTACTTTTTCTAGTCGCTCACCATCACACGACGACGGACAGGGGGAGCCATCGTCATGTCAGCGAACCACACAGCCACCATCCGCACACTCGTCCCGCACGGCGGGCCATCGATCGACGCCTACGCCGAGAGCCTCTTCGGGCATCTGCCCCGTTCCGACCAGCGACGCTGGGCCCGCGTCTATCTGGAGGGCCTGCTCACCACGTCCGGCAAGAAGTCGGTGCGCCGACTGGCCGCAGCGGTGACGGAGTCGTCCACCGCGAGCCAGTCACTCCAGCAGTTCATCAACGTCAGCCCCTGGGAGTGGGATCCGGCGCGGACGGAACTGGCGCGCTGGACCGAGCACCACCGGCCCGTCCAGGCGTGGATCCTCGGCATCACCATCCTGCCCAAGCGGGGCGATCGCTCCGTCGGAGTGCACCGGCGGTTCATCCCGCACAGCGGACGGATGGTCAACTGCCAGGTGGCCATGGGCCTGTTCCTGCTGACCGAGAGTGCCTCCGTGCCGGTGGACTGGCAGCTCTTCCTGCCCGACCAGTGGGCCGAGGACGCGCGGCTGCGCAAACTGGCCCACCTTCCCGACGCGGTGCAGGGCCGCCCGCTGTGGTCCCACGTCCTCGGTCTGGTGGACTCGCAGGCGGCCCGTACCACCCAGCCGCACGTGCCCGTCGTCGCCGACTTCAGCGGATGCCCGGACATCCACCGGCTGGCGACCGAACTCACCCGGCGCGGACGGGACTTCGTGATGGCGGTGCCGCCGTCCGCCCTGGTCCGGCCCAGCGGGCCGCTCGGTCAGCAGAACCGGGGGCTGGTGACCGCCCGGGAGTATCTCGGCAGCCACCAGGCCCAGCGCCCCCGCACGGTCATCGCCGCCCTGCCCGACGGCCGCCAGCGCCACGTCCGGGTGGTGTCCGGGCTCGTCCAGATGCCGTCCCCGGCAGGCGGGGCGTCCGCGCGGCACCGCATGTACCGCCTGTTCACCCAGTGGCGTCCGGAGGGCGAGCGGCCCGCGCGGCTGTGGCTGTCCAACATCACCGACGGCAGCATCGGCGAACTGCTGTCCCTGGCGGCGCTGGAGTGCGCGGCCGGCCCCACCCGGGACTCACTGGTGTCGCGGTTCGGACTGCTGGACTTCGAGGGCCGCTCCTTCCCCGGCTGGCACCACCACGTGACCCTGGTCTCGGCCGCGCACGCCTACCACACCCTCTTCGGCCCCGACGCAGGGCTGCCGGAGACGGTCGGCGGCACCGCCTGACCGGACCGTCACCGCTCTGCCCGCCGCCCGGGGCCTCCAGGAGGCAGCCGGCGAGGCGGTCCGCCCCGCGCGCCGGGCGGACCGCCTGGGCCGGCCCGCCCAGGACGGCGGGCCGGACCGCGTCCGCCCGCCGGCGCTCCCCGGCACGCCACGCGGCCCCGCGGAGACGCACCGAGGACCGTCCGGTACGCCGCCGACGCTCGCGCGGGGCGTCGGCGCCCGGTACGCCGGCGTGGTCGTCGCCCGCGTACCCCACGGGTCCGCCGATGTACCGCTCCTCCAGGAAGGCGGCCGGCGCCGTCCCCTCGTCCACGTCCCGGACACGCGGCTCGACGACGCACGCCGTCACGGCGCGCGGGCCCGGCCGGACGACCGGCTCCGCCGACGGCTCGTACGGGGCGGTGAGCGCGCCTTTCTCGTCCGCCCTGCGCACGCCCGGGCCGACGGCGCGGTCCGCGGGCCTCGCCCGGATCCCGGCGTGCGCCTCGGCCGGCGCCGGCGCGGCCCCGGGAATCCGGACCCGTGCCGTGACGGGGTCCCGGCGATCCGCCCCGTACAGCCCCGGCACCTGCGCCCGAGCCGTCGGGCCGGCACCCGGGAGACCCCGCTCCCGCGACATGTCCCGCGGTGGACCGCCGGTCGGCGGACCGACCCGGCCGCCGGCCGCCGCGCGGTGCGCGGTCGCACGGACGGCATCCGGCAACGGCACGGCCGCGGCCGGATCCGGGACGATGCCGACGAGGGTGCCGTCGAAGCCGAGTGCGGGAGCCGCCGACGCCGGATGCCGCAGGACCGCCGCGCGGCCCCGTGCCCCGTCCGGGGTGATGCCGGGCAGCGCCCGCCACGCCTCGCTTACGGCTTCTTTCGCGCCGGGCGCCGGGGCGGCGGTGTCGGTGCGCATGAGTCGCTCCTCGGCCGACGGCTGCTGTCGGCAAGGACGGTACCCACCCGGACCCGTCCCAGCGGCCGTACGGTCGCTTCGCGTACGTCTTTGGCACTTCGGGGAGCGGCCGGTGCACGGCCGGACGGCAAGCACCACGTCCTCACCGACGGCCAGGGAATCCCGCTCGCGGTGTCGTTGACCGGCGCCAACCGCAACGACGTCACCCGGCTCCTGCCCCCGCTCGACAAGGCTCCACGTGGCCGGCGTGGTCGGGCGGCCACGCGGACGGCCGGACACGCTCTTCGCGGACCGCGGCTACGACCACGACGAGTACCGGCGGCTGCCGCGCCCGTTCAGACCTCGTCCGCCGTCCGTTCCTCCGCCTCCTCCGCCGCGTCGTAGGCGGCGCGGGCCCGGGAGATGGCGGACCGGTGGCGCTCGGCCCAGTCCACCAGTCCGGTCAGCGAGGCGTACAGCTCGCGGGCCATCGGTGTGAGGTCGTACTCGACCCTGGGCGGGACGGTCGGGTACACGGTGCGGACGAGGAGTCCGTCCCGCTCCAGGCGGCGCAGGTTGAGGGTGAGCATGCGCCGGCTGATGCCGTGGACGGCGCGCTCGATCTCGGTGAAGCGGATGGGGCCGTGGGCGGCGGCGATCAGGATGCCGATGCTCCACTTGCCGGCCACGTGGTCGAGCACCTCGGTGACCGGACAGGCCTCGACCTGCATGGCCTCGGCAAGGCGGGCCGAACTCCGTGACATTGACGTGCCTCCTTCCACGGAGGGCCCACGTTACCGAACCCGGCCGCCGCCCCACATCGTGCGTCCGGGGGAGGGAGGCGGTCGTCGGCGTGTTCGGTCGTCTCCCTTGACACCCTCCCGTCGCCGCCCCAACACTCCAGCGGTGGGAGAGCGCTCTCCCAACGCCTCCGTACGACCCCTCCTTCCCCGCGTCAAGGAGCCCCCGATGTCACGGAGATCGCAGTTCCTCCCGGGTGCGCTGGTCACCTCCGCCGTGGCGCTGGCCGCGCTCGGCGTCACCACGGTCGCCGCGTCGCCCGCCCCGCACACCGCCGGCGGAACCGCCCACGCCGGCCACACCGTGGCGGTGGCGGCGGCCGCCTCACCCGAGGACCCCGACGGCGACGGCTACATCCCCGCCGTCCCGCCGGTCACCGGCGTCACCCCGTCCACCCAGAACCCATCGCACCGCTACTTCCACGAGTTCCAGGCCAACTGCGCGGTCAGCCACACCAAGGCGGACGACCCGATCGCCCACTCGCAGCAGCCGGGCGCGTCCCACGACCACACGTTCATGGGCAACACCACCACCGACGCGTACAGTACGACCGCCTCGCTGAGCGCGGGCGGCACCACCTGCAAGGCCCCCGGGGACCTGTCCGGCTACTGGATGCCCACCCTGTACGACGGGGACCGGCCCGTCCTGCCGGTCGGCCCGCAGACCATCTACTACAAGGCCGGCGTCACCGACTACACCAGCGTGCGGCCCTTCCCCAAGGGCCTCAGGTTCGTCGTCGGCGACCCGATGCAGAGCGCCGACGCCTTCCGTCACCACCCCGGGTTCGTCGAGGGCTGGGAGTGCGGCGACAGCTACTTCAACACCGAGTTCCCGGCCACCTGCCCGAACCGCGCGGACGTCCAGCTCAACATCCGGTTCCAGGCGCCCAGTTGCTGGGACGGCAGGTATCTGGACACCCCCGACCACCGCAGCCACATGGCCTACCCCGTGGTCAGACCCGGCACGAACGACAACGTCTGTCCCGCCGGCCATCCGGTGGCCCTGCCGATGATCGAGTTCAAGATGGCGTTCCCCGTCAACGGCGACCTGTCCCGGGTCCGGCTGTCCAGCGGCACCGGCCACAGCTTCCACTACGACTTCTTCAACGCCTGGGACGAGCGCACGCTCAAGGCGCTGGTGGACCACTGCGTGGTCGGCGGACTCCAGTGCGACGCCCGTGGCTACGACCAGGCCCACCCCGAGGCCGGGGCCGCCCTGAACACCGACTACCGCCTGCCCTGACGCACCCTCACACCACCGCACACCACGCCCACTTGCACGCCCGCCGACACCCCCGGAGACGCGACCCCACCATGAGACCACCACCCCGCGCCCGCCGCCTCATCGCGCCCCTCACCGCGGGAGCGCTGGCCGCCTGCGCCCTCACCGCCCTGCCGGCCACCCAGGCGCACGCGGCCGGCAGCGTCGTCAAGGTCACCGGCGGGCAGGGCGCCTGGCAGCTCACCGTGGACGGACAGCCGTACCGGATCAAGGGCCTCACCTGGGGCCCGTCCCCGGCCGACGCCGACCGGTACCTGGCCGACCTGAAGTCCATGGGCGTCAACACCATCCGCACCTGGGGCACCGACGCCTCGAGCAAGCCGCTGTTCGACTCCGCCGCCGCGCACGGCATCAAGGTCATCGCCGGTTTCTGGCTCCAGCCCGGCGGCGGTCCCGGCAGCGGCGGCTGCGTCGACTACACGACCGACACCGCCTACAAGAACCGGATGCTCGACGAGTTCCCCACCTGGGTGCGCACCTACAAGGACAACCCGGGCGTACTGATGTGGGACGTCGGCAACGAATCGGTCCTCGGTCTGCAGAACTGCTACAGCGGCACCGAACTGGAACGCCAGCGCGACGCCTACACCGCCTTCGTCAACGACATCACCAAGAAGATCCACGCCGTCGACCCCGACCACCCGGTCACCTCCACGGACGCCTGGGCCGGCGCCTGGCCCTACTTCAAGAAGAACGCCCCCGACCTCGACCTGTACGCCGTCAACGCCTACAACGCCGTCTGCGGCCTGAAGTCCGCCTGGGAGCAGGGCGGTTACACCAAGCCCTACATCGTCACCGAGACCGGTCCGGCCGGCGAGTGGGAGGTGCCCGACGACGCCAACGGGGTGCCGCTGGAACCCTCCGACCAGGCCAAGGCCGACGGCTACACCCGCGCCTGGGGCTGTGTCACCGGGCACCAGGGCGTCGCGCTCGGCGCCACGATGTTCCACTACGGCACCGAGTACGACTTCGGCGGCATCTGGTTCAACCTGCTGCCCGCGGGCGAGAAACGGCTCTCGTACTACGCGGTCAAACGCGCCTACGGCGGGGACACCACGCACGACAACACCCCGCCCGTCGTCACGGACCCGACCGTCGAGGGCGACGCGGGCGCGGTCCCGGCCGGCCGCGACCTCGTCCTGTCCGTCCGCGCCGCCGATCCCGACGGCGACCCGGTCGGCTACGAAGTCCTGGACAGCAGCGCGTACATCGACCAGAACAGGAACCTCGCCTCCCTGCCCTTCACCGACCTCGGCGGCGGCCGGCTGAAGGTGACCGCCCCCGACCGGCCCGGCGTGTGGAAGATCTATGTGAAGGCCAAGGACGGCCATGGCAACGTCGGCGTCGGGACCCGCTCCGTCCGGGTCGTCCCGCCCCCGGTGAACGGCCCCGACCTGGCCCTCGGCAAACCCGCGACGGCCTCCTCCTTCCAGCCGGGCTACGGCGACTGCCCCTGCCCCGCCGCCCACGCCGTCGACGGCGACCCGGACACCCGCTGGGCGAGCGACTGGAGCGACCCCCAGTGGATCCGGGTCGACCTCGGCACCCGCACCGCCTTCCGCCACGTCCGGTTGCTGTGGGAGGCCTCCTACGCCAGGGCGTACAGCGTGCAGACCTCCGACGACGGCCAGACCTGGCAGACCGTGCGGACCGTGACGGACGGGAACGGCGGCGTCGACGACCTCGACGTCGGCGGCACCGGCCGGTACGTCCGGATCAACGGCACCACCCGCGGCACCGGCTGGGGCTACTCGCTGTACGAGTTCGGCGTCTACGGCTGACCGCCCCAGGCACATCGAGGCCGGGCCGGGACCCGGGAGAGCGCTCTACCGGCACCGCCCGACGGGCCGTTAGGGTGCGGGACATGAGCAGACAGGCCCCCACCCTGGAGGACGTCGCCCGGGAGGCCGGCGTCTCCCGGGCCACCGTCTCCCGGGTCGTCAACGGCGTACGCAACGTGGACCCGGCGATCCAGGAGCTGGTCCGCCAGGCCATCCGGCGTACCGGGTACGCGCCCAACCGGGCCGCCCGCTCCCTGGTCACCCGGCGGGCCGAGGCCGTGGCGCTGGTGGTCTCCGGCGCCGGGGACACCTCCGAGGAGGCCCAGGCCGGCTTCGCCGCCCGGGTGTTCGCCGACCCGTTCTTCGGGCGGGTGGTCGCGGGCATCGTCGGCCACCTCCGCCCGCGCTCGGTCCACCCGGTGCTGATGTTCGCCGAGTCCGCCGCCGCCCGCGAGGAGGTGCTCACCTACCTCGGACAGGGCCGGGCCGACGGCGCCCTGGTGGTCTCCAGCCACGCCGACGACCCGCTGCCGGCCCTCCTCGCCGAGGCGTCGCTGCCCGCCGTCCTGTTCGCCCGTCCCGCCCGTCCCGTCCCGCTCAGCCATGTCGACGTGGCCCACCGGGACGGCGGCCGGCTCGCCGCCGAGCACCTGCTCGCCCGGGGCTGCCGCAGACCGGCCACCGTCTCCGGTCCGCTCGCGCTGCCCGCCGGTCAGGAGCGGCTGGCCGGCTTCCGCGACGCCCTCGCCCGGCGGGGCCATGCCCGGGTCCCGGTCGCCGAAGGCGGCTTCACCCACGACAGCGGCCTCGCGGCCATGGCCGCCCTCCTCGCCGAACACCCGGACGTGGACGGGGTGTTCGCGGCCAACGACCTCATGGCGCGCGGCGCCTGCCAGGCGCTGCGGGACCACGGCCGGCGGGTGCCGGAGGACGTCGCGGTCGTCGGCTTCGACGACTCCACGGCCGCCGTCGACCGGCACCCCCACCTGACCACCGTGCGCCAGCCCGTGGAGGACATGGCCGCCGAGATGGCCCGTCTGCTGGACGAACACATCCACGGCACCCGCACCGATCCCACGTCGGTCGTGTTCGCTCCGGAGCTGGTCGTACGGGAATCCGCCTGACGCCACCGCCGGAGCGCGCGGCCGCGCACCGGGAGCGGGTCGGGTCACGCGTGGGTCGACAGGATCATGTACGGCGCGGTGCGGAGCTCCGCCGGGACCGCCGAGGCGCCCGGGCTGTCCGAGGGGAGCGTGGGCAACTCGACGGCGGGGGCGGGGAAGCCGGCCTCGGCCAGGAAACGCCGGTACCGGTCGAGGGAGCGGTAGTACGTGGCGCTCGTCATCGTCGTGCCGTCGCGCAGCCGCAGCAGCGTGGGCACGGTGTCGCCGTCGCCGTAGACCGCCCCCGGCTCGCCGTGGCGCAGCGTGGAGAAGGCCACGCCGGTCGCCGCCGGGTTGAGGTCGGCCAGCAGATACGGCGCACCGGGGCGCAGCACCCGGCGGATCTCGGCGGTGAGGGCGGCCAGCCGCCCGTCGTCCGGGTCGGTGCAGTACACCAGGCAGCACACGGCGGCATCGACGCTGTCGTCGGCGAGCCAGTCCAGGGTGCGGCCGTCGAACAACCGGTAGGAGACACGGGGGTGGGGGCGGTCCGCTCGGGCGATGCCGAGCATGTCGGCCGAGGGGTCGAGGCCCTGGACCTCCCACTCCCCGGCGCTCACGAGCCGCGCCGCGACCGCGCCGGTGCCGCACCCGATGTCCAGGGCCAGCCGGCCGGGCCCGGCCCTCCCCGCGAGCCGCCGCAGCAGGGCGGGGAAGATCAGCTGCTCGGCGAGCCGCATGTCGCGGTCCCGGTAGGCATCGGCCACGGTGGTGGTGTCCCAGCCAAGCGGCTGTTCGTCGGCGGTCAAGGGCTCTGCCTCCTGCACTGAAACGGGCCCGGACGGGTGAAGCGGCACGTTCGGTGGCAGCCTG
Source organism: Streptomyces achromogenes subsp. achromogenes (assembly GCF_000720835.1). Lineage (GTDB taxonomy): Bacteria > Actinomycetota > Actinomycetes > Streptomycetales > Streptomycetaceae > Streptomyces > Streptomyces achromogenes. The sequence continues at coordinate 53,016 of NZ_JODT01000017.1, read as the reverse complement.
GCACACGACACCGCCACGGGGCCGCACGGTGGCGGGAATTCCCTCCACGGCGCGTCCGGCGGGCGGTCGTTGACGGGGCCCGCGACTCGTGCCGTACACCGGCCGATGAGTTCTCGCGTGCTCCACGGTCAAAGATCATGAACCATGTGCCGTGGCTGTCACCCTGGTCAGCCGCGCGCGGCTGATGACGAGATACCGAGGAACCCCCAGATGCGTACCCTGATCAGCACCGCCTTCGTCTCGCTCGACGGTGTGGTGGAGGCACCGGGCGGCGAGCCCGGCTACCGGAACTCCGGATGGACCTTCAAGGACATCGAGTTCCTGCCCGAGGCCTTCGAGATCAAGGGCCGGGAACAGCACGAGGCCGGCGCGATGCTGCTGGGCCGGGTCAGCTACCAGGCGTTCAGCCCGGTGTGGCCCGCCATGCCGGAGTTCGCGCAGTACAAGGCGATGCCGAAGTACGTCGTGTCCACCACCCTCACCGAGGGCGACCTGGTGTCGGACTGGGGCGAGACGACGATCCTGCGCTCGCTCGACGAGGTCGCCGCGCTGAAGGCCACCGAGGGCGGCCCGATCATCGTCCACGGCAGTGCCGCCCTGAACCGGAGCCTTTCGGACGCCGGCCTCATCGACCGTTACCACCTGCTCGTCTTCCCGCTCCTGCTCGGCGCGGGCAAGCGCCTGTTCAGCGCCACGGACAAGGACGCCCAGAAGCTGAGGCTGGTCGAGCACGAGGCCTACGCCAACGGCATCCAGAAGAACGTCTTCGACGTCGTACGCTGACCCGCACCCCTACGCGTACCGGCCCCGGCGGAGCCCACCCGGGCGCCGCCCGGCGGATCACCCGGACGGCGGAGCGCTCCGGCGGCGAGCCTGCCCGCCGGCCGCGCGTGCCCACCGCGCCGCGCCGATCACCCGGGGCCGGGTACCGCACCGGGGCGGCGCCGAGCCGTCCACCGGTGCGGCGGCCCGCTCTCCGCCCTGCCGCGCGGTCCGAGCGAGCCGACCGTGCGATTCTCACCGGGCCGCAGCCGTGCCACCGGCGCCCGGCATCCGTGCATGAACGTGAACCCGGTCGCGCCGGCCGGTGGCCAGGCATTCCACCCGGACGCGGTCTACCGCGTCAATGTGGACACCGACGGCGATCACCGGGCCGACGTGGCGTTCGGCTTCGTGTTCTCCCCGCCGGAGGACGGACGGCAGACCGTCACCGTCCACCGGGCGGAGGGTGACCAGGCGCGCGAGCACGAGGCCGCCGGGCGGACGCTGTTCACCGACGCCCCCGTGAGCCTCGGCACCGAGGCCCGGGTGGCCGAGTCCGGGCCGTACACCTTCTTCGCCGGCTTGCGCGGGTGAGCCTGCGCGAGAACGGACGGCTGAAGTCCGTCGACCGCGGTGCCCACCCCTCCCTGACCGCCTACTGCAACACCGACGACGTCGCCTCCGCCCCGGTCGCGATGCCCACCGCGGGCAAGGTCACCACCGGCCACATCGGCCCCCACACCGGCTGACGGACCGAGGACCGGCTCCGCCCCGTGGTGCCCCTGGCGTACCCCTCGCGGGTGCATTCGGGCGAAAGTGTCGATACCGTCGGATTCACGGACCAGCAGGCCCCAGAGGCCGCCTGGCGGTCGGCAATGGCCCGTTCGACGGTGGACGCCACGGCCCGGCTGCCAGGCCAGTCAGGGAGACAGGCATGAGCCGAGCCAAGCGCAGGCCCAGCAGCACCTTCCACGGACGGATGACACCCGGGCGGGACGGTGGCTCCGGCCCTGCCGCGAAGACCGGGCCGACCGGACGCCGGCGCGCGGTGCCGCCCGACGAGACCGACGGCCGGCCGATACCCGGCGGGAAGTCCGTACCCCCGGAGCGGCCCGGCCTTCCCGACGGCACGGGTGCGACGGCCGAGCACCCCGCGCCTGCCCCTGCCGGTGCCCCTGCCTCCGGTGCTGCCCTCGTATCCCCGCAGACGCCCGCTCCGCCGGATCCGTCCGGCCCGCCCGGGTCCGTAGGGTCCGCCGCCGGTGCCGGACGGTCCGGGCCGGTCTTCGGTCCCCGGAGCCGGCGGGTGCCCGGCGGCGGGGCGCCCGTGTCGGGCCGGCGGCCGATACGGCTGCGTCTGTCGGAGGCCGATCCCTGGTCGGTGATGGTGACGAGCTTCCTCCTGCTGGCCGGGCTCGGTGTGCTCGTGGTCGCCACGGCGGGCGTCGCCTGGATCATGCTGAACGCCATGGCACCGGATGTCCTGCCGGCGTTCAGCACCTTCCTGGCCGTCGCCGTCGGAGTCGTCATCGCGGAAGTCGTCCTGGGCACCGGCCTGGTGACGCTGGGCGCCTTCCTCTACAACCTGTCGGCGCAGTACAGCGGCGGTGTCGAGATAGCCGTGACCGAGGCCCTGACCGGACCGTCCCCGGCCGACGCGCGGGCCCTGCTGCTCATGGCCAGGGCCCGCCGTCGTCTGCGTACGCACATCCCGACGCGGACAGAGCGCGACCGACGTACGGACTGACTCGTACGGACTGACCGTCGTACGGCCGGGCCGTCGTGCGGCGGCCTGAGTGTCGCGGCGGTACCCGGTCCGGCGCGGTGCGTTCAGTCGCCGACCAGTGCCAGGACCTCGTTCAGGTTGTGCTCGGCGATGCCCGCCATCGCCGCCCGGTCGGGGAAGTCCCCGTCGAGCAGGCGCAGCGGTCCCGCCGTCAGCGAGAGCCGCTGGGCCAGCAGGTACAGCGCGAGCCGGTCCGCGTCCAGTCCGTCCACCGCCAGCGGCCCGTACGCCTCGTGCAGGCGGATGCGCAGGAAGACGTGCTCCCACTCGATGTCGAAGTACATCGTGCCCTCGATATCGATCAGCACGGGGTTCCCGTCCGCGTCCACCAAGACGTGATCGGGGCCCAGTTCGCCGTGCACGACGGCGTACTCCGCGCGGGGCCGCACCGCGCCCGCCAGGCGCAGCAGCCGCTGGGCCAGCCGGTCGCGGGCCGCCGCGATCCGGGGGTCGCGCGACGCCGCCTCGGCGAGGTCCCGCAACGCGCGGGCCAGGACGGCCTCCTCGCACGACGACCCCCGCGACCTGCCGCCCTGGTCGACCACGGCCACCTTGCCGTACGCCGGTGCGCGGTGCCGGCGCATCGCCTCCAGGGCCTCGGCGAGCCGGGCCATGACCGGGGCCGCCGCACGCGGGTCCCGGGCGAGCACCTGCTCCAGCGTCTGGCCCGGCAGGTCCTCCACGACGGCGAGGCCGGCCGAGCCGTCGCCGTCGGCGTGGTCGACGAGGCGGATCGCCGGGACACGGACGCCGAGCGCGCTCAGGCGTGCGTGCGCGGCCTCGAACAGATCGAGCCCGAGCCCCGGCGAGAACGGGTCGGTGAGGTCGTCGTCGCCCTCGGCCGCCGGCCAGTAGTTCTCGGTGTCGTCCCACAGGTAGGCGATCGCGGTCGTCGCGTCGTCCATCACCAGGCGGTACACGCCCTTCTTGCTGCCGCCCGTGACCCGCTCGACCGCCACCAGCCGCCGCCCACCGCCCAGCGCGGCCCGCGCCGCCCCCGCCAACCGCTCCCGCGCGACCACCGTCAATGCCACGTCACCGACCGCCTCTCCTCCCGCCACGACTCGCGCACCTTACGCGGCCACGACGACGGGCGGCCAGGGGGAACCCGGCCCTGGGCTCTTCCCTGTCCGGCCCTGAGCTTGTCCCGGGCCGGACAGGGACCGGTGGATAGAGTCGGGGCATGTATCCGGTCGAACGTTCCGGCACCCGTCTGGCCCTCCGGGAACTGAGCACCGAGGACGTGAACGCGGTGCCGGCCGTCTACGGCAGCCCGGAGGCGACGGAGCACCTGTCGTTCGAGCCGCGCGGCCGAGAGGAGGCCGGCCGGATCGTGGCGCGCTCCATCGCCGCAGCCGCCGAGACGCCGCGCGGGGAATACGCGCTCGCCGTTGTCGAGCGGGAAAGCGCCGAACTCGTCGGCTTCGGAAGGCCGGACCTCGATCCTCACCAACAGGGTGGCGCCACCCTGGGCTTCGCGCTGCGCCCACGGTCCTGGGGCGCCGGCTACGGCGTCGAGATGGTACGGCTCCTGCTCGGCTTAGGCTTCGGCTTCGGCTTCGACGACCTGCGCCCGCACCGGATCTGGGGCGCGCGGTCTCCGCGCAACGAGGCATCCGACCGGACCATGGCGGCCGTCGGCATGGTCGAAGAGGGCGTCATCCGGGAGCACGTCCTGAAGGGCGGAGCGTGGCGGGACTCCGTGGTGCACGCCATCCTCGACCGCGAAGGGCACGCGGCGACGCAGGGCCGCCCTGCCGGAGACTGATGCCCGCACCCTCGCACAGAGATGTGCCGGGGCGCGGCGGTAGGGTGAAGATCCGTGACAGAACACGCGGCCCAGTACCGCCCCCATCCGCTCCCGTCGCGTCCGCTCCGCATAGCCGCCGCTCAGGCGCAGGCAGAGGCCGGTGATGTCGACGCCAACGCGGCCACCGTCGCGGCCATGGTCCACGACGCCGCCCGGGCCGGGGCCCGGCTCGTGGTCTTCCCGGAGAAGTTCCTCAGCGGTTACGAGCCCGACCTCGTCCGGTCCGACCCGCGGCGATGCGCCGTGCGGTCCGGCGACCCGCGGCTGGCCCCCATCGCCGACGCCTGCCGGGAGACCGGCACGGTCGCCGTGGTCGGCGCCGCGTTCCACGCCCAGGACGATCTGTATGTGTCGGCCCTGGTCATCGACGCGAACGGGGAACTCGCCGCCCGTTACGACAAGCAGCACCTGTTCACGTCGGAACACGAGATCTATCGCGCGGGTGCGGCCGGGTGCACCCTGGAGCTGGAGGGCTGGCGCCTGGGGCTGGGCATCTGCTACGACTCCGGCTTTCCCGAGCACGCCCGTGCGGCGGCGCTGGACGGCTGCCACGCCTACGTCGTCGGCGCCCTGTTCGGGGTCGGCAACGGGTACCACGAATCACGCACATGGTTCCCGGCACGGGCTCTGGACAACACCTGCTACGCGGTGCTCGCCAATCACATCGGCACTACGGGGGGCTGGAACGCCTGCGGATCCAGCGCCATCTGGGGCCCGGACGGACGACCGCTCGCCGAGGCCGCCGTGGACCGGCCCGAGCTGATCACCGCCGACCTCGCCCAGGAGGTCCTGCGTGCCGTCCGCGCCTCCGAACCCATGCTGAGCGACCTGGGTGACACGACCGCGCACACCCGGACCCGGCACCGGCTCGGCTGACGCGCTTTCAGCCCCGTCGCCTAGGCTCTAGTCTCAGGGCGGAGTGGCGAATTCGGGAGGGCTGGGGCGTGCGGAAGACGGAGACACACTCGGTGCCGGCGCCGGCGACGGCGCCGAGGAGGCGCGTCCAGGACACGGCCTCGGACCTCGGCCCCGGCCGGGCACCGCATCCCGCCGGACTCGCCGTGCTCCAGCGGACGGTGGGCAACGCGGCCGTGACCCGCCGGGTGCAGCGCCAGGCCGATCCCGACGTGCGGGAGGAGGCCCGGCGGAACGCCGCCGACCCCACCGCGCACGGCGAATGGAGCACGTTCCGCGCCATGATGGCCCAGGCGGGGCTTCCCCGACGATGTCACGGACGCGGCCTGGCAGCTCGTGCTCGGCGGCATCGCGGAGCAGGGCCGGCTCAACGACGAGGCCATGACGAGGTTCACCGTACGCCAGGAGCAGCGCGAGCACCGCGCGTCGAACAGCTGGTACCAGGAGCTGGTGAAGATGGTCGGTGACTACCTGGGCATCGACACGCCGACGATGGCGCTCTGGTCGGGAGGCAGGGAGGTCAGCGACTACGCCCTCGCCAAGGGCCACACCCCCCTGGAGGCGACGCCGTTCGGCGGGGTGGTCGACAAGCTGACCCTCACCTCGGACTGGATGCTCAAGACACCGATGTGGAACGTCCTGTCCAAAGCCTTCGTGAGCCGCGCCCGCGGCCCTGTCCACATCTTTCTACGGGCGTACAACCCCGACAGCGTCCTCATCGCACAGGAAGTGCCGCAACTGCGCGTGATCATGGCCCTCCACCCGGCGGTGAGGCTCGTCTGGCACCCGGTGTACGCCGCGTCAGACGGGCGGCTGATGGAGGTCACCAAGAACCTCGAACTGGCCTCGGACGCGTCCTACTCCACCCGGGACGAGTGCGTGCAGGTCCTCTACGACTACCTCCGCCTCCTCCACGACCCGGCCAACACCCACTCCCGGCGCGCCCACGCGGACATGAGCGCCCGCCTCGCCGCCAACGGGAACCCGCAGTAGGCCGATACAACCGGCACCGGCTGGACGGGTGTTGAGTTCACCCATAGGCGAATGCCTAGCGTCGGCGCCATGACAGAAGAAGCGCTCGACAACCGGCTCGCGGAATGAACGAGCCGACGATGCCGGCAGTGCGCGCGGCGAACAGGCTGACCGGAGCGGAGGTGCGCGCCGCGATCGTGCTGGCGTCCGGCGGACTGATGGCGGTGCTGGACGCGACGATCGTCGCGGTCGCGCTGCCCCGGCTGATGGCGGCGTTCGGCACGTCGTTGGCCGCCGCCCAATGGATCATCACCGCGTACACGCTCGCCATGGTCGCGACGATGCCGCTCGCCGCGGGTCTCGCCGCACGCTGGGGCGCGCGTCGGGTGTACCTGGCGGCGCTGCTCGGTTTCGCGGTCGCCTCCGTCGCCGCCGGGGCGTCCGGCAGCCTGGGCTGGCTGATCGCCGCCCGAGCGGCACAGGGCCTCGCCGGTGGCCTGATGACGCCCCTCGGGATGGCGATCGGCTTCGGGGCGGTCGCACCGGCGCGCCGCGGCCGGATGATGGCGATCACCGGTCTGCCGATGCTGATCGGGCCGATCCTGGGCCCGGTGCTCGGCGCGTTGCTCCTGGGCACCGGGTCGTGGCGGCCTCTGTTCTTCATCACCGTGCCATCGGCACTGCTGGGCGCCGTCGGCACGCTCGCCTGGCTGCCGGCCGATGCGGCACGCGGACGGCGCGGCCGGCTCGACCTGCTCGGAGCGGTGCTGCTGGTTCCGGGACTCGTCGCGGTGGCCTACGGCATCAGCGCGCAGGACGGCCCGGCCTGGACACGGATCACCACGGCCGCCCTCGGTGCGGGGTCGGTCGCGGTGTTCGCGGTGCGGGCGCTCGGCCACCCGGAACCGCTGTTGCGGATCGGTCTGCTGCGGAATCCGGTGTTCGGCCGGGGCGCCGCGGTCCTCGCCCTGTACGCGGCTCCCTACTTCGGCACGGTCGTGCTGATGCCCGCCTACGTGCAGATCCTGCGGGCGGACAGCGCGTCGGTCACGGCGGCGTTGATGGTTCCCGGAACGGTCGGCATGGGAATCAGCGTGCAGTTCGCCGCCCGCTGCCTCGAACGGCTCGGCCCCCGGCTGGTCGTCGGCACCGGCCTGGGCCTCGCGATCGGATCCGGCCTCGTCCAGGTGATCGTGGTCCGGCCGGACACCCCCTACGCGCTGCTCGGGCTGCTCGGGTTCTTCCAAGGGGCGGGGACCGGCGCGGTGATGATGCCGACGATCTCCGGTTCCAGCCGCGATCTCCACGGCCCCGACCTGGCCTCGGCCTCCGCGCTGCTGTCGCTGGTGAGCACCGTCGCGAACGGCCTGGGCACGGCGGCGGTCAGCGCGCTCTTCACGGGACTCACGGCCACGATGACCGGCGGCGCCTCGCTGTCGGCCGTGACCGACGGCGGAGCGGCGGCCAGAGCCGAGTACGCGGCCACCCTCGTGGACGCCCAGCGGCTGACCCAAGCGGCGGCCCTCGTCGTGATGTCGCTGGCCCTGGTCGTACGCCTGCGCTCCCCACGCCGCGCCCCCGTGATACTTGACCGGCAGGAATCACCGGCGGACCAGGGACGGACCTCATGACAGTCGTCGAACACGTGGACTGTGAAGCGAGCCAGGCGACACTGACGGTCGGGCAGGTGGCCAGGGCCGCGGGAGTGACCGCCAACGCCGTCCGCTTCTACGAGCGTTACGGGGTCATCAGCGCCCACCGGAACAGCGGCAACGCCCGCCGGTTCACCGTCGACGCGATCTGCCGGATCAGGCTCGCCCGCGCCGCGCAACGCGTGGGGATCACCCTGAAGGAGAGCGCGGACATCCTCGCCGGTATCCCGCCCCTGTCACCCGACCTCGACCGGTGGGCAGCCGCGGGGGAGGAACTCGTCCGGATGGGCCGGGAACGCATCAGCCGGTTGCAGGCGACCGTGAACGAACTGTCCACGCTCGGATTCCTGCGGGCGGACCTGCCGGCAGCCCCGCGCCCCCACTGAGGTACGCGGCGTACCCCCGCCTCAACGGGCTTGCCCACTCAGGCCGTTGACGCATTGGTCCAGACCTTCTACGTTGAAAGCGCTCGGTCAGGCAACGCGCACCCACGGTTCACCTCACCCCTGTACCACCCCACGACCACAGGGAGAGCCATGTTCCACCGGCGCAGACCACCGCTCGTACTCCCTCGCCGCAATCCGTCCGAAGCGCCCTCCGGCAACCCCGGGCACCGCGCCCCGCGGCGCGGTGCCCGATTCCGGCGGTGGGTCGCCGCGCTGGGCGCCGTGCTGCTCCTGCCGCTCGCGCTGCTCGCCGCGCTGGCCGCCCCCGCCCATGCGGCCGGGACGCTGACGGCGACGTTCACCAGCCAGGACAACGGCTCCTGGTGGAAGGGGACCTACGTCGTCCGCAACAGCGGCGCGGCCACCGTCAGCGGCTGGACCCTGGAGTTCGACCTGCCGGCCGGGGTCTCGGTCACCGGTCACTACAACGGCGACGCGACCGTCTCCGGCCGGCACGTGACCGTGAAGAACGCCTTCTACAACGCCGGCGTCCCGGCCGGCGGCAGCACCGAACCGTACAGCTACTGGTTCATCGCCAACGGACCGCTCACCGCCCCGACGGGCTGCACCGTCAACGGCGACAAGTGCGACGGCACCCCCGACGTCCCGCCGACCGCGCCCGGCGCACCGAAGGCGACCGCGGTCACGGCCCACTCGGTCGCGCTGAGCTGGGCCGCCGCGCAGGGCGGCGACCACCCCGTGGCCTCCTACGAGGTGCTCGGCGGCCCGGCCCCGGTGACCACCACGACCGGCACCACCGCCACCGTCAGCGGCCTGGCCCCGGCGACGAGTTACACGTTCACCGTGCGCGCCAAGGACACCCGCGGGAACGCGGGACCGGCGAGCGCACCGGTGACCGTCAAGACCGTCGACCCGGCGACCGACCCGGCACCGCCGACCGCGCCCGGCCGACTGCGCGCCACCGGCAAGACCTCCTCCGGCGTCGGCCTGGCCTGGGACAAGTCCACCGACAACGTGGCCGTGGCCGCCTACGACGTGTACCGCGGCGGCACGCTGGCGAAAACCGTCGGCGCGGATGCCACGACGGCCACGGTCGACGGGCTCTCCCCGGCCACCGCCTACACCTTCACGGTCAAGGCCCGCGACACCGCCGACAACTCCTCCCCGGCGTCGAACGCGCTGACCGTCACCACCGACGACGTGGCCGGGCCGGGCAGGCAGCTCAAGGTGGGCTACTTCGCGCAGTAGGGCATCTACGGCCGCCAGTACTTCGTGAAGAACCTGGACACCTCGGGCGCCGCGGCCAAGCTCGATGTCGTCAACTACGCCTTCGAGAACCTGGACCCGGTGAACCTCACCTGCCAGGCGGGCGTCACCAAGGGCGTCTCCGCCAACCCCCAGGACCCCGACGAGGGCACCGGCGCCGGTGACGCGGACGCCGACTACGCCCGTCCCATGTCGGCCGCCCAGTCGGTGGACGGAGTCGCCGACGACGGCTGGGCCAGACTCCGGGGCAACCTCAACCAGTTGAGGAAGCTCAAGGCCAAGTACCCCAAGCTGAAGGTCGTGGTGTCGCTCGGCGGCTGGACGTACTCGAAGTTCTTCTCGGACGCCGCCGCCACCCAGGCCTCCCGGGAGAAGTTCGTCAAGTCCTGCGTCGACGTGTGGATCAAGGGCGATCTGCCCGTCTACAACGGCGCGGGCGGCCCGGGCACGGCCGCCGGGATCTTCGACGGCATTGACATCGACTGGGAGTGGCCCGGCTCCGAAGGACACCCGGGCAACCACTACGGCACCCAGGACAAGGCCAACCTGACCGCGCTGCTCGCCGAGTTCCGCAAGCAGCTCGACGCGCTCGGCGGCGAACACCGGCTGCTGACCGCGTTCACCCCGGCCGACCCCGCGAAGATCTCCGCCGGTTGGGACCTGACCCGGATCTTCGACTCGCTCGACTACGCCAACGTCCAGGGATACGACTTCCACGGCGCCGGCAGCGACAACTCCTGGGAGCCGGGACGCACCGGCCACGGCTCCAACCTCTACGCCGACGCACAGGACCCGTACCCCTTCCACTTCAGCGTCGAGGACGCGGTCCAGGTCTATCTCGACGCCGGGGTCGATCCCCGCAAGCTGACGGTGGGCTTCCCGTTCTACGGGCGCGGCTGGCAGGGCGTGACCGACGGCGGGGCCGCCGGTGAGTGGCAGGAAGCGGGCGGCGCGGCGCCCGGCCAGTTCGACACCGAGGCCGGGGTGCGCGGCTACCACAACCTGATCACCAGCTTCCCCGCCATGACCGTACGCCACGACGAGCAGTCCGTCTCGACGTACGGCTACACCGGTCCGGGCGGCCAGTGGTGGTCGTTCGACGACGCCTGGTCGATCGGGAAGAAGACGGCCTGGATCAAGTCCAAGGGGCTGCTGGGCGGGTTCGTCTGGGAGATGTCCGGCGACACACCGAACGGTCAGCTGATGACCGCGCTGGACGACGGACTGAGGTAGCCGGAACCACGGCGCCCGGCGCCGCGTACGGATCCCGGCGCCGGTACGGCTCCCGGGCGGGCGGACGGCGGACCGCCCGCCCGGGCCCCACACGTCCGCGGGCGCCTACTGCTTCTGGAAGGAGCGGATCTGGTAATTGCCCATGAGGTTCCCTCCGTGGCCGGCGGCGGTCGATCCGACGCGGTTGTTGAAGTTGGTCTGCGTGTAGTACTGCACGCGGTGGCCGGTGCCGTTCCACACGGACAGCACGTTCTTGCCGTTGCGGATGAAGGAACACAGGTCGGCGGTGTTCGCGACCTTCTCCTGCGACCACTGGCAGCGGGTGCCGCCGCCGTCCCAGCCGCTGTAGATGCAGAAGCGTCCCGGGTCGCAGTGGAAGGCCGCGGCGGAGCTCTTGCCGGCCGGGGCCGGGGCGGTGGCGGACGCGGCGGGGGCGGTGCCGAGGGCCGCGACGACGGCGAGGGAGGCGATGGCGAGCGAAGTGACACGGTACATGGGGGGTTTGTTTCCTTTCCGCGGGTTCTGCCGCCGGTGTCACCGGGCGACGGCAGCCAGTGTCACGGCTCGCACAAGGATGCTGACAGAGCGTGCGCAAGGGCGCGTGAGGCGTCGCGGGTGGTTGCCCGCCGAGCGGGGTGAGCCGGGTCCTCCGGCGGAGCCGGGGGAGCGTGCCGGTGCACGGTGCGCCGGTCGCGGGGCCAGGCGGTCGCCGCGGGAGGTGCCCGGTCACAGGACGGCGGCCAGGAGTTCCTTCGTATAGGGCGCGGCCGGTGTGTCGAAGACCGTGTCCCTCGGCCCCGCTTCCACCAGCCGGCCGTCCTTCAGCACCGCGATGCGGTCGCAGAAGTGCCGTACCACCGCGAGGTCGTGGGAGATGAAGAGCAGCGACAGGCCCAGCTCCTCGCGCAGGTCCATGAGGAGATTGAGGACCTGCGCCTGGACGGAGACGTCCAGCGCGGAGACCGGTTCGTCGGCGATGACCAGGCGCGGCCGGACGGCCAGCGCGCGGGCGATGCCGATGCGCTGGCGCTGGCCGCCGGAGAACTCGTGCGGGTGGCGGGAGAGGTGCGACGCGGACAGGCCCACCTGCTCCAGGAGTTCCACCGCCCGGTCCCGGCGCCGTGCCGCGTCCAGGTCCGTGTGGACACGCAGCGGCGTCGTGACGATCTGCTCCACCGTCCGGCGCGGGTTCAGCGACGCGTACGGGTCCTGGAACACCAACTGGACGTCCCGGCTCAGCTCGCGGCGCAGCCGCGCGTTCGTCGCCGCCCCGGAGATGTCCCGGCCGTCGAAGCGGACCTCCCCGCCGGTCGGGCGGCGCAGGCCGGCCAGGACCCTCGCGATCGTGGACTTGCCCGAGCCGGACTCGCCGACCAGGCCCAGGGTCTCGCCGCGGCTCACGTGCAGGCTCACGCCGTCGACCGCGGTGTGCGGGCGAAAGCGGCGCCGGCCCGGGTACTCCACGCGCAGGTCGCGCAGCTCGGCCAGCACACCGGTGGGGGCGGGGGCCGTACCCGGCCGGGCCGTCGCGCGGGGCTTCGGTTCCGGATCCTCCACCGTGGGCAGCCGGCTGCGGGGCGGGGTGCGCAGAGTGGGGGCCGCCTGGACCAGGGCCCGGGTGTAGGAGTGCGCGGCGGAGGTCAGCAGGCGCGTGGTGGGCCCCTCCTCCAGGGCCTCGCCGGCGCGCAACACCAGCATGCGATGGCACGTGGCCGCCACCACGCCCACGTCGTGGGTGATGAGGAGCATGGCCGTACCGGTCTCCGTCTGGAGTTCGCGGATCAGGTCGAGAACCTGGCGCTGGACCCTGGCGTCGAGCGCCGTGGTCGGCTCGTCGGCGATCAGCACGTCCGGGTCGTTGACCAGCGCCATGGCGATGACCACCCGTTGGCGCATGCCGCCCGAGAGGTGGTGGGGGTGGTCCGAGGCCCGGGCGGCCGGGATGCCCACCCGCTCCAGCATCGCCGCCGCCCGCTGCCGCGCCACCCTGCGGCCCGCCTTCGGATGGTGTACGCGGTACGCCTCGGCGATCTGCGCGCCGATGGTGTGGTACGGCGACAGCGCGTCCAGGGCGTCCTGGAAGACCATCGCGGCCCTGGCGCCCCGCACCCGCTTCAGGACCGATTCCGGCGCGCCCACCAACTCCGGTCCGCCGCCCAGCCGGATGCTCCCCTCGATATGGGTGCGGGCCGGATCGTGCAGGCCCAGGGCCGCCAGACCGATCGTCGACTTGCCCGAACCGGACTCCCCGACGAGTCCCAGCACCTCACCCGGTGCCACGTCGAAGGAGATGTCCCGGACCGCCGGCACCGGGCCGCGGGCCGTGCCGAAGGTGACCGTCAAGTCACGTACGCGCAAAGCGGATGGTCTGCTCATGCGAGCCTCACTCGGGGATCCAGCCAGGCCACCACCACATCGGCGACGGCCACGAACACGACGACGAAGAACGCGGCCAGGAGCACGGTGCCGACGACCGTGGGCAGGTCGTTGCCGTTCACCGCGTCGACGGCCAGCTTGCCGACGCCGCCCAGACCGAACACGGTCTCCGTGATGAACGCGCCACCGAGCAGCGCCCCGACCTCCAGGCCGAGCAACTGGACCAGCGGGCCGGCCGCTCCGCGCGCGGTGTACTTCAGATGGGCGCGCAGGGTGCCCAGGCCCTTCGCGCGGGCCGTGCGCACATACCCGTGGTGCATGGTCTCCAGCAACTGTGAGCGGGTGAGCCGGGCGAAGACGGCCGCGTTGACGAAGCCGAGGACCAGCCACGGCAGGAGCAGCCCCAGGGCCCACTGGGCGGGGTGGGCGGCGAAGGGGACGTAGCGGGGGAGCGGGACCAGGCCCGTCGTGTAGACGAGCAGGAACTGGAGCACGTAGCCGAGGAAGTAGATCTGGACGCTCGCGCCCAGCAGGCTGAAGCCGGACAGCAGGCGGTCCGTCGGCCGGCCCCGGCGCAGTGCCGCCGCCAGGCCCGAGCCCACGCCGAGGACGACGATCACCGTCAGCGCGCCGGCCGCGAGGGAGACGGTCACCGGCAGGCGGTCGGCGATGGCGGCGAGCACGGGCTGGTGGAGGGTGTAGGAGTAGCCGAGGCAGGGGGCCGGGCAGGGGATCGGGGTGCCGTCGACGTCCGCGATGGTGCGGCCGGTCACGATGCCGCCGGCGTAGTCGAGGAACTGGGCGAGGAGCGGCCGGTCGAGCCCCATGCTCGCGCGGACCGCCTCGACCTGCGCGGTGTCGCACCTGGGGCCGCAGGCGATCAGCGCCGGATCGGAGGGGGCGGCGTAGAAGAGGGCGAAGGCCAGGGCGGTGATCGCGAGGAGCACCGCCGCTGCCTGCGCGACCCTCTTGAGGAGGTATCGGGTCATGGTCGCGGGGATCGGCGGGATCAGGCGTTCTCGAGGTACAGGTCGACCGCGGCCGTGGCGCCGTAGATCGGGTGGATGGCGGCGCCGCCGACGTCCTTGCCGCGGAACTGGGAGACGCTCTTGTAGAGGAACGGCACCACGGGGACGTCCTTCATCACCGTCTCCTCCAGGCCGATCAGCTCCGCGGCCTTCTTCCGGGCGTCGCCGATCTTCGCGATGCGGGCCAGCTCCGCGTCCACCCGCGGGTTGGCGTAGCGGATTGAGTTGGACAGCGGATCGAGGTGGCTCTCGAAGCTGTCGGGGAGCAGGGTCGACGGGGTGGGCCAGTCCACGGAGTTGGTGGACAGCCACAGGTCGTACGGGGCGTCGTTGCGGAACACCTCGGCGTCGAACGCGGCCGGCTGGAGGCCCTTCACCACCAGCTCGACGCCGATCTTGGCGAAGGCGTCGGCGAGGACCTGCGCGACCTGGTCGTCCTGCGCGCTGTAGACGGGGTACGCGTACGTCAGCTTGGTGACCTTCGTCCTCGCCCTGGCCAGGTGGTCCCGGGCCTTGGCGATGTCCCCGGTGGGAGCGACGGGGTAGAGGTCGTACTTCTTCCAGCCCACGACGGCCGGGGAGGACAGCGTGGTCGCGAAGTCGCCGGCGTACTGCCCGCCGAGGACCTGGCGGGCCTGCTGACGCGGGAAGACGTAGTGGATGGCCTTGCGGACCTCGGGGTCGGTGACCCGGTCGTTCTTGATGTACAGGTCCGAGGTGTAGGCGCCCTGGCTGCCGGAGACGACCAACGTCCGCTTGACGGGGTCGCGTTCGACCGTCGAGATCAGCTCCGGCGGCAGCGTGCCCTTGGTGGTCAGGGTCGTCGGGCCCGAGCCCTGGCCGTTGAACACCTCCTGGGCGGTGTTGAGGACGGCCTTGCCGAAGGTGAACGCGAAGCGGTCCGGGTAGGCGTGCCGGATCGGGTCGGTGGCCGGCTTCCAGTGCGGGTTGCGCTCCAGGGTGAGGCTCTTGTTCTGCTTGTGCTCGACGATCCGGTACGGCCCGGTGGCGAAGGGCCGCACGTCGTAGCCGGTGCCCGTGTCCTTGTCGGCCCGGACCGGCGAGGAGGAGGACTGCGCGGCCATGTACGGCACGTCGGACTGCGGCTCGGGGAAGTGGAAGACGATGGTCTTGTCGTCGGGCGTCTCGATGGCCTCGAAGTCGCCGTCCTTCTTGGGCCCGCCGTACTTCTTCACCGCCTCGGTGCGGTCCTGGGAGCCGGTGAGCCACTCGGGCCAGTAGGTGGGGCCTGCCTCGAAGCCGGGGGCGAAGGTGCGCTCGATGCCGTACTTGACCTGCTGCGCGGTGACGGGTTCACCGTCCTCCCAGGCGATGCCGTCCTTCAGGTGGTACGTCCAGGTCCGGCCGCCGTCGGAGGACGTGCCGGTGTCGGTGGCGAGGTCGCCGACCAGCCTGGGCCTGCCGTCGATCACCTGATACTGGGTCAGCTGCCGCCCCCACAGCAGCGAGGTGCTGTACGCCTCGCCGGCGTAGATCTTCTGCGGGTCCAGGTGGGTGTAGTCGACCGGGTTGGCGATGGTGAGGGTGCCCCCCTCGCGGGCGCCGGGGACCTTCGGGGCGGGGCCCCGGCTGTCCTCGGCGGTGCCGAGGGCGGCGGTCAGCCGCCGGCCGCTCTTGGCGGCGGTGCTGTTCTGGTGCGGGTCCGTGCCCGCCCCCGCGGAGCAGGAGCACAGCAGCAGGGCGGCGGCGGTGGCGAGAGCCGGGACGGCTGCGGCGCGCGGGGTGACTGCGGGCATGACGAACTCCGTTGTGTCGTGCGGATGTTGCTGGTGAAGATGAGAGAAGGTGTGCGGGGGGTCAGCGGACGGTGTGCGGGTCGAGCGCGTCCCGCACGGCGTCGCCGAGGAGGTTGAAGGCGAGGACGAAGACGAGCAGCGAGACGCCGGGGAACACCATGTAGGTGGGGTCGTCGTAGAAGACCTCCGAGCCCCGGGAGATCATGCGGCCCCAGTCCGGGAGGGGCTCGTTGATGCCGACGCCCAGGAAGGACAGCGCGGCCTCGGTGGTGACGATCGCGGGCACGGCGAGGGTGAGGTGCACCAGCACCGGCGCCCAGACGTTGGGCAGCAGTTCCCGGAAGACGATGTGCCGCCGGCTCGCGCCGAGCGCCCGGGCCGCCTCGACGAACTCCCGCTCGCGCAGGGACCGTACGACGGTGCGCAGCACCATCGCGAGCGGCACCCAGCCGAAGGCGGAGAAGACGAGGATGAGGACGGTGAACTGCATCCAGGCGGGTTCGCTCTCCTCCGGTCCCACGAAGCGGGTCTGGACGACCGGGCCCAGGGTGAGCAGGAACAGCAGGGCCGGGAAGGCGAGCAGGACGTTGCAGACGAAGGTGAACGCCCGGTCGACGAGGCCGCTGAGGTAGCCCGCGGTCACACCGACGGCCACGCCGACGACGGCGACGACGGCGGCCGAGGCGAAGGCGATCAGCAGCGAGGTGCGGATGCCGTGGAGGAGCTGGGCGAGGACGTCACGGCCGAGCCCGGGCTCGATGCCGAACCAGTGCTCGGCGGAGATGCCGCCGTTGGGCAGCACGGGCAGCCCCTCCGGACTGAGCAGGCCGGTCTCGTTCTGCCCGTAGTGCTCGGTGGGATTCTTGCCGTAGAGGGCGGTGATCAGCGGCGCGGTGACGGCGAGGAGCACGAAGAACCCGACGACGGCGAGCGAGACCATTCCGACCCGGTCGCGCCGGAACACCTGTGTCATCGATACCGCTGCCATGCTGTCGCACTCCCGACTCGCCTCGGCTGCTCCGGTCGTGGAGGAGCGCCCTGGATCACACCGGAGGCGGGGTCGCCGCTCCGGACACCGGACATTAGATCGGAAGATCAAAGCGGCTGCAATGCCTGCATTTACAAGGTCATATAGCTAGTAGACCTTAGATTGCAGAAATGTTTCCGTGTTCACGCCGCCTTCATGAAAACACCCCCATACCTCGCGAATCGCCCGTTCGGGGAGACGAGGGTCACACCAGGCGCGTTCCGCGCCGGGGACCTACCGTGGTCGCAGTGGCGCCGACACCCCGGACGGCCGCAGCGGAGGAGGACACGATGGAGGAGTGCTTCGTGTGGGTGACGACCCGCCGCATCCAGCCGGACGGCCTGGAGGACTTCGAACGGGCATGGCGGCCCGCGGACCGGCCGCAGGGAATGCGCCGTGCCTTCGCGTACTGGTCCGCGGACGGACAGGAGGTCACCGGAGTGTCGTTCTGGGACTCCGAGGAGACATGCGACACCTGGCGGGCGTCCGAGCCCGAGCAGCGGCGGCGCGCCGCCATGGCTCCGTACGTCGTGGAGGAGCGGGAAGGCTTCTACCGAGGCCGCGAACTCGCCATCCCGGGCGGCACCCCCGACTGAGCGGGCCGCCGCGCGGGTGCCGGTCTCAGTCCAGCAACTCGCGGACGAGCGCCGCCACCTGCTCCGTCTCGATCAGGAACCCGTCGTGCCCGTACGGTGACTCCACCACCCTGAGCCGGTCGGCGCCCGGGATCAGCGCCGCCAGCTCCGCCTGCTGGGCCGGCGGGTAGAGCCGGTCGGAGTCGACCCCGGCGACCAGGGCGGGCGCGGTCACCCGGCGCAGGGCGGCCCGCACACCGCCCCGGCCCCGGCCCACGTCATGGGCGTTCATCGCCTCGGCCAGCACGACGTAGCTCGCCGCGTCGAAACGGCGTACCAGTTTGGCCGCGTGATGGTCGAGATAGGACTGCACCTGATAGCGCCCGCCCCGCCACGGGTCCTCCCCGTCCTGCGGCAGACGGCCGAAGCGGACCTGGAGCTCGGGCTCGCTGCGATAGGTGACATGGGCCAGCCGGCGGGCCAGCCCCAGCCCCGCGTGCGGACCGCGGCCGGTGTCGTGGTAGTCGCCTCCCTGCCAGTGCGGGTCGGCGCGGATGGCGCGCACCTGGATGTCCGCCCACGCCAGCTGCTCCGCGCTCGCCGCCGCCGTGGTCGCGAGGAGCAGCAGCCGGCCCGTCCGCGCCGGGTACGACACCGCCCACTCCACGGCCCGCATGCCGCCCATCGAACCGCCGACGACCAGCGCCCACCGGTCGATGCCCAGCGCGTCCGCGAGTCCGGCCTCGGCGGCCACCTGGTCGCGCTGGGTCAGGAACGGGAACGCGCCGCCCCACGGCCTCCCGCCGCCGGGACGCCGGGAGGCCGGTCCGGTGCTGCCCTGGCAGCCGCCGAGCACGTTCGGTGCGACGACGAACCAGCGGTCGGTGTCCAGCGCCCGCCCCGGACCGATCAGGGCGTCCCACCAGCCGGGCGTCGGGTGTCCGGGGCCGGCCGGACCGGCGGCGTGACTGTCCCCGGTGAGGGCGTGCAGCACCAGGACGGCGTTGGCACGGTCCGGCGCGAGCGTCCCCCAGGTCTCGAACGCGAGCCGCACGCCCGGGAGTTCACCGCCCGCCTCCAACGGCAGCGGCTTCTCCGCGTCGTACCACCGGCGCCGCCCGGGCGGATCCCCCTCCCGCCAGGCCCCGGTGGCCGGCGGCAGGGGCGCCTCGGCGGCGGCGACGGCGTGCATCTACGCGCCCTTGGCCGCGCGGAAACCGGCCTCCAGGTCCGCCTTCAGGTCGGCGAGGGACTCGATGCCCACCGACAGGCGCACCAGCCCGGGCGCGGTGCCGGTCGCCACCAGCTGGGCCTCGTCCAGCTGGCTGTGCGTGGTGGACGCCGGATGGATGATCAGGCTGCGTACGTCACCGATGTTGGCGAGGTGGCTGAACAGCTCCACGCCGTCCACGAACCGCCTGCCCGCCTCGATGCCGCCGCGCAGCTCGAAGGAGACGATGGCACCGGCACCGCGCGGCAGATACGTCCGCCCGGCCTCGTACCACCTGCTGGACGGCAGACCCGGGTAGTGCACCACGGCGACCTCGTCGCGCTGCTCCAGCCACTCGGCGAGCGCCTGGGCGTTGGCCGTGTGGCGTTCGATGCGCAGGCTCAGCGTCTCCACGCCCTGCAACAGCAGGAACGCCGAGTGCGGGGAGAGCGCCGGGCCGAGGTCGCGCAGCAGTTGCACCCGCAGCTTGACCGCGTAGGCGCCGGGGCCGAGCGCGGGCCAGTAGCGCAGACCGTGGTAGCTGGGGTCCGGCTCGGTGAAGTCCGGGAACGTGTCGGCGTGCGCGCCGAAGTCGAACGTGCCGCCGTCCACGACCACGCCCGCGATGGCCGTGCCATGACCGCCGAGGAACTTCGTCGCCGAGTGCACGACGATGTCCGCGCCGTGTTCCAGCGGCCGCAGCAGGTACGGGGTCGGCACCGTGTTGTCCACGATGAGCGGAACGCCCGCCGCGTGCGCCACGTCGGCCACCGCCCGCACGTCGAGCACATTGCCGCGCGGATTGCCCAGCGACTCCGCGAACAGCGCCTTGGTGTTCGGCCGGATCGCCGCCCGCCACGCCTCCGCGTCGTCCGGGTCGTCCACGAACGACACCTCGATGCCGAACCGGGGCAGCGTGTGACGGAACAGGTTGTAGGTGCCGCCGTACAGGGAGGCGCTGGAGACGATGTGGTCGCCGGCGCCCGCCAGGGTGAGCAGGGCCAGGGCCTCCGCCGCCTGCCCGGAGGACAGCGCCACGGCCGCCACACCGCCCTCCAGGGCGGCGAGCCGCTGCTCGAGGACGTCCTGGGTGGGATTGTGGATCCGGGTGTAGATGTTGCCGGGCTCGGCCAGCGAGAACAGGTCGGCGGCGTGCCGGGTGTCCCGGAACACGAACGACGTGGTCTGGTAGATCGGCGTGGCCCGGGCACCGGTGGCCGGGTCGGGCACGGCACCGGCATGGACCTGCTTGGTCTCGAAGGACCAGGCCGAGGTGTCGGGGCCGGTGGACGGCTCCTCGGCGGTGTGGCCGGCGGTGACGGAGTCGACGGGCTGGCTGCTCATGGTGCTCCTCGTGCGGGAGAGCGGCGCTGAGTTGCGACGAGGTAAGCACGGCCCGCCACCCGGGGACAGGGCGATACGCACCGTGCAACGAGGACTTCACAAACGACATCCGTGCGCAACGATCAACCGCGCACGTGCCGGACATGTGTGCGGGAGGCCACGGGCGCCGGGCTCCCGCACACCCCGTCAGCGGCGGACGGCCGCCGGTCCGGCCGGTGTGTCACCGCGCAGTGTGATGCGGTGCATGACGCGGTGCCGGTCGCCGTAGTCCCGGTTGGCGTAGTGGGCCGTGCTGCGGTTGTCCCACAGGGCCACGTCACCCGGCTGCCAGCGATGCCGTACGACGTGCTCGGGCTTGGTGAGGTGGGCGTAGAGGATGTCGAGGATGCCCCGGCTCTCGTGCTCCGAGACACCCACGATGTGCGAGGTGAAGCCGGGGTTCACGAACAGGCCCTTGCGCCCGCTCTCCGGATGGACCCGCACCACCGGGTGCTCCACCGGCGTCAGCTCGGTGAACACCTCGCCCTCCCACACGTTGCCCCGGCCGCCCCGGCGTTGGGCGAGGTAGTACCCGAACTCACGGGTGCCGTCGTGGACGGCGGTCAGCGTGTCGACGAAGTCCCGCAGGCCCGGCGACAGCGACTCGTAGGCCGACTGGCTGTCGGCCCAGCTGGTGTCGCCGCCGCTGGGCGGCAGCACCACGGCCCGCAGGACCGAGATCGCCGGCGGACGCCGTACGAACGTCACGTCCGTGTGCCAGACGTCGGCGAACCCGTTGTCCTGGCTGTCCAGCGAGTACACCTCGGGCGCCAAGTCACCGGAGTCGTGGACCGGGTGCCCGACGGTGACCTCGCCCAGCCTGCGGCCGAACTCGATCTGCGCGGCGTCGTCCAGCCCGTGCTGGCCGCGCACGAAGAGCACCTTGTACGCCACCAACGCCTCGCGCAGCGCCAGGACTTCGTCGTCGTCCAGACGGCCGAGGTCGATACCGTGGAGCTCGGCGCCGAAGCGCGGGCCGAGCGGGGTGACCGGCAGCCGCGCCGGGGCGGGCCGCTCGCTGAGAAGGCTCATCTTGGTGTCCTTTCCGGATCGGGGGTACGGGGGTCAGGCCGCGGCGGCCTTGACGGCGTGGGAGACCCGCGCGCGCAGCTCGGCGAACTCGGCCGAGTTCCTGAGGTCCTCGGCGTCGACGCCGGCGCGTGGCAGCGGGACCGGGAGGTCCAGGGCCACGGTGCCCGGGCTCCTGGTCAGCACGATGATGCGCGAGCCGAGGAACACCGCCTCCTCCGCCGAGTGCGTCACGAACACCGTGGTCCGGCCCGTCCGCGCGGCCACTTGACGGACGTCCTCCTGGAGCCGTTCCCGGGTCAGCGCGTCGAGCGCCGCGAAGGGCTCGTCCAGCAGCAGGAGCGGGTTCTCGGCGGCGAGGGCCCGGGCGATGGCGACGCGTTGCCGCTGGCCGCCGGAGATCTCCCAGACCCGGCGCCCCTCGACCCCCGCCAGTCCCACCCGGTCCAGCAACTCCCGTCGCCGCTCGGGCCGTCGGGCGCGCTCGACGCCCGCGTACCGCAGCGCCAGGTCGATGTTGCCGCGCACGGTCCGCCAGGGGAACAGCCGCGGTGTCTGGAAGACCACGCCGGCGCCCGCCCCCGGCCGCGGTTCGGCACCGTGGACACGCACCGAACCCCGCGTGGGCCGTTCGAACCCGGCGACGAGCCGCAGCAGGGTGCTCTTGCCACAGCCGGAGGCGCCCACCAGCACCAGGAACTCCCCGGCGGGAACGGTCAGATCGACGGGCCCCACGGCGGTAAAGGACTCGCCGCCCAGACCGTACCGGTGGACGACCCGGTCGAGGCGGACGGCCTCCGCCCGCCCGGTGCCGGCCTCCTCCGGGGGCGCGGAGACATCACGTGAGGTCATCGGACAGCCCCTTGAGGTAGAACGCCTTGCGGACGGTGTCCTCGGCCGGCGCGGCGTCGAGCTGCCTCTGCTCGGCGAGGAAACGCGCGGTGTCGGTGACGTAGCCGAGCAGCTTGCCGGGCCGGCCGTCGGTGCCCAGCCAGTCGGGGGACGCCACCTGCTCCGGGGTGAGGAAGACTCCCTGCCTGAGCTGGGCCCGCGCGTCCGCGGCGCTGATGCCCAGCTCGGCCGCGACGGCCGCCACCGACCCGTCGGGATCGGACCGGAGCAGACGCAGCGCCCGGGCCTGCGCCTTGCGCCAGGAGCTGATCGCATGTGGGTCCCTGGCGATGAGGTCGTCCGAGACCACCGCCAGGTCGAGCGTCGGCTTGCCCGCCGCACCGATCTCCTTGCTGCTGGTGAGCTGGATACCGGTCCTCCGCAGCTCGTCCAGGGTGGGCAGCCACACATAGGCGGCGTCGATGTCGCCCCGCTGCCAGGCCGCGAGGACGGCCTGCGGCTGCAGATCGACCAGCTTGACGTCGGAGGTCTTGAGCCCGGCCGTCCGCAGGGCCGCCAGCAGGCTGTAGTGCGAGGTCGAGGCGAACGGTGTGGCGACGGTCCTGCCCCGGAGACCGGCGACATCGACGATGCCGCTGCCCTTGCGCGCGACGAGGGCCTCGTTCTCCCCGGCGACGTCCAGGACCCACGCGACCTTGTACGGGATCGGTGAACCGCCCGAGATGCCGCGGGCGAACGGGCTGGAGCCCAGCGCGGCGATGTCGAGCGACTTGCCGAGGAAGGCCTGGTTCACGGCCGCCCCGGAGTCGAACTTGATCCAGGTGACGCGGTAATCGGGCAGCTCCTTCTCCAGCAGCTTTCTGTTCTTCACGAGCAAGTCGCCGCTGGGGAAGGCGAAGTAGCCGATGCGCAGCCGCCGGGAGCCGCCCGAGGCCGTCGCCTCGCCGGAGGAGCAGCCGGTGACGGCCGCGGAGACGGCGGCGAGGGCACCGGCCAGCAGAAGCCGGCGGGAAGCGCCGTGGGACACAGGGGACATGACAGGGCCGTTTCTGTGCTGGGAGCGGGGTGACTGGGCGGAAGGTGCACCGGCCGGCCGCGACGGCGGGCTCGACGCCGTCGCGACCGGGAGCGGGACTTGGGGGAGGGCGGGCTGGTGCTAGGCGCGGCCGCGCCACGGCACGACGGCGCGTTCCAGTCGCAGCAGCAGGCCGTCGATGATCAGGCCGGAGACGCCGATGGTGATGATCCCCACCAGCACCACCGGGGTGTTGTTGTAGTTGGCGGCGTCCTTGACCATGCCGCCGATACCGGGCAGCCCGTTGACCAACTCGGCGGCCACCAGCGAGGAATAGGCCACGCCCACGGCGAGCCGTACCCCGGTGAGCGTCTCCGGCAGCGCCGAGGGGACGACGACGTCCGTGACCACGTTCCACCGCGAGGCGCCGAGCGCGCGGGCGGCCTCGGTCAGGCTTCTCGGCACGGCGGCGACGGCCGTGGTCGTCGACACCGCCACGGGCGGAAAGGCGGCCACCGCCAACAGGGTGATCTTCGGTTCCTCGTTGATGCCCAGCCAGATGACGAGCAGGGAGAAGTACGCCAGCGGCGGCAGCGTCCGCAGAAAGGTGATCCAGGGCTCGAACAACGCGCGGAGCCAGCCGACGGTGCCCATGAGCAGCCCGAACAGCACCCCGGCGGCGATGCCCAGCCCGGCGCCGAGCGCGATGCGGCGCAGACTGATGCCCAGGTGTTCCACGAGGTAGGTGCCGTTGTACCCGCGTACTCCCGCGTGCGTCGTGGACACGTCGACGAACGCGTCCCCCACCTTGGCCGGCGGCGGGACCAGCGTCTCGCTCCAGGTGCCGCTCACCGCCAGCGACTGCCACAGCAGGAGGAAGACGACGAGGGAGGCCAACGGCAGCAGCACGGAGCGAGTACGCGCCCACAGCCGCCGTACCCGCAAGGCAGGCGCGGGCGGTACGTCGGCGTGCGGCCCGGTGGTGGACGGCTTGGACAGAGGGGGAGTCGTGGACACGGGCGTCCTCCATGGAACGCCGGGGAGGAACGGCCTCAAGGGGGGAGGGCGGCGGCCGGCCCCGGCGTGAGCGATGCTGAACGTTGCGGACGGAGCACCCCGGCAGGGCGCGACACGGGCCCTCGTCCGGGTGAGGTCACCGGACGACGAGGGGTGCGGGAACAGGCCGGATCAGCGACAACACGAGCCCGGGCGCCGGCACAGGTCGATGACCAGGCGTCGCACCAAGGACTCGGAGATCATGAGATCTATTTGTACAACAGGCGCATCCCCCGGCCAAGAGCCATCCACTCCGTGGAACACGGCCGGCCCCGGTCGCCGGCGAGCGGAGCCGTGGCAGCCCGGCCGGCCGACGGCGTCCACGTCGTTGACGCTCCGCGCCGCCCGGTATTAGCTGTCCGCGACCTGTACGACCGGGGACGCGGGCTGTGTCGCGAGGGGGAAGTATGCGGTACTTGAAGCGAGTTGCCGCCGGGCTGGCGGTATGGGGTGTCTGCGCGACGGCGCTGCCCCTCACCTCGGCGGCGGCCACGAGTGAGGGGCGCCGGCCGCACACCGGTCTGGTGAGCACCGCCGCCGACGGGACCGGCGGGGACTCCGACTCGGGAAGTCCCCAAGTCAGCGCGAACGGGCGGTACATCGCCTTCGAGTCGTGGTCGGCGAACCTGGTGCCGGGTGACACCAACGGCGTCAACGACATCTTCGTCAAGGACCGGCGGACGGGAGCGGTCGAGCGGGTCGACGTCGCGAGCGACGGCACTCAGGCCGACGTACCCCCGACCGCCTTCTCGATCAGCGGGAACGGACGGTACGTCGCGTTCGACTCGCTCGACGGCGACCTGGTCCCCGGGGACACCCCCGACAGCGAGGACATCTTCCTCCGCGACCGCCGGACGGGGCGCACGGAGCCGCTGATCGGGCCCGGCCCCGAGGGAAGCTTCACCTACGCCCCGTCCCTCAGCGCCGACGGACGCTATGTGGCCTTCACCTCCAGCCGCTCCGACCTGGTGCCGGGGGACACCAACGGCGAGTCGGACGCCTTCGTCCACGACCGGTGGACGAAGACCACCCGGCGCGTGAGCGTCGCCACGGACGGCACCGAGGGCCGCGGCCGGTCCACGAGCGAGGCGATCAGCGCGGACGGGACCCGGATCGCCTTCACGAGCGCCCGGCGCCTCGGCACCGGCGCCGAGGAGCCCGCGACGGACCACAAACGCCCCCGGTCCCGCTACTTCTACGTCCATGACACCCGGACCGGCCGCACCACACCGGCGGTGGTGGACCTCGACGGCGAGGAGACTCCCCTCAACGGCGACGTCGGTCTCAGCCCGGACGGACGCCACGCGCTCTTCTCCTCCGCGTACGCGAATCTGGTGCCGGGGGACACCAACGGCGCGCGGGACCACTTCGCCAGGGATCTGACCACCGGTGTCACCCGGCGCCTCTCCCTGGCACACGACGGCTCCGAGCCGAACGACGACTCCGGGACCGGCCGCCCCCACCTCAGCGCCGACAACCGGTACGCGGTGTTCACCTCCACCGCCTCCAACCTGGTGCCGGGCGACACCAACGGAGCGGCCGACGCGTTCCTGCGGGACCTGCGCACCGGCGAGGTCCGGCGGGTCGATGTCGCCGACGACGGGACACAGTCCAACGGAGGAGCGGGCTTCCTCGGCACCGACGCCTCCGGGCGCACCGTGTCCTTCGACAGCGCCGCGGACAACCTCGTGCCCGGCGACACCAACGGCCACACGGACGTCTTCGTCCGCGTCCTGCGCTGAGAGGGGGCGCTCACAGGCCCTTCCCGGCTCTTGCCCGTCCGTTCGGCCGTCGGACGCCGTCTCCTCAAGGCCGGATGAGGGCCTTGAGGACCCGGCGGTCGGCCATCGCCCGGTAGGCGTCCGGGACTTGGCCGAGGGTGAAGCAGCGGTCGAAGACGCGGCCGGGGTCGATCGTCCCGTCCAGGACGTCGGGCAGCAGTTGCCCGATGTAGGCGCGGGCGGGGGCGGCGCCGCCGGTGAGGGTGATGTTGCGCAGGAACTCGGCACGGCCGAACGGCCCCTGCTCGTACTGGGGGACGCCGAGGCGGCTGACGGTGCCGCCGTCCAGGACCGCGCCGAGCGCGGTGTCCAGGGCCGGGCGGGTGCCGACGGCCTCGATCACCTTGCCCACCCCGCCGGTCAACTCCCGGATCCGGGCGATGCCTTCCTCGCCGCGCTCCGCGACGACGTCACTGGCGCCGAACTCGCGGCCCAGGGCGGTGCGTTCCTCGTGGTGACCCGCGAGCACCACGCGCTCGGCACCCAGCCGGCGGGCGGCGATCACCGCGCACAGGCCCACCGCCCCGTCGCCGACGACCAGCACCGTGTCACCACGGCCGACATCGGCGGTGACCGCGCCGTGGTGACCGGTGGTCATCACGTCCGACAGCGCCAGCAGCGACGGCAGCAGAGCCGCGTCGGCGGACACCGGCAGCCTGACCAGGGTGCCGGCCGCGTACGGCACGCGGACCGCCTCGCCCTGGCCGCCGTCGACCCCGTCGAACCCGTACCGGCCGCCGTTGCGGCACGAGAAGTGCAGCCCCTTGGCGCAGTAGTCGCAGGTGCCGTCGCTGTAGGTGAAGGGGGCGACGACCAGGTCACCCGGCTTCAGCCCGGGCACGTCCGCGCCGGTTTCCTCGACGACGCCGAGGAACTCGTGCCCCATGGGGCGCCCGGTGCCGTCGGCGGGCATGGACCGGTACGGCCACAGGTCGCTGCCGCACACACAGGAGGCCACCGTGCGCACGACGGCGTCGGTCGGCTTCTCGATCCTCGGATCCGGCCGCTCCTCGACGCGGACGTCTCCGGCTCCGTACATCACTGCTGCGCGCATGAGAAAGGGGAACTCCCAACGGGATACGAGCGCCGCGCACGGCGGCGCACGGACAGGGCGGTGGTCGGACGGGACGGCGGCCGGGCGGGGCGCCGGCCGGGCGGGGTGGTCGTCGGCGACGACCAGAGGTGTCGGTGCCCGCCGCGGTCCCGGCCCGGCACCTGTCCACCGTCGCGCCCTGGCAGGCCGCCTGCCAGACCGGGTTGTCGGGGGGTAACGACAGGGCCCCCCACCGCGCCGCCGCCCGGGTCACGGCGGTGTGAAACTGAGGACATGGCATCCGAACACCCCACCGGCAGCAGCGAGGGCGCGGAACTGGGCCGCTTCCTGCGCGCCCGCCGTACCCGGACCAGCCCCGAGCGGGTCGGCCTGACCGTGGGCCCCGGCCTGCGCCGGACCCCGGGGCTGCGGCGCGAGGAACTGGCCACCCTCGCCGGGATCAGCGTCGACTACTACGTACGGATGGAGCGCGGGAAGGAGACCCGCCCCAGCCCCGCCGTCCTCGACGCGCTCGCCCGCGCGCTGCGCCTGGACGACCAGGAGCACCAGCACCTGCGGGAGCTCGCCGCCCGGGCCGCCCGGTACGCGCCCGAACCACCGCCCGCACCGAGCCGCACCGTGCGCCCGCACCTGAAACTGCTGCTGGAGTCGCTGCGCCCGAACCCGGCCTATGTCATCAGCCGCAGCATGGACGTACTCGCCTGGAACCCCGGCGGCCTCGCCCTCTACGCGGGCCTGGAGGACTGGCCGGCCGGGCACCGCAACCTCGCGCGCTACCTGTTCCTCCACCCCGCGGCCCGTGACCTGTTCCCCGACTGGGACCGGCAGGTCACCGGCTGTGTCGCCCGCCTGCGCGCCGTCGCCGGCACCGCCCCCGACGCCCCCGACCTGACCAGCCTCGTCGGTGAACTCCTCCTCAAGAGCGGTGACTTCGCCCGGCTCTGGGAGCGCTACGAGGTCACCGGCCGCAAGCCCGCGCGGAAGACCTTCCGCCACCCCCGCGTCGGGACCATCACCCTCACCTCCCAGCCCATGCACCTGGAAGGCACCCCCGGGCAGCGCCTCGGCGTCTACACCGCCGAACCCGGCACCCCCGACCACGACGCCCTGCTCCTGCTCGACACGACCGTGCCCGCGGGCACCCACGGCGAGCGGCTCCCGCACGCGTCCTCCTGACCGCGGAGCACCGGCCGGGCGCGCGCTCGCCGCTAGCCGACCATGGGAGTCGCTCCGGGGCCGGCGGGCAGACACGCCCGGCCGCCGTGCGGGCAGGGCACGATCCGGTCACCGAGACCGAGCCGGCCGGCCTCGGCCAGGAAGGCGGACAGGGGCGAACGCATCACCGTGTAGTCCTCGTAATGCACCGGCAGGACCGCGCGGGGGCGAAGACGCCGGACCAGTTCGGCGCCCTGCGCGCCGTTCATGGTGACCAGGAAGCCGCCCGGCAGGCGAGTGCCGCCCAGATGGAGGACGGCCAGGTCGGCGGCCGGGAAACGGCGGCCGATCTCCTCCAGGCCGTCGTAGAGGAGCGTGTCGCCGGAGACGTACAGCCGCAGCCGGACCGGTCCGCCCACGGCACCGAACTCGATCATGCTGCCCATCACGGGTGGCAGCAGCCCGCGCAGCACCGGGTGCCCGGCGTGCCGGCCGGGCAGCGCGGTGACCGTGGCCCGTACCCCTCCCCGTTCGAGGGTGAGCCCCTGCCAGGTCCGCAGCCCCGCCGTCCGCCGGAAACCGTGCAGCACTCTCAGGCGGCGCGCGGCATGGGGAGTGCTGAGGACCGGGATCGTACGGTCCAGGGACCGCCGGGCCCTGCGGTCCCAGTGATCGCCGTGCAGATGGGAGAGCACGATCCCGTCGACGCGGGGCAGGTCCTCCGGGGCGAGGGCGGGTTCCGTCAGGCGTCGGCTCAGCAGCCCGTAGCCGAGATAGGCGTACTCGCCTTGGTGCAGGAAGTTCGGGTCGGTGAGCAGGGTCACCGGGCCGTACCGCAGCAGCACCGTGGCATTGCCGATGAACCGCAGATCGAGCGCGTCGCCGGTGAACCCGTCGGTGAGGGCCATGGATCACCCACTCCTTCCGCCCGAGCCGCCGGCGCCCAGACCCCGGCCGCCCTCACTCGCTCAGTGTCCGTACGCCTCGTGGCGGGGGAGCGGTCCCGCACCGGTCTTCCGGCCCGGCCGCTGTGCCGCGTGCCGCTGGCCTGGGCCGGGGCCGGAGCGGGCCGCCAGGGCATCGGCGACGGCGCCGGTGGCGAAGCCGTAGACGGCCTTGTGTACCAGGTCCACCAGCAGCTCCGCGCGCGGCCAGGTCCGCGGCGGGGCGCCGACCCCGGTGGCGTTCTCCAGGATCTGGTCGTTGGTCAGCCTCACCACGGTGAACTGCGCCGATGCCACCGGCCCGCGCAGCCCGGCCTGCGCCATCACCGACCGCACCACGCCCAGCAGCGCGCCCTGCCCGTAGTGCATCGCCCAGTTCACCGCCCGTGGCGGTTTTGGCCGCTCGGACATGCCCGTCAGCCGCTCCAGGGTGCGCGCCGGAACGTATGAGCTCGGCCGGCCCGTCAAGCGCTGCTCGGCCTTCTCGCCCAGGGTCATCGCCACGACCCCGGCCGCGCCCGCCAGCAGCCCCGGCCACAGCGCACGTTTCATCATGCCGCACGCGTACCCCCGCACCGGGAGCCCTACCGCACCCGCGACGGAGCCGGCACATGTGCGGTGGCCGCCCGGCTCGTGGTGGCCGGTAGCCGCCGGCCGGTGGCCCATGCTTCCCGACGAAGCGTCCCACCCCCGGCGAACAGCGACGTTCCAGGCGAGACGGCTCCATCGTCCACACCGGGCCGGACCGGCACTCGTAGAAACCTACAAGCGGAGGGTCCCGCGGTGCCCACGTTTCATGTTTTCGGCGCCTGGCTGATTCCTCCGCCCCGCTGTGTACTGCTCTGACAAGCCCGAACGGCGAAGAAGGGGGAAGGCCTTGTCGAAGACGCTGCCCTGTCGGCACTTCGCGCATCGTTCCGCCGTCACGTCCACCGCCGCCCCGCCGAGATCCACGACGAGCACGGCACCGCCGGGCTCGTCACCGGCCGCGGCCACCGCTTCACCGCCCGCATCGGCTTGCCGCCTGTCGTCGGCGAACCCGGCGTAACGCGCCGACGCCCACCAGGTCCGCCGGGACCGCCGCCGGCGACGCCCACGGGCCCGGGCCCCCTCCGCACCCGGTCCCCCCGGAGCACCTCCGCCGCGTCCGGCCGGACCCCTGTTCGTGCGGGTGCCACCGCCTCCCCGACGGTACCCGCACCCCACCCCACGGCATTCGACAAGGAGCAACCGTGACCGTGAACACCGCGACCCTCGTGCAGAACGAGCAGGAATGGATGCGGCAGGCCATCGCCGTCGCCACCGACAGCGCCAACAGCGGCGGCGGTCCCTTCGGCGCGCTGATCGCCAAGGACGGCCTGGTCGTCGCGACCGCCCACAACCAGGTCACCGCGACGAACGACCCGTCCGCGCACGCCGAGGTCAACGCGATCCGCGCCGCCTGCAGGGAACTGGACACCTTCATCCTCGAAGGCTGCACCCTGATCACCTCGTGCGAGCCGTGCCCGATGTGCCTGTCCACCGCCCTGTGGGCGCGCCTGGACCGGCTCGTGTACTGCGCCGACCGCAACGACGCCGCGGTGGCCGGCTTCGACGACCGCAAGTTCTACGACCTGTTCGAGAAGCGGCCCACCGAAGCGTGGCCCCTGCAGGTCGCCCACCTGGACCTGCCCGAGCGCACCGCGCCGTTCGACGCGTGGATCGCGAAGTCCGACCGCATCGACTACTGACCCACGGAAACGGAACCTCCGCACCGGGTGAATAACCGGGGATCGACCACTTGAATTCCGTGTCCCCAGCCACTATTTTGCGGTATACGTCGATACGTCGAACCATAACCGCCGAAAGGAGGCGACCAGCCGATGTACATCAGCTCTGATCTCGGTCGCCTCGCTCGCCGCACGGTCTGGGTTCCGGGTCGCCTCGCACACGGCTGCTGAACAGGCCGTTCAGGTGTGCCCGTGCGTGGCACGTCTCAAGTTTTCCTAAACGACATCCCGGCACGTCCTCTCACGTGTCGTTTTGCGCCCGCTGCTCTCACGTGGCGCGTCTGAGCACAGAAAGCTGCCTGAAATTGGCGAACATGATGAATCGATCGATCGCGCACCGGAATGAAGGCCTGTCATGGTAGCGGCGCGGATCACGGTCAACGGGAAAGAGACACCCATTTCGCCGGCCGCACCGCACACCACGGTGCTGGATTTCCTGCGCGAGCGCGGCCTCACCGGCACCAAGGAGGGCTGCGCCGAGGGTGAGTGCGGCGCCTGTTCGATCCTGGTGGCCCGGCCCGGGGTGAACAAGCCCACCGACTGGGTGGCGGTCAACGCCTGCCTGGTCCCGGTCGCCGCGCTCGACGGCCAGGAGGTCGTCACCTCCGAGGGCCTCGCCACCGCCGGCGAACCCGGCAAGCCGTCCACCCTGCACCCCGTGCAGGAGGAGATGGCGGTCCGCGGCGGCTCCCAGTGCGGCTACTGCACCCCGGGATTCGTCTGCAGCATGGCCGCCGAGTACTACCGGCCCGATCGCTGCGCGCACGCGGACACGGACGGCCACACCGACGCCGAGCACGGACCGAACGGGTTCGACCTGCACGCGCTGAGCGGAAACCTGTGCCGCTGCACCGGCTACCGCCCGATCCGCGACGCCGCGTTCGCCGTCGGTACGCCCACCGAGGAGGACCCGCTGGCGCGGCGCCGCGAGCAGGCCCCGCCCGCCCCGGCCGCCACCGAGTACACCCAGGACGACAGCGCGTTCGTACGCAAGAGCACCCTGGAGGAGACGCTCCGGCTGCTGCGCGAGCGGCCCGACGCCGTGGTGGTCGCCGGCTCCACCGACTGGGGCGTGGAGGTGAACATCCGCTCCCGCCGGGCGGATTGCGTGGTCGCCATCGACCGGCTGCCCGAACTGCGGGAACTGCGCGTGGAGTCCGACGCCATCGAGATCGGGGCGGCGCTGACGCTCACCGAGATCGAGCGCCGTCTCGACGGTGAGGTCCCGCTGCTGGCCGAGCTGTTCCCGCAGTTCGCCTCCCGGCTCATCCGCAACGGCGCCACTCTCGGCGGCAACCTCGGCACCGGCTCGCCCATCGGTGACAGCCCGCCCGTGCTGCTCGCACTGGAGGCGTCGCTGGTGCTCGCCGACGCCGACGGTGAGCGCGAGGTTCCGCTGGCGGAGTACTTCACCGGTTACCGGCAGAGCGTGCGCCGTCCCGGCGAGCTGATCCGCGCGGTGCGCATCCCGCTGCCGCTGTCCCCGGTCGTGGCCTTCCACAAGATCGCCAAGCGGCGCTTCGACGACATCTCCAGCGTCGCGGTCGCCTTCGCGCTCGACATCGAGGACGGGGTCGTCCGCAAGGCACGCATCGGGCTGGGCGGCGTGGCCGCCACCCCGATCCGCGCCCTCGCCACCGAGGAGGCGCTGGAGGGCAAGCCGTGGGCGGCGGAGACCGTCGACGCCGCGGCCCGCGTGCTGCGGGCCGAGGGCACGCCGATGAGCGACCACCGCGCCAGCGCCGACTACCGCTCCGCGATGCTCGGCCAGAGCCTGCTGAAGCTGTACGCGCGAAACACCGAGGCGGTGCCGTCATGAGCCATCTGTCCGAACGCCCCGAGAACCCCGTCGTCGGCGTGCCGATGCCGCACGAGAGCGCGGCCCTGCACGTCACCGGCACCGCGCTCTACACCGACGACCTCGTCTGGCGCACCAAGGACGTGCTGCACGCCTACCCGGTCCAGGTCATGAAGGCCCACGGCAGGATCACCGCACTGCGCACCGAGCCCGCGCTCGCCGTGCCCGGCGTGGTGCGCGTGCTGACCGGCGCCGACGTGCCCGGTGTCAACGACGCCGGGATGAAGCACGACGAACCGCTGTTCCCCGACGAGGTCATGTTCTACGGCCACGCGGTCGCCTGGGTGCTCGGCGAGACCCTGGAAGCGGCCCGGCTCGGCGCGGCGGCCGTCGAGGTGGAGCTGGAAGAGCTGCCCTCCCTGATCACCCTTCAGGACGCGATGGCGGCCGGCAGCTACCACGGCGCCCAGCCCCTGATGGAGACCGGTGACATCGACGCCGGCTTCGCCGACTCCGCGCATGTGTTCACCGGCGAGTTCCAGTTCTCCGGCCAGGAACACTTCTACCTCGAGACACACGCGGCACTGGCCCAGATCGACGAGAACGGGCAGGTGTTCATCCAGAGCAGCACCCAGCACCCCTCGGAGACCCAGGAAATCGTCTCGCACGTGCTCGGCGTGCCCGCCCACGAGGTGACCGTGCAGTGCCTGCGGATGGGCGGCGGCTTCGGCGGCAAGGAGATGCAGCCCCACGGCTTCGCGGCCGTCGCCGCGCTCGGCGCCAAGCTGACCGGCCGGCCGGTGCGGTTCCGGCTCAACCGGACGCAGGACCTGACCATGTCCGGCAAGCGGCACGGCTTCCACGCCAAGTGGAAGATCGGCTTCGACACGGAGGGCCGTATCCAGGCCCTGGACGCCACCCTGGTCGCGGACGGCGGCTGGAGCCTGGACCTGTCCGAGCCGGTGCTGGCCCGCGCGCTGTGCCACATCGACAACACCTACTGGATCCCCAACGCGCGCGTCGCCGGCCGCATCGCCAAGACCAACACGGTCTCCAACACCGCCTTCCGAGGCTTCGGCGGGCCCCAGGGCATGCTGGTGATCGAGGACATCCTCGGCCGCTGCGCCCCACGGCTCGGCCTGGACCCCATGGAGCTGCGCGAGCGCAACTTCTACCGGCCGGGCCAGGGCCAGACGACGCCGTACGGACAGCCGGTCACGCAGGCCGAACGGATCGCCACCGTCTGGCAGCAGGTCAAGGACGACGCCGGAGTCGCCGACCGCAAGCGGGAGATCGCCGCCTTCAACGCCGCGCACCCGCACACCAAGCGGGCGCTCGCCCTCACCGGCATCAAGTTCGGCATCTCGTTCAACCTCACCGCCTTCAACCAGGGCGGCGCGCTGGTGCTGATCTACAAGGACGGCTCGGTCCTGATCAACCACGGCGGCACCGAGATGGGCCAGGGCCTGCACACCAAGATGATGCAGGTGGCCGCGACCACCCTGGGCATCCCGCTGGACAAGGTGCGGCTGGCCCCGACGCGTACCGACAAGGTGCCCAACACCTCGGCCACCGCAGCCAGTTCCGGGGCCGACCTCAACGGCGGGGCGATCAAGAACGCCTGCGAGCAGCTGCGCGAGCGACTGCTGCGGGTGGCCGCCGGCCGGCTGGGCGGCAATGCCTCGGACGTGCGCATCGTCGGAGGCGTCGCGCGCCTGCTGGGCAGCGACCAGGAGCTGGCCTGGGACGACCTGGTGCGCACGGCGTACTTCCAGCGGGTCCAGCTGTCGGCGGCCGGTTTCTACCGGACCGAGGGGCTGCACTGGGACGCCAAGACGTTTCGGGGCTCGCCGTTCAAGTACTTCGCCCACGGCGCCGCCGCGACCGAGGTGGAGGTGGACGGCTTCACCGGCGCGTACCGCATCCGGCGGGTGGACATCGTGCACGATGTCGGCGACAGCCTGTCCCCGCTGATCGACATCGGTCAGGTCGAGGGCGGCTTCGTGCAGGGCGCGGGCTGGCTGACGCTGGAGGACCTGCGCTGGGACGCCGGGGACGGACCGCACCGCGGCCGGCTGCTGACCCAGGCCGCCAGCACCTACAAGCTGCCGAGCTTCTCGGAGATGCCCGAGGAGTTCAACGTCACGCTGCTGGAGAACGCCACCGAGGAGGGCGCGGTCTACGGCTCCAAGGCGGTGGGCGAGCCGCCGCTGATGCTGGCGTTCTCGGTGCGGGAAGCGCTGCGGCAGGCCGCCGCCGCGTTCGGGCCGAGCGGGGCGAGTGTCGAGCTGGCCTCGCCCGCGACGCCCGAGGCGGTGTACTGGGCGGTCCAGGCGGCTCGCCGGGGCGCCGCCGCCCGGAACGGTCAGGTCCGCGACGGTGTCACCGTGGGCGGCCACGCCGGGAACGGGCAGGTCGCCGAGGGCGGGGACCGGACCGGCGCGGAAGCGCTGCACGGTGCCTGACATGACGTGGGTCGCCGCGGTCGCGCGGTTGCGAGCACGCCGGGAGCCCGGCGTGCTGGTGACCGTCGCGACCGTGCGCGGCCACGCGCCGCGCGACGCCGGTGCGAAACTCGTGGTGGGGCGGAGCGAGGCGTGGGGCTCGATCGGCGGCGGCAATGTCGAGGCCGTCGCGATCGAACGGGCCCGGGAGATGATCGCCGCGTCCGTGCCGGAGCCGGAGCTGATCGATTTCGCCCTGAACGACAAGGTGACCAACCAGCATGGCGTGCAGTGCTGCGGCGGCACGGTCTCGGTGCTGCTCGAACCCCTGCCGGTGGTCCGGGCGGTGGCCATCTTCGGCGTCGGGCACGTCGGGCTGGAACTGGCGCGGATCCTGGCCCGTCAGGACCTCGACCTCCATCTGATCGACAGCCGTTCCGACATCCTCACCGAGGAGCGGCTCGGCGTGCTGGCGGACGCGGTGGCACAGGTGCATGTGCATCACACCCCGCTGCTGCCCGAGGAGGTGCTGGAGGAACTGCCGCGCGGCACCCACATCCTGATCATGACCCATGATCACGCGGAGGACGCCGCGCTGTGCGACGCCGCCCTGCGCACCCCCCACCTCGGCTCCATCGGGCTGATCGGGTCGGCGGCCAAGTGGGCGCGGTTCCGCAAACGGCTGGCCACCGAGGGCGGTCACAAGGACGCCGTCATCGACCGGATCAAGACCCCGATCGGGCTGGCCGGCATCACCGGCAAGGAACCGGCCACCATCGCCGTGAGCGTCGCCGCGGATCTGCTCCGCACCTTCGAAACCGAGGGGAACTGACGCACCCGCCGGCACGGGGAAAGTGCCCCGCGGGCGTGCGAACGCACACCCGCGGGGCACCCTCGCGTCACAGGTCGGCGGCGTCCACCACGTCGCCCAGGTCGACGAACTTGAAGCCGGTCGCCGTACGGGTGCCGCCCTGGCCGTCGGGGACCCCGGGGGTGTCGTGGCCGTCCTGGACGACCAGCAGGCCGTGCGGGTAGCGGCTGCCCAGCGGGGCGTTCAGGACGGCGGCGCCGTCGCACTCCTCCGACCCGTCGAGCGTCGCGGAGGCCGCGCCGACCCGGAAGCCGCCCTCGTACTCGTTGTCCTCGCTCACCTCGCGGTCGTACGCGGCGAAGGTGTTGTCGCCCTGGCTGGAAGCGAGGAGATAGCCGTCCCCGTCGGACTCCTGGAGCAGGGTCAGGCCCTCGACGTCCGCGGTCAGGTGCTCGCCGCCGAAACCGGGGTCGGCGCCGGCCGCGCACTCCTCGGTGGTCTCGTCGTAGACGCCGGGGACGCCGTACTCGCGGACCTTCTCCACCAGGACCGGCCGGTCGGTCAGATCGGCGCGCAGCCGCCAGATGCCCACGTCCTCCTGGCCGGCGTACAGGGTGCCGGTGGCCGGGTCCACCACCATGCCCTCGACCTGGGGGAGTTCACCGGGCTCGGCGCAGGGGGACCAGGTGGTGCCGTCGGGCAGCCGGAACGACGCCGGGAGGTCGAGGGTGCGGACCTTGCGGTAGCCGACGGTGCCGCGTGCGGTCGGGGTCAGTTCCAGGAGGGCGAGCCGGGTCCGCTCCCGCTGGCTGACCAGGGCGTAGGAGCGGCCGGTGGCCTTGTCCCGCCAGGTGGCGAGGCCGTACGCGGTGCGCTGGTCGTTGATCTCGGCCTGGTCGGCGGAGAAGACCGGGGCGGCGGCCGGGTCGGTGACGTCGGTCAGCGGCGCGCTCGGCTTCGACGGGTCGATGCGGTAGATCCGCAGCCGGTCGTTGCCCCGGTCGCTGACCACGGCCACGTCGGTCCGGCCGGCGGGGGTGCTCAGACCGGTGACGAGGTCGACGTTGTTGAAACGGCCCGGGGCGTCGTCCTGCGCCGGCGGACGCGGCGCGGGCAGCGACTGCACCAGCCGGGCGTCCAGGCCGTACACGCGCAGGCCGCCCTTCTTCGCCGTCGCTATGACGAGGCTGCGGTCGGGGTCGGCCGCGTTGCGCCAGATCGCGGGGTCGTCCGCGTCGGAGTCGCCGCCCGCCTCGTCGTCGTAGAGGGCGGGGGTCTCGCTGGTCGGGGTGACCGTCGGCAGGTCCTTGTCGTCGGCCCCGGCGGGGGCGGCGGTCAGGAGGGCCAGCAGGGTGGCACCCAGGGCGAGGGCGGCGGCTTTACGCGGAGTGCGATGCGTTCTCACAAGCGCTTCCTTGGTCGGTGTCGCGGACATGCCGATCTTGGAGGGAGAACTTTGCCTTCAGGGAACCATGAGCTGGACACTTGGTCACGGACCGGACGACTGCAGGCCAACTCTCGTTCATCACACAACAGGACGACTGCCCGAAGCGCTCTCTGTCAGGCAGACGTCCTGTTCGCGGCCTGGGCGACCGGCGCACCGGCCGCGGGGCTCGGACACGGGCCCGCCGCCCGTGTGCGGCGTGGGGCTCAGCGGTGACCGCGCAGCTTCCGCACCAGATCCCGCGCCTGAGCACGGCGGCGCGGATCGGCGGCGTTCCTGCGCACCTGCTCGATCGTTCGCCGGCCCTGCGGACTCCGCGCGAACTGCTTGATGCGTTCGACAA
Organism: Streptomyces achromogenes subsp. achromogenes; assembly: GCF_000720835.1. Classification (GTDB taxonomy): domain Bacteria; phylum Actinomycetota; class Actinomycetes; order Streptomycetales; family Streptomycetaceae; genus Streptomyces; species Streptomyces achromogenes. The sequence continues at coordinate 15,362 of NZ_JODT01000017.1, read as the reverse complement.
CTCCGGCCATGACGCTCCTCCCGTCGTCGTGCCCCGCTTCTTCCGGAGCACCGCTCGGATGACCGGATACCCGGTGACCGGCGGTCCACCCTCCTCCGGTCGGGAATCGGCCCGGCGAAGGGTGCCTTTCGGTGGTCGCCAACCCGTGCGCGCGCCGGCGGGCCCGGCAGTGTGGTCTAGCAGGCCCCGAGGTCTTCCCAGACACCCCACTGGCCGGTGGTGCCGGGCTTGTCGCCCGTCACCCACCACTTGGCGCGCCAGGTGTGGCCACCGTAGGAGACGGTGTCGCCACCGCTGTAGACGTGTGCGGCGTCCCAGGCCGGCGCGGCGCAGGTGTCCCCACCGCCGCCGCTGCCACCGTCGCTGCCGCCGCCGATGTTGACGTCGACGCAGGAGTAGAAGGCGTTGCCGGTGTCCGCGATGTTCCAGACCGCGAGCACCTTCTGCCGGCCGGTGAAGCCGCCGAAGTTCACCTGCTGGCTGACGTCCGCGGCCGGCTGCTGGTTACGGCCGTCGAACTCGGCGATCTTCTGGCCGCCGATGAAGTACTGCCAGGTGGAGGTGGCGTGCCGGGCGGTGTTGTGCCAGGTGAACGTCGCCGTGGTGCCGACCGGCGCGGCCTTCCAGCCCTTGCTGTCGTTGTCGAGCTCGGCGTACTCCGCGTGTCCGCCGCTACAGCTCTGCAGGCCCTTCGGCCCCTCGACGCTCTGCGGTTCGTACTTGATCTGGCCGCAGTCGACGGTGCCCTCGGCGCACTGCTGCTGCCGGCTCGTGGGCACGGTCACCCAGCCGTGGGCGCTGGCCGTGCTCGCCGGGAGACTGACGGCGAGCACCGGAGCGATCAGCGCGCCGATCGTGAGAGCCGCTCGTCTTTTTGTGTTCATGCCGTGCCACTTCCTTCGGTGTGAGTCGAAACCGTCGCGTGTGCGGCCCGGGGCTCGCCGGCCGTACGGGACGAGCCGAGGCGCGGGCCGAAAGGTCTGGACCTTTTCCCGTTAGGTCTAGACCATAGTCGCCGACCGGATTCGGTCAAGAGGCTGGACAAGGCGAACTGTTGGTCCTGAGGCCAGGTGGCCGGATCGTCTGTTGACCCGGGCGGGCGGGCCGGGGTTGGCTCGGCTCGGACCGTAGGGCAGCAGGGGGTTGTCGTCCGGTCGCGCCGTCCGCGTTCCGGCGGCGGTGACCGGCTCGGGCGCGGGCAGGGGAGGACACATGCGGTTCCGGGGACCGGCCGTCTTACCGGTGGTGGTGCTGGCCTGCGCCGCGGGCGTGCTTCCGGCGGCGGCCGTACCGCAGGCGCGCGGCGGGGGGCCGGATCCGGGGCCGGCGGTGGTGAGCACGGCGGCGGACGGCACCCCGGCCGTCGGGGACTCGCAAGGCGCCGTGCTCAGCGGGAACGGCCGCTTCGTGGCCTTCCTCTCGGACGCCGGCAACCTGGTGCCGGGCGACACCAACGGCCTCGCCGACGTGTTCGTGAAGGACCTGCGCACGGGCGCCGTGGACCGGGTCGACGTCGCCAGTGACGGCAGCCAGGCCGACGCCACCGCGTCACATGTCTCGGTGAGCGCGGACGGACGCTACGTCGCGTTCGACTCCGTTGCCGGCAACCTCGCCCCCGGCGACATGCCCGGTGCCTGGGACGTCTTCGTGCACGACCGCGCCACCGGGCGCACCGAGGCCGTCGTGGCCAACCCGGGCGGGGTCCCGGGGAACAGCTACGACCCGGTGATCAGCGCGAACGGCCGCTATGTGGCGTACGCCTCCTACCGCGACGACCTGGTGCCGCAGGACACCAACAGCGGGATCGACGTGTTCGTGTACGACCGGGCGAGGGGCACCACGCGGCTGGTCAGCGTCTTCACCGACCACCTCCAGGGAACCAGCACCTCCCTGGCACCTTCGATGAGCGCGGACGGCACCAGGATCGGGTTCCGCCGGATGTGGTACCCGCCGCGCGGGTCGGCCGGGCGGGAGCCGAGGGCGCCGAGGCCCTGGTGGTTCTACGTTCACGACACCCGCACCGGGAAGACCGTGCCCGCCGCCGTCGACCGCGACGGCAACACCCTCGGCATGCCGGCGTCGCCCACGACGGGCCTCAGCCCGGACGGGCGCTACGCGGTGTTCTCCTCCCCGTCGGCCGAGGTGGTGGACGGTGACACCAACGACGCCGCCGATGTGTTCGTCCGTGACCTGGCCACCGGCACCACCCGGCGCGTGAGCACCGCCGCCGACGGCACGCAGGCGCACGACAGTTCAGGGTGGGGTCTGCTCAGCGCGGGCGGGCGGCGGGTGTTCTTCGTCTCCGCCGCGGACAACCTGGTGCCGGGTGACACCAACGGCGCCTCCGACGTGTTCGCGAAGGACCTGCGCACGGGCGCGGTACGGCGGCTGGACGTGGGCGTGGACGGCACCGAGAGCCCCACCGGCACGTACGAGGTGACCGCGGACGCCGGGGGCCGCACCGTCGCCTTCCCGCACGACGACGGCCTGGTGCCGGGCGACGTCAACGGCCACCGGGACATCCTCGTCGTGCGTCCGCGCTGAGGGCGGCCCGCCAACCGGCCGAAGTGCCCACCGGCCGAGGCGCCCACCGGCCGAGGCGCCCACCGGCCGGGGCGCTCACTTGCCGAGGCTCCCGCCGGCCGCGGCGGACAGGGTCAGCGCATCCCCGGGCTCTCGGCGGTGGCCTCTGCCAGAGACTTGCGGGTGAGGTCCGGGACCTCGCAGTCGGCCGCGGCGTAGCCGATGGGGAAGAGGATGTAGGGCCGTTCGTTGCCGGGCCGCTCGCAGATCTCGGTGAGGAACCCCATCGGGTTGGGTGTGTGCGTCAGGGTGCTCAGCCCCATCGCGTGCAGCGCGGCGATGAACAGGCCGCAGGCGATGCCCACACTCTCGTTCACGTAGTAGTTCTTGCGCAGCGAACCGTCCGGCATCGCGGTGCTCTTCTCGGCGAAGCAGACGACGATCCACGGCACGACATCGAGGTAGCCCTTGTCCGAGTCCGTCTCCAGGCGCGCGAGCGCGGCGCGCCACTCGGGCGGGATCCGCCCGCCCTCGTAATTGACCCGCTCCTCCTCTTCGGCGGCGACCCGGATACGGTGCTTGGTCTCGGCGTCACCGATCACGGCGAACTTCCAGGGCTGGAGGTGGGCTCCGGAGGGGGCGGTGTTCGCCGCGGCGATGGCGAGGTCGACGCACGCGCGGGGCACCGGCTCGTCGCTGAAGAACCGTACGCTGCGCCGACGTTCGAGGAACGACACGAAGTCCTTGCCCCGCCGGACCATCTCGGCCTCGTCGTAACGGTCGGGCCGGTAGGGAACGAACGGGTGGGTGTGCTGCCTCACGACTGCTCCTCGTGGACGGGGAGCCACAGCGTGGGTCACCGGCAGACGAATACGCAACAGACTCTTGATTGCCTTGCTAATCTGACAAAAAACGAGGCGTGAAGGTGTCTCCGAGGTCGCAGATCGGCAGGTACGGTGGCACGACAGGGACTCGACAGGCTGGACGGCCGGATGCTGCGCCTGCTCCGGGAGCACCCGCGTGCGGGCCTGCTGGAAATCGCCCGCCAACTCGGCGTCGCGCGCGGCACGTTGCAGGCGCGGCTCGACCGGCTGACCGGCTCCGGCGTGGTGACCGGCTACGGACCGGACGTGGACGTCGCCGCCCTCGGCCATGTGGTGGAGGCGTTCACCACGTTCGAAGTGGACCAGCCGGCCCGCGAGGCGATCGCCGCGCGCCTGCGGGCGGTGCCGCAGATCCTCGAGGCGCGCATCGTGACGGGCCCCGGCGACATCTGGTGCCGCATCGCGGGCACGAGCAACCAGCATGTGCAACAGGTGATCGACCACGTCCTCGAGGTGCCGGGCGTCCGCCGCAGCACGACGGTCATCGCACTGAGCGCGCTCATCCCTTACCGGGTCCAGCCCTTGGTCGACGAGCTGGCCGGTCTGCCGGAGAAGCCGGACGCACACCACTGATCACGCCGTGCCCTCCCCCTTCCCCACGCATCGCCCGACCAGTGATTCAAGGTTGTGGGCAAGGTCCGTCCAAGGTTCGTGACACGGCCGGCCTCCCAAGATGAGAACCGCTCCCCGGACGGGGGTTCCACACGGAAGGAGTTCCACTGTGAAGCGACTGACGACAGCGGCGCTGACGGGCATCCTGCTGACGGGAGGCCTGGCGGCCGTCGCCCAGCCCACCCAGGCGGCCCCGGACCGGCAGGCAGCCGCGGTGTCCGGCACCGCGGTCTCGCGGGCCGCCGCGGGCAGCACCGGCACGTACTACTTCCTCTTCGACAAGAACCAGTCCGACCCCACCAAGTCGAAGCTGTCCTACATGAAGAGCGTGCCGGGCCAGGACAAGGTGATCAAGAGCTACCGGGCCGGCTCCGGCAACGGCAGCAAGGGCGAGTGCGCACCGATGCGGGGCTGGCTGCCCAACGGCTCGTACAAGGTGCTCGGGCACGAGAAGCACAAGGCAGGCGGCAAGAAGGGCATCAACGGCTACGCCATCCACGTCCAGGACAAGTACTGCAAGGACGGCCGGACCAAGCGGACCGAGTTGTTCATCCACAGCGAGATGAAGCCCGACGGTGAGCAGGGCGCCAAGCTGCCCGGCCAGGACAACCCGTACCGCTGGGACGGCGTGCGGGACTACTACTCCTACGCCTGCATCAAGCTCACGCCGAACCACATCAGGGACCTGTTCCGCACGGCCGACCGGTACGGCTGGCCGAAGCAGCTCAAGGTCGTCAGCTGACCCGTCGCCCGTCGCCCGTCGCCGGCACGGCACGGCACGAAGGTCACGTGCCGGGATGGAAAGAGGCCGGCCGCCCACCCGTGGGCGGCCGGCCCGCCCGCGTTCCGCTACGAGTCCGGGTACCGGGCACGGCTCCGCGTCACACCGCGCGCCGCCCCCGCGCCGGGCAGGCGGGCCTTCGCGTCATGACAGGGCGAGGACGCAGAACTCGTGGCCCTCCGGGTCGGTGAGACACGTCCACGGGACGTCGCCCTGACCGAGGTCGAGATCGGTGGCCCCCAGAGCCCGCAGCCGGGTCACCTCCGCCGCCTTGTCGTCACCGGGGTACGGCAGCAGGTCGAGATGGACCCGGTCCGGCACGGTCTTCACGTCGGGCGTGCGGAGGAACACGAGAAAGGGCCCCGAGCCCTCGGCGGAGCGCAACACCGCCCGCTCGTCGGACACCTCGTGCGGGACCCAGTCCATCGCCTCACCCCAGAACCGCGCCATGGCCCGTGGGTCCGCGCAGTCGACCACCACCCGGGCGACCGGCCCGGTGTCCCGGTACGCCTCCCGGGGCTCCAGCACACAGAACTCGTTCCCCTCCGGATCGGCGAGGACCGTCCACGGCACGGTCCCCTGGCCCACCTGGGCCGGCTTCGCACCGAGAGACCGCAGGCGCGCGACCAACTCCGTCTGATGGGCCGCGGAGGTGGTGGCGAGATCGAGGTGCACGCGGTTCTTCGTCGGCGACTTGAGCGCCGGGACGGGAACGACATCGACGCCGACGGCCGTCGGGTGTGGCCAGACGAGGCCGCCGGCGGGGCCCACATAGGTGGTCACCCCGGGGTGGTAAGCGGTCCAGCCGAGCGCCTCCGCCCAGAACCGGCCGACCGCCGAGCTGTCGAGAGCCTTGATGTTCACCTGAACCGGCCGCAGTCCCATGCCGACGATCCTAGGCACCCCCAGCACTCCGGCCCACCCGCCCGTCGCGCACCGTTGCGGAGCAACACTCCGGCAACGGATCACGCGCCACGCCTCCGACCGGCCAGGACGGTGGCACGAGTGGCGGCAACGTCCGCGCAACACGCGGTGTGCGCCGCCCCACTTCCGCGACGTGGACCGCAACGCCCCCCGCTTCGTCCATCCTGGTCCCACCGTCCGCGATCGGCCGGATGGGGGAGGGCACGTCCCGTCGGACAGCGGCGGGTCGCATGAATGGAGCGCGCGGTGGACCGTCCTTTGTTGTCACCGAGATCAGCCTTGGTACTTCTGCTCGCCCTGCTCACCGGCGCGACGGCGAGCGGATTGACGGCGGTCTCCGGGGAAGGAGCGGCCCGCAGCCTGCTCGCGGGCCTCGCCGCGACGGGACTGGCCGTGCCGTTCTTCAACCGCCTCATCGCCGCCGACGACCACGCCCCCCGGCCCCCGGCCTCCATCGGCGCCGGCCCGGCCGAGAGGGAGAGCAATGGGTGAACTGCGACCACTCGGACAGGACCTGAACGAGGCTTCCCGGGCACTGGCCGAGGCGCTGCGCGAGCTGTTCGAGAGCCTCGATGTGTCCGTCCGCCGGTACGCCGCCCGGCGCCGACTCGATCCGGGCACGGTCTCGCGGTACCTCAACGGCACCCGGTTACCGCCCTGGCAGGTCATCAGCGACCTCTTCGCCGATGTCGCCGAGCATCGCGGCACCGCGGTCACCACCGAGGCCATCGAGCTGGTGCGGGGCCTGTACGGATCGGCCGTGGACGCCGCCTCGTCGCCCAAGCACGCGGTGGAGATCCTGGAACGGCAACTGGCCGACGCCGACCACGTGTCCCGGCGGTCCAGCGTCCGCGGGGACGTCCTCGGCGACGCCCTGCTGGACCGGACACAGCGCATCGCCGACCTGGAGACGCGGCTCAACCAGCTGGAAGTCGACCGCATCGCGGAGCAGAGGCGAGCGGACGAGTTCGCCAAGGCGCATCCGGACGTCTACGGCCTCATCCAGGAGCGCGACGCGCTCCGGCTGGAAGTCGAGCGGCTCGGCGCGGCGTTGAAGGAGGCACAGGCCCAGCGCGCCGCGGCGGAGGACCGCTGCGATCTGCTCGAACGCCAGCTGGACGCCGTAGAGCAGACCACGACGGCCGTGCTGCCGACGGGACGGCAGGGCATGCCCAAGATCCTCGTCGTGGACGACCAGCCGGACAACCTGCTGGCGATGACCGCCGTACTGGCGACGCTGGAGCAGGAACTCGTCACCGTCTCCTCCGGCCGGGAGGCCCTCAAGGCCCTGCTCGACCACGACGACTTCGCCGTCATCATCATGGACGTGCAGATGCCGGAGATGGACGGCTACGAGACCTGCGCCCACATCAAACGCCGCCCGAGGACGCGGGACGTGCCCATCATCTTCCTGACCGCCATGGGCACGGGGTCCGAGCACTCCGCCCGTGGGTACGCGGCCGGCGCCGTCGACTACATCAGCAAGCCCTTCGACCCCTGGGCCCTGCGCGCCAAGGTCGCCGTGTTCACCTCCATCTACCTGGAGCGACAAGGCCGGTAGACGGCTTGCAGGCACGGCACCGGTAACTCACCCGGATGAACTGGAGGAGTCGATTTCGGACTTGGTGGAGGGACGGGCGTACGCGGGCGGCGCCCAGCCCTTAGGGTGAGGGTGCCGACGGGCCCGGTGGAGTCGACGGGTCCGGTGGAGTCGCTGTCGGGCGTGACATCGGCCGGGGCTCGGCGCGCCGACCGAGCCGGGTCCGTGCGAGCCTGCTTCAGGGCGAGCCTGCTTCAGGGGGTCGAGGTGCGACGAGCCATCGTGATGGGCGGGAGTTTCGCCGGGCTGCTCGCGGCCCGCGTGTTGGCCGACCACGCGGAGGAAGTGGTCGTCGTGGATCCCGACGGTGCGGACGGGGCGGGCCAGGGCGCTCCGCACAGACGGCAGTTGCACGCCCTGCTGTCGATGGGCCATGCGCAGCTCGACCGCTGGCTGCCCGGCATCACCGAGGAACTCGTGGCCGGCGGCGCCCAGGTGGGACGAGGCCCGCAGGTGCAGTACTACGTCGATGGAGCACTGAAGGCCTGCCTGCCGGACAACACTCTGCTGGGCGCCACCAGGCCGTTCCTCGAGGAGCACGTGCGGCGGCGCGTCCTGGCCCTGCCCCAGGTCACCGTGGTGACGGCGCAGGTCCGCGACCTGGTCTTCGACGGCGCACGGGTGTGCGGCGTCCGGGTGCTGCCCGCCGAGGACACCGCGCGGCCCGCCGCCCTCGCCGACCTGAGCGGTGACCTGGTCGTCGACGCCATGGGCCGCTCCAGCCGACTGGGCACATGGCTGGTCGAGCACGGCTGGGACAGCCCGCCCATGGAGCGGATGAGGGTGGACCTCGGCTACGCCACCGCCACGTTCCACCGCGGGGACGAACTTCCCGGCACGGTGGTCGCCCATGCGACACCGGGCCCCGCCAACGGTTACGAGCAGCGCCTCAGCGAGCCCGGCGCCCTCGTGGCGGTCGAGGGAAGCCGGTGGTCCGTGGTGCTGGTCGGCTACGGCGACTACCGGCCCGGCCGGGACCCCGAGGAGTTCCTGCGACGCATGCGCCGGTGTGTCGCCCCGCTGCGTGAAGTGGCCGACCGCTGCCGGTGGGACGGAGACATCGAGACGTTCCACTTCCCCGAGAGCCGACGGCGCGACTTCACCCGCCTCGGGCGCTTCCCCGGCGGCCTCATCGCCGTCGGCGACGCCGTCGCCTCCGTCAACCCCGTCTACGGCCAGGGGCTCACCCTCGCCACGCTCGGTGCCTCGTCACTGTCGGCCCACCTGCGCTCGGGGGCCGCTCCGCAGGCGCCGGCCTGGGACTACTTCCGGCGGCTCGGCGTCGTCGTCGACGCCGCATGGAAGGTCTCCGCGGTCGCCGACCTCGCCCAGCCGCATGTGACGGGCCCGTACCCTCCGGGCTACCGGCTGCTCCGCTGGGTCGGTGACAAGGTCGTGGAGGCATCCGTGATCGACCGGGCCGTCAACGAGGAGTTCATGGCCGTGGTGAACATGCGCAAACATCCGCGCGCGCTCACGAGCCCTCGCCTTCTCCTGCGTACGGCGCGCGTCCTGTCGGGACTCCACTGATCGTCGCGGTCCGTACGGGACAGCTCCGCCTGCCCTACGACTGTCCGGTCCGTTCCGGTCGGTTCAGCAGGACGGCCGTGAACACCTCGCGGTGGTCCGCCAGCCACGTCCGCACGCGGTCCCAGCGTTCCCAGCCACCACGCTCGGCCAGCGCCCGGAGATAGACGGGGTCACCGTCGGCCACACGGCGGGCGACGAAGGCCCGGCACACCTGCGTGGCCTGCTCGATGACACCGGGCAACTCCGCGCGGTCCGCCGCCGAGAGGCCGTAACCGTCGGCGAGGACCCGCAGCCGTGCGGGCACGTCCAGCCCGGAAGGGTAGAAGGCGGCCGCCGACTCGGGATCGAGCATGGGCACCCAGTAGCGGGCGGTCATGGCGATGTCCCACAGAGGACGGCCCGGGGCCGCCAGGTCGAAATCGATCAGGGCCGCGGCACGGCCGTCGCGGAGAACGACGTTGTCCGGGCACACGTCGTTGTGGCACAGCATCGTTCCCCCCTCCGGGTCGGCCAGGTCCCGGGGCCACTCGGCACGGGTGTCGACGGCCACGGCCGCGCCGGCCTCGTGCAAGCGCCGCAGCAGGACCCCCACCGAGGCGAGGACGCCCTCCGTCATCGCCCAGTCCGGGTAGGGCGGCAGAGCCACGTCTCCTGGGACGAACGTCAGCTGCTCGCGGCCGTCCGCGGTGAGACCGACGGGCACCGGCGCCGCGTCGAATCCGTGCTCCCTCAGCGCGTGGAGGTAGGCATGCAGGGCGCGCGCGTTGCGCGGTGCCGGGCGCTCGACCAGCGCACCGCGGCGGAAGACCGCCCCCGCGTTCGCCATCCCACCGACCAGCGCCTCGCCCTCAACCGTCATGACGATCACGCTACCGCCGGATCGCCCTGGCCGGAGGCCGAACAGCGCCCGAGGTGACCGGCTGCCCGAACCAAGGCCGGCCCACGCCCCCGCCGGCCCCGGTGGTCCGCCTCAGTCGAAGAGGGCGACGACTCCGATCACCCAGATCGCAAGGAACGCAAGGGCGGCCACCAGGCAGCCGGCGCCCAGCAGTACACCGCCCACCGACCACGGCTGCGAGGGGTCCTCGGACTCCTCCTCCAGGCCGTCCCGGTAGGAGTCCGGGTCGTCCCAGTCGACGGAGCGCCCCAGCTCCTCGGCGCAGGCGGTCCGCACCGCGACCAGCTCGCGCTCCGCGAAGGCGGTGGCGGCCAGCGCCTCGGGGCCGCGCCAGGCGAGGGCCTTCATCCGCCACGCCGGAGACCCGTACCGCGCCTCGAAGGCGGCGGTCTCCTCGGCATCGCGGTCCTCCTCCAGATACATCCAGCGTCCGGCCTCGGCGGCGTCGCCGTAGAGCCGGTACACCTCGGCCAGACGCCGACGGAGCGTCAGATCGTACGGGAAGGACGACACGAGACCGCGCAAACGCTGGCGCGCGAGAGGAACCCGGCCGGCGGACAGGTCCGCGTCGACTCGGGCAAGGGTCTCACTCAGAGGCATGAACGTATGATCGGCTACCGCACGGAGTCACGGCGACCTGGTTTCGCCGCCCACCGCCCGCTCGCTCCCGGCGGCATCGGCCGAACCTCACCGAAGCGGTCCAACGACGGTGGCGGGACGGGCTCTTGGTGCCTCCCCGCGCCACTCGTGACACCCTTGTGACCGGAACTGTGACCTGCGCGACACACGCGGGGCGCCTGCCTTGATGGGATGGCCGGATGCGCAGACCCGCCGAGCTCCGCCCCGCTTTCGCCGCGCCCCTTCCCCTGCTGTCGGCCCTGGCCGCGACCGCCGTGCTGCTCACGGCGTGCGGGACGGAGCACGAGGAGACCGGGAGGACCGACGCCCGCGCGACGGCGTCCCGGGACGGCACACGGATCGACGACCCGGGCAAGGACGGCGTACGGATCACCTCGCTGACCCTCCCGCCGGCCTCCCCGTCGCCCACCCGTGACTCCCTCTCCGTCGATGGGCTCACCACCGGATCGGACTCGGGAGTCTCCGCGGCGTACGAGGTCACCAACGACGGCACCGACGCGTGGACCTACTCGGTCGTCTTCACCTTCCTGAGCGGCGACGGCGGAGCCGTGGCCCTCCAGACCGAGACCGTGCGCGACGTCGGTCCGGGACAGACCGTGCGGGGCACCGTCCGGGCGGGGCAACTGCCGTCGGCGGCGCCTCGGGTGACGGGGGCCAAGGTGTTCCAGGTGACCAAGGTTCCCATCGGCGAGGCGCCGGCCGGACCTGGCACGTGTCCCGCCTCCGGGATCCGGGTCAGCGCCGACAAGGGCGATGCGGCCATGGGGCTGCGCGTCGTGGGCCTGCACCTCGACAACTGCGGCAAGCGCGCCTACACCGTCGAGGGTTATCCGCTGCTGGAACTCCTGGACGACACGCTCCGGCCCGTCGACGGCGTCCGGATCCTCCACGGCAGTGGTGAGATCACCCCCGGTGACGGGCCCGACGAACCGCCCCGGCCCGTCACACTGAAACCCGGCGAGTCGGCGACCGCCGCCCTGGTCTGGCGCAACACCACCGGATTCGGCACGCCGGTGAACGTGCCCCATGTGCGGGTGCGGGCGCGGGAAGGCGCCGAACCGGTGACGGTGACCCCGCACCTGGACCTCGGAACCACCGGAAAGCTCGGAGTCAGACCGTGGGAAAAGGCGGAACGCCAGTCCTGCCCCGACAGGACGTGCCAGGGCGCCGGTTGAGCCCGTCACGCCGCAGACCGGGGCCGAGCCGACCGTCCTGCCCCGGCCATGCCGTCCGCCCGCCACGGACCGTTGCCGGTGGAGGGACGGGTCGGTGGGGGAGGGGCGGCGGGGCATGCCGCCGACGGCTTCGTACCGCGCGGCGGTGACGGCCATGTTGTTGCCGGTGTGCATCCGGTACGGGGTGAGGTAGCCGTGGCGGCGGCGGTGGGCCGGGCGTATCCGCCCGAAGCACGCGGCCGCGCGGACCAGGGCGCGGAAGGCGGCCCGTCCCGGCGGACCGTGCTCGTCGCGGCGCACGTCGACGCGTCCGCACGCCAGGCCCGCGCCGTGCCGCAGGGCGTCGCGGGCACCGGCCGTCCGGCCGGGGCGCGGCAGGCAGTCGGCGTCGGTGCGGGCCGGCAGCGTCGCCCCGTGCCCGATCGCGTACCGGAAGCCGGTGTCCACCGTGCAGCCCACCCCCTTCTCCGGCTCGCTGAGGACGTGGACCGGGAAGGGCGCCCAGCGGCGAAGTCGTGGGCGATCGCGGCGGTGCCGTCGGTGGAGGCGTTGTCCATGACGACGAGGGTGAAGTCACGGTCGCGCTGGGTCGCGAGCACGTCCAGCGTCGCGCCGATGCGCGCCGCCTCCTGGTGCGCGGGCACCACCACCCACAGGGCGCTCATGCCTTCTCCCACACCATCGTCATGATGCTCACGCCGCCGCCCAGGCCCACGAACAGGACCCGGTCACCCGGGCGCAACCCCTCGTACCCCCGGTCGAGTTGCACACCCAGGGCGGCGCTCGTCATGTTCCCCGGCTCGGGGACCGTGACGACGAGCCGGTCCCGGGGCACGCCGGTTAGCTCCACGAACCGCTCCAGGTACGGCACGGTGACCTGGTGCGCCAGGATGTGCCGGAAGTCGCTCCACGCCAGTCCGGTGCGGTGCCGCATCCGGTCGAGCACCGACGTGCCGGGTGACGACCAGGGCCCGGCGGGCCCGGCCGGCGAGGATCATCGCGCGTCGTGTCGATGCCGTTGACGAAGCTGTCGCACGCGTTGGTCACGTCCAGCGCGTGGGCGCGGGAGGCGAGTGTGGCCTGGACGATGTGCGCGGTCGCCGGTTCGACCACGTCCCGCGTGGCGGAGGCGAAGACCAGCAGGTCCACGTCGTACGGGGCGAGCGCGGCCTTCTCCGGCGCGTCGCGGGCCGCCCGCACCGCGAGCGTCGAGGCGTACTCGCCGTCCGCGACCGTCCGGCGGGAGACGATGCCGGTGGCCCGTTCGAACAGCCGGTGCGGCAGGGACACCCCGGAGGCCGCGGCGATCCGGTCCCGCAGCTGCCGGGACGTCACCTGCCGCTCCGGCAGACAGGAAGCCGCCGCGGTGATGCCCGCTCGCCGTGCCGGGCCGTGAGCAGCGTGGTCTATGCGCATGGACGGGACGCTACGAGCCGACCATGGCGGCGGGCCTGAGCACGGGTACTCAGCCGACATGGGTGATCGGCCACGGGGACGGGGGCGGCCGAACCCACTGCCGGGGCCCGGGGACGCTCCGCCGACGCCTGCTCCGGCGCCCGGCGTCGGTGACCTGGAGGCGATCTGTCGGTGGTCCTGCGGGGTCTGTCGGTGGTTTGTCGGTCGGCGGGGGGAGGTTGGTGACCGCCGGGTGTCCGCCCGGCGGTCCGTACTCGGAAGGAAGACTCCCATGGCGGTTGACGTCACGATCATCGGCGCCGGGCTCGGCGGTCTCATGCTGGCGCGTGTCCTGCACGTGCACGGGATACCGGCCACGGTCTACGAGGCGGAGTCCTCCCCGGCCGCGCGCTCCCAGGGAGGGATGCTCGACATCCACGACTACAACGGGCAACTCGCCCTGAAGACGGCCGGACTGATGGACGAGTTCGGCGCCCTCGTCCTGGAGGGCCGTCAGGCGATGCGGCTGCTGGCCCCGGACGGCACCGTCCTGTTCGACAAGGCCGACGACGGCACGGGAGGACGCCCCGAGGTACAGCGCGGCGAACTGCGGCAGATGCTGCTCGACTCGCTCCCGCCCGGGACCGTCCGATGGGGGCACAAGGCCCGCCTCGTCCGGTCCCTCGGCGAGGGCCGGTACGAGGTGGAGTTCGCCGACGGCGGCACCGTCGTCACGAGCCTGCTGATCGGCGCGGACGGCGCGTGGTCACGGGTGCGGCCGCTGCTGTCCGCCGCCACACCCGAGTACACAGGCAAGTCGGTCGTCGAGACCTACCTCTTCCACGCCGACACCCGCCACCCGGCCAGCGCGCGAGCGGTCGGCGGCGGATCGATGATCGTGCACACTCCGGACCGGGACCTCTTCGCCCACCGGGAGAAGGACGACACCCTGCACGCCTACGCGGGGCTGACCGAACCGGAGGAGTGGTTCGCCGCCATCGACTTCACCGACGCCGCCGCGGCCACCACGCGGATCGCCCGGGAATTCGACGGCTGGGCACCGGAACTCACCGCACTGATCACCGACAGCGACACCGCGCCCGTCCTGCGCCGCCTCTACGCCCTGCCGGCCGAGCACCGGTGGGACCGCGTGCCGGGGGTGACCCTGATCGGCGACGCCGCCCACCTGTCGGCCCCGAACGGCGAAGGCGCCAACCTGGCCATGCTCGACGGTGCCGAACTCGGCGAAGCCCTCGCCGCGCACCCCGACGACCCCGAGGCCGCGCTGCACGCGTACGAGCAGGCCATGTTTCCCCGGAGCGCCGAGGCCGCCACCATGGAAGGCGGCGGCGCCGACGACCCCGTACCCCACGACCTGATCGCCGCGTACTCCCAGCACGAGGAGTCCCGCCAGGACACCAGGCGGAGCTGACGTAGCAGCCCCTGGCCGCGGTGCCGCGCTGTCCGTACCGGTGCGAGACGGACCGGCGCCCAGGCGGTGGTGGCGGCGACGCGGCCGGGGAGCCTGCTACAGCCCCTGCTCGCCGTCGGGGGTGCCGATGACGACCAGGTGGGACCCGTACATACTGCCGGCCATGCCACGCAGCCGCGGTCCGCCGGTCACCGCCGGGTCCAGCTCGAACACGCCCAGCCCGTAAGCGGAGTGGGGCATCCAGTCCCGGCGGCGGACCGCCGTGCGTCCGTGGCCCGCTGCCGCGCCAGGTGCACGGCTGCCGCCGGCCGCACGGTGAACTTCGGCAGCCGGCCGGGGCTTCCGTCGCGGCGTGCGCGGTGACCGCTTCTCGGTACTACGCCGGCGGTGCCTCAGCCGGTGTCGCGGACGGCGCGGGCGAGTGTGCGCAGTCCCTCGTCCGTCTCGTCGGCGGAGATGGTAAGCGGCGGCAGCAGCTTGACCACTTCGCTGCGGGTGCCCGACGTCTCCAGCAGCAGGCCCAGCTCGAAGGCCCGCCGGCAGACCTCGGACGCCCGCTGTGCCCGGGAGAACTCCAGGCCCCAGACCAGACCCCGGCCGCGGCAGCGCGCTCCCTCGGCACCGCTTTCGTCGCAGAGGGCCAGCAGGGCCTGCCCGACCTGCTCACCACGGGCCCGGGTGTGCTTCTCCATCTGATCGTCGGTCCAGTACATGTGGAGGGCGGCGGTGGCGGTGACGAAGGCGGGGTTGTTGCCGCGGAAGGTGCCGTTGTGCTCGCCCGGCTCCCACACGTCCAGCTCCGGCCGGAACAGCGTGAGCGCCATGGGCAGGCCGTAGCCGCTGATCGACTTCGACACGGTGACGATGTCGGGGGTGATGCCGGCCTCCTCGAAGGAGAAGAAGGCGCCGGTACGGCCGCAGCCCATCTGGATGTCGTCGACGATGAGCAGCATGTCCTGCCGCTCGCAC
>NZ_JODT01000016.1 GCF_000720835.1 Streptomyces achromogenes subsp. achromogenes | reverse complement strand
AAACGCCCGGTTACATTCCGAACCCGGAAGCTAAGCCTCACAGCGCCGATGGTACTGCAGGGGGGACCCTGTGGGAGAGTAGGACGCCGCCGAACAAATCTTAGGGAAACCCCCGCACCTTACGGTGCGGGGGTTTTCTGCGTTATGCAGGTATGGCGTCCCCGAAGGGACTGCCGCGGATAAGAGCCGGTAGATAAGAGATCTCATAAAAGCTCTCAGAGCCGGCCCGCCGCTTTCAGCGCCAGATAGGCGTCCGCGAGCGCCGGCGCCAGTTCCTCCGGAGTCGCGTCCACCACCGTCACCCCATGACGACGGAGCTGCTCCGCGGTCCGCCGGCGCTCATCCTGCGCGCGAGCCGCTGCCGCCGCCTCGTACACGGCCTCAGCGTTACCCCGGGCCTGAGCCATGCGGGCAATGTGCGGATCCGCCACCGACGCGACCAGAACCGTGTGGCGCCGAGTCAGTTGAGGAAGAACGGGGAGCAGACCCTGCTCCACCGGTGCCGCGTCCAGTGTCGTCAGAAGCACGATCAGGGAACGCCGAGGTGCCGTCCGCAGGGCGGTGGCGGTGAGACCACGGGCATCGGTCTCGACGAGTTCCGGTTCCAGCGCGGCCATCGCGTTGACGAGAGAGGGCAGGACATCGCCGCCGGTACTGCCCTGGACCAGAGCGCGCACCCGGCGGTCGTAGGCCAGCAGTGCCAGCCGGTCGCCGGCGCGTGACGCGAGGGCCGCGAGCAGCAGGGCCGCGTCCATGGAGGCGTCCAGCCGTGGGGCGTCGCCCACCCGTCCCGCCGAGGTCCGACCGGTGTCCAGGACCAACAGGATGTGCCGGTCGCGTTCCGGACGCCAGGTGCGCACCGCGACGGAGGACTGCCGGGCTGTGGCGCGCCAGTCGATGGAGCGGGTGTCGTCTCCGGGCACGTACTCGCGCAGACTGTCGAACTCCGTGCCCTCCCCGCGGGTGAGCGCGCTGGTGCGGCCGTCGAGTTCACGCAATCGGGCGAGTCTCGACGGAAGGTGCTTGCGGCTGGTGAACGGGGGCAGGACTCGTACCGTCCAGGGCACCTTGTGGGCGCTTTGGCGGGTGAACAGACCTAGGGGGCCGTAGGAGCGAATGGTCACGAGGTCGGCTTGGCGGTCGCCGCGGCGTGTGGGGCGCAGCCTGGTGGTCACGCGTCGGCGCTCGCCCGGGGGCACGGCCAGGCGGTGCCGAGACGCCTCGGTCTCCGTGCCTGGCTGCCATGCGCTCGGCGGCCAGGCGTCCCGGAGCTGGGCGCGCAGCGGCCGGCGGGTCGGATTCGTCACCGTCAGCGTCACGTTCGCGGTGTCACCGAGACGGACGGACGTGTCGCCGGAGCGGGTCAGCAGCAGGCGGCGTACCGGCGCGGCCAGCGCGTAGTCGCAGGCGCACGCCAGGGCCAGGGGGCCGTTGACCGCCAGGATGCCCGTCCAGCCCGGTTCCAGGATGCCGACGGGGATCGAGCCGAGGGCCGCGAGGAGTGCGGCGCGTCCGGTGAGTGCCATCAGCGGGGGACGGGGACGTGGGCGAGGATGGCGTTGATGACCGAGTCGGCGGTCACGCCCTCCATCTCGGCTTCGGGGCGCAGCTGGACGCGGTGCCGGAGTGTCGGCAGGGCCAGTGCCTTCACGTCGTCGGGGATGACGTAGTCGCGGCCGGTGAGCCAGGCCCAGGCGCGTGAGGTGGCGAGCAGGGCGGTGGCGCCGCGCGGAGAGACGCCGAGGGTGAGTGACGGCGACTCGCGGGTGGCGCGGCAGATGTCCACGACGTAGGCGGTGATCTCGGGCGAGACGGTCGTCTTGGCGACCGCGGCGCGGGCCGCCTCCAGGTCCGCGGGGCCGGCGACCGGTCGTACGCCGGCGGCGCGCAGGTTGCGCGGGTCGAAGCCCGAGGCGTGCCGGGTGAGGACGTCGATCTCGTCCTGGCGGGAGGGCAGGGGGATCGTGAGCTTCAGCAGGAACCGGTCCAGCTGCGCTTCCGGGAGGGGGTAGGTGCCCTCGTATTCGACCGGGTTCTGGGTCGCGGCGACGAGGAACGGCTCGGGGAGGGGGCGTGGGGTGCCGTCGACCGTGACCTGGCGTTCCTCCATGGCCTCCAGCAGCGAGGACTGGGTCTTGGGCGGGGTGCGGTTGATCTCGTCCGCGAGGAGCAGGTTGGTGAAGACCGGGCCGGGCTGGAAGGAGAACTCGGCGCTGCGGGTGTCGTAGACGAGGGAGCCCGTGACGTCGCTCGGCATCAGGTCCGGGGTGAACTGGACGCGCTTGGTGTCGAGTTCCAGTGCGGATGCGAGGGCGCGGACGAGCAACGTTTTGGCGACCCCAGGGACTCCTTCTAGGAGTACGTGTCCGCGGCAGAGGAGGGCGACGACGAGGCCGGTCACGGCGGGATCCTGGCCGACCACGGCTTTGGCGATCTCGGCGCGCAGGGCTTCCAGCGCGGTGCGGGCGGTGTCCGCGTCCCCGCGCTGCCCGGCGTTGTCAGTGGTCGGGTCCATCATGAACGGCGTACCTCTCTTTCGAGGGCGTCGAGTTGGTCGGTGAGGGCGATGAGGGCCGCGTCGTCGCCGGGCGGCGGTACGAAGAGGAGGGAGTGCAGGTCCTGTCCGTCGCCGGACAGGCGGGCGGAGAGCGCGGGAAGCAGGGCCTCGGGCGTGTGCGCCTGAGCGACGGGGACGCCGGCGAGGGGGGCGAGGCGGGTGCGGGTGGCGGAGCGCAGCGCGTCGGCCGCGCGGTCGCGGGCGTTGGCCTTGCGGTAGAGGCGGGCGCGGCCTTCGGTGGTCTCGGAGGCGCGGATCGCGACGGGGAGTTTCTCGGCCACGAGCGGGCCGAATCGGCGGGCCCGCCAGAACGCGGCGAGGCCCGCCGCGATGAAGAGCTGCAGGGTGGCCCAGAGCCAGCCCGAGGGGAGCAGGTCGAAGAAGCCTTTTCGGCCGTCGGCCGGGGCGCCGGAGGCATCGGACAGCGAGGGGAGGTACCAGACCAGATGGGGGCGCGAGCCGAGGAGTTGAAGGGCGAGGGAGGCGTTGCCCTGTTCGTCCAGGCGGTCGTTGTAGAGGATGTCGGGCGCGCCGAGCACGACGGTGTCGCCGCTTCCGGAGGCCGCGGGGAGCCGAAGCAGGGTGGCGAGGCGCTCGCTGGGGTAGCAGGAGTCGGCGTCGAGGTGGGCGGTGGTGTAGCGGACGCCCCCGGTGTCGGCGGTGCCCGCGCGCCGGGCCTCGGGCAGGGCGCAGGCCGGGGCGAGCGTGGAGGCGGCGCTGGTGGCGGGGTCCGCGATGACCCCGGGGGCGAGTCGTTCGACGGACCAGCTGCCGGCCGCGACCAGGACGGTTCGTCCGCCGGAGTCCGCCATCGCCGAGTGCAACAGGGTCTGTTGACGGTGGGTCAGCCGGTCGGGAACGGCGACGAGCAGGGTGGTGTCGGGGCCGGTGGCGGTGCGTGCCGCGTCGAGTGTGGTGACCACGCGCGTGGACACGCCCCGCTGGGCGAGGAGTTCGGCGACGGCGCGGCTGCCGTAGGGGTCGGCGGAGCGCGGGTCCAGTTCGCCGTGACGGGCGGTGGAGCGGACGGCGGCCATGGCGACGGCCGCGGCCAGGATCAGGACGACGGCGAGTACGACGCCGCGTGTCCGGGTCCACAAGCGGCGGGCGGTGGGTGCGGTGGAGGTGGTCGTCGTCGGTGGGGCCTCGGTGGTCACTCGGTCGCCCCCTGGCGGGCGGTGTGGGCCGTGTTGACGGCACTGCCGGCGAGGCTCGGCCGGGTGTTCTCCACGTCGTGGTCCAGTGCGGCGAGGCGGCGGTACGCCTGCTCGTCGGCATTGCGCCCGCCGTATGTGACGTCGTCGAACTCGCGTGCCGCGGCGCGTAGTCGGTCCGCGTGGGCGGGCAGGGTACGGCCGGCCTCGGCGGCGGCTTCGTCGGCGGTGCGGCCGGGGCGTACGTCGAGCAGGGCGCGTTCCTCCAGGGAGCGGACCACGGCGCGCATGCGTTCCTGGACGGCCTGGTTCCAGTGGCCTTGGGCCGCGTGCGCCTCGCCGGCCGCGCGGTGTTCGGCGGCGCTGCGGGTGCGCTCGTCGAAGAGCGGTGCGGCGGAGGTGGGTTGGCGCCGGGGGGTGCCGAGACGCCACCAGAGGGCGGCCAGGACGGCGACGACGAACAGGATGACGACGAACAGGCCGACCGCGCCGCCCGGGGTGGCCGACGCGGCCGTGCCGAACAGCTTGTCGAGCCAGTCCCAGAACGCGTCCAGGGCGCGCTGGAACAGGCTGGGATCGTTCTCGTGGTACATCCCCTTGGACAGTTCGCGCCGGGCCGCTTCCCGCGCGGGATCGCGTGGGATGGTCACCGGCGGCTCGTCGCCCGAGCCGCCGGCCGCCAGGAGCACACGGTCCGACGCGCGCCACACTCCTGCGACGGCGGTGGCGCCCGATGGGAGCGCCGCCGTGAGTACTGCCCCCGTGAGGCTCACCGCGTCAGCTCCCGGGGACGGGACCGGGGGCGCCGGGGCCGTGGCCCTGGACACCGGCCGCGCGGGCCAGTTCCAGGTCGAGGGCTTCGCGGCGGATGCGCTGGTCGATGTACAGGAGTGCGGTGACGCCTGCGCTGATCGGGAGGGTGAGCGTGGTGCCGATCACGGAGCCGATGGACCGGATGATCAGGAACGTCCAGCCGACGTGTCCGCCGTTGGTGGCGAGGAAGTCGGCCATGCCGTCACCGCTCGCGGCAGCGCCGATGACGGCGAAGGGGATGGTCACGATCGCGGAGACGATGTTCGCGATCAGGCCGGCGAGCAACTGGATGCCGAAGACGCGCCACCAGGAGCCCCGCACCAGCCGGGCGGAGCGGCTCATGGACTTCCGGATGCCCTGCCGTTCCAGCATCAGGGCGGGCGCGGCCAGGTAGTAGCGGATGCTCAGCCAGACCGCGACGACGACGGCGCCGAGGATGCCCAGGGCCATCAGCGCGGCCCCCGCGGCGTCGCTGCGACTGCTGATCAGGACCAGGAAGCCGGGCAGTGCGCCGGCGGCGAGCACACCGAAGACGATCAGACCGAGCAGGATGAGCAGACCGCACAGCTTGAGCAGCCGAGGGCGGGCCTCGCGCCAGGCCTCTCCGGTGCTGACCGGCTTGCCGAGCACGGCACGGCTGGTGATGGTCGTGAGCAGGGCGGTCGCGACGATGGTGGCGGCTGCCGAGACCACCGTGAGGAGTCCGGTGCCGACCATGGTGTCGCGCAGGCTGCGGAGCACCTCGCCGGGGGTGGCGGTCTCGCTGTCGAGCGAAGCGTTGGTGAGGGCGTCGTTGAGGACGAAGCCCTGCAGCAGGACCAGACCGGTCTCGGTGAGCAGGGCGACCGCCAGCGAGATGGCGAGGACCGAGCGCCAGTAGGTGCGCATGGTGGAGACGGCGCCGTCGAGGATTTCACCGACGCCGAGCGGGCGCAGTGGGATGACGCCGGGTTTGGCGGCGGGCGGCGGTCCGCCCCAGCCGCCGCCCCAGGCCGGGTAACCGCCGTAGCCGGCGGGCGGGCCCGCGTATCCGCCGCCATGACCGCCGTGACCGCCGTTGCCGCCGGGGCCCGGGGCGCCTGGGGGCTGACCGCCCCAGCCGGGGCCGGGCGGCGGGGGTGGCGGGGTCTGATGCGGGCCGGGCGTCCCGGACGCCCCGGGGGTGCCGGTGGGTGCCGACCACTGGCCGGGTGGCGGCTGCTCCTTGGACCATTTCAGGCCCGGGCCCTGCGGGTCCGCGCCCGGCTGCGGTGCGGGCTCGGTGGGGCCGGGGCGGTCGGCGGGCTCGGCGGGGCCGGACGCACCGGGTTCCCGCCCCTCGGACGACGGGGCGGATCCGGGCGAGGCCCAGCCCGGAGTGTCAGTCATCGAAGCTCCTTCTCGGTGCCCGTCCGCGGTCGCGGCGGCGGGTTGGCAGCCATCGTGCCATGGGCCGGTCATCGGGGTACCGGCCGCAGTGGGGGCGGGACTTCTTCAATTGTCCGCCGGATCCGGGGCAGACTGACGGCATGGCTGATCAGCAGGCGCGAACCGGCGGGGACATGCGGCCGACCGAGATACCGGCGATCCGATGGGAGGAACCACCAGAGGGTCCCGTACTGGTCCTTCTCGATCAGACGAGGCTCCCGGCCGAAGAGGTCGAGTTGGTGTGTACGGACGCGTCGGCGCTGGTGGAGGCGATCCGCTCGCTCGCCGTGCGCGGGGCGCCGCTGCTCGGGATCGCGGGGGCGTACGGGGTCGCGCTCGCCGCCGCGCGTGGCTTCGACGTGCCCGAGGCGGCGCGGGCCCTGGAAGGGGCCAGGCCCACCGCGGTGAACCTGTCCGTCGGGGTGCGCCGGGCCGAGTCCGCGTACCAGGCGGTGCTGGCCCGCACCGGTGACCCGACCGCGGCCGCCGTTGCGGCACTGGCGGCGGCGCGGGCGCTGCACCAGGAGGACGCCGAGGCCAGCGCCCGGATGGCGGCCCACGGGCTGACGCTGCTGGACGAACTGCTGCCGGCCGGCGGGCACCGGATCCTGACCCACTGCAACACCGGTTCGCTGGTGTCGGGCGGGGAGGGCACGGCGTTCGCGGTGGCGCTCGCCGCGCACCGGGCGGGGCGGCTGCGGCGGCTGTGGGTGGACGAGACGCGGCCGCTGTTGCAGGGGGCGCGTCTGACGGCGTACGAAGCGGCCCGCAGCGGCATGCCGTACACGCTGCTCACCGACAACGCGGCGGGTTCGCTGTTCGCGGCGGGAGAGGTGGACGCGGTGCTGATCGGGGCGGACCGGATCGCGGCCGACGGTTCGGTGGCGAACAAGGTCGGCAGCTATCCGCTGGCTGTGCTCGCCCGGTACCACCATGTGCCGTTCATCGTGGTGGCTCCGGTGACGACGATCGACCCGGACACTCCCGACGGGGCGTCCATCGAGGTCGAGCAGCGGCCCGGCTTCGAGGTGACCGAGATCGTGGCACCCCAGGTGGCTGCGGCCGGTGCGGCAGGCGGGATACCGGTGGCGCCGCTGGGGACGCAGGCGTACAACCCGGCGTTCGACGTGACGCCGCCCGAGCTGGTGACGGCCATCGTCACCGAGGAGGGAGCCGTTTCCCCGGTGACCGCGGAGTCCCTCGCCGGGCTCTGCGCCCGGTCACGCCGCACGGCGGACCCGGCCTGATCGGGCCGTGGCCGACGGCCGGGGGCACAGCGACGGCCCCTTGTGTGACATCGGTGCCCCCGGTCGGTGTGCCCGTTCTCTGTCCGACCACGGGTCCGACCAATTACGTAACCGGATCTGACATCTACCGCTGACATCAACGCTGACGGACAGGGGCAGACAGTGACGGCCCGGTACGACTATGGTCACGGGCCAGTGACCTGCCTCACCAGCGCCCCGGTCACCGTTACGAGAATGGGATGATGTCGTTTATGAAGGGACGAGTCCTTGTCGTCGACGACGACACCGCACTGGCCGAGATGCTCGGGATCGTGCTGCGTGGTGAAGGTTTTGAGCCGTCTTTCGTAGCCGACGGCGACAAGGCGCTGGCCGCTTTCCGTGAGAGCAAGCCCGATCTGGTGCTGCTCGACCTGATGCTGCCCGGACGGGACGGTATCGAGGTGTGCCGGCTGATCCGGGCGGAGTCCGGCGTGCCGATCGTGATGCTCACGGCCAAGAGCGACACCGTGGATGTGGTGGTGGGCCTGGAATCGGGTGCCGATGACTACATCGTCAAGCCGTTCAAGCCCAAGGAGCTGGTGGCCCGGATCCGGGCCAGGCTGCGCAGGTCGGAGGAGCCGGCGCCCGAGCAGCTCACCATCGGTGACCTGGTCATCGATGTCGCCGGGCACTCGGTGAAGCGGGACGGGCAGTCGATAGCGCTGACCCCGCTGGAGTTCGACCTGCTGGTGGCGCTCGCGCGCAAGCCGTGGCAGGTGTTCACCCGTGAGGTGCTGCTGGAGCAGGTGTGGGGCTACCGCCACGCCGCCGACACGCGGCTCGTCAACGTGCATGTCCAGCGGCTGCGCTCCAAGGTCGAGAAGGACCCGGAGCGGCCGGAGATCGTGGTGACCGTCCGTGGTGTCGGTTACAAGGCCGGACCGAGCTGACATGTCCGGGGACAGTGCCGCTTCGGTTCCCGGCGGGCCCGGGACCCGTCCGGGGCGGCCTGTCGGCCGGACGGCGGTGGGTGCGCGCCTGAGGAAGCTGTTCGAGGGCGGGCTGCCGCACGGCGGGGTGCAGGGCAGCCCGGTCCTGCGGCTGTTCCTGCGCTGGGTGCGCCGTCCGCTGCTGCCCGTGATGCGGCTGTGGCGGCGCAACATCCAGCTCCGGGTCGTCGCGACGACCCTGGTGATGTCGCTGGGCGTCGTCCTGCTGCTGGGCTTCGTCGTGATCGGGCAGGTGCGCAACGGCCTGCTGGATGCCAAGGTGAAGGCGTCGCAGAGCCAGGCCACGGGCGGGTTCGCGGTGGCCAAGCAGAAGGCCGACGAGGCGGTGAGCGGCACGGGCGCCGGCGGGGCGGCCGGGACCGGTGACGGTACGGCGACCGCGGACGGACGGCAGTCGCAGAACGTCATCCAGTGGATGAGCGACCTCGTGGAGTCGCTGTCCAGCGGTGGCGCGGGCGCCTTCGACGTGGTGACGCTGCCCGTCGGCGACGACAGCGGCGGCGGACGCAGCCCGCGCGGCTCCGGGAATGTGAACCCGACCTCCAGCGTGCCCGCCGAGCTGCGCGAGCGGGTCAACAGCGGTACGACGGCCGTGCAGAGCAACACACGGATCGTCTACTTCGGCGGCAAGGAGTCGCAGCCCGGGCTGGCCATCGGCAAGCAGGTCAACGACCCGAACGGCCGCCCGTACGAGCTGTACTACCTCTTCCCGCTCACGCAGGAGGAGAAGTCCCTGAGCCTGGTCAAGGGCACCCTGGCCACGGCGGGGCTGTTCGTCGTCGTCCTGCTCGGCGCCATCGCCTGGCTGGTGGTGCGGCAGGTGGTCACGCCGGTGCGGATGGCGGCCGGGATCGCGGAGCGGCTGTCCGCCGGGCGGCTGCAGGAGCGGATGAAGGTCACCGGCGAGGACGACATCGCCCGCCTGGGCGAGGCCTTCAACAAGATGGCGCAGAACCTCCAGGTCAAGATCCAGCAGCTGGAGGACCTGTCGCGGATGCAGCGGCGGTTCGTCTCCGACGTCTCGCACGAGCTGCGCACCCCGTTGACCACCGTCCGGATGGCCGCCGATGTCATCCACGAGGCGCGCGAGGACTTCGATCCGGTGACCGCGCGGTCGGCCGAGCTGCTCGCCGACCAGCTGGACCGGTTCGAGTCGCTGCTCGCGGACCTGCTGGAGATCAGCCGGTTCGACGCCGGCGCCGCCGCGCTGGAGGCCGAGCCGATAGACCTCAGGGAGGTCGTCCGGCGGGTGGTCAGCGGTGCCGAGCCGCTCGCCGAGCGCAAGGGCACGCGCATACGGGTGGTCGGTGATCAGCAGCCCGTCGTCGCCGAGGCGGACGCCCGGCGCGTGGAGCGCGTCCTGCGCAACCTCGTCGTCAACGCGGTGGAGCACGGCGAGGGCAAGGACGTCGTCGTCAAGCTCGCCGCCGCGGGCGGAGCGGTGGCCGTCGCCGTACGGGACTACGGCGTCGGTCTGAAGCCCGGCGAGGCGACCCGGGTCTTCAGCCGCTTCTGGCGGGCCGACCCGGCACGCGCGCGTACCACCGGCGGCACCGGACTCGGGCTGTCGATCGCCCTGGAGGACGCGCGGTTGCACGGCGGCTGGCTGCAGGCCTGGGGTGAGCCCGGTGGCGGCTCCCAGTTCAGGCTGACGCTGCCGAGGACCGCGGACGAGCCGCTGCGGGGCTCGCCGATACCGCTGGAGCCGAAGGACTCGCGCCGCAACCGGGGCCTCGACGACGGCGGTGAGCCGCGCGCCGACGAGGAGAAACGGGCGACCGTACCGGTGCAGCAGACCGGCGCGCAGGTGCCCGCGCTGCCCCCGCGGGCGCCGATCGCCCCGCGGCTGACCAGCGGCACGGCGGCCACGGATCCGACCGCCCTGCCGGGCAAGGGCAACGGCGCGCGCGTGGTGCCCCGGCCCACCGGTGGCGTACGGCGTCCCGGTGACGGTCCCGCCGCGCGCCCTGCGCCGGACGCGCCGCATGCGCCGCATGCGCCGGACGCGCCGGGCGCGCCGGGCGCGGGAGGGAACCGGCCGGACGCCGCCGCGCCGCAGGACTCGACGCAGTCAGGGGAGGCATTCCGTGGTCGCTGACCGC
Source organism: Streptomyces achromogenes subsp. achromogenes (assembly GCF_000720835.1). Taxonomy (GTDB): domain Bacteria; phylum Actinomycetota; class Actinomycetes; order Streptomycetales; family Streptomycetaceae; genus Streptomyces; species Streptomyces achromogenes. The sequence continues at coordinate 153,061 of NZ_JODT01000016.1, read as the reverse complement.
GTGGGGGGCGCACGGCGGCGGCCGGGGCGTGCGGTGGCGTGCGCCGCCTTGGGTGTCGTACTGCTGGCGGGGTGTGCCTCGATGCCCGACAGCGGGGACCTGCGGGATGTGGAGTCGACGCCGCGGCAGGACACCGCGGTACGGGTGTTCGCCATGCCGCCGGCCGACGGTGCCGGTCCGGGCGAGATCATGCAGGGCTTCCTGGAGGCGCTGACCAGCGACGACCCGGAGTACGACACGGCGCGCAAGTACCTGTCGGCGGAGGCGGCGGGCCGTTGGCGGCCGGAGCGGTCGACCACCGTCCTGGCGAACGGGCCGAGCATCGAGACCGACTGCAGCCCGGGCGGCCGGGAGGAGACCAACAGCGTCACCTGTGTGCTGACCGGCACCCGGGTCGCCACGGTCGACGCGCAGCAGGCCTACCAGCCCGCCGGCGGCCCCTACCGCGAGAAGCTGCACCTGACGAAGAACCCCAAGAGCGGGCAGTGGCGCATCGACGGGCTGCCGGACGGCGTCGTCATGGGCAAGTCGGACTTCCAGCGCAACTACACGTCCGTCGACAAGTACTACTTCGCCTCGGACACGGCGGTCGGGGCGGGCGGGCAGCCGGTGGCGGTCGCCGATCCGGTGTTCGTGCGCGGCAAGGTCGACCCGATGACACAGCTGGTCCGGTCGCTGCTGAAGGGGCCCACCACCTGGCTCGGGCCGGTGGTCAGGTCGAGCTTCCCGACCGGTACGGCGCTGCGCAAGAACGCCTCCGGGCTGGCGCCGGACGACCAGAACAAGCTGACCGTGCCGCTGAACCTCAAGTCGTCCCAGGTGGCGACGGGCAAGTGCACCGAGATGGCGACGCAGCTGCTGTTCACCCTGCGGAACCTGGCGCCGACGCTGGAATCCGTCGAGCTGCGCGGGGCCGGTGACGACCGGCTGTGCGAGCTGACCGAGGAGCGCGCCGAGTCGACCGCCTGGCACGGGGCGTCCAAGCGTCCCGAGTACATGTACTTCATCGACGGCAGGCACCGGGTGGTGCGGATGCCGACCGGAAGCACCGGCACGGGCTCCGTTCCGGTGCCGGGTCCGCTCGGCGAGGGCGGCAAGGAGCTGCGGTCGGTGGCCGTGTCGCGGGACGAGCACACCGCGGCCGGGGTCGCCGACGGGGGCGGTTCGCTGTACGTGGCCTCGCTGGCGTCGGGCGGTGCGTTCGGCGAGCCGCTGGTGACCAGCGACGGACCCACTCCCGACGAGCGGCTGACCACGCCGAGCTGGGACGCCCACGGCGACCTGTGGGTGGCCGACGGCGACCCGCGCCGGCCCCGCCTGTACGTCCTGGAGGAGGGCGAGAAGGAAGCGGTGTCCGTCGCCGTGCCCGGGCTTCCGGGCCGGATCACGGACGCGCGGGTGGCCGCCGACGGGGCACGGATCGCGCTGGTCGTGGCCAAGGACGGCAAGCAGTCCCTGCTCATCGGCCGGATCCAGCGCGACGGCGGCACCGGGCAGGGCATCTCGGTGGACGGGCTGCGCTCGGCGACGCCGGACCTGGAGCTGGTCAGCGCCATCTCCTGGGCCGGGGACAGCAGGCTGCTCGTCGTCGGCCAGGAACAGGGGGGCGTGCAGCAGATGCGGTACGTCCAGGCCGACGGTTCCACGCTGGACGGCCCCGCCCCGGGCGCGCTCACCAGCGTCAAGGCGATCGCCGCGTCCGAGGACGAGCGGGTGCCGCTGGTGGCCTACTCGGAGGACGGGATCGTCCGGCTGCCGTCCGGGGCGCAGTGGCAGAAGGTCGACAAGGACGGTTCGGCGCCGGTCTATCCGGGCTGATACCACGCTGACCTGCGGCTTTCCTGGGTATCTCCGCGTTTCCCCGGTTATCCACAGGTGGTTGTCCACAGGGGTGGCGGGCCGGCGGCGGCGCGGGCACAGTGGTGGTCATGCGGGGGTGGTGGCAGGACCTCACCGACCTGGTGCTGCCGGCCGACTGCGCGGGTTGCGGGGCACCTCGTACGGCGCTGTGCCCGCGCTGCCGGGCCACGCTGGACGGGGGTGTGCCACGGCGGGCACGGCCGGTGCCGGAGCCGGCCGGGCTGCCGGTGGTGCACGCGGTGGCTCCCTACGCGGCGGAGGTGCGCGCACTGCTGCTGGCCCACAAGGAGCGGGGCGCGCTGGCTCTCGCGGCAGCGCTGGGCGTGGCGCTGGCGCGGGCCGTGCGGGCGGGCCTCGGGTCCGGTACCGAGGAAGCGAGCGGCCTCGGTGTGGGCGGTCTCGGCGGGGCCGGAGGCGCCGGTGCCGGGCCGGCGGGGCAGCCCTGGCGGGAACCGCTGCTGCTGGTTCCCGTGCCCTCCGCGCGGTGGGCGGTGCGGGCGCGGGGGCACGATCCGGTGCGGCGGATGGCGCTCGCGGCGGCGCGGGAACTGCGGCGCACCGGGACGCCGGCCCGGGTGGCGGCGGTGCTGCGGCAGCGGCGGGCCGTCGCCGACCAGACGGGGCTGGACGCGCCGGGCCGTCTGGCGAACCTCGCCGGGGCGCTGGAGGTGACCGCGGGAGGCGGCCGGCTGCTCGGCGACGGCCGGCGCGTCGTGCTCGTCGACGACCTCATGACGACGGGCGCCAGTCTCGCGGAGGCGGCGCGTGCCCTGCGGGAGACCGTGGTGTCCGGCGCCAATGGCGGAACGGCCGTGTATCGGGCCATAACCCGGGAAGGTAGGGAGGAACGACGGATCAGTGAAGAGCAGGAGAGGACGGAGTCGGTGCACGGTGCACCGGAAAAGGCGGTGCCGAACGCCCGCGCGCGGATGCCGCGTGCCGCCGTGATCGCCGCTCCCGCCGATTCCCTGGAAATAGCCAGGAACTGATCGTCAACGTGCATCGTTGCAGGTAGTGAGAGGTTCAATTCACCTGAACGGAGGTGCGGCGACAGAGAGGGTGACGCCATCGCTCCGGGCGAGATATGTTCGGTTGTGAGGAAAGGCGCAGGCCACACACCTCGCATATCCGAATGCCGTGCGCGGCTTTCCGCAATCACCCGCGCCGGTGGGGTGGAGATCCCGCCCATGGGGGAGGAGGAGGTGGAAGTCACCGAGTCCGAGGTCCGGTGATCACCGGACCTGGTGCGAAAGGGAGACGCTCCGCCGATGGAGCGGAGCGATCCGGGAACGGAGTTCTGCGTGGACATCGTCGTCAAGGGCCGCAAGACCGAGGTGCCCGAGCGGTTCCGCAAGCACGTGGCCGAGAAGCTGAAGCTGGAGAAGATCCAGAGGCTCGATGCCAAGGTGATCAGCCTCGACGTCGAGGTGTCCAAGGAGCCCAACCCCCGACAGGCCGACCGCTGTGACCGAGTGGAGATCACGCTCCGCTCCCGCGGTCCGGTGATCCGGGCGGAGGCGGCGGCCAGCGACCCCTACGCCGCTCTCGACCTGGCGGCGGAGAAGCTGGACGCGCGGCTGCGCAAGCAGCACGACAAGCGGTTCTCACGCCGAGGCGCGCGCCGGATCTCGGCGGCGGAGGTCCCCGACCACGTCCCGGGCGCGGCGACGCTGAACAGCAACGGCCTGCCGGTCTCGGAGGAGGAGTCCGACGGTGTGCCGACCAAGAAGATCGGCTCTCTCGAGATCAAGGGCGAAGGCCCCCTCGTCGTCCGCGAGAAGACCCACGTCGCCGCCCCGATGACCCTCGACCAAGCCCTCTACGAGATGGAGCTGGTCGGCCACGACTTCTACTTGTTCGTCGACTCCGAGACGAAGGAACCGAGCGTCGTCTACCGGCGGCACGCCTACGACTACGGCGTGATCCACCTCAGCACGGACCCGATGGTCGCCGAGGCGCAGACCCCCACGGCGGGGGGCACGCTGGGCGGCTGACCCACCCGGCTGAAGCTGAGCCGGTGCCCCTGGAGCGAGCGTGCGCCCCCAGGGGCACCGGCGTGCGACCACTTCGCGCCCCGCACGTCACCTCGGTGTCGCCCGGGCATGAAATCATGGTCGCACCGGCCCAACCGGTGGGCCGTTGCCTTGGGTTGGCGATGGCACAGGACCACAGGCCACAGCCTTCAGGGGGAGGAACGATGGCGGACACCTTCGGACCGATGCGGGACGGGGACGCCGACGACGCTGTCATCGGCAGGGACCCGGGCGCGGACGCGCCGCGCAAGGAGCCGATCAGAGTCCTGGTCGTGGACGACCACGCCCTCTTCCGGCGCGGCCTGGAGATCGTGCTCGCGGCCGAGGAGGACATCCAGGTCGTCGGCGAGGCGGGCGACGGCGCCGAGGCCGTCGACAAGGCCGCCGACCTGCTGCCCGACATCATCCTGATGGACGTCCGCATGCCCAGGCGCGGCGGGATCGAGGCCTGCACCTCCATCAAGGAGGTGGCCCCCAGCGCGAAGATCATCATGCTGACGATCAGCGACGAGGAGGCCGACCTCTACGACGCGATCAAGGCGGGCGCGACCGGATATCTCCTCAAGGAGATCTCGACCGACGAGGTGGCCACCGCCATTCGCGCGGTGGCCGACGGCCAGTCGCAGATCAGCCCGTCGATGGCGTCCAAACTCCTCACCGAGTTCAAGTCGATGATCCAGCGCACCGACGAGCGCCGGCTGGTGCCCGCGCCCCGGCTCACCGACCGGGAGCTGGAGGTCCTCAAACTCGTCGCCACGGGCATGAACAACCGGGACATCGCCAAGGAGTTGTTCATCTCCGAGAACACCGTGAAGAACCACGTGCGCAACATCCTGGAGAAGCTCCAGCTGCACTCCAGGATGGAGGCCGTGGTCTACGCGATGCGGGAGAAGATCCTGGAGATCCGCTAGCGCCTATCCGAGGAGCACGGCGAGTTCCCTGGTGAGGGGCTCGCGCAGCTCCGGCGGGTCCATGCGCTCGACGCGGACGTCGGTGCAGTCCACCCAGGACGCCGCCTCGGCCAGGGCCCGGGCCACCGCCGGGACCGCCTTCGGGCCGTCCAGGGTGACCTGCCTGGCCACCAGCGTGCGGCCCTGGCGCGCCGGGTCGACCCGCCCGACCAGCCGGCCGCCGGCGAGCACCGGCATCGCGAAGTACCCGTGCACCCGCTTGGGCTTGGGCACGTACGCCTCCAGCCGGTGGGTGAAGCCGAAGATCCGCTCCGTGCGCGCCCGCTCCCAGATCAGGGAGTCGAAGGGGGAGAGCAGCGTGGTGCGGTGCCGGCCGCGCGGCGGTGCCGCCAGGGCCGCCGGGTCGGCCCACGCCGGCTTGGCCCAGCCCTCCACCTCCACCGGCACCAGACCCGAGTCCGCGATCACCGAGTCGACCTGCTCGCCCTTGAGCCGGTGGTAGTCGGCGATGTCCGCGCGCGTGCCCACGCCGAGCGCCTCCCCCGCCAGCCGCACCAGACGGCGCAGGCACTCGGTGTCGTCCGGCTCGTCGTGCAGCAGCGCGGCCGGGACCGCGCGCTCGGCGAGGTCGTACACCCGCTTCCAGCCGCGCCGCTCCACGCAGACCACCTCGCCGTACATCAGCGCCCGCTCCACGGCGACCTTCGTGCCCGACCAGTCCCACCAGTCGTTCGTCTTCTTCGCGCCGCCCAGCTCCGTGGCGGTCAGCGGGCCCTCCGCGCGCAGCTGCTTGACCACCTGGTCGTAGACGCCGTCGGGGAGTTCGTGGTGCCAGTGCGGGCGGTCGCGGTAGGCGCGGCGGCGGAAGGCGAAGTAGGGCCACTCCTCGATGGGCAGCAGGCAGGCGGCGTGCGACCAGTACTCGAACGCGTGGGTGTCCGTCCAGTACGCGGCCTCCACCGTCCGCCGGCCGACCGCGCCCAGCCGGGCGTACGGCACGAGTTCATGGGAACGGGCCAGGACCGAGATGGTGTCGAGCTGGACCGCGCCGAGCCGGCGCAGCACCCCGCGGACCCCCGCGCGCCGGTCGGGCGCGCCGAGCAGGCCCTGGGCCCGCAGGACTATCCGGCGGGCGTCGTCCGCGGTGAGCGTGGTGGTGGGACGCGGAAGGGTCGTCATGCCCCGTGACGATAGAGGGTGGCACCGACAGTCCGCGACGACCAGCGCGTTCGCCCCGGGCCCGGGAGGGAAGGGGCCTCAGGTACGCGCGGGCAGGTACGGGGCGGTGGACGGCAGACCCAGGTCCGAGGGGAGCAGCGAGCCGACCCAGCAGTCCCGGCGCACCCCCTTGTTGGTGACACCGGAGCGCAGCACGCCCTCGACGGTGAAGCCCGCGCGTTCGGCCACCGCGCGGGAGGCGTGGTTGCCGACCTCGGCCCGCCACTCGACCCGGTCCACGCCCTTCTCGGTGAAGGCCCAGCGGCAGGCGGCGAGCGTGGCCTCCACGACGTAGCCCCGGCCGCGGTGCTCCCTGGCCGCCCAGAAACCGATCTCGGCCGTGCCCGGCGAGCGCGTTGTCAGGGCGAGCATGCCGGCCAGCTCTCCGCCGCCGACGAACACGCCGAAGGTGAACATCGAGCCCTGCGCCCAGCCGTCGGGGACGATCTGCTCGGTGAAGCCGGCCGCGTGCTCGGGCAGATAGGGCGAGGGAACCGTCGTCCAGCGCTGGATGCCGGGGTCCTGCGCGGCGGCGTACACCGCGGCGGTGTCCTCGGGGCCGACCGGGCGCAGCACGAGACGGTCCGTGGTGAGCGTGACGTGTTCCATCGCCCGATTCTGCGCGGGGCACCGGGCCGGCGCCACGGATTTCCGCGCTGCGTGAGCGCGTGATCACAATTCGCGTAATTCCTCGCGCCGCAGCGGCACCATCCGGTCACCCCGTCCGTTGTCCTGGATGAAGCAGCCGTCGGGTCGCCAGGCCTCCCGGCACGGCCGGGTCCTCGCATACGATGGCCGTTGCTCAGTAGTCAGAAGGAAAACCGACCGTCCCAGGCCCGACCGGCAAGGAGACCAGCCCCCGTGTCCGTCCTCTCGAAGATCATGCGTGCAGGCGAAGGCAAGATCCTGCGCAAGCTGCACCGCATCGCGGACCAGGTCAACTCCATCGAAGAGGACTTCGTCGACCTCTCCGACGCCGAGCTGCGCGCCCTCACCGATGAGTACAAGCAGCGGTACGCCGACGGTGAGAGCCTGGACGACCTGCTCCCCGAGGCGTTCGCCACGGTCCGCGAGGCCGCCAAGCGCGTCCTCGGCCAGCGTCACTACGACGTCCAGATGATGGGCGGTGCCGCGCTCCACCTCGGCTATGTCGCCGAGATGAAGACCGGTGAGGGCAAGACCCTCGTCGGCACCCTGCCCGCCTATCTGAACGCCCTGTCCGGCGACGGCGTCCACATCGTCACCGTCAACGACTACCTGGCCGAGCGCGACTCCGAGATGATGGGCCGCGTCCACAAGTTCCTGGGCCTGGAGGTCGGCTGCATCCTCGCCAGCATGACCCCGGCCCAGCGCCGCGAGCAGTACGCGTGCGACATCACCTACGGCACGAACAACGAGTTCGGCTTCGACTACCTGCGCGACAACATGGCGTGGTCGAAGGACGAGCTGGTGCAGCGCGGCCACAACTTCGCCATCGTGGACGAGGTCGACTCCATCCTCATCGACGAGGCCCGTACGCCGCTGATCATCTCCGGCCCGGCCGACCAGGCCACCAAGTGGTACGGCGACTTCGCCAAGCTGGTCACCCGCCTCAAGCGCGGCGAGGCCGGCAACCCGCTCAAGGGCGTCGAGGAGACCGGCGACTACGACGTCGACGAGAAGAAGCGCACGGTCGCCATCCACGAGTCCGGTGTCGCCAAGGTCGAGGACTGGCTGGGCATCGACAACCTCTACGAGTCGGTGAACACCCCGCTCGTGGGTTATCTGAACAACGCCATCAAGGCCAAGGAGCTGTTCAAGCGCGACAAGGACTACGTCGTCATCGACGGCGAGGTCATGATCGTCGACGAGCACACCGGCCGTATCCTCGCCGGCCGCCGCTACAACGAGGGCATGCACCAGGCGATCGAGGCGAAGGAAGGGGTGGAGATCAAGGACGAGAACCAGACGCTCGCCACGATCACCCTGCAGAACTTCTTCCGCCTCTACAACAAGCTCTCCGGCATGACCGGTACGGCGATGACCGAGGCCGCCGAGTTCCACCAGATCTACAAGCTCGGCGTGGTCCCGATCCCGACCAACAGGCCGATGGTCCGCAAGGACCAGTCGGACCTGATCTACCGCACCGAGGTGGCCAAGTTCGAGGCGGTCGTGGACGACATCGCCGAGAAGCACGAGAAGGGCCAGCCGATCCTGGTCGGCACGACCTCCGTCGAGAAGTCGGAGTACCTCTCGCAGCAGCTCAGCAAGCGCGGCATCCAGCACGAGGTGCTGAACGCCAAGCACCACGAGCGCGAGGCGCAGATCGTGGCGCAGGCGGGCCGCAAGGGCGCGGTGACGGTGGCCACCAACATGGCCGGCCGTGGTACGGACATCAAGCTCGGCGGCAACCCCGAGGACCTCGCCGAGGCGGAGCTGCGCCAGCGCGGCCTCGACCCCGAGGAGCACATCGAGGAGTGGGCCGCGGCCCTGCCCGCCGCCCTGGAGAAGGCCGAGCAGGCCGTCAAGGCGGAGAAGGAGGAGGTGGAGGCGCTCGGCGGCCTCTACGTCCTCGGCACCGAGCGGCACGAGTCGCGGCGCATCGACAACCAGCTGCGCGGCCGTTCCGGCCGTCAGGGCGACCCGGGCGAGTCCCGCTTCTACCTCTCGCTGGGCGACGACCTGATGCGCCTGTTCAAGGCCCAGATGGTCGAGCGCGTGATGTCCATGGCCAACGTGCCGGACGACGTGCCGATCGAGAACAAGATGGTCACCCGCGCGATCGCGTCCGCGCAGGCACAGGTCGAGACGCAGAACTTCGAGACCCGTAAGAACGTCCTGAAGTACGACGAGGTGCTCAACCGGCAGCGCGAGGTCATCTACGGCGAGCGCCGCCGCGTCCTGGAGGGCGAGGACCTGCACGAGCAGATCCGGCACTTCATGGACGACACGATCGAGGCGTACGTCACCGCGGAGACCTCCGAGGGCTTCCCCGAGGACTGGGACCTGGACCGGCTGTGGGGCGCCTTCCGGCAGCTGTACCCGGTGAAGGTCACGATCGAGGAACTGGAGGAGGCGGCCGGCGACCGGGCCGGTCTGACCGCCGAGTTCATCATCGAGTCCATCAAGGAGGACATCCACGAGCAGTACGAGGCCCGCGAGGCGCAGCTCGGCTCCGAGATCATGCGTGAGCTGGAGCGCCGGGTCGTGCTGTCGGTCCTGGACCGCAAGTGGCGCGAGCACCTCTACGAGATGGACTACCTCCAGGAGGGCATCGGCCTGCGCGCGATGGCCCAGAAGGACCCGCTGGTCGAGTACCAGCGCGAGGGCTTCGACATGTTCACCGCGATGATGGACGGCATCAAGGAGGAGTCCGTCGGCTACCTGTTCAACCTGGAGGTCCAGGTCGAGCAGCAGGTCGAGGAGGTCCCGGTCGAGGCGCAGGCCCAGCCCGCCGGCGAGGGCGCGCAGGACACGGTGCCGGCGCAGGCGAGTGCCCGTCCCGAGATCCGTGCGAAGGGGCTGGACGTTCCGCAGCGCCGGGAGCTGCACTTCTCCGCGCCGACGGTGGACGGCGAGGGCGGCATCGTGGAGCGGGACCTGGAGGACGAGGAGCCGGTGCGGTCCGAGTCGGACGGGCTGACCCGGGCGGAGCGGCGGCGGCAGGCCAAGGGCGGCCGGCGTCGTAAGAAGTAGCGCGGAAGGCGACGCCGGCGCCTGAGCGGGCCGGCGGTGCACCAGGGCCGGGTTCCCCACGGGGACCCGGCCCTTGGCGTCGCTGCGGGCCCGCGACGGGCGGGGGCTGGGATCAGGCGGGACCTGTCTCCACCGCGGTGCAGCGCCAGCGGAGGTCTTCGCCGCGTTCCAGGCGGAAGGCCATGGCGCGCAGCCGGTCGCCGGTGGCGACCCGGGCGAAGACCTCCAGCGCGCCCTCGCCGGCGACGTAGTAGCCGATGTCCTGGACGACCGGGCGCATGCCGCGGGCGCGCAGGGGGCCGCGTTCGGCCAGGCGGGCCAGGTCGTCGTAGGCGCGGCCCGCCGTGTGGCGGAGCATCCAGTGGACGGGCCGCTGCCCGCTCAGGACGGCGAGCAGGCGGTCCGCGAAGAGGTCGGTGGGACGGGGCTGCCGTACGGCCGCCTCCGGGGCCGTGCGCGGGCTCTGGGCGCGGGTGGCAGCCGGGCGGCCTGCCGTGCGGGGCGGTGCTCCGCCGGGGCGGCGGGTGTCGCGGCGGGTCGGCGGGCGGTGCCGCGGGCGGGGCGGGACGGTACGGCTCATGACCTTGTTCATGGGGGACCCCGTTCGGCCGGCCCGGGGTGTACCGGGCGGTAACAAGTGGTGTGGATCTTGTACGGGGTGCGGACGGCGCGGGCAAGCAGGGGACGACCGCGGGGCGGGGGCCGGGGAAGTTCACCTATCAGGGTGAGAAGGGGCTCCTGAGCCCCGTGGACAAGCGGCCGGAGAGGGTGAACCGGCGGCCCGAAGCTGACGTGTGGGCCGGGGTGGGCAGGGGCTCGAAAGGGGACGGGCGCACGTATCCTGAAGGCTCCTTGAGGAGACGCGCCAGCCGCTCTCCCCGGGGCCCCAGCGGAGCCTTCGACCAGGAAAGAGCGGCCAGTATGCGCGTCTACGTCCCCCTGACCCTCCCCGCTCTCGCCGAGGCGCACAGGACGGGTGAGCTGGGGAGCGGCCCCTTCGTCGCGTACGCCGTCACGCCCGCGCTGCGCGAGTGGTACCTCTCCGAGGACATCGAGGAGCTGGAGTACGCGGCGCTCGGCCGGGCCGCGCTGGCCTCCCTGCGGCTGCTGGCGGCGGACCCGGACGCGGTACGGCGCCGGGTCGTGGTCGCGGTGGACGTGCCCGACCGCGCGGCGAGCGTCGACCCGGACCGCGGGCTCGAACCCGCCGCCCTCGGCCAGGTGACCGTGACGGTGTCGGTGCCGCTGGCCAAGGCGGCCTCCGTGCACGTCGACGCCGAGGACGCGGAAGGGGACGTGGCCGCGGCGGCGCGGGCGCTCCCGGCCGCGGACGGCGGGGACGACGATGCCCGGTTCGTCGTGGACGGGGCGGACGACCACGAACTGCTGTGGTACGCCACGCAGGAGATCCCCAACCTCGTCGGACAGGGCTGACCTGGTCGGACGCCCCGATTGTCAGTGGCGGCGGGTACGGTCTGGGGCATGGGGACGTACAAGAGCGCGCACATCGTCTGGGACTGGAACGGGACCCTCTTCCACGACAATGACGCGATCATCGGGGCGACGAACGCCGCCTTCGCCGAGCTGGGACTCGCGCCGGTCACACTGGAGCAGTACCGCTCGCTGTACTGCGTACCGGTGCCGAAGTTCTACGAGCGGCTGCTCGGCCGGCTGCCGAGCGACGCCGAGTGGGAGCTGATGGACGGCACCTTCCACCGGTACTACGCCGAGCACCGGGTGCGGTGCGGGCTGACCGAGGGGGCCGAGGAACTGCTCGCAGGGTGGCGGTCGGACGGGCACAGCCAGTCGCTGCTGAGCATGTACGGGCACGAGGAGCTGGTGCCGGTGGTGCGGGGCTTCGGCATCGAGCCGCACTTCGTACGGATCGACGGGCGTACCGGGCCGTCCGGCGGCAGCAAGGCCGAGCACATGGTGCGGCACCTGAAGGCGCTGGCGGGGGTGGCCGAGCCGGAGCGGACCGTGGTGATCGGGGACGCGGCGGACGACGCTGTCGCGGCGCGGCACGTGGGGGCGCGGGCCGTGCTGTACAGCGGCGGTTCGCACAGCCGGGCGAGTCTGGCGGGGGCCGGGGTGCCGGTGGTGGATTCGCTGACCGAGGCGGTCGCGGAGGCGCGGAGGATAGCGGCGCAGGCGGGGTGACCGGGGCGTTCGCCGGACAGGCGCTGTCCTACTCGGTCGGCGCGACCGCCCGCAGCACCTTCAGGAACTCCCGCATCCACGCCGGGTGGTCCGGCCAGGCGCGGGAGGAGACCAGGGTGCCGTCGACCACTGCCTCGGTGTCCTGGAAGTCCGCGCCGGCCGCCTGCATGTCCGGTTCCAGGGCCGGGTAGGCCGTCACCCGGCGGCCCCGCAGGGAGTCGACCGCGGCGGTGAGCAGCGGGCCGTGGCAGATCTGGGCGACGGGCTTGTCCGCGTCGAAGAACGCCTTGAGGATCTTGCGCAGTTCGGCGTCGTTGCGCAGGTACTCGGGCGCCCGGCCGCCGGGGATCACCAGGGCCGCGTACTCCCCGGGGTCGACCTCGGCGAACGCGAGGTCGGCGGGCCAGGTGTAGCCGGGCTTCTCGGTGTAGGTGTCGTAGCCGGGTTCGAAGTCGTGGACGACGAAGCGGAGCGTCTTGCGGGAGGGGGCCGCGATATGGACCTCGTAGCCTTCCTCGCGCAGCCTCTGGTAGGGGTAGAACACCTCCAGGGACTCCGCCGCGTCGCCGGTGACGATGAGGATCTTGGTGGGCATGTCGGCTCCTCGCAGACGTGCGTGGGGGTGGGACCCGTGGCGGACTCTGGCACCCTGCCCCCGCCGGGCGCGCTTGCCAAGAGGACCCGGCGCTTTTCAGAGTGCGTCGGCGGTTGCGGGGACGCGACCGGATGACCCGGCGGCCACCGGCGCGCGCCGGTGGCCGGATACGTCACCCGCCGCGCCCCCACCGCTGTGCAGAACGTCAAACTTCACCACTCGGTTTTGTACACAAGCGGCTCATGACGCGCCCCCGGGCAAGAGCGATAGCCTTGTGGCGTGATCAGCGCGATATCCCGCGGGGGCGATCCTGCTCCCGCCCTGCGCCCGGGTTGCACGGCTCGTCTCCGTGACCGGGCGGCGGTCGCTGGTCTTCGCGGGCGGGACGGGGGCGCCGATGCCCCCGGGGCGCCGAGGACGGTCCGGATCACGACGGTGCCGAGAGCAGCGTCACACTCGGCCGGCGTCATGAAATTGGCCGAATTCTCCCCGCTCATCTCACCTCGCGGCATACCGTCGACAGTGACCGGACACCCCGGGACGTGGCGTTGTGTCGCAAGGGAAGAGACAGAACTTCCTTCTACGTCACGCAACGGCGCGCGACAGGAGCCAGAGGACAATGCAGACCAAGCTGGACGAAGCCAAGGCCGAGCTGCTCGAGAGGGCCGCCCGGGTAGCTGAGAACAGCCCGGTCGGGGGGCACCTACCGACCGGGACGACGAGCGAGGGCACCCCCGGCACCCCGGACAGCGAATCCGTGCTCGCGTTCCTCCAGCGCTACTACCTGCACACCGCCCCGGAAGACCTCGCCGACCGCGACCCGGTCGACGTCTTCGGTGCCGCGGTCTCGCACTACCGGCTCGCCGAGAACCGCCCGCAGGGCACCGCCAACGTGCGGGTGCACACCCCGACCGTGGAAGAGAACGGGTGGACGTGCAGCCACACCGTCGTGGAGGTCGTCACCGACGACATGCCCTTCCTCGTGGACTCGGTCACCAACGAGCTGACCCGGCAGGGGCGGGGCATCCACGTCGTCATCCACCCGCAGTTCGTGGTCCGCCGGGACCTGACCGGCAAGCTGATCGAGGTGCTGCCGACCCCGCCCGTCGGCGACGACCTCCCGCACGACGCGCACGTCGAGTCCTGGATCCACGTCGAGATCGACCGGGAGACCGACCGCGCCGACCTGAAGCAGATCGCGGCCGACCTGCTGCGCGTGCTGTCCGACGTGCGCGAGGCCGTCGAGGACTGGGAGAAGATGCGGGAATCGGCGATCCGGATCGCCGACGGCCTGGAGGGCGAGCCCGCCCCCGCCGACCTGCCCCGCCCCGAGGTCGCGGAGGCCCGCGAGCTGCTGCACTGGCTGGCCGCGGACCACTTCACCTTCCTCGGCTACCGCGAGTACCAGCTGCGCGACGACGACACGCTCGCCGCCGTGCCCGGCACCGGTCTTGGCATACTGCGTTCGGACCCGCACCACGCCAAGGAGGACCAGCACCCGGTCAGCCCCTCCTTCGAGCGGCTCCCGGCCGACGCCCGCGCCAAGGCCCGCGAGCACAAGCTGCTGGTGCTGACCAAGGCCAACAGCCGGGCCACCGTGCACCGGCCGTCGTACCTGGACTACATCGGCGTCAAGAAGTTCGACGCGGACGGCAACGTCGTCGGCGAGCGCCGCTTCCTCGGCCTGTTCTCCTCCGCCGCCTACACCGAGTCCGTGCGCCGGGTGCCGGTGATCCGCCGCAAGGTGGACGAGGTGCTGGCCCGGGCCGGTTTCTCGCCGCACAGCCACGACGGCCGCGACCTGCTCCAGATCATGGAGACCTACCCGCGCGACGAGCTGTTCCAGACGCCGGTCGCCGAGCTCCAGGCCATCGTCACCAGCGTGCTGTACCTCCAGGAGCGCCGCCGGCTGCGGCTGTACCTGCGCCAGGACGAGTACGGCCGCTACTACTCGGCCCTCGTCTACCTCCCGCGCGACCGCTACACCACCGGCGTGCGCCTGCGGATCATCGACATCCTCAAGGAGGAGCTGGGCGGCACCAGCGTCGACTTCACCGCCTGGAACACCGAGTCGATCCTGTCCCGGCTGCACTTCGTGGTCCGCGTCCCGCAGGGCACCGAGCTGCCCGAGCTGTCGGACGCCGACAAGGAGCGCATCGAGACCCGCCTGGTCGAGGCGGCCCGCTCCTGGGCCGACGCGTTCGCCGAGGCGCTGACCGCCGAGTGCGGCGAGGAGCGCGCGGCCGAGGTGCTGCGCCGCTACAACCACGCCTTCCCGGAGGGCTACAAGGCCGACCACAGCCCGCGCGCGGCCGTCGCCGACCTGGTCCACCTGGAGCGGCTGAGCGAGGAGAAGGACTTCTCGCTGAGCCTGTACGAGCCGGTGGGCGCCGCGCCCGACGAGCGCCGGTTCAAGATCTACCAGAAGGGCGGCACGGTCTCGCTGTCCAAGGTGCTGCCGGTGCTGAGCCGGCTCGGCGTCGAGGTCACCGACGAGCGGCCGTACGAGATGCGCTGCGCCGACCGCACCACCGCCTGGATCTACGACTTCGGCCTGCGCATGCCGAAGTCGCTCGGCGGCGGCAACGGCGACTACCTGGGCGACGACGGCCGCGAGCGGTTCCAGGAGGCGTTCGCCGCGACCTGGACCGGCAAGGCCGAGAACGACGGCTTCAACGCCCTCGTGCTCAGCGCCGGGCTGACCTGGCGGCAGGCGATGGTGCTGCGCGCCTACGCCAAGTACCTGCGGCAGGCCGGCTCCACCTTCTCGCAGGACTACATGGAGGACACCCTCCGCAACAACGTCCACACCACCCGGCTCCTGGTCTCCCTGTTCGAGGCCCGGATGTCCCCGGAGCGGCAGCAGGCCGGCGTGGAGATCACCGACGCCCTGCTGGAGGAGCTGGACGCGGCCCTGGAGCAGGTGGCCAGCCTGGACGAGGACCGCATCCTGCGGTCGTTCCTGACCGTCATCAAGGCGACCCTGCGCACGAACTTCTTCCAGGAGTCGCCGGGCGGCGAGCCGCACGACTACGTCTCCATGAAGTTCGACCCGCGGGCCATCCCGGACCTGCCCGCGCCGCGCCCGGCGTTCGAGATCTGGGTGTACTCGCCGCGGGTGGAGGGCGTGCACCTGCGCTTCGGCAAGGTCGCGCGCGGCGGTCTGCGCTGGTCGGACCGGCGCGAGGACTTCCGTACGGAGATCCTCGGCCTGGTCAAGGCGCAGATGGTGAAGAACACCGTGATCGTGCCGGTGGGCGCCAAGGGCGGCTTCGTCGCCAAGCAGCTGCCCGACCCGGGCGTGGACCGCGACGCCTGGCTGGCCGAGGGCATCGCCAGCTACAAGACGTTCATCTCGGCGCTGCTCGACATCACCGACAACATGGTGGCCGGCGAGGTCGTGCCGCCCAGGGACGTGGTCCGGCACGACGGCGACGACACCTACCTGGTGGTCGCCGCCGACAAGGGCACCGCGACCTTCTCCGACATCGCCAACGACGTCGCCAACAGCTACGACTTCTGGCTCGGGGACGCCTTCGCCTCCGGCGGCTCGGCCGGCTACGACCACAAGGGCATGGGCATCACCGCGCGCGGCGCCTGGGAGTCCGTCAAGCGGCACTTCCGCGAGCTGGGCGTGGACACGCAGACCGAGGACTTCACGGTCGTCGGCATCGGTGACATGTCCGGTGACGTGTTCGGCAACGGCATGCTGCTGTCGGAGCACATCCGCCTGGTCGCCGCCTTCGACCACCGGCACATCTTCATCGACCCGAACCCGGACGCGGCCACCTCCTACGCCGAGCGCCGCCGCCTGTTCGAGCTGCCCCGCTCCAGCTGGGCCGACTACGACACGAGCCTGCTGTCGGCGGGCGGCGGCGTCTTCCCGCGCACCGCCAAGTCGATCCCGCTCAACAGCCACATCCGCGAGGCCCTCGGCATCGACGGCAAGGTCGCCAAGATGACCCCGGCCGACCTGATGCGGACCATCCTCAAGGCCCCGGTGGACCTGCTGTGGAACGGCGGCATCGGCACGTACGTCAAGGCGTCGACGGAGTCCCACGCCGACGTCGGCGACAAGGCCAACGACGCCATCCGCGTGGACGGCCAGGACCTGCGGGCCAAGGTCGTCGGCGAGGGCGGCAACCTGGGCCTGACCCAGCTCGGCCGGATCGAGTTCGCCCGGCTCGGCGGCAAGATCAACACCGACGCGATCGACAACAGCGCCGGCGTGGACACCTCCGACCACGAGGTGAACATCAAGATCCTGCTGAACGGCCTGGTCGCGGACGGCGACATGACCGTAAAGCAGCGCAACAAGCTGCTCGCCGAGATGACCGACGAGGTCGGCGCGCTGGTCCTGCGCAACAACTACGCGCAGAACACCGCCCTGGCCAACGCCCTGTCCCAGGCCAAGGACATGCTCCACGCCCAGCAGCGGTTCATCCGCCACCTGGTGCGCGAGGGCCACCTGGACCGGGCGCTGGAGTTCCTGCCGACCGACCGGCAGATCCGCGAGCGGCTCGCCCAGAGCCAGGGCCTGACCGGCCCGGAGACGGCCGTCGTCCTGGCGTACACCAAGATCACGGTGGCCGAGGAGCTGCTGCACACCTCGCTGCCGGACGACCCGTACCTGCGCGGTCTGCTGCACGCCTACTTCCCGACGGCCCTGCGCGAGCGGTTCGCCGACGCCATCGACCACCACCCGCTGCGCCGCGAGATCACCACCACCGTGCTGGTCAACGACACGGTCAACACGGGCGGTACGACGTATCTGCACCGGCTGCGCGAGGAGACCGGCGCCTCCCTGGAGGAGATCGTCCGGGCCCAGACCGCGGCCCGGGTGATCTTCTGCGCGGCACCGGTGTGGGACGCCGTCGAGGCACTGGACAACAAGGTCGACGCGGCCGTGCAGACCCGCATCCGGCTGCACTCGCGCCGCCTGGTCGAGCGGGGCACGCGCTGGCTGCTGAACAACCGGCCGCAGCCGGTCCAGCTCGCCGAGACGGTGGAGTTCTTCGCCGACCGGGTCGAGCGGGTCTGGCAGGAGCTGCCGAAGCTGCTGCGCGGCGCGGACCTGGAGTGGTACCAGCACGTGTACGACGAGCTGTCCGAGGCCGGCGTCCCGGACGAGCTGGCGACCCGCGTGGCCGGCTTCTCCTCCGCCTTCCCGGCGCTCGACATCGTGTCGGTGGCCGACCGCATGGGCAAGGAGCCGCTGGACGTCGCCGAGGTGTACTACGACCTCGCCGACCGGCTGGACATCACCCAGCTCATGGACCGCATCATCGAGCTGCCCCGCACCGACCGCTGGCAGTCGATGGCCCGCGCCTCCATCCGCGAGGACCTGTACGCGGCGCACGCGGCCCTCACCGCGGACATCCTCGCGGTGGGCAACGGCACCTCGACGCCGGAGCAGCGGTTCGAGGCGTGGGAGGAGAAGAACGCGGCGCTGCTGAGCCGGGCCCGCACCACGCTGGACGAGATTCGCGGCTCGGACTCGTTCGACCTCGCCAACCTGTCGGTGGCGATGCGCACGATGCGGACGCTGCTGCGCACGCACTCGTAGTCCCCACGGCGGGACAAGGCGCCCGGGCCCGCGGCGGCCCCGGGCGCCTTTCGCGCGTCCGGGCGCTTGTCGTGCGTCCGGGCGTCTTCCGTCCGGGCGTCTTTCGTCCGTTCGGGTGGCGGGGGCGCGGTCGGCGGTAGGGTCGGTGGATCATGCACACCACGACATCCGACACCGCACCGGAGCAGCGTACGGCGGCGCCGCGCCACCCGGTGGCCCGCGCCGGCCGGATCTCGGCGCAGGGCGTCGCCGCGCTGGTGCTGGTGCTGCTGCTCCTGGTCGTCGTCCGGCTGCCGTGGGCGGGCGACCTGGGCATGCACGCGGCCACGGTGGAGCGGCTGCGGCACGGCCTGCTGCACCCCGGCAACCCGCTGATCGACGCCGACACCCCGAGCCCGTACTACTCGCCGTGGACGCTGCTGCTCGGCATCGTCGCCAAGCTGACCGGCCTGTCGGTCTTCGTGGTCCTGCGGCTGGGCGCGCTCGCCGGACTGGCGCTGCTGGTGACGGGCGTGCACCGCTACGTCCGCACCCTGACCGCACACCGGGCCGCCCCCGCCCTGGCCCTGCTGAGCCTGCTGTTCCTGTGGGGCCCGGCGCTGTTCTCCTGGAGCGGCTTCCTGGGCCTGAACTCACTGGCCCTGACGGTGTCGTACCCCAGCGTGTGCGCGCTCGGGCTCACCTTCCACTTCTGGGCATGGCTGACCCGGGCGGCGCGCGGACCGATCGGGTGGGGCGCGGGGGCCGGGCTCGGGGTGCTGTGGGCGGTGATCCTGCTGTGCCACCAGTTCACCGGGGTGGTGGCGACGCTGGGCGGACTGGCCATGGTGGCCGGGGCCCGCCCGGCGCGCGCGGCCCTGCTCCGGCTCGGCACCGGGCTGCTCCCCGGGCTGCTGGTGCTGTGGCTGTGGCCGTACTACGACTTCTTCGCGTTGTTCTCCGCCGGCGGGGACCTGGAGGCGGTCCACCGGTCGCTGTACCGGGACCTGGCCGGGCGGTTCGGGTACGTACTGCTCGGGGTGGTGGCGCTGGGGTTCCGGCTGCGCCGGGACCGCCGGGACCCGCTGGCCCTGTTCTTCGCCCTCGGCGTCCTGATGGTGGCGGCGGGCGGGCTGACCGGCCACTACTCCTGGGGCCGCGCCCTGCCCGCCGCGCTGATCCCGGCCCAGCTCGCCGCCGCGCTCCAGGCGGTGTCGGCGGGGCGGTGGGTACTGCGCCGGGGGTGGGCGTGCGTGCTGCTCGTCGCGCTGGTGGCGGGGGCGTGGACGCAGGCCGGGACGCTCGGGTACGTGGTGCGCCGGGACGCGCTGCCCGGGGCGGTCGCGGCGAAGTACCGGGAGCCCTGGGCGGGGTACCAGTGGATCGTACGGGCCGGGGTGCGCTACGGCGACGTGGTGATGGCCCGCCGGTTCCCGGCCCGGCAGATCCCCGCGTACGGGCCGTACACCGTGGCGCCCGGCTACCCGGACGTGTTCCTGCCGGACGCGGACCGGCGGGAGGCGGCGATGAAACGGTACTTCGCGGCGGGGACCGGGGACGGGGAGCGGCGGGCGATCCTGCGCGCGTACGGGGCGCGCTGGGTGGTCGGGGGCGCCCCCGCCCCGTGGCTCCACAAGACGGCCGTGGGGCCCCGGGGACAGGTGCTGTACCGAGTGGCGCCCTGAACCGGGACCGGCCGCGGAAGCGCCCCGCGCGCGCCCGCTACTTCAGCACACTCGCCACCAGCCGCGCGGCGTTGCGCAGGCGCGGGTGGGTGACCCGGCGGGCCATCGGGCGCAGCACCCGGGCCGTCGTCCCCACCGGGCGCCAGCGGATCTGGAGCCGGCCGGGGCTGCGGGGCTCCGGTTCGACGGTGACGGTGTGGTGCGGGACGCGGGCCGTGCGCGTGGCGAAGTCCGGCGGGGCGAGCAGCACGGACGAGTTGGCCAGGCCCTGCTGCTCCAGGCGGATCAAGGGGTGGCGGTAGCCGTCGAAGCCCTGGACGGGAAGGGACGCCGAGGCGAGTTCGAGCCGGACCGTGCCGGTGAAGACGCCGGGGCGCACCGGGTCCAGGCGGAACGGGACCGTCATCCGGCGCCTGCCCGGGGTGAGCAGCAGCGAGGCGCGCTGGGGGCCGACGGGCAGGCGCCGGCCCGGGTCGTAGGTGCGGATCGTCAGGGTGAGGGCCGCGCCGGGGTCGAACGTCAGGTCCGTGATCTCGTGGCGGAACCGGGCCGCCGGGAACGGGCGGGTCTCCAGCTCCAGTTCGGACAGGTCCAGTTCGCGGCGGGCCCGCTCCGTCGCCGGCGGCGTCTCGCCCCAGTACGGCACACCCGCGCCGTCGGTCGTCACCCGGCGCGGCGCCACCTGGTGCCCCAGCCCGCGTGCCGCGAGCCGTACCTCGGCCGTGCGCCCCTGCCGCAGCAGCTCCAGCACCACCCGCTCGTCCCGCGGCAGCCTGCCGTACGCCCCGGGGGACAGTGTGTCCAGGTACGGGTTCATGATCTCGGCGAAGGAGGTCAGCCACGCGTCGTCCCGGTAGGGCAGATCGCCGGCGTACATGCGGAAGTCGTGCTTGAGGAACTTGAAGTCCTTGTCCTCCCGCAGCCCCTCGTGTCCGCTGCTGAGCAGGAAGTCGTCGATCAGCCGCTGGACGCCCACCCGGTCGCGGACGTTGGATATCCGGTCCCGCTGGTTGGATATGGACGCGGCGGACGCGGCGGCGAACGGCTCGATGTACCAGACGTACACCGGCTCCGGGACGATCGTGAACGCCTTGGCCAGGCAGTACGCCTGCGCCGAGAAGAGCTGGTCCTCGTAGTGGATGCCCTCGGGGAAGCGCAGCTGGTGGCGGTCCAGGAAGTCGCGCCGGTACATCTTGCTCGTCGCCAGGTGCTCGAAGAGCAGCCGGGGGTCCTCCTCGATGCCCTCCAGGGTGCGGCGCTCGGCGACAAGGTGGGGCATCCAGGTGGAGCGGCGCCCGTTGTCGACCCGGACCCGGCGCACCGCGCCCATGGCGAAGTCGACCTCGCGCTCCCGGTGCGCGGCGAGCAGCACCTCCACGGCGCGCGGCGGGAGTTCGTCGTCGCTGTCCAGGAACATCAGGTACGGCGCCCGGGAGATCTCGATGGCCCGGTTGCGCGGGGCGCTGCACCCGCCGCTGTTCTCCGGCAGCCGGATGACGCGGATGCGGTCGTCCTCGGCCGCCAGCCGCCGGGCCACCTCGGGGGTGTCGTCGGTGGAGTGGTCGTCGCTGATGACGATCTCGATGCCGGCGTGGGTCTGCGCGCGCACGGAGGCGACCGCGCGGGGCAGCCGGGCCGCGTCGTTGTGGACGATGATCGTGACCGTGACGTCGGGACTGGTCATGCGGTGGCCTCCTCGGGCGTCGGGGCGGGGGTGCGCTGCTCGACGGGGAGGACCGGGGGCAGCGCCTCCTCCGGTTCGCCGAGGAACACCCGCCGTACGACCCGTTCGGCGGCGCGTCCGTCGTCGTACTCGCAGAACCGCTGCCGGAACGCGGCCCGCGCCTTGGCCGCGCGCTCGTCGCGCCAGGCGCCGGAGCGGAAGATCTCCGTCAGTTCCTCCTGGGTGCGCGCGACCTGCCCGGGGTGGTCTGCCATCAGGTCGAAGTAGACACCGCGGGTGGTGCGGTAGGTCTCCCAGTCGTCGGCGTAGACCACGATCGGCCGGTCCAGGTTGGCGTAGTCGAACATGATCGACGAGTAGTCGGTGACCAGGGCGTCGGCGGCCAGGCACAGCTCCTCTACGGGGTCGTAGACGGAGACGTCGATGATCCGGCCGGAGCGGCGCAGGCCGGTCGGCTGGGCGGCGGTGCCGTAGAAGTAGTGGGCGCGGACCAGCAGGACGGTGTTCTCGCCGAGGCGGTCGGCGAGGGCGGCCAGGTCGAGGCGGGGGGTGAAGCCGGCCTCGTAGTCGCGGTGGGTGGGCGCGTACAGCACGGCCGTCTGGCCGGGGGCGATGCCGAGGCGCTCCCGGGCGGCGCGGACGTCGGCGGCCGTGGCCGTGTAGTAGACGTCGTTGCGCGGATAGCCGTAGTCCAGCGAGGTGTAGCGGGCCGGGTAGGCGCGCTCCCACATGCGGGTGGTGTGGCTGTTGGCGCTGAGGCTGTAGTCCCATCGGTCGACGCGGGCCATCAGCGCGGCGAAGTCCAGGCCCTGGGCGGCGGCCGGGTAGGCGCGCTGGTCCATGCCCATCCGCTTGAGCGGGGTGCCGTGGTGGGTCTGGAGGTGGATGGTGCCCGGGCGTTTGACCACCGCGTTGGGGAAGTTGACGTTGTTCGTCAGGTACTTGGCGGTGGCCATGGTCTCCCAGTAGCGGCGGGAGCCGGGGATCACGTGGTCGGTGCCGGGCGGCAGCAGGGCCGCGTTCTTCTTGCTCACCGTCCACACGGGGCGTATGTGCGGGGCGAGTTCGCCGAGCTTGGCGGCTATCGCGGCCGGGTTGCAGGCCACCCCGCGGTTCCAGTAGGCCGCGAACACGGCGAGGTCGGGGTCGACCGGGCGGCTCAGCGCGCGCTGGTACTGCTGGTCGCGGACCTTGGCGCCCAGCTGCCGCTTGCGGGTGCGCAGGGCCGTGCGGGCGGCGCGACGGGTGCGGTTGGCGGTCTGGAGCGCGCGGTAGCGGCTGTAGGCGCCCTCTTCCAGCAGCGCGTGCCGTATGCCGTCCAGGCCGGCCGGGCGCTGGTGGTTCTCGGGGCGCCAGCGGACCGCGGCGAGCGAGGCACGGCGGAAGAACTCGCGGGCCACCGCGTCGGGCAGGTCCTCGCGGGCGAAGGTGGTGACCAGGTCCCGCACCATCAGGTCGTACAGCACCGCGTGCGGGGCGCGGCGGTCCGCGGTGAGCGGGAGCAGCGACTCGTACCGGTCGATGAGCGCGAACCGGTCCTCGGGGTTGCGGGGCGGCAGGCTCTGCGGGCGCGGCACGCGGTGTTCGTACGCGGCCTGGTTCAGGCAGGCGATCCGGCCGGCGGCCAGCAGCGCGGCGTGGGCGGCGCGCTGCTCGTCGGCCTCGGTGTGCAGCTCCTCGTGGGCCCGCCAGAAGGCGGTGCGCAGGGCGCGGTTGCCGAGCAGCGGGGCGAGCCGCAGCAGGTCGGCGGCCTCGTCCAGGGGCCGGGCGGCCCGGTCGGCGGCGGCCAGCCGGCGGCCGTCCGGCGAGGGTCTGCTGACGGTCTGCCAGTCGGTGGTGACGTGGTCGAACAGGAGCACGTCGACGGGGTCCGCGCCGTCCAGGGCGTCCAGTTCGGCGGTCCGCTCGGCGATCAGCCGGGGGCCGCCGGCCGGGAGGCCGTCCTTGGCGTGGACGAAGTGCAGCCAGCGGCCGGCGGCCCGGGCGGCACCGGCCGTGCGGGCCGCCGCGTCCCCCGTGCCGTCCGGCAGCGCTACGACGCTCACCCCGGGGGCGTGGCCCTCGGCCGTCTCCCGCGCCCAGTCGCCGACGGCGGCGACGATCACCTCGGTGTCCGGTGGCGGATGGGCTGTCAGGGAGTCCAGCAATTCGGTCAGATGCCCCTGGGCGTTCGGCCCATAGACGATCACGCTCAGCTGGGGCATCGCGGTGGACTCCTTACGGCTGGGTATGTCCGGCACATCTTCCACAACGTCATGTAAGGGACCTATAAACGAGTAACGGTCCCGTACCGCCCGCCGGTTCACGGTCTACGCCTTCGCGGCGGCCGGTTTCCTCTCGCCGGTGAAGGCCTCGTACTCCTTCATGACCTCCTCCGTCGGCCCGTCCATGCGCAGTTCGCCGCGCTCCAGCCACAGGACCCGCTCGCAGGTGTCGCGGATCGACTTGTTGTTGTGGCTGACCAGGAACACCGTGCCGGCGCGCTTGCGCAGTTCGCGGATCCGCTCCTCCGAGCGCCGCTGGAAGGAACGGTCGCCGGTGGCCAGCGCCTCGTCGATGAGCAGGACGTCGTGGTCCTTGGCGGCGGCGATGGAGAAGCGCAGCCGCGCGGCCATGCCGGAGGAGTACGTGCGCATGGGCAGGGTGATGAAGTCGCCCTTCTCGTTGATGCCGGAGAAGTCGACGATGTCCTGGTAGCGCTCCTTGACCTGCTCCCGGGACATGCCCATGGCCAGGCCGCCGAGGAAGACGTTCCGCTCGCCGGTGAGGTCGTTCATCAGGGCGGCGTTCACGCCCAGCAGGGACGGCTGGCCGTCGGTGTAGATGTGCCCGCTCTCCACCGGGAGCAGGCCCGCGACCGCCTTCAGCAGGGTCGACTTCCCCGAGCCGTTGGTGCCGATGAGTCCGATCGCCTCGCCCTTGTAGGCGACGAACGAGACCTTCTTCACCGCGTGCACCCGGCGCACGCCGGCCGCCTTCTCGGCCTGCCCCCGGCGCAGGATGCGGTTGAGGGCGGCGGTGGCGGAACCCCGGCCCGCGCCGGTGCCGTTGACCCGGTAGACGATGTCGACGCGGTCGGCGACGACGGTGGGGACCTTCTCGGAGGTGTGCTCAGCCACGGCCGTACGTCTCCTCAGCCTTCCAGAAGTAGATGAAGCCGCCGATGCCGGCGAGCAGGGCCCAGCCGACCGCCGCCGCCCAGACGTGCGGGGGCAGTTGGTGGGCCTGGAAGCTGTCGATCAGCGCGAACCGCATCAGGTCGATGTAGACGGCGGCCGGGTTGATCTGTAGCAGAACGGTGACAATGCGCGGCAGATCGTCGTGCTTGGCGATCGAGTCGATGCTCCACATCACGCCGGACACGTACATCCAGGTGCGCAGCACGAACGGCATCAGCTGGGCGATGTCCGGGGTCTTGGCGCCCAGCCGCGCCATGACCATGGAGACGCCCGCGTTGAAGGTGAACTGCAGGACGAGCGCGGGGACGGCCAGCAGCCAGGAGGCGGCGACCGGCACGCCGAAGCAGAGCAGGATGACGGCCAGCGCGCACATCGAGAACAGCAGCTGCTGGAGCTGCTGGAGGGCGAAGGAGATCGGCAGGGCGGCGCGCGGGAAGTGCAGGGCCCGCACCAGGCCGAGGTTGCCGGAGATCGCCCGGGTGCCCGCCATGATCGAGCTCTGCGTGAACGTCCACACGAAGATGCCGGTGACCAGGAAGGGCACGTAGTCCGCGACGTTCTGCTTGGTGCCGAGCAGCACGCCGAAGATGAAGTAGTAGACCGCCGCGTTCAGCAGCGGGGTCATGACCTGCCAGACCTGGCCGAGCTTCGCCTGGCTGTACTGCGCGGTGAGCTTGGCGGTGGCGAAGGCACTGATGAAGTGGCGGCGGGCCCACAGCTGGCGGACGTACTGCGGCAGGGAGGGGCGGGCGCCGCTGACCGACAGGCCGTGCCGGGCCGCGAGCGCCGCGAGATCGCCGTCGGCCGGGGCCCGGGTGGGGGGCGGTGTGTGGAGGACCTGACTCACATCCGCTGCTTTCGCTCGGGGGAGGGGATGCCGCGCCCGGCGCGCGCCGGGCGCGTCGCGGTGCCCGTCGGCCGGCGTTTCCTTACGTTTCTCTTCACGTGTTCTTACGTCGGGACGGGACCGTATCGTCGCAACGTGAGCGTAGGGCAGCGCACGTCGGAACGCAACCGTTTCGTCGTCACGGCCTATGCTGTGCGGTATGACGACGAACGCCGCCTCCGCCGACGAGCCGCCGGCGCGTCCGCGCCGCCGCGCGCCCGCCGGGGCCGCCGTGCTCCGGGAGGACGTGACCGAGGCCATCCGGACGGCGGTCTTCGAGGAACTGGCCGCGGTCGGCTACGCGCGCATGTCCATCGAGGGCATCGCCCGCCGGGCCGGCGTCGGCAAGACGGCGGTGTACCGGCGCTGGCGTTCGAAGCTCCACCTGGTCCTGGACGTGGTGTCCGCGATGGCGGTGACCGGCTTCCCGGTGCCCGACACCGGCTCGCTGGAGGGCGACCTGCGCCTGCTGTACGAGGTCACCTCCCGCGCCCTGCGCCACCCGGTCGCGTCCCAGATCATCCCCGACCTCCAGGCCGAGGCGGCCCGCAACCCCGATCTCGCCCAGGCCTTCCAGAAGGCCCTGCGGGACGGTCAGGAGGGCGTGGCCAGCCGGATCGTGGCGGCGGCCGAACAGCGGGGCGAACTGCGCGCCGGGGCGGACCCGGAGCTGGCCCTCGATCTGATCTCCGGCCCGCTGTACTGGCGCTCGGTGGTGATCCGCGCCCCGAAGCCGCCGAAGGGCTACCTGGAGAAGCTGGCCCGCGCCACGGCGGCGGCCCTCAGGGCGCTGTGACGGGCGACCGCCGGTGAGCGGGCCGGCCCGGCGTCCGTGCCCGGGCACACCGCTGCCCCGGTACGCGGGTGCGCGTCCGGGGCCGTGCGGTCCGGCCTGGTGTCAGGCGGAGAGGGTCTTGTGGAGGGCGTCGAGGCCGTCGCGGTAGATGCCGGTGAAGAGGTCGACGACCTCGTCCTCGGTGGCGCCGTCCGGGTTGAAGCGGCCGGACCACTGGACCTCGGCGGCGTTCTCCTGGCCGGGGACGGCGTGGACGCGGAGGGTGGAGACGTAGCCGTTGACGGGGAACGGGGCCTGGAGGATGGCGTAGCTGTAGTGGCGCTCGGCCTCGTTGAAGTCCACGAGGCGTTCGATGATGACCTCGCCCTCGGGGTTCGTCAGCCGGCGTACCCGGCCGCCTTCGAGCGTGGTGCTCTCGGGGATGTAGGGGAGCCAGTCGGGCAGGGCGTCGAAGCCGCCTATGAGGCTCCACACCTTCTCGGGTGAGGCGGGGACTGTGCGGCTGACGGAAGTCGAAGCCACGGTCTTGCTCCTAGGGCTTGCTGTGTGTGGGGGGTGTGGGGGTCAGGCGGCGTCGGGCAGCGGGGCGGCCGGGCTGACCAGGTCGGCGGCGCGCAGGTCGTGCCAGAAGGCGGCCGGGACGGTCTCGTCCAGGGCGGACAGGTCCTCGGCGATCCGGCTCGGGCGGGTGGCACCGGGGATGACCGCGGCGCTGACCGGGTGGGCGAGGGCGAACTGCAGGGCGGCGGCCTTGATGCTGATGCCGTGCTTGTCCGCGAGGGCCTTCAGGCGGGAGACCTTCTCGATGATCTCCGGCGGGGCCTGCTGGTACTCGAAGTGGCTGCCGCCGGCGAGGATGCCGGAGCTGTAGGGGCCGCCGACGACCATCTCGACGCCCTGCTCCTCGGCCATGGGGAGCAGGCGCTGGAGTGCGTGCTCGTGGTCGAGCAGGGTGTAGCGGCCGGCGAGGAGGAAGCCGTCGGGCCGCGGCTCGTCCAGGGCGAGGGTCAGCTCGATGGGCTCGGTCTTGTTGACGCCCAGGCCCCATGCCTTGATGACGCCCTCGTCGCGCAGGCGGGACAGCACGCGGAAGGCTCCGGTGCGGGCTTCCTCGAACTTCTGGATCCAGGCGTCGCCGTGGAAGTCCTGGGCGATGTCGTGCACCCAGACGATGTCGAGCCGGTCGACGCCCAGACGCTTCAGGCTGCCCTCGATGGAGCGCTCGGTGGCCTCGGCGGTCCACTCGTGGAGGATCTTGTGGGGGTTGCCGTGCTCGAACAGGCCGCCCTTCTCGCCGAAGTCGGGGGCGTCGGTCTCCGGCTCGTCGAGGATGACCCGGCCGACCTTGGTGGACAGCACATAGGTGTCGCGGGGCCGGGCGGAGAGGACCTGGCCCAGGCGCTCCTCGGCGAGGCCGGCGCCGTAGAAGGGGGCGGTGTCGTAGTAGCGGACGCCCTGGTCCCAGGCCGCCTCGACGGTGGCGCGGGCCTCCTCGTCGGGGATCGCGCGGAACATGTTGCCCAGCGGGGCGGTGCCGAAGCCGAGCCGGCCGGGCAGGAGGTGCTTCAGTGCCATGGGTGGTGCCTTTTCGATCGGTGTCTCCGCGCCCGGGCCGCACGGACACGCGGGCGGGGTGACGCGCGACCCGGTTAATTGCAGACGCGTTTAACTGCTGGTAACAATAATTGCAGACGCGTGGTAATGCAAACGGGACCCCGCTACGACGCGCTCAGCGCCCGGTCCGGAAGGCGGTCGGAGTCCGGTCGGGGCCGCGCCGTGGGACCCGCCCCGTCGGCCGGTGGGCGCGCGGAGCGCCACAGCCGGACGAAGGACAGCACGGCGGCGGCCGTCAGCAGCCCGTTGCGGGCCAGCATCAGCAGGCAGCCCGCCCAGGTGCCGTCGATCACCTCGCGGTAGTACATCGGGAACGCCACCGTGCTCAGCGCGGATGCCGCGAGGACCAGCACCGCCACCGGCCGCTGACCGGTGTGCCGGGAGGTCAGGCACACGGCGGCCAGCCCGATCAGCCAGATCATGTACTGCGGGCTGATGACCCGGCTGGTGACCGTGAACAGCAGCACCGCGCTCAGCGCCGCGTCGAACGGCGTCGCCTCGCTCCAGTACCGCGCCCGCACCCGCCACAGCACCAGCAGCCCGAAGGAGAGCGCCGTCAGCGTGAGGGAGGCGACGGCGACCGCGCGCACATGCGGGCCGACCAGTTCCACCGCGCCGTACTGGTAGCGGGACCGGCCGGACCAGCCCAGCCGCCGGGCCAGATTGAGCGCCGTACCGCCGAGCGACTCGATCTGCACGCCCCGGCCGCCCTGCTCCCGCAGGAAGGACAGCGGGTGGGTGAAGAACACCGCGAGCACGGCCAGGCACCCGGCCCCGGTCCACCCCGCCGACAGCCATGCCCCGCGCGTCGGCCGGCCCCGGGGCGTGCCCAGCAGCGCCAGCGCCGGCCACACCTTCACCAGTGCGCCCAGCGCCGCCAGGGCGCCGCCCGCGCGCGGGAAGCGGGCCATGGCCAGCAGGGAGAGCACGCCCAGGGCGGTGACCTGGACGTCGTAGCGGGCCAGCGGCAGGTGCAGCAGCAGCGGCAGGCCGCCGGTCCACAGGGCCGCGCCGAGCAGGCTGCGGCCGGGCCGGCTGCCCGCGCGCAGCAGCGCCGCCACGGTCAGCGCGTCCACGGCCAGGGTGAGCAGCACGAACGCCTGGAAGTAGGTCAGGCCCGGCAGCAGCCCCGGCGCCAGCAGCACCGCGCCCGCGCCCGGCGGGTACTGCCACAGCGTGTCGTGCACGGGGAAGGAGCCGTGCGCGAGCACGCCGTACCAGTGGTGGTACAGCCGCCACACCTCCCGGGTCACCGCACCCCCGCCCAGCAGCCGGGGACCGCTGTGCGCGGTCAGCCACAGCATCAGGGCGCGGGTGGCCAGCCACAGGGCGATGAGGGTGACGATCGGTCCGGGGGTGACACGGAGACGGTTCATCGCATGGGAGCCTAAGCGGTGCGGAGGGTGTATCCCGGCTGATACGCCGTCAACATCCGCAAATATTGGCTAATCGCAAGAGATCGGGCCATGGTGAACGTCGGGCTTCCTGCGAAACCGCGATCGCGTCGAGCGGCCGGCGCGCCCACGGGCGCACCGACCGGTACAACGAGCCGGCCACCCCTCCGGGAACGGCTGCGGCGGGCCGCCGTTCCGGGCGTGCCCGCGGCCGTGATGCTGGCCCTCGGGCTGTGGCGGCTGGACCGGGGCGGCATGTGGCGCGACGAGGCCGTCAGCTTCCAGGTGGGGCGCCGTACGGTGCCGCAGATCTGGCACCTGCTGCACGACGTGGACGCGGTGCACGGCCTGTACTACCTGCTGTTGCACGCCGTCCTCGCCGTGCACCCCGGCGAGGTCGTGCTGCGGCTGCCGTCGGTGTGCGCGGCGGCCGCCACGGCGGCGCTGGTGGCCGAGCTCGGCCGCCGGCTCATCCGGCCGCGGGCCGGGCTGTGGGCCGGACTGCTCTACGCCGTCACCCCGATGGCCGGGCACTACGCGCAGGAGGGCCGCTCCTACGCCCTGGTCGCGGCCGGTGCCACCGCGGCGACGCTGCTGTTCGTGCGGGCGATGCGCGGCGGTCCGTGGCGGGCCTACGGCGTGGTCCTCGCCCTCACCTGCTGGCTGCACGAGTTCGCCGTGCTGCTGCTCCTCGCCCACGCGGTGTCGCTCGTGCTGGCCCGGGCCGGGCGGCGGGTGTGGCGGGGCTGGGGGTGCGCGGCGGCGGCGGTCGTGCTCGCGCTGCTGCCGATGGTGCTGGTGTCGCGGGGCCAGTCGGCGCAGCTGGCCTGGCTGCGGACGCCCACGGCGGAGACGGCCGGGGGGCTGCTGCGCAGGTTCCTGGGGCCGGCCGACTCGGTGTACTGGGTGTGTCTCGCGCTGGCGTGCGTGGGGCTGCTGCGGCTGACCGGGCGGCGGGGGGAGCCGACCTGCGCGGGGGTGGGTCTGCCACTGATGGTGGTGCCGCCGCTGGTGCTGATGCTGGTGTCCCAGGCGTCACCGCTGTACGTCGACCGGTACGTGCTCTACGCCCTGTCGGGGGCGCCGCTGCTGGTGGCCTGCGGGGCGGAGCGGGTGGCGGCGGCGGTGGAGCGGCTGTGGGCGCTCGGCCGGCCGGGCGGGCGCCGGCTCCGCTCCTCCCCGGCCCTCGCCCTGCTCGGTGCCGCCGCCGTCGCGCTCGCGGTGGTCCACCAGTTCCCCCTTCTGCGGGCCGACCGCGAACCCGGCGCCCGCGCGGACGACCTGGGGGCCGTCTCCCGGGCCGCCGGGCGGGAACTGGCCGCCGGGGACGCCGTGGTGTTCGTGCCGGCGGCCCTGCGCAACGTGGCGCTCACCTACCCCCGGCCGTTCCGCGGGACCCGGGACGTGCTGCGGGTGGCGGGGGCGGCGGAGTCCGGGACGCTGTACGGGCGCGAGGCCGGCGTGGCCGAGCTGCGCCGCAGGCTGGCGGGGCTGGACCGGGTGTGGGTCGTCGGGGACCGCCGGCTGCTCGGCGCCCGCTGGGTGCCCCGCAACCCCGTGGAACGGGCGAAGCTGGCCGTGCTCTGGCAGCAGTTCACCGGCCGGGAGGAAGCCGTGCGGGGCGTGGCGACCGTACGGCTCTACGTCCGCCCGGTCAGCGCGTGGCCTCCGTCCGCGCCGCCGCGTCCAGGGCGGCGGTGAGCCGGTCGAGCCGCTCGCGCAGCTCGCCGATCTCCGCCGGGTCGAAGCCGGTCGCCGACATGATCCGGCGCGGCACCTCCAGCGCCCGCTCGCGCAGCGCCGCGCCCTCCCCGGTGAGCCGGACGAGGACCGACCGCTCGTCCGCGGCGCTGCGCTCGCGCCGTACCAGACCGGCCGCCTCCAGCCGCTTGACCAGCGGGGACAGCGTGCCGGAGTCCAGTCGCAGCTGCTCGCCGAGCTTCTTGACGGGCAGGTCGCCCTGTTCCCACAGCACCAGCATCACCAGGTACTGCGGGTAGGTGAGCCCGAGGTCCCCTAGGACGACGCGGTACACGCCGTTGAAGGCGCGGGACGCGGCGTGCAGGGAGAAGCAGATCTGGCGGTCCAGGCGGAGCCACTCCGGTTCGGTCATGCCCCCAGGATAGCTCTCGCACGGCATTTAGTTGTGCACAACTTAATTGTGTGCTCTACTTTCGGTTGTCACGAACCCCGCATCCGAGAGGGATGGTCTCCATGGACGCGCTCTACACCGCCGTCGCCACCGCGACCCACGGCCGCGAGGGCCGCGCGGTCTCCTCCGACGGCCGGATCGACCTCGCCCTGGCCATGCCGGTCGAACTGGGCGGCGACGGCCAGGGCAGCAACCCCGAGCAGCTCTTCGCCGCCGGGTACGCCGCCTGCTTCGGCAGCGCCCTCGGCCTGGTCGGCCGCCAGGCCAAGGTCGACGTCAGCGACGCCGCCGTGACCGCCGAGGTGGGCATAGGCAAGCAGGGCGAGGGCTTCGGGCTGAAGGTCACCCTGCGCGTCGAACTGCCCGACACGGTGGACCAGGCCACCGGCCGCAAGCTGGTCGAGACCGCCCACCAGGTCTGCCCGTACTCCAACGCCACCCGCGGCAACATCGACGTCGACCTCGTCATCGAGTAGTCGTCGAGTAGTCGTCGGGCGGCCGGGCGGCCGCTACGCCGGCGACAGCGCGTCCCGGGACCCGGACTGGCCCGGGATCCGGGACGCCGGGCCGGACAGCGGCTCGCCCAGCAGCAGGGTGCGCACCACCCGCTCGGCGGCCCGCCCGTCCTCGAACTCGCAGAACCGGGCCCGGAAGGCGGCCCGCAGCCGCGCCGACTCCGCGTCCCGCCAGCCGCCCGAGGCGAACAGCCCGGACAGCTCCCGGAAGGTGCGGGTGACGTGGCCCGGCGGCTCGGCGGTGATGTCGAGATAGGTGCCCCGGCTCGCGGTGAACGCGGGCCAGTCGTCGGCGTGGACCACGATCGGCCGGTCCAGGACGGCGTAGTCGAACATCACGGACGAGTAGTCGGTGACCAGCACGTCCGCCGCGAGCAGGACGTCCGCCAGGTGCGGTTCGTCGGTCGCGTCCACCACGATCCGGCGCCGGGCCAGTTCCGCCAGGCCCATGCCCCGCGCCGGGCCGGCCGCCAGCGACGGGTGCAGCCGCACCACGAGCGTGTGCCCCTCGCCGAGCGCGGCCGCGAACCGGGCCGGGTCGATCCGGTCCACGTACCCGCCGCGGCGGTAGTCCCGGCGGGTCGGCGCGTACAGCACCACCGTGTGGTCCGCCGGGATGCCGTGCCGCTCCCGGAAGCCGCCGGGCCCGCCGTGCACCAGCACGTCGTTGCGCGGGCTGCCGGTGCGCACCGAGGTGAAGTGGCAGGGGTAGGCCCGCTCCCACACCAGCTCGGCGTGGCGGCTCGCGACCAGGCTGTAGTCCCAGCGGTCGGCCCGGCGCAGCATCTGCGGCACGTCGAAGCCGAGCCGGGCGCCGGGCTTGTCCCGCAGATCGGCGCCCAAATACTTCAGCGGGGTGCCCTGGTGGGTGTGGATGTGCACGCTGCCGGGGCGCTTGACCAGGGTGCCGGGCCAGTTGACGTCGTTGACGAAGAACTTCGCGCGCGCGGTGACCTCCCGATAGCGCCGCGAGCCGACGATCACGTGCTCCACGCCGTCCGGCAGCCCCGCCGCCGTCTCCTCGTCCCGCACCACCCACACCCCGCGCAGCTCCGGCGCGATCTCGCGGGCCGCGTGGTAGATCGCCGCCGGGTCGCCGAGCACGCCCCGGTGCGAGGACGCCGAGTACACCACGAGGCTCTCGTCCAGCGGGCGGCGCGCGTGCAGCGCGGCCCAGCCGGCGCCGGCCCGCGCGGCGGCGACCCGGCGCGCCCGGCCCGCCCGCCGGACCGCCTCCCGGCCGGCCCGCGCCGACTGCCGCCGCAGCCGGTACCCGGTCCAGGAGCCGGTCAGCACGGAGACCTCGCCGTCCACCCGGGCGCCCTCGGGCCGGTGGGCGCGGAACATCCGGGCCGTGCGCCGGAAGAACTCGGCCTTGTCGGCGGGCGGCAGCCGGTCCGGCTTGGCCAGGATGTCCAGGCAGTGCTCGCCCATCTTGCGGTGCAGATACGGCCGCCAGGACGCCAGCTCCGGCCGCCCGGCCAGATACGCGAAGACCCGCTCGTACTGGTCGTGGATGTCGAAGTGCTTGCGGCTGGTGGTGGACAGGATGCTGCCCTGCCGGCGCTGCCGGTAGAGCAGGCAGATCCGGTCCAGGGCGGCGATCCGGCGGGCGCTGAGCATGACCGGGAACGTCCAGGGGGTGTCCTCGTAGTAGCCCGGCGGGAAGGCGAAGCCGTGCTCGGTGACGAAGTCCCGGCGGTAGGCCTTGTTCCACACCACCATCAGCAGGTCCAGGATCGGCGGGTACTCGGCGGCGGTGAACACCTCCTCCTTGGCGAGGAGGTGCGCGAGGACGTTGCGCCGGGTGCCGCCCCACCAGTAGGTGCGCGCGTAGTCGAAGACCAGCACGTCCGGGTCGGCGGTCTCGGCGAGCCGGTCGGCCACGGCCGCCAGCGCGCCCGGGGTGAGGGTGTCGTCGCTGTCCAGGAAGAGCA
Organism: Streptomyces achromogenes subsp. achromogenes; assembly: GCF_000720835.1. Lineage (GTDB taxonomy): Bacteria > Actinomycetota > Actinomycetes > Streptomycetales > Streptomycetaceae > Streptomyces > Streptomyces achromogenes. The sequence goes on along the minus strand of NZ_JODT01000016.1, from coordinate 119,222 downwards.
GGTAGTCGCCGGTGGCGTGCGGGAGCCCGGCGTTGCGGGCCTTGCCGAGGCCCACGTTCTCCGGCAGGTGCAGCACCTTCACTCGCGCGTCGCGCCCGGCGTACTCGTCCAGGATCGCGCCGCAGTCGTCCGGGGAGCGGTCGTCCACGGCGATCAGCTCGAAGTCCCCGAAGGACTGCCCGAGCACCGAGTCCAGGCACTCGGGCAGAAAGCCCTGCACCTTGTAACAGGGCACGATCACACTGAAGCGGGGCACGGCGGATTCAGCTCCTCACGAGGGTCGCGGCGGCGGGGGCGGGGACGCGCTCGGCGAGCGGCAGCACGGGCGGCAGCGCCTCGGGCGGCTCGCCGAGCAGCACCCGGCGCACCACCCGCTCGGCGGCCCGCCCGTCGTCGAACTCGCAGAACCGCTCCCGGAACGCGGCCCGCAGCGCCCGGGCCGCGGGGCCGGCGTACGAGCCGTCGCGGAACACGGCGGCCAGCTCCCCGGGCGTCCGGGCGACCGGGCCCGGCGGCGCGGCCATCAGGTCGAAGCAGACCCCCCGGGTCTCCCGGTACACCTCCCAGTCGTCGGCGTAGATCACGATCGGCCGGTCCAGGTTGGCGTAGTCGAACATGATCGACGAGTAGTCGGTGATCAGCGCGTCCGCCGCCAGGCACACGTCCTCCGCCGAGCGGTGCGCGGTGACGTCGATGATCCGGCCCGAGCCGCGCGGGCCGCCCCGGTCGTAGAAGTAGTGGGCGCGCAGCAGCACGACGACGTCCTCCCCGGCCGCCCGGCAGAACGCCTCCAGGTCCAGGCCGGGCTCGAAACCGGTGTGGTGGTCGCGGTGGGTCGGCGCGTACAGCACGGCCGTCCGGCCCTCCGGGACGCCCAGCTCGCGGCGGATCCGGGCCACGTCACGGGCGGTCGCCGTGTAGTAGACGTCGTTGCGCGGATAGCCGTACTCCAGCTGTTCGTAGGAGCCAGGGAAGGCGCGCTCCCACATCCGGGTGGAGTGGCGGTTGGACGACAGGTTGAAGTCCCAGCGGTCGACCCGGCCCAGCAGCTTGGTGAAGCTGCCGGACCGGGCCGCCACCACCGGGTACACCGACTGGTCCACGCCCATCGTCTTCAGCGGGGTGCCGTGCTGGGTCTGCAGATGCACGCTGCCCGGCCGCTTGACCACGCCCTCGGCGAAGTTGGCGTTGTTGATCAGGTACGTGGCCCGGGCCAGCACCTCCCAGGCGCGGCGCGAGCCGAGCACCGCGTACTCCACGCCGTCCGGCAGGGTGTGCTCCTGGCCGGCCTCGACCAGGAACACCGAGCGGAGGTGCGGGGCCAGTTCCCGGGCCTTGGCGTGGATCGCCGCCGGGTTGCAGGCGTACCCCCGGCCCCAGTACGCGCAGTACACGGCGAGGTCCGCATCGAGCGGGCGGCGCAGGTCGCGGGCGTAGCGCAGCCGGGTGCGGGCCGCGCACGGCAGCGGCAGCCGGGCGACGGCGCCGCCGGCCGCCCGGTTGGCGCCGCGCAGGGCGCAAAACGCGCCGTACGCGCCCGCCGCCAGCAGCCGGTGCTGCACACCGAGGCTGCCGTCCGGCATCCGGTGGCCGGCCGGCCGGTGCAGCCGGTAGAGCCGGGCCGCGCGGCGGAAGAACGCCCGGTGCCCCGAGGGCAGCCGCTCCGGCCGGGCCGCCGTCTTCAGCACCAGCGCGAACGCCTGGTCGAACAGCGGCCCGGTCCGCTCGGCCGGCAGCCCCGCCTCGGCCGCCCGGGTCAGCACCCGCTCCACCTGGTCCAGCAGGGTGTGCTGGTGCGGGCCGGGCAGGTTCAGCCGGCTGCCCTGGCGGCGGGACCGGTGGCGTACGACGGCCCGGCGCAGCACCGCGATCCGCCCGGCCGCGACGGTCACCAGCCCGCCCCAGCCCAGGTCGGTGAAGTGCCCGTCCGGGAAGGCGAGTTCCCGCTCGGTGAGGAAGGCCCGGCGGTACACGGCGCTCCACGCGGGCAGCGGGACGCCGGTCAGCCCGGGCAGCTCGGCGGGGGCGAAGGCGCCGCGCGGGGTCTTCGCCGGCAGCGGCCCGGCCGGGTTCACCGGCTCGCCCTCCCACCAGGGGGCGCGCTCGTGCTCGCAGTACAGCACGTCCACCCCGGCGACCTCGGACAGCCGGGCGTCCACCACCGCCAGCGACCCCGGCAGCAGCAGGTCGTCGCCGTCCAGGAACAGCGCGTAGGCGCCGGTCGCCGCCCGCAGCCCGGCGTTGCGCGCCCCGCTCAGCCCGGCGGACGGCGGCGAGTGGACGACGGTCACCCGGGAGTCCCGCGCCGCGTACCCGGCGGCGACCTCGGCCGCCGGGGCGTCGGGGGCGTCGCAGACCGGGATCAGCTGGAGGTCGCCGAAGGACTGGCCGAGGACCGAGTCCAGCGCCTGGGACAGCCGTCCGGCGACCCCATGGGACGGGACGATGATGCTGAAGCGGGGCATTCTGTTCTCTCTGTCGTCGTGCGGACGCGGCCGGGCCGTCCCGCCGGACGCCAGGTGGGCGGCCGGCTCGGGGCGGGCCGCGTCGAGCCGAGGGGCATGGGAACTCCCGGAAGGGACAACGGCGTTCAGCGGCTCCCGGTGACGGGGAGGGAACCGGGAGGTTGCGGCACGGTGACACTGAACCGGGGCACGGGACATCCCTGGGTCGCTCGGCGCGGGCGTGGTGGTCCGGGGAACGGCCGATGGAGTGAATTGGTTACGGCGGGTACGGCATTCGGGCTACCCCACGGGTACGCGAAGGGGGCGGGCCGCGACGGACCCGCCCCCTGAAGTGACCTACGCGTGCGCCTACTTGACCGCGCCCGCCATCACACCGGTCACGAACTGCCGCTGGAACGCGAAGAACACGGCCAGCGGGATCACCATGGAGAGGAACGCCCCGGGCGCCAGGACGTCGATGTTGTTGCCGAACTGCCGTACCTGCGTCTGCAGGGCGACCGTGATCGGCTGGGTGCCCGACTTGGTGAACACCAGCGCGACCAGCATGTCGTTCCACACCCACAGGAACTGGAAGATGCCGAGGCTGGCGATCGCCGGGCCGCCCAGCGGCATCACCACCCGCGCGAACAGCCGCAGTTCACCGGCGCCGTCCAGACGGGCCGCCTCCAGCAGTTCGCGCGGGATCTCCGCGAAGAAGTTCCGCAGCAGGAACACCGCGAACGGCAGCCCGAACCCGGTGTGGAACAGGATCACCCCGAGGATCGACCCGAACAGCCCGATCCTCCCGAAGAGTTCGGCGATCGGGATCAGCGCCACCTGCACGGGCACCACCAGCAGGCTCACCACGCCCAGGAACCACCAGTCCCGGCCCGGGAACTCCATCCACGCGAACGCGTAGCCGGCCAGCGCCCCGATCACCACGACCAGGAGCGTCGCCGGCACCGTGATCAGCACGGTGTTCACCAGCGAGCCCGTGATGTCGGGGTTCTCCAGCAGCTTCCGGTAGCTGTCCACGGTGAGCTGCGACGGCTCGGTGAACACCGTCCACCAGCCGCTCCCGCTCATGTCCTGCGGCGAGCGCAGCGAGGACACCAGCAGGCCGATGGTCGGCACCAGCCAGAACAGGCCCACGACGATCAGCACCACGCGGACCAGTCCGCCGCCCAGCTTCTCCACGATCCGGGAGCCGACCGGCCGCCGGGCGGGAACCGCCCGGACCGCATCGGCCTTCCGGACGCCTTCCGCGGTCGCCGTCATCGCCGCACCTCCCGCCTGAGCCGACGGATGTTGAACAGCATCACCGGGATCACCAGCAGCAGCAGGAACACCGAGATCGCGCTCGCGACGCCCGGCTGCCCCTCCGAGAAGCCCTTGCGGTACAGCTCCAGCGCCAGCACGTTCGCGTCGTCCTGCGAGGAGCCGGGCGCGATGATGAACACCAGGTCGAACACCTTCAGCACGTTGATCATCAGGGTGACGACGACGACCGCCAGCACCGGGGCCAGCAGCGGCACGGTGACCTTGCGGAACACCTGCCACTCCGAGGCGCCGTCCACCCGCGCGGCCTCCAGCAGCTCCCGGGGCACGCCCGCGAGCCCGGCCGCGATCAGCACCATCGCGAAGCCCGCCCACATCCACACGTACGCCCCGATGATCGCCGGGGTGACCAGCGCCGGGCCGAGCCAGGAGACCCCGTTGTACGGCTCCCGGAAGTTGTCCGCGGGCAGCCGCAGCCGGGCCCCGTCCGCGGCGGCGGGCAGGGTGAACGTGCCGTCGCCGGACGCCGTGGCGGAGGCCACCACCTCGCCGTCCTTGACCGCCTCGATCCGCATCCCGGCGTACCCCACCTCGGACGGGTCCGGGGCGCCGAGCCTGCCGACGCCCTTGCCGCGGGTGAAGTCCTGCCAGGTGGTGCCGGTGACCTTGCCCGGCTCCGGCTTCGCCGCGACGGCCTTCCGCACCCCGTCGGGCAGCCGGTCGGGGGCCACGCCGACCAGCGGCAGGGCGACCGGCTGCCCGGCGCGCACGGTGTCCCGGGTGACGAAGCCCCCGCCGTCCGCCACGAGCGGCGACTTGCGGCCCGGATGCGCCTTGGGGAACGCCGACGACTGCGCGAACGTGTCGTGCACGCCCACCCAGACCGCGTTGGCGACCCCCTTGTCCGGGTCCTGGTCGTACACCAGCCGGAAGATGATCCCGGCGGCCAGCATCGAGATCGCCATCGGCATGAAGACGACCAGCTTGAACGCCGTTCCCCAGCGCACCCGTTCGGTCAGCACCGCGAAGACCAGGCCGAGCGCGGTGGCGACCGTCGGCGCGAACACCACCCACAGGACGTTGTTCTTCAGCGCGGTGCGGATGCCGTCGTCGGTGAACAGCGTCTCGTAGTTGTCGAAACCGACGAAGCCGCCACCGGAGTTGCCCGCGAAACTGCGGACGACCGAGTACCCGATCGGGTAGACCACGAGCGCGCCGAGCAGCACCAGCGCGGGCAGCAGGAACAGCGCTGCCACCGTCTTGCGGGTGCCGGTCACGCTCTTGCGACCGCGGGGCGCGGCGGGGCCCGGTGCGGCCCCGGCCGCCGCTGCCGACGCCATGGCCGGATCAGCCCCCGTTCCCGTACGCCGCGGCCGCGTCCCGCTCCAGCTTCGCCTGGGCGCCCGCGACGTCCCCGGGGTTCCTCAGGAAGTCCTGGAGGTCCTTCCACTCACCCTTGCCGGGGGTGCCGCCGAAGGCCTGCGGGGCCTGGTCGGACATGTCGAAGCGGAAGTCGTCGCCGGCCTCGATCAGCGCCTTGGCGATCTTCTGCTGCACCGCGTTCGGGTACGCCGTCAGGGGCACGTTCTTGTTCGGGGAGAGGTAACCGCCCAGCCTGGCCTGGATGGTGGCCGCGTCCGGCGAGGCGAGGAAGGTGACCAGGGCCTGCGCCGCCTTGGAGTCCTTCAGGATCACCGCCGCGTCACCGCCGGAGACCACCGGCGCGCTGTCGCCGACCGCCGGGAAGGGGAACACCTTCGCGTCCGTGCCCACCTTCGACTTGGTCTCGCCGATGTTCACCTGCACGAAGTCGCCCTCGTAGACCATGCCCGACTTCGGCTGGTCGCCGCCGGTGAAGGTCTGGGTGACCGACTGCGGGAACTCGGTCTGCAGCGCGCCCTTCTGGCCGCCCGCCAGATAGTCCTTCTTCCCCCACAGCTGGGCGAGGGTGGTCAGCGCCTGCTTGACCGAGGGATCGGTCCACTTGATCTTGTGCTGGGCCAGCTCGTCGTACTTCTGGGGCCCCGCCTGGGACAGATAGATGTTCTCGAACCAGTCGGTCAGCGGCCAGCCGTCCGCGCCGGCCACCGAGAAGGGCGTGACCCCGGAGTCGTAGACGGCCTGCGAGGCGGTCAGCAGTTCCTGCCAGGTCTTCGGCTCCTTCGCGCCCGCGTTCTCGAAGACCTGGGTGTTGTACCAGATCAGCGACTTGTTGGCGGCCTTGTAGTAGGCGCCGTACTGCTTGCCGTCGACCTTGCCGATGTCCTGCCAGCCCTGGGAGTAGTTCTTCGCCAGCTCCTTGACGGCCTCCGCGCCGAGCGGCTTGGCCCAGCCCTTCTGCACGGCCTGCTTGATGGCACCGGGCTGGGGCAGCAGCGCGACGTCCGGCGGCTGGCCGCCCGCGATCTTCGAACCGAGGAAGTTGATGATCGGGTCCTGCGCGGGCACGAAGGTGACCGACGCGCCGGTGCGCTTCTCGAACTCGGCGAGGACCTTCTTGAAGTTGGCCTGCTCACCGCCGGTCCAGACGGCGGCCACCTCCAGCTTGGCGCCGTCCAGCTTCGGCAGGCTGACGGTGGAACCCGTGGTCGCGCCGGGCTTCTGCCCGGTGCCCTCCTTGTCGTCGTCACCGCTGGAGCAGGCGGAGAGCGCGAGGGCCCCCGCGAGCAGGGCGGCGACGGCGGTGACGGCCCGGTGGGGCCGGCATGTGCTGATCTTGCTGTGCATCACTTCCCCGTTCGTTCGTTCCTCGTTGAACGCGCGTTGAACGTAAGAACTCTGTCCCGTGCGGTCCGGTGTACGCCGGGCCGCTCCCCCCGGGCAAGAGCACCCGGGGGGAGCACCGGCGTATCGTGATCGGCTCGTAACCGGGCACGTATGCAGGGAAGTTGGCGGGGAATCCGCGGGGAATCCGCGGGGAAGAGGACCTAGAGCAGGGACGGGACCTCGGTCGCCGAGACCTCGCGGGCCGCCCGCTCCACCGCGCTCGCCAGCAGGGCCAGGTCGGTCGGGCCGTTGCCCAGCTCCCGCACCGGCCGGCGGGCCGGCGGGTCGCCCACGCGCGCCCAGTCCAGCGGGACCACCGTGGGCCGCTGGGTCGCGGTGCGCGGGATGCGCCCGGTCACCCGGCCGCCCTGGAAGCCCACGGCCGGCCCGTCCGCGTACGCCAGCCGGCCCCGCCCCGGCGCCGGCTGGTCCGGCCCAGGCTGGGGTGCGTCCAGGACGACCCGCAGGGCCGCCCGGCGGGCCGGCTCGGACTGGGCCGTACGGCCGTCGGCCCCGGCCGCCGCGACCAGGTGCACCCCGAGCCGGTCGCCGTCCCGGGCCACCGCCTCCAGTGCCCTGATCACCGAGCCGGCGGCGGGCCGGCCCGGCGAGCCGAGCGCCGGGGAGACCAGGGCGTCCAGGTCGTCCACGACCACCACCAGCCGGGGCAACGGCGGCGCGGCGGCGGCGCGCTGACGGGCCGCCGCGCCCGGCCGCAGCCGCAGCGTGGAGCTGGGCGGCGCCTCTATGTCACCGGAGGACGGCCCGACGGCGGAGCCCCGCTGGGCCACCATCCGGCCGGACACCTCACGCCCCGCGTGCCAGCGGGCGAAGTCCGTCCGGCCCAGCAGCTCCGCCCGCCGCTTCAGCTCGGCGCTCAGCGACTGTGCGAACTCCCGCATCCGCACCGGGTCGTTGGCGATCAGGTGGGTGGTCACATGCGGGATGTCCGTGCACACGCGCAGCCCCTCGCCCCGCCCGGCGCCGGCGCCGGTGCCGTCCCGGCCGTCGAGCAGCGCCACGGCCAGCCGGTCCGGCCGTTCGGCGGCGGCCAGCGAGGCGACCACGGTCCGCAGCAGCTCGGTCCGGCCGCTGCCCGCCGGGCCCTCGACGAGCAGATGCGGCCCGTCCGCCACCAGGTCGACGGTGACCGGGCCGCGCGGCCCGGCGCCGAGCACGGCCCGGGCCCGGCCGCCCGGGGACTCGGTGTCGTCCGCCGCGTCCGCCCAGCGCGCCATCAGCGACGCCGGGGTGGCGCGGGCCAGTCCCAGTTCGTCCAGCAGCCGGGCCGACCGGGGCAGCGGCGCGGCCACGCGCGGGTGCGGATCGCCGTCCGGGCCGTCCGGGCGCAGCGGCGCCAGCGCCCGCGCGAACCGCTCCGCCCAGGCGGCGGAGACGGCGTCCACGGTGCCGTGCGTACCCGGGCCGACCGGGCCGCCCGGCCCGACCCGCAGCAGTTGCAGCGCGGTGGCGACGTCCCCGCTGAGCAGCGCGACGGCACCGCAGTGCCGGAAGGCGGGCGTCACCGCGCAGGCGGCCTCGTGCGTCCGCGCCACGGGGGAGACGGGCGAGGCGGGCTCGGTCTCGGCGAGACACACCAGGTGGATCCCGGCCCGCGGCCCGGCCACGGCCAGCCGGGCGAGGGCGTCCCGCAGGGCGGAACCGCCGGGGTCCCCGTCCACGACGACGAGGGTGAACGGTCCCCGGGAGGCGGTGCCGGGGGCGCCGCCGCCGAGGGGATCGCGGCCGGGGAGGCCGGGGAGACCGGGGGGCCGGGTGGGTGTGGGGGGTGCGGGCACGGATATTCCCGGCGGGCCGGCGATCGGCCCGGTGGGTCCGGTCTCCGGCCCGGCGGGTACGGCCACTGGTCCGGTGGGTACGGCCATTCCTCCGGCGGATCCGGTCACCGTTCCGGTGGGTCCGGCCACGGTTCCGGTGGGTCCGGCTCCCGGCACCGTTCCGGGCGGTCCGCCCGGTGTCCCGGCCTGGTCCTCCAGCCGGCGCAGCAGTTCCTCGACGCGGGCCGCGGCCTGCTCGCGGTCGTAGGCCAGCAGCAGCCGGCAGTCCTGGCCGTGACCCGGCCGGACGTGCGGGAGCCAGCCCAGCCAGGCCCACTCCTCCGTGCGGTCCGCCACCGGCCGGGAGTGGTCCGCGCTGATCAGCACGATCTCCAGCAGGTCGGGCGAGTGCAGCGCGGCGAGCTGGGCCAGCACCGCGCGGGCCAGCCCGGACAGCCGGGGACGCGGACCGGCCAGGCCCAGCGCGCCGGCCTCGCGCAGCGCGGCGGTCACCGGCACGGCGGGCAGGAGCCCCGAACCGTCCGGCGCGCTCCGGTCGGCCGTGCCGAGCCGCACGGTCAGCGCCTCCGGGTGGCCCGGCCCGCGCTCCCACAGCCGGGGCCCCGGACCCAGCGCCGTCAGCAGCAGCGCGGCCGGGTCCGGCCAGGTGTCCGGGCGCGGCACGGCGCCGGTGACCGGGTTCCCGTCGGCGGCGGGTCCGGGGACGGCGCCGTACGGCACGGCACCGCCCGCCTGCTCCCCGCGGCCACCGGTCAGCCGGCGGGCCCAGGCCCCGAACCCGCGCCGCCGGGCCCCCTGCGGGGCGGCGGCCGAGCGGGAGGGGGCGCCGGCGTCACCGGGCACCGGCTGGGTCCCCTGCGGCGCGTCGGCCCGCCCGGGACGGTCGCCGTACGGCGCGTCGGTGTGTCCGGGGTGGTCGCCGAACTGCGTGTAGGTCGCGCCGGCGGGTCCGGGGAGGCCGCCCGGGGGCAGGTCCGTGCCCCTGACCGGGGTGCTCTTGCGCCCGCTCGGGCGCGGGTCCTCGCCGCCGGGCGCCCCGGCGTACGCCGCCCCGGACGTCCCGCCCGGCCCGCCGGCGATCCCGAAGCGGCCCGCGTGGGTGACGGCACCGCCGGACACCGCGCCCGGCACACCGGAGCCCGCGCCCCTGCTCTCCACGCTCGGCGCCCCGGCCTGCCCCGGCACCACCGGCGACTGCCCGCGCCGGTGCTCCGGGGCCTCACCACCGGCACCTCGGCCGACGGGGGAGTAAGAGCCGTAGGCGTGGTGCGTCTCCCCGGAGGGACCCGAACCCGAACCCGAAACGGAATGTGAACCCGAAACGGAACCGGAAACCGCATCCGACCCCGCCCCCGGACCGTCACCGTCACCATCCCCGCCCACGGCGACCCGTACGCGGCCCTCCCCGTCCGGCACCGTCCGCACCCGTATCCCCGCCCCGCCCGACGCGGTCACCCGCAGGGCGGACTCCCCGATCCGCAGCAGGCCCCCGGCGGGAACCCGTACCGGGCGGTCCGTCACCCGCGTGCCGTCCAGGGACGTGCCGTTCGTGGAGCCGAGGTCGGCGACCGAGACCCGGCCGTCCGCGCCGACGGTGACCGCGCAGTGCAGCCGGGAGACATCGGGATCGTCCAGCGGCACGTCCGCGTCGGCGGAGCGGCCCACGGTGATCCGCCCGCCGTGCAGCAGATGGACCCCGCCCGCGTCCGGCCCCGCCACCACGTGCAGCTGCGTCGGCGCGGCGTCCAGCTCGGGATGCGGCTCGGGCGCCGCCGGCGCGCCCAGGGACAGCACGGCGCCGTCGACCAACGGGGGCTCACCGAGTGTGCTCCGGCGCGGATCGAGCCGCTCCGCGCCCGCGTACAGCACCACGGACGCGCCGGCCTCGCGCCCCGCGCCCCCCTCGCCCGCGACCGCCCCGGCCAGCGCCGAGGCCACCGCGCCCAGCTCCGTGCCCACGGGCGCCGTGACCAGCACGTCGCGGCTCACGGCGGGGCCCCGCTGCGGGGGCGGACCGAGCGGGTCTACGACGGTCAGCCGGATCTGCATCGGCGTCAGCGGTCCCTTCTGCGCGGGTCTGCGCGGGCGCGGACTTCCCCCCACCCCACACGAGCACGTCGGCCAGCGGCCGCCGGAACCGTCCCGGCGGACTGCTGGAGGCATCCTCGCACCTGCCGTCGGCAACGCGCCCGGAACCCGATGACAAGTGATCTTGATTGGTCGGCTCTGCCCCCAAAAGTGCCGGACCCGGACCCCGCCGGCGATCAGTTGAGATCGGTCACGTCCGGCCCCGGGCAACCGGAGGACCGCGGCCCGCGTCTTTCCGTCGAACCCCGTCCCGCACGCCCCGGGGATGCCCGGGAACGCGGGGGTGGTGCCCCGTAGCACGGCACTACAGTGGGGCGGAACACCGGGACACCGGCCTCGGGACACCGGGGCCGGACGCACCGGCAAGCAAGCGACAGCAACCAGCAGGGAGCGCGTGACGTGCGGCCAGTCGGCAGCAAGTACCTGCTTGAGGAGCCGCTCGGACGCGGCGCCACAGGCACTGTCTGGCGTGCCCGCCAGCGCGAGACGGCGGGCGCGGAGGCCGCCGTGCCCGGACAGCCCGGGGAAACGGTCGCGATCAAGGTCCTGAAGGAGGAGCTGGCGAGCGACCCGGACATCGTGATGCGCTTCCTGCGCGAGCGCTCCGTGCTGCTCCGGCTCACCCACCCGAACATCGTCCGGGTCCGCGACCTGGTCGTGGAGGGCGACCTGCTGGCCCTGGTCATGGACCTGGTCGACGGCCCCGACCTGCACCGCTACCTGCGCGAGAACGGCCCCCTCACCCCGGTCGCCGCGGCCCTGCTGACCGCGCAGATCGCCGACGCCCTCGCCGCGAGCCACGCCGACGGCGTCGTCCACCGCGACCTGAAGCCCGCCAACGTGCTGCTCATGCAGCAGGACGGCCGGATGCACCCGATGCTGACCGACTTCGGCATCGCCCGCCTCGCCGACTCCCCGGGCCTGACCCGCACCCACGAGTTCGTCGGCACCCCCGCCTACGTCGCCCCGGAGTCCGCCGAGGGCCGCCCGCAGACCTCCGCCGTGGACGTCTACGGCGCCGGCATCCTGCTATACGAGCTGGTCACCGGCCGTCCGCCGTTCGCCGGATCCACCGCCCTGGAGGTGCTGCACCAGCACCTGAGCGCCGAGCCGCGCCGCCCCTCCACGGTCCCGGACCCGCTGTGGACGGTCATAGAGCGCTGCCTGCGCAAGAACCCGGACGAGCGGCCCGGTGCGGAGAACCTCGCGCGGGCCCTGCGGGTCGTCGCCGAGGGCGTCGGCGTGCACGCGAACGCCGCGCAGATCGCCGCCGCCGACGGCGTCGGCGCGCTCCTCGCCCCCGACCCGGCCCCGACCGCCGTCCCCGACGCGCCCGGCGCCGCCGACCCCACCCAGGTACTGCCGACCAACGCGCCGTCGGGGGCGTACGACCCGAACGCCGCGACCAGCGTGCTGCCGCACACCGACGGCCCGGCCGGCGCCGCCGACCCCACCGCCGTGCTGCCGAACACCGGAGCCGCGGACCCCACGGCCGTCCTGCCGCCGGTCCCGCCGAACCAGCAAGGACAGCCGGGACAGCAGGGGCAGTACGGCCCGCAGGGGCAGCAGCCCGAGCAGCCGCACCCCTGGCAGAACCAGCTGCGCGCCGCCCGCGACCGCAACGAGCAGACGCAGATCCAGTACCTGGACCCGGACGAGGACCCGCTGCGCCGCCGCCCCCAGCGGCAGGTCGCCCCCCGGCCCCAGCAGCAGCCGCGCCCGGCCCCCCAGCCCCGCCCCCAGCAGCCCCAGCCGCGCGGCCGGCAGCGCCCGCAGCAGGCACCGGGCCCCGGCTACCCGCCGCAGCAGCCCCCGCGGTACGCCACGCCCCAGCCGCCGCAGCCCCAGCAGCCGCAGCGGTACGCGCCGCCCGCCCCGCCCGAGCCGCAGCGGCCCGCCCGCGAGCCCCGGGCGCCGCGGCAGCGCGGCGCCAACCCGATGAAGATCCCCGGCCTCGGCTGCCTGAAGGGCTGCCTGTTCACGATCGTCATCCTGATCGTCGTCAGCTGGCTGATCTGGGAGCTGACCCCGCTGCAGGACTGGATCGGCACCGGCAAGGGCTACTGGGACCAGCTGAGCGACTGGGTCGGCAAGGTGGGCGGCTGGATCGACGGCCTGGGCGGCTCCTCCGGGAACTGACCGCCAGGTTGGAGATTTGTCGACACCTGGCGGGTGATTTCCGCCTCCGCGGAGAAGGTTGGCTCCCGGGACGCGTAGTTTTAACGACAACACGCGTCTGTAGGAGCAGTCTTGGCACGGAAGATCGGCAGCCGGTACACCGCGAACCAGATCCTGGGGCGGGGAAGCGCCGGGACGGTGTGGCTCGGCGAGGGACCGGACGGCCCCGTCGCCATCAAGCTGCTGCGCGAGGACCTCGCCTCCGACCAGGAGCTCGTCGGGCGCTTCGTGCAGGAGCGCACCGCGCTGCTCGGCCTGGAGCACCCGCGCATCGTCACCGTGCGGGACCTGGTGGTCGACGGCAACGACCTGGCCCTGGTCATGGACCTGGTGCGCGGCACCGACCTGCGCACCCGGCTGGAGCGGGAGCGGCGGCTCGCCCCCGAGGCGGCCGTCGCGATCGTCGCCGACGTCGCCGACGCGCTGGCCGCGGCCCACGCGGCCGGGGTCGTCCACCGGGACGTCAAGCCCGAGAACGTCCTGCTGGACATGCAGGGCCCGCTCGGACCGGGCGGCGCCCACCCCGCGCTGCTCACCGACTTCGGCGTGGCCAAGCTGATCGACTCGCCCCGGCGGACCCGCGCCACGAAGATCATCGGCACCCCCGACTACCTGGCCCCCGAGATCGTGGAGGGCCTGCCGCCGCGCGCCGCCGTGGACATCTACGCCCTGGCGACGGTCCTGTACGAGCTGCTGGCCGGCTTCACCCCCTTCGGCGGCGGACACCCCGGCGCGGTGCTGCGCCGGCACGTCACCGAGACCGTCGTACCGCTGCCCGGCATCCCCGAGGAGCTGTGGCAGCTGCTCGTCCAGTGCCTGGCCAAGGCCCCCGCCTCCCGGCTGCGCGCCTCGGAGCTCGCGGCGCGGCTGCGCGAGCAGCTGCCCACCCTGGCCGGGCTGCCGCCGCTGGAGGTGGACGAGCCCGGACCCGCCGAGGACGAGGCCGAGGAGTCCGCGCCGGCCGCCGCCCCGGAGGGCGAGCCGGTACGGCGGCGCGGCGCGGTGTCCCTGGTCCCCGGCGCCCGGCCGGACTCCAACCGGGACACCCACACGTCGATGCGGGTGCCCGCGCCGGACGAGCTGGCCGGCGGCGCCCACGGCACCGCCCGGGCGCCCCGGGCCCCCGGCGCGCCCCGCCCGGGCTCGGCCCGCCACCGGGCCGCGGTGCGCAGGCGCCGGGTGACCCTGGGCGTGGCCGGGGTGCTGGTGGTGGCCGCCGTGGGCGTCGGCGCGTGGTACGCCTCCGCCGACGGGGAGGACCAGGCCCCCCGGGACACGCACAGCACGTCGGCCCCCTGAGACCGCGGCACGCCGGCCCCCTGAGGAGCGGTACGGGAGGCGGCCCGGCCGAGGACGCTTGCCACAGCCGTTACGCTGGAAGGCGTGGCAGTCGTCGATGTATCCGAAGAGCTGAAGTCCCTCTCCTCGACCATGGAGTCGATCGAGGCCGTCCTGGACCTCGACAAGATGAGGGCAGATATCGCCGTGCTCGAGGAGCAGGCGGCGGCCCCGTCCCTGTGGGACAACCCGGACGAGGCGCAGAAGATCACCAGCAAGCTCTCCCACCTCCAGGCCGAGGTCAGGAAGGCGGAGGCGCTGCGCGGCCGGATCGACGACCTCGCGGTCCTCTTCGAGATGGCCGAGGAGGAGGACGACCCGGACACCCGCGCCGAGGCCGAGTCCGAGCTGGTCTCGGTGAAGAAGGCGCTGGACGAGATGGAGGTCCGCACCCTCCTGTCCGGCGAGTACGACTCCCGCGAGGCGCTCGTCAACATCCGCGCCGAGGCCGGCGGCGTCGACGCGGCCGACTTCGCCGAGAAGCTCCAGCGCATGTACCTGCGCTGGGCCGAGCAGCGCGGCTACAAGACGGAGCTGATCGAGACCTCGTACGCCGAAGAGGCCGGCATCAAGTCGACCACCTTCGCCGTGCAGGCGCCGTACGCCTACGGCACCCTCTCCGTCGAGCAGGGCACCCACCGCCTGGTGCGCATCTCGCCGTTCGACAACCAGGGCCGCCGCCAGACGTCCTTCGCGGGCGTCGAGGTGCTGCCGGTGGTCGAGCAGTCCGACCACGTCGAGATCGACGAGTCCGAGCTGCGCATCGACGTCTACCGCTCCTCCGGCCCCGGTGGCCAGGGCGTCAACACGACCGACTCCGCCGTCCGCATCACCCACCTGCCCACCGGCATCGTGGTCTCCTGCCAGAACGAGCGGTCGCAGATCCAGAACAAGGCCACCGCGATGAACGTCCTCCAGGCCAAGCTGCTGGAGCGGCGCCGGCAGGAGGAGCAGGCCAAGATGGACGCCCTCAAGGGCGACGGCGGCAACTCCTGGGGCAACCAGATGCGTTCGTACGTGCTGCACCCCTACCAGATGGTCAAGGACCTGCGCACCGAGCACGAGGTGGGCAACCCGGAGGCCGTGTTCAACGGCGAGATCGACGGGTTCCTGGAGGCCGGTATTCGCTGGCGCAAGCAGCAGGAGAAGTAACTTTGTCGACATGACAACTGCCGTCCGATGGGCGGCAGTTGTTCTTTTGTCCGGGTTTTACATCACACTCACAGGCTTCGATTCCCCGTAAAAACCACCCCATCGGACAATGCGCCCGCAACGCCCTTGACGTTGCTTTGAAAAATCGGAAGGGTGGGGCGGCGGCATGCGTACTCGCGGGGCGCATGTGAACCGGGGGATCGAGTTGACGCACTCTTCGTCACCAGCTGCCTCCGTCGATCACGGCACGCCCGCCCCATGCGCCGCCTCATGGACGAACAGCTACTGGGGGTAGCAACCATATGACGAAGAAGACGCGGATCCGGGTCGCGCGGATAGCCGCCGGCGCCGTGATCGCGGCCGGTGCCTCGCTGACCGCGGCGGGCGCGGCTTCCGCCCTGGACCTCGATGTCCAGGCGGGTCCGATCAGCCTCGGCGTGAGCGGTGTCGGCGCCGACGGCGGCAACACGGGCGGGGGCGACGACTGCCCGGTCGGCATCTGCACCGACGGCGGCAACACGAACGGTGGTCCGACCACCGGTGACCCGACGACCGGTGACCCGACGACGGGTGGCGGTCCGACCACGGGTGACCCGACCACGGGTGGTGGCCCGACCACGGGTGACCCGACGACGGGTGGCGGTCCGACGACCGGTGACCCGACGACGGGTGGCGGTCCGACCACGGGTGACCCGACCACGGGTGGTGGCCCGACCACGGGTGACCCGACCACGGGTGGCGGTCCGACCACGGGTGACCCGACGACGGGTGGCGGCCCGACGACCGGTGACCCGACGACGGGTGGCGGTCCGACCACCGGCGGCCCCACCGACGGCGGCAACGGCAACTCGGGCGGTAACGGGAACTCGGGTGGCAACGGCAACTCGGGTGGCAACGGGAACTCGGGTGGCAACGGGAACTCGGGCGGCACCGGCACCGACGGCGGCACCGGTTCCACGGGCTCGACCGGTTCCACCGGCTCGACCGGCTCCACCGGCGGTTCCACCGACGGCGGCACCGGCACCGGCGGCAACAACAACACGCCCAACGGCGGCGGCAACAACACCGTCCCGCAGGACGCCGGCTCCTCGGCGCTGACCGACACCGGCTCCGACACCGTGGCCCAGGGCGGTGACAGCGGCGGCAAGCAGCTCGCCGAGACGGGTGCCGGGCAGACCGCGTTCCTGCTCGTCGGCGCCGCGACCATGATCGCCGGCGGTATCGGCTTCCGCATGCTGCCGCGCCTGGTCACCGGCCGGGGCGGCGCCGCGGCCTGAGCGTAGCCGCACGCTCACGCACCGCGAGCGCAGTGCACACGTAAGGGCCCGGAGCCTCGCGCTCCGGGCCCTTACGGCGTCTTCACGCCGCCTGGTGCGCCAGCAGCGCCACCGCGGCGATCAGCACCGCCAGCAACGCGATCAGCGCCATCGGGTTCAGCCCGTTCAGGCCCCCGAAGAAGCCCTCCTGCTGCAGTCGCTCGCGGTTGGCACGGCACACCGGGCACCGGCCCTCGCTCACGGGCGCCGCGCAGTTCGCGCACACCAACCGGTCGTACGTCATGCGCTCGCCCTCCTTGCACCGGCCATCACATGTACAACGCTCACGGGAGAGGGAACGTTCCCCGGCGCTCCCGTCGTCCTTCGTCTTCCTTCTTCCACTGTGCCAGGTTCCCGCGGAGCGTGCGCGGGGCCCGCACGCGGGCGGAGGCGGGGGGTGCGGACAGCGGGAGGTACAAAAACGTACAAGTCTTGCCCAACCTCAACCTGCGCCTGCGCTCGCACACCCGGTTCGCGTATGGTCACGCTCATCTACCCCCGGCGACCCGTGGTGCATCCGTGATCCGATTCGACAACGTCTCCAAGGTCTACCCCAAGCAGACCCGCCCCGCACTCAGGGATGTCTCCCTGGAGGTGGAGAAGGGCGAGTTCGTCTTCCTCGTGGGGTCCTCCGGCTCCGGAAAGTCCACCTTCCTGCGGCTCATCCTCCGCGAGGAGCGGTGCAGCCACGGCCAGGTGCACGTGCTCGGCAAGGACCTCGCGCGCCTGTCCAACTGGAAGGTGCCGCAGATGCGCCGCCAGCTGGGCACCGTCTTCCAGGACTTCCGGCTGCTGCCGAACAAGACGGTCGCGGAGAACGTGGCCTTCGCCCAGGAGGTGATCGGCAAGTCCCGCGGCGAGATCCGCAAGTCCGTGCCGCAGGTGCTCGACCTCGTCGGGCTCGGCGGCAAGGAGGACCGCAGGCCCGGCGAGCTGTCCGGCGGTGAACAGCAGCGCGTCGCCATCGCGCGGGCGTTCGTCAACCGGCCCAAGCTGCTCATCGCCGACGAGCCCACCGGCAACCTCGACCCGCAGACCTCCGTCGGCATCATGAAGCTGCTCGACCGGATCAACCGGACGGGCACCACCGTCATCATGGCGACGCACGACCAGAACATCGTGGACCAGATGCGCAAGCGCGTCATCGAGCTGGAGAAGGGCCGCCTCGTCCGCGACCAGGCCCGCGGCGTCTACGGCTACCAGCACTGACCGCACCCAGTTCCCGAAAGGCCTGAAGAAGTAGCCATGCGCGCCCAGTTCGTCCTGTCGGAGATCGGTGTCGGTCTCCGCCGCAACCTGACGATGACCTTCGCCGTCATCGTCTCCGTCGCCCTGTCCCTGGCCCTGTTCGGCGGCTCGCTGCTGATGAGCGACCAGGTCAGCACCATGAAGGGCTACTGGTACGACAAGGTCAACGTCTCGATCTTCCTGTGCAACAAGCACGACGCGGAGAACGACGTGCACTGCGCCAAGGGCGCGGTCACCGAGGACCAGAAGAAGCAGATCCTCGCGGACCTGAAGCAGATGCCGGTCGTCGAGAAGGTGACCTACGAGTCCCAGGACGAGGCGTACAAGCACTACAAGGAGCAGTTCGGCAACTCCCCGCTGGCCGGCTCGCTGACGCCGGACCAGATGCAGGAGTCGTACCGGATCAAGCTCAAGGACCCGCAGAAGTACCAGGTGATCGCGAGCGCGTTCAACGGGCGGGACGGCGTGCAGTCGGTGCAGGACCAGAAGGGCATCCTGGACAACCTCTTCCAGCTGCTGAACCTGATGAACCGGGGCGCGCTCGGCGTGATGGCGATGATGCTGATCGTCGCCCTGCTGCTGATCGTCAACACCGTGCGCGTCTCGGCGTTCAGCCGTCGGCGCGAGACCGGCATCATGCGCCTGGTCGGCGCCTCGGGCTTCTACATCCAGGCGCCGTTCATCGCCGAGGCCGCGGTCGCCGGACTCATCGGCGGCGGCCTGGCCTGTGTGGCCCTCGTGCTCGGCCGCTACTTCACCATCGACCACGGCATGGACCTGTCCCACAAGCTGACCCTCATCAACTTCGTCGGTTGGGACGCGGTGTTGACCAAGCTGCCGCTGATCCTGGCGACCAGCGTGCTGATGCCGTCCCTGGCGGCGTTCTTCGCGCTGCGCAAGTACTTGAAGGTGTGACGCACACCAAGAAGGGCCGTACGGGCAACCGCCCGTGCGGCCCTTCGCGTTGTCCTAGACTCACCGCCATGTCAGGCCGTGACCCCCTCTGTAGTCCCCGCCGCGTGTGCCGCGGCGCCGCCCTGACACTGGTCTTCGCCGGGGTATTGGGGGCCGGCGCCGTCACCGGCGCCTTCCCGGGGCCCGGCGCCCCCCAGCGCAGAGCCGTCGCCGCACCGGCGGAGCGGACCGTCCGGCCCGAGGCCGTGCGGGAGGCCGCCGCCGAGGCGATGGCCTCCGGCAAGTCCCCGACGGAGGCCGCCGAACGGGCCGTCAGCCGCAGCGGCGACCGCTGGGCCGCGGTCTACTCCGAGGGCGAGTACGAGGAGTTCCAGGACGCGCTCGACGGCCGCTACACCGGCGTCGGCCTGTGGGTGCGGCAGGAGCAGGACCGCCGGATCCGGGTGACCCGCGTGCGGCCCGGCTCGCCCGCCGCCGACGCCGGGATCCGGGCCGGCGACCGGCTGCGCAGCGTCGACGGCCACCGGGCCGACGGCCGGCCGGTCACCGAGGTGATAGCCCTGCTGCGCGGCGACGCGCCCGGCGACGGCACGGCGGACGCCCCGGCCGGTACGACGGTCACGCTCGGTCTGGAACGGGGCACGCGCGCGTGGACGAGGACCCTGCGCCGGGCCCGGCTGTCCACCGACCCCGTGACCGTGCGCCGGCTGCCCGGCGCGGTCACCGCCGTGAAGGTCTCCGCGTTCACCAAGGGCTCCGCCGACGCGGTCCGGGCGGCCCTGCGCGCCGCCCCCGCCGACGGCCGCACCGTCCTCGACCTGCGCGGCAACTCCGGCGGCCTGGTCACCGAGGCCGTGGCCACCGCCTCCGCCTTCCTGGACGGCGGCCTGGTCGCCACCTACGACGTCGACGGCGCCCAGCGCGCCCTGCACGCCGACCCGGGCGGCGACACCGCCCGGCCCCTGGTCGTCCTCGTCGACGGCGGCACCATGAGCGCGGCCGAACTGCTCACCGGCGCCCTCCAGGACCGGGGCCGCGCGGTGGTGATCGGGTCGCGCACCTTCGGCAAGGGCTCCGTCCAGATGCCGACGAGGCTGCCCGACGGCTCGGTGGCCGAGCTGACCGTCGGCCACTACCGCACCCCGTCCGGGCACACCGTCGACGGCCGGGGCATCACCCCCGACCTGGAGGCGGGGCCGGAGCAGGCCCTGGCACGGGCCCGGACGGTGCTGACCGGGCTGGGCGACCCGTCGTAGCCGGGCCGCGCACTCCCTCGTAATCGGCTGTACTCACCACCCCTGTGTGGTGCGAAAATGGGCGGCACTATGAGCAAGGGAATGTACGTACCGAAGGAGTCCCAGCCGAAGCAGGGCGGGGCCGCCAAGGCCAGGGACGGCGAGAAGGGCGGCAAGCGCAAGATCGTCGCCCAGAACAAGAAGGCCCGGCACGACTACGCGATCATCGACACCTTCGAGGCCGGGCTCGTGCTCATGGGCACGGAGGTCAAGTCGCTGCGCGAGGGACGGACCTCGCTGACGGACGGCTTCGTCCAGATCGACCGGGGCGAGGCGTGGCTGCACAACGCCCACATCCCCGAGTACCACCAGGGCAGCTGGACCAACCACTCCGCGCGCCGCAAGCGCAAGCTGCTCCTGCACCGCGCGGAGATCGACAAGCTGGAGTCGAAGTCCCAGGAGACGGGACACACGATCGTGCCCCTCGCCATCTACTTCAAGGACGGCCGGGCGAAGGCCGAGATCGCTCTCGCGCGGGGCAAGAAGGAGTACGACAAGCGGCAGACGCTGCGGGAGCAGCAGGACCGGCGGGAGGCGGCCCGGGCGATCGCGGCGGCCAAGCGCAGGCAGCGCGGCTAGCCGGCCCGCGGGAATAGGCTGGCATCGGCCCGCGTTGTTCCCGTACGATGGCACCTGCACCTCACAGTGGGTGCGCACCTTGAGAAATCAACATGGGGATGATCGGTTTCGACAGCGGCTGTCGAAGCAGGGGAAGCGTGTCGAGGAAGCGGCAATGATCTCGTAAACCATATGTCGCAAAAAATAATCGCCAACACCAAGCGCGATTCCTTCGCCCTCGCTGCCTAAGTAGCGACTCGCGAAGTGTCAGCCCGGGGCTGTTCCCGACCCGGATCCTGGCATCAGCTAGGGAACTAAACCTCTAGACCCGGTCACGGGGTGTAGAGGGAAATCAAACAGTGACTGAGCCCGTCGGAGACTTGTCCGCGTGATCTCCGGGGCCGAGAAAATCGCAGCGGACTGCACACGGAGAAGCCCTGATTCCGCACCGTTGGACGCGGGTTCGATTCCCGCCATCTCCACGAGGCCCCCGAGGGGGGCCGACCCCATGTGGGCAAGGCCCCGTCACGTTCAGTGGCGGGGCCTTCGCCTTGCCCGCTCTCCTCCGCCCGCCGCGCCGACGAGCAGGGCCAGGTAGGCCGCCGCGGCCGGCACGGCGAACGCGGTGACGGGGGAGAGGCGCTCGGTCGCCCAGCCGCCCGTCGCCGAGCCGCAGGCGATCCCGGCGAGCAGCCCGGTCACCATCAGGCTCATGCCCTCGTTCAGCCGGCCGTCCGGGGTGTGCCGCTGCACCAGGGCCATCGCCGTGACCATGGTCGGCGCGGTCGCCATGCCCGCGACCAGCAGCGCACCGGCGAGCACCAGGAGCGAGCCGGTGCCGGCCGCCGCCCAGGGCAGCGTCATCAAGGCGGCCATCGCCGCCAGGCACCGGACGAGCCGGGGCCCGGCCGGTTCCAGCGCCCCGTAGGCCAGCCCCGCCGCGCACGAGCCCGCCGCCTGGAGCGCGAGCACCGCGCCGGCCGCTCCGCGCTGTCCCTGCGCGTCGGCGTAGGCGATGGTGACGACCTCCATGGACCCGAACACGGCTCCGGTCGCGGTGAAGCAGACCAGCAGCGTTGGGATGCCCCGGCCGCGCAGCGGCGACGGCGCCCGGGAACGGGCCACAGGCGGTGGCTCGGTCGCCCGCTGGGCGGTGAACAGCAGCATCCCGGCGAGCAGCAGCACCGCCCCCGTGAGCGTGCCCGCCTCCGGGAAGAACGTCCCGGCCAGGAACGAGGCGAGGACCGGCCCGAGCATGAAGCACAGCTCGTCCGCCGCCTGCTCGAACGCGTTCGCGGTGTGCAGCGCGCCGGGATCGTCCCGCAGCAGATGGGCCCAGCGGGCGCGGGAGAGGCCGCCGATGTTCGGGGTGGTCGCGGTGGCGGCGTAGGCCGCGAACAGCGTCCAGTCGGGGGCGTCACAACGGACGCACAGCAGCAGCGTGAGGCTGCCGAGCACGGAGACGACCGTGGCCGGCAGCGCGATGCGGGCCTGCCCGTGCCGGTCCACCAGCCGGGCGAGGAAGGGCCCGGCCAGCGCGGTCGCCGCGAGCCCGGTCGCGGTGACGGCACCGGCGAGGGCGTACGAGCCCCGGGAACCGGCGATCATCACGACCGCGCTCACGCTGAACATGCCCGTGGGAAGGCGGGCGAGGAGATTGCCGGTGGTGAAGGCACGGGCGCCGGGAAGCGCGAACAGCCGCCGGTATCCGGGGCGTCGTGTCGGTCTCTTCCGTATCCGGCTGTCCTGAGCGGTTGGTTGAGGCATGCCCCCACGGTCACCCGGAGCGGTGCACCGGGTCCAACACCCGTAGAACGCCGATTGACGCACCCGCGTTGTAAATTCGCCCGGTGCCCGCATTCATGGACCCGCGCCTGCTGCGCGCCTTCGTGGCGGTGGCGGAGGACCTGCACTTCACCCGGGCCGCGGCCCGCCTCTACGTCGCCCAGCAGGCGCTCAGCCGTGATGTACGGCGCCTGGAACGCGAGTTGGGCGCGGAGCTGTTCGTACGGACCACCCGGCAGGTCACCCTCACGCCCGACGGCGAGCGCCTGCTGCCGCACGCGCGCCGGGTGCTCGCCGCCCAGGACGACCTGCTCGCCGCGTTCGCCGCCGGGCAGGCCCGCCCCCTGCTGGTCGACCTGAACTCGGCGGGCCTGGCCACCGGCCGCCGGGTGCTGTACCGGGCCCGCGAACTCGCCCCCGACTGCGAGCTGATGGCCCGCTACGAGAGCGGGCTCACCGGAGCCGCCGCCGATCTGCTGGCCGGCCGCCTGGACGTCTCCTTCGGCCGCTTCGCCGGACTCGACCCGGCGCTCCGCTCCGGCCTCGCCCAGCAGCCGGTGCGGTACGAGCCGATGGCCGTCGTCCTGCCCGAGGCCCATCCGCTGGCATCCCTGCCCGAGGTCCCGGTGTCCGCGCTGGCCGGGGAGACGGTGTACGCCGGCGCGGGCAACCCGCGCACCCGGGAGTGGACCGACCTGGCCCTGCGCCTGTTCGAGGGCCGGGGCATCCGGCTCGCGCCGCCGCTGCCGATGGCCGTAGGCGACGAGGAGTTCGCCCGCGTCATGGCGAAGACCGGGAACCCGGTCCTGGCGGTGGTGGACTTCCCGCCCATGCCCGGCGCGGTCCGCCGGCCCCTCGTGGCCCCCGTCCCGCTGTCCCCCGTCTCCCTGGTCTGGCGCAAGGGCCTGGTCCACCCCGGCCTGACGGCGCTGAGGCGCGCGGCGGCGCGGACCGCCCGGGCGGAGGGCTGGCTGCGCCGCCCGGCCGGCGCGTGGCTCCCGGCACCGGACGAGGCGGCCATGGAGGCCGGCGGCGGCCGACCGGAGGGTGAAGAGCGGCGGTGAGATCCGCGCTACGCCGGGTGGGCGACCGCGTCCCGCTGCAACTGGACGGCCGCGAGCAGACTCAGGTCCGGCTCGGCCTGGCGCAGCGCCTTGATCGCGGCGACGGAGCCGATGTCCCCGGCGAACCCGACCCCGGCGAGCCGCTCCCGCACCCACGTGGCCCGCAGCGGCCCCTCGTCCGCCCCGGCGACACCCCCGACCACGGCGAGGGCCCGCTCCAGCCCGGCCCGCTCCTCGGCCGGGGCCCCGCCCAGCGCCTCCCGCAACGCCTCCAGCACGACCTCCGAGTCCCGGATGACGAGCACACAGTCCTGCTTCTTGCCGAATCCCACGAGTCCCTTCATGCGGTTCATGGTGAATCGGCCGGACCGCCCCCTCCAAACCACTTGAGCAGATCCAGAGGGTCACTCCGGTTCCCGGGATGCCGGGCAGGGGTGGTTGCCGATGGCAAGGTTGGGGGAGCAGGTCACGACGGCCAGCGACAGGAAGGCCGGGCGCTCCAGATAGGCGCCGAGGGATACGTCCGCACCGTAGCGCAGTCGCTCGGCGGCGGAATCTACGAGCGCGTTGAGGCGGGCGGTGTCACGTTCCCAGCTGTTGGTGAATCGCGGCGCGAACTCCGCGAGCCGTTCCTCGAGCCAGGCCGCCGCCGCGTCGGGGTCGTCCCAGCTGCCGCGGATCAGCGAGCGCGGCTTGACGAGCCAGTGCGCCGTTTCGAGGGGCGGCAGATCTACGACGGGAAACTCTCCCGAGACTTCCCGGTAACGCCGGTACAGCCGCTCCGCCGCCGTGTCGTCGGGGGCGGGCGGGGGTGGTGGATCCGGATGCGGAGGGCGCCGCAGAGCGGCGTTGTCGAAGCGCTCTTTCGGGCCGGTCCAGAGATAGCCGTGGTGGTGCACTGAACGGTCCAGAAGGTGAGAGACGCCGGCCGGACCACGAGGGACCGGCCCGGCCGGCGCGGGGAGAAGGATCAGACGCTCAGACCGAAGCGCGCCGGATCGATGCCGGCCGCCGCCAGCTCGGCCGAGCTGAACCGCAGCGGTTCCAGCTCCGGCCGCTTGCTGTCACCGAGAGCCCAGGCGTCCTCCCCGATACGAGCGAGCACCACGCATCCTTCGGTGCACGGCCCACCGCAGGCCTGAACGAAGTCCACGGTGTCGATGTCGAGGGCGTACAGATCGGTTCCGTTCCGCATCAGCGTGCCTCCTGATCGTGATGACGGCCCATAAGCCGTCGCTGCCGCCCCGAGCGGGCGAACCTTGGGCTGGGAGGAAGAGCAATGCGGCTGACGCACCCGTCAGTGCGCCTCTGCCTGGTGCCTGCGCAGCAGCACGTTCGCGTCGGTCACTGCGCTGTAGTCACCCACGGAACGTGAATTCCCGCGTGCGAGCGACAGGTCCTGGCACGTGCAACAACCCGGCTTCGGAAATGGCTCGGCGTGTGTCGGCCGCGCCCACTCTTCACTCTCCACGGCCCCATATTCGGCAGGCCAGGTATTCGGAGCTAGCCGATTTCCTGTTCTCGCAAGAACTCGTTCCGAATGCCTTCCAGGGTGCCGCGCATGACATCGCCGGAAAGTGCGACTGCTGCGAATCCCTCGAATTTATCGACGTACAGAGCAACGTCCCGGGGGTCGGTCACTGCCAGCTCCGCATGGACGGTTTCCACCGTCACCATGCGATCGTCCTTGATGGAGAACGAGTGGTTGGGGATGTCGGTCTGCTGCGCGGAAAACGGAACAACCCGGAGGTCGACGCCCGGAAGCCGGGAGACGGAGTGGAGCCTGTCGAGTTGCCCGGCCATCATCAGAGGCGGGACGATTCGCCACCGCAGCACGGACTCCGTGACGATGAAACGGAGCTGCCGCCCCGGCTCGTACAGAATGCTCTGCCGCGCCAGGCGGGCCTCCACCGCACGCGCCAGTTGATCCGTGGTGAGCTGCTTTCGGCCGAGGATTGCCCGCGCATATTCCGGTGTCTGCAACAGGCCAGGGACGAGCGCGGGCTGAAACAGTCGGAGCAGTATCGTACGAGACTCGATCGCCTGGATCTGCTGCTGTTTTCGGTGATATCCGAGCCGCCGGTAAAGGCGCCACGCCGTTGCCTCGGTCGCGGCTGCCCGAGCAACCGACATGTACTCGCACTTCACATCCTCCGACACCCCTATGGCGGTGAGGATCTGCTCCACGTCCACGACGCTCGGCACGACACTGCCGGTCTCGATCTTGGACAGCTTTGAAGCGGACATGGCCGCGCTGCGGGCGACGGCCTTGGCCTCCTTGCCGGATGCCTGTCGCAGCGCCCGCAGCGCGGACCCCAGCTCAGCCCTGTTCACTCCCCGTGCTGCGCCCACCACTCCGGGAACGGCACGGCATGCGCGAGGGCGATGTCACGGTAGTGCCGGAATTCGGTCAGCCGGTCTTCACTCGGGAACTCGCTCCCCAGGTACTTTCCGGCACTGTCGTACGCCATGATGCCGACCGCCTTGTCGTCGAACATCCAGAAGTCGGGCGCGTCCGGGATCGGGTTGTCCCGCCCGGTGGTGTCAAGGATGAAGAACTCTTCGCCGGCGGTCATGTTCCGTCGGTATCCCCAGGACAGCTCGAACCGGAGATAATCCGTCAGAGGGCGGGACAGGATGTGCACGCGATACATACGCTTGCCGGCCGCGGTCGCGTTTCCCACTGTCGTCAGCCATGTGGCGGTCTTGTACGACTCCGGCTGAGTTCGACCCGCAAGGAACGCCTGGTACGCCTCGACTCCGCCCGACTGGCTGTAGTCGTCCAGTGTCTCCAGCCGGAAGGCTTCCCGTTCGAACGCGGTGAACCAGTCCGCCAGGGAACGGCTAGATGAGGTTGTCACGGACAGCCTTCCAGATCAGTTCGGCGGGAATCTCCACAACGGCTTCATGTGTTGGGACATCCTTGCCATGGTCGGTCAGGAGGCCTCCCTGTACCGCCAGGGTGCCACGGTCCGTGACGTATAACGTGGGGCACTCTCCGTCCTCACATTCACCCACCAGCCGTGTCAGCTTCACCACTGCGTGCTCCTCGCTTCTGTGGGACGAATGTCGGGACAGATCCTGCTCGCCGTGTCGGGCGTCCGGCAAGGGGTTCTGGTTTCCGCTTCTGGAAACCGTCAACGTGGTGCGACCGAGGCCCCGGTGTGTGCTGCGTGCACCAGAAATGCCGCCCAAGCAGAAGGAGCGACCGTGAGGTGCGTGCCGATAGGCGCCTTGGAGTCGCGGACATGGATCGTGGTGGGGGTGGTGGCTATCTCCACGCAGTTCGATCCGTCGCCGCTGTACGTGGACTTGTGCCAGTGGAGTTCGGGCATGGTGGGCCTCACATGTCCTGGATGCGTTGGTGGATGAAGTCGCGTGTCCGGGCCGGGGTGAGAGCGCAGGATTCCATGCGGTCCAGGACGGCCCGGTACTTGCTCAGCTGGGCTTCGGCGTCGAGAAATTCGCAGGCTCCGTGATGGGAGTCCAGTTGCACGGTGTCGAGCTGCGGTACGGGACCTTCGACATAGTCGAAGGACTGACCAGTGGTGGGGAAGTTGTCCGCGCCGAAGGGAATCACCCGGACAGTGACATGGGCCAGTTCGCTCATGTCGAGCAGATGCCCGAGCTGTGCACGGGCGACGGCCGGGCCGCCGAATCCCATGAGGAGCGCTGCCTCGTGGACGATCGCCGTGTACGGAGGAGGGGCTTCCCGGTGCAGGACGCTCTGCCGCTTGATGCGGTGGGTGAGGCGGTGCTCGATCTCGTACTGGCGCATCGGCGGTACCACCGACCGGAAGAGGGCGCGGGCATGGTCAGTGGTCTGAAGGAGCGCCGGAATGTGGATCAGCAGTGCCGCCCGCAGCGCCGAGGCATGGTGCTCCAACTCGGCCAAGTCCACCAGAGCCACTGGTACGTGATCCCGGTACTCCTCCCACCAGCCGCGCGTACGCCGCCCGGTCATCGAGGCCAGCGCGTCGATGAGTTCCTCGTCGGAGCAGTCGTAGGCATGGGCCATGGACCGCAGCCGGTCGGCGCTGATCGGCGTACGGCCGGTCTCGATCATGCTGATGCGTGCTTGGTTGACGCCGAGGAGTTCGGCGGCACCAGTCACGGTGAGCCCTGCCCGCTCCCGGAGTTTCCGCAGCTCTACACCCAGCCTTCGCTGCCGGAGCGTAGGGCTGTTGGTGGGCGGCACGGCGTCTCCTTCCTGGCCGCGAAGCGGCGCTGCGCTCACTCACACGGGTGAAGTGTGGATGCATCTCACTAGTTTCGTTAGATGCATCTAACCATCCGTCCTACGGTTATCGCGTACCGCTCAACCCGCCCCGGAAGCGCACCTCCCCAGGCGAAGCCACCGAACGGCGAAGCCGGTTGGGCGAGCCCGATCCCCCTCTCTCCCCGGAGGTTTTCATGGGCACCGTATCCCTGTCCGACACCTGGGTGTACGCGCTTCGACTGCCGCATGATCCCCGCGCGGCACGCGTCGCACGTATGACCGTACGGGCCGTGCTCAGCGGGCATGGCCGAGGTGAAGTCCTGGAGCCAGTCGAGCTGTTGACGTCGGAACTCGTCACCAATGCCTACCGGCACACCCGCGGATCCGCCTCCCTGCGGATCACCGCCCTCGCGGACGGCCGGCTCCGGGTCGGGGTCTGGGACAGTCATCCCTGTATCCCCGCGCCCTTCGGGGAGCCGCCCCGGGACCGGGT
This sequence comes from Streptomyces achromogenes subsp. achromogenes, assembly GCF_000720835.1. Classification (GTDB taxonomy): domain Bacteria; phylum Actinomycetota; class Actinomycetes; order Streptomycetales; family Streptomycetaceae; genus Streptomyces; species Streptomyces achromogenes. Next base: position 91,286 of record NZ_JODT01000016.1, on the reverse strand, counting down.
GTCATCGCCTCCGGCGGACGCCGAGTGCGGGCGCGGGCTGGGGCTCGTACCGCACTACGCGGACGCGTGGGGAGGGTGGCCGCTCGGGGACGGTCCGCCCGAACGGGGCGCGGGGAAGCTGCTGTGGTGCGAGGTGGGCGGGAACCGCGCCGACAGGTCAGGCCCCCTCACCGGCCACCCCCCGCCCGAGTGAGAGCAACGTTCCCTTCCGGTCACCCGCTGCCACAGTGCGGAAACGCGCCCTTCCTACCTTCGGACCGAGTCAGTGGTCGGCAGACCGAGCAGCCGGAGCATCGTGGAGGCGTGATGATAGCCCCAGCCCCAACCCGTCGTGGCCGCTGGATCGAGCGCTGGGATCCGGAGGACGAGGCGTTCTGGAACGCGACCGGAGAACGGATCGCCCGCCGGAACCTGTGGTTCTCCGTGCTGTCGGAGCACATCGGGTTCTCGGTGTGGACCCTGTGGTCCGTGCTGGTGCTGTTCATGGGCCCCGAGTACGGGCTGACCCCCGCCGACAAGTTCCTGCTGACCTCGGTGGTCACGCTGGTCGGCGCGGTCGTCCGGGTGCCGTACACCTTCGCCGTGGCCGTCTTCGGCGGCCGGAACTGGACGGTCGTCTCGGCGAGTCTGCTGCTCGCCCCGACCATCGCCGCGTTCACGGTGATGGAGCCGGGCACGTCCTTCTCCACCTTCCTCCTGGTGGGCCTGCTGGCCGGCATCGGCGGCGGCAACTTCGCCTCCTCCATGACCAACATCAACGCCTTCTTCCCCCTGCGGAAGAAAGGGTGGGCGCTCGGACTCAACGCGGGCGGCGGCAACATCGGCGTCCCCGTCATCCAACTCGTCGCGCTCGCCATCATCGGCGCCGGCGGCGGCCCGCGCGTGCTGCTCGGCATCTACATCCCGCTGATCGTCGTGGCCGCCGTACTCGCCGCGCTGTTCATGGACAACCTGGCCTCGGTGAAGAACGACACCGGCGCGGCGAAGGACGCCGCGCGGGACGCGCACACCTGGATCATGGCCGTGCTCTACATCGGCACGTTCGGCTCGTTCATCGGCTACAGCTTCGCCTTCGGCCAGGTGCTGACCATCCAGTTCGGCCGGACCCCGCTCCAGGCGGCCTACCTCACCTTCATCGGCCCGCTGCTCGGCTCCCTCATCCGTCCCGTCGGCGGCCGGCTCGCCGACCGCTACGGCGGCGCCCGGATCACCCTGTGGAACTACGTCGGCATGGCCGCCGCCACCGCCGTGCTGATCGGGGCCGGCATGCGCAAGTCGCTGCCGCTGTTCGTGTCCGTGTTCGTCGTGCTGTTCGTGCTCAGCGGCCTCGGCAACGGATCGACGTTCAAGATGATCCCCGGCATCTTCCAGGCCAAGGCCCTGGCCCGGGGGCTTCAGGGCGAGGCGGCCGTCGCCCAGGGCCGGCGGCTGTCCGGCGCGGCCATGGGACTGATCGGCGCGGTCGGCGCGCTCGGCGGCGTCGGCATCAACCTGGCCTTCCGCCAGTCCTTCCTCTCCTACGGCTCCGGGACCGGTGCCTTCGTCGCGTTCCTCGGCTTCTACGCTGTCTGCTTCGTGGTCACCTGGGCCGTATACCTTCGCCGTCCGATCGGGCGGGTTCCGGCCACGGCGTCCGCATCCGAGGAGAAGACCCAGCTCAGCTATGCCGAGGTGTGACGTAACACCGGCGACACCGAGCCGAACCGAGCCTGTCACGCGGAGTTGACAGGCTCGTCCGGCGCGCCGGTCAGCTAGGAGAGCCCATGTACGACGAAGAGCAGCAACCCGAGCACGGACCCCTCGCCGGGTTCACCGTGGGCGTCACCGCCGCGCGCCGGGCCGAGGAGCTGGGCGCCCTGCTCCAGCGGCGCGGCGCCACCGTCCTGCACGCTCCCGCGCTGCGGATCGTGCCGCTCGCCGACGACAGCGAACTGCTCGCCGCGACGAAGGAGATCATCGACCGGGTGCCGGACGTCGTCGTGGCCACGACCGCCATCGGTTTCCGGGGCTGGGTCGAGGCCGCCGACGGCTGGGGACTGGGCGAACAGCTGGTGGGCCGGCTGCGCGGGGCACGGCTGCTGGCCCGCGGCCCGAAGGTCAAGGGCGCGATCCGGGCGGCCGGCCTCACCGAGGAGTGGTCGCCCTCCTCGGAGTCCCTGGCCGAGGTGCTCGACCGGCTCCTGGAGGAGGGCGTGGACGGCAGCCGCGTCGCCGTACAGCTGCACGGCGAACCCCTTCCCGGCTTCGTGGAGTCGCTGCGGGAGGCCGGGGCGGAGGTGCTCCCGGTGCCGGTGTACCGCTGGATGCCCCCGGAGGACACCGGCCCGCTGGACCGCCTGCTGGACACGGCCGTCGGCCGCGGTCTGGACGCCCTCACCTTCACCAGCGCCCCCGCCGCCGCCTCCCTGCTGTCCCGCGCCGAGGAGCGCGGCCTGCTGGGCGAGCTGCTGGCGGCGCTGGCCCACGACGTCCTGCCCGCCTGCGTCGGCCCGGTCACCGCGCTGCCCCTCCAGGCCCACGGGGTGGACACCGTCCAGCCGGAACGCTTCCGCCTCGGCCCCCTGGTGCAGCTGCTCTGCCAGGAACTCCCGGCCCGCGCCCGCGCGTTGCCCGTCGCCGGGCACCGGGTGGAGATCCGCGGCCACGCGGTCCTGATCGACGGCGAACTCAGGCCGGTCCCGCCGGCCGGCATGTCCCTGCTGCGCGCCCTCGCCCGCCGCCCCGGCTGGGTGGTCCCGCGCGCGGACCTGCTCAAGGCCCTGCCCGGCGCGGGCCGCGACGAACACGCCGTGGAAACGGCGATGGCCCGCCTGCGCACGGCCCTCGGCGCGCCGAAGCTGATCCAGACGGTGGTGAAGCGGGGCTACCGGCTGGCCCTCGACCCGGCGGCGGACACCAAGTACGCGGACACGTAGGGCGACCGGCCCCGTCACGACCTCCCCGAAGGGCCCGGCTCGGCGGCGCGGAGTTCCACCATGGCGTCCCGCATCCCGGTCCGTGGCGGGCGACCCGTTCCCCGCACGAGGGCTTCCGGCCCAACCCCCCGCCAGGCACTGTGGAGAAGGCGGGACGCGGTGGTCCCGTCTGCCGTCCGCGCGCGGGGCCGTACGTCTGCGCGCGGTTTCTGCCTAGGCGGTGACTGGCACATGGCACTCGGTGGAGGCACGCCCGCGTACCCGCTGCGGTTCGATGCCGGACGGGTGTGTCTGGACCTGCTCGCCACCCGGCATCCGGGCGAACACCTGGAGTCGGTGGGCGCGTTGTGCGCGTGGATCACCGGTGCAGGGCTGGTGCCGGACGGGACGCCGCTCGGGCACGCGGACGTCTCCTGGCCCGCCGCCTTCCGGGAACTGCGGGCGGACGTCGGGGACTTGGTGCGCGGGCTGCTGGGCGGCGGGACGGCCGGGTGCGGGGGTGCGCTCGCGCGGGTCAACGCGGCCGCCCGGGCCGTGCCGCCCGCGCCCGTCGCCGTGGTCGGGGAAGACGGCCGTTTGGTGCGGGAGTTGGCGGGGGCGCCCGGGTGTGCCGGGCTGCTCGCCGTCGTCGCCCGGGACGCCGTGGAGCTGCTCACCGACCCCGTCGCACGGGCCTCGCTGCGGCAGTGCGCTGGGGACGACTGCCCCCTCGTGTACCTCGACACCTCCCGGGGGCGGCGCCGGCGCTGGTGTTCCAGCGAGGTCTGCGGCAACCGGGAACGGGTCGCCCGGCACCGGCGGCGGGCCGCGCTCGCCCGCGCCTGAGCGTGCGCGGCGGGTGAAGGTCCCGCGGTGGAAATGTGCGGGCATGTCCCGGTCGGTGGCGCGCCTTCGGGAAATCCATGCCTCCGCTTTGAACACCCCACCGCCCCACTGCGTACCCGTGGGCGAGCGACCGACTGGGGGAACCCCCGGACACCGGAGGTGGGCGTGCGCAAGGATGCGGCCGTGGCCAAGGACCGTGGAACGAGGGCCCGACATCGCATGTCCTCACACCCCTCGGAACCCCGCGTGCCCGCACCGTCCGCGGAGCCGGACGAGGAACTGGTGCGCGCGCTGTACCGGGAGCACGCCGGTCCGCTGCTCGCCTACGTCCTGCGGCTGGTCGCCGGTGACCGCCAGCGCGCCGAGGACGTGGTGCAGGAAACGCTCATCCGTGCCTGGAAGAACGCCGGTCAGCTCAATCGGGCGACCGGTTCGGTACGCCCCTGGCTGGTGACGGTCGCGCGCCGCATCGTCATCGACGGCCACCGCAGCCGGCAGGCCCGGCCGCAGGAGGTCGATCCGTCGCCGCTGGAGGTCATCCCCGCGGAGGACGAGATCGACAAGGCGCTGTGGCTGATGACGCTGTCGGACGCGCTCGACGACCTGACCCCGGCCCACCGGGAGGTCCTCGTCGAGACGTACTTCAAGGGGCGTACCGTCAACGAGGCGGCCCAGACCCTGGGCATACCCAGCGGAACCGTCCGTTCCCGGGTGTTCTACGCCCTGCGGTCGATGAAGCTGGCACTGGAGGAGCGGGGGGTGACGGCGTGATGAGCAGCGGGTACGGGGGAGAGCGGGGATTCGGACCGGGTGGTCCGGGTATGTCTGGCCACATGAACCCCAGCCAGGGATCTTCGGTGCCGAGCGAGCACGAGACCGTGGGCGCCTACGCCCTCGGGATCCTCGACGACGCCGAGGCAACCGCTTTCGAGGCGCACCTCGCCGGCTGCGACTGGTGCGCCCGGCAACTGGACGAACTGGCCGGGATGGAGCCGATGCTCGCCGCGCTGGCCGACCTGCCGGGCTCCGGCGGCACGCCCGCGATCGGCGAGTCGCTGGCCGCCCGGCCCAGCCCCCGGCTGGTGGAGAAGCTGGTGGACGAGGTCGCCGAGCAGCGCGCCCGCAAGCGCCGCCGCGGCTTCTACATGATCGCCGCCGCGGCGGCCCTGGTCATCGCGGGCCCGCTGGCCGCGGTCGCGGCCGGCGGCGGCTCGGACGGCGGCGAGCAGGTGGCCGCGCCGCCGGCCCAGTCCGCGTTCCGCACCATGTCCGACCGCAAGTCCGCCACGGACGCCTCGACGCACGTCAGCGCGACCGTCGCCATGACCGGCAAGGACTGGGGCACCCAGGCGGTGCTGGAGCTGAAGAACGTCAAGGGTCCGCTGAAGTGCTCCCTAGTGCTCGTCGCCAAGAACGGCCAGCGCGTGACCATGTCGTCGTGGACGGTGCCCGACCGGGGGTACGGCCTCCCGGACGCGGCGAGCGAGGACGCGAAGAAACCGCTTTACATCGGCGGGGCGGCGGCCTTCCGGCCGGACGAGATCGACCACTTCGAGGTGGTGACGTTCGAGGGGCGGAAGCTGGTGGAGGTCGACGCGTAGCCCGGGGCGGTCACCCGGGGCGCGCCCCGGGTGACCGCCCCGTAGCTTTGACCGGCTCCCTTCGCGTACGGTTGACGGCTGCCCAGCACGTCAGAAGGGGGCCAGGTGGCCGCTCAGGTTCAGCAGTCCGCGGTCGGCTCGGTACACGAGACACACGATTCCGTCCGTGACCGGGAGATCAGCGTCGAACAGGAACACCTGGACCGGGTGTACCGGCGGCTGGAGGAGAAGATCCACGAGGCCGAGTTCCTGATGCGCGACGCGGCCCAGCGCGGCCAGGTCGGCACCCCGGGCGCGCTCGCCGAACGGGACGCCCAGGTCTTCCGGGCCGGTGTCCATCTCAACCGGCTGAACAACGAGTTCGAGGACTTCTTGTTCGGGCGGATCGACCTGCTGCTCGGCAAGGACGGCAAGAAGGGGCCCGACGGCGCCTACACGGCCGTCGAGCCCGCCGAGGGCGCCGTGCGCGAGGACGACACCGCCGACATCGCCGAGACGCTGCACATCGGCCGTATCGGCGTGCTCGACGAGGACTACTCCCCGCTGGTCATCGACTGGCGGGCGCCGGCCGCCGCGCCCTTCTACCGGGCCACGCCGGTGGAGCCGGGACGGGTGGTGCGGCGCCGGGTCATCCGCTCCAAGGGACGCCGGGTGCTCGGCGTCGAGGACGACCTGATGCGGCCGGAGCTGACCGCCTACCTGGACGGCCGGGAGCTGCCCGTCATCGGCGACGGCGCCCTGATGGCCGCCCTCGGCCAGGCCCGCGGCCACACCATGCGGGACATCGTCTCCTCCATCCAGGCCGAGCAGGACCTGGTCATCCGGGCCCCCGCCGCCTCCATCACCTACGTGGAGGGCGGGCCGGGCACCGGGAAGACCGCCGTCGCCCTGCACCGCGCCGCCTACCTGCTCTACCAGGACCGCAGGCGCTACGCGGGCGGCATCCTGATCGTCTCGCCGACCCCGCTGCTGGTCGCCTACACCGAGGGCGTGCTGCCCTCGCTCGGCGAGGAGGGCCAGGTCGCCATCCGCGCCATCGGCTCCCTGGTCGACGGCGCGGAGGCCACCGTCTACGACTCCCCGGCCGTGGCCCGCGCCAAGGGCTCCTCGCGGATGCTGAAGGTGCTGCGCAAGGCCGCCCGGGGCGCCCTGGAGCTGGGCCCGGCCGCCCCGGCCGACGCCGAGGACGGCGAGGGCCGGCCCCACGACGGCCCGCCCTCCCGGCTGCGCGTGGTGGCCTTCGGCCGCCGGCTCGAACTGGAGGCCGACGAGCTGGAACGTATCCGCCGTACCGCGCTCGGCGGCACCGCGCCGGTCAACCTGCTCCGCCCGCGCGCCCGCAAGCTGCTGCTGGACGCCCTGTGGGCCCGCTCCGGCGCCGCCGGCCGGCACACCGACCCGGAGCTGGCCGCCGAGCTGCGCTCCTCCTTCGACGAGGACGTCACGAGCGAGGACTCCTTCCTGGCGTTCCTCGACGCCTGGTGGCCCGAGCTGACCCCGAAGGCCGTGCTCGCCGCGATGGCCGACGAGAAGCGGCTCGGCCGCTGGGCCCGGCGCGTGCTCAACCCCGGCGAGGTCCGCAAGGTCGCCCGCTCGCTCAGGCGGGACGGCCTGTCCGTGCACGACATCGCCCTGCTCGACGAGCTCCAGGCGATCCTCGGCGCCCCGGCCCGCCCCCGCAAGAAGCGCGAACTGGACCCGCTGGACCAGCTCACCGGCCTGGAGGAGCTGATGCCGGTGCGCGAGGAGACCCAGCGCGAGCGGGCCGAGCGGCTGGCGCAGGAGCGCACCGAGTACGCGCACGTGATCGTGGACGAGGCGCAGGATCTGACGCCGATGCAGTGGCGCATGGTCGGCCGCCGCGGCCGGCAGGCCACCTGGACGGTCGTCGGGGACCCGGCGCAGTCCTCCTGGTCCGACCCGGACGAGGCGGCCGAGGCCCGCGACGAGGCGCTGGGCACCCGGCCCAGACGCCGCTTCCAGCTCACCGTGAACTACCGCAACCCGTCGGAGATCGCCGAGCTGGCCGCGAAGGTGCTCGCGCTCGCCATGCCCGGCGCCGAGGCCCCCTCCGCCGTGCGGTCGACCGGGGTGGAGCCGCGCTTCACCGTCGTGGCGGACTCCCTGGAGCGGACGGTGCGCGCGGAGGCCGAGCGGCTGCTGGGCCTGGTGGACGGCACCGTCGGCGTGGTGGTGGCGATGGGCCGGCGCGAGGAGGCCCGGCGCTGGCTGGCCGGGCTGGGCGACCGGGTGGTGGCCCTCGGCAGCCTGGAGGCCAAGGGCCTGGAGTACGACGCGACGGTCGTCGTCTCGCCCGCCGAGATCGCCGACGAGTCGCCGGCCGGCCTGCGCGTGCTGTACGTGGCGCTGACCCGGGCCACCCAGCAGCTGACGGTGGTCTCGGGCCAGCGGGACGAGCCGGACGCGGCCGGGGTGCCGGACCTGCTCAGGGACTGACGGGCCGGGCCGCGGTCCCGCTCGCCGGACCGGCCGGCGCGGGCCGCGGTCCCGCTCGGGGGCCGATTTCAAGCAATCCCGCGCAGGGGGAATGGCCTTGGGCGAGGGTTTGTTAGCCTTGGTGTGGCACCGGCCCGATCCAAGCCCCCGGGCCCAACCTTCGTCGCTACGAGCGACCACTTGCCGCGAGGCGAGCATGGCGGGTCGGTGTCATAAACGTGGGAGGCCCACGTCACGGATGTGACGTGGGCCTCTTTCTTTGCTCCGGTGGCCTCTTTCCACACCCGATCGTTTCTCGTATGGTGGAAGTAGTTTTCCGAAACCACGTACCCCGCAGGGAAGTCGCGTGAACAAAACGTCCGCAACCCAGGGCGACTACCACGTACTGAGTGGTAGGTGCGACGATCGGACGGCACAACTCGCGACACGGTGAAAGCAGAGGAAGTCGGCCATGGCAACGGCGCCCAGCGTCTCCTACTCGATGACGATCCGGCTGGAGGTGCCCGCGAGCGGAACGGCCGTCTCGCAGCTCACCACCGCCGTGGAGTCCTCCGGAGGCTCGGTGACCGGCCTCGACGTCACCGCGTCCGGCCACGAGAAGCTCCGTATCGACGTCACCATCGCGGCCACCTCCACGGCCCACGCCGAGGAGATCGTCGAGAAACTGCGCGGCATCGAGGGCGTCACCCTCGGCAAGGTCTCCGACCGTACGTTCCTGATGCACCTCGGCGGCAAGATCGAGATGGCGTCGAAGCACCCCATCCGCAACCGTGACGACCTCTCCATGGTCTACACGCCCGGCGTGGCCCGCGTCTGCATGGCCATCGCCGAGAACCCCGAGGACGCCCGCCGCCTCACCATCAAGCGCAACTCCGTTGCGGTCGTGACGGACGGTTCCGCCGTGCTGGGCCTCGGCAACATCGGCCCCAAGGCCGCGCTGCCCGTCATGGAGGGCAAGGCGGCCCTCTTCAAGCGCTTCGCCGGCATCGACGCCTGGCCGATCTGCCTGGACACCCAGGACCCCGACGCGATCGTGGAGATCGTCAAGGCGATCGCCCCGGGCTTCGCCGGCATCAACCTGGAGGACATCTCCGCGCCGCGCTGCTTCGAGATCGAGGCCCGGCTGCGCGAGGCCCTGGACATCCCGGTCTTCCACGACGACCAGCACGGCACCGCCATCGTCGTGCTCGCCGCCCTGACCAACGCGCTGCGCGTGACGGACAAGGCGATCCAGAACGTCCGGGTCGTCATGTCCGGCGCCGGCGCGGCCGGTACGGCCATCCTCAAGCTGCTGCTGGCGGCCGGCGTGAAGAACGCCGTCGTCGCCGACATCCACGGCGTCGTGCACGCCGGCCGCGAGGACCTGGTGAACGCCCCGGCCGACTCGCCGCTGCGCTGGATCGCCGACAACACCAACCCCGAGGGCCTCACCGGCACCCTGAAGGAGGCCGTGCGCGGCGCCGACGTCTTCATCGGCGTCTCCGCCCCGAACGTCCTGGACGGCACCGACGTGGCCGCCATGGCCGAGGGTGGCATCGTGTTCGCGCTCGCGAACCCCGACCCCGAGGTGGACCCGGCGATCGCCCGGCAGACCGCGGCCGTCGTGGCCACCGGCCGCTCCGACTTCCCGAACCAGATCAACAACGTGCTGGTCTTCCCGGGCGTCTTCCGCGGCCTGCTGGACGCGCAGTCCCGCACCGTCAACACCGAGATGATGCTCGCCGCCGCCAAGGCCCTGGCCGACGTGGTGAGCGAGGACGAGCTGAACCCGAACTACATCATCCCCAGCGTCTTCAACGACAAGGTCGCGGGCGCCGTGGCCGGGGCGGTCCGGGAGGCCGCCAAGGCGGCCGGCGCGACGGCCTGACCACGGCGTGACGTACGGTGCAGGGGGCTGTGAGGATCACCACGGCGGCCCCCCGCACCGGCGCGTCGTGGAACCACCGGATGCCGGGCGCCCTCTAGGGTGACGGCCGAGCGGGCGCTCTTCGTGTGACTCCCCAGGGTGTTCTCACGACTCCTACGGGTGCCGGATTGGCTTTCCCGCCGCAGGTAGGGGCAGGATGCTCCCCCAGGGACCATGTCCCTCCGGGGGCACCCCCAAGGGCGCGAGCGCATCGGCATCGCAGTGCCTCGGGCGGCACCGCCGCCGCGTGGCACACCCCAACGGCAAGAAAAATACGGGAGTAACAACATGAACCGCAGTGAGCTGGTGGCCGCGCTGGCCGACCGCGCCGAGGTGACCCGCAAGGACGCCGACGCCGTGCTGGCCGCGTTCGCCGAGACCGTCGGCGAGATCGTCGCCAAGGGCGACGAGAAGGTCACCATCCCTGGCTTCCTGACCTTCGAGCGCACCCACCGTGCCGCTCGCACCGCGCGCAACCCGCAGACCGGCGAGCCCATCAACATCCCGGCCGGCTACAGCGTGAAGGTCACCGCCGGCAGCAAGCTCAAGGAAGCCGCCAAGGGCAAGTAAGCGCTCCGCTGCGAGCGTCGTCTCAATCGAGCGCCGCGGGTGACTGCCGGTCCGGTGTGGCCGGTCGCGCAGTTCCCCGCGCCCCCTTGGGGCGCGGCCCAGCCGAGAACGTCAAAGGGGCGGCCCTCCTGCACAGGAGGGCCGCCCCTTCGTCATGCCCGGATCGTCAGCCGAGCGCCTTGCCCGGGAGCTCGACCTTCGCGCCCAGCTCGACGAGCTTGTCCATGAAGTTCTCGTAGCCGCGGTTGATCAGCTCGATGCCGTGGACGCGGGAGGTGCCCTCGGCGGCGAGGGCCGCGATGAGGTACGAGAAGCCGCCGCGCAGGTCGGGGATGACCAGATCGGCGCCCTGGAGCCGGGTCGGGCCCGAGACGACCGCGGAGTGCAGGAAGTTGCGCGCGCCGAAGCGGCAGGCGGAGCCGCCCAGGCACTCGCGGTAGAGCTGGATGTGCGCGCCCATCTGGTTCAGCGCGGAGGTGAAGCCGAGCCGGGACTCGTAGACCGTCTCGTGGATGATGGACAGGCCCGTGGCCTGGGTCAGGGCCACCACCAGCGGCTGCTGCCAGTCCGTCTGGAAACCGGGGTGCACGTCCGTCTCCAGGGCGATGGACTTCAACTGCCCGCCGGGGTGCCAGAAACGGATGCCCTCGTCGTCGATCTCGAAGGCGCCGCCCACCTTGCGGTAGGTGTTCAGGAACGTCATCATCGAGCGCTGCTGGGCGCCGCGGACGTAGATGTCGCCGTTGGTCGCGAGCGCCGCCGAGGCCCAGGAGGCGGCCTCCAGGCGGTCCGGCAGGGCGCGGTGGGTGTAGCCGGACAGCTTGTCCACACCGGTGATGCGGATCGTGCGGTCGGTGTCCATCGCGATGATCGCGCCCATCTTCTGCAGCACGCAGATGAGGTCCTCGATCTCCGGCTCGACGGCCGCGTTGGACAACTCCGTGACGCCCTCGGCCAGTACGGCCGTCAGCAGCACCTGCTCGGTCGCGCCGACGGACGGGTACGGCAGCCGTATCTTCGTGCCGCGCAGCCGCTGCGGGGCCTCCAGGTACTGCCCGTCGGCCCGCTTCTCGATCGTGGCGCCGAACTGCCGCAGCACGTCGAAGTGGAAGTCGATGGGCCGGCCGCCGATGTCACAGCCGCCGAGACCGGGGATGAACGCGTGGCCGAGACGGTGCAGCAGCGGGCCGCAGAAGAGGATCGGGATGCGGCTGGAACCCGCGTGGGCGTCGATGTCGGCGACGTTGGCGCTCTCCACACGCGTCGGGTCCAGCACCAGTTCGCCCGGCTCCTCGCCCGGACGGACCGTCACCCCGTGCAGCTGGAGCAGGCCGCGGACGACGCGCACGTCACGGATGTCCGGAACGTTGCGCAGTCGGCTCGGCTCGCTGCCCAGCAGGGCGGCGACCATGGCCTTCGGCACGAGGTTCTTCGCACCGCGGACACGGATCTCGCCCTCCAGCGGGGTTCCGCCGTGGACAAGCAGGACATCGTCGTTGACGGTCATGAATCTCGCGTTCCGATGAGTTGGTCAGGGGCCGGCCGATCACTGTGCGCAGGGGCCGGGAAGACAGGGTAATCGCCGATTACCCCCCTCCCGTAAGCCCAGTGCCCGGCCAGACCGTCATAGCTGTGTCACAACACGAACCGTTCCCTTTCGGGCACATGGGGTCACCGGCGGTCCGGGTGTGCGCCGGGGGCGTGTCCCGGTTCCGACCTGCTTCACCTCCGTGCCCCCGATTGGCTCCCCACACCCGGGGAAGATGCGGGATCATGTCTGGCATGACCGAGGTGTCCTCGCTCACAGGGCGGCTGCTCGTGGCCACTCCCGCCCTGGCGGACCCGAACTTCGACCGTGCGGTGGTGCTCCTCCTCGACCACGACGAGGAGGGTTCCCTCGGTGTCGTCCTGAACCGTCCCACCCCCGTGGTCGTCGGGGACATCCTGGAGGGCTGGGCCGACCTGGCCGGCGAGCCCGGTGTGGTCTTCCAGGGCGGCCCGGTGTCGCTGGACTCGGCGCTGGGCGTGGCGGTCATCCCGGGCGGCGCCGACGGCGACCGGGCACCGCTCGGCTGGCGGCGGGTCTACGGCGCGATCGGCCTGGTGGACCTGGAGGCCCCGCCGGAGCTGCTCGCCTCGGCCGTGGGCAGCCTGCGGATCTTCGCGGGGTACGCGGGCTGGGGCCCCGGCCAGCTGGAGGACGAGCTGGTGGAGGGCGCCTGGTACGTGGTGGAGTCCGAGCCGGGCGACGTGTCCTCGCCGGCCCCGGAACGGCTGTGGCGCGAGGTGCTGCGCCGCCAGCGCAGCGAGCTGGCGATGGTGGCCACGTATCCGGACGACCCTTCGCTCAACTGATGCGTGTGAGCTTCAGTACCCTGGCTGTTATGAGCACTCTCGAGCCCGAGCGCGGGACTGGTACGGGGACCCTCGTAGAGCCGACGCCGCAGGTGTCCCACGGTGACGGCGACCACGAGCGCTTCGCCCACTACGTCCAGAAGGACAAGATCATGGCGAGCGCCCTCGACGGCACCCCCGTCGTGGCGCTGTGCGGCAAGGTCTGGGTGCCGGGCCGCGACCCGAAGAAGTACCCCGTCTGCCCGATGTGCAAGGAGATCTACGAATCCATGGGCAGCGGCGGCGACGACAAGGGCAAGGGCGGCGACAAGTAGGTCCCCGGCCCGGCCGGAGACGGGTGAGGTCCCCGGGAGGCGCTTGTGGCGCCTCCCGGGGATCTTCGTGTTCTCCGGCCGTCGACTGGTCCAGACCTCTTGTGGGGACCCGGCGCAGTGCCTAGCCTTCGAGGTGCCGCTTTGTGCAACGACCGTTGCGCATACTGCAACGACCTCCCCAGGGGGCTGAGGACGTGGAACTGATTCCGGCGCCGCGCGCCGTCGAGGAGCCCACCGGACCGGGCGTGCCGCTCGGTCCCGGCACCACGCTGTGGGCCGCCGCGGGCACCGAACGCACCGAACGCTGGCTGCGCGCCACCCTGGGCGCGGCCCTGAACCTGCCGCTGCGCCCGGGGCCGCCGGACGCCCGCGACGGCGTACGGCTGCTCCTGGACGACACCCTGGCCCCCGAGGCGTACCGGCTCACCGCCCGCGCCGGGGACGGGGTGGAGATCCGCGGCGGCGGCCCGGCCGGCGTGTTCTGGGGCGCCCAGAGCCTGCGCCAGCTGCTCGGCGCCGACGCCTTCCGCCGTGCCCCCCTGCGCCCGGCCGCGGCGCTCTCCGTGCCCGCCGGGGCCGTCGAGGACGCCCCGCGCTTCCGCTGGCGCGGTCTGCTCCTCGACGTCGCCCGGCACTTCATGCCCAAGGAGGGCGTGCTGCGCTATCTGGACCTGATGGCCGCGCACAAACTCAACGTCCTGCACCTGCATCTGACGGACGATCAGGGCTGGCGGATCGAGATCCGGCGCTATCCGAAGCTGACCGAAATCGCCTCCTGGCGTTCGCGGACCAAATTCGGCCACCGCGCCTCCCCGCTGTGGGACGAGAAACCGCACGGCGGTTACTACACCCAGGACGACATCCGGGAGATCGTCGCCTACGCCGCCGAGCGGCACATCAGCGTCGTCCCCGAGATCGACGTACCGGGCCACTCGCAGGCCGCCATCGCCGCGTACCCCGAACTCGGCAACACCGACGTCGTCGACACCGCCGCCCTCTCCGTCTGGGACACCTGGGGCATCTCGTCCAACGTGCTCGCCCCCACCGACACCACCCTGCGCTTCTACGAAGGGGTGTTCGAGGAGGTCCTGGAGCTGTTCCCCGCCGACGCCGCCGAGTTCTCCGCGTTCGTGCACGTCGGCGGCGACGAGTGCCGCAAGGAGCAGTGGACCGAGTCCGTCACCGCCAAGACCCGCATCGCCGACCTCGGCCTCACCGACGAGGACGCCCTCCAGTCCTGGTTCATCGGGCACTTCGACGCCTGGCTCGCCGCGCGCGGGCGCCGCCTCATCGGCTGGGACGAGATCCTGGAGGGCGGGCTCGCCCCGGGCGCGGCCGTCGCCTCCTGGCGCGGCTACGCGGGCGGCGTCGCCGCCGCGCGGGCCGGCCACGACGTGGTCATGTGCCCGGAGCAGTACGTGTACCTGGACCACCGGCAGGCCCCCGGCGACGACGAACCGGTGCCCATCGGCTTCGTGCGCACCCTGGAGGATGTCTACCGCTTCGAACCGGTGCCGGCCGGGCTCACCGAGGAGGAGGCCCGGCACGTGCTGGGCACCCAGGCCAACGTGTGGACCGAGGTGCTGGAGGACTCCGCGCGCGTGGACTACCAGGCCTTCCCCCGCCTCGCCGCGTTCGCCGAGGTCGCCTGGAGCCCGCTGCCCGCCCCGGCCGACCGGGACTACGCGGACTTCGAACGCCGGATGAGCGTCCACTACCGGCGACTTGACGCCCTCGGCGTCGCCTACCGGCCGCCCACCGGACCCCGCCCGTGGCAGCGCCGCCCCGGCGTGCCCGGCCGCCCGATCGAGGGACCGCCTCCCAGCCGCTGACCGCACGGCACCCCGGACCCGCCCCGCCCCGACCGGCCCCTTCCCGCCCTTGCCCGCCCCGAACAAGTACCGGAAAAACCCCGGCAGTATCACCGAAGAGTGGCAATCCGCCCGCACCGGTGATGCCGTGCGAAACCGGACCAACCCCCCGGTGAGGTGGGCGAAAGCCTCCTAGCGGACCCCCGCGTTCGGGCGTTGCGAAGATGTGCCAGAGTTGCGTCGTCCGCCCTGTCAGCACGTACCGTACGGCAACACAGGCGGGACCAGGTGGGGCAGCGGGAAGGGGCAGCCGGTTTGACCACGCACGCACCGCGGACGGCACAGGCCGTCACGTTGCCCACGACGCTGGACGAGGCGGTGGCGGCCCTCGCGGCCATGCCCACCGCCGTCCCCGTGGCGGGCGGCACCGACCTGATGGCCGCCGTCAACTCCGGCCAGCTCAGGCCCGCCGCGCTGGTGGGACTGGGCCGCATCAGCGAGATCCGCGGCTGGCAGTACCAGGACGGCCACGCACTGCTCGGCGCGGGCCTCACCCACGCGCGCATGGGACGCCCCGACTTCGCGGCCCTCATCCCGGCGCTCGCCGCCGCCGCGCGCGCCGCCGGCCCGCCGCACATCCGCAACGCGGGCACCCTGGGCGGCAACATCGCCTCCGCCGCCCCCACCGGGGACGCGCTGCCGGTGCTGGCCGCCCTGGAAGCGACCCTGGTCATCGCGGGCCCGGGCGGGGCCCGCCGGGAGATCCCGGTGTCGCACCTGCTGGCCGGCGTGGAGATGCTGCGCGGCGGCGAACTCATCGGCTACGTCCGCGTACCGCTGCTGCACGCCCCGCAGGTCTTCCTCAAGGCCACCGGACGCACCGGCCCGGGCCGCGCGCTGGCCTCCGTGGCCCTCGTGCTCGACCCCGCCCGGCGCGGTGTGCGCTGCGCCGTGGGTGCCATAGCGCCGATGCCGCTGCGGCCCCTGGAGGCCGAGCAGTGGATCGCGGGACTCATCGACTGGGACAACGACCGCGCCCTCGTCCCGGAGGCCCTGCACGCCTTCGGCGAGTACGTCGCCGCGGCCTGCATCCCCGACCCGGCCCCCGAACCCGACGGCACGGTGGTCCCGCTCCCGCCCGCCGTACTGCACCTGCGGCGCACCGTCGCCGCGCTGGCCCGACGAGCACTGGGGAGGGCGCTGTCGTGACCGACGACCAGCACGGAGAGGGCACGCCCCAGGGCGGCGGACGCTGGGATCCGCTGCCCCAGGGCGACTACGACGACGGCGCCACCGCCTTCGTCCAGCTCCCCGAGGGGGGCATCGACGCCCTGCTGACCGGCGACAGCCCGCTGGCGGCGCCGGGCCACGGCTACGTACCGCCGCCGATCACGGCCGCGCACACCGAGGACACGGCCGGCTGGCCGGTGCCCGAGGACAGCCGGTGGCCCGACCCGAACGCCGCGCCGGCCTCTGCGCACGCCGCGGACGACCGGTTCACCTACGAGCCCGGTGCCACCCAGCAGTGGACCTTCGAGGAGCCCGCGGCACCGGCCGCCCCCGGGCACGACGTCACCGGGCAGTGGTCCATCCCCGTCGCGGGGGGCGAGCTTCCGGACGAGTCGGGCGAGTACACCACGTCCTCGCTGGTCGAGCAGTGGGGCGGCACCCCGCCGGCCACCCTGCCCGGCGGCGCCCCGGCCCCCTGGGCCACCCCCCGCCCCTGGGACACCCCCGACCCCGCCGCGACCCACCCGTCGGGCCCGGGACCGGAGACGTACGGCCCCGAGCCGGGGTACGGCCACGGACCCGCCGCGCACGGCGAGGGGTACCCGGACGGCCACGGGGGTGGCTACGGGGACGCCGGGCACGCGGAGGGCGGTCACGAGGGCACCGGGCACGGTGGTGCGGGTTACCCGGAGGCCGGGCAGTCGGGTGACGGTTACGCGGACGCCGGGCAGTCCGGTGACGGTCATGAGGGTGCCGCCGGGCATGTCGCGGGTGGCGACGAGGGTGTGGGGCCCGCGGGCGCGGGTTACCTCGACGCCGGGTACGACGAGGGTGCCGCGGGGCATGCCGGTGCGGGTCATCCGGAGGCCGGACACGTCGAGGGCGGTCACGGGGACGCGGGTCACGCCGGGCACGCCGGGTACACCGACGGCGGTCACCTCGGCGCCGGCCCCGCGGAGGCGGGGCACGCCGAGCACGGTCGCGTAACCGGGGACGCCCACGCCGGGCACGCCGACGCGACCCACGGCGACACCGCCGTACCGGTGCCTCCGCCGACCGGCCCCGGCGCGGCGCCGGAAGCGGACGCCCACGGCCTCGCGGAAGCCCCCGAGCGCCCTGCGGAAGCCCCCGCGGGCCACGAACAGCCCACCGACCCGGCCCCCGCGTCCGGGCCCGCCACAACGGCGGCCACGGCCGCCCCGGAGGCCCCCGGGGACCCGGTGACGACGGCCCACCCGGCGGAACCCGCCGACACGGCCGCCGAGACCACGGCCGCCGTCGAGACGGCCGCCGCCGCGGCCACGGGTGCCGTCGATCCCGCCGGCACCGCGGAGCAGCCGGCCGGGACCGCCGTACCCGAGACCGCCGTACCCGAGACCGCCGTACCCGAGGCCGCGGCGCCCTCGGCCCCGGCGGAACCCGCCGAGACGCCCGCCGCCGAGCCGTCCGAGGCCGACGGCGCCACGGACACCGCCCCGCCGGCCCCGGAACCGCGAGACGACCAGGAAACCCAGGAGACCCAGGAAACCCCGGACGCTCAGGAATCCCAGGACTCACAGGACTCCCAGGACGCACAGGAACCCCGGGAGGCCGTACCCGACGGCGCCGAAGAGCCCCCCGCCGCGCCGCTGCCGCCGCACGACGACCACCCGCTCGCCTCCTACGTCCTGCGGGTCAACGGCACCGACCGGCCGGTCACGGACGCCTGGATCGGCGAGTCGCTGCTCTACGTGCTGCGCGAACGGCTCGGTCTGGCGGGCGCCAAGGACGGCTGCTCGCAGGGCGAGTGCGGGGCGTGCAACGTCCAGGTGGACGGCCGGCTGGTGGCGTCCTGCCTGGTCCCGGCGGTCACCACGGCCGGCAGCGAGGTCCGCACGGTCGAGGGCCTGGCCGTGGACGGCCGGCCCTCCGACGTCCAGCGCGCGCTGGCCCGCTGCGGCGCCGTGCAGTGCGGCTTCTGCGTGCCCGGCATGGCGATGACCGTGCACGACCTGCTGGAGGGCAACCCGGCGCCCAGCGAGCTGGAGACCCGGCAGGCCCTGTGCGGCAACCTGTGCCGCTGCTCGGGCTACCGGGGCGTCCTGGAGGCCGTCAAGGAGGTCGTCGCCGAGCGCGAGGCGTCCCACGCCGCCCCCGGGACGGACCCGGACGAGGCGCGCATCCCGCACCAGGCGGCCCCCGGCTCCGGCGGCGTCCACCCGTCGGCCTTCGAGGCCCCCGGCGCGTTCGCCGCCCCCCGGCCCCCGGAGCAGTACGACACGCCGGACCCGTACGGCACCACGCCCCCGGGACCGCAGGACCAGCAGCACTACGGCCAGGACGGAGGCCAGGCGTGAGCAACGAAGCCGGCATCGCGACCACCGCCCCGGAACCCGCCCCCGAGGCCGAGCCGTCGCCGCACGGCCTCGGCGTCTCCCTGCCGCACGCCGACGCCCGCGCCAAGACCGAGGGCACCTTCCCCTACGCCGCCGACCTGTGGGCCGAGGGCCTGCTGTGGGCGGCCGTACTGCGCTCCCCGCACGCGCACGCGCGCATCGTCTCCATCGACACCACGCACGCGCGCGAGATGCCCGGCGTCCGTGCCGTCATCACCCACGAGGACGTCCCCGGCACCCCCCGCCACGGCCGCGGCACGCCCGACCGGCCGGTGTTCGCCTCCGACGTCGTACGCCACCACGGCGAGCCCATCGCGGCCGTGGCCGCCGACCACCCGGACACCGCGCGGATGGCCGCCGCCGCCGTCATCGTCGAGTACGAGATCCTCGACCCCGTCACCGACCCGGAACACGCCTTCGAGGCCGAGCCGCTGCACCCCGACGGCAATCTGATCCGGCACATCCCGCTGCGCCACGGCGACCCGGAGGCGGTCGGCGAGGTCGTGGTCGAGGGCCTGTACCGCATCGGCCGCCAGGACCCGGCCCCCATCGGCGCCGAGGCCGGCCTCGCCGTGCCGCGCCCGGACGGCGGGGTGGAGCTGTACCTGGCCTCCACCGACCCGCACACCGACCGCAACACGGCCGCCGCCTGCTACGGCCTGTCCCCCGATCGGGTGAAGATCGTCGTCACCGGGGTGCCCGGCGCCACGGCCGACCGCGAGGACCAGGGCTTCCAGCTCCCGCTCGGCCTGCTCGCGCTGCGCACCGGCTGCCCGGTGAAGCTGACGGCGACCCGCGAGGAGTCCTTCCTCGGCCACGCCCACCGCCACCCCACCCTGCTGCGCTACCGCCACCACGCCGACGCCGAGGGCCGGCTGGTCAAGGTCGAGGCGCAGATCCTGCTGGACGCGGGCGCGTACGCCGACACCTCCGCCGACGCCCTGGCCGCCGCCGTCTCCTTCGCGTGCGGCCCGTACGTCGTCCCGAACGCGTTCATCGAGGGCTGGGCCGTCCGCACCAACAACCCGCCCTCCGGCCACGTGCGCGGCGAGGGCGCCATGCAGGTCTGCGCCGCCTACGAGGCGCAGATGGACAAGCTGGCGCGGAAACTGGGCGTGGACCCGGCCGAGCTGCGGCTGCGCAACGTCCTGGCGACCGGGGACGTCCTGCCGATCGGCCAGACCGTGACCTGCCCGGCGCCGGTCGCCGAACTCCTCCAGGCGGTCCGGGACTTCCCGCTGCCCGCGCTGCCGAAGGACACGCCCGAGGAGGAGTGGCTGCTGCCCGGCGGCCCCGAGGGCGCGGGCGAACCGGGCGCGGTGCGCCGGGGCGTCGGCTACGGCCTGGGCATGGTGCACATGCTGGGCGCGGAGGGCGCCGACGAGGTGTCCACGGCCACGGTCAAGGTCCACGACGGGGTGGCCACCGTGCTGTGCGCCGCCGTGGAGACCGGCCAGGGCTTCACCACGCTGGCCCGGCAGATCGTTCAGGACACCCTCGGCATCGAGGAGGTCCACGTTGCGCCCGTCGACACCGACCAGCCGCCGGCCGGCGCGGGCTGCCGGGGCCGGCACACCTGGGTGTCGGGCGGCGCGGTGGAGCGCGCGGCGAAGATGGTCCGCACCCAGCTCCTCCAGCCGCTCGCGCACAAGTTCGGCATGTCGACGGAGCTGCTCCAGATCACCGACGGCAAGATCACCTCGTACGACGGGGTGCTGTCGACCACCGTCATGGAGGCGCTGGAGGGCAAGGAGCTGTGGGCCACGGCCCAGTGCCGCCCGCACCCGACCGAGCCGCTGAACGCCTCCGGGCAGGGCGACGCCTTCGTGGGCCTCGCGTTCTGCGCGATCCGCGCGGTGGTGGACGTGGACGTCGAGCTGGGCTCGGTGCGGGTGGTGGAGCTGGCGGTCGCCCAGGACGTCGGCAGGGTCCTCAACCCGGCCCAGCTGGCGGCCCGGATCGAGGCCGGCGTCACCCAGGGGGTGGGCATCGCCCTCACCGAGAACCTGCGCACGCCCCGCGGCCTGGTCCGCCACCCCGACCTGACCGGCTACGCCCTCCCGACCGCCCTGGACGCCCCCGACATCCGGATCGTCAAACTGGTCGAGGAACGCGACGTGGTCGCCCCCTTCGGCGCCAAGTCGGTCAGCGCGGTCCCGGTGGTGACGGCCCCGGCGGCGATCGCCTCCGCGGTACGCGCCGCCACCGGCCGACCGGTCAACCGCCTCCCGATCCGCCCGCAGGCGGCGGTGGCCGCGGACCGATGAGCACACCGCCGGGCGACCGGGACGAGCCGCGCCGCGTTCCCTCGTCCGGCGGGCCGCGCTCTGTGGCTTCGTCCGGCGAGCCGCGTTACGAACCCCCTCCCGGGCCGGGCAGGCTGGCCCTGTGGATCCTGCTGTTCGCCGTGGCGGCACTGGCCGTTGTCCTCGGTGGGGTCTACTTCACCTGAGCCGGCCGGTGTGCGGGCTGCCGGACGCCGGTCCGGCCGGGCAGGCAACGTGCCCGGCCCGGCCAACGTCTTGCCTGATGGCGGCCGTTGTCAGTGGGGCGGCGTAGGCTGCGAAGCGGTGGGGGTACCTGCCCGGGGCCGCGTACGACGGTGTGCGCGGGCCCGTCACGCACGGGGAAGATCGCGGGGGAGCGATGAGCACGACCGACGCCGGGGTTCCGGCGATCACGCTGACCGAGGCGGAACTGGACCGCTACGTCACCCACGCGCCGACGCGCGGCCTGCTCACGGCCCCCGGCCTGCCCGCGGTGACCGACCTGCTGACCTTCTCACCGCTGCGCACGCACGGCCTGCGCACCCTCGCCGACGCCGCCGACGGCCCCCTGCGCCTGGCGGAGGAGCTGCGCGGCCGGCTGGTCATAGGCGAACTGCTCACCCCGGCCGGGCTGGAGCGCGAGTCGATCCTGCTCGACGGCGCCACGGGGGAGCTGACCACGGCGTTCCTGCGGGACCCGTACGACGCGCGCCCCTTAGCGTCCTCCCTGCACACGCTGCTGCGCTTCGCGGCGGTCACCGAGGAACTGGCGGGCCTGCGCGGCCGGTTCGCGTCCCTGGCGGGCCAGTACGGCCCGCGGACGGTGACCGAGGCGTCCCGCCGCCTCCTCACCCTCTTCGAGGAGGACGCGAACGGCGAGGTCCCGCCGTACTGGAAGGCGGCGGCCCTGATCCGTCCCCTCGCCCTCGTCGCCGGCCCCGGTACGGCGTCGGGGCTCGCCGTGGACGTGCCCGCGCGGGTGCTGGACCAGGAGTTCGGGCACGGCAGGGTGACCCGGTTCGAGGAGGTCGACTTCCCGCCGACGCTCACCCACGAGCCGACGCGCCGCTTCCTGCGCGAGACGGGACTGCCGGAGTCGGCGGTCCTGTACCAGGCCGACACGGACGCCCCGCTGCCCACGCTCCGGGAGTACTTCACCGAGGAACGCCCCGACCGCCCGGTCACCGACCTCCCGGCCCACTGCGACCACCTGATCCGCCTCGGCCGCCTCAGGGAGGAGACCAGCGTGGTGGTGGACGGCAGAACGGGCGCGGTCCTGACCTTCAGCGAACCGGACGGGACGCTCCACCCTCTCAACACCGATGTCTCCACCCTGGCGTTCACCCTGTGGCTCATCCATCACGAGCGCACGATCGACACCCACCTGAACCACGAACTGGCCACCCACGCCTACGACCACCTGGTCGCCCTCATGCTCCACACCCTGGAGTCCCTGGACCCCACAGCCACCCTCCCGGAAACGACCTGGCACTACTGGACGCACGCGTTCCAGGACGAGACGGGCGGGGTGCTGTGACGCGGGCCCCGGTCAGACCTCCCCGCCCGTGACGGTGCCGATCATGTCGATACCGCCCATCTCATGGAGGGAGGTCGGCAGCCCGAGAGTCCCGCACTGATTCCCCGGACTGCCGACGGGCAGGGCGACACCGAGCCCCGCGAGACCACCGCCGTTCCGCACGGTGCCACCCCCGGCGTGCGGCCCGCCGAGGTTGGCACAGACGTTGTCGAAGGCCGCGTTGCCGAACCCGATGACAGAGGTGGCCCCCGCGGGCACCGCACCACCACCGAGAACCCCGACGACCGCGCCGAGCAGGGCCATGCAGCCCTTGACCTGAGTACGCTTCATACCCATCCCGACGCGCACCGGCCCGGAGCAGACACGAGAGCTACGTTCCGACGGCCCCGGTCACGCGGCGGCCTTCTGCCGGGCCATCTCCCGGGCCCGGTCGTTCAGCTCCCGCGCCTTCGCGTTCTTCAGGTACGGGCGGATGCGCCGCCGCATGATGTCGAAGTGTTCATCGGCCCGCGATGAGCTGAGGGTCGCGTAGTCGTCCAGGAAAGCGTGCCAGGTGGCACACGCCGCCTCGATGTGCCCGACCTCGAACTGCCGCTGGGCCAGCAGTCCGTTGGCGTGGGCGTTGCCCTGCTTCTCCTTGGGCGGACGTACCCGGTTCGATGCCTGCATGGCCGTGATCGACCCGGGGACATCGCCGAGGGCGTGCAGAACGGCGGACTGGTGGAAGAAGTAGGCGGCCTGGTCATAGCCCCCGATGGCGTCCCGCCGGTTGTCCGCCTTCGACAGGGCGGCTTCGGTCTCCTTGAGCCGCGTGAAGGCCTGCCGCCGGTCGCCGACCAGCGCGGCCCCGTGCGCCTGCTGCCCCCGTAGGAAGGCGACGAGGCGCGGACCGGCGGAGGGTGCCGCCTCCGCGGCGGAGTCCGCCAGTTCCAGAGCCTTGTTCGCGTGCCGGAGGTTGGCGGCCTGGAGCGCCATGCCCCGCAGGGTGCGGCAGTACGTCACTTGATCGTCCGCCGCTTTCGCCAGGCCCAGCGCCTGCCGGTAGTACCGCTGGCCGAGGCCGTGCGCGCGCTCGTACATGGCCATCCACCCGGTCAGGTAGACCAGATCGGACGCGGCGGCCCGCATGTCGTTCTTCACGGCATCGTGGCCATCGGCCCGGAGGTACGAGGCGACCGAGTTCACGATGAACGCGGCGGCCATGGGCCGCGCGTGCGCGCCCCCCAATTCGTCGAGGATGTCGGCGATCTTGTCCGTCATGCTCCGGACCACGGCAACGTCCCCGGGGCCGATGCGGACGGTTCGGCCGGCGGCTTGGTGCTCCAGCCGGTCCAGCGTCTCTTCTGCGTCGTCGAAACGCGGTACCGCCAGCGTGGCCGAGTAGAGCGCGGTCGTCAGGACCGTGCGGCGCGATGGGTCCATGTCTGCCCTTCCGGTGTGAACCAGACCCTCAATGGTGTTCAGGTCGTGCTCGCCTGTCGCTACGTCCGATCCGGTCACGGTGGCGGATGAGCCGAGTCCGGCTTCCTCAAGGGTGACGGGGCGCCCGATACGGCGGGCCAAGGCCTCGATGACGACAGGGCGGACGTACTTCCGGGGCATCGTGCCGTCGAGCCAGTGCTTCACGGAGGACTCGTCGTAGGTCAGCCGAAGCCCCCGCTCGGCACCGGTCCGGTTCACGGCCGATGCCAGTTGCCCGTACGTCCAGTCGGCTCCGTCGAGCAACCGGGCGAGGCTTTCGTTCGGCTGGCGCTTCGGCATGTCGACCACCCTCCGCGAACTCGAAGTTCAAGTCGTTCAAGTTCTGCCCCGGCTCCCACCGTACCGCTGTGGGCGACGACTTGGTTGCGTAGAGCTACAACGTCGGTGAGAGGCGAGGAATGCGAGCGAACCAAGTCGTACGGGCGGCCGTATGAGGCGGCGGACCTATCCCGGCCCGCCGGTCGATCTGCCACTGGACGGATGGCTGTACGAGGCCAGGCCGGAGCCCGGTTGTGCCCGGTGCGCGGAGCTGAAGGCGCGACTCGACCGTGCCACGCGGCGGGGCGAGGCGAGCGCGCGCTTCGAGGCGGCCCGCGCCATCCGGCAGTGCGCACACGAGACCGCCGAGTGAGCACGGCGGCGGAACAGACGAACCGGCCTTGATCCTCCGCTCCCGATCCCGGCCGGAATTCCGCTCGTCCTACGCCGGCCCGAGAGCCGGCAGAGGAGCGGTCACAAGCGCCCACCCCTCGGTCTTGATCTTCGCGGGACCGGACCGAGGGGTGGGTCGGCAAGTGCACAACGGCCGTGGGAAGGCCCCTCGGCCGCAGCTTGAGAGAGGCAGAAGCCCATGACCCTCAAGGAAGCACTCGGCAGGAAGGCTACCGCGCGAGGTGGTGGCGACGACGGCGGCCACGGGTCCGACAACACGGACATCGAGGACGGCGACGGCCAGGGAGGCTCCGGCTCTCCCGGTCACCTGCACGTCTCCTGACCTGCCTGCCAATTCCCGAAGGGCGTCCTCCGGTTCCGGCCGGGGGACTGCCCCTGCTCAGAGAGTCACGCGATGCATCTCCTGGTGGTCGACTGGGACTACTTCTTTCCGACTCCCACAGCCGGAGCGCCGGTTGGCGCGGACGCGCACTTGTACGCCTGGCCCGCGGCCGAGGACGCCGTACATGTCGAAATGATCTGGCTCCGGCGCGTGCGCGCGTTCCTGGAGGCCGGTGTACCCCTGCCGTACTGCGAGGGCTTCTTCGGCTTCTGGGACCGGTTCGGCTTCTCCCCGGACGCGACCCTCTTCTACGCCGACTCCAACGCGTGGGCCGGACAGCTCTTCCCTTCGAACCTGGGCGGGACCGGGCCGTGGGAATCGGTACACCTGTACGACGCTCACCACGACTGCGGCTACCCGCCGGACCACCGCACCTTTGAGGAGTGGACGGCCAAGGGCCCCATCTCCGCCGAGAACTGGCTCCTCGCCCACTACTGGCATGGATCGAAGGTGTACGTCCACTTCCCACCGTGGCGGGAGTCCATGACGAGACCCGCCGAGCGCCCCCTGATCCCGGTGCCCATGGCCATTGACGACGGCCGTCCACCAGGCGTTGCCTTCGACGCCGTGTTCGTGTGCCGCTCCGGGGCGTGGGTACCGAGCTGGTGCGACGAACAGTTCGCCACCTTCCTCGCCCGCTGCCCCGCCGCCCGCCGCGTCGAGATCCCCCAGAACCTCTGGAACCAGCCCCGCCCGGATGTCCTGCGCATGGCGGAACTGGAACGGAGGATGAAGGGAGCACGGCAGCGGTAACGACCGGACCGCGTGGGCCTAGGTCAGCACCAGCCAGCGGTGGCCGTCGATCAGTTCGCGTGCCACGTCCAGGTGGCCGGCGTGGCAGGCGGTCTCGGTGATGACGTGCAGGAGAACGTCACGCAGGGTGTGCAGGTGCGGTTCGCCGAACAGGTCGTGGGGCCACCAGGCCAGGGGGGCGTCGGCAGGGGTCGCGGTGATGACGGCGTCGGCGAGCTTCGCCTCCTGCCGGTACCGGTCGAGCACGTCACGGGCGGGCACGTCCGGTGCCACCCTCCAGGCCTCGTCACCGCTCGTCAGTCCCTCGATGACCTCCTCGTCACCGGCGACGACGGCGCGGAACCAGAACCGCTCCACGTCCAGTGTGAGGTGCTGGACCAGCCCCAGGCAATGCCAACCGGACGGCAGCACGGGCCGCCGCAGGGCCGTCGCGCCGAGCCCGTCGAGAATGCCGAGCACGTGCCGTCGCTGTCCGTCCAAGGCCCGGAGAAGCGCGCCGACTTCATCGCCCGGATCGGTTTCTCTCGAATGTCCGGTCACGGTCACCAGGGTCTCTCAATCCGCCCCCGCCCTGGGATGGTTTCCGGTATCCGGGCATCTGACCGATGGAGGTGGTGCGCTGCCCGGCCGACCACCCGCCAGTGGTCGGCCGTAGCGCCGGTGTGGAGGCCGTGGCGGGAATCGAACCCGCGTAACTCGCTTTGCAGGCGAGTCCCTGAACCACTCGGGCACACGGCCGTGTTGTGTTGTCGTTCTCGGTCGCGGTGGGGCGTTGCGGCCGTGTTGGTGAGATGAACGTACGGGGTGGGGTGGGCGGGGCTCAAGGGGGGCGCGGGGGGTGCAATGTGACTGCCATATGCCGTTCATGAAGGGGTGGCGGGCGTACGACCAAGGGATGAGGGGAGGTGGGGCTCCTGACAGGGGCCAAAGTTGGTTGTGGGTCTTACCCTGACGGGCATGAGCGCCCTCGAATCCCGTGATCCCGCTGTCCTCGATCCCCCGGCCGGGCAGGCGTCCGGCGTGTTGAGCCGGGCGTACCGGGCGCTCAGTGTCGGGATCGTGTCCGTCGTCGTGCTGATCGCGTTCGAGGCGACCGCCGTGGGGACGGCGATGCCGGTCGCCGCACGCGAGCTGGACGGCGTGGCGCTGTACGCGTTCGCCTTCTCCGGGTACTTCACGACCAGCCTCTTCGGCATGGTGCTCGCCGGGCAGTGGTCCGACCGGCGCGGCCCGCTCGGCGCGCTGACCACCGGCATCGCGGCCTTCGCCGCGGGCCTCGTCGTCGCCGGGACCGCGCAGGCCATGTGGGTGTTCATCCTCGGCCGGGCCGTGCAGGGCCTCGGCGGCGGACTGGTCATCGTCGCGCTGTACGTCGTCGTGGGCCGGGCCTACCCCGAGCGGCTGCGGCCCGCGATCATGGCCGCGTTCGCCGCCGGGTGGGTCGTACCGTCCATCGTCGGCCCCCTCGCCTCCGGTGCCGTCACCGAGCAGCTCGGCTGGCGCTGGGTGTTCCTCGGCATACCGGTCCTCGTCGTGTTCCCGCTCGCCCTCGCCCTGCCCCAGATACGCCGGCGGGCGGCGGGCCCGGTGGACGAGCGGGCCGGTGCCGCCGCCTTCGACCGGCGACGGATCCGGCTCGCGCTCGGGATCTCCCTCGGCGCCGGGCTCCTGCAGTACGCCGCCCAGGACCTGCGGCCGCTCTCCCTGCTCCCCGGGCTGGCCGGGGCGGCCCTGCTGGTCCCCGCCGTCCTCGGACTGCTGCCCCGGGGCACCTACCGGGCCGCCCGCGGTCTGCCCTCCGTCGTGCTGCTGCGCGGGCTGGCGGCCGGGTCCTTCATCGCCGCCGAGTCCTTCGTCCCGCTGATGCTGGTCACCCAGCGCGGTCTGTCGCCGACCCTCGCCGGGTTCTCGCTCGCGGCCGGCGGCGGCACCTGGGCGCTGGGCTCGTTCGCGCAGTCCCGGCCGCGCCTGGCGCCGTACCGGGAGCGGCTGATGACCCTGGGCATGGTGCTGGTCGCCGCCGCGATCCTGACCGCGCCCAGCGTGCTGATCCACTCCGTTCCCGTCTGGACCGTCGCCGCCGCGTGGGGCGTCGGCTGCTTCGGGATGGGGCTGGTGATCTCCTCCACCAGCGTGCTGCTGCTGAAGCTGTCCGCCCCCGAGGAGGCCGGCACCAACTCCGCCGCGCTCCAGATCTCCGACGCCCTGGCCAACGTCGTCCTGCTGGCGGCGGCCGGCGCGGCCTTCGCGGCCCTGGGCGGGGGCGGCACCGCCGCCACCACGGCGGGTGACGGCGGCCGTCCCGCCGCCTTCGCCGCCGTCTTCCTGCCCATGGCCGCGGTGGCGCTGGTGGGCTCCTGGGTCACGACGCGGCTGCGGGAACGTACCGCGCGGCCGAAGTGACCGGTGGTGGTCACGGGGCCGCTGTGATGTCGCTCCCACCCGGGGGCGGCCCCGGCTCGTTCGCGCCGTGCCCGCGGGGCGGCGCCGGTAGGGTGGCCCGGTTGTCGTACGTAGCCGCCCGACCCTGATCCACGGAGACCGTGACTACCACCGCCGCATCCTCCGCCACCTCCGCTTCCTCCCATCACCTCTCGCCCGCCTTCCCGGGCCGGGCCCCCTGGGGTACCGCCAGCAAGCTGCGTGCCTGGCAGCAGGGGGCGATGGAGAAGTACATCCAGGAGCAGCCGCGCGACTTCCTCGCCGTCGCCACCCCCGGCGCCGGCAAGACGACCTTCGCGCTGACCCTGGCGTCCTGGCTGCTGCACCACCACGTCGTGCAGCAGGTCACCGTGGTCGCTCCCACCGAGCACCTGAAGAAGCAGTGGGCCGAGGCCGCGGGCCGGATCGGGATCAGACTCGACCCGGAGTACAGCGCGGGCCCGCTCGGCCGGGAGTACGACGGTGTCGCCGTGACGTACGCCGGTGTGGGCGTCCGCCCGATGCTGCACCGCAACCGGGTCGAGCAGCGCAAGACCCTGGTGATCCTGGACGAGATCCACCACGCCGGTGACTCCAAGTCCTGGGGCGAGGCGTGCCTGGAGGCCTTCGAGCCGGCCACCCGGCGTCTGGCGCTGACCGGTACGCCGTTCCGATCCGACACCAACCCCATCCCCTTCGTGACGTACGAGGAGGACAACGCGGGCATCCGGCGCTCCGCCGCCGACTACACCTACGGGTACGGCTCCGCGCTCGCGGACGGTGTCGTCCGGCCGGTGATCTTCCTTTCCTACAGCGGCAACATGCGCTGGCGCACCAAGGCCGGTGACGAGGTAGCCGCCCGGCTCGGCGAGCCGATGACCAAGGACGCGGTCAGCCAGGCCTGGCGTACGGCCCTCGACCCGCGCGGCGACTGGATGCCGAGCGTGCTGCGCGCCGCCGACCAGCGGCTGACCGAGGTCCGCAAGGCCATCCCGGACGCGGGCGCGCTCGTCATCGCCTCCGACCAGGACTCCGCGCGCGCGTACGCCAAGCTCATCCGGGAGATCACCGGCACGAAGGCCACGCTCGTGCTCTCGGACGACGCCGGCGCCTCGAAGCGGATCGACGAGTTCAGCGCGAGCGACGACCGGTGGATGGTCGCCGTGCGCATGGTGTCCGAGGGCGTCGACGTGCCGCGGCTCGCGGTCGGGGTGTACGCCACGACGATCTCGACGCCGCTGTTCTTCGCGCAGGCCGTCGGGCGTTTCGTACGGTCCCGGCGGCGCGGCGAGACCGCGTCCGTGTTCCTGCCGACCGTGCCCGACCTGCTGACCTTCGCCAACGAGATGGAGAAGGAACGGGACCACGCCCTCGACAAGCCGAAGAAGGAGGGCGAGGAGGACCCGTACGCCGAATCCGAGAAGGAGATGGAGGAGGCGAACAAGCAGCAGGACGAGGACACCGGCGAGCAGGACATGCTGCCGTTCGAGGCGCTGGAGTCCGACGCCGTGTTCGACCGGGTGCTCTACGACGGCGCCGAGTTCGGCATGCAGGCCCACCCCGGGAGCGAGGAGGAGCAGGACTACCTGGGGATTCCGGGGCTGCTGGAGCCCGAGCAGGTGCAGTTGCTGCTGCAGAAGCGGCAGGCCCGGCAGATCGCGCACAGCCGGAAGAAGCCGGACACGGAGGCCGACCTGCTGGAGCTGCCGGCCGAGCGGCGGCCGGTGGTGACGCACAAGGAGCTGATGGAGCTGCGGAAGCGGCTGAACACCATGGTCAGCGCGTATGTGCACCAGAGCGGGAAGCCGCACGGGGTGATCCACACCGAGCTGCGGCGGGTGTGCGGGGGGCCGCCGAGCGCGGAGGCCACGGCGGGACAGCTGCGGCAGCGGATCGCCAAGGTGCAGGAGTGGGCGACCCGGATGAAGTGACGGCCGCCGCCCCAGGAGTTCTCCCGCCCCCCGGCTCGGCCGGCTGAGCCCTCGCCGCCACGGCGCTCCACGCCCCGGACCCCGGGGATGGGGTGCGTGGGTGTGGGCAGGGGGAGCGGCGGGCGAGCGGTCGCCGTCGCGGAGCTTCGCCCCCGGACCCCGGGGGCGAGGTGTGCGGGCGGGCTGCCGGGAGGTGGGCGGGGGGTCCGGCTCGGCGGCTGAGCGGCCACCGCCACGGGGCTCCGCCCCGGCCCCGGCCCCGGAGGCGGGGTGCGGGGGCGGGGGCGGGGCACGGTGACGGGACACCCTCCCCGGTCCTCCCCGCCGGAGCGCCCTCCGTTCGACTCGGTTTCGATGCCCCCCGGTGTGCGTATCCGGACGAATACAGCCAGGCCGGATCTGCCCTTGCCCGGATTCTGGACTGAGACTTCCGCTCAGCGAACCCGCTTCGCTACTGTCCGGCTACGCACACGCCCCGTGGCAGCGCCGCCGCGGAGCGCAGCCGTGAAGCGACAGGGCCTGGAGCCGCCGGGCCGTCCTGCCGATCGGCGGCCTCTGAAGCGCGTCGCCGACGGGACTCGGTGACGCATCCGCCGCTCAGGGACCCGCCGACCTCACCGCCGAAGGAGTGGGCGTCGTGACCGCGGAGACCTCCCAGACGCTCGACCGGGGACTGCGCGTCCTCAAGCTGCTGGCCGACACGGACCATGGGCTGACCGTCACCGAGTTGTCCACCAAACTGGGCGTGAACCGGACCGTCGTATACCGGTTGCTCGCCACCCTCGAACAACACGCCCTCGTACGACGGGACTTGGGCGGCCGGGCCCGGGTCGGGCTCGGAGTGCTGCGACTCGGCCGGCAGGTGCACCCGCTGGTACGCGAGGCCGCGCTGCCCGCCCTGCGGTCCCTCGCCGAGGACATCGGGGCGACCGCGCACCTGACGCTGGTGGACGGCACGGAGGCGCTCGCCGTCGCCGTGGTCGAGCCGACCTGGACCGACTACCACGTGGCGTACCGGGCCGGGTTCCGGCACCCCCTCGACCGGGGAGCCGCGGGCAGGGCCATCCTGGCCGCGCGCCAGTCGCCGTCCGCCGACCCCGGCTACACCCTCACCCACGGCGAACTGGAGGCCGGCGCGAGCGGGGCCGCCGCGCCCCTGGTCGGGGTCACCGGCGTCGAGGGCAGCGTGGGCGTGGTGATGCTGGCCGACGCCGTACCCGACCGGGTCGGTCAGCGGGTGATGGAAGCGGCCCGCGAGGTCGCGGAAGCACTGCGCTGACCGCGGCGCCCGGACACGGCGAGGGCCCCCGCGGCCCTCACGTTAGATTGATGGCGTGCTCTCACGTCTCACACGCCCCCAGGCCCTCGCCGTCAGCGCGCTGCCCGTCGTGGCCCTGCTCGCCACGGCGGTGTTCGCGCCGCTGCCGTTCTCCGTGGCGCAGCCCGGCTCGACGGCGAACGTGCTCGGCGAGAACCAGGGCACCCCGGTGATCACGGTCTCCGGCACGCCGACCCGGAAGACCAGCGGGCAGCTGCGGATGACCACGATCGTGGCGACCGGCCCGGACGCCCGGGTCTCCCTCGGCGACGTGGTCGGCGACTGGTTCCGCACCGACCGGGCCGTCATGCCGCGCGACTCGGTCTATCCGCAGGGCGACACCGTCAAGGAGATCGAGAAGCACAACCTGGCGCAGATGCGCGAGTCCCAGGACTCGGCGACCCAGGCGGCGCTGAAGCACCTCGGGCTCAGCGCGGACAAGGTGAAGGTCACGCTGCGCCTCGCCGACGTGGGCGGGCCCAGCGCGGGCCTGCTGTTCAGCCTCGGCATCATCGACAAGCTGGACGGCGACGGCAGCGGCGGCGACCTCACGGGCGGGCGCACCATCGCCGGTACGGGCACGATCGACGGCTCCGGCAAGGTCGGCGCGGTCGGCGGGGTGGGCCTGAAGACCCAGGCCGCGCGCCGGGACGGGGCGACCGTGTTCCTGGTGCCGAAGGCGGAGTGCGCCGAGGCCGGGGCCGAGCTGCCCGAGGGGCTGCGCCTGGTGCCGGTGACCACGCTCAAGGGCGCCGTCGACGCCCTGGTGGCCCTGGAGAAGGGCAAGGGCCCGGTCCCGAGCTGCTGATCCCCCCGGCGGAACTCCGGCGGCGCGACTCCTCACCACCCGTCACGCCCCCGCCGGTCGCCCCTCCCGCGCCGCCTGCTCCACCAGCGGGATCACCCGCAGCGGTACCGGCGTCTCCATCACGATCGTCGTGGAGGCCCGGACGATGCCGTCGAAGCCCACCACCCGGTCGATCACCCGTTGCAGATCGGCGTTCGAGCGGGCCACCAGCCGGCACAGCATGTCGCCGCTGCCGGTGGTGGTCAGCAGTTCCAGCACCTCCGGCACGGTCGCCAGGTGCGCGCGCACATCCGCGCCCTGGCCCTGGCGGATCTGGAGGGTGGCGAACGCGGTGACCGGGTAGCCGAGGGCCGCCGGGTCCACCTGGGGGCCGAAGCCCCGGATGACCCCGTTCGACCGCAGCCGGTCCAGCCGGGCCTGCACGGTGCCCCGCGCGACCCCCAGCCGCCGGGACATCTCCAGCACGCCGATGCGCGGTTCCTCGGCCAGCAGCACGATGATCCGCCCGTCAAGATGATCGATTGCCACGGGTCCCCCTGTGATGGTCATCCTGTACAGATAGGCCGTATGAACGGCCGTACCGCTGAACAGATTGCCCAGCGGATGCGCAAACTATTGCGCACCTTGCAGAGCGGGGCCACCCTTCGGGTATGACGCAGACCACACACCACACTCCCGACACGACCGCCCGGCAGGACGACCCCTTCCCGGTCAAGGGAATGGACGCGGTCGTCTTCGCCGTGGGCAACGCCAAGCAGGCGGCGCACTTCTACTCCACCGCCTTCGGCATGCGGCTGGTCGCCTACTCCGGACCGGAGAACGGCAGCCGCGAGACCGCCAGTTACGTGCTGGAGAACGGCTCCGCCCGGTTCGTCTTCACCTCGGTGATCAAGCCGGCCGGCCCCTGGGGCCACTTCCTGGCCCGGCACGTCGCCGAGCACGGTGACGGCGTCATCGACCTGGCCATCGAGGTCCCGGACGCCCGCGCCGCGTACGCGTACGCCGTCGAGCACGGCGCCCGCGGCGTCACCGAGCCGTACGAGGTGAAGGACGAGCACGGCACGGTCGTCCTCGCCGCGATCGCCACCTACGGCGAGACCCGCCACACCCTGGTCGACCGCTCCGGCTACGACGGCCCCTACCTGCCCGGTTACACGGCGGCCGAGCCGCTCGTCCAGCCGCCCGCCGTGCGCACCTTCCAGGCCATCGACCACTGCGTGGGCAACGTCGAACTCGGCAGGATGAACGAGTGGGTGGCCTTCTACAACAAGGTGCTGGGCTTCACGAACATGAAGGAGTTCGTGGGTGACGACATCGCCACCGAGTACAGCGCGCTGATGTCGAAGGTGGTCGCGGACGGCACCCTCAAGGTCAAGTTCCCGATCAACGAGCCCGCCATCGCCAAGAAGAAGTCCCAGATCGACGAGTACCTGGAGTTCTACGGCGGCGCCGGCGTCCAGCACATCGCGCTCAACACCAACGACATCGTGCAGACCGTCCGCACCATGCGCGCGGCCGGCGTGGAGTTCCTCGACACCCCCGACTCCTACTACGACACCCTCGGCGAGTGGGCCGGCGAGACCCGCGTGCCGGTCGAGACCCTGCGCGAGCTGAAGATCCTCGTGGACCGCGACGAGGACGGCTATCTGCTCCAGATCTTCACCAAGCCGGTCCAGGACCGGCCGACGGTGTTCTTCGAACTCATCGAGCGGCACGGCTCGATGGGCTTCGGCAAGGGCAACTTCAAGGCCCTGTTCGAGGCGATCGAGCGCGAGCAGGCCAAGCGGGGCAACCTGTAGCGGCGGGCCCTACTCGCTGGGCGGCGGCTCCTCGGGTACGTCGCCCAGCTCCCGCAGCGCCTCCTGGACCAGCGGCACCCGCAGCGGCGAGAAGTACGGGTTGATCCTGAGCGCCTCCTGGAGGTGCCGCCGGGCGGGGCCGGTCCGCTCCAGCTCCGCCTCGATCACCCCCAGGTGGTACGCGTACAGCGCGCTGCGCACCCCGCCGCCCTTCGCCTTGTCCGTCGCGACGGCCGCGTACGTCAGCGCCCGCTGGTCCTCGCCGGTGCGGTGCAGCGCCCAGCCCAGCGCGTCGGCCACCTCGATGCCCGGCTGCCGCCGCCACTCCTCCTCCAGCCGCTCCACGGCCTCCCACGGGTCCCCGTGGTCCGCCTCGAACCGGCCGATCAGCAGCTCCTCGTCCACCCCGCCCGCCACCGACCGCGCCACCGCCTCGCGCATCCGCGCGTAACTCTCCTCGGCGGCGCCCGGCTGCCCCAGCGACTCCTGCAGCTCGCCCAGCTCCAGCAGGTCCTCCGGGCGCGGCCGGTGGGCGACGGCGGCCCGGTACGCGGCCAGCGCCTCCGAGGTGCGGTCCAGCGCGGCCAGCGTCCGCGCCCGCCCGGCCGCCGCCGCCCGCTGGTCCGCATCGAGCCGCAGCGCCGCCTCGAAGTGCCGCAGCGCCTCCGGCAGGTCCCCGCGTTCCCAGGCCAGCTGCCCCACCCCGGCCAGCCAGGCGGCCCGCTCCGCCGGGGTGCGGGCGGCGGCAGCCGCGTCGGTCAGCTGGGCCACCGCGTCCTCGCGCCAGCCCCGGTCCCGGTACACCGCCGCCGCCCGCGCCATCACGGCCGGCCGCACCGCCGCGTCGGTGCGCAGCGCCAGCAGCTTGTCCAGGGCGGCGCGGGCCTTCTCGTAGTCGCCGAGCCCGGTGTAGGCGTCGATCAGCGCCGGGTACGCCGACCACCGTTTCGGCGCCGCCTGCCCGGCCTGCTCGGCGTACCGTTTCGCCGCCGGGAAGTCCCGGCGCGCCAGCGCCAGCGCGGCCAGCCCGTCCAGCGCCTCGGTGTTCCGCGCGCCCCGCGCCTCCAGCGAGGCCCTCAGCGCCCGCTCGGCGCGCGGATAGTCGGCCGCGTCAACCGCCCGGCGGCCCCGCTCCACATACGCCGAGCCCAGCACCGCCCACGCCAGGGCGTCCTTCGGCCGCTCCCGCACCCGCTGCTCCTGCCGCCCGATCAGCGCCGTCAGCCCGGGCAGCGCGGCCGGCACACCGTAGGTCACCGCCGTCGGCGCCTGCTCCCGCGGCCGGGACTGCGGACCGGCGGCGGGCGGCCGGGCCGTCCGGTGCCGCTGCGTCTCCCCGGGCAGCAGCACCAGCACCGCGCCCGTCGCCAGACTGCCCGCCAGCGCGGCGAGCAGCAGCCGCCGCACCACCCGCCGCCGGCGCGGCGCCGGCGGCTCGGAGATCAGGGACGTACCCACGCACTGCCGGTTCTCCATGGCGCTCACTGTGCGTCAATATGACGAGCACATCCGGGTGGCCCAAGGGCGGCGCGGGCGGGGTTCACACCGATGGCCGCGAGTGTCACGCTGTGATCATGAGCCGTATCGAAGCGCCACGCGACGAGCACACCGGTAACCTCGCCGACCGGCTCCTGGCCGGCCTGCCGCCCGAGGCCGTCCTGACCGACCCCGACGTCACCGCCTCCTACGCGAACGACATGGCGAGCTTCTGCCCGGCCGGCCGGCCCGCCGCCGTCGTCCTGCCGCGCACCGTCGAGCAGGTCCAGCACGTCATGCGCACCGCCACCGAGCTGCGCGTCCCGGTGGTCCCGCAGGGCGCCCGCACCGGCCTGTCCGGCGGCGCGAACGCCACCGACGGCTGCATCGTGCTGTCGCTGACCAAGATGGACCGCATCCTGGAGATCAGCCCCGTCGACCGGATCGCCGTGGTGGAACCGGGCGTGATCAACGCGACCCTCTCCCGTGCGGTCGAGGAACACGGCCTGTACTACCCGCCGGACCCCTCCAGCTGGGAGATGTGCACCATCGGCGGCAACATCGGCACCGCCTCCGGCGGCCTGTGCTGCGTCAAGTACGGCGTCACCGCCGAGTACGTCCTCGGCCTGGACGTCGTCCTCGCCGACGGCCGCCTGATGTCCACCGGCCGGCGCACCGCCAAGGGCGTCGCGGGCTACGACCTCACCCGACTCTTCGTCGGCTCCGAGGGCTCCCTCGGCATCGTCGTCCGGGCGGTGCTGGCGCTGAAGCCGAAGCCGCCCGCGCAGCTGGTGCTGGCCGCCGAGTTCGC
Source organism: Streptomyces achromogenes subsp. achromogenes (assembly GCF_000720835.1). Taxonomy (GTDB): domain Bacteria; phylum Actinomycetota; class Actinomycetes; order Streptomycetales; family Streptomycetaceae; genus Streptomyces; species Streptomyces achromogenes. The sequence goes on along the minus strand of NZ_JODT01000016.1, from coordinate 55,270 downwards.
CTCGGCCGCCGCCGCCTGTGACGCGGTGTGCCGCATCATGGCCGGCGGGCACGTCCCGTCCCTCCTCGAACTGATGGACCGTACGACGGTCAAGGCGGTCAACGACCTCGCGCACATGGGCCTGCCCGAGACCACCGAGGCGCTGCTGCTGGCCGCCTTCGACACCCCGGACCCCGCCGCCGACCTGGCCGCCGTCGCCGCCCTGTGCGAGGCCGCCGGCGCCACCGAGGTCGTGCCCGCCGACGACGCGGCCGAGTCCGAACTGCTGCTCCAGGCCCGGCGGCTCTCGCTGACCGCGCTGGAGGCGGTCAAGGGCACGACGATGATCGACGACGTGTGCGTGCCCCGCTCCCGGCTCGGCGAGATGCTGGCCGGCGTCGAGCGGATCGCCGCCAAGTACGACCTGACGATCGGGGTGTGCGCGCACGCGGGCGACGGCAACACGCACCCCACCGTCTGCTTCGACGCCCGCGACCCCGAGGAGTCCCGCCGGGCCCGCGAGTCCTTCGACGAGATCATGGCCCTGGGGCTGGAGCTGGGCGGCACCATCACCGGGGAACACGGGGTCGGTGTGCTGAAGAAGGAGTGGCTGGCCCGGGAGCTGGGGCCGGTCGGGGTGGAGATGCAGCGGGCGGTGAAGCAGGCGTTCGACCCGCTGGGCATCCTCAACCCCGGCAAGCTGTTCTGACCGCACGGGCTGTCGCGGACGCCCGTGCCCCGGCGCCCGGCTCACCGGGCGAGGAGCTGGTCGAGGGCGTCGTCGAGGCCCGGCTGACCGCCCTCGGTGCCCGGCGGCACCGCCCGCAGCGTCCGCTCCAGCCAGGCCGAGACCTGCCCGACGGGCGCCTGGAGCAGCGCGTCGCCGTCCGGCGCGCTCAGCGCCATCAGGACGACGCCGCGCCCGGCCGACCGCCCCGGCCACACCCGCACGTCCCCCTGCCCGCACGGCCGGAACACCCCCTCCACCAGCAGCTCGCGGGCGAACGTCCAGTGCACCGGGTGCTCGGAGTTGATGTGGAAGGCGATGTGGACGGCGTAGGGGTCGTCGGAGCGGTAGGTGAGCCGGGCCGGCACCGGGACGCTCTCCTCCGGTGACATGACGAGCCTCAGCTCCAGCTCCCGCTCCACCACGGTGTGCCGCATGACGTGTCTCCCTTCTGTTCGGGGCCGCTCGGACCGGGCCCGTACCGGGGGAGAGCGGGCGGGGGCCGGACCATTACGCGGGTCCGGGGAAGTTTTTTCCGCGGACCCCGAAAAAGCGGGTACGGCGTTGCCCGGAAAGGGGTGGGTCCTGCGGGACTGGCGCTGCGGGCTGCCCCGGTCTGATAGATGTGGAGGCCCCCATCCCACCCCCGAGCAGATACGGGACGACGGACATGAGCGCCCCAACCCCGGCACCCGGCGACGACAGGCCCCGCGAGGGCTACTACCCGGACCCGTCCATCCCCGGCTACGTCCGGTACTGGAACGGCGCCTCCTGGGTGCCCGGCACCAGCCGTCCGGCGCCGAAGGACGGCGAGCCGCTCATCCCGCCCCCCGGCATCCGGCCGGCCGCCCCGGCGGTGGAGGAGACGGGCCCCCACTTCTTCGACGAGGACCCGCCCGCCGCCGTGGACCCACGGACGGCCGGCGGTGCCGGTTCGGCCGGCGCCCAGTGGAGCCAGACGGCCCCGCCGGGTCAGTCCGGTCAGCCGGGTCAGCCGGGTCAGCCGGGCCCGACCGCACAGGCCGGTGGGCTCGGCACACCCGCTCAGCCCGGCGTACCGGGCCAGTCCGGCGGGCCGGGTCTGTCCGGCCCGCCCGGTCGGCCGGGTGGAACCGCCCAGTCCGGCGCACCCGGCCTGCCCGACATGCCCGCTCAGCCCGGCGTACCGGGCCAGTCCGGCGGGCCCGGCCTGCCCGGCACCCCCGTCCAGTCCGCCCCCGCCCAGTCCGGCACCCCCGGTCTCCCCGGGCAGCGGGACCGGTCGGGTGGGTTCGGCGGGGACGCCGGGCGGGGTGGTGCCTGGGGTGCCGACCCGAGGGTGTCGATGGACTCCCCGGCGGGGCCCGGTGGCCAGGGCGCCGCCCGTGCCGACGGCGCCGCGACGGTCCCCCCGGCCGAGGTCGGCGACGCCCCGGACCCCGGCACGTTCGTCTTCCGGCGTCCGGTGCCCGGCCCGGCGGCGGCCCGCACCGACGACGGCACGATGACCATCCGCCCCGTGCCCTCCGACCCGCCCGGCCCCGCCGCCGAGGGTGCCCAGGGCCCCGTCGGTGCCCCCGCGGCCTCCGGCTTCGGTGCCGGCAAGGCCGCCGCCCAGGCCGCTGCCGCCGCGCAGACCCCCCTCACCCCCCTCGCCCCTCAGTCACCACAGCCGCAGGCACCCCACCCCGCCCCCGCCGTGGCGTCCCCCCTGCCGCAGCAGTCCGGTCCCGCTCCCGTCGCCACCCCCGTGACCAGCGGGCCCGGTGGCGGGCAGGCGTCCTGGGCGCAGCAGGTGCACCAGCTGGCCGGGGGCGGGGACGAGCCGTCCGTCGCGCCGTGGAAGCCACCGGTGGAGGACCTCTTCCAGGCCGCCGCGCGCCGCCAGGCCGCCGCCCGCCCCGCCGGGCTCGGCAAGCGGCTGGCGGCGCGGCTGATCGACCTGGCCGTGGTGGGTGCCGTGACGGCCGCCGCGGCGGTGCCGCTCGGCCTGCGGGCCGCGGACCACGTCCAGCAGAAGATCGACGCGGCCCGGCTGTCCGGGCACCAGGTCACCGTGTGGCTGATCGACGGCACGACCGGCACCGGCCTCGGCATCGTCCTCGCCGTCCTGCTGCTCGCCGGCGTCCTGTCCGAGGTGCTGCCCACCGTCCGCTGGGGCCGCACCCTCGGCAAGAAGCTGTGCGGCCTGGAGGTGCGGGACATCGAGGCGCACGAGCCGCCGACGTTCGGCCCGGCGCTGCGCCGCTGGCTGGTGTTCAGCGTGCCGGGTCTGCTGGTCGTCGGTGTCGTGGGCGTGCTGTGGTGTCTGTTCGACCGGCCCTGGCGCCAGTGCTGGCACGACAAGGCGGCGCACACGTTCGTCGCGGGCTGAGCCGGGGAGAGGCAGGGGCCGGGGGAGAGGGGCCGGGTACTCCGTCCGGCCGCCCGCCGGGTGCGCGGCGGCGGCCCGCGGGTTCCACTCGGGCCATGAGCAGCGAACCGCCCCCCGGCTCCGGAGAGCAGCCCCCCGAGGACGACCCCTTCAGGAAGCGGCCCCCGTCGGACCAGGGGCCGGGCTCGCCGTACGACACCCCGCCCCCGTACGGCGGCGGCCAGCCCCCGCCCCCCGGCGGCCCTTACGGCGGCGGCCCCTACGGGGAAGGCCCCCACGGCGGTGGACCGTACGGCGGCGGCCCCTACGGGTCCGGGGCCGGCGGTTATCCGGCCGATCCGCTGGCCGGTATGCCCCCGCTGGCCGACAGCGGCAAGCGGACGCTCGCGCGGATCATCGACATGATCGTGGTCGGCATCGTCGTCTGGCTGCTCACCTTGGCGTTCGGCGTGACCGAGTACACCGTCGACAGCGACCGGATCGAGGTCGGCCGGTCCGCCGCCCAGTCCCTCATCACGGCCGTGCTCTACGTCGCGTACGACACCTTCATGATCAGCCGGTCGGGGCAGACCCTCGGCAAGAAGTGGCTCGGCCTGCGCGTGGCCGACCTGGAGAACGGCTCCACCCCGTCCGTGTCGACCTCGCTGACCCGCGCCCTGGTGCTGTGGGTGCCGTTCGCCTTCTGCTGCGCCTGCGTCTGGACGGCCGTCGCGGGCGGCTGGAGCTTCTTCGACAAGCCGTACAAGCAGGGCCTGCACGACAAGGCGGCCAAGACGGTGGTGGTCAGCACCCGCTGAGCCGGTGGTCGGCACGCGCTGAGCCGGTGGTCGGCACCCGCCGAGCGACGCGCCGGCGGGCGCTCACGGGGCCGTGGGCAGGCGCCCCTCGTGCGCGGCCGGCTCGGCGGGCGCCCGCGGTGCGCGCGTCCCGGGCGCCGGGACCGTCCACGCGACCAGCAGGCCCAGCGCGAGGGCCGCGAGGGCGATGACGGCGATCCAGTGGCCCGAAGTCGTCTGGGACAGCAGCAGCATGGCGAGCGTCGAGAAGATCACGGTGCAGGAGCCGTAGGCGAACTGTGCGGCGGTCGGACGCGGCATGGCCATCGTGTCCTCGGCAGTCTTCGGGGCGGGAGACGGGGTGCCGTTCGATTCTCCCGGCGTCCGCCCGGGCGGAACACCCGGTAAGCGCGACCTGACCCGCGGTACCGGTGCACGGGGGGCGCACGGAGTCACCGGCCCGTCAGGCGGACGGTTCCGCGGGGCTGTCGGGATGCCGGCACCTGTCCGTAAAGCGAACTCCACCTCCGCATAGTGCACTTGTCCTGCTCAAGTCAAGGTCTGTCTTTTCTGCCAAACCTCTAGTCAAATGTCGTCACTTGACTACACGCGTTGATCTTGCGCGCACGGATTCCTCCATGCCCGGAACCCCCTGTCCGTGTGCGCGGCGCGGGGGAGGAACTCAAGTGACCAGCAGATCCTGGACGTTCAGAGCGGCCGCCATCGGCGTGACCCTCGCGGCGGCGTCCGCCTCGTTCGCGACGTTCGCCGTCGCCGAGGCGGGCACCCAGCCCCGGCCCGCCGCCGCGAACCGGCACGACCCGGCGCCGGTGAAGCAGCAGAAGCACGACCTGGACGGCCCCCTGAGCAAGACCCAGGACGCCCAGCGTGAAGAGGCCCTGAACCAGCTCATATCCGGCGAGGCCACCGCGCAGGAGCGCAACGGCTCGAAGGTCGTCAAGCTCAAGAGCGCCAAGGGCAAGAGCAAGTACGTCGAGCTGAGCCGCGAGAAGACCGACAAGATCTTCACCATCCTGGTGGAGTTCGGGGACAAGACGGACCCCAAGTTCGGTGGCACGCCCGGCCCGCTGCACAACCGGATCGCCGCGCCGGACCGCACCAAGGACAACTCCACGGCCTGGCAGCAGGACTACGACCAGAAGCACTACCAGGACCTCTACTTCGGCACCGGCAAGAAGACCGAGTCGCTGAAGAAGTACTACGAGAAGCAGTCCTCGGGCCGCTACTCGGTCTCCGGCGAGGTCACCGACTGGGTCAAGGTCCCCTACAACGAAGCCCGTTACGGCAACAACGCGTGCGGTTCCACCAACTGCCCGAGCGTGTGGAACGTCGTCAGCGACGGCCTGAGCGCCTGGGTCGCCCAGCAGAAGGCGGCCGGCCGCACCGACGCCGACATCAAGAAGGACCTCGCCCAGTACGACCAGTGGGACCGGTACGACTACGACGGCGACGGCAACTTCAACGAGCCGGACGGCTACGTCGACCACTTCCAGATCGTGCACGCCGGTGAGGACGAGTCCGCGGGCGGCGGCGCCGAGGGCAAGGACGCGATCTGGGCCCACCGCTGGTACGCCTTCGGCACCGACGCCGGTGCCACCGGCCCGCAGAACAACAAGCTCGGCGGCACCCAGGTCGGCGACACCGGCATCTGGGTCGGCGACTACACCATCCAGCCGGAGAACGGCGGCCTCGGCGTCTTCGCCCACGAGTACGGCCACGACCTCGGCCTGCCGGACGAGTACGACACGGCGGGCGGCGACAACTCCACCGGCTTCTGGACCCTGATGTCCTCCGGCTCCTGGCTCGGCCGGGGCAAGGAGTCCATCGGCGACCTGCCCGGTGACATGAACGCCTGGGACAAGCTCCAGCTGGGCTGGCTGAACTACGACACCGCCACGGCCGGCAAGCAGTCCACGCACAAGCTGGGCCCCGCCGAGTACAACACCTTCGACAAGCAGGCCCTCGTGGTCAACCTGCCCGACAAGGCGGTCACCACCACGATCACCCAGCCCGCCCAGGGCTCCACCCAGTGGTGGAGCGGCAGCGGCAACGACCTGAAGAACACGCTGACCCGGTCCGTGGACCTGACCGGCAAGACCTCGGCGAGCCTCAGCCTGGACGGCTGGTGGGCCACCGAGGAGGGCTACGACTACGTCTACACCGAGGTGTCCACCGACGGCGGCGCCAACTGGACCGCGCTGGACGGCACGGCGGACGGCCAGGCCCTGCCGAAGGACGCCAGCGGCAAGCCCGCGCTGAGCGGCTTCTCGCAGACGCACAAGAAGCTGTCGTTCCCGCTCGACGCCTACGCGGGCAAGAAGATCGACCTGCGCTTCCGCTACGCCACCGACGGCGGTGTCGCGGAGAACGGCTTCACCGCCGACGAGATCACCGTGACCGCCGACGGCGCCCCGCTGTTCTCGGACGACGCCGAGAAGGCGGACGCCGGCTGGACCGCGAACGGCTTCTCCCGCATCGGCGCGTCCTTCACCAAGGACTACAAGCAGTACTACCTCGCCGAGAACCGGCAGTACGTGTCGTACGACAAGACGCTGAAGACGGGCCCGTACAACTTCGGCTCCGCGGCGCGCCCGGACTGGGTGGAGCACTACCCGTACCAGAACGGCCTGCTGATCTGGAAGTGGGACACCTCCCAGGCCGACAACAACACCAACAGCACCAACGGTCACCCGGGCTCCGGTCTGATCCTCCCCGTCGACTCGCACCCGACGGCGCTGAAGTGGGCCGACGGCACGCTGCTGCGCAACCGCGTCCAGGCCTACGACTCGCCGTTCAGCCTGTACGCCACCGACGGCATCACCCTGCACAAGGCCGATGTCGCGCTGAAGATCAAGGGCTCGAAGGGCGTGCCGGTCTTCAACGACCACACCAGCACCTACTACGACCCGGCGAACCCGACCGGTGGTGTGAAGGTCACTGACACCAACACCAAGATCACGATCGTCAAGGAGGCCAAGGACGGCTCGACGATCTCCCTCAAGGTCGGCCCCGCGGTGAAGTAACCCGTATCACCGCAGGTCACAGGCGTATCGGCGGCGACCCCCTGGCGGGTCGCCGCCGATCGTGTTTAGGTGCGTCCTATGGACCGCTTATTGACACCCACCGGAACGGGGAAGTGACCGCATGGCCGCTGGAGGCTTCAGCAAGCTGCCGAACGGCACGGTGGTGGTGGCGCTCAACCTGCCGTACGGCTCCGCCGGGGTGCGGATCCTGGTGCACGCCGCCAACCGCGCACGCGCCCTGACCAGGCTGCGCAACCTGGGCCTGCGGGCGGTGTACCTGCGGGGCAACGCCGAGCCGCCGACCCCGGACGAGATCACGGCGGTGCTGCACCACCCCGACGGCCTGGTCTGGCGCACGGCGCCCACGGCCCCCACGGCGGCCGGCGGCGTCATGGCGACGGAACTGTGGCACCCCATCCGGGCGCTGCTGCGGGGGCCGACGGCGGTGGGCTGACGCGCCCGCTCAGCCGCCGACCACCGGCTTGCCGGCCAGCTCGACCCCCGCCGCCCGCAGCTCCTCCAAGGCCCGCTCGGTGGTCTCCGCGGACACCCCGGCCGTGAGGTCCAGCAGGACCTGGGTGCGGAAGCCCTCGCGGGCCGCGTCCAGGGCGGTGGCCCGTACGCAGTGGTCCGTGGCGATGCCCACCACGTCCACCTCCGTGATCTCCCGGGCGCGGAGCCAGTCGGCCAGGGACACGCCGTGCTCGTCGGCGCCCTCGAAGCCGCTGTACGCCGCCGCGTACGCCCCCTTGTCGAACACGGCGTCCACCGCGCCGGAGGCGACCGCGGGCGCGAAGTTCGGGTGGAAGCCCACGCCCTCCGTGCCCGCGACACAGTGCGCGGGCCAGGAGCGGACGTAGTCGGGGTCGTCGGCGAAGTGACCGCCGGGCGCGATGTGGTGGTCCCGGGTGGCCACCACGTGCCGGTACCCGGTGCCCGCCGCCTCGCCGATCAGCTCCGTGACGGCGGCGGCCACGTCCGCCCCCCCGGCCACCGCGAGGCTGCCCCCCTCGCAGAAGTCGTTCTGCACATCTACGACGATCAAGGCGCGGCGCATGGTGGGTGTCCTTCGACTGAGAGTGAAGTAACTGAGCCTAGAGACTTCCGGGCCCGTGCGGGAGGGGTGGGAAGGGGCGGACGGCGGTCGCGCTTTAGCTACCCGAGCGCCCGTGCACGTACTCCGTCGGGATGACGGGTTCCCCGCGCGAGAGCTGGGTCGCGGACAGCGGCAGATTCGCGCGCGCCGCGATGTGCCTCTCCCGGGGCACGTCCAGCGGCTCGCGGGCCACCACCGTCCCGCCGCGCACCAGCGGCACCAGCAGCTGCCGGTCGGCCAGCTCGGCCGGCACCGGCCCGGTGCCGACGACCTCGGCCTCGGCGGTCCCGTCCGCGTCCAGCCGGCGCGCCGCCCACTTGCGGCCCCCGACCGACATCTTGCCGCCGCTGGACTTCTTCGCGACCGGCACCAGCGGCGCCTTGGGGTCGGCGGAGTCGGCACGGGCGACCAGCTTGTAGACCATGGAGCTGGTGGGGTGCCCGGAGCCGGTCACCAGCTGGGTGCCGACGCCGTAGGCGTCCACGGGCGCGGCGGCCAGCGAGGCGATGGCGTACTCGTCCAGGTCGGAGGTCACGATGATCTTCGTATCGGTGGCGCCCAGCTCGTCCAGCTGCTGCCGCACCCGGTGGGCCACCAGCAGCAGGTCGCCGGAGTCGATGCGGACCGCGCCCAGCTCGGGGCCGGCCACCTCCACCGCCGTCCGGACGGCCTCGGCGACGTCGTAGGTGTCCACCAGCAGGGTGGTGCCCCGGCCGAGGGTCTCCACCTGGGCCTGGAAGGCGTCCCGCTCGCGGTCGTGCAGCAGGGTGAAGGCGTGCGCCGAGGTGCCCACGGTGGGGATGCCGTAGCGGAACCCGGCCGCGAGGTCGGAGGTGGTGGCGAAGCCGCCGACGTAGGCGGCGCGGGCGGCGGCCACGGCGGCCAGCTCGTGGGTGCGCCGGGCGCCCATCTCGATCAGCGGCCGGTCACCGGCGGCGGAGGCCATCCGGGAGGCGGCGGCGGCGATCGCGGAGTCGTGGTTGAGGATGGACAGGATCACCGTCTCCAGCAGGACGCACTCGGCGAAGCTGCCCTCCACCCGCAGGATCGGCGAGCCGGGGAAGTACACCTCGCCCTCGGGGTAGCCCCATATGTCCCCGCTGAAGCGGTAGCCGGCGAGCCACTCCAGGGTCTCCTCGTCGACGATCCGCCGCTCGCGCAGGAAGCCGAGGACGCCCGGGTCGAAGCGGAAGTTCTCCACCGCGTCCAGGACCCGCCCGGTCCCGGCCACCACGCCGTAGCGGCGCCCGTTCGGCAGCCGCCGGGTGAAGACCTCGAACACGCTCCGCCGTTCGGCCGTACCGGCCTTCAGCGCGGCGCGCAGCATCGTCAGCTCGTACTGGTCCGTGAAGAGCGCCGTCGAGGGAACGTCCACCGGCAGCCCAAGGTCCGCTGTGTTCATGTCGGGGAATCGTACTCCCTTTTCGTCGGTGTGACGATTTATGGAGGCCGTGGCAGCATGGGCAGTGTGACGTCACCCGCGCCCGTAGAGATCGAACGCACCGAGTCGGCGGAGGAGATCTCCGTCGTACCCGAACCCGACGTCCCCTGGGTCACCATCGTCCACAACGACCCGGTCAATCTCATGAGCTACGTCACCTACGTCTTCCAGACGTACTTCGGCTACTCCAAGGACAAGGCCACCAAGCTCATGCTCGACGTCCACCACAAGGGCCGGGCGGTCGTCTCCAGCGGGAGCCGCGAGGAGATGGAGCGCGACGTGCAGGCGATGCACGGCTACGGACTGTGGGCCACCCTCCAGCAGGACCGGAAGTAAACGCCGCAGATGCCCGGACACTTCGAACCGCTCCCCGGCGGCGGCGCGGCCGTCGCCCTCGACGACGTCGAGATCTCCATCATCCGCTCGCTGGCCGTCCAGCTCCTGGAGCTCATCGGCCCCGGCCCGGGCGCCGACGCCCCGGCCGACCCGCTGGCCGAGCTGTTCGCCGAGGGCCCGAGCGAGCCGCCGGCCGACCCGGTCCTGCGCAGGCTCTTCCCGGACGCCTACAGCGACCCGGAGCAGGCCCCCGCCTCGCCGGCCGAGGCCGAGGAGCGGCGGGCGCACTCCGCCGAGTTCCGCCGCTACACCGAGAACGACCTGCGTGCGGGCAAGCGGGAGACCGCGCTCGGCGTGATCCGCTCCCTGGACGCGCTCACCCCGGCCGGGGAGGGCGGCGCGGTGCTGAAGCTGACGCCGGAGGAGTCCCGGCAGTGGCTCGGCGCCCTCAACGACCTCCGGCTGGCGATCGGCGCCCGGCTGGAGATCACCGACGAGGACGACACGGAGCTGCTCTACCGGCTGCCGGACGAGGATCCGCGCAAGCCGATGGTGCTGGCGTACCTCTGGCTGGGCGGGCTCCAGGAGACCTTGGTGTCGACCTTGATGCCGTGAGGCGGACTGGCTGATTCCGATCGGTGTTCGCTCAGAGGACGCTCAACCCCGGATAACGATCGCATCACCATCCCAGCATCTTTTGCTACTTTCGGACCGTCTTTGTCCGCTTTTGCCTGTGCAGTGCCTCACACTGCCCCTCTGTGATCAGTATTGCGCCCGTGATAAATCTTCACGACCGCCCGGCCAACACCACCCATGTTCGGCCGGGTGCGCCACCGAGCCGACGACCGTCGGCCAGGCAACAGCTCCATCAATCCGGGGGGATCGAGATCCGATCCGAGGCCGACGCAAGGCCCGGTTCGGCATGGAGAAAGGCGCACCACACATGACCTCAGCGCAGGTCGATCAGCATCGCGACGGCAATGAGGCCGCGGGGGCCGAGGGCAGCGAGGGCGGCGAGGGGTATCAGCGCGGGCTGGGGGCCCGGCAGATCCAGATGATCGCCATCGGCGGGGCCATCGGCACCGGCCTGTTCCTCGGCGCGGGCAAGGGCATTTCCAAGGCCGGCCCCAGCCTGATCCTGGCGTACGCCGTCGCGGGCCTCATCATCTTCTTCATCATGCGGGCGCTCGGCGAGCTGCTGATGTACCGCCCCGTGTCGGGTTCGTTCTCCGACTACGCGCGGGAGTTCATCGGCCCGTTCGCCGGTTTCGTGACCGGATGGACGTACTGGCTGTTCTGGGTGGTCACGGGCATCACCGAGGTCACCGCCGCGGCGAAGTACATCACGTACTGGACCGACATCCCGCAGTGGCTGTCGGCCCTGGTGTTCACCGTCGTCCTCTACGGCGCCAACCTGATCTCCGTGAAGCTCTTCGGTGAACTGGAGTTCTGGTTCTCCATGGTCAAGGTCACCGCCATCATCGGCATGATCCTGATCTGCGCCGGCATCCTCACCCTCGGCTTCTCCGACGCCGGCGACACCGCCTCCGTCGCCCACCTGTGGAACCAGGGCGGCTTCTTCCCGCACGGCATCGACGACACGCTGATGACCCTGCAGATGGTGATGTTCGCCTTCCTCGCCGTCGAGCTGGTCGGTGTGACCGCGGGCGAGTCCAAGGACCCCAAGACCGTGCTGCCCAAGGCGATCAACACCGTGCCGTGGCGCATCGCCGTCTTCTACGTCGGCGCGCTGATCATGATCCTCTCGGTCGTGCCGTGGACCAGCTTCAGCGCGGGCAACAGCCCCTTCGTGGTCGCCTTCGAGAAGATGGGCCTCCCGGCCGGCGCGGGCATCGTCAACTTCGTCGTGCTCACCGCCGCGCTGTCGTCCTGCAACTCCGGCATGTACTCCACCGGCCGCATGCTGCGCGACCTGGCGCTCAACAGCCAGGGTCCGAAGGCGTTCACCAAGCTGACGTCCAGCGGTACCCCGCTGATCGGCACCACGTTCTCCGCCGCGCTGATGCTGGTCGGCGTCTGGATCAACTACCAGTGGCCGGGCAAGGCGTTCGACTACGTGGTGTCCTTCGCGACCATCTCCGGCATGTGGGCCTGGATCGTCATCCTGATCTGCCAGATCCGCTACCGGGCCAAGGCCGACCGCGGCGAGCTGCCCCGCTCGGAGTTCCGCGCCCCGGGCGCGCCGTGGACCAGCCTGGTCGCGCTCGCCTTCATCGGCATGGTGATCGTGCTGATGGGCATCGACAAGGACGCCCGGGTCTCGCTGTACTGCGCGCCGGTGTGGGGCCTGATCCTCGCGGGCGCCTACCTGGTGCTCCGGCGCCGCGACCCGGAGGCCGCGGCCTTCCGCAAGCGCTGACCCGGACCCCGGACCTTCCGGAAAGGGACGTCCGGCCGCCGGGAGCTCTCGTGGCGCCCCCGTCGGCCGCCGCTCAGGACGTCCGGCATGTGGGCCGTTCCGTACCACCCATCGGTACGGAACGGCCCTCTGCTTATCCTGACCCCCATGCTGACCATCACCCAGGCCCTGTACGACCAGATCGTCGCCCACGCGCGCGCGGACCACCCCGACGAGGCGTGCGGCGTGGTGGCGGGCCCGGCGGGCACGGACCGCCCCGAGCGCTTCATCCCCATGCTGAACGCGGCGATGTCGCCCACCTTCTACGAGTTCGACTCCGGCGATCTCCTCAAGCTCTACCGGGAGATGGACGACCGCGACGAGGAGCCGGTGGTCATCTACCACTCCCACACCGCCACCGAGGCCTACCCCTCGCGCACCGACATCTCCTACGCCAACGAGCCCGGCGCCCACTACGTCCTGGTGTCCACCGCCGACACCGACGGCCTCGGCGACTTCCAGTTCCGCTCCTTCCGGATCGTGGACGGCCAGGTAACCGAGGAGGAGGTCAGGGTCGTGACGGACTACTGATCCCACCCACCGGACGAAATCCGTCCGGCATGCGGAATCACACTCCGGGCCGCGGGCCGGGAATCGATACGATGAGCCCATGGTTCTTCTCGACGTGGGCGACAGGGCGCCGGGCACGCTGCTCGTGGCGCGGCTGCACGTCGACCTGTGCAGGCTGAACAGCGCCCTTTGTTGACCCACGCCGCTGCCGCCGTACGGCCCCGCGCCGCGGCGGGCCGCCGCCGCGCGCCTGACCGAACCGACGACACCTTCCGACAGGAGCCCTGAGCCATGGCCATCGAGGTCCGCATCCCGACCATCCTCCGCCAGTACACCGACGGTCAGAAGGCGGTGGAGGGCAACGGCGACACCCTCGCCGACCTGTTCGCCGACCTCGAGACCCGGCACGCCGGCATCCAGGCCCGTCTGGTGGACGGCGGCGAGCTGCGCCGCTTCGTCAACGTGTACCTGAACGACGAGGACGTCCGCTTCCTGGAGGGCATCAAGACCAAGCTGTCCGACGGCGACAACGTCACGATCCTGCCGGCCGTGGCCGGCGGCATGCGCTGACCGGCTCCCGTACAGCGATGCGCTACGACTCCCCGCTGGCCGCGGTGGGCAACACCCCCCTGGTGCGCCTGCCGCGGCTGTCGCCGTCCCCCGACGTGCGGATCTGGGCCAAGCTGGAGGACCGCAACCCCACCGGCTCGGTCAAGGACCGCCCCGCGCTGCACATGATCGAGCAGGCGGAGAAGGACGGCCGGCTCACCCCCGGCTGCACGATCCTCGAACCCACCTCCGGCAACACCGGCATCTCCCTCGCCATGGCCGCCAAGCTCAAGGGCTACCGGATGGTGTGCGTGATGCCGGAGAACACCTCGCAGGAACGCCGGGACCTGCTCGGCATGTGGGGCGCCGAGATCATCTCCTCGCCGGCCGCCGGCGGCTCCAACACCGCGGTGCGCGTGGCCAAGGAGCTGGCCGCCGAGCACCCCGACTGGGTGATGCTCTACCAGTACGGCAACCCGGACAACGCGGGCGCCCACTACGCGACCACCGGCCCGGAGATCCTCGCCGACCTGCCCTCGGTCACCCACTTCGTGGCGGGCCTCGGCACCACCGGCACCCTCATGGGCGTCGGCCGCTACCTGCGCGAGCACAAGCCGGACGTGAAGATCGTCGCCGCCGAACCGCGCTACGACGACCTGGTCTACGGCCTGCGCAACCTCGACGAGGGCTTCGTCCCCGAGCTGTACGACGCCTCCGTCCTCACCACCCGCTTCTCGGTCGGCTCGGCCGACGCGGTCACCCGCACCCGTGAACTCCTCCAGCAGGAGGGCATCTTCGCGGGCGTCTCCACCGGCGCCGCCCTGCACGCGGCGATCGGCGTCGGCAACAAGGCCGTCAAGGCGGGCGAGAGCGCCGACATCGTCTTCATCGTGGCCGACGGCGGCTGGAAGTACCTGTCCACCGGCGTCTACACGGCGGCCACCACCGAGGAAGCGATCGCCACGCTCCAGGGACAGCTCTGGGCGTAGCGGGATCCGGACGCGCCGGTGGTACGTCACATCCGCACCAGTACTCCTCGCGGAAAGGCGGACCCCATGCGCCGTACCACGCCCCTCGTCCTCGCGGCGGCCGTGCTGCTCCTGGCCGGCTGCGGCTCCCGGCAGGACACCGGGAGCGGCGGCCGGGCGCCGGCGCCGTCCGGCACCGGCGCGCCCTCGGCCGGCCGGAACGCCGGCGACTGCACCGGTCACGCGCACCTGACGGCCGCCGACCAGGACCGCACGGTCTGCGTGGCCAAGGGCGGCGAGCTCCGGCTCACCCTGGACGGCACCAAGGGCCGCCCCTGGAAGCCGGTCACCGTGAGCGGCAGCGGACTGGAGGCGATCAACGCGGGCCTCGTCCTCCAGCCGGGCGACGCCACGGCCGCGTACCGCGCGGTGGCCCCCGGCACCGTGAAGCTCACCTCGTCCCGCCCCCTGTGCCCCGAGCCCACCGCACCGGACCAGGCCTCCTGCAAGGGCACCGAGGAGTGGACGGTCAGCGTCCGGGTCGGCTAACCGGCCAGGTGCCGCACCTGGTCCCACAGCACCGGGTCGACCACGCCCACCCGGCGGCGGAAGCCGTCCACCGGGACCTCGCGCAACTCGTCGGTCTCCAGGAAACTCGGGCGGCCCTGGGCGTCGCCGACCGCGCCGGGCGGCAGCGGGATCACCCCGCTGCGCTCGTCGTGGAACCTGCTGGTGATCTTCGCGACCGTGGCCCGGTCGCCGCGCACGGCCAGCACCAGGCAGGGCCGGTCCTTGTGCCCCGGCCGGTCCTCGAAGGGGACGTGCGCCCACCAGATGTCCCCGGGGGAGGGCCGCGGCGCGGTCCCGGACCGCACGCCCGCCCGGCCCGGCGGCCGCAGCCGTCGTCCGGCGGGCCTGCGGCCCCGGCCCCAGCCGTCGACGAGCGTGGCCACCAGCGCGAGCAGCACCACCGCCGCGAGCGCCAGCCACCAGGACGTGTCCATACGACGACGTTACCGGCGCGCGCCGCACATCGCGCGCCCTCCGGGGAACCCGGTGCGCCCCCGGTCCAGCCGAACCGGTGACAGCACAGGTGAGTTCGCCCACAACGGCCCCTGGCAACGGAGCGACCCGCGCCCTCGCGCCTTACGCTCGACAAACCGCACGACCCCCGACAGCCCTCTTTCCGAGTGGCTCCACCACCCTGCCCACCGCTCTTTTCCGCCAACGGAGGTTTCTGCTTCATGAAGCTCACCGTCGTCGGCTGCTCGGGGTCGTTCCCGTCCGCGGAATCGGCCTGTTCGAGCTACCTCGTCGAGGCCGACGGCTTCCGGCTGCTTCTCGACATGGGCAACGGCGCCCTGGGCGAGCTGCAGCGCCACTGCGGTCTCTACGACCTCGACGCGATCTTCCTCAGCCACCTGCACGCCGATCACTGCATCGACATGTGCGCGTACTTCGTGGCCCGCTACTACCGCCACGAGGGCGGCCGGTGCGACCCCCTGCCGGTCTACGGCCCCGAGGGCACCGAACACCGCCTGACCACGGCCTACGCGGACACCCCCTCCGCCTCCTCCATGAGCGAGGTCTTCGACTTCCACACGGTGAAGCCCTCCACCTTCGAGATCGGCCCCTTCACCGTGCACACCGAGCGGGTCCGCCACCCCGTGGAGGCGTACGGCATCCGTATCGAGCACGGCGGGAAGTCGCTGACGTACTCCGGCGACACGGGTGTCACCGAGGCGCTGGACGAGCTGGCCCGGGACACCGACCTGTTCCTGTGCGAGGCCGCGTTCACGCACGGCAAGGAGAGCATCCCCGACCTGCACCTCAACGGCCGCGAGGCGGGCGAGACGGCGGTCCGCGCGGGCGCCCGCCGGCTGGTTCTCACCCACATCCCGCCGTGGACGGACCCCCAGGTCAACCTGCGGCACGCGCGCGAGGTGTTCCCCGGACCGGTGGAGCTGGCCGCGCCCCGCCGGACGTACGAGATCTGACACCTGAACACGCGAAAAGGCCCCGGAGCCATGGGCTCCGGGGCCTTCCTCATGCCTCGCTCACGCCTTGGTGAGGTCCTCGACCTCCTCCTCGGGCTCGCGGCCCGGGGTCTTCAGGTCGAACTTGAGAATCGCGAACCGGAAGACCGCGTAGTAGATCGCCGCGAACACCAGGCCGACCGGGATGATCAGCCACGGCTTGGTCGCCAGGTTCCAGTTCAGCAGGTAGTCGATCGCGCCGGCCGAGAAGTTGAAGCCCGCGTGGACGCCCAGCCCCCAGGTGACCGCCATGGACACGGCCGTCAGCACCGCGTGGAGGACGTAGAGGACCGGGGCGATGAACATGAAGGTGAACTCGATGGGCTCGGTCACACCGGTCACGAAGGAGGTCAGCGCCAGGGAGACCATCATGCCCATCACGGCCTTGCGGCGCTCGGGGCGGGCGCAGTGCGCGATGGCGATCGCGGCGGCCGGCAGACCGAACATCATGATCGGGAAGAAGCCGGTCTGGAAGAGGCCGGCGGAGGAGTCGCCCGCGAGGAAGCGGGTGATGTCGCCGTGCACGATCTCACCGGAGGCGTTCTTGAAGTCGCCGAGCTGGAACCACGCCACGGTGTTGACGAACTGGTGCATGCCGACGGGGATCAGAGCGCGGTTGACCAGGCCGAACAGGGCCGCGCCACCGGCGCCGAGGCCGGTCATCCACTCGCCGAAGCTGGTGATGCCGTCACCGATGGGCTCCCAGACGAGGCTGAAGAGGACGCCGACCAGGGCGCCGACGAACGCCATGATGATCGGCACCAGCCGGCGGCCGTTGAAGAAGCCGAGCCAGTCCACCAGCTTGGTGCGGTGGAACCGCTGCCATATGACGGCGGCGAGCAGACCCATGATGATGCCGCCGAGCACCCCGGGGTTGTTGTACGTCGCCGCGACGATCTTCCCCTTCTCGATGTGCTCCTCGGTCACCGGGAAGGCCTTCAGCACCTTGTCGTAGACGAGGAAGCCGACCAGCGCGGCGAGCGCGGTGGAGCCGTCCGCCTTCTTGGCGAAGCCGATGGCCACGCCGATGCAGAACAGGATGGGGAGGCTGGTGGTGATGGCACCGCCCGCGGCGTTGAAGACGGTCGCGACCTTGTCCCAGCCCAGGCCGTCCTTGCCGAAGATGTCGTCCTGGCCGAGCCGGACCATGATGCCCGCCGCCGGCAGGACCGCGATCGGGAGCTGTAGGCTGCGGCCGACCTTCTGCAGGCCCTGGAGCAGGCCCGCCCCCTTCTTCTTGGCCGGCTTCTTGGCCGGGGCCGCCGACTCGGTGGCGGTGGTCATACTTCCTCCATCGGGCAGGGCGCCGCCCGGGAACCATGGAAGGGGACGGCAGCGTCTCTGGTCTACACCACCTGTGGTGTAGACCTGTTGTAGCACGATGAAGGCGGCGTAAGGAACCCGTGATTCCGCGACCGCGGCGCTACGCGCTGTGCGCCCCGGACCCACGGTGACACGGCCTCAGACCTTGGTGACGTCCTCCACCTCCTCCGCCGGCTCCCGCCCCGGTGTCCTCAGGTCGAACCGGGTGATCGCGACGCGGAAGACGACGTAGTAGACGGCCGCCAGGCACAGGCCGATCGGGATGATCGCCCAGGGTCTCGTCGCCAGGTTCCAGTTGATCACGTAGTCGATCAGCCCCGCCGAGAAGCTGAACCCGTCGTGCACCCCGAGCGCCCAGGTCACCGCCATCGACACCCCGGTGAGCACGGCGTGCACGGCGTACAGGGCCGGCGCGACGAACAGGAACGAGTACTCCAGCGGTTCGGTGATGCCGGTCACGAACGAGGTCAGCGCCACCGACAGCATCAGACCGCCGGTCTCCTTGCGCCGCTCGGGCCGCGCGCAGTGCGTGATGGCCAGCGCGGCGGCCGGCAGCGCGAACATCATGACCGGGAAGAAGCCCGAGGTGAACTGGCCGGCGTTCGGGTCCCCCTGGAGGAACATGTTGATGTCGCCGTGCACCACCATGCCGTCGGGCTTGGTGTAGCTGCCGAACTGGAACCAGATCGGCACGTTGAGGAACTGGTGCAGGCCCACCACCAGCAGCGCCCGGTTGGCCACCCCGAAGACGCCCGCGCCCCAGGCGCCCGCGTCCCTGAGCCAGCCGCTGAAGCTCTCCAGGGCGCCCCCGACGGCCGGCCAGACCAGCAGGCACACCACCGCGAACACGATCGCCGTGAACGCCATGATGATCGGCACCAGCCGGCGGCCGTTGAAGAAGCCCAGCCAGTCCACCAGGCGGGTGCGGTGGTAGCGGGCCCAGAAGAAGGCCGCCAGCAGACCCATGACGATGCCGCCGAAGACACCCGGGTTCTGGTATGTGAACGTAGTCACCGTGCCGTTCGCCGCCTGGCAGCCGGTCGTCACCACCTTCGCGCCCGCCGGGCACGCCTCGGGGAACTGTCGCAGCACGCCGTAGTAGACGAGGAAACCGGTCACCGCCGCGAGCGCGGTCGAGCCGTCCGCCTTCTTCGCCATGCCGATCGCGACGCCCACGCAGAACAGCAGCGGCAGCCCGAGCTGCCCGTCCAGCAGGGCACCGCCCGCCCCGCTCATCACCTTGGAGACGTCCGTCCAGCCCAGGCCGTCCGCGCCGAACAGGTCCGGCTGGCCCAGCCGGTTCAGGATGCCCGCCGCCGGCAGCACGGCGATGGGCAGCTGAAGGCTGCGGCCCATCTTCTGCAAGCCCTGGAACAGACCGTTCCAGCGGGCCCGCAGGGGGCCGGCCGTGCTCTCGGCGCTCATGGGTTTGGCGACCTTCCCCGCGGTGGTGTAGACCAGTCGGCGGACGGTTCCGCTGTTGTGATCGCCATCATTGGGCACGGACGGCACGACCGCTCGCGAAGATGGGCCAACTGTGGGTTACTGCGACCAAGCGGTTCTGAGCAGGGAGAAGGAATATGGCCAGCAAGGCTGAGAAGATCGTCGCCGGGCTCGGTGGCATCGACAACATCGAGGAGATCGAGGGCTGCATCACCCGGCTGCGCACCGAGGTGTCCGACGCGAGCCTGGTCGACGAGGCCGCCCTGAAGGCCGCCGGCGCCCACGGCGTGGTGAAGATGGGTACCGCCATCCAGGTCGTCATCGGCACCGACGCCGACCCGATCGCCGCGGAGATCGAAGACATGATGTGAGCCGTCCCGGTTCACCCCGAAGGGGCTCCTCCCGACACGGGAGGAGCCCCTTCGTCCGCTACGGCTAGGCTCGGCGGCATGTCTCGCATCGACGGCCGTACGCCCGAACAGCTCCGCCCGGTCACCATCGAACGCGGTTGGAGCAAGCACGCCGAGGGCTCCGTCCTCATCTCCTTCGGCGACACCAAGGTCTTCTGCACCGCCTCCGTCACCGAGGGGGTCCCGCGCTGGCGCAAGGGCAGCGGCGAGGGCTGGGTCACCGCGGAGTACGCCATGCTGCCCCGCGCCACCAACACCCGCGGCGACCGCGAGTCCGTCAAGGGCAGGATCGGCGGCCGCACCCATGAGATCTCCCGGCTCATCGGCCGCTCCCTGCGCGCCGTCATCGACTACAAGGCGCTCGGCGAGAACACCGTCGTCCTCGACTGCGACGTCCTCCAGGCCGACGGCGGCACCCGCACGGCGGCGATCACCGGCGCCTACGTCGCCCTGGCCGACGCCGTCGCCTGGGCCCAGGGCAAGAAGCTGATCAAAGCCGGCCGGCAGCCGCTCACCGGCACCGTCAGCGCCGTCTCCGTCGGCATCGTCGGCGGCGTCCCGCTGCTCGACCTCTGCTACGAGGAGGACGTGCGCGCCGACACGGACATGAACGTCGTCTGCACCGGCGACGGCCGCTTCGTCGAGGTCCAGGGCACCGCCGAGGCCGAGCCCTTCGCCCGCGACGAGCTGAACGCCCTGCTCGACCTCGCCGTCGGCGGCTGCGCCGAACTGGCCGCGCTCCAGCGGGCGGCCCTGGAGACGGCGCGGGCGTGACGCGTCCGCGGGGCCCCGTCGGCAACCGGCCGGGCCCCGTCGGCAACCCGCCGGGGCCCGGTGGCGTCCCTGTGGGTACGGGCGCGCGGTTCATCCCCGCGCGCCCGGCCGACCGTCCCAGGGGAGGGAACCCGCCATGCCCGCCAGCCGACGCCCACGCCCACGCCGGGGCCGGGTCGCCGCCGTCGCCGCCACGGTGGCCGCCGTCGCGCTCACCGCCGGTCTGACCACCGGCTGTGACGCCGTGGACAAGGCGCTGGACTGCGTACAGACCGCCGACGCCGTCGCCGACAGCGTCACCGACCTCCAACAGGCCGTGGAGAACGCCGCGAACGACCCCTCCCGGGCCGACGCCGCGCTCGACTCCATCGAGAAGAACCTCCGCGAGATCGGCGACAAGACCGACAACGCCGACGTCGACAAGGCCGTGGACGACCTCGGCAAGGCCGTGGACAACGTCCGTACGGCGATCAGGAACGGCGACGGGACACCGGACGTCAAGCCGGTGACGGACGCGGCCGGTGAACTGACGAAGGTGTGCACCTCCTAGCCCGCCCGCGGTCTACGGCGCCGTCCGCTCCGCGTACATCCTGGCGATGACCGCCTCGATGTCCGGCTCCCGCACCGACAGGTCCACCAGGGGGTAGCGGGCCGCCAGGTGCGCGACGAGCGGTGCCGCCGACTGGCCCGCCGGGAACGCCAGCCACTGCCGCGGCCCCTCCACCCGTACCACCCGGGCCGCCGGCACCTCCACCGGCGGCAGCTCCCGCTCCAGGTCCACCACCAGCGTCCGCTCGCTCTCCCCGGCCTCGTGCAGCCCCGCGAGCGCGCCGTCGTAGGCCAGCCGGCCGTGGTCGATCACCATCACCCGGGAGCACAACTGCTCGATGTCCTGGAGGTCGTGCGTGGTCAGCAGCACGGTCGTGCCGCGCTCGGCGTTCACCTCCCGCAGGAACTCGCGCACCTTGGCCTTCGACACGACGTCCAGACCGATCGTCGGCTCGTCCAAATACAGCACGTCCGGGTCGTGCAGCAGGGCCGCCGCGATGTCCCCGCGCATCCGCTGCCCCAGCGACAGCTGCCGCACCGGCACGTCCAGCAGGGCGCCCAGCTCCAGCAGTTCCACCAGCCGGTCCAGGTTCCGCCGGTAACGGGCGTCCGGGATGCGGTACATGCGGTGCGCCAGCCGGTAGGAGTCGATCAGCGGCAGGTCCCACCACAGCGTGGTCCGCTGCCCGAACACCACCCCGATCCGGTGCGCCAGGCGCGTCCGCTCCCGCGCCGGGTCGATCCCCGCCACCCGCAGCCGCCCGGCGCTCGGCGTCAGGATCCCGGTCAGCATCTTGATGGTGGTCGACTTCCCGGCGCCGTTCGGCCCGATGTACCCGACCATCTCCCCGCGGGCCACGCCGAACGACAGCGAGTCCACCGCCCGCACCTCGCGCCGCTCCCGCCGCCACAGCCCGGTCTTGCGGCGCACCTGGAAGACCTTCTCGACGTTCTCCAGCGTGATGAAGTCGCCCACGTCAGCTCCCTGTGCTGCGATACGAACGAAGTCCCGCCCGCCAGGCGAGCCCCGCGAGCGCGCAGCACGCCACCGCCACGAACGGCGAGGCGAACGCCGTCCACTGCGGCAGGCCCAGCGGATACGGCCGGCCCAGCACATAGGTGGCGGGCAGCCAGTTGACGAAGGCCAGCGGCAGCACGAACGTCACCCCGCGCACCAGCTCCTTCGCGAACACCGTCGGCGGGTACTGCAGCAGCGTCGTCCCGCCGTAGGTGAAGGCGTTCTGCACCTCCGAGGCGTCCTGCGCCACGAACTGGAACGCGGCCCCCGCCACGAACACCGCGCAGAAGATCCCGCAGCCGCTCGCCACCATCACCGGCATCAGCAGCAGCCGGTCCGCCGTCCAGCCGATGTCCACCCGGGTCAGCGACCAGCCCAGCACCAGCGCGCCCTGCGTCACCCGGCCCAGCCGCCTGAGCGCGAACCGGTCGGCCGCCATCTGCGCCAGCACCGGCGCCGGGCGCACCAGCAGCGTGTCCAGGGTGCCGTCCCGCACCCGCCGGCCCAGCCGGTCCATCGACCCGATCAGCAGGTCCGCCAGGCCGAAGGAGGTCGCGGACAGCCCGTACAGGAACGCCACCTCGGGCAGCGGGTAGCCGCCGAGCGCGTCCACCCGGGAGAACATCAGCATGATCGCGACGAAGTCGAGGAAGGTCGCCGCGAAGTTCCCGAACGTGGTCATGGCGAAGGACGCGCGGTAGGCCATCGTGGACCGCACCCACATCCCCGCGATCAGCCGGTACGCCCGTACCCCCTCGGCCGTCCGCCCAAGCCGCCCCTCAGCCACCCTGCACCACCACCCGGCGCGTGGCCGCCGACTGCGCCAGCCGCCCGGCACCCAGCAGCACGACCGCCCAGGCGCCCTGGAACAGATAGGTGGGCAGCGGATCGGCGTGCCCCAGCAGGATGTCCGCCGGGGCTTGCAGCAGCGACGACCAGGGCAGCACCCGGACGACCTCGCCGAGGGCGCCCGGGAACACGTTCAGCGGCAGCAGCATGCCCGAGCAGAAGTAGCCCAGCAGCCACGCCATCTGCGTCACGCCGGTGCCGTCCAGCAGCCAGAACGCGCTCAGCGCCACCAGGTACCGGATGCCGAAACCGACCAGCATCGCCAGGACGACCGCCACCAGGAACGCCGCCCAGGTGCCCGCGTCGGCCGGCAGCGCCACCGGGAAGCACAGCGCGCCGAACGCGAACGGCACGACGCCCCGGCCCAGCAACTGGAAGAGCGCCCGGCCGAGATCCGCCGCCAGCCACCACAGCTGGAGGTCGGCCGGCCGGTACAGGTCGATCGCCACGTCCCCGGTGCGGATCCGCTCCATCAGCTCGTCCTCGACCCCGCCGCCGCCGATCGCCAGCGTCGACAGGAAGGCCTGCCCGAGCCAGACGTAGGTGACCGCCTGCGCCTGGTCGTAGCCGCCGAGATGGGGCCTCTCGTCCCACAGTGCCTGGTAGGTGTAGACGAGAATCAGACCGAAGACGGTGTTCGTGAACACCCCTGCCGCAGTGGCGGCGCGGTAGGTCGCGTACCGTCGGAACCCCCCTGCCGCGACAGCCGCGTACAACCGTCCCGCGCCCACGCCAGTCGACCTCCTCGGACCACTCGACACCGAAGCGCAGGAGCCTAGTCCGGCGACCCGGCGGCCGGCCACGCGTTTTCCGCCGTAACGGTGCCGGAATCCGGGAACGGAACGCCAGGTGCGAGAGTCTTCAAGCAGGGGGAGCGCAGAAGCGTACGAGGCGTACGGGAACGTACGACGCGAAACAGGAGTCCGTGCACGACATGAGCGACGAGCCGCAGCCGCAGCAGCCGAACGAAGGCGTGGCGCCGGAAAAGCCGCTGCCGGCTGAAGGGCCCGGGAAGCCGGGGGGCCACGCGGAGAAGGCCGCCGAACAGCACACCGACCGGCCTCGACGCCCCGAGGGGGCGGGGGCCGGCGGTGCCGCGGGAACCGGACGGCAGCGCGCCGACCGGACCGACCGGGCCGCCGAAGGCACCGGTGGTGACGGTGGTGCCGGGGGTGCCCGTAAGGGTCCGGGCACGCCGGGCCGTGACGACTTCGGCCGGGAGCGTTCCGGGCGGCCGGGCGGGGAGTCCGCCGACGGCGCCCGGGGCGCGGACCGGGCACCGCAGGACCGGACGGCGTCCGTGGCGCGCGCCCGGCAGGCGGCGCGCGATGCCCGCGCGGACCGGCAGGGGGGCGCGGACTTCGCCGACGGCGCGGGCGCCCGGAAGGCGGGCGGACCGGCCGGTGCCGGGCAGGCCCAGCCGCCCGCCCAGCCGTCCGAGAGCACCCGGATACTGCGGCGCATCACCCCGCCCAGGTCCGCCGAGACGCCCGCGCCCGCGGACCGCTCCGGCGGAAAGCCGGCCCGCGAGACCCGTCCCGGCCAGGCGGCCGGCGGGCCGCGCGGCGGCGGGCAGGGTGCCGGTCCGGCGGGCGGTACCGCCCGTGGTACCGGTGGCGCTGCCGGTGCCGCGCAGGCGCCCGAGACCACCCAGGTGCTCCGGCGGGTGAGCGCGCCCCGCGCGGGCGAGCCGGACGCACCGGGCGCATCGGGCGCACCGGGTACGAAGACCCCGTCGGCCTCCCCGGCGGAGCCGGGCGCCGGGAAGCGCTCCGCGCGGACCCCCGGCACGCAGACGACCGGCACCCAGGGCACCAAGCCCGCCGGTGCCGCGCCCGCGGCCGGCACCACGAGCACCACCGGCGCCTCCTCCCCGGCCGCCGCCCGGGCCGCCCGGGCCGCCCGCGCGGCAGGCGCCGCCGGAGCGGCCGGGGCCGGTGCCGCCGCCGGTGCCCAGGGCGCCAAGGCCGCCGGTGCCGTCTCCGCGTCCGCGGCCGGTGCCGGTGCCGGTGCTCCCGGAGCCAAGGCGCGCGGCCCCGAGGCCACCCGTGCCGTGCCCGGCCCCCGTACCGAATCCGCGCCCCCGCCGGCCGGCACCCCGGGCGCTCCGGAGGCCGAGACCACCGTGCTCGCCGCCGCCGACGGTGACGGGCCCCCGGGCAAGAAGGCCAACGCCAAGAACGCGAAGAAGGGCAAGCGGCCCAAGCGGACCGGCTGGCGGCGGCTGGTGCCGACCTGGCGCATGGTGCTCGGCACCTGCTTCGTCGGCGTGCTGCTGGTCATCGGCGTGCTCTTCGTCGGCTACACCATGGTCAACATCCCGCCGGCCAACGCGTTCGCGACCAAGCAGAGCAACGTCTACCTGTACGCCGACGGCTCCCAGCTGGCCCGCGACGGCGATGTCAACCGCGAGAACGTCTCCCTCGCGCACGTCTCCAAGGACGCCCAGCACGCCATCCTGGCCGCCGAGGACCGCGACTTCTACTCCGAGTCCGCCGTCGACCCCAAGGCGATGATCCGCGCCGCCTGGAACACCGCGACCGGCAAGGGCAAGCAGTCCGGCTCGACGATCACCCAGCAGTACGTGAAGAACTACTACCTGGCCCAGGAGCAGACGGTCACCCGTAAGGCCAAGGAGTTCTTCATCTCCATCAAGCTCGACCAGAACAAGTCCAAGGACGAGATCCTGGAGGGCTACCTCAACACCAGCTACTTCGGCCGCAACGCCTACGGCATCCAGGCCGCCGCCCAGGCCTACTACGGCCGCGACGCCGACGACCTGGACCCGGCCCGCGCCGCCTACCTCGCCGCGCTCGTCAACGCGCCGAGCGAGTACGACGTCGTGGCCCACCCGGAGAACCGGAAGGCGGCCCTCGCCCGCTGGAACTACGTGCTGGACGGCATGGTCAAGAAGGGCTGGCTGGAGCAGTCCGAGCGGGCCGGGATGAAGTTCCCCATGCCGAAGGAGCAGACGATCTCCACGGGCATGTCCGGCCAGCGCGGCTACCTGGTGGAGGCGGTCAACCAGTACCTGATCAGCAACAACATCATCGACAGCGACCACCTCGAAGCCGGCGGCTACCGCATCAAGACCACCATTCAGAAGGACCGGCAGGACGCCTTCGTCAAGGCGGTCGACGACCAGCTGATGAGCAAGCTGGACAAGAAGAACAACAAGGCCGACACCTACGTCCGGGCCGGCGGCGCCTCCGTCGACCCCAAGACCGGCGAGGTCGTCGCGCTGTACGGCGGCATCGACTACGTGAAGCAGTACACCAACGGCGCGACCCGCGGTGACTTCCAGGTCGGCTCGACGTTCAAGCCGTTCGTGTTCACCTCCGCCGTGGAGAACGGGTCCACCACCCAGGACGGCCGCACGATCACCCCGAACACGGTCTACGACGGCACCAACCAGCGCCCGGTCCAGGGCTGGAGCGGCGGTTCCTACGCCCCGGAGAACGAGGACCAGCGCTCGTACGGCCCGATCACCGTCCGCAAGGCCACCGACCTGTCGGTGAACTCGGTGTACGCGCAGATGGCCACCGACGTCGGCCCGGCCAAGGTCAAGGAGACCGCGGTCGCCCTCGGCGTGCCCGCCGACACCCCGGACCTCTACCCGTCCCCGTCCATCGCGCTCGGCACCGCCACCGCCAGCGTCCTGGAGATGGCGGAGTCGTACGCCACGCTCGCCAACCACGGCAAGCACGGCACGTACACCCTGGTCCAGGAGGTCACCAAGGACGGCCGGGACGAGATCAAGCTGCCCGAGCGGAACGTGAAGCAGGCCGTCAGCCGGGAGGCCGCGGACACCACCACCTCGGTGCTGCGGAGCGTGGTCGAGAGCGGTACCGCCACCGCCGCGCAGGCCGCGGGCCGTCCGGCGGCCGGCAAGACCGGCACCGCCGAACGCGACACCGCCGCCTGGTTCGCCGGCTACACCCCCGACCTGGCCACGGTGGTCTCCGTCATGGGCCAGGACCCTGTGACGGCCAAGCACCAGCCGCTGTACGGCGCGCTCGGCCTGGCCCGTATCAACGGCGGTGGCGCGCCCACCGAGATCTGGGCGCAGTACACGCGGGACGCGCTGGAGGGCAAGCCGGTCAAGGACTTCGACCTGCGGCTCCAGCAGGGCGCCGACCGGGTCGAGGAGCCCCCGGCCACCTCGGGCACGGCCGAGCCCGGCACGGACGGCGGCCAGGACACCGGCGGCACCACCACCGACGGCGGCCAGGACACCGGCGGCCCGTCCGCCACCCCGACCGACGGCGCCACCACGGGCACGCCCGCCGACGGCGGCCAGACCACCGGCGGCGGGGCCCCCGCGACCGGCGGCACGGCCACCGGCGGTACGCCCACCACGGGCGGGAACACGACGACGACGGGCGGCGGCGGCCCGGCCACGGACGGCGGCGGCACCGCCACCACCGGCGGCGGCACTCCCGGCGGCGGTACGGCCACCGGCGGCGGCACGCCGGGCGGGGGCACCGACGCGGGCGGCACCACGGCCGCGGACGGGGGAGCCGGGGGCGGCCCCGGCCTGTAGACGCGAGGCCCCGGCCCCATGACGGGCCGGGGCCTCGGCGGCTCAGTGACCGCTGGTCGCCTTCAGTCCCACCACGGCGACCAGCAGCAGGCACACGAAGAAGATCCGGGCGGCGGTGACCGGCTCACCGAGCACCACCATGCCGAGCACCGCCGCGCCGGCCGCGCCGATGCCCACCCAGACGCCGTAGGCCGTGCCGATGGGCAGGGACTTCGCGGCGTAGGACAGCAGGACCATGCTGGCGACGATGCCGGCGCCGGTGAACAGGCTCGGGACCAGACGGGTGAAACCCTCGCTGTACTTCATCCCGATCGACCAGGCGACTTCCAGCAGACCGGCGACGACGAGCAGGATCCAGGCCATGACGGCACCTCCGAGACAATGACTCTTCCTGGGGGTGCGTCGTCTTTGCGTTGGACCCGGTACGGCGCGTCTCGTCGGGTCCTTCCACCGTAGCAAGGGCACGGCAAAGAGGGCCGGTGACGACGGTCACCGGCCCTCTTTCTGCCACGTGCTACAGGTACAGCCCCGTGGAGTCCTCCGACCCCTCGAACCGGTCCGCGGCCACGGCGTGCAGGTCACGCTCGCGCATGAGGACGTAGGCCACGCCCCGCACCTCGACCTCCGCCCGGTCCTCCGGGTCGAACAGCACCCGGTCGCCGGGCTCCACCGTCCGTACGTTCTGACCGACCGCGACGACCTCGGCCCAGGCCAGCCGCCGTCCGACCGCCGCGGTGGCGGGAATCAGGATGCCGCCGCCCGACCGCCGCTCGCCCTCACCGGTCTCCTGCCGCACGAGAACCCGGTCGTGCAGCATCCGGATGGGCAGCTTGTCGTGGTGGGGAGTGCTCTGCTCGTTTCTGTTGGCGCTCACGCGTCGAAACCTACCTGTTCCCGGTCAGTCCCTGCGCCGCCGGGCCCCCAGGGCGAGCAACCCCACGACCCCCACGACGACCATCGCCACGGGCACCACCCGCTCCAGCCGGGGCGCCCCCTCCTCGTCCGTGAACCGCGCCTTCACCTCGCTCACGGCGCGGTTGACCTGCACGTACGCCCGTCCGACCGTGTGGTCGACATGCGCGACGACCTTGGCCTTCGCGTCCCCGACGACGGTCTTCGGATGCACCCGCACCCCGATCTCGTCGAGCGTCTCGGCCAGCACTTCGCGGCGGCGCCTGATGTCCGCCTCGATCTGCGCCGGGGTTCTGGTGTCCGACGTGTCCGCCACCGTACGGCCTCCGAAGTTCGCCGAAATCTGCTGCTGCTTTGCGAACAGTCTGTCAGCTCACGGCCGCACCGCACCGCAAGGGCCCCCGGTTACGCTAGTCCGATGAGCGAGCGACTCCAGCCCGGGGACGTTGCCCCCGCCTTCAGCCTCCCCGACGCCGACGGCAACGAGGTGTCCCTTGCGGACCACAAGGGCCGCAAGGTCATCGTCTACTTCTACCCGGCCGCCCTGACACCGGGCTGCACCAAGCAGGCCTGCGACTTCACCGACAACCTCCAGGTCCTGGCCGCCGCCGGCTACGACGTCATCGGCATCTCGCCGGACAAGCCGGAGAAGCTCGCGAAGTTCCGCGAGCAGGAATC
This sequence comes from Streptomyces achromogenes subsp. achromogenes, assembly GCF_000720835.1. Taxonomy (GTDB): domain Bacteria; phylum Actinomycetota; class Actinomycetes; order Streptomycetales; family Streptomycetaceae; genus Streptomyces; species Streptomyces achromogenes. The sequence goes on along the minus strand of NZ_JODT01000016.1, from coordinate 26,537 downwards.
CCTGAAGGTCACCCTGCTGGCCGACCCCGACAAGAAGGTGCTGGAGGCGTACGGCGCCTTCGGCGAGAAGAAGCTGTACGGCAAGACGGTCGTCGGCGTCATCCGCTCCACGGTGGTCGTGGACGAGGACGGCAAGGTCGAGCGCGCCCTGTACAACGTCAAGGCGACCGGCCACGTGGCCAAGATCATCAAGGATCTGGGCATCTGACGTCCGCGGGCACTGCCCGGCCGCTAGCATGGCCGGGCAGCACCAGGCGGCCGTGGTGGAATTGGCAGTCACGCTGGGTTTAGGTCCCAGTGGGGTAACTCCCGTGAGGGTTCGAGTCCCTCCGGCCGCACCACAGATCAGCCCATCAGTTCCCGCACCACGGGGACGAGGGCCCTGAACGCCTTGCCCCGGTGGCTGATCGCGTTCTTCTCCTCGGGGCTCAGCTCCGCGCAGGTCCGCGTCTCGCCCTCCGGCTGGAGGACCGGGTCGTAGCCGAAGCCGTTCGTGCCGGCCGGGGCGTGCCGCAGCGTGCCGCGCAACTGCCCCTCCACCACCCGCTCGGTGCCGTCCGGCAGCGCCAGGGCCGCCGCGCAGGCGAAGTGGGCCGCGCGGTGCTCCTCGGCGATGTCGGAGAGCTGGGCGAGCAGCAGCCTCAGGTTGGCCTCGTCGTCGCCGTGCCGGCCGGCCCAGCGGGCGGAGAAGATGCCGGGGGCGCCGCCCAGGACGTCCACGCACAGCCCGGAGTCGTCGGCGACGGCCGGCAGCCCGGTGGCCCGGGCCAGGGCGTGCGCCTTCAGCAGGGCGTTCTCGGCGAAGGTGACGCCGGTCTCCTTGACGTCGGGGACCTCGGGGAAGGCGTCGGCGCCGACCAGTTCGTGCGGCAGTCCGGCCTCGGCGAGGATCGCCCTCAGCTCGGTGATCTTTCCGGCGTTGCGGGTGGCGAGGATCAAGCGGGTCATGCCCGACAGTATTCCTGCCCGCCCGCGCCCTTCCCCGCCCGGCCCCGCCCGTGTTCGTCCCCGCCCGGCCACCTCCGCGCCTGCCCCGTACCCGCCGTGGGTACCGGCTCCTGGGACCGGCGCCGGGAACTCCTGTCCTGTTCCCGGAGTCGGACGGGCAGGGACAATTGTGGGCGGGGATCACCGGACGGGTGGAGCTGATGGAACGTACCGAGACGAGAACACCGGAGCGGGCCGCGTCGTACCGCACCATGACGGCGTTCACCCCCGCCGACGAGGAGCGGCGGCGCGGGGTGCGGCGCATGAAGCTCACGGCGACGGGCCTGCTGCTGTTCGTCGCGGTGGTCTACGTCCTGGCCAAGGCCGCCCAGCACGCGGGCGCCGGGACCTGGGCCGGCTATGTGGCGGCGGCGGCCGAGGCCGGCATGGTGGGCGCGCTCGCCGACTGGTTCGCGGTCACCGCCCTGTTCCGGCACCCGCTCGGGCTGCCCATCCCGCACACCGCGATCATCCCCACCAAGAAGGACCAGCTGGGCGTCTCGCTGGGCGAGTTCGTCGGGGAGAACTTCCTCTCCGAGGACGTCGTACGGCAGCGGCTGCGCGCGGTCGGCATCGGCAGCCGGCTCGGCGCCTGGCTGGCCGAGCCGGAGCACGCCGACCGGGTGACGGCGGAACTGGCCACCGCCCTGCGCGGCGCCCTGACCGTGCTGCGCGACTCCGACGTGCGGGCGGTCGTCGGCGAGGCGGTCACCCGGCGGGCCGACGCCCAGGAGATCGCGCCGGGCCTCGGCAAGACGCTGGAGAAGGTCGTCGCCGACGGCGGGCACCGGCGGGTGGTCGACCTGGTGGTCTCCCGCGCCCACGACTGGCTGGAGCTGCACCGGGCCGAGGTGATGGTGGCCGTGGAGGGCGGCGCGCCCGGCTGGACCCCCCGGTTCGTGGACCGCAAGGTCGGCGAGCGCGTCTACAAGGAGCTGCTGCGGTTCGTCACCGAGATGCGGGACATGCCCTCCCACCCGGCGCGCGGCGCGCTGGACCGCTTCCTCACCGACTTCGCCGGCGACCTCCAGTCCGACACCGACACCCGGGCGCGGGTGGAGCGGCTCAAGAGCGAGGTGCTGGGCCGGGGCGAGGTGCAGGACCTGATCGCGTCCGCCTGGACGGCCGTACGGTCGATGGTCGTGGCCGCGGCGGAGGACGAGCGCAGCGAACTGCGCCGCCGGGTGCGGTCCGCGCTGCTGTCCCTGGGCACCCGGATGGCGACCGAGGAGAAGATGCAGGGCAAGGTCGACGCCTGGGTGGAGGGGGCGGCGGTGCACGTCGTGACGACGTACCGCAAGGAGATCACCTCGCTGATCACGGACACCGTGGCGGGCTGGGACGCCGAGCACACCACCCGCAAGATCGAGGCCCACATCGGCCGCGACCTGCAGTTCATCCGGATCAATGGCACGGTGGTGGGGTCCCTCGCGGGGCTGCTGATCTACGCGGTCTCGCGCGGCCTGGGAGCCTGACCGGACTGTTCCGGCACGGTCGGGGCACCCGGACTTGCGTCCTTCGACGAGGAGGGAGCCCATGAGCGAAGCGGAGACACCGCCGGTACGGACCGGCCGGACGATCACCACGAACATCCCCGCCCGGCTGGACCGGCTGCCCTGGTCCCGCTGGCACTGGACCATCGTGATCGGGCTGGGCACCGTATGGATCCTGGACGGCCTGGAGGTCACGGTCGTCGGCAACATCGCCAGCCGGCTGTCGGAGTCCGGCAGCGGCCTGGCGATCTCCTCCGGGCAGGTCACCGGCGTCGCCGCCGCGCTGTACGTCGCGGGCGCCTGCGTCGGAGCCCTGTTCTGGGGCCGGCTGACCGACCGGTTCGGCCGCCGGAACCTTTTCATGATCACCCTGGCGGTGTATCTGGCCGCGACCGCCCTGACCTCCGTCTCCTGGCAGGCCTGGTGGTTCTTCCTGTTCCGCTTCCTGACCGGCTTCGGCATCGGCGGCGAGTACGCGGCGATCAACTCCGCGATCGACGAGCTGATCCCGGCGGCCTACCGCGGCCGGGTCGACCTGATCATCAACGGCAGCTTCTGGCTGGGCGCGGTCGGCGGCTCCCTGCTGTCGATCGTCGCGCTGAACACCGACCTGCTGGCCGCGAACGTCGGCTGGCGGCTGACCTTCGCCCTCGGCACCGTCCTCGCGCTGGTCATCCTCCTGGTACGGCGGCACGTCCCGGAGAGCCCGCGCTGGCTGCTGATCCACGGCCGGGACCGGGAGGCCGAGGAGATCGTCTCCGGCATCGAACGCCGGGTGGAGGCCGAGCGCGGCGAACGGCTGCCGGACCCCGAGGGCGAGCTGGAGATCCACCAGCGCAAGAGCGTCTCCTTCCTGGAGATCGCCCGCACGGTCTTCGGCCGCTACCGCAGGCGCGCGGTCCTCGGCTTCTCCCTCTTCATCGGCCAGGCGTTCCTGTACAACGCCATCACCTTCGGCTTCGGCGCGATCCTGACCAAGTTCTACGACGTGCCCTCCGACCACACCGGCTACTACTTCGCGGTGATCGCGGCCGGCAACTTCTGCGGCCCGCTGCTGCTCGGCAAGCTCTTCGACACGGTCGGCCGGCGCGTGATGATCTCCTCGACCTACCTGTTGTCGGGCCTGCTGCTGTTCGGCACCGCCTGGCTGTTCGGCCGGGGCTCGCTGACCGCGGCCACGCTGACCGCCTGCTGGTGCGTGGTGCTGTTCTTCGCCTCGGCGGGCGCCTCCAGCGCCTATCTGACGGTGTCGGAGATCTTCCCGATGGAGACCCGCGCCATGTCCATCGCCTTCTTCTACGCCCTCGGCACGGCGGCCGGCGGCATCAGCGGCCCGCTGCTGTTCGCCGACCTCACGGGCACCGGCCGGGTACGCGACACGGTCCTGGCCTTCTCCATCGGCGCGGCGCTGATGTGCGCGGCCGGCCTGGTCGCGGTGTTCCTGGCGGTACGGGCCGAGGGCCGCTCCCTGGAGGACATCGCCCGCCCGCTGACGGCGGTGGCGAGCCGCGCCAAGGAGGCGGCGCGGCCGGCTCGGGGCACGCCGGGTCCGCGGGGCGGCGGCCCTACGGCCCCGCCGGCGGCGAGCAGGCCGTAAGCAGGGCGTGAGCGTCAGGTGCCGGTGGGCCGGCGCTCAGGTGCCGGAGGGAGTGGCTTTCAGGCGCCGGTGGTGGAGCCCGGCCGGACGATCATCAGCACGGTGACGGCGGCCCAGAGGAGGTTGAAGACACCGGTGGCCATGGCGAGGCGGGCCGCCCGCCCGGACCCCGCGCTCCCTTCCAGCAGCGCGGACTGGGCGGGCAGGACCAGGGCGACCAGCACGAGGGCGGCGAGGGCGGTCAGCGCGATGGACACGATCAGCCAGGCGCTGCCGAGCACGCCCATCTCGCTCGCGGTGGCGAAGCCGAAGACCGGGACGACGACGCCCACGACGGCGTAGACGCGGCAGATGCGGTGCAGCAGGCGCGGCGTCGCGAGGGCGTCGGTGCCGGGACCGGCGGCCAGGGCCGCCCGGGCGGCGGGCGGGAACATGCTGGCGGCGACGGCGACCGGCCCGATGGCGAGGATCGCGGCGATGACGTGCACGGCGAGGAGGAACTTGGTCACGGGCCGACGCTAGGGCGCGGCCCGGACCCGCGAAAAGCGGCGGGATTGCCACCCGTCAACGGATTCCCGCCACCGGCACCGGGCGGCGCACGCCCCACGTCCGGCCTGCTCGGCGGGGGTTGGCGACAACCCGTCGTACGGCTAGGTTCCTGCCATGCACACCGTGGCCGTACTGGCGCTGGACGGCGTCATCCCGTTCGATCTGTCCGCCCCCGTCGACACCTTCGGCTGGGCCCGGCTGCCCGACGGCCGGGAGCCGTACCGGGTGCGGGTGTGCTCGGTGGGGGAGGAGGTGGCGTCGGGCGCCTTCACGGTCCGGGCGCCGTACGGTCTGGAGGCGCTCGCGGAGGCCGACACGATCATCCTGCCGGGGGTCGCGGAGCCGCCGGAGACGCTGCCGCCCGGGGTGGCCGAGGCGCTGTGCGCGGCGGCGGCGAACGGCACCCGGATCGCGTCGATCTGCGTGGGCGCGTTCCTCTTCGCGGCGACGGGCCTGCTGGACGGGAAGCGCGCGACGACCCACTGGATCGCGGCCGGTGACCTGGCGGCGCGCTACCCGCAGGTGACCGTCGACCCGAACGTGCTCTACGTCGACAACGGCCAGTTCCTGACATCGGCGGGCGCGGCGGCGGCGCTGGACATGTGCCTGCACATGATCCGCAAGGACTTCGGCTCGGCGGTCGCGGCGCACGCGGCCCGGATGTCCGTGATGCCGCTGGAACGGGAGGGCGGGCAGGCCCAGTTCATCGTCCGGGACCTGCCCCCGGCCCCGGCCGGCGCGACCCTGGAGCCGCTGCTGCGCTGGCTGGAGGACCACTGCGACCAGGATCTGACACTGGACGAGATGGCGTCGAAGGCCGGCATGAGCACCCGCACCCTCAACCGCCGCTTCCGCGACCAGACCGGCACGACACCGCTCCAGTGGCTGCACCGGGCCCGGGTGCGGCGGGCCCAGTACCTGCTGGAGGCGACGGACCACCCCGTGGAACGGATCGCGGCCCAGACGGGTTTCGGTTCCCCGACGGCCTTCCGGGAACGCTTCCGGAGGGTGGTGGGGACGAGCCCGCAGGGGTACCGGAGGGCGTTCCGGGCGGAGGAGCGGGCGTCGTAGGGACGGCAGCAGCCCCGTAGCCCCCTGTAAGTGATGTTCCGTGGCCGTCAGGCCTTGCGGTCGGCGACGGCCCAGGAGGCGGCGGCGACGGCGCCGGCGACACCGAGGACGGCCGGCCAGGCACCGACCTTCTTGGCCAGCGGGTGGGAGCCGGCGAAGGCGGCGACGTAGGCGGCGGTCAGCGCGCCCGCGGCCTTGCCCCCGGCCCGGGTGCGCCACTGCTGCGCGGCGGCGGCCCCGGCGACGGCCAGCACGGCCCCGCCCAGCTGCCGCTTCTTGGTCCAACGGGCGACGCCGTAGCCGCCGACGAGCCCGGTGGCGGCGACGACCGCGCTGGGAACCCTGGCCATGAGTGCCTCCTGGTAACCCTCGTTATCCGTGATGTTCCGGCCGAGACTAACGCGCAGGTCGGAGGGCCGGACGAACCTGAGTCGAGGCTTGTCAAGTTTCCAGCGGAGAGTTATATAAGAAGCCGAAGGGCATCGCACACAGCGCCTGAAGAGAGGAGTGACCTGTGATGCTCATGCGCACGGATCCGTTCCGTGAATTCGACCGGCTCGCGCAGCAGGTGCTCGGCGCGAACACCGCGGGGCCCGCCGTGATGCCGATGGACGCCTACCGGTCCGGGGACGAGTTCCTCGTCCACTTCGACCTGCCCGGCATCGACCCCGAGACGATCGAACTGGACGTCGAGCGCAACGTCCTCAACGTCCGCGCCGAACGGCGGAGCCCCGCTCCCGAGGACGCGGAGATGCTGGTCGCCGAGCGGCCGACGGGCACCTTCACCCGCCAGCTGTTCCTGGGCGACACGCTCGACACGGACCGCATTGACGCCTCCTACGACGCCGGCGTCCTCACCCTGCGCATCCCGGTGGCCGAACAGGCCAAGCCCCGCCGCATCCAGATCACCGGCGGCGGCTCGGGCCGCAGGCAGATCAGCGGCTGAGCCCGGCCGGCGGCCACCGCCGATACGGACGCGTCCCGAGGCCGGAGCGGGACCCGGGACGCGCCCGGGCGGCAGACGGGCCGTGATGCCGTCGGGCGCTCCCGCCGAGGCAAGAGGCCGAGGGAAGGGGAAGCGCCGCACACCACCAAGCCGATAAATCACCACAACAGGCCACAAGCAACCACACACCACCAGAGACACCACACGCCGCTCTTTGGCCGAACTCCCGCTCATGCCCGCCGTGTTACGGGGTACCCGGTTGCAGGTGCCCCGCAGTGTTCCGGAGGAGGAGCCAGCACGATGACCGTGACCACCCCGCAGCCGAGAATCACCGTCCCCGCCCAGACCCCTCAGCCCCGCCCCCGCATCCGGGACGCGGCCGAGGACACCGGCTGGCTGGAGCTGACCGAGGCGGTGCGCGAGGCGGGCCAGTACACGACCAGGGCGGAGGCGGAACGCATCACCCGCATCGTCCTGTCGGCCCTGGGTGGCCACGTCACCGGCGACGAACGCGTGGCCCTGGCGCAGGCGCTCCCGCGCGAGGCGGGCCGGGTCATCGCCTCCCAGATCCCCGCGACCCACCCCCTGACGGCCCGCGAGTTCGTCGACTCGGTCGCCACCCGCATCGAGGGCGCAACCCCGGCGACGGCCCGCTGGGACGTCAGCTCGGTCCTCAGCGTCCTCGCCACCCGAATCGGCGAACCCCTGACCACGCGGGTGCTGTCCGAACTTCCTCCGGGGTATGCGCTGCTGTTCGGGAGGGCGGAACTGGCGGCGACGGCGTAGGCGTAAACAGGATAAGGCCCGTGGGCGCCGCACCCTACGGCGCCTACAGCGCGTGCGTACGTCCGAACCCGCTACAGTCGCTGATTCGCATGCATCCTTTATCAATCCGCGACGGGTCAGCACCTGGCCATGAATCTTCGCACGCCTTGATGAAGGACGATTCAGCGATGGCCCAGCGCCTATAGCTTGGTTACGGTGCCCAGCATCACGCCAACTTCCTAACCAATTGACCACGTCCGTGGCTGATTACAACCGTCTGACGCGGCAATCAATTATGGGGGCAAGAGGCTGATGCGTCAGTGACTGACCTGTCAGCGTTGCCTGTCCAAGGTTAGAAGAATATTGGCGATGACGGCAGGCGGTCGGAGCCGATGTGGGTTCTGCGGTAGAATCGGTTAGGGATCCATCCGTGTCATCCACTTTCGGCGAGAGCATGGGCGTGGGCCACCGCAGGGTCGGCATAGTGCGCTACGTAGGATGAGGTCGCCGCTGGCGGTTTTCTGAAGCCCAGTGGCGTCCCACACGGGGCTGCGTCTTTGGAGGCATGGTCGGCCAGGGCGGAATGTGCTGAAATCCGAGGGTTCGGTGACCCGGTGGCTACGAGTACGGTCACGAAGTGGTTACGACCTGGCAAGGTGGGCAAAATGCACGGCATCTTGCCGGTGGGTTGTTGCGGCGTCTCTCGGCCGTCCGAGACTCTCACACTTACTGCCGTGACCCTTCCGATTTTCTTGACGTCGATGTGGACTAGATCGCCGGGGCGGGGGTTGCTCGTAGCGGCGAATCGGTTCGGTGGCCCGGTCGAGGGCGGCCAGGGGCGGCAGGCAGTACCGCTGGGGGATCCGGGTGGGCGATCGGGTCGCGAGTTGACAGCGCTCCGATGCAGTGTTCGCGACGCAGCCGTAGGTCGTCTCCTCAATCGTGCCCCGGCTGGGGGTGGTCACCCATTCCGGTGACGCCCAAGGCCCGGTAGTGAGCGGCGGTGGTGTGGCTGACGTGGAAACGCTCCACGGTCTGGCGCAGCGGCCAGCCGTCGTATACGAGACAACGGCTCAGGTGAAGTAGCCCCCCAGGCCCAATCATCCTATGGCAGTGGTGCTTGGCAGAGTTGTCGCTGCTATCGTCGTCGGTCCGCAGGAGCTCCCCCGCCGACCTACAGCAGTGCGACAGAGGGGGACCAACGAGAGTTCCCATTTGTTGGCCTCGGACTTCGAAAAACTACCCCCTCGGCACGAGAGCGCCCCCGGACGGCGATATCTCGGGTCATCGAAACTCTTCCCATGTTTTCCCTCAACATGGAAGCACGGCGGCCACCTGCAACAGGCTAGAGATCATCCCGGCGAGCACGGCCGTTCAATACATTGCTTTACCCGATTCTCACGAGATGCTGACCTCCTTTCCTGTGGTGCAACTATTCCGGAGGTTGTGAAACAGGACTGTATTGGCGGCTTAAACCTCCCCTGGCACGCATACGGTCGGGCTACCTACTTCTGAGTAACGGACTCGACCACGCGGTCGTCTAAGCCGGTCGCGCATCCCGCGTATCGCAACGATCGCATCGATGTCGATACTTGCACTGGTCAGGTGAGGGGGCAATGCGAGTGCGCGCCGGCTTCGACATGCTCCGACTCGTGTCTTCCCGTTCTGATCGTCGTCTAGAGCGACCACCGGCCTACCGTGCAAGGCATGAGAAGTAGAAAGTTGTACATATTTCGCATATATCGCTAATGGGGCATATGGGTATGCGTGTGAGGCGGTTCCTGACTGAAAGTCTTCGCATGTCCCCATCCGCGATCTAGGCTGTGAAGCCAGGCCCGTTGACAAACCCGGTGGGTCTTCTGGTTGGGAACTGTGATGGGGAGTGGCATGGCTAACGACGACGGCCTCGACTGGGACGATGTAGATGGTGAAGAAGAGGACACCGCTGCCTCTGTCACCTCCGAAGAGGTGACACGAGCTGTAGTCACTGACACGGACTGGACTGCCGAGACGATTCTTAGCCAGCTTCGGCGAGGTAATATTCAACTCAACCCGCGTTTTCAGCGCAGGGACGCTTGGAATAAGCCCAGGAAGAGTCGTTTTATTGAGTCTCTCGTCCTAGGTCTACCTATCCCGCAAATTGTCCTCGCAGAGGACAAGAACCGGCGCGGAAAATTCATCGTCTTGGATGGAAAGCAGCGACTTCTCGCACTGAGGCAGTTTGCGGCCGGCTCATCTTTTGCGGCTTCAGCGGAAGAGGAGAATTTCAAGGGATTCTCGCTCACTGGCCTTGAGGTGCGCGAAGACCTAAGACTCGTAACTCTGAAGAAGATGGAGACCGACGACAATTATGTAGACGATCTAAATTCGCTCCTCAATGAAACGATTCGAACTGTCGTCGTTCGGCGCTGGCCTAATGAGGACTTCCTTAACCTCGTATTCTTGCGCCTGAACACTGGCAGCGTAAAGCTATCTCCCCAGGAACTCCGCCAAGCCCTTCATCCAGGCCCTTTCACAGACTTTTTGGATGACTGTGCCTCGGATAGCGAGTGGCTACGAGCAGCTTTGCGTATCGACAAACCAGATTTCCGCATGAGGGACGTTGAGGTACTCCTACGATACTTCGGCTTCCAATTCACCCTGGACGAGTACACGGGTAATCTTAAGAAATTCCTTGACGACACTGTTAATGTGCTTAATGCGCAGTGGGTCAGGGAAGAGGAGCGGATTAAGCAGGTGGGGGAAAATTGTAACCGAGCCATCGAGGCTACGTTCAAGGTATTCGGCGATAATGCCTTCTACCGCTGGGCAGGTGGCAAGTATGAGGGACGGTTCAATCGAGCTGTATTTGACGTCATGACCTACTACTTCTCGGACGCGAATGTCCGTTCGGCGGCAGTTTCCCGCGCAGCAGTGGTCGAATGGGCTTTTCGTAATCTGTGTGAGACTAATCAGCGCTTCGTTGAATCCATCCAAACAACCACTAAGACGCCACTTGCTACTCACCGACGACTCTCTCTTTGGGGTGAAGCGCTTGGCGAGGCGATCGAGGCGCAGGTGCACGTACCAGAGTTGCGTGACAATCGACTTATTCCGTAGTGGGGAAAGATGGCGTCTCCCAGATTCGAGGAGCTGGCGAAGCGAATAGAGGAGCTTCGTCGATGCTTTCTGCCCAAAGAATTTGACCCTACAGGCTCATACGGAGATGAGGTGTATGAACATACGCGGGCGTTCAGGGTCTTGGCGCACGCCGAATTCGAGTCATTCATAGAGGACCGTGTGATAGAAGTTGTCGATAACGCAATATCGCAATGGAAAGCTGCGGGATCAATTACGACCAGCCTCTTGGCGATGATGGCATATAGAGAATCTGCTCCCGCCATACCTGAGTCGTTAAGTGGGGCTGCGGCGAGGCCTGCTAAATTCCCGTCGCTTGCGGCGCGGGTGGAAGCGGCTCGGACCGAGTTGCATCGATATGCCAGGAATCAAAACCATGGGATAAAGGAGAAGAATCTTCTTCGCCTCCTTCTACCCATTGGAATACAGGAGGCAGAGATAGACGCTACCTGGCTGAGTGCGGCTGAGGCGTGGGCCACGGCTCGAGGTGATGCTGCCCACAAGGGAGCGAAAATGCAGGTGAGGCCGGATCCGCAGAACGAGTTGAAAGTGGTCAACCTTGTTCTAGAAGGATTCCGTGATCTCGACGAGGAGATGGCTAATAAATGACGGAGTTTTTCCGTTGTTTTTGGCTGCTAAATACAGTGGGAGGTGTGCGATGGCTTTGATCGAAAAATTCGAACCTGTTCAGGCAGACGTGCAGAGGTTGCACGGCCCAGTAACTTGCGGGTTTCGATCATTTGTTGTGGATGGCCGGCGCGTACTGCAACTGGATACTTATGGGTCTGCCGATCGTCAGATCCTCAACAAAATCAGCCAGAGTGTCCAGCTGGATGTTGACGGCGCTCGTGAGCTGATTGAGATCATTCAGAGAGCATTCCCGGAACTCGATCGCTGAGTCGAAAGTGTGTGGGGCCAGTGATAGTGCACTCGCCCCACCTCACTTCTGACAGCGCTAGAGAGAGGCCCAGCCGTATTCAACCTTTCCCATGGCAGGCTACGTAAGACTGAGTAGAGCCACACCAACACCCCGCCCCCTCCCCCGGAGGCCAAGCCACCGCACGCCCCCGGGCTGCCAGGGTCGTCGCGTACTGGGGGAGCAGGGTCGGGTCGGTCGGGGAGGTGGCTTCCGAGGCGGCGAAGGCCTCGTAGGACGGGACCGTGCCGGTGACGATGCCCAGGTTGGGTGTGCCCGAGGCGGCCAGTTCGCGGAGGGAGGTCTCTATGGTCGCCAAGTGCTCGGGGTGGGAGGGGTACTCCGTGGACAGGGTGGGGTACGCCGTGAGGAGTTCCTCCAGTTCCGGGGCGGGCCAGTGCAGGACCGCGACCGGGAACGGGCGGGACAGGGCCGCGCGGTAGGCGCCCAGTTCCGCGCGCAGGCGGGAGATCTCCGCCTCCAGCTCCGCCGGGTTGTCCGAGCCCAGCGACCACACCCGTTTCGGGTCGTGGAGTTCGTCGAGGGGGACCGGGCCCGTGTGCACGGTGTCCGCCAGGGTGTCCCAGTCGTCGTGCGGCAGGGCCAGCATGCGGCGGACGCGGTGGCGGCCGTGGAGCAGGGGGTGGGTGGCGGGCAGGGGCGTTTCCGACGGGCCGGGGATCAGCAGGCGGGCTCCCTCCGTGAACGTCTCCGCCGCCGCCTCCAGCTCGTCGTGCGATTCCAGGGCCTCCGCCGCGATCACCCAGGGGGCCGGGTCGCGGGGGGCCGTCGAGCGGATGCCCTCGATGATCGCCCTCGCCTCGGCCTCGTGGCCGTACTCCCACAGGTTGGAGGCCTTCAGGGCGCGGACCAGGGCGGGGTTGGCCAGCTCCGCTGAGGACGACAGCAGGCGGTCGTAGAGCGTGGTGGCCGCGGGGCGGTCGCCGGACAGCTCCAGGTGGGCCGCCGCCCGCAGCAGGAGGGTCTCGGCATCCTCCGGGTACAGTCCGGCGGTCCGCTCCAGGCGGGCCGCTTCGGTGGCGTGGTCGACATTCTCGGCAGGCGTGTCGGGGCGCATGGGGGACACCGTACTGCCGGGCGCCGGTAAACGTGAGGCGCGCCGGGGGCACGCGACGGGCGGCCGTGGCCGGCCGTTATCTTCGGGCGGGCGGAGACAGGGGCCCACCGGGTCCGGAACGGCAGGGGGCGAGCGCGTGCGGGAGATGGGTGGGGTGGTCCCGGTGCCGGAGCGGCGGCCGGGCCCCGGGGAGGGAAATCCGCCGGGCGGCGCGGCCGACCTCCATGCGGCCGGCCTCCCTGAGGCGTCGGTTCCTCAGACGCCCGCCCCGCCCCCCTACTGGCCCCTGCTGCTCCTCGGCGCCGCCGTCCTGCCCGGGGCCGTCGTCTTCCTGGTCGGGCGGTGGGGGGACGCCCCGGCCGTGCAGGCCTGGCGGACCGTGTGTCTCGCGGTGACCGTGCAGGCGCTGCCGTTCCTGGTGCTCGGTACCGCCCTGTCCGGGGCCATCAACGCCTTCGTGCCGGAGAGCGTGTTCCGCCGGATCCTGCCGCGCCGGCCCGTGCTCGCCGTCCCGGTCGCCGGTGTCGCGGGGGTCGTGCTGCCCGGGTGCGAGTGTGCCTCCGTGCCGGTCGCCGGCAGTCTCATCAGCCGTGGCGTCACCCCGGCCGCCGCCTTCGCGTTCCTGCTCTCCGCGCCCGCCGTCAACCCGGTCGTGCTCACCGCGACCGCGATCGCGTTCCCCGGGAACCCCGCCATGGTGCTCGCCCGGCTGCTCGCCTCCCTCGCCACCGCCGTCGCCATGGGCTGGCTGTGGCTGCGGTTCGGGCGGGTCGAGTGGCTGCGGCCCGTCGCCCGGCACACCGGGCACCGGGCGGGACACAGCCGGTGGGACGAGTTCCGGCGCGGGTTCCAGCACGACTTCCTGCACGCCGGCGGGTTCCTGGTGGTCGGCGCCATGGCCGCGGCCACCTTCAACGTCACCGTCCCCGGCTCCGTGCTCGACACCTTCTCCGCCTCGCCCTGGCTGTCCGTGCTGTTCCTGGCCGCCCTCGCCGTCCTGCTCGCGGTGTGCTCCGAGGCCGACGCCTTCCTGGCCGCCTCGCTGACCGGGTTCCCGGCCGTGGCCCGGCTGGCGTTCATGGTGGTGGGGCCGATGGTCGACCTGAAGCTCATCGCCCTCCAGGCGGGGACCTTCGGACGGGCCTTCGCGGTACGGTTCTCCGCCGCCACCTTGGTCGTCGCCGTCGCGTGCTCGGCGCTGGTCGGAGGGGTGCTGCGGTGAGACGGACGCTCCAGGCGGTACCGCTCGTGCTGTGCGGGCTCGGGCTGCTGCACGTCTCCCTGGTCACGGACCTGTACCTGCGCTACGTCAAGGAGGGCATGCGGCCCCTGCTCATCGCCACCGGGGCCGTGCTGCTCCTGCTGGGGCTCGCGAGCGCCCTCCTCGACAGAGGCGCGAACGGCAGTGACGGACACGGGCATTCCGGTACGCCCGGGGTCGCCTGGCTGCTCCTCCTGCCCGCCCTCAGCCTGCTCTGCTACGCCCCGCCCGCCCTCGGCGCCTACACCGCCGCCCGGCAGCCGGCGAAGCCCGTCGTCCACCAGGGCGACTTCGGCCCGCTGCCGAGCGCCTCGCCCCTGCCCATGACCCTCTCCGACTTCACCAGCCGGGTGCGGGAGGACCGGGGGCAGGCCATCAAGGGGCGCGTCGTGCGGATGACCGGGTTCGTCACCCCCGGGGACGGCGGCGAGTGGGAACTGACCCGGCTCGTCCTCAACTGCTGCGCCGCGGACGCCCGGTCGGTCAAGGTGCGCGTCCACGGCGGGCCCGTGCCGCCCGCCGACACCTGGGTGACGGTCACCGGGACCTGGCACCCCGGCGGGACGCTCGGCACCGCGTCCGCGCCGGTCGCGCTGGACGCCCGTACGGTCACGAAGGTCCCCAGGCCCACGAACGGCTACCAGGACGCCCTGCCGCCGGGGGAGAGCGTCGCACGGTGAACGCCGTCAGGCGGTCTCCTCGTCGCCGGCCGGCCCGTCAGCCCCTGCGGCGGCGGGCGAACGCTACCGCGCCCGCGCCCAGGACGGCCAGGCCGCCCGCGGTCGCGGCGAGCGGGAGGGTGGCGTCGGAGCCGCCGGTCGCGGCCAGCTCACCGTCCGCCGAGGAGGGGGCCGGCACGGGGACGGGGGCGGCCGACGTCGTCGAGGCCGGGGAGGCGGAAGCGGACGCGGAGGCGGACGCGGTGGTGCTCGGGGACGCCGTGGGGTGCGCGGAGGTCGGCGTGGCCGTCGGGGTGGAGGAGCCCTGGGACGCGCTCGGTGTGGGCTGGGCCGAGCTCGGGGTCGGCTTGGGGGTGGTCGGGCGCGGGGCGTGGAACGCGTCGTATCCGATCGCTTCGGCCGCGCACTTCACCTCCTTGCCGGTGTCCGGGAAGCGGTACACGTCCGCGAAGCTGCCCGTGAAGTTGAACTCGGAGCCGCCGAATCCCGCCGGTACGTCCTTGATGACCCGTATCCGCAGGTCGTAGGTGAGGGTCTGGCCGGACGGCAGCGGGGCGGAGACGACGGTCTTCATGCCGTTCACCGGCTGCCAGGTGCCGTCCTGCGCGCGCATCTCCACTTTCACGAACTTGCTCATGTCCTGGTACTCCGGGTCCTCGGTCTGGATCCAGGGGTAGGCGCGCACCTCGACCTCCGGGAGGTCCCGCCTGCCCAGGTTGGTCAGGGTGCCCTTGGCCGGGGTCCAGTCGCCGCCCGGAGCCAGCTCGTCGGCGGTGATGTCGAGCGACGCCTTCAGGTCACGCTGCGCGTAGTCGCCGTACGCGGTCGACACGTCGGTGCAGGCGGGCAGGGAGTCCAGACCGCCCTCCGCCGCCCCGGCGGCGGGCGTGCCGGCGAGCAGGGCGACGGAGGCGGCGGCCGTGATCACGGCCGGACGGTACTTCATGGAAGCGGTCCTCACGGTGTGATGAGCATCGATGCGTTGCTTTTCGTACACCTTGAAGACAGGGCACTGGGGCCCAGGGTTGTGCGGCGGGGGGCCCGGTTGTGCGGCGGGGGACCGGGATTCACCCGGTGACGCCGTCTATCTGGAGGGTCTGGACCGACTTCGGTGCGAACGGGACCGACACCGACGTGCCGTTCAGGCGGATGTCGGAGTGGGGCGTGTAGCGGTCGCCGCCCGTCGTGACCGTGTTCCAGCGCGGGACCAGGCCGCCCGGGCCGCCGGTGACGGAGGCGAAGCGGGACAGGTCGAAGGTCAGGGTCTGGGCGGAGGCGGAGGTGTTGGCGGCGACGATCACCAGGCGCTTCGCCGGCCGGTCCAGGGCCGCCGCCGCGTAGCTCACGCCGGTGTCCAGGATCGTCATGCCGGGGCGGATGTGCCGGGTGAACTGGGCCAGCACGTAGTACTTCGTCTGCACCGCGCCGGGCTGCCGGGTGGCCGGGTCGTAGGCGATCGCCGCCCAGCCCGCGCTGGGATCCATCACCTGCCAGTACACCCAGGCCGTCGGGTGCAGCCAGCGGAAGTCGTAGAGGAGGTTGCTCGCCGTCGTCAGGCCGGTGGCGTCGCTGTCGCCGGTCTCGGAGTTCCACAGGGCCTTGCGGGCGGTGGTCACCACGTCCGTGTACAGCAGGTCCCGGCGTCCTCCGGACCCCTGGTAGCCGTGCACGTTGACCCGGTCGACGTAGCCCTTGACCGTGTTGGAGAAGGAGTTCCAGGTGGTGCGGGCCAGGTCGTAGCTCGTCTCGTCGGACGCGGCGATCCGGGTGCCGGTCAGGCCCCGCTTGTCCAACTCCGCGCGCAGGTACGGCAGTACGGCGGCCTGGGTGGCCGCGTCGATGTGGCAGCCCTCCTGGGTGCCGGTCGCGGTCCACCAGGAGGAGGACGGCTCGTTGAAGGGCTCCACGGTCGCGAAGTCCACACCCCAGTGCTGCCGGGCGTACAGAGCGACGGCGGCGAGGTGGGCGGCGTGCTGCCGGTGGTTCCAGGACTGGAGGTTGTTGCCGCCGTCGGCCGCGCCGGACGGGTTGTGGTTGGAACACATCCACCACATCGGGGAGTTGGCGAACAGCTCCGAGATCGCCCCGCGCTGGGTGGCCTTCACGAGCATGGCCCGCTGGGCGGCGTCCGCCGTCCACTTCCAGGCCGCGGACGCCGGGTCCTCGTCGGTCCAGTCCTGCCAGTAGCCCTCGATCTGCTTGAAGGCGGGGATGTTCGGGGAGACGGCCATCGACGTGCCGCCCACGCTGTTCCAACCGCACGCGCCCAGGTTGTAGCGGGCGATGTTCAGGCCGAGGCCGGGCAGCGAGGTGCCGTTGTACGTCGTGTTCCTGGTCGTGAAGAAGAGGTCGGCGAAGTCGTCCCGGGTGCCGAAGACGTTCGCCCACCAGGCCAGGGAGGTGCCCCAGCCCTCCCACGTGCCGTACGACACCGACGGGTTGACGGCGATCGTCGCGTCCGCCCGGGCCGTGCCCGTGGCCAGTGCGCTGCCGAGCAGGCCGCCGCCCGCGGCGGCCAGCAGTGTTCTGCGTCGGATCATGGGTGCGTTCGCTGCCTCTCCATGCGGCTTGCGGCACCGCGTCCTGGAAGCGGTGCCGCCTCGTCCCCCCCGGCATGCCACCACGAAGCATCGGGGCTGCCGGACGGCGTTGTCGAGGGTTGTGACGGCCCTTTCTCAAACCCGTTGAGAAAGCCGGTCCGCCTGATTCCTCCGGCCGGTTGGGGGCGTCGCGTCGCGCCTATCGGGCGGGCGGCTTCCGGCGGAGGTGGGGTGCATGTGGACCGCGGCGGGTGTACGGCTCGTGGGGCACGGGGCTTCCTCCGGGCCTTCCCCCTCGGCGACGTACGCCTACGGAGTCGACCGGATCCCGCCGCGTACGACGGCCCGGCACGTGGGGGTCGTACGGTCCGTGCCGCGCTCGCTGGTCCGGCCCGGGTACGGGTGCGACGAGCCGGGCCACCACCTCACCCCGACCACCCGCACCCTGGCGAAGCTGGTGTCCGCGCGGTCCGGGTGAGCTCTCCGGGCGGTGTCACGCGGCCTCCCGCGGCGCCAGCACGCTCACCGCGCCCGCCGCCGCCAGCCCCGCCGACACCAGCAGGGCGAGGTCCGCGCCCCGGGCCGGGTCGCCGGCCGACGTGGCGAGGGCGATGGTCAGGGCCACGCCCGCGCAGGAGCCGATGTAGCGGAAGGTCTGCTGGGCGCCGGAGCCCATCGCGGCCCGCTCGCGCGGCACCGACTCCACGGAGAGCAGCGGCAGCGCGCCGTTGAGCAGCCCGCTGCCGGCCCCGCCGATGATCAGGCCGGGCAGCAGCCGGGGCCAGGAACCGGCGCCGACGGCACCGAGCATCGTCAGCACGGCGACCGCGTGCAGGGCGAAGCCGAGGGCGAGCTGGGTGCGCGGGGCGAGGCGGCCGGCCAGATGCCTGACCTGGAGGGCGACGGCGAAGCTCAGCCCGGCCCAGAGCAGGAACAGCCAGGCCGTGGCCAGGGGCGACAGGCGCAGGGCCCGCTGGAGCAGCGCCGGCAGATAGCTGAACATGCCGATCACGGCGAGTCCGGTGAACAGGCCGCCCGCGGAGGAGGCCAGGAAGCGGGGCCGGCGCAGCAGCCCGAGGTCGATCATCGGGGTGGCGGCCCGGCGCTCCACCACGGCGAAGGCGGCGACGAGCAGCACGGCCGCCGCGAGCAGCAGGCCGACCGGGGCGCGCAGCCAGCCGTCCCGGCCCAGGGTGAGGGCCGAGACCAGCGCGGCGAGCGCCACGCCGAAGGTGAGCGCGCCGGGCACGTCCGGCCGGCCGCCGCGCGGGGCGCGCGACTCGGCCAGGCCCCGGGTGCCGAGCGCGGCCACCACCAGCGCGGCGGCGCCCAGCAGGCCGTAGGCGAGCCGCCAGTCGGGCAGCGCGCCCGCGAGCAGCGGGCCCACGGCGATGCCGCCGCTGACGGACGCGCCCCACACCCCGGTGGCGTGCAGCCGGCCGCGCGGGCCGGGGAAGGCGTGCGCGATCAGGCCGAGCGCGCTGGCCAGCAGGGCCGCGCTGGCCGCTCCCTGGGCGACGCGGGCCAGGGTGAACTGCCAGGTCGACGTGGTCACCGCGGCGAGGGCGGTGGTGAGGCCGAGGCCCAGGGTGCCGGCCAGGAAGACCCGGCGGCGGCCGTGGTCGTCGGCGAGGCTGCCGGCCACCAGCAGCAGGGCGGCGAGGCCGAGCGGGGTGCCGTTCAGCAGCCAGGCCTGGGCGGACAGCGGGGTGTGCAGATCGCGCGCGGTGTCCGGCAGCGTCACCATCGGGGCCGTGTACGACATGAGGGCCACGGCGGTCGCGGCGCTGGTCAGGGCCAGGGTGGCGCGGGGGCGTGCGGGCGCTTCCCGGGCGGCGGCGGGGGAGGCGCCCGGTGGGGTGCCGGGGGAGCCGGGGGCGTTGGCGGGGGTCGTCGCGGAGTCGGGCCGGGGCATGGTCTGGCGAGTCCTTCCGGGGCCGGCGTCCGGTCCGGTCCGGCCCGGCGGAGCCCGTGCGCGTCGGTTCGGTCACTGAATCGACCTCGGTCGCCGACACCGTAGCACTGTCGGTTCGTTTACTGAACCCATGTGCGGTGCGCGGTTACAGTGGACGGCATGGCACTGGGCAAGGACTACGCGACGCAGGAGTGCTCCATCGCCCGCGCGCTGGAGGTCGTCGGCGAGCGCTGGACGCTGCTCGTGGTCCGCGACGCGATCTACGGCGTCCGGCGCTACAACGACTTCCTCGTCCACCTCGGTATCCCGCGCGCCGTCCTCTCCGACCGGCTGCGCACGCTCACCGAGCAGGGCATCCTCGAAAAGCGCCGGTACCAGGAGGCGCCGCCGCGGGACGAGTACGTCGTCACCGAGCGCGGCACGGCCCTGTGGCCGGCGCTGCGGGCCCTCAGCCAGTGGGGGCGCGAGCACGCCGACGCCGGCCGGCTGCGGTCCTTCCGGCACGCGGACTGCGGCGGGGACGTCGGGCCGTACGGAACGTGCGCCGACTGCGGAACCCCCGTGCCGGTCGCCGACGTCGTCATGGTGCCGGGGCCGGAGCTGGACACCGCCCCCGAGGACCCGGTCAGCAGGGCGCTGCTGCGGCCGAAGCGGCTGCTGGAGCCCCTGGAGACCGAACCGGCGCATCTGGCAGACTGAGGCCGGTACGCGGCAGAGAAGGGGGAGTTGTCATGCGCGGCGGTACGGTCGTCCCGCGTCCCCTCGCCTTCCCGCTGTTCCTGGCGCAGCTGCTGCTGCTCCAGGCCGCCCTCCTCGGCAGCGGCGGCCTCACCACCGCCGTCGCCCTCGCCGCGACCGCGACCGTCGCCGCGACGCTCGCCGCCTGTGCCCTGCTGGCCGCGCGGCGCGTGCCCACCGTGCCCCCGACCCGGGTGCGCACGGCGATCCGCGACCGGGCCCGGCGCACCGCCTTCCTGCCCCAGCGCGACCCCGACGCACCCGGCCGGCGACGGCCCCGGGCCCCCGGACACGCCGGACCGGCGACGACCGCCGCGTAAGGCACGCTTCCGGCTCCCTGATATCCAGCCCGGGTATCCGTACGCTCGTATGCCAGTACGCCCATATGCCAGTACGCCCGTACGCCCGCGTATCCGTACGCCCGTACGTCCGCGTATCCGACGCCCGCGCGTCCACGTATGCGTACGTCCGTGCTCCCGCCGACGCGTGACCCCGCGCGGTTCGTCCTGCCGTATCCCCGCCGAATCCCCTTGATTCCCGGCCGTTTCCGGCACGACGAGACCCCCGGAGGGCTCATCCATGTCCGTCTTCGCCCGTCTGGTCGAGCACCTCGCCGACCTGCTCACCCCGCTCTTCCACGCCTCCGCGGCAGCCGCCGCGATCGTCCTGTTCACCGCGCTGGTACGGCTCCTGGTCCACCCGCTGTCCCGGGCCGCCGCCCGCGGCCGGCGTGCCCGCGTCGCGCTCCAGCCGAAGATCGACGCGCTGCGCGCCCGGCACGCCCGCGACCCCGAGCGGCTCCAGCGGGCGGTGCTCGAACTGCACGCCCAGGAGAAGGTCTCACCGCTCTCCGGCTGCCTGCCCGGCCTGCTCCAGCTGCCCGCCTTCTTCCTCCTCTACCACCTCTTCTCCAGCACCACGATCGGCGGCGAGAGCAACTCCCTGCTGGACCACCGGCTGTTCACGGCGCCGCTCGGCGGACGCTGGACCGACGCGCTCGCCGACGACGGGATGTTCGGCCCGGCCGGACTGGTCTACCTCGGCCTGTTCGCCCTCGTCGCGGCCGTCGCCACCGTCAACTACCGGCGCACCCGGCGGACGATGGCCGCACAGCCGGCCCCGGTCACCGGCGGCGACCAGGTGCCCGGTCTCGCCGCGGTCACCCGGGTGACCCCGTTCCTGTCCTTCTTCACCCTCGTCTCGGTGGCGGTCGTCCCGCTGGCCGCCGCGCTGTACATCGTCACCAGTACGGCGTGGAGCGCGGCGGAACAGTCCCTGCTGTACCGCTGAGCGGTACCGGGCGTCCCGGTTACGGTCCAGTACCTGAACAGGGTCTTGCGGACTGGACGGGCGAATTGGAGGATCAGCCAGTTCCCCCGATGGCTGCACCCGTCGGCGGGGCGCCCGTGATCGAGGGAGAAGGTGACCATGAAGCTGCTGCGAGTCGGTACGGCCGGGGCCGAGCGCCCCGCACTGCTCGACGCCGAGGGGACCCTCCGGGACCTGTCGGGCCTCGTGGACGACATCGACGGCGCGCTCCTCGCCGACGAGGAGGCGCTCGGCCGGATCCGGGCGGCGGCCGGCTCCGGCGCACTGCCCGCGCTGGACGCGACCGGACTGCGGATCGGCCCCCCGCTCGGCCGCATCGGGAAGGTCGTGTGCATCGGGCTGAACTACCACGACCACGCCCGGGAGACGGGTGCCGAGCCGCCCGCCGAGCCGGTCGTCTTCCTCAAGGCGCCGGACACGGTGGTCGGGCCGAACGACACGGTGCTGGTGCCGCGCGGCTCGGTGAAGACGGACTGGGAGGTCGAACTCGCGGTCGTCATCGGCCGTACGGCCCGCTACCTGGACTCGGCCGAGGAGGCGCTCGCGCACGTCGCCGGGTACGCGGTGGCGCACGACGTCTCCGAGCGGGAGTTCCAGATCGAGCGGGGCGGCACCTGGGACAAGGGCAAGAACTGCGAGACGTTCAACCCGCTGGGCCCGTGGCTGGTGACGGCCGACGAGATCGCCGACCCGCAGGATCTGCCGCTGAGGCTGTGGGTGAACGGCGAGCTGAAGCAGGACGGCACGACGGCCGAGCAGATCTTCCCCGTGGGCGAAGTCGTGCGCTACCTCAGCCACTTCATGGCCCTGTACCCCGGTGACGTCATCAACACGGGTACACCGGCCGGGGTGGCGATGGGCGCGCCCGAGCCGAAGCCGTACCTGCGCGCCGGAGACGTGGTGGAGCTGGAGATCGCGGGGCTGGGGCGGCAGCGGCAGGAGCTGAAGGACGCGTAGCCGCTCCGCGGGGGGCGCCGGGAACGCCGGGCGCCGGGAGCCGCCGGGTGCGCCGGGAGCCGCCGGGGAGCGCCGGGAACGCCGGGGAGCGCCGGGAACGCCGGGGGCGTGGGGGAGCGCCGGAAACCGCGGCGGCGTCCTCGCCCGCGCGCGGGTTCCGGGGCGTACCGGCGGGCGGTCATCGAGCCGGCGCCGTCATCCCCGCCCGCGCGGGTTCCGGCTACGGCGGCCCACTCCGGGCCGCCCTGGCGGGAACGTGCCCGCCCACGCGGGGCGTCTCGGAGCCGGGGCCTGACCCGGCACCACGGTCGAACATGCTCGCCCGCGCAGGCGTCTTGGAGCCGGGGCCTGACCCGGCCCGACTCGGACACCACGGTCGGACGTCCTCGCCCGCGCGGGGTGTCCGGGCCGGTCGCGCGGTCCCCGTACCCCCTGTTCCGGACCGGCTAGCCCAGCAGAGCGGCGAGGGCGCGCCATTCCTTCCTCGGGAGGGCCTCGCCGGTGTTCGCCGTGACCACCTGGAGGGCGACGTGGTCCGCGCCCGCCTCGTGGAACGCGGTGACGCGCTCGCGGATCCGGGCCTCGTCGCCCCAGGCGAAGACCGCGTCGATGAGGCGGTCGCTGCCGCCGTCGGCGACGTCCGCCTCCGTGAAGCCCAGCCGGAGGAAGTTGTTGGTGTAGTTGGGCAGTTCCAGATAGCGGGCCAGGTAGGCGCGGGCCGTCTCCCGGGCACGGGCCGGGTCGGACTCCAGGACCACCTTCAGCTCGGGGGCCAGCAGCGGCCCCGCGCCCAGGATCTCCCGGGCCTGCTCGGTGTGTTCGGGCGTGGTCAGGTAGGGGATCGCGCCGGCCGCCCGGTCCCGGGCCAGCTCCAGCATCCGCGGGCCCAGCGCGGCCAGCACCCGCCGCTCGGCGGGCACGCCCGCGCGGTCCAGCTCGTCCAGGTACTCGACCATGGCCGCGTACGGGCGGCGGTAGTCCTTCACCAGCGGGCCGTGGCTCACCCCGAGGCCCAGCGCGAACCGGCCGGGGTGGGCGGTCTCCAGCCCGTCGAAGCCGGCCGCCGTGGTGGCGGCGTCCTGCTGCCAGACGCTCTGGATGCTGGTGCCGACGACGACACCGCGCGTGGCGCCGATGAGCGGGGCCGCGTGGTCCGCGGTGCTGTTGCCGCCCAGCCAGATCGCGCCGTACCCGAGCTCCTCCAGTTCGGCCGCGGCCTCGTCCAGCTCGCCGCGCCGGGCCGGGTCCTCGGAGCGCAGTTCGAAGCTCCAGACGCCGTACCGGCCGACGCTCTCCTTCAGTGCGGTGGTCATCGGATGTGATCCCTCCGGTGGTGGACAGTGCCATGATCGTCAGGCCTACGGTCCTGCCAACCGGAGGGTGACCCGGGTTGATTCCCGCCGTTCCCTCAGCCGGCCGAACGGCCGAGGAACTCCTCCAGCGCCTCCACCACGAACCGGTGGTCCTCGAGCTGGGGCAGGCCGGAGACGGTCACCGCGCCGATGACGCCGGCACCCTCCACCGTGACCGGGAAGGAGCCGCCGTGTGCCGCGTAGGCGTCCGGGTTGAGGCGGGAGGACTCCTCGAAGGTGGTGCCCTTGGCGCGGAAGCGGGCGCCGACCAGGTAGGACGGGGCGCCGTAGCGCTCCACCACCCGGCGCTTGCGGGTGATCCAGGCGTCGTTGTCCGGGGTGGAGCCCGGCAGGGCGGCGTGGAAGAGCTGCTGGCCGGCCCGGTGGATGTCGATGGCGACCGGCGCCCGGCGCTTGCGGGCCCGCTCGACCAGGAGGCAGCCGAGGGCCCAGGCGTCCTCGTGGGTGAACCGGGGGAGGACCAGGCGCCGCTGCTGCTCCTCCAGTTCCGGCACGGTCGGGGTGTTGTCGGGCATCAGAGGGTCACCGTCACCTTCTCGCGGGCGGACCGGCGGGCCGCTTCCAGGACGTCGAGCGCGGCGGCGGCCTCCAGGGCGGTCACAGGGTTGGGCCCGGTGCCGCGCAGGGCGGCGGCGACGGCCGCGTAGTAGGCCGGGTAGTCGCCCGGCAGGGTCGGCACAGGGGTGCCGGCGCCGGTCAGCGGGGACTCCCCGGAGCCGATGCGGCCCCACAGGGACTCGTCCTCGGTGCCCCAGCCGGCGGCGGTGCCGGGCCGGCCGCCCTCGCGCAGGGCCGCCTCCTGCGGGTCCAGGCCGTACTTGACGTAGCCCGCGCGGGAGCCCAGCACCCGGAAGCGGGGGCCGAGCTGGGCGGCCGTCGCGGAGACGTAGAGGTGGGAGCGGACGCCGCTCGCGTGGGTGAGCGCGATGAAGGTGTCGTCGTCGGTCTCGGCGCCGGGGCGGCGGATGTCGGTCTCGGCGTAGACCTCGGTGGCCGGGCCGAACAGGACGAGGGCCTGGTCGACGACATGGCTGCCGAGGTCGTAGAGCAGGCCGCCGATCTCCGCCGGGTCGCCGGACTCGCGCCAGCCGCCCTTGGGCCGGGGGCGCCAGCGCTCGAAGCGGGACTCGAAGCGCCAGGCGTCGCCGAGGGCGCCGTCCGCCAGCAGGGTGCGCAGGGTCAGGAAGTCGTTGTCCCAGCGGCGGTTCTGGAAGACCGACAGCAGCAGACCGCGCTCCTCGGCGAGGGCGGCCAGCGCCCGGGCCTCGGCCGCGGTGCCGGCGACCGGCTTGTCCACGACCACCGGCAGGCCCGCCCGGAGCGCGGTCGTGGCCAGCGGTACGTGCGTCTTGTTCGGGGAGGCCACGACGACGAGGTCAAGCTCGTCCGCCCGGTCGAACAGCTCCTCGGCGGTGGCGGCGAGCCGGACCTCCGGGAACTCGGCGAGGGCCTGCTTGCGCCGCTCCGGGCTGGAGGTGACCACGGTGTCCAGGGCGAGGCCCTCGGTGGCGGCGATCAGCGGGGCGTGGAAGACCGAGCCGGCGAGGCCGTAGCCGATCAGGCCGACGCGGAGGGGGGTAGCAGTCATGCCTCCCACTTTGGCAACGCTGTTGCGAAAGTGCAAGCGACGGGGAGAATGGGGGTGTGAAGACGAGCGAGCCGAGGGCGGGGATGACGGGGGACAGGGGCGTCGCGGGGGCGAACCTCGGGCTGGTGCGCAGCCACAACGCGGCGCTGGTGCTGGGGCTGCTGCGGGACGCCGGCGCCGAGGGCATCAGCCGGCTGGAGCTGGCCGAGCGCACCGGGCTGACCCCGCAGGCCGTCAGCAAGATCACCGCGCGGCTGCGGGCGGAGGGGTTCGCCACGGAGGCCGGGCGGCGGGCGTCGACCGGGGGCAAGCCGCGGACCGTGCTGCGGCTGGTACCGGAGGCGGGGCACGCCGTCGGGGTGCACCTGGACCGCGACGAACTGCGCGCCGTGCTCGTCGAACTGGACGGGGCCGTGGTGGCCGAGCGGCGCGCGGAGCTGGACCTCGGGGCGGGGGCCGAGGCCGTGCTGGGAGCGGTGTGCGCGGCGGTCCGCGACGTCGTGGCGGGTCTGCCCGGTGCGGGCGGTGCGGACCTCGCCGGGGTCGGATCGCTGGTCGGGGCGGGCGTGGCGCTGCCCGGCCCCCTGGACCACGTGCGCGGGGTGCTCCACCGGGTCACCGGGTTCCCCGAGTGGGACGGCTTCCCGCTGCGGGACGCGCTCGCGGAGCGGCTCGGGGTGCCGGTGGTGGTCGACAAGGACACCAACGCGGCGGCGCTCGGACTCGCGGTCGGCGGCGCGCAGGACGTGGCGGGCCGGTCGTTCGCGTATCTGCACCTCGGTACGGGGCTCGGGGCCGGCCTGGTGATCGACGGCGGCGTGCACCGCGGGGCGCGCACCGGGGCGGGCGAGTTCGGCCACCAGGTGATCCAGCTGGACGGACCGCCGTGCGAGTGCGGGAACCGGGGCTGCGTGGAGGCGCTGTGCCTCGCCGCGGCGGCCCGGGGCGAGATCGCGGAGGCGGCACGGGTGCTCGGGGTGGCGGCCGGGAACCTGGTCGGGCTGCTCGACATCGACGGGGTGCTGCTCGGCGGACGCACGGTCGCCGGGTCGCCCGAGACGTACGTACGGGGCGTCGGCACGGTACTGGCCGCCCGCGCCCGCCGCGAGGGAGCGGACGAGGCCGTACCGGTACGGCTCGCTCCACGAGCCGAACGCCTGGTGTCCGAGGGAGCGGCCCAACTGCTGCTGGCGCCATTGTTCGGGCGGGGAGACGCCTGAGCACGCCCCACAGGGGCGCGGGGAACTGCGCGCCCGGCCACGACGGGCCTGCAGTGGACGGATGGCCGCTGTCCCCGTGGCGCTGTCCGTCACGCCGCCCGGCATTCTGCCGACGGGTCCGGCAACTCCCCAGGGGCGCGGGGAACTGCGCGACCGGCCACCACGGACCCGCGGCCGACAGCCGGCCGGTGTCACGTCGTCCGCTGTCCGCTGTCCGCTGTCCGCTGGTAGAGGGGACCTGCCCCGCCCCCCGGCATGGCGGCGCCGTCCACCCCGCCCCGCCCGGCAGGGTCATGTGTTCATGCGACTGCGCACCCCCCTGTCCCGCTGCCTCACCGCGGCCGCCGCCACCGTCGTCCTCCCCGTGTCACCGTCCGCCGCCCCCCCCCCCCCCCCCCCCCCCCCCCCCCCCCCCGC
>NZ_JODT01000015.1 GCF_000720835.1 Streptomyces achromogenes subsp. achromogenes | reverse complement strand
GGACCCCGTCTACGGCTACCAGGTCACCAACGTCGAAGCCTCCATGTCCTCCCCCTCCTCGCTGCTGCACTGGACCCGCCGGATGATCGAGATCCGCAAGCAGAACCCCGCCTTCGGACTCGGCTCCTACACCGAACTGCCGTCCTCCAACCCGGCGGTGCTCGCCTTCCTGCGGGAGTACGAGGACGACCTGGTGCTGTGCGTGCACAACTTCTCCCGCTTCGCCCAGCCCACGGAGCTGGACCTCAGCCGGTTCGGCGGGCGGCATCCCGTCGAGCTGTTCGGCGGGGTGCGCTTTCCCGCCATCGGCGAACTGCCGTACCTGCTCACCCTCGCGGGGCACGGCTTCTACTGGTTCCGGCTGCGCCGCGAGGCCGCGTAACCCGGCGCCCGGTGGGGCGGTTTCCACCGTCCCACCCGGGGCACCCCTCAGTAACACCCCGACTACTCCCCGGGGAAAGGACGTGACGCCATGGCGGAAACGGTCACCCCCTTAGGCACCGCAGATTCACTCCTCGCCTCGCTCGACCCCCTGCTGCGCACCTGGCTGCCCCGGCAGCGCTGGTTCGCGGGCAAGGGGCGCCCGGTCACCGCCTTCACCCCGGTGACCGTCACCGAACTGCTGCCGTCCGGCGGCCGGCTGGGCCTGTACCACCTGCTGCTGCGGGTCCACCAGCCGTCCGTGCCCGGCGGCGAGCCGCACCCCGGCGACTGCTATCAGCTCCTCGTCGGCGTGCGCCGGGCGCTGCCGCCCCGGCTGGCACCCGCGCTGATCGGTCACGTCACCGAGGGCCCGCTCGCCGGGTGCACCGTGTACGACGCGCTGCACGACCCCCGGCCCGCCGAACTGCTCCTGGAGGCCCTGCGCGGCCGGAGCCGGATCGGCGTGCTGCGCTTCGAGCGGGACGGGCGCCAGGAGATCCGGCCCGGCCTCGTGGCCCGGCTGATGACCGCCGAGCAGTCCAACTCGTCCGTCGTCTATGGAGATACGTTCATTCTCAAGGTGCTGCGCCGGGTGGTGCCCGGCGTCAACCCCGACCTGGAGCTGCCGCTCGCCCTGGCCCGGGAGGGCTGCCCCCGGGTGCCCGCGCCGACGGGCTGGCTGCGGGCCGAGCCGGGCGGGGAGCCGTACGTGCTCGCCGTGCTCCAGCCCTATGTCAGCGGGGCGAGCGACGGCTGGGAGCTGGCGCTGCGCGAGCTGGCCAAGGGCGAGGACTTCGCGGCGGAGGCGCACGCCCTGGGCCGGGCCACCGCCGAGGTGCACACCGCGCTCGCCCGTGCCCTGCCCACCGTCACCCTCGGCCGCCCCCAGCTGGAGCTGCTGGTGGACGGCATGACCGAGCGGCTGGCGGCGGCCGTGCAAGCGGTGCCGGCCCTGACGCCGTACGAACCCGGGCTGCGCTCGGCCTACACCGCGCTGGCCGACCTCGCCGCCGAGGGCCGCACCTGGACCGCCCAGCGGGTGCACGGCGATCTGCACCTGGGGCAGTGCCTGCGGGCGCCGGCCGGCGGCTGGTCGCTGATCGACTTCGAGGGCGAGCCGGCCCGGCCGCTGGCGGAGCGGCGCATGCCGCAGCCGACGGTGCGGGACATCGCGGGGATGCTCCGCTCCTTCGACTACGCGGCCCGCTCGGTCCGCCCGCCCGCCCCCGACTGGGCGCACGCCTGCCGGGCGGCCTACTGCTCCGGGTACGCGGAGGCCTCCGGCCGCGATCCGCGCACCGATCCGGTGCTGCTGCGGGCCTACGAGACCGACAAGGCGGTCTACGAGGTCGTCTACGAGGCCCGGCACCGGCCCGACTGGCTCCCCGTACCGATGTCCGCGATCCGCCGCCTCGCGGTGTCCGACCCGACCTGACCGACCCGTTCCTCGTCCGGGAGACTCGCTCGTGACGTCCAAGAAGCCAGCCGCCGGGAACACCGGCGGACAATCCCGAGCCGCGCGGACCGACGCCGCACGGACGCGGTCCGCGCAGGTGCCCGCACAGTCGGTGCCCGCACAGTCGGTACCCGCGCAGTCGGTGTCCGCGCAGTCGGTGTCCTCCGGGCGGGACGACGCCCCCGCCCCGGTGGCGCCCGCCCCCGCGCCCGTCGTCTCCGCGGCCCCCGCCGCCGTGGACCCCGACGACCGCGCGCGGCTGCTGCACGGCACCCACCACGATCCGCACACCGTCCTCGGCGCCCATCCGGTCCCCGGCGGGGTCGCCTTCCGGGTCCTCCGCCCGTACGCGCGGACCGTCACCGTGGACTGCGGCGAGCTGCGCGCCCGGCTGCACGACGACGGCGACGGCTTCTTCTCCGGCCTGCTGCCGCTCTCCTCGGCCCCCGACTACCGGCTGCTCGTGACGTACGACGGCACGGTCCTGGAGACCGAGGACCCCTACCGCTTCCTGCCCACCCTGGGCGAACTGGACCTGCACCTGATCGGCGAGGGCCGGCACGAGCAGCTGTGGCGGGCGCTCGGTGCCCACGTCCTCACCCACCAGGGCGTCACCGGCACCCGGTTCGCGGTGTGGGCGCCGAACGCGCGGGGCGTCCGGGTCTGCGGCGGCTTCAACTTCTGGGACGGTTCGGGCTTCCCGATGCGCTCGCTGGGCGGCACCGGGGTCTGGGAGCTGTTCGTGCCGGGGGTCGGCGAGGGGGAGCTGTACAAGTTCGAGATCACCCGCCCGGACGGCTCGCGCACCGTGCGCGCCGACCCGATGGCCCGCCGCACCGAGGTCCCGCCCGCGACCTCCTCCCTCGTGGACGTCTCGCACCACGAGTGGGGCGACGCCGAGTGGCTGGCGCACCGCGCGGACACGCCGGTGCACGAGGCCCCCTTCTCCGTCTACGAGGTCCACCTGCCCTCCTGGCGGCCCGGACTGACGTACCGCGAACTGGCGGAGGAACTCACCGCGTACGTACGGGAGATGGGCTTCACGCACGTGGAGCTGATGCCGGTCGCCGAGCATCCCTTCGGCGGCTCGTGGGGCTACCAGGTCACCGGGTACTACGCCCCGACGGCCCGCCTCGGCACGCCCGACGACTTCAAGTACCTGGTGGACCGGCTGCACCAGGCCGGCATCGGGGTGCTGATGGACTGGGTGCCGGCGCACTTCCCACGCGACGAGTGGGCGCTGGCCGCGTTCGACGGGCGCCCGCTGTACGAGCCCCAGGACCCGGCGCGGGCCGCCCATCCGGACTGGGGCACGCTGGAGTTCGACCTCGGCCGGCGGGAGGTGCGCAACTTCCTGGTGGCGAACGCCGTGTACTGGTGCGAGGAGTTCCACATCGACGGGCTGCGGGTGGACGCCGTCGCCTCCATGCTCTATTTGGACTACTCACGCGACTCCGGGCAGTGGACGCCCAACGAGCACGGCGGCCGGGAGAACCTGGACGCCGTGGCCTTCCTCCAGGAGATGAACGCCACCGTCTACCGGCGCTGCCCGGGCGTGGTGACCATCGCCGAGGAGTCCACCGCCTGGGACGGCGTCACCCGCCCCACCCACCACCGGGGCCCGAGCGGCTTCGGCGGTCTCGGCTTCGGCCTGAAGTGGAACATGGGCTGGATGCACGACT
Source organism: Streptomyces achromogenes subsp. achromogenes (assembly GCF_000720835.1). Taxonomy (GTDB): domain Bacteria; phylum Actinomycetota; class Actinomycetes; order Streptomycetales; family Streptomycetaceae; genus Streptomyces; species Streptomyces achromogenes. Next base: position 215,287 of record NZ_JODT01000015.1, on the reverse strand, counting down.
CGCTCCAGTACATGAGCCACGACCCCGTGCACCGCAAGCACCACCACCACGAGATGACGTTCTCGATGGTGTACGCCTACAGCGAGAACTACGTCCTGCCGATCTCCCACGACGAGGTGGTGCACGGCAAGGGGTCCCTGGTGTCGAAGATGCCGGGCGACTGGTGGCAGCAGCGCGCCAACCACCGCGCCTACCTGGGCTTCATGTGGTCCCACCCCGGCAAGCAACTGCTGTTCATGGGCCAGGAGTTCGCCCAGGGCGCCGAGTGGTCCGAGGCACGCGGCCCGGACTGGTGGCTGCTGGATCCGGGGTACGGCGCGGCGGCGGACCACCGGGGCGTACAGGACCTCGTCCGGGACCTGAACGCGGTCTACCGGGCGACCCCGGCGCTGTGGCAGCGGGACACCGACCCGGCGGGGTTCGAGTGGATCGCCGGGGACGCGGCGGACGACAACGTCTTCGCGTTCCTGCGCCGCGCCGCCGACGGCACCCCGCTGCTCGCGGTCTGCCACCTGGCACCGGTGGTCCGCTCCGACTACCGCATCGGGGTGCCGGAGGACATCCCGGCCTGGGTGGAGGTCCTGAACACCGACGCGGCCCGCTACGGCGGCAGCGGCACCGTGCACCCCGACCCGGTCAAGCCGGAACCCCACGGCACCCACGGCCGCCCCGCAAGCCTCCGCCTGACCCTCCCTCCACTGGCTACGGTGTGGCTGCGGCCGGCATAGCACCGAACGGCCGGACCAGGCCAGAGCTGGAGTTTTGTGGTCGTGGTCTCTGCCTGGGTGTCGGCTGTCGTGCGTGCGTCGGGCTCCATCTCGGAGCCCGACGCTCTTTCGGTTCCTGCCTGCTCGAGTTCCTGGCTACGCCTCGGTTCCCGCCTCGGTTCCGGTTGCCGGCTCCGTTTCGCCTTCAGCCAGCCCCTCCACCAATTCCGGCAGTTCGCGGAGTACGTGCAGCGCCCTGGAGATATCGCGGACGATCGCGTCGGCCTTCCCACGGGCGAAGACCGTCATGACGCCCTCGTCACGCGCCCGTTTATCCATCCGGCCCAGGAGTTCCTTGGCCAGCCGGGCCTCTTCGAGCAGACGGCCGACCCGTGTCCTCAGCTCTTCGGCCCACTGCTCCAGACCGGAAGCTGTCGAGGCTCCGTGGGGATGGGAAAGCTGCTGAGTCCCGTTGGGCCCAGCGGCTGTGGGCGGAACCTGTCCCTGAGGGCGCGGGCTCGGGATCGGCGCCGGCAGCATGGCAGCGGTCACCTGAGGTGTCGGCAGCTGTGGTGGCTTGGACGTCGAACTCGCGCTCGCCGCAGCAGGGTTGGCCGCCCGGCTGGGGCGCCTTCCAGTCTCCTTGGGGAACTCGCGGTTGAACCATGCTGCTTTCATCGGCACCACATCGGTCTGCCCCGAGCGGTTCACCCTACGTGGCGGCCGGTCCCCCTGGTCCATGGCCTGGGCGAGTTCCCTGAGAACCGCTACCGCCTGCTGCCTGTTGTTGCGCATGGCGTTGAGCGTGTTCCGGACTGTACGCCGCACGCGGGTGGCCTCAGTGCCGTCGTCCTCATCGGCCTTCTGACCGGTCAGCGAGCCCCGGTCCGCGTCGATGATGCCGAAGGCGGCCAGCCAGTGCGCGGCCCGGTAACTGATCAGTTCCTCGAACGCCTCGTCATCCGTGTCGGCCACCGCCAGAAGGGTTCGCAGTGGCCGGCCAGAGATCCGGAGGCCCTCCCGAACGTCTCCCACCTGGAACATCTCACCGATCCGCGGGTTCCAGGCCTTGGGATAACTCTCCGAGGTCAGTGCTGACCAAGCGCGGGCGCGCCGGTTCACCTCACTGGCAGTGAGCTGCGACGGAGGTGACTCGCTCAACACACGGCGGATGACGAAGCGCTTCTCACGGTCGACCGGAAACATTTCGCTCAGGAGCATCATCGACCGCAGGTCTCTTAGCTCGCTGACCGTCGCGTTGCTCGCCGCTCCTGGCAGATCCGTAACCGGAGCCGAACCGGAGAGCACTTCCGCCGTCCGCTCGTCCAGCTTCCCGGCAGCGACGTAGGCGCCGAGAACGCTGCGAGCAAGGGCACGACTTCGATCGTTCTGAGTGAACTCAAGGGGCGGGTGCACATGATCACGCCGATTACTCATCTGCACAATGCGATACAGGCGGTGCGGCGTAGTGCTTCCGATGACCAATTGAGCTTGGACGACCGCGACCTTTACGGCCCGTACAGCACGGGAGTCGCTGTCGGGTTCCCAGCCACCCGCATCCAAGTACTCCTCGTTCAGCGTTTCCGACAGCTTTGTCAGCCAGTCTGCGGGGTGAAACACCAGCTCGTCGCTGTCTCCACCCAGTTTCCTCAGAGGGACGCCAGCCAACACTTCGGCCGATGTCACACCGAAGATTTCCTGGCGTTCCTTGGTCCGGTTGTTTCCCCGGACCGCCATCCAGCCCCAGTGCTCGGCTGGATGCAAGGGTTTGCCGTCCTGATCGACGAGAGGCGGCTCGTCCAGCTGAAAGTTCTGAGCAACGTAGAGACCCGGCTCCTGCTGGCCATTGAGGACAAGATCTTGTTTGAGGTCGTAGGGGCGGTGGCCCACGCGGGCTTTCAGGGCGTCTACGGCCAGATCGACGTTTGCGATGAGTTCTTCGCGGCTGGCGACGGTGCTGTGCAGTGCCGCTTGGACCTCTTTTCGGCCATCGGACAGCACCTCGGTCCAAGGACGTACTTGAGTCAGCGGTCGCCGGTCCTCCGTGATCCCGGAGGGGTCGGCCAACGAGTGCCAGGCGGAGCTGATGCGTTCGTTGTTCTCCCAGACAACCCCGCCCACGCCGTGCATCCGAACGGTGACAATCGTCATGTCACCGGCCTCGGTGTCGATTCGCCGCAGCGTATGCGCCTCCAGCCTGCGCCGCCCGGCAGCGTCGGCTGCGCTCAGCAGCTCTCTGGGCGCGACCAGAAAAGGAGCGATGTTTTGGAGCGCCCCCCGAGGGACATTCACCCCCGGGGTCGCAAGTGCCGCCTCGACCCACTCTTCCTGCTCCACGGCGGAAGCGGGAAGAGGGAATGGACGTTCGATCACGTTCACCACACCCCTCAATTATTCACATGAGTGACAGCATTAGAAGATGACAGCGGATTCCGTGTCCATCCATGCTTGCCAGCATCACCTAAACGAGGGATATAGCTGATGAATAGTAACCGAATATGATCGATAACGATCATTCTTGCTCAAGAGGTTACAGCCTGCATGATGATGTCCAAAAGATCCAACAGATCTGCGAGATCCGGGAGATCAAAGAGGATCGCGAGGCAGCTAATACCGAGACGTCTTCTACGCCTACCCCTCTCCATCGTCTCTATTCGACTCAGCAGCTCCCGTAACAGCGCTTCAGACTGCCCACATCGGCCGTCACGGTCAGACGGGTCATCGTCGCTAGGTCCGGGCATTGCGCTCCTCATGGCCGGGCACCTCAACGCCGGACTCCCATCCGGCAGCCAGCACATTGGCATCCCCAGCGGCCGGTGTCGACCGCTCCCCCAAGCCGATGCTTCCGCCCGCCGCGCCACATCCGGAATAGAACATGCCCGTTCAGGTACTGGTCATGTACTCATTTTGATCACTCGCGCGCGATTCCATCAGATTATCGCGTGAGTTCATCAGCAAAGGCCAAAGCTTAGGATTCCTAAGTCGCCTTGGAAGTCCACCCGGCGCAGTGACTCATAGAACACATGAGCCCGCGGCCGACGAGGTGATTCTGACTGCGCCGACCGCGGGCCCACCATCATCCGGCTGTCTCCGCCAAACCGGCCGGCAGCGACCCCGTGTGCAGGACGCCGAGGCGCTGTGTGGCGCGGGTCAGGGCCACGTACAGGTCGCTCGTGCCGTAGGTGGCGGGTTCCACCACCAGGACCGAGTCGAACTCCAGGCCCTTGGCCTGGCGGGGGTCGAGCAGGACGACCGTGCGGGTGAGGTCGGGTTCCGTGTCCGCCGTGATCCCGTCCAGGCGTGCGGCCAGGGCGCGGTGCAGCGCGCGGGGGGCGATCACCGCCAGCCGGCCCTCGTCGGGGGTGAGTTCGGCGACCGCCTCGGCGACCGCGCCGGGCAGGTCGCCGGAGGCCCGCCGCACCCAGGGCCGTACGCCGGTGGAGCGGACCGAGCTGGGCGGCTCGAAGTCCGGGTGCTCGGCGCGGACCACGGCCGCCGCCAGGTCCATGATCTCCGCCGGGGTGCGGTAGTTGACGCCCAGCCGGGTGTGCTCCCAGCGGTCCTCGACATAGGGGGCGAGGATGTCCGCCCAGGAGCCGACGCCGGCCGCCTCCGCGGTCTGGGCGGGGTCGCCGACCAGGGTCATCGAGCGGGTCGGGCTGCGCCGCATCAGCAGCCGCCAGGCCATCGGTGACAGTTCCTGCGCCTCGTCCACGATGATGTGCCCGAACGCCCAGGTGCGGTCGGCGGCGGCGCGTTCGGCGGCGCTGCGGTGGTCGGCCTCCTCGTGCCGTTCGGCGAACCGCTCGGCGTCGATGATGTCGTGCGCGGACAGCACCTCGCTCGCCTCCGGGTCGCTGTCCTCCTTGTCCTCGAACTCGTAGGTCCGGGAGGCGTACGACACGTCGAGCACGCCCTGCGCGTAGGCCACCTGGGTCTCGCGTTCGCGTTCGGCGCGGGCGCGGGCCTGCCGGTCGTCCTCGCCGAGGAGTTCGGCCGCCTCGTCCAGCAGCGGCACGTCGGCGACGGTCCAGGCGCGGGTCACCGGCCGGCGGATCGCGTCGGCGTCCTCCTTCGGCAGATAGCCGTCGGGCTCGGCGAGGAAGTCGGCGACCAGCCGCTGCGGGGTGATCCGCGGCCACAGCCGGTCGATGGCGTCCCAGACCTCGGGGTTCTCGGCGAGTTCGTCGCGGATCTGGGTGATGTCGGAGGCGTCGAGCAGGCTGCTGCCGTCGTAGGGGTCGGTGCCCACGCGCTCGGCGTACAGCTCGGTGAGCGTGTTGAGGATGTAGCCCTCGAAGTGCTCGCGGGCCGCGTTGTGCGGCAGTCTGGCGGCGCGGGTGCGTTCGCGGGCGACGTTCACCAGGCCGTCGTCCAGCATCAGCACCTCCCGGTCGTGTTCGATCGCGATCACCGGGTCCGGCAGGGCCTGCCGGTCGCGGACGACGGCGGCCAGCACCTCGGCCATGCCGGCGCGGCCCTTGACGGCGGCGGCCTCGGGGGTGTCGGCCGCGGTGGCCTTCACCCCGGGGAACAGTTCGCCGACCGTGGCCAGCAGCACCCCGGTCTCGCCGAGCGAGGGCAGCACCTCGCCGATGTAGCCGAGGAAGGCGGGGTTGGGGCCGACGATGAGGACCGCGCGGCGGGCCAGCAGTTCCCGGTGCTCGTAGAGCAGGTACGCCGCCCGGTGCAGGGCCACCGCGGTCTTGCCGGTGCCGGGGCCGCCCTCCACGACCAGCACCCCGCGGTGCGGCGCCCGGATGATCCGGTCCTGCTCGGCCTGGATGGTCTGCACGATGTCGCTCATCCGGCCGGTGCGCGCCGAGTTCAGCGCGGCCAGCAGCACGGCGTCGCCGTTGTGGTCCTCGTGGCCGGTGCGGGTGGCGTCGCCGAGGTCGAGGATCTCGTCGTGCAGGGAGGTGACCGTCCGGCCCTCGGTGGCGATGTGCCGGCGGCGCCGCAGGCCCATCGGGGTGTGGCCGGTGGCCAGGTAGAAGGGGCGGGCGACATCGGCCCGCCAGTCGATCAGCACGGGGGTGCGCTCGGCGTCGTCCTCGCGCAGCCCGATCCGGCCGATGTGGTGCGTGGTGCCGTCGGCCAGGTCGATCCGGCCGAAGCACAGCGAGCCGTCCACGGCGTTCAGCGCGGCGAGCAGCCCCGAGCGCTCGGCGACCAGGATGTCCCGCTCCAGCCGCGCCTGCATGGGCTTGTCCCCCTGGGCGAGCGCGACCGCGACGGAGGTCTCGGTCTCGCCGCGCAGGACGTCCACGCGCGCGTACAGTCCGTCGATGAATTCCTGCTCGCCGCGCAATTCATCGTCGGGAAATTCGCTGTTCGACAGATCCGCGTTTGACAATTCTGCTCCCGCCCGCATATACTGTGGTCACTGGACTTCTCCGCGATCTCTTGAAATAGCAGTCGCGAACCACCGAATATACGCAGAGAAATCCCCCGAGCGCAATTGCCCGGGGGATTTTTGGTGTCCGGCCGCGCCGCCTCACAGCACGTCGGCGAGCTCCTCCAGCAGTCGCCGCTGCGGGCGCGCCCCCACCATCGCCTTCACCGGCTCACCGCCCCGGAAGACCATGAACGTGGGCATCGACAGCACCTTGTAGGCGTTCGTGGTGTCGGGGTTGTGGTCCACGTCCAGCTGGACGACCTTGAGCCGCTCCCCCTCCTCGGCCGCGAGCCGGCTGAGCACCGGCGCCATCTGCCGGCACGGCGGACACCAGTCGGCCGTGAACTCCACCAGCACCGGCAGCTCCGATGCCAGGACCTCGGTCGCGAAGTCCGCGTCCCCCACTTCCGCCACACCCGCCGCTTTGCTCATCACTGCCGCCCTCCCAGTTCGCACACAGGTTCCGGACCCCCCGGAACCAGCGCCTCGGCGGCCAGCTCGTCGCGGGCCCGCTCGGCCCGCGCCAGCTGCCCCGCGACCGTCTCCCGTACGGCGCTCAGCTGCCCGATGAGCGCGTCCAGCTCGGCCAGCTTGTGCCGGTAGACCACCAGCGAGGCCGGGCAGGAGTCGCCCTCCGGGTGCCCGGCCCGCAGACACTCCACGAACGGCCGGGTCTCCTCCAGGTCGAAGCCGAAGTCCCGCAGGGTGCGGATCTGGGCCAGCAGCCGCAGATCGCCCTCGTCGTACGTCCGGTGTCCCTGGGCGTCGCGCCGGGCCGGCAGCAGCCCGCGGGACTCGTAGTAGCGCAGGGTGCGGGTCGTGGTTCCGGCCCGTGCGGCCAGCTCGCCGATTCGCATGCCCCGACGGTACGGGTTGACGTCGGCGTCAACGCAAGACCGGCCGGGACGTCGGTCCCGGCCGGTCTCGCGCTCCCCCTCGGAGGGTCAGGCGGTCTTGCTGTCCGCCAGCTCCTTCTCCGCGTCCTGCTTGTCCGCGGTCGCGGCTTCCCGGCGCGGCAGCAGGACGGCCACCAGGACCGTGCCGACGCCGAGGATCACCGCGCCGACCAGGCTGGTGTGGGCGACCGCGTCGGAGAAGGCGGAGCCGACCGCGTCGGCCATCTGCCGGGCGCCGGTGGCCAGCTCGCCGGCCTGCTGCTTGAGCTGCGCGGCCTGCTGCGGGTCGGTCGCCTGCTGGGCCCGCGCGGCGGCCTGGTGGGCCTTCTCGCCGATGCCCTGCGCGACGGCGTACCCGGCGCCGACCGAGTCCTGCGCGGTGTCCAGGGCGCTCGCCGGGAGCTTGCTGCCCTTGGTGGCGTCGGACAGGTGGTCGCTGTAGGAGGTGGCCAGCAGGGAGCCGAGGATGGCGATGCCGAGCGAGCCGCCCAGCTCCAGCGAGGTGTCGTTGACGGCGCCGCCGACGCCCAGCTCCGACTCCGGGAACGCGCCCATGATGGCGTCGGTGCAGGGCGAGAGCGCCAGGCCTATCGCGAGGCCCAGGATGATCAGGGGCGCCACGAAGTCGCCGTAGGTGGAGCCCGCGTCGACCCGGGTGAGCAGCGCGAGGGCGATCGTGCCGCCGGCCATGCCCGCGCCGACGGTCCACTTCATGCCGACGCGCGGGGTGAGCAGGGCGGTCAGGGCCGAGCCGACGAAGACCGCGCCGGCCAGCGGCAGCATGCGCACACCGGTCTGCAGGGCGTCGTAGCCGAGGACGAACTGCAGGTGCTGGGTCAGGTAGTAGAAGGCGCCGAAGACGGCCAGGAAGAACAGGGCGACGGCGAGGTTGGAGCCCGCGAAGCGGCGGGCGGTGAAGCGGCGCACGTCCAGGATCGGGCGCGGGTGGCGCAGCTCCCACAGCACGAAGGCGACCAGGCCCACGCCGGCGACGACGGCCGCGCCGATGGCCTTGGCGCCCCAGCCGAAGTGCGGGCCCTCGATGATCATGTAGACGAGCGCTGCGGTCCAGATCACCGACAGCACGCCGCCGACGTAGTCGATGCGGTCGTGGTGGCCCGCCTTGGACGGCGGGACGAGGACGAAGGCGGCGACCAGCGCGACGGCCGCGACGGGCACGTTGATCAGGAAGGTGGAGGACCAGCCGTGGTCGCGCAGCAGGGCGCCGGCCACCACGGGTCCGGCGGCGATGGCGAGGCCGGCGGTCGCGGTCCACAGGGTGATGGCCTTGGCCCGCTCGGCGCGCGGGAAGGTCGCGGCGAGCAGCGAGAGGGTGGCCGGCATGATCAGCGCCGCGCCGACGCCCATCACGGCGCGGGCCGCGATGACGGTCGCCGCGCTGTCGGCGAGGTAGCCGAACACGGCTCCGCCGCCGAACACCACCAGGCCGAGGACGAGGGCGCCGCGCCGGCTGTACTTGTCGCCGATCGCGCCGAGCAGCAGCATCAGCGCCGCGTACGGCACGGTGTAGCCGTCGATCACCCACTGCAGGTCGGCGCTGGAGAGCCCGAGGTCCTTCGTCATGTCGGGCGCGGCGACGGTGAGGGCGGTGTTCGCCATCACGATGATCAGCAGGCTGAGGCAGAGCACCAGCAGCGCCCACCATCGCCGGGCGTAGGGGCGCTCCATCCTCTCGACCGGTTCGGTCATGACGAGTCGCATGGCAGGGATCGCCTTCCTCGGGGTACGCGACGGACTTGCACAGTAACGTGCAATTGCACAACTATGTGCAATGTACGACGTTGCACAGGACTGTGCAAGTCCAGTCCGAAGGGGGTCGGGAAGGCACAATGACCGCCATGACCACGGGTAACACCAGCCGCGCCGACGCAAACCGGCGCCGCATCCTCGACGTCGCCCTCGCGGAGCTGCTGCGCGATCCCGACGCCTCCATGGACCAGATCGCCCGCGCGGCAGGCGTCGTACGACGGACGGTGTACGGCCACTTCCCGAGCCGTGAGGCGCTGATCAGCACGCTCGTGGACGAGGCGGTGCAGGCGCTGGCGGACGCCGACGCGGCGGTGCGGGCCGGGGTGACGGACCCGGCGGAGGCGGTGGCCCGGTCGGTGCTCGCGATCTGGCAGACCGCCGACCGCTACCGGCTGCTGATCGCGCTGGCCCAGCGGACGGTCACCGTCCAGGGCATCCGCGACCGCCTCGCCCCGCTGCGCGAGGCGAAGGTACGGCTGCTCCAGCGCGGGCTGGACACGGGCGTGTTCCACTCGCCGCTGCCCGCGCCGGCGCTGGCGTACGTCCACGAGCAGATGCTGTTCGCGCTGATGGAGGCGGTGAACGACGGGCTCCTGGCGGCGGCGGAGGCGGGCCGCTCGGCCACGGTCGCCGTCCTGACCGCGGCGGGCGTGCCCGCCTCCCGGGCCATGGAGCTGGTGGCCGAGGTGGCCTAGAAGTGCCTTGCGGGCGTCGTACACGTGCCGTGAAAAGGCCGTGGACCAACGGAAAACCGGCCGCCCGGCCCCGGTTCAGGCGGGGCCGGACGGCCGGAGAACAGTGGCCGGCGCTCAGGCCTTGACCAGGTCCTCCGCCCGGGCCTGCGGGGTCTCGCTCACCGAGGGGCGTCCCTCGTCCAGCAGCGTGGTCTCGTCGAACGGCACCTCGCCGGCCAGCACCCTGCGCACCCGGTCCTTGTCGATCTCCTTGGTCCACGTCCCGACCAGGACCGTCGCCACCGCGTTGCCCGCGAAGTTGGTCAGGGCCCGCGCCTCGCTCATGAAGCGGTCGATGCCCACGATCAGGCCGACGCCGTCGACCAGGGCCGGCTTGTGCGACTGCAGGCCGCCGGCCAGCGTGGCGAGGCCCGCGCCGCTGACCCCGGCCGCACCCTTGGACGCCAGCAGTAGGAACAGCAGCAGCGGGATCTGCTCGCCGACCGACATCGGCGTCCCCAGCGCGTCCGCGATGTACAGCGACGCCATGGTCATGTAGATCATCGTGCCGTCGAGGTTGAACGAGTAGCCCGTCGGCACGGTGATGCCGACCACCGGCCGGCTGACGCCCAGGTGCTCCATCTTCGCGATCAGCCGGGGCAGCGCGGACTCCGACGACGACGTGGACAGGATCAGCAGGAACTCGCGGGCGAGGTACTTGAACAGGGAGAAGACGTTCAGCCCCGCGACGATCCGCAGCAGCGCGCCCAGCACCAGGAAGACGAACAGGAAGCAGGTGACGTAGAAGCCGAGCATCAGCACGGCGAGGCTCTTGAGCGCGTCCACGCCGGCGGAGCCGACCACGGCCGCGATCGCGCCGAACGCGCCGACCGGCGCGGCCCACATCACCATCGACAGGATGCGGAAGACGAGCCGCTGGAGGTGCTCGATCCCGCGCAGCACCGGCTGCCCGGCCGGACCCATGGCCTGGAGCGCGAACCCGGCGAGCAGCGCCACCAGCAGCGTCTGGAGCACCTGCCCCTGGGTGAACGCGGACACGAAGGTGTTCGGGATGATCGACAGCACGAAGTCCACCGGCGGCAGCGCGTGGCTCTCCACCTGGGCGTGCCCGCTCTTGCGCAGCGCGTCGGTCAGGTGCAGCCCGTCGCCGGGGTGCAGCACATTGCCGACCACGAGACCGATGGCCAGCGCGACGAGCGACATCACCAGGAAGTAGCCGAGGGCGATGCCGCCGACGGCTCCGACCTTCGCGGCCTTCCGTACCGAACCGATACCGAGCACGATCGTGCAGAAGATGATCGGCGAGATCATCATCTTGATCAGGTTCACAAAGCCGGTGCCCAGCGGCTTCAGCTCCACCGCCGCGTCGGGCCAGATCAGGCCCACGGCGATACCGAGCGCGACCGCCGCGATGACGGCGATGTACAGGTAATGGGTCCGGTCGCGCTGGGCGCGGGGTGCGGCAGGTGCCGTATCGGCGGGGCTGGCGGCCACGACTGCCCTCCTTGACGTCTTCGTCGGCGAACAACCGGCGTGCGGCTCACGTCCGGGCGTTGTTGGGAACGCCGTGACTATCTCCCGGCCTGTGAGGGCGGTCACCCTTCCGTTCATTTAGTTCACGATCGGACGGAGAGGCACACTGCTGGCATGCGTCTGCCCGCCCTCCCCCGACCCCGCAGCCTGGCCGGCCAGCTGTTCGCCATGCAGGCCGTGCTGATCGCGGTGGTCGTGGCCGGGTACGCGCTGTTCACCTACGTCAGCGACCGGCGGCAGGCCGAGGAGTCCGCCGCCCGGCAGGCCACGGCGGTGGCCCGGTCGGTCGCCGACGCCCCCTCGGTCCGCTCGGCGATCCGCGGCCCCGACCCCACGGCCCGGCTGGAGCCGTACGCCCTCCAGGTCACCCGGGACGCCAACGTCGACTTCGTGACGATCATGGACCCGTCCGGCATCCGCTGGACCCACCCGGACCGCGCGCAGATCGGCAGGCGCTTCCTCGGCACCATCGCCCCCGCCCGGCACGGCCGTACCTTCACCGAGACCTACACCGGCACGCTCGGCCCGTCCGTCCGCGCGGTGACCCCGGTCAGGGACGGCGGCCGGGTCGTCGGGCTGGTGAGCGCCGGCATCAAGGTCGAGACGATCAGCGCCCGGCTCCAGGACCAGGTCACGGCGCTGCTCGGGGTGGCCGGCGGGGCGCTGGCGCTGGGCGCGGTCGGCACCTACGTGATCAACGCCAGGCTGCGCCGCCACACCCACGGCATGAACGCCACCGAGCTGAGCCGGATGCACGACTACCACCAGGCGGCGCTGCACGCGGTCCGGGAAGGGCTGCTGATGCTCGACGGCCAGTACCGGGTCGCGCTGGTCAACGACGGCGGCCGGGAACTGCTGGGGCTCGACGGCACCCCGGACGCGGAACTGATCGGCCGCTCGGTGGCCGGTCTCGGCCTGCCGGCCCCGCTGACCGGCGCCCTGCTGTCCTCCGAGCCCCGGGTGGACGAGGTGCACCTGACCGCCTCCCGGGTGCTGGTGGTGAACACCTCGCCGGTGTCCGGGGGCGAGCGCCGGGGCACGGTCGTGACGCTCCGGGACGTGACCGAGCTCCAGTCCCTGATGGGTGAGCTGGACTCCGAGCGCGGGTTCACCCAGGCGCTGCGCTCGCAGGCGCACGAGGCCGCGAACCGGCTGCACACCGTCGTCTCCCTGATCGAGCTGGGCCGGGCGGAGGAGGCGGTGGAGTTCGCCACGGCCGAGCTGGAGCTGGCCCAGGCCCTCACCGACCAGGTGGTGGCGGCGGTGAGCGAGCCGGTGCTGGCCGCGCTGCTGCTGGGCAAGACCGCCCAGGCGCACGAGCGGGGCGTGGAGCTGGTGGTCTCCCCGGACAGCCGCCTGGACGACGGCCTGCTGCCGGCCGAGCTGCCGGCGCGGGACCTGGTCACGATCCTCGGCAACCTGATCGACAACGCGGTGGACGCGGCCCAGGGCAGCGTCCGGGCGCGGGTGACCGTGACCGCGTACGCCGCGGGCGCCGAGCTGGTGCTGCGGGTCGCGGACACCGGCCCCGGTGTCGACCCAGCGCACGCCGGCCTGGTATTCCAGCGGGGGTTCTCCACCAAGCCGGCCGGGCCGGGCGGGCGGGGACTCGGGCTGGCCCTGGCCCGGCAGGCGGTGACCCGCCACGAGGGCACGCTGAGGGTGACGGGGTCCGGCGAGGACGGCGAGGGCGGAGCGGTGTTCGAGGTGCGGTTGCCTTTGCGCAGGTCGCTGGGCGGCGACGGATGCGCGTCGCCGGGCGATGGCGGATGCGCGTCCCCCGGCGGCGACGGAGGGATGTTCCCGGACGGCGACGCATCCAAATCCCCGGGTGCCGACGCATCCACGTCCCCGCGTGCCGACGGGTGTACGTCTCCGGGTGGCGGCCGATGACGGACGAAGAACAGCCCATCCGCGTCCTCGTCGTGGAGGACGACCCGGTGGCCGCCGACGCGCACGTGATGTACGTCGGCCGGGTGCCGGGATTCGTCGCGGTCGGGAAGGCGCACACGGGCGCGGAGGCCCGGCGGATCCTGGACCGCACCCCGGTGGACCTGCTCCTGCTGGACCTGCACCTGCCGGACGTGCACGGTTTGCAGCTGGCCAGGTCGCTGCGGGCGGGCGGGCACCACGCGGACGTGATCGCGGTGACCTCGGCGCGGGACCTGGCGGTGGTGCGGGAGGGCGTCTCGCTGGGCGTCGTCCAGTACGTCCTGAAGCCGTTCACGTTCGCGACGCTCCGGGACCGGCTGGTGCGCTACGCCGAGTTCCACGCGGCGGCGGGCGAGGCGAGCGGCCAGGACGAGGTCGACCGGGCCCTGGCGGCCCTGCGCGCCCCCACCCCGGCGGCCCTGCCGAAGGGCCTGAGCGCACCGACGCTGCGACGGGTGACGGACACGCTCCGGGAGGCGCCGGACGGGCTCACGGCGGCCGGGCTGGCCGAGACGGTGGGCATCTCCCGCATCACGGCCCGCCGCTACCTGGAACACCTGGTGGACACCGGCCGCGCCGCCCGCAGCCCGCTGTACGGGCAGGTGGGGCGGCCGGAGCTGGTGTACCGGTGGGTTCGCCAGGGGCGGTGAGGACGGCCGGCGGCCCGTTCCGCCCGCCGGGCGGGCGCTATCACCCCGCAGACGCATTGACCTGACCGGACCAGCGCTCTTACCTTCACACGGCAGTCATCTCCGCGCCACCCCCACGTGCGCTCAGGAGGTCATGCCCGTGCGCCCCACCGCCGCCCTCTCCGCCCTCCTCACCGCCGCCCTCTCCGTCACCGCGCTCACCTCCTGCGGCAGCGGCAGCGGCCGCGACCCCGACACGGTCAAGGTGTCGTACAAGCAGTCCACCGACAACTCCGTCAAGGTGGCGGACACCTACCTGGCCGGTGTCAAGGAGCAGTTCGAGCGCGAACACCCCGGCAAGAAGGTGGAGTTCGTGCCGATCAAGGCGCCGGACGCGGAGTACTACACCAAGCTCCAGCAGATGCTGCGCTCCCCGCGCACCGCCCCGGACCTGGTCTACGAGGACACCTTCCTCATCAACTCCGACATCACCAGCGGGTACTTGAGGCCGCTCGACGCCTATCTGGCCAAGTGGCCGGACTGGCGGCGGTTCATCGGCAGCGCGAAGGCGGCGGCGAAGGGCCGGGACGGCAAGACGTACGGGGTGCCGGACGGCACCGACACCCGCGGACTCTGGTTCGACAGGCGGGTGTTCAGCAAGGCGGGCCTGCCGCGGGACTGGCAGCCGCGGAACTGGGAGGACGTCCTGGCCGCCGCCCGCACCATCAAGCGCAAGGTCCCCGGGGTGATCCCGCTCAACGTCTACACCGGCAAACCGGCGGGCGAACGGGCCACGATGCAGGGCTTCGAGATGCTCCTGTACGGCACGGGCGACGGCTCCTCCGATCCGCTCTACGACGACACCGCCGGCAAGTGGGTCGTCGGGTCCCGGGGCTTCAAGGACGCGCTGGCGTTCGTGGAGACCGTCTACCGGGAGAAGCTCGGCCCCGACGTCTCCGACGCCCTCGACCCGAACTTCAACACCACCGTCAACGGCGAACTGCTCCCCCAGGGCAAGCTCGGCATCGCCCTCGACGGCTCCTGGCTGCCGCAGACCTGGCAGCCGGGCTCCGGGCACGCGTGGCCCGACTGGTCCCGGCAGCTGGGGCTCGCCGCCATGCCCACCCAGCACGGCCAGGCGCCCGGCAAGGTGAGCATGTCCGGCGGCTGGACCTGGGCCGTCCCGGCGAAGGCGGCCAACCCCGGCCTCGCCTTCGACTTCGTCAAGACGCTCCAGACGAAGGACAACGCCCGCAAGTGGTACCTCGCCAACTCCGGCATCGCCGTACGCCAGGACGTCGCCGCGGACCCCGCCTACACCGGCGCCCAGCCCGGCCTGCGGTTCTTCACCGGCCTGGTGGCCCACACGCACTACCGGCCCGCGTACCCGGCGTACCCGAAGGTGTCGACCGCCGTCCAGGAGGCCATGGAGGGCGTCACGACCGGTGACCTGTCCGTGGCGGAGGCGGCGCGCGGCTACGACGCCACCGTGGAGGACGTCACCGGCGGCCGAGTGGTCCGCAAGTGAGGCGCGCGCACCCGGCCGTCCGGACCCTGCCGCTCGTTCCCGCGCTGGTCGTGCTGCTGCTCTTCCTCGCCGGGCCCATCGCCTACTGCGTCTGGATCGCCTTCACCGACCTCCAGCTGACCGGCCAGGCCCACTCCTCCTTCACCGGCCTCGCCAACTTCCGCCGGGCCTTCCGGGACGACGCGTTCCTGAACGCCGTATGGCTGACCCTGGTGTTCACGGTGCTGTCCTCGCTCGTCGGGCAGAACACCCTCGGGCTCGCGCTGGCCGCCCTGATGAAGCGCGCCTCGAAACCCGTCCGCACCCTCACCGGCGGCGTGGTGATCACCGCGTGGGTACTGCCGGAGGTGGTGGCGGGGTTCCTGCTGTACGCGTTCTTCCGCCGCGAGGGCACGCTGAACGCCGTCCTGGACTGGCTGGGCCTGCCCCGGCAGAACTGGCTGTTCACGCTGCCCATCCTCGCCGTGTCCTTCGCCAACGTCTGGCGCGGGACGGCGTTCTCGATGCTGGTCTACTCCGCCGCGCTGGACGAGATCCCCGCCGAGATCACCGAGGCCGCCGAGGTGGACGGGGCCGGCGGCTGGCGGCGGCTGTGGCACATCACGCTGCCGATGATCCGCCGCTCCATCGGCACCAACCTGATGCTCAACACCCTCCAGACGCTCTCCGTCTTCGGGCTGATCTGGGTGATGACCCGGGGCGGGCCCGGCGGCCGCAGCCAGACCCTGCCGCTGTTCATGTACGAACAGGCCTTCCAGAACAGCATGATCGGGTACGGCACGGCGGTCGCGCTGCTCCTGCTGCTGGTCGGCTCCCTGTTCTCCGTGGTCTATCTGCGGCTGCTGCGGACGGAGGTCTGATGCCCCTCCGGCACGCTTACCGCCGCCGTCCCTCCCGCCGGCGCGCCACCCGGCGGCTCGCCGCCGACCTCGCGCTGCTCGCCATGGCCGCCGCCTTCGCGCTGCCGCTGGCCTGGGTGCTGCTGTCCGCCGTGGACCCGGGCGCCGGCCTGCGGGTACGGATCCCGGACGGGCTCACCCTGGACAACTTCCGCGCGGTCCTCACCCCCGACATCACCTACACGCCGCTGCTCAACAGCCTGCTGCTGTGCGGGGGCGGCACGGCGCTGACCGTCGGCTGCGCGGCCCTCGCCGCGTACCCGCTGTCCCGGTTCCCCTCCCGGCTGAACCGGCCGTTCCTGCTGACCATCCTGTTCGCGACCAGCCTGCCCATCACGGCGATCATGGTGCCGGTGTACGCCCTGTTCGTCCGGGTGAACCTGATCGACACCCTGCAAGGCACCGTCTTCTTCTTCGCCGCCTCCCAACTCCCGTTCGCCATCTGGCTGATGAAGAACTTCATGGACGGCGTGCCGAAGGAGCTGGAGGAGGCGGCCTGGACGGACGGGGCCTCGGCCGCGCAGTCGCTGGTGCGGATCGTGCTGCCGCTGATGGGGCCGGGGCTGGCCGTGGTCACCGTGTTCTCGTTCGTGATGATGTGGGGGAACTTCTTCGTCCCGTTCATGCTGCTGCTCAGCCCGGACCGGATGCCGGCCTCGGTGAGCGTCAACGACTTCTTCGGCAACCGGGGCATGGTCGCCTACGGGCAGCTCGCCGCGTTCTCCGTGCTCTACTCCACGCCCGTGATCCTGCTGTACGTCCTGGTGGCCCGGCGGCTGGGCGGCGGCTTCGCACTGGGCGGGGCGGTGAAGGGATGACGCCGTGCGGGGAGGTGACACCGAGTGCCTGGACATACCCGGTGATCACCCCGTACGTTCCTACGATCCGTGATCTCGGTGGAACCGACCGTGGTCAGAGCCCCTCCGCACCCCTACGTTGTGCGGGGTGCGCCAACCCTCAGCCCAACCGAACCCCCCGGCTCTCCCGTTCGACGCCCCGGCCGCCCGCAGGCTCCGCGCCGCGCTCGGCATGGGGCCCGAGCACGTCGCCCACGGGATGCGTGTCTCGTACGGACTGTCGTACGTCACCCCTGACCTCGTGATCGCCTGGGAGCGCGGCACGGTCTCCCCCGGCAACCCCGAACTCACCGCGCTGGCGGGCGTGTTGTGGTGTTCCCCGGGTGAGCTGATCAGCCGGCCGCGGACCCTGCGCGAGCATCGCATCGCCCGGTCCGTGGCACCCGAGGACGTCGCCCACGCCGTCGGCATGGACCTGCGCGCGTACCTGAAGGCGGAGGAGAGCGGGGTGTGGCGGGGCAACGAGCGCCAGTCGGCCGCGCTCGCGCGGATCCTCCGGCTGGCGCTGCCCGACTTCGTCGCCGTCACCGGCCGCGAGGCGAAGCTGGCGGAGCTGCTGCGCAGCGCGGTGACGACCCGCTGGCAGGCGTATGTGCGGCCGCTGCTGAAGCTGGTGCCGCTGGACAAGGACGTCCTGGAGCCGGTCCTGCAGGAGCTGCACCAAGACTACCAGGGGCACATGGCCGCCACCCTCGGCTGGGGCGGCGGCAGCCGGAGCGCCGGCGAACCGGGGCAGCGGTTCCTGGACGCCATCGTAGAGGCGTTCTGGCGGTCCGTGACGGACCGGACCGCCTGACGGGACGGGACCGCCTGACCGACGGGACCGTGACCGGTTCCGGGCGACCGCGGCCGGTTCCGTTTCCGGTGTCCGCGACCGGTCCTAGAAGACCGACTCGGCCTCGTCCATGCGGTCCTTCGGCACCGTCTTCAGCTCGGTGACGGCCTCCGCGAGCGGCACCATCACGATGTCGGTGCCGCGCAGCGCGGTCATCCTGCCGAACTCGCCGCGGTGCGCGGCCTCGACGGCGTGCCAGCCGAAGCGGGTGGCGAGGACGCGGTCGTAGGGGGTGGGGACGCCGCCGCGCTGGACATGGCCGAGGATGACCGGCTTGGCCTCCTTGCCGAGGCGCCGCTCCAGCTCGTAGGCGAGGGCGGTGCCGATGCCCTGGAAGCGCTCGTGGCCGTACTGGTCGATCTCGCCCTTGCCGTAGTCCATGGTGCCCTCGGCGGGGTGGGCGCCCTCGGCGACGCAGATGACCGCGAACTTCTTGCCGCGGGCGAACCGCTCCTCGACCATCTTGACCAGGTCGGCGGGGTCGAAGGGCCGCTCGGGCAGGCAGATGCCGTGGGCGCCGGCGGCCATGCCGGACTCCAGGGCGATCCAGCCGGCGTGCCGGCCCATGACCTCCACGACCATCACCCGCTGGTGGGACTCGGCGGTGGTCTTCAGGCGGTCCATCGCCTCGGCGGCCACGCCCACGGCCGTGTCGAAGCCGAAGGTGCGGTCGGTGGAGGAGATGTCGTTGTCGATGGTCTTCGGTACGCCGACGACCGGCAGGCCCGCGTCGGAGAGCATGCGGGCCGCGGTGAGGGTGCCCTCGCCGCCGATCGGGATCAGCGCGTCGATGCCGAACTCCTCGACCATGTCCGCGGCGCCCTCGCAGGCCTCGCGCAGCCGGTCGCGCTCCAGCCGGGAGGAGCCGAGGATGGTGCCGCCGCGGGCCAGGATGCCGCTGACCGCGTCCAGGTCGAGAGGCCGGTAATGGCGGTCGAGCAGGCCGCGGTAGCCGTCCTCGAAACCGATGACCTCGTCCCCGTACTGGGCGACCGCCCGGTGCACGACCGAGCGGATCACGGCGTTCAGGCCGGGGCAGTCGCCGCCTGCGGTGAGAACTCCGATGCGCATCGTGCTGTGTCTCCTGCTCGCTGTCGTGTGCCGGTGAGCCAGTGACGATTCTTTCACGTCCGCCGGAGCGGTGAAGTCCTGACGGGCGCCTTATCCGTCAGCAGGGGTATTGTCAAGAGGGTTCGGCTCACCTCGGTGGGCGATTTTTATGCCGAAGAGGCGACAGAAGCGACATGAGGAACGGAGTGGACACGTGACGCGCAGCGTGTACGTGACCGGGATCGACCGCGGTGACGGCCGCCAGGTCGTGGAGCTGGGGGTCATGGAACTCCTCACCCGGCAGGTCGACCGGGTGGGCGTCTTCCGTCCGCTCGTCCACGACGGACCCGATCGGCTGTTCGAGTTGCTGCGGGCCCGGTACCGCCTCGCGCAGGACCCGGCGACGGTCTACGGCATGGACTACCAGGAGGCGTCCGCGCTCCAGGCCGAGCAGGGCGCGGACGAGCTGGTCGCCACCCTCGTCGACCGCTTCCACCGGGTGGCCCGGGACTACGACGTGGTCCTGGTCCTCGGCACCGACTTCGCCGGCACCCAGCTGCCGGACGAGCTGTCCCTGAACGCCCGGCTCGCCAACGAGTTCGGCGCCTCGGTCATCCCCGTGGTGGGCGGCCGCAAGCAGACCGCCGAGTCGGTGCTGGCCGAGACCCGCAACGCCTACCGCGCCTACGACGGGCTCGGCTGCGACGTGCTGGCCATGGTCACCAACCGGGTGGCCCGCGAGGACCGCGACGAGATCGCCGGGCGGCTGGCGAACCGGCTGCCGGTGCCCTGCTACGTGGTCCCGGACGAGCCCGCCCTCTCCGCGCCGACGGTCGCCCAGATCGCCCAGACCCTGGACGCCAGGGTGCTGCTCGGCGACGACTCCGGCCTCGCCCGGGACGCGATGGACTTCGTCTTCGGCGGCGCCATGCTGCCCAACCTGCTGGGCGCCCTGACCCCGGGCTGCCTGGTGGTCACCCCCGGCGACCGGGCCGACCTGGTCGTGGGCTCGCTGGCCGCGCACAGCGCCGGCACCCCGCCGATAGCCGGTGTGCTGCTGACGCTCAACGAGGTGCCGCGCGACGAGATCCTCACCCTGGCCGCCCGGCTCGCTCCCGGGACCCCGGTGCTGTCGGTGTCCGGCAACAGCTTCCCCACCGCCGAGCAGCTGTTCTCCCTGGAGGGCAAGCTGAACGCGGCCACCCCGCGCAAGGCGGAGACCGCCCTCGGCCTGTTCGAGCGCCACGTCGACACCGCCGAGCTGGCCCGCCGGGTCTCGGCGCCGAGCAGCGACCGGGTCACCCCGATGATGTTCGAGCACAAGCTGCTGGAGCAGGCCCGCTCCGACAAGCGGCGGGTGGTGCTCCCGGAGGGCACCGAGGAGCGGGTGCTGCACGCGGCCGAGGTGCTGCTGCGCCGGGGCGTGTGCGACCTGACCCTGCTCGGCCCCGAGGACCGGATCCGCAAGAAGGCCGCGGACCTCGGCATCGACCTCGGCGACACCCAGCTGATCGACCCGGCCACCTCCGCGCTGCGCGACACCTTCGCCGAGAAGTACGCGGCCCTGCGCGCCCACAAGGGCGTCACCGTCGAGCTGGCCTACGACGTCGTCTCCGACGTGAACTACTTCGGCACGCTGATGGTCCAGGAGGGCCTGGCCGACGGCATGGTCTCCGGCTCGGTGCACTCCACGGCCGCCACCATCCGGCCCGCCTTCGAGATCATCAAGACCCGGCCGGACGCCTCCATCGTCTCCTCGGTGTTCTTCATGTGCCTGGCCGACAAGGTGCTGGTCTACGGCGACTGCGCGGTCAACCCGGACCCCAACGCCGAGCAGCTCGCGGACATCGCCATCCAGTCGGCGGCCACCGCCGCCCGGTTCGGCGTGGAGCCGCGGATCGCGATGCTGTCGTACTCCACCGGCACCTCCGGCTCGGGCGCCGACGTGGACAAGGTGCGCGAGGCCACCGAGCTGGCCCGCTCGCGCCGGCCGGACCTGAAGATCGAGGGCCCGATCCAGTACGACGCGGCCGTGGAGCCGTCCGTCGCGGCGACCAAGCTGCCCGACTCGGATGTGGCCGGGCAGGCAACGGTTCTGATCTTCCCGGACCTCAATACAGGCAACAACACCTACAAGGCCGTGCAGCGCTCGGCCGGCGCGATCGCCGTCGGCCCGGTCCTGCAGGGCCTGCGCAAGCCGGTCAACGACCTGTCCCGCGGCGCCCTCGTCCAGGACATCGTCAACACGGTCGCCATCACGGCGATCCAGGCCCAGACCCCCGCCCACACCCCCACCGAGAAGGCGTCCCAGCAGTGACCTCCCCCACCCGTGTCCTCGTCCTCAACTCCGGCTCCTCGTCGCTGAAGTACCAGCTGCTGGACATGCGGGACAGCAGCCGCCTCGCGGTGGGTCTGGTCGAGCGGATCGGCGAGCAGACCTCCCGGATCGAGCACACCTGCCTCACCGGCGGCGACACCCGCGAGCACACCGGCCCCATCGCCGACCACGAGGCCGCCCTCAAGGCCGTCGCCGAGGAGCTGAGCCGTGACGGCCTCGGCCTGGACTCCCCCGAACTGGCCGCCATCGGGCACCGGGTGGTGCACGGCGGGATGTTCTTCACCGAGCCCACCGTCATCGACGACGAGGTGCTCACCGAGATCGAGCGGCTGATCCCGGTCGCCCCGCTGCACAACCCGGCCAACCTCACCGGCATCCGCACCGCCCAGGCGCTCCGCCCGGACCTGCCCCAGGTGGCGGTCTTCGACACCGCGTTCCACACGACGATGCCGGAGTCCTCGGCGCGCTACGCCATCGACCCGAAGATCGCCGACCGCCACCGGATCCGCCGCTACGGCTTCCACGGCACCTCGCACGCCTACGTCTCCCGCGAGACCGCGCGGCTGCTGGGCAAGGACCCGTCCGAGGTCAACGTGATCGTGCTGCACCTGGGCAACGGCGCCTCCGCCTCCGCCGTGGAGAAGGGCCGCTGTGTGGACACCTCCATGGGACTGACGCCCTTGGAGGGGCTGGTGATGGGTACGCGGTCCGGTGATCTGGACCCTGCCGTCATCTTCCATTTGGCCCGGGTTGGCGATATGTCCATGGACGAGATCGACACTCTCCTCAACAAGAGGAGCGGCCTGTTCGGTCTGTGCGGGGACAACGACATGCGGGAGATCCGCCGCCGGATCGACGAGGGCGACGAAGAGGCCGCGCTCGCCTTCGACATTTACATTCACCGGATCAAGAAGTACATCGGCGCCTATTTCGCGGTGCTCGGCACCGTGGACGCGGTGGCCTTCACGGCCGGCGTCGGAGAGAACGCGGCTCCGGTGCGGGAGGCGGCGGTCGCGGGCCTCAAGGGCCTGGGTCTGGCGGTGGACCCGGAGCGCAACGCCGTGCGCGGCGGCGGGGCCCGGCTGATTTCGCCG
Source organism: Streptomyces achromogenes subsp. achromogenes (assembly GCF_000720835.1). Lineage (GTDB taxonomy): Bacteria > Actinomycetota > Actinomycetes > Streptomycetales > Streptomycetaceae > Streptomyces > Streptomyces achromogenes. The sequence goes on along the minus strand of NZ_JODT01000015.1, from coordinate 193,126 downwards.
GAGTCCGCCCGGGTGGCGGTCGCCGTGGTGCCGACGGATGAAGAACTGGAGATCGCGACGCAGACCTACGCACTGGTCGGAAAGAACAACTGAATAGCACCTGAGCGGTGTGGCACTCATTTGTATCTTCCGCCAGACGGAATATTCCGTAGCGAAACAAACCGATAGGATCGCCCCATGCGCCGTTCGAAAATCGTCTGTACTCTCGGCCCCGCGGTCGACTCCCACGAGATGCTCGTCGCCATGATCGAGGCGGGCATGAACGTAGCCCGCTTCAACTTCAGCCACGGCACCCACGCCGAGCACCAGGCGCGGTACGACCGCGTCCGGGCCGCGTCCAAGGAGACCGGCCGCCCCATCGGCGTCCTCGCCGACCTCCAGGGCCCGAAGATCCGTCTGGAGACCTTCGCCGAGGGGCCGGTCGAGCTGGAGCGCGGTGACGAGTTCGTCATCACGACCGAGGACGTGCCGGGCGACAAGCACATCTGCGGTACGACGTACAAGGGGCTGCCGGGCGATGTCTCGCGCGGCGACCAGGTCCTGATCAACGACGGCAACGTCGAGCTGAAGGTCCTGGACGTCGAGGGTCCGCGGGTGCGGACGATCGTCATCGAGGGCGGTGTCGTCTCCGACCACAAGGGCATCAACCTGCCCGGCGCGGCCGTGAACGTCCCCGCGCTGAGCGAGAAGGACGTCGAGGACCTGCGCTTCGCCCTCCGCATGGGCTGCGACATGGTCGCGCTGTCCTTCGTCCGGGACGCCAAGGACATCCAGGACGTGCACCGCGTCATGGACGAGGAGGGCCGCCGCGTCCCCGTCATCGCCAAGGTGGAGAAGCCGCAGGCGGTGGAGAACATGGAGGACGTCGTCGCGGCGTTCGACGCCGTGATGGTCGCCCGCGGTGACCTCGCCGTCGAGTACCCGCTCGAGAAGGTCCCCATGGTGCAGAAGCGCCTGATCGAGCTGTGCCGGCGCAACGCCAAGCCGGTGATCGTCGCGACCCAGATGATGGAGTCGATGATCACCAACTCCCGGCCGACCCGCGCCGAGGCCTCGGACGTGGCCAACGCGATCCTGGACGGAGCCGACGCGGTCATGCTGTCGGCCGAGTCCTCGGTGGGCGCGTACCCGGTCGAGACGGTCAAGACCATGTCGAAGATCGTCACCGCGGCCGAGCAGGAGCTGCTGTCCAAGGGTCTGCAGCCGCTGGTGCCGGGCAAGAAGCCGCGCACCCAGGGCGGTTCGGTGGCCCGCGCGGCCTGCGAGATCGCCGACTTCCTCGGCGGCAAGGGCCTGATCGCGTTCACCAAGTCCGGTGACACCGCGCGCCGGCTGTCCCGCTACCGGGCCACCCAGCCGATCATCGCCTTCACCACGGACGAGGCGACCCGCAACCAGCTCACCCTGAGCTGGGGCGTCGAGTCGCACGTCGTGCCGTTCGTGAACACCACGGACGAGATGGTCGACCTGGTGGACCAGGAGGTCGCCAAGCTGAGCCGGTTCGACGCGGGCGACACCGTGATCATCACCGCCGGTTCGCCCCCCGGCGTCCCCGGCACCACCAACATGCTCCGCGTCCACCACCTGGGCAACCAGAGCAGCTGACCCACCGGTCCGGCGACACACCGAGGGCGCCCCCTGCGACAGGGGGCGCCCTCGGCCTTGTGCGGCTCCCGGACCGGCTTGTGCGACCGTTCAGTCGGTCGTGTACATGTGCATGCCAGGGATGTGCAGATTGCCGCCGAACTGGGCCGCCTGGACCACCTTGACATGGGTGAAGTAGATGATCGGGATGTTCAGCGGCGGCGGGCTGTCGGGGCTGAAGGTCACCGGGAGCAGCCCGAACAGGTTCCCGGAGATGCTCTCGGTGTACATCACCGTGTCGCCTCCGGTGATGGTGGACTTGGAATTCTTGGCGGCCTGGACGTGGTAGGTCTTGTTCGCCTGCTTGTCCTTGACCGTCTGGTGCAGGTCACCGATCTCGGTGCCGTCGGAGATGACGTACTTCAGCACCTTCTTGGTGGTGCCGTCCGCCCGCCTGACCTCCACGACGCCCTGGTAGTCGGCGCCCTTGAGGAGCAGCGAGCTGGCGTCCAGGTACCAGGGGTCGTTCGCCACCGCCACCGTGTTGTCGACGCCGCCCTCGTCGTCCGTGGCCACCGGGCAGTCCTCGACGGAGGCGGACTCGCTCCCGGACGGGCTCGGCGTGCCCGAAGGGCTGGACGACGGGGTGCCGGACGGGGTGGACGAAGGGCTGGACGACGGGGTCGGGGCCGTCTCCCCGGCCGGCTCGGTGGTGTCCTTCTCGTCGGCCTCGGCCCCGGTGCCGGCGGTGTCGCCGGCCGCCTTGACCGTGTCACCGGCCGCCTTGACCGTGTCGCCGGCGGTGTCCTCGGCGGCGCCGCCGCCGGAGCCCGTGCCGGAGTTCTCGGCCTTGGGCGACCGGGACGCCGTAGGAGCCGGGTCCACGGTCTGCGTGGAGGTGCCGGCGCCCTTGTCCCGGCCGCCGGTGAGGATGTCACCGACCGTGTCGCCGATGGTGTCCAGGAGGTTCCCGTCCCGGGTCTCCGCCGGCGCGTCCGTGTCACCGCCGGTGCCCGAACCCGAGCCCGCCGTACCGGAGTCCGACCCGGAGGAGCCGGAACCCGTGCCGGACGAGCCGGAGCCGTCCGCGTCCGGTCCGGCGGGAGCGGGGTCCGAGGTCGCGGTCGGGTCGGGCGTGGCCTTGTCGTCGGAACCTGAATCCGACGAAGAGGTGCCGCCCTCCTCCCGCGTCTTCTCGCTCTCTTTGCCGGTGGTCTTCTTCCGTGCCGGCGCGTCCGACGCCTTGTCCGAGGCGGACGGCGACGGCGACTGAGCGGGGTCCTTGTCCTCGTCCGTGCCCTTTTCCTCGTCCAGCGCCTTGACGCAGGCCTCGTACTCCTCGCGCGTCAGGTCCTTGGCCGACGCGGAGGTGGACGGGTGCGGGGTCGGGGAAGAAGAGGAGTTGCCGTTGTTGTCGGCGAGGGCCAGCGTGGACGTGAGGCCCATGCCCATGAGCACGGCCGTCGGCATCGCCACGGACGCTATGGCCTTGCCGGCCGGCATGTGGAACCTGGTGAACAGTGACTTCCTGGGGGCCGCGTGGCGGGGCCCGGATCTCGCGCGGGACCCGTCCACGTCACTCCCGCGGGTCACCTCGTCAGCCGGCACTGTGCCTCCCGTTCGCCCCGTTGGCCGGGATCGTTCCTGACAGGTCGTTCGATTCCTGCGCCCCGTGGGCCGTCCCTGACCCCCCGTCCTCAGGAGCACCGTCGCCGTCGGCCGGTGCCGCCGCCCGCCCCGCCGACTTGTCCGGCGCCCAGGACACCGCCATGGCACCGCCGAACAGCGAGAGCAGGAAGCCGATGATGAAGCCACCGAAATTGGAGACCGGGAGGGACACCAGTGCCAGCAGGATCGCGGCGACGCCGGCGAAGACCCGCACGTGCTGCTGGAACCACAGGGTCAGACCCAGGACGACGAGGAGCACGCCGATGATCAGGGACCCCGCTCCCGCGGTGGTCGCCATCGCCACCGTGAGCTGACCGAACTTGATGTGCGCGTACGGGAAGTACATGATCGGAAAGCCGCCGAGCATGACGTACAGACCCGCCCAGAACGGGCGGCGGCCCCGCCAGGCGCGGAACTGCAGCCTCCGGCGGGTGAACTGACCGGGTACGGCGGCAGAAGTCTCGGCGCTCATGGACAACAGCTCCCTGGTGCGGCGTTGCTCTGGTGATGTGGTACTGGCTGGGAAGGCCAAGGGGTGAGGGGAGGGCGGGGAAACCGGTGGCTCCCCCGCCCGTCATCGTGTGCCTAGTAGCACTCGATTCCCTCGCCGCTGCCCCAGCTCAGACCCATGTGCAGGTTGGACAGCTTGAACGTGCCGGCGGTGGTCGCCCACGCCGTCTGCTTCACGTCGGTCAAGATGGCCGTGTCGGCCTGCTGCGCGAACCCGAAGGGGCTGGCCTTCTTCTGCTTGTACTCCTCGGGATTGGGCCGAGGGCCCTTGGTGGCACTGCCGGCCGCGACGCCGATGTCCATCCCCTTGAACAGGGCCTCCTTGGCATCGAGGTTGGCGACGTCGATGTAAAGCTGCGACGCCTCCACCTTCTTGCCCTTGTCACCCGCGGTCAGCTTGAGGGTGACTTGCTTGTTCAGGAACGGAATCGGAGTGACCACGGACTGGCACATGTCGGTGATCTCGGCCGTGTTGAAGGCCGAAACCGCCACCGGGTGCGCCTCGTCCTTGCTGCCGTCGAGGGACTTGCCCGTGTCGACCGCGCCGTACTGGGTGAAGCCATGGCCTTCAAGCTGGCCGGCCCGGACCTTGAACTCCTGCCCCGACACACTGAACGAAGCCGCGAGAGCGCCCTGCGCGAGGGCGACACCTATCGCGGCTGTAGCGGCCACGCTGGGCACCATGACCACAGCGAACCGCTTCCATCTGGTCCCGCCACGCACCTGGGACTCCATATTTCCTCCTTCTCGGACGTACATCTCCTGGCCCGGACTCGCCCTCGGTCGGCGGCTCAGCCGGGCAGGGATGGGAGAAGTGCTACGTCCTCGGAAAGGAGAGCGCCCGCACTCGGCGGCGCACTGCGCGCCCGAATCACCGGCGATCACCCCCGAGCGACAACCACTGGGTCGCGCCTGACACACATCACGCACAACCTTGCTGGACAGGCTTCGCCGGGGTGGCGAAGACCCCCCTGCCCTGGACCCGGCGCCACTGCCGCCGGCCCCGCTCGGTGGGGACCCAGATTGCCCCGTGACCCGGCCGGCTGCCGGGGTGCGGGAAGGGACCGAGCGTGGCCGATCGTGGTGCATTCTCGGCCCGGACACAAGGGGGTTCGTTACTGGCTAGTAACGGCGAGATAACCGGAGGACGACCTACCGGTCTCGGAGCGCGACGTACGGTGGCACCGCTGGGCAGAGCAAAGCCGTTGATCCCTGGACGAATCCAGACAGACCAACGGCCTCAGTTTACTCGGAGTAACAGCGGCCACGTTTCCCAAGATTTGGTAAAGCGCGGCCGCCATGTCGCCTTGGCGGAGAATCTTTCACCACGGCATCACAAGCCGTGGCCGGGTACCGCCCCTCAGAAAAGGGCGCGTGCGAGGGCCCGGCGGGCCGCCACGACCCGCGGGTCCTCCGGGCCCACGACCTCGAACAGCTCCAGCAGCCGGCGCCGTACGGCGTCCCGGTCGTCACCCGCCGTGCGCTGCACGGTGTCGATCAGCCGGCTGAAGGCGTCCTCGACATGACCGCCCACCAGATCCAGGTCGGCGGCGGCGATCTGCGCCTGCGCGTCCTTGGGCTTCTCGGCGGCTTCCTGACGGACCTTCTGCGGGTCCATGCCCTGCACCCGCCGGAGCAACTCGGCCTGCGCCAGGCCCAGCTTGGCCTCCGGGTGGGCCGGGTCGTCGGCCAGCACGTTCTGGTACGCCCGCACGGCCCCGTCGAGGTCGCCCGCGTCCAGCGCCTGGGCGGCGGCGTTCAGCGCCGCGTCGTACGGGCCCTCGGCCGGCGCGGCCGTCGGCGCACCGCCCGGCTCGGCCTCCGGGTCGACGGTCAGACCGGTCAGCCCGAAGCGCTGCTCGGCCACCGCCACCAGCTGGTCCAGGGTCTCGCGGATCTGCTGCTCGCCGGCCGCGCCCTGGAACAGCGGGAGCGCCTGGCCCGCGACGACGGCGAAGACGGCCGGGATGCCCTGGATCCCGAACTGCTGCATCAGCATCTGGTTGGCGTCGACGTCGATCTTGGCGAGGAGGAAGCGCCCGTTGTACTCGACGGCCAGCCGCTCCAGGACCGGGCTCAGCTGTTTGCAGGGCTGACACCACTCGGCCCAGAAGTCGATGACGACGGGGACTTCGGCGGAGCGCTGCAGGACGTCCCGCTCGAACCCTGCCTCATCGACGTCGATGACGAGATCGGCCGGGGAGACGGCCCCCGTCCCGCCCTGCCGGGCGGCTTCGGCGCGCGCCTGCTCGGCCTTGGCCTTGGCCTCCTGGGCCGCCTTCACGGCGGCGAGGTCGACGACACCGCTCATGGACATGTTCCGTGGCTGCATGCGTCTATCCTCCCCCGAGCCGGCGCCTGAGTGAAAAAGCGTGGTGTGGCGCCGGGTCCCCACCCGCGCCTTGTGGCCATCGCCCGTGTACGTCCCTCACGAGCTTTCGCTACGAGTCGTAGCGTAATGCCACGAGGGCGTCGCGCGACACCACACCCCGGTGATCTCCCTCACGGCCCCCCGGGACCCGCCGGTTATGGTCGGGGAATGCAGAGCCGCACCCCCGCCAGCCGTACCGGACGCCCGCGCAGCGCCGCCGCGGACACCGCGATCCTGGCCGCGACCCGGGAGGCTCTGGTCGAGCTGGGCTGGTCCAAGCTCACCCTGTCGGACGTCGCGACGCGGGCCGGGGTTGCCAAGACGACCCTGTACCGCCGCTGGGCCGGCAAGAACGAACTGGTCGTGGACGCCGTCGCGGAACTCTTCGACGAGCTGGAGCTCCCCGACCTCGGCAGCCTCGCCGCCGACATCGAGGGCGTGGTCCTGCAGTTCGCGGCCATCCTCGCGCGCCCGGAGGCCCGGAGCGGGCTGATGGCGGTCGTCGCCGAGTCCACCCGCGACGACGCGCTGCGCGAACGCATCCGCGCCTCGATAGTGGACCGGCAGATGCGCCTGGTCCTCCAGGGCCGCGCCCGCGCCCAGCACCGCGGCGAACTCCCCCCGGAGCCGGACCCCGAGCAGGCCGCCCGCACGGTCGACCTGATCTTCGACATGGTCGCGGGCGCGGTGGTCCACCGCACCCTGGTCAGCGGCAAACCGGCCGACGAGGAGTGGGTCCACAGCTTCATCCGGATCCTGCTGCTGGGCCTGGTGGGAGCGGCCCGCACGCCCTAGGGATACCCCCGGCACCAGCGCGCCGCCCGCCGGGACACTCCCCGGCGGGCGGCGCGTCGGTGGTCCGGTCAGAAGCCGGCCGGCTCGGTGTAGACCCCCCACTCGTCCCGCAGCACCCCGCAGATCTCGCCCAGGGTGGCCTCGGCGCGCACGGCGTCCAGCATCGGCTCGATCATGTTGGCCCCGGAGCGGGCCGCCGCCAGCATGCCGTCGAGGGCGGCGCGCACGGCCGCCTCGTCGCGGGCGGCCTTGCGCTCGGCGAGGACCCGCACCTGCTCGCGCTCCACCTCGTGGCTGACCCGCAGGATCTCCAGGTCGCCGGTCACCGACCCGGTGTGGACGTTGACGCCCACCACCCTCTTGTCGCCCTTCTCCAGCGCCTGCTGGTAGCGGAAGGCGGACTCGGCTATCTCGCCGGTGAACCAGCCGTCCTCTATACCGCGCAGAATCCCGGAGGTGATGGGCCCGATCGGGTGACGCCCGTCCGGGTGAGCCCTGAGGCCCCGCTCCTTGATCTGCTCGAATATCTTCTCCGCGTCCGCCTCGATCCGGTCCGTCAGCTGCTCGACGTACCAGGAGCCGCCCAGCGGGTCGGCCACATTGGCGACCCCGGTCTCCTCCATCAGCACCTGCTGGGTGCGCAGCGCGATCTCCGCGGCCTGCTCGCTGGGCAGCGCCAGGGTCTCGTCCAGGGCGTTGGTGTGCAGCGAGTTCGTCCCGCCGAGCACGGCGGCCAGCGCCTCCACGGCCGTACGCACCACGTTGTTGTACGGCTGCTGCGCGGTCAGCGACACACCGGCCGTCTGGGTGTGGAACCGGAGCCACTGCGCCTTGTCGCTCTGCGCCCCGTACACGTCCCGCATCCACCGCGCCCAGATACGCCGGGCCGCGCGGAACTTGGCGATCTCCTCGAAGAAGTCCACGTGCGCGTCGAAGAAGAAGGACAGCCCCGGCGCGAACACGTCCACGTCCAGGCCGCGGCTGAGCCCCAGCTCGACGTACCCGAACCCGTCGGCCAGGGTGTACGCCAGCTCCTGCGCGGCCGTGGCCCCGGCCTCCCGGATGTGGTAGCCGGAGACCGACAGCGGCTTGTACGCGGGGATGCCCGCCGCGCAGTACTCCATCAGGTCGCCGATCAGCCGCAGATGGGGCTCCGGCTGGAAGAGCCACTCCTTCTGCGCGATGTACTCCTTGAAGATGTCCGTCTGCAGGGTTCCGTTGAGCACCCGCGGATCGACGCCCTGCCGCTCGGCGGCGACCAGGTACATGCAGAAGACGGGCACGGCCGGACCGCTGATGGTCATGGAGGTGGTCACCTCCCCCAGCGGGATGTCCTTGAACAGCACCTCCATGTCGGCGGCCGAGTCGATGGCGACCCCGCAGTGGCCGACCTCGCCGAGCGAGCGCGGGTCGTCGGAGTCGCGCCCCATGAGCGTCGGCATGTCGAAGGCGACGGACAGCCCTCCGCCGCCCGCCGCGAGGATCATCTTGTAGCGCTCGTTGGTCTGCTCGGCGTTGCCGAAGCCGGCGAACTGGCGGATGGTCCAGGTGCGTCCCCGGTAGCCGGTCGGATGGAGCCCGCGCGTGAAGGGGTACTCCCCGGGCCAGCCGATCCGCTCGAATCCCTCGTACGTGTCACCCGGCCGGGGACCGTACACCGGTTCCACGGGGTCACCGGAGAGTGTGGTGAAGTCCGCGTCCCGCTTGCGCGCGGCGTCGTAACGGGCCTGCCAGCGGCGGCGGCCCTCCTCGATGGCGTGAGCGTCCATACCCTCGAATTTACTTGGACGTCCTAGTAAATGTCGATGGCAGACCGCCGCACGGCATCCGTACGGCGGTGTCGCTACGCCTCGGCGACGGCCGGCGCCTGCCCGGCGACCTTGGCCTCCAGCTCGCGGCTGATCCTGCGCTCGACGAAGAAAGCGGCCGTGGGAATCGTGCCCGCGATCAGCACCCACAGCTGCTTGCCGACCGGCCACTTCGCCTTGGAGCCCAGGTCGAAGGCGAAGACCAGGTAGACGACGTACAGCCAGCCGTGGGCGATGGCGACGACCCGCGTGAAGTCGGCGGCGCCGTTCATGTCCAGCCCGTACTTCGCGATCATGCTCAGGCACAGCAGCACCAGCAGGACACCGGTGGTGTAGGCCAGGACGCGGTAGCGGGTCAGCACGCTCTTTTTCATGGAGTCGAGCGTAACCACCCGTTCCGGGAGATCTTGTCCCGGGTCACTCCTCCGTGAAGTCGTGTGCGGCGATCCGCAGCGGGCGGAACATCGCGAAGATCTCGCGGCACTCCTCCGCGTCGTACACGCCGAGCCCGAAGTCCATGGCCATCAGGTCCCGGGTGGCCGCGTCGACCACCTCGCGGCCCTTGTCGGTGATGACGGCGAGCGTGCCCCGGCCGTCGTTGGGGTTGGGGCGCTTGGCCACCAGCCCGGACTTCACCAGCCGGTCCACGGTGTTCGTCACGGACGTGGGATGCACCATCAGCCGCTCGCCGATCTTGGACATCGGCAGCTCACCGGCCTTGGAGAAGGTGAGCAGGACGAGCGCCTCGTAGCGGGCGAACGTCAGCCCGTACGGCTTGACCACCGCGTCGACCTCCGCGAGCAGGATCTGCTGGGCCCGCATGATGGAGGTGATCGCGGCCATGGACGGCACGTTTCCCCATCGCTGCTTCCACAGCTCGTCGGCGCGGGCGATGGGGTCGAACGGAAGGCTGAGAGGCTTGGGCACGTCATCAGACCCTACCGGCCGGTCATATGCCGGTCAGCCCTGTCTCGGCTTTCGGTCACCGGCCGTTCGGCCCGGGCGCGCAGGGCGAGCGCACGGCAGCACAGGGTGCCGAGCGCGCCGGTGCCCGTGACGGCGGCCCGCACCCCCACCGCCTGCGCCGCCGGCCCGGCCGGCGCCATGCCCGCGCCCTGGACCGTCATCAGCCCGGTCATGGCCCGCCCGCGCGGTTCCTCGGGCACCGCCCGCACGACCCACTGGTCCAGCCCGGACAGCACCAGGAGCAGCAGGGAGCCGGTGAGCCCGGGGCGCAGGGCGAAGCCGAGGTACGGCAGCAGGGTGAGGCAGAGCAGCGGCAGCACGGCGCGTTCGCGGACCGGGGGACGCAGCCGGGCCCCGGCGAGCGCCGGCGACGGGAGGGTGACGGCCCCGGGACGGGAGGGGCGCGGGCAACCGTCGTGACACGCCCGCCCCCCCCGCCGCACCCCGCCGGCCCCCGCTACTGGGTCCGCCGCCGCAGCTGGTGCCGTACGGCGCGCTGGGCGACCGGGCCCAGGGACTCCACCGCGGCGACCAGGGCCCCCAGCTGCTCCAGCGCGTCCAGCGCCGCCCCGGCCCCGGCCTCGTCCACCCCTTCGTACAGCTCGATCCCGACGAAGGACGCGGCGACCGCGCGCGCCAGCCCCGCCGGGTCGGTGAACTCGCCGAACGGTGTCGCCGCCAGGACCCGGCGGAGCACCTGTTCGATCTCGGTGATCCACAGATCGAGCCCGGCGGCGGTGGCCGGGCCCAGGCCGGGGTGGGTCGGGGCGCCGGCCAGCAGCTGGCCGAGCAGGGCGACATGGCCCCCGGCCCGCTCGCGCTCGTGGATCTCGCGGCCGACGGTCAGGAGCTCGGAGAGCGTGCCGACCTCGGCGAGCCGCTCCCGGTAGCGGGCCACCGCCTGCTCCGCTCCGTACCGGCAGGCCGCGGCGAGCAGTTCGTCCACGGATCCGAAGTGGTAGAAGACCAGCGCCTGGTTGACTCCGGCCGCCGCGGCCACCGTACGGGCCGAGGTCTTGGCGATGCCCTGTTCGGTGAGGGTGCGCAGGGCGCCCTCCAGCAGTCGGGTCTTGGTCTCCTGGGACCTCGCGGTCTCCGGGCTCATGCGCGCGCCTCCTCCCGCACCGGGCGCAGCCCGGGCCGTACGCCGCAGCCGCGGATGCCGGTGTACGAGGCGGTGAAGGAGCCCTCGTAGCCGAAGAGCGGCCCGAAGTACCGGTTGACCACGCGCACCCGGATACGGAAACGGCCGGTGGTGTCGTCGTAGGACTCGCGCACCTCGGCGGTGGCGCCGACGAGGTCGGGGACGCGGAGGTCCACCGGGCCCTCCCGGAACCGGTGTGTTCCGGAGCGGATGAGCAGGGAGCCGTCGGGTTCGGCGTGGAAGTGCAGATCGGTGGCGAGGTGCTGGTGGGTGCCGAGGTAGTCCAGGACGCGGTCGCCGCTGGGGCCGAGGACCATCTGCGCGTCGAAGCGGCGGGGCCGGCCGGGCAGGTCGAAGGTGCGCACGAAGCTCACCGTCTCACGGCCGAAGCCGTCGGTGTACGGCACGTTCTCGATCATGAAGGGGACGTTCCGGCCGGCCCGTGGGACGAGGATGTTACGGGTGCCGCCGAGGGCGAGGAACGGCTTCACGAACGCCGGTCCGTGCCAGATCCGGTCCATCACGCCCCGGCCGGTGCATGCCTCGCCGCTGGTCAGGCCGACGGAGAAGCGGCGGCGCAGGGCGGGGTGGAGGCGGTCGAAGGCGGGGCCCATCGCGGTGCGGAAGATCGAGGTCATCGGTGCTTCACTTCTCCAGGGGCGTCGTGGGTGCGTGTCGGCGTTTGTCCGGGGTGCGCTTCGCGGGGGATGTGATCCGCGCTTCTCCGGGAGCGTGATCCGCGCTTCGCCCGGTGTGTGATCCGTGCTTCTCCGGGGACCTGTCCGTGCTTCGCCGGGCACGGGATCGTGCTTCCGCGGGCGCGGAATCCGTGCCTCTCCGGACGTCGTCGCGGTCTCCGGGGCGCGTCATCCGCGTTTCTCCAGCGCCTTCAGCAGGCTCGGCGTGCGCGTGCGGGTGGTGGGGGCGCGCAGGCAGCGGCGGGCGGCCGGGGTGCCGGCGAGGGGCGCCTTGAACAGGGCGAGGAAGACGCCGGGTACGAGCAGCAGCGGGCACAGGTAGGCCGTCGCGTCGGTGAAGGGGCCGGGCAGGCCGGGGGGCGATCCGTGGGCGAGCACGGTCAGGCAGAGGGCGAGGACCAGGGCCCGGACGGCGAGTTCGGCGAGCCAGTTGCGGCGCGCCCGCTCCGGGGTGATGCCCCGCTCCAGCCAGAGTCGGAGCCGGTCGAAGGACCAGGCGGTCGCCCAGCCCATGAGGGGCCGGAACAGCAGGCGGTCGGCGAGGGCGCCGACGAGACCCCAGCGCGGGCGGTAGTCGTAGCCGGTGAGGAAGCGGACGCCGTGGGCGTCGGGCACGTAGCGCCAGTAGCCGCTGCCCTCGGCGATGAGGGAGAGGGGGTGCGGGGAGGCGAAGCGCAGGGCGGAGGTGCGGGTGCCGTCGGCGCGTTCCTTCTCACCGGCGGCGACACCGGTGCCGGAGACCGTGAGGAACGGCAGCACGCGCGCGGCGTACCGGAAGCGCTGCGGTTCGCCTTCCGCGCGCGGGAGGTAGTCGATCTCGGTGAAGCGCAGGTCCCAGCGTTGGTGCCGGGCGGGGTCCTGGGTGCGCGCCCACAGCTCGTCGAGGTCGGCGCGGATGTGCGTCTCTATGTAGAGACCCATGTGTTCCCCCACGTGGGCGCGGTGTTTGAGCGACTGCTCAAAACGTCTGGCGCGAACGTACACGCCTTTGAGCGATCGCTCAAATATCGGGGACGCGAAAACCCCGGCCCAGCGGGACCGGGGTTTCGCGGAGGCGGGTCGCGCTACTGGGCGAGGTACCGCTCGACGGTCTCCACCTTGCTGGTGAGCCCGTCGGTCACGCCGGGGCGGATGTCGGCCTTGAGGACGAGCGACACGCGCGGGGCGCGGGCCTCCACGGCGGCGACGGCGCGCCTGACGACGTCCATCACCTCGTCCCATTCGCCCTCGATGGAGGTGAACATGGCGTCGGTGCGGTGGGGCAGGCCCGACTCGCGGACCACGCGCACGGCGTCGGCGACGTACTCGCCCACGTCCTCGCCGACGCCGAGGGGCGTCACGGAGAAGGCGACGATCATGCGTTCACGACCCCTTCCTTGCGGGCGCGGGCGGCGATGACGGCGTCCTCGGCCTCGCGGCGCAGCTTGCGCTCGGCGAAGAAGCCGCCGGTGGGCAGCACCGACAGGACGAAGTAGAGGGCGGCCGTCTTCAGGGGCCACTTGGTGCGGTTCCAGGCGTCCGCCCAGAAGATCACGTACAGGACGAAGAGGACGCCGTGGATCGCTCCCATCACGGGGACCGCGTCGAAGTCCGTGGTCCGCTTCAGCACCGAGCACACGAGCAGGATCAGGAAGGACACGGCCTCCGGGGCCGAGACCAGGCGGAGGCGGCGGAGGGCGGTGGCGGTCTTGATGTCCACGGGTCACCTTCGGTGGGAGGGTCGACGACGGTCTGCCGGTTACGGACTGCCGGTTTGTGCGAGCCGGCGCGTGCCGGACCGAGCCGGCGGCGGAACCGGTTTGTGAACGCACGCACAAGCGTTCCCCCATTGTGGCAAACCGCGCCCCTAGGGGTCGGCTCAGGGTGGGTTTCCACCCGTGGGCCCTGTTCCGTCCACCCGCGCCGCCGCTAGTTTCGCACCGTGGCGATGTTCCGACTCCAGGGCAGCAAGGTGCTCGCCGTCGACATGACCGGGGATGCCGTGAAGGCGAAGAACGGCTCGATGGTCGCGTACGACGGGCAGATGGCCTTCAAGAAGCTGAGCGGCGGCGGCGAGGGGCTGCGGGGGATGGTGACCCGGCGGCTCACCGGCGAGCAGATGACGGTGATGGAGGTGAAAGGGCAGGGGACGTGCTGGTTCGCGGACCGGGCGTCCGAGATCAACCTGGTCTCCCTCCAGGGGGACAAGCTCTACGTCGAGGCGGGCAATCTGCTGGCGACGGACGCGGCACTGCGCACGGGCACGACGTTCACCGGGGTGCGCGGCGCCTCCCAGGGCAACGGCCTGTTCACGACGACCGTGGAGGGACACGGGCAGGCGGCGATCCTCTCCGACGGCCCGGCGGTCGTCCTCCGGGTGACCCCGCAGTATCCGCTGACCGTCGACCCGGGCGCCTATGTCGCCCACCAGGGTGATGTCCGGCAGTCCTTCCAGTCCGGTGTGACCTTCCGCACGTTCCTCGGAGAGGGCGGCGGCGAGGCCTTCCAGATCCGCTTCGAGGGCGACGGGCTGGTGTACGTGCAGCCGAGCGAGCGGACCACGATCGCGGGGGACGTGTGATGACCTTCCGGGAGATCAACTCCAAGATGGTGGAGGCGACCGTGGCGCCGGGGCAGCGGCTGTTCAGTCAGCGCGGCGCGATGCTCGCCTACCGCGGGGACGTGTCCTTCACGCCCAACATCCAGGGCGGCCAGGGCGGGCTGATGTCCATGATCGGGCGCCGGGTGGCCGGCGAGGCGACCCCGCTGATGACCGTCGAGGGCAGCGGCACGGTCTTCTTCGGGCACGGCGGCCACCACGTCCATGTGATCACCCTCTCCGGTGACACGCTCTATGTGGAGGCCGACCGGCTGCTCGCCTTCGAGGGCACCCTGCGGCAGGGCACGATGTTCCTGGGCGCCCAGGGCGGGGTGATGGGCCTGGTGCGCGGGCAGGCCACCGGGCAGGGCCTGTTCACGACCACGCTCCAGGGGCACGGCTCGGTGGCGGTGATGGCACACGGCGGCGTCTTCGAGGTCCCGGTCACCCCGCAGCGCCCGGTCCATGTCGACCCGCAGGCGTACGTCGCCCATCACGGCGAGCTCCGCAACAGGCTGTCCACCGCGCTCGGCTGGCGCGACATGGTGGGCCGCGGCTCCGGCGAGGCCTTCCAGCTGGAGCTGAGCGGCAACGGCACGGTGTACGTCCAGGCGTCGGAGGAGAAGCTGTGAGCACCTACGGAACCCCGGGCGCCGGACCGGTCGTGCACGACCCGCTGTCGCTGCCCGCCGACGACAACGTCAACGCGTACACCTTCTGCGTGGAGCTGAAGAGCGCCCAGTGGTTCCTGCAGAAGGGCAAGATGATCGCCTACTACGGGTCGATCGAGTTCAACGGCATCGGGCATGGGCGACTCGACCGGCTTGTCCGTACGTCGTTTCATTCGCCACTGCACGCGAGCGACTGGGTCGTGGCGGAGGGCTCGGGGAAGATGCTGCTGGCCGACCGGGCGTTCGACGTCAACTCCTACGACCTGGACGACGGGAACTTGACCATTCGCGCGGGCAATCTGCTCGCTTTTCAGCCAAGTCTGGCGCTCAAACAGTCGATCGTCCCGGGATTTCTGACCCTTATCGGAACCGGAAAGTTTGTAGCCGCATCAAACGGTCCGGTGGTGTTCGTGGAACCTCCGATCCGGGTGGACCCGCAGGCGCTCGTCGGGTGGGCCGACTGCCCGTCCCCGTGCCATCACTACGACCATGGGTACCTGACGGGTGTACTGGGCGGTCTACGTGCGATGACGGGCTTCGGCGGGGTCTCCGGCGAGGAGCACCAGTTCGAGTTCGTCGGCGCGGGGACGGTCCTGCTGCAGTCGACCGAGACCCTCATGGCCGAGGTGGCGACGGGGGCGGTTCCGCCCGAACCCGGGGTCCCGGGAGGTGGCGGAATGACACCGGGCGGACACGGTCCGCAATCGTCGGGTGCACCGCGCCTTCCCGGACAGCTGGGAGACCTCCAGCGTCGCTTCGGGCTGTGAGCGGTAGTCTGCGGAGTGTGACGTCGAACGCGTGCGCACGTCACACCGCCCAAGTTAGTTCGCCATTCAACTTCTTAGGTAGACTTCATTCATGGAGACCGAGACGGCCACGCGCTGGCTGACCGATGCGGAGCAGTGCGCTTGGCGCACCCACCTGGAGGTCAACAGGCTGTTGACGTACCAGCTCGAAAAGGATCTGCAGCCGTTCGGCCTGACAATGAACGACTACGAGATCCTGGTGAACCTGTCCGAGTCGGAGGACGTACGGATGCGGATGAGCGACCTGGCCTCCGCGACCCTTCAGTCCAAGAGCCGGCTCTCGCACCAGATCACGCGCATGGAGAACGCCCACCTGGTCCGCCGCGAGAACTGTGACACCGACCGGCGGGGGCTGTACGCCGTGCTCACGGACCACGGCATGGAGATGATGCGGAAGGTCGCCCCGCATCACGTGGCCTCGGTGCGCCGGCACTTCATCGACCTGCTGTCGCCGGACGCGCTGATGGAACTGGACAAGGCGCTCAAGCCGGTCGCCGAGCACCTGAGAGGACAGCGGGGACGCCCCTGAGCCCCCACACGCACGGACGGGCGGCGGCAACACCACCCACCGCCGCCCGCGCGAGCCCGCCCGGCACCGGCATAAGCCCGCCCGGCACCGCTCACCGGCGCCCACCCGCACAGCCGACGGCCTCCTGGGGCACCGGCCGGAACGCATCACAACGGCCGGTCACAGGCGACCGCCCACCGGCAGACCGGGGCCGCGCGGAGAGCACCTCGCCCGGCGTCCGCCGCACACTCACACGGCCACCCGCACCACCACCGCCGCCGTCGCCGGAGCCCGGCGGACCGGCGGGCCCCGGTGGCCGGGGGGTGGTGGTGCGCCCGGTCAGCCGTGCTCGCCGGATGCCGGGGCGGGTGTCGGCTCCGGCGTGGGCGTACGGCCCGGTGCCGCCGTGCGGCCGACGGCGGCGGCGGCCGTGGCCAGGGCGGCGGTGCCCGCCAGGGCGAAGCACAGCGGCAGCGGCAGGCGGTCGATCAGCAGCCCGGCCGCCAGTGCCCCGGCCGAACTTCCGGCGTTCACCCCGGTGTTCACCCAGGCCCCGGCCTGGATCCGGGTCTCCTCGGTCGCCGTCTCGTCGGCCAGCAGATACGCGGTCGTCAGCGCCGGGGCGATGAACGCGCCCGCGAGGGCCAGCACGCCGGCCAGGGTCCACAGGCCGGGGGCCAGCCCCGCCGCCGCCAGCACCAGTCCGAAGGCCGCGGCGAACCGGCACAGCCGGGCCCGGGCGGGCGTACGCCAGCGCACCGCCCCGACCGCGAGTCCGCCGAGCGCGCTGCCCACCGACAGGGCGCCCAGGACCCAGGGGACCATCGTGGTGGCGTAGGAGCGCTCCTCGGCGAAGGCCAGCACCAGCAGTTCCACGGCGCTGATGGCCAGCCCGAGGCCCAGTGCGACCACGACCGCCGGCAGCAGCCCCCGCACCGGGACGGACCGTCGCCGGCGGGTGGCGGGGCGCGGGCCGGGCAGGGCCGGGGAGGTGACGAAGGCACAGGTGCCGGCCACGTTCAGGGCCGCGCTCAGCAGGATTCCGGCGGCCGCCGGGGCGACGCCCAGCAGCGCGCCGACCAGCGCCGGACCGGAGACGTACAGCAGCTCTTCGGCGACGGCGTCGAGGCTGTAGGCGCGCCGTGCCATGTCCTCGTCCGGCATCAGCGCGGACCACAGGGCGCGCATGGCCGGGCCCAGCGGCGGCGCGCAGCAGCCCGCGAGCGCGGCCGTGCCGGCGACGGCCGCCGCGGGGGCGCCCGGATGCCAGGTCAGCGCGGCCAGCAGGGCGAGCAGGGCGCCGTACAGCAGCGCCATGGGCAGCAGGACGCGACGCGGGCCGTGGCGGTCGACCAGGGCGGCGCGCAGCGGCATCAGCAGGACCGTGGTGGCGCCGAACAGGGACAGTACGACGCCGGAGACGGCCCAGGAGCCGGTGGCGGCGGTGACGGACAGCGGCATCGCCAGGCCGACGGTGGCGTAGGACAGCCGGGCCGTCAGGGCGGCGGAGAAGGTGCGGCGGGCCTGCGGCACGCGCAGGACGGCGGCGTACGAGGGCCGCGACAGGGGCGTGGACACGCGGAAGTTCCTCTGGAGAGGCGGAAGAAGGGGACACCTGAGGGCGCGGTGGCCGTCTGCGCGGCCCCGCGTGCCGGGTGTGGCCCTACGCCATGATGAGGAACAGCATGCCGGTCACGGTAGCAGGGTGATCACCGCACCGGCCAGGGGTCAGTTCCGGGTCAGTTCCGCGACCAGTTCGTCCGCGGCGCGGTAGGGGTCCAGCTCGCCGGCGACGATGCGTTCGGCGAGGGCGCCGAGCCGGCGGTCGCCGTGCAGGTCGCCGATGCGTTCGCGCAGCGCGGTGACGGCGATGGTCTCCACCTCGCGGGCCGCGCGGGCCGTGCGGCGCTCGGCGAGGACGCCCCGCTCCTCCATCCAGGCGCGGTGCTTCTCCAGGGCCTCCACCACCTCGTCGACGCCCTCGGCGCGGGCCGCGACCGTCTTGACGATGGGCGGGCGCCAGTCGCCGGGGCCGCGGGACTCGCCCAGCCCCAGCATGTGGTTCAGCTCGCGGGCGGTGGCGTCGGCGCCGTCCCGGTCGGCCTTGTTGACCACGTACACGTCGCCGATCTCCAGGATCCCGGCCTTCGCCGCCTGGATGCCGTCGCCCATGCCCGGAGCGAGCAGCACCACGCTGGTGTCGGCCTGGGAGGCGATCTCGACCTCCGACTGGCCGACGCCGACCGTCTCGACCAGGATCACGTCGCAGCCCGCCGCGTCCAGCACCCGGATGGCCTGCGGGGCGGCCCAGGCCAGCCCGCCGAGGTGGCCGCGGGTGGCCATCGAGCGAATGTAGACACCGGGGTCGGAGGCGTGGTCGGACATCCGGACCCGGTCGCCGAGCAGGGCGCCGCCGGAGAACGGGGAGGACGGGTCGACGGCCAGGACGCCGACCCTCCTGCCCTGCTTGCGGTAGGCGGTGACCAGCGCGGAGGTGGAGGTCGACTTGCCGACGCCGGGCGAGCCGGTCAGGCCCACCACATAGGCGTTGCCGGTCAGCGGCGCCAGCGCCGCCATGACCTCCCTGAGCTGCGGGGACGCCCCCTCCACCAGGGAGATCAGCCGGGCCACGGCCCGCGGCCGGCCTTCCCTGGCCTGGGCCACCAGAGAGGAGACGTCCTGCATCACAGCTCCGTTCACTTCACCGACGTACCGGAATCGGACCTACGGGGTTGTCAGGCCTACGGGGTTGTCAGGCCTTCGGCACCCGCACGATCAGCGCGTCGCCCTGGCCGCCGCCACCGCACAGCGCGGCGGCGCCGATCCCGCCGCCCCGGCGCTTGAGCTCCAGCGCCAAGTGCAGCACGAGGCGGGCGCCGGACATGCCGATCGGGTGGCCGAGGGCGATGGCGCCGCCGTTGACGTTCACCTTTTCCGTGGACACCCCGAGGTCCTTCATTGACTGCACGGCGACCGCGGCGAACGCCTCGTTGATCTCGATGAGGTCCAGGTCGGAGACGTCCAGCCCCTCCTTCTTCAGCGCGTGCCGGATGGCGTTGGACGGCTGGGACTGCAGGGAGTTGTCGGGGCCGGCCACATTGCCGTGCGCGCCGATCTCGGCGAGCCACTGAAGGCCCAGTTCCTCGGCCTTGGCCTTGCTCATCACGACCACGGCGGCGGCGCCGTCGGAGATCTGCGAGGAGGTGCCGGCGGTGATCGTGCCGTCCTTGGTGAAGGCCGGGCGCAGCTTGCCCAGGGACTCCACGGTGGTGTCGGCGCGGATGCCCTCGTCCTTGCTGAAGAGCACCGGGTCGCCCTTGCGCTGCGGGATCTCCACCGGGGTGATCTCGGCCTCGAACAGGCCGTTCTTCTGGGCGGCGGCGGCCCGCTGGTGGGACAGGGCGGCGATCTCGTCCTGCTCGGGGCGCTTGATGCCCAGGCGGGTGTTGTGCTTCTCGGTGGACTCGCCCATCGGGATGTTCTCCCACGGGTCGGTCAGGCCGTCGTAGGCCATCGCGTCGAGCATCTCGAGCGCGCCGTACTTGTAGCCCTCGCGGGAGCCGGGCAGCAGGTGCGGGGCGTTGGTCATGGACTCCTGGCCGCCCGCCACGACGATGTCGAACTCTCCGGCGCGGATCAGCTGGTCGGCGAGGGCGATGGCGTCGAGGCCGGAGAGGCACACCTTGTTGACGGTGAGCGCGGGGACGTTCATCGGGATACCGGCCTTGACGGCGGCCTGGCGGGCCGGGATCTGGCCCGCGCCGGCCTGCAGCACCTGGCCCATGATCACGTACTGCACCTGGTCGCCGCCGATCCCCGCACGGTCGAGGGCGGCCTTGATCGCGAAGCCGCCGAGGTCGGCTCCGGAGAAGGACTTCAGGGAGCCCAGCAGTCGCCCCATGGGCGTCCGGGCGCCCGCGACGATCACCGAGCTGGTCGTTCCAGAAGACATGAGGTGCGATCCCCTTCCAGCTGCGCGCAGCCGAGGAGTGAACGAGGGTTTACTTCGAATGTACTGAGCGGTTGGACAGGTCGTCACCGGCCTGTCGGTGTGATCGCGCGCACGTTGCGTAACCACCCCGGGAGCGCTGCACTGAATCCATGCTGACGCGAATCGACCACATCGGGATCGCCTGCCACGACCTCGACGCGACCGTGGAGTTCTACCGGGCCACGTACGGCTTCGAGGTGTTCCACACCGAGGTCAACGAGGAGCAGGGCGTGCGCGAGGCCATGCTCAGGATCAACGGCACCTCCGACGGCGGCGCCTCCTACCTCCAGCTGCTGGAACCGGTCCGCGAGGACTCCACGGTCGCCAAGTGGCTCGCGAAGAACGGGGAGGGCGTCCATCACATCGCCTTCGGCACCGCGGACGTGGACGCCGACTCCGAGGAGATCCGGGACAAGGGCGTGCGCGTGCTCTACGACGAGCCCCGGCGCGGCTCCATGGGCTCGCGGATCACGTTCCTGCACCCCAAGGACTGCCATGGCGTCCTCACAGAACTGGTCACTTCGGCCCCTGTTGAGTCGCCCGAGCACTGACCCCCGTACATAAGGGCCGGTAGGGTTGGGGGCGGTCGTCCCGTCAACCGGGGCGACCGGGTCCTGCCGTTGCCGGCGGGACCCGGCCGGGGTCCGGGTTTCGGGGGACGAGCGTCGGGGCAGCAGCCCGTGCTCCGCCCTCTGTCCGACACCCTTCCCCGGGGGCCCCGTTCGGCGGATGGACGGAGCTCGTTGGAGAAGCTGACCAGGGGACGGATGGGACCGCGCAGTGCGGGGCTACGAGAGCCAGGAGCGAGAGCCGGCGGCTGACGTCGACCACCTCTCTCGGTTCGAGGCCGAGATGAAGCGGCTGAGGACCGAGCGGGAGAAGGCGATCCAGCACGCCGAGGACCTCGGCTACCAGGTCGAGGTGCTGCGCGCCAAGCTGCACGAGGCGCGCCGCACCCTCATGACCCGGCCCGCCTACGACGGCGGTGACATCGGTTACCAGGCCGAGCAGTTGCTCCGTAACGCCCAGATGCAGGCCGAGCAGCTGCGCCAGGACGCCGAGCGGGAGCTGAGCCAGGCCCGGGCGCAGACCCAGCGCATCCTCCAGGAGCACGCCGAGCAGGCCGCCCGGCTCCAGGCGGAGCTGCACCAGGAGGCGGTGACCCGGCGCCAGCAGCTCGACCAGGAGCTGGCCGAGCGCCGCGCCACCGTCGAGTCGCACGTCAACGAGAACGTGGCGTGGGCGGAGCAGTTGCGCGCCCGCACCGAGCAGCAGGCCCGCCGGCTGCTGGAGGAGTCCCGCGCGGAGGCCGAGCAGGCGATGGCCGCCGCCCGCGCGGAGGCCGAGCGGCTGACCCGGGAGGCCCGGGAGCGGCTGCGCGACGAGGCCGAGTCCGCCCGCGCCGAGGCCGACCAGATCCTGCGCCGGGCCCGCGCGGACGCCGAGCGGCTGCTGAACGCGGCCTCCACCCAGGCGCAGGAGGCCACCGAGCACGCCGAGCAGCTGCGTACCGCCACGGTCACCGAGTCGGACGCGGCGCGCCGGCAGGCCGCCGAGCTGAGCCGGGCCGCCGAGGAGCGGATGGCGGCGGCCGAGGAGGCGCTGCGCAAGGCGCAGGCCGAGGCCGAGAAGGTGGTCACCGAGGCGAAGGAGGCCGCCGCCAAGGCGCTGGCGAGCGCCGAGGCCGCCAACGAGACGCGTACGCGCACCGCCAAGGAGCAGGTCGCCCGGCTGGTCGAGGAGGCCACCAAGGAGGCCGAGCACACCCGGTCCGAGGCCGAGCAGTTGGTCGCGGACGCCCGCGCGGAGGCCGAGAAGCTGGTCGCCGAGGCCGCCGAGAAGGCCCGCACGATCACCGCGGAGGAGACGGCCACCCAGCTGTCCAAGGCGGCCAAGACCGCCGAGGACGTGCTCGACAAGGCGTCGGAGGACGCCCGCAAGACCACCCGGGCCGCCGCCGAGGAGGCCGAGCGGATCCGTTCGGAGGCCGAGGCGGAGGCGGACCGGCTGCGTGCCGAGGCGCACGACATCGCCGAGCAGCTCAAGGGCGCGGCCAAGGACGACACCAAGGAGTACCGGGCCAAGACGGTCGAGCTCCAGGAGGAGGCGCGCCGGCTGCGCGGCGAGGCCGAGCAGCTGCGCGCCGACGCGGTCGCCGAGGGCGAGTCGATCCGTGCCGAGGCGCGCCGCGAGGCCGTCGCCAAGATCGAGGAGGCGGCCAGGTCCGCCGAGGAGCTGCTGGGCAAGGCCAAGGCGGACGCCGAGGAGCTGCGGCAGAGCGCGACGGCCGACAGCGAGAAGGTCCGTACCGAGGCCGCCGAGCGCGCCACCGCGCTGCGCCGGCAGGCCGAGGAGGCGCTGGAGCGTGCCCGCGAGGAGGCCGAGCGGCTGCGCGCCGAGGCCGTCGAGCAGGCCGAGGCGGCCCGGGCAAACGCCGAGAAGGCCGCGCGGGAGCTGCGCGAGGAGACCGAGAAGGCCGTCGAGGCCCGCCGGGCCGAGACCGCCGAGGAGCTGTCCCGGCTGCAGACCGAGGCGCAGGAGCGGCTGGCGGCGGCCGAGCGGGCGCTGACCGAGGCCCGCGAGGAGGCCGCCCGGGTCCGCCGGGAGACCGCCGAGGAGAGCGAGCGGCTGCGCGCGGAGTCCGCCGAGCGGATCCGTACGCTCCAGGAGCAGGCCGAGGCCGAGGCCGAACGGCTGCGCACCGAGGCCGCCTCCGACGCGTCCGCCTCCCGTGCCGAGGGCGAGGCCATCGCCGTACGGCTGCGGTCGGAGGCCGCCGCGGAGGCGGAGCGGCTGAAGGCGGAGGCCCAGGACACCGCCGACCGGGTGCGCGCGGAGGCGCAGGCCGCCGCCGAGCGGCTGGGTGCCGAGGCGTCCGAGACGCTGGCCGCCGCGCAGGAGGAGGCCGCCCGGCGCCGCCGCGAGGCCGAGGAGCTGCTCGGTGCCGCCCGCGAGGAGGCCGGCCAGGAGCGGCAGCGGGCCCGGGAGCAGAGCGAGGAGCTGCTGGCCGCCGCCCGCAAGCGGGTCGAGGAGGCACAGGCCGAGGCGACCCGGCTGGTGGAGGAGGCCGACCGGCGGGCCGGCGAGATGGTCGCCGCCGCCGAACAGCACGCCCAGCAGGTACGGGACTCCGTCGCCGGGCTGCACGAGCAGGCGCAGGAGGAGATCGCCGGGCTGCGCTCGGCCGCCGAGCACGCGGCGGACCGTACCCGGCGGGAGGCCGAGGAGGAGGCGGACCGGGTCCGCTCCGACGCCTACGCCGAGCGGGAGCGGGCCGGCGAGGACGCCGCCCGCATCCGGCGCGAGGCGCACGAGGAGTCCGAGGCCGCGAAGGCGCTGGCCGAGCGGACGACGACGGAGGCGATCGCCGAGGCCGAGCGGCTGCGCGCGGACGCGGGCGAGTACGCGCAGCGGGTGCGCACCGAGGCGTCGGACGCGCTCGCCGAGGCCGACCAGGCGGCGGCCCGTACCCGGGCGGACGCCCGCGAGGACGCCAACCGCATCCGCTCCGACGCCGCCGCCCAGGCGGACACCCTCATCACCGAGGCCCGCAAGGAAGCCGAACGGCTCCAGACCGAGACCGCCGCCGAAGCCGAACGCGTGCGCACCGAGGCGGTCACGGAGGCCGAGCGGCTGCGCGGCGAGACCGCGGCCGAGGCGGAGCGGATCCGGACCGAGGCGTCCGAGACGCTCACCGAGGCCAACGAGGCGGCGGCCCGTACCCGGGCGGACGCCCGCGAGGACGCCAACCGCATCCGCTCCGACGCCGCCAACCAGGCGGACACCCTCATCACCGAGGCCCGCAAGGAAGCCGAACGGCTCCAGACCGAGACCGCCGCCGAAGCCGAGCGGGTGCGTACCGAGGCGCTGGCCGAGGCCGACCGGGTGCGTACGGAGGCCGTCGCGAACGCCGAGCAGCTGATCGGGGACGCCACCACCGACGCCGAGCGGCTGCGGGCGGAGGCCGCCGAGACGGTCGGTTCCGCGCAGGCGCACGCCGAGCGGGTGCGGGCGGAGGCCGAGCGGACGAAGGCGGACGCCGAGGCGGAGGCCGAACGGCTCGTCGGTTCCGCGCGCGAGGAGGCGGAGCGGACCCTGGACGAGGCCCGCAAGGACGCCAACAAGCGGCGTTCGGAGGCGGCCGAGCAGGTCGACAAGCTCATCACGGAGACCACGGCGGAGGCCGACAAGCTGCTCGCCGAGGCGCAGGCGCAGGCCCTGAAGACCACGGCGGACGCCGAGTCGCAGGCCGACACGATGGTGGGCGCGGCCCGCAGCGAGGCCGAGCGGATCGTCGCCGAGGCGACCATCGAGGGCAACTCGCTGGTGGAGAAGGCCCGTACGGACGCCGACGAGCTGCTGGTCGGCGCGCGCCGGGACGCCACCGCGATAAGGGAACGCGCCGAGGAGCTGCAGAGCCGGATCACCACCGAGATCGAGGAGCTGCACGAGCGGGCCCGCCGCGAGGCCGCCGAGACGATGAAGTCCACCGGCGACCGCTGCGACGCGCTCATCAAGGCCGCCGAGGAGCAGTTGGCGAAGGCCGAGGCCAAGGCCAAGGAGCTGGTCTCGGAGGCCGACTCCGAAGCGGGCAAGGTGCGGATCGCCGCGGTGAAGAAGGCGGAGGGCCTGCTCAAGGAGGCCGAGCAGAAGAAGGCGCGCCTGGTCAAGGAGGCCGAGGCGCTGAAGGCCGAGGCGGTCCGCGAGGCCCGGCGTACGGTGGAGGAGGCCGAGGCGCTGAAGGCGGAGGCGATCCGCGAGGCGCGGCGCACCGTCGACGAGGGCAAGCGGGAGCTGGAGATCCTGATGCGCCGGCGCGAGGACATCAACGCCGAGATCTCCCGGGTGCAGGACGTCCTGGAGGCGCTGGGGTCCCTCGACGCGCCCGCGTCCGGCAAGGACGGCGGGGTCAAGGCGGGCGCCACCGTGGGCGCCCCCCGATCGGGTGGCAAGTCGTCAGAGAGCTAGCGGGCGGGAGGCGTTGTGGTGTCTTCTGGGTGCTTTGCCCTGCTCCATGGCAAGCGGCCCACCGGCCGGCCACTCGAAAGAGGCGCCATTCTCCAGATCAAAACCGTATCCGCTCGATGACACACCGCTGTGGCCCCTAGGATTCTTGTATCACCTCACTCACCGGTCTCATTCGACAGGAACCCCATGAGCGACACTTCCCCCTACGGCTTCGAGCTTGTGCGGCGTGGATACGACCGCGCTCAGGTGGACGAACGCATCTCCAAGCTCGTCTCCGACCGTGACAGCGCTCTCGCCCGGATCACCGCCCTGGAGAAGCGCATCGAGGAGCTGCACCTCGAGACGCAGAACGCCCAGGCCCAGATCACGGACGCCGAGCCGTCGTACGCGGGTCTCGGCGCGCGGGTCGAGAAGATCCTGCGGCTGGCCGAGGAAGAGGCCAAGGAGCTGCGCGAGGAGGCCCGGCGGGCGGCCGAGCAGCACCGCGACCTCGCCGAGTCGGCGGCCCAGCAGGTCCGCAACGACGCCGAGACGTACGCGGCCGAGCGCAAGGCCAAGGCCGAGGACGAGGGCGTCCGGATCGTCGAGAAGGCCAAGGCCGACGCGGCCCAGCTGCGTGCCGAGGCCCAGAAGGACGCGCAGTCCAAGCGGGAGGAGGCGGACGCCCTCTTCGAGGAGACCCGCGCCAAGGCCGCGCAGGCCGCCGCCGACTTCGAGACCAACCTGGCCAAGCGGCGCGAGCAGTCCGAGCGGGACCTGGCCTCGCGTCAGCAGAAGGCGGAGAAGCGGCTCGCCGAGATCGAGCACCGGGCCGAGCAGCTGCGCCTGGAGGCGGAGAAGCTGCGCACCGACGCCGAGCGCCGGGCCCGGCAGACGGTGGAGACCGCCCAGCGGCAGGCCGAGGACATCGTGGCCGACGCCAACGCCAAGGCGGACCGGATCCGTTCGGAGTCCGAGCGGGAGCTGGCGGCGCTCACCAACCGCCGCGACAGCATCAACGCCCAGCTGACGAACGTCCGCGAGATG
Organism: Streptomyces achromogenes subsp. achromogenes; assembly: GCF_000720835.1. Classification (GTDB taxonomy): domain Bacteria; phylum Actinomycetota; class Actinomycetes; order Streptomycetales; family Streptomycetaceae; genus Streptomyces; species Streptomyces achromogenes. Next base: position 167,034 of record NZ_JODT01000015.1, on the reverse strand, counting down.
CTCGCCACGCTGACCGGCGCCGCGGTGGCCGCGGCCGGCACGTCCGGCGACGACGAGCCGGTCTCCCGGAGCGTTCCGGCGCAGCAGTCCCGGTAGTCGTACGACGCCGGCCGGGTGAAGGGGCGGCGGGACCGGGTCCCGCCGCCCCTTCGCCGTCTTTCCGCCTGCTGGAGCGCCGGGACGCCCGGTGATCTCCGGGCCTGCGGTACCCCGGGTTCCACTCTCCGGCTTTACTCTCTCTTGGGCGGAACCGTCAGCGCCTGGATATCCTCCTAACCCTTACGGGGGCGTGTGCCCCGCCTTCCTGAACCTTTTCGATGGGTGCGGAGCATGATCGAGGCTGTCGGCCTGACCAAGCGCTACGGCGACAAGACCGCCGTGTACAACCTTTCCTTCCAGGTACGGCCAGGAGCCGTGACCGGCTTCCTCGGGCCCAACGGCTCGGGCAAGTCCACGACGATGCGGATGATCCTCGGGCTGGACAACCCCACGTCCGGGTCGGTCACCATCGGCGGCTACCCGTACCGCAAGCTGCCCAACGCACCCCGGCAGGTCGGCGCGCTGCTCGACGCCAAGGCCGTGCACGGCGGCCGGTCCGCCCGCAACCACCTGCTGAGCCTCGCCCAGCTGTCGGGCATCCCGGCCCGCCGCGTGGACGAGGTGCTCGGCGTGGTCGGCCTCCAGGACGTGGCGAAGAAGCGCTCCAAGGGCTTCTCGCTGGGCATGGGCCAGCGCCTCGGCATCGCCGCCGCGCTGCTCGGCGACCCGCAGGTGCTGCTCTTCGACGAGCCGGTCAACGGCCTCGACCCCGAGGGCATCCTCTGGGTCCGCAACTTGATGAAGGCGCTGGCGGCGGAGGGCCGTACGGTCTTCGTCTCCTCCCATCTGATGAGCGAGATGGCGCTGACCGCCGACCACCTCATCGTGATCGGGCGCGGGCAGCTGCTCGCCGACATGAGCGTGACAGACTTCATCTCGGCGAACTCCGCCGACTTCGCGCGCGTGCGCACCCCCGACACCGAGCCGCAGCTGCGGGAGAAGCTCGCCGCCGCGCTCGCCGAGGCGGGCGGGCACGTGCTGCCCGAGCAGGACGGCGCGCTGCGCGTGACCGGGCTGCCGCTGCCCCGCATCAGCGACCTCGCGCACGAGGCGGGCGTCCGGCTGTGGGAGCTGTCTCCGCACCAGGCGTCGCTGGAGGAGGCGTACATGCGGATGACCCAGGCCGCCGTGGACTACCGCTCGACGGTCGACCAGAAGGCGGGCCTCCAGCAGCCGCTGCCGCCCGGCGCCCAGCCGTCCATGCCGGTCCCGGGCCAGGGCCAGCCCGGCTGGTACGCCCCGCCGCCGCCGCAGCAGGGCGGCCAGCCCTTCGCGATGCCCCCGGGCGGCCCGTACGGCGGCGCCCCGGGCAACGGGCAGGGTGCCCCGGCGAACGGGTACGGCACCGCGGGAGCGGCGCCGGCGCGGCCCCGGCCCCCGCCCCGGCCGCCGCCCCCGCCGCCCCCGTCTCCGCCGCCCCGACGACCCAGCCCGAGGACGCCCGATGAGCACCCCCCAGCCCCCGATGCCGCAGGCCCCGGCCGCCGCGCCCGAGTGGCAGGCGCCTGGTGGGTCGTACGCCGGTTACACCTCGCCCATCCCGGTCGTGCGCACCCATCTCGGGCACGCGCTGGCCTCCGAGTGGACGAAGATCAGGTCGGTGCGCTCCACGATGTGGACGCTCGGCGTGTTCGTGCTGCTCGTCGTCGGCATCGGTCTCGCCACCGGCGCGCTGGTCTCGGCCAATTCCAGCTCCGCGGACCTGGACGGCGAGAACCCGTTGACGCTCGGCTTCTTCGGTCTGCTCCTCGGCTCCATCTGCATCATCACGCTCGGCGTGCTGACCACGGCGTCGGAGTACGGCACGGGCATGATCCGCACGACGATGACCGCGTGCCCCAGCCGGGCCCGGGTGCTCGCCGCCAAGTCGATCGTGTTCTTCACCGTCGCCTTCGTGTTCACCCTGGTCGCGTCCGCCTTCGTGGCGATGGTCCAGGTGTCCATGCTGGAGGGCGCCGGCGCCCGCACCCCGAGCGGCTCGGAGTGGTTCAAGGCCACCGTCGGCATCAGCCTCTACATCGCGCTGCTCGGCCTGCTCTCGCTGCTGATCGGCTCGGTCATCCGGCACTCCGCGGGCGGCATCACCATCATGATCGGCGTGGTGCTGGCGCCGCTGGTGATCGCGATGTTCATGGTCGCGGAGTCGATGCACAGGCTGCGCGACTGGCTGTTCGAGTACTCGATCCCGAACCAGCTGAGCGTCTTCTACTCCAACTCCCTGACCGAGTCCGGCCCGTCCGGCTGGGACCCGCTGTGGATCATGCTGGGCGTGACGGCGGCGGTGTACGCGGGCACGTACGCGCTGCTGCGGAGCCGGGACGTGTGAGACGTACGAGGTGTGAGACGTACGACGGCACATAGCCGTCCGGCTCAGAACCTCGGCGCGTTACGGGACCGCTGCACCCGCGTGGTGCGGCGGTCCTTCGCGTTCCAGCAGGCCTTGTGCCAGTGCCGGCGGTCGTCGACGCCCGCGTACTCGGGCCAGGCCACCACGTGCGGGACGCCGGAGGGGATCAGCTGGTCGCAGCCCGGGCAGCGGTAGGTCTTGCCCTGCGCGCTCGCCCCGGCGACGTGCCGCACGCTCCACTCCTCGCCCTGCCAGCTCTCGGTGGACTGCCAGCCGCCGTACCGGCCGGCGGGGTCGTCCTCGGCGCTCCGGCCCGACGATCCGGCTGCCTTCGGTCGGTTGCGACGCGGGGACACGGGACACCTCTCGGGGCTATACAGGAAGCACGGGCGCCATCCAGCCTACGCGGCGCCGAGCGGGGTACGGGTACGGAACCAACCCCCACAAGTCCCCCTCCCAAGCGGCCCATTCTCCAGACAATCGGCAAATCTCCCCGCGGGACCGTGTCCTTGGCACGTGTCAGACGGTTATGCCGGGTGGGGGAGCTCCGGGTCGGAGCCAAGGAAGCGGGAAATGCGATGCGCGTAGGAACTTTTGTGCTGGCCGCCCAGTTCCCCGGTCAGGGTCCGGGAGAGGCGCTGCACCGGGCGGTCCGCTCGGCGGAGGTCGCCGAGCAGGCCGGGCTGGACGCCGTATGGCTGGCCGAGCACCACTTCGTGCCCTACGGCACATGCCCCTCGGCGGTCACCCTGGCCGCGCTGCTGCTGGGCCGCACCCAGCGCATCCGGGTCGGCACGGCGGTCAGCGTCCTGCCCACCGCGCACCCGGTCGCCCTCGGCGAGCAGGCCGCGCTGCTCCACGTCACCAGCGGCGGACGGTTCACGCTGGGCGTCGGGCGCGGCGGCCCGTGGGTGGACCTGGAGGTGTTCGGAGCGGGCCTGGAGGCGTACGAACACGGGTTCCCGGAGTCGCTCGATCTGCTGCTGCGCTGGCTGCGCGAACCGGCGGTGGCGGCCCGTGGCGAGCGGTACGCCTTCCGCGAGGTGCCGGTCGTGCCCCGCCCGTCGGACGCCCTGACCGACACCCCCGGCCCCGAGGTCGTGCTGGCCTGCACCTCGCCGGCGAGCGTGCGGCTGGCCGCCGAGCGCGGGCTGCCGATGCTGCTCGGCATGCACATCGGGGACGAGGAGAAGGCCGAGATGGTCGCCCTGTGGCGGGACCGCGCCCGGGCGGCGGGCCGGCCGGCCGAGGAGATCGCGGGCGCCGCCCATGTCTCGGCCGGCGTCTGCCAGCTCGCCGACCGGCGCACCGACGCGGCCGAAACCCTGCTGAAGGCGATGCCGGGCTGGCTGCGGCAGGGGCTCGGGGCCCATATGACGGTGGACGGACGGCAGCGTGTGATGCGCGACCCGCACGCCTACACGGAGCTGCTGTGCGGGCTGCATCCGGTGGGCACCCCACGGCTCGCCGCCGACCGGCTCGCGGCCACCTCGGAGCGCACCGGGATCTCCCGCTTCGCCCTCATGGTCGAGGGCTCGGGCCAGCTGGCGGCCACCGAGGAGAACCTACGGCGGCTCGGCGCGGAGGTACTGCCCCAGCTGAGCTGACCGCGCCGGCCGCGCCGGGCCGTGGTGCTCTCCCCGGCGCGGGGCCGCCCGGGGGCTTGCCGCCCCGACGACGCATGCACCTCCCCCGGGGTGGAGCGGCAAGCCGACGGCTCTCCGACTCGGTCTCGGCCGTGCCGCGGCCGCGGCCGCGTCAGCAGTCCCGGAGCTCCGGGGACTGGTTCAGCAGCTGGGCACGCACCGACGTGAAGCGGGCCAGCCTCTCGTCCACCGAGGCGTCCAGCGGGAACACCGCCACACGGTGGCAGTTCTGGAAGGCCAGCCGCACACCGAAGTGCCGCTGCAGCGCGCCGCGTATCGCGTCACTCGCGAGCGCACGCAGCAGCTGACCGCGCGCCTGCTCGTCCGGCGGGGGCGTCTGGTTGTCGGCGAAGGGTCCGCCGTCCACCTTCAGCTGGGCCACCAGGGAGCTGATCATCTCCCATGCGTAGGGCAGGGAGGTCCGGACGCAGTCGACGAATGCTGCTTCGTCGACCTCGCCTCGCTCGGCCTGTTCGAGTAGGGCCGGTGAGACGTCGAGCGACATGGGTTCTCCTCTCGCACCCCCGAAGCGCAGGGGTTGGCGGACAGATGGGGGAGTTCGCGATTTCGAACACGCTCGGTACAGGGGCCGCAACCTCCCGTCCCTACGGTAGGCAACGGTCGGTGACCACACCAGCAGAATGCGTATATGGAACGGTCGGCTCATGCTCACTATCGGCCAGGGATGAACAAGAGGTTCCAGGGACAATTGGGGCGATCCACAGGGAGCGGGATGGGCGGATCGCGTGCACCGGCGCGCGTCGAGTAGCGTTGCCGACCATGCGTCTCGTCATTGCCCGATGCTCGGTCGACTACGCCGGCCGGCTCACCGCCCATCTGCCCTCGGCACCTCGACTGATCCTGGTCAAGGCGGACGGCAGCGTCTCCATCCACGCCGACGACCGGGCCTACAAGCCGCTCAACTGGATGTCGCCGCCCTGCACGCTGAAGGAGGGGACCGGCGAGGAGGCGGGCGTGTGGACCGTCGTCAACAAGGCGGGCGAGAAACTGATCATCACGATGGAGGAGATCCTCCACGACTCCTCGCACGAACTCGGGGTGGACCCGGGCCTGATCAAGGACGGCGTGGAAGCGCACCTCCAGGAACTGCTCGCCGACCGCATCGAGACCCTGGGCGACGGGTACACCCTGATCCGCCGCGAGTACATGACCGCGATCGGCCCGGTGGACATCCTGTGCCGGGACGCCGACGGCCGGACGGTCGCGGTGGAGATCAAGCGGCGGGGCGAGATCGACGGCGTCGAACAGCTCACCCGCTACCTGGACCTGCTGAACCGCGACCCGCATCTGGCGCCGGTCCGCGGCGTCTTCGCCGCGCAGGAGATCAAGCCCCAGGCCCGCGTCCTCGCCACCGACCGCGGCATCGACTGCCACATCCTGGACTACGACGCCCTGCGGGGCATCGAGGACGACAAACTCCGCCTGTTCTGACCGCCGCCGTCCCGTCCGCCGCCGCCCCACCCGGCCCCCGCAGCGGGGCCAGGGGGGCGGCGGTTTCCGTCGGGTGCCGTCGGTAGGGCGGGGTCAGATCAGCGAGTTGGACGCGGACGGGGCCGGGTGGGTCGCCGAGGCCGTGGTGGAGCCGGTGGAGCCGGAGGTCGTCGTGCCGGTGGTCTCGCCGGACGTGGTGCCGCCCGTGTCGGTGGTGCCGCCCGTCGTCCCGCCCGTGGACGTACCCTCCGTCGAGCCGCCGGTGGTCTCCCCCGTCGTACCGGTGCTGCCGCCCGTGTCGGTGGTGCCGCCCGTCGTGCCGCCCGTGGACGTACCGCCCGTCGAGCCGCCGGTCGTCGTGCCGTCCGTCGGCGTGCCCCCCGTCGAGCCGGTGGAGCCTGTGCCGCCGCTCCCGGTGGAGCCGCCGGACGTGCCGCCCGTCGTGCCGCCCGTGGACGAACCGCCCGACCCGCCGGGCCTCGGCGAGGCCGACGGCGAGCCGGAGGACGTGCCGGGCAGGGACGGCTCGCCGCTCTCCGAGGGGCGGAACGTGGCCCTCGGCGGCGCGGGGTCGTCCGCCGTGCCGTATGTGCCGTCCGGCCCGGGTGACGCGGGCCGGCCGCCGGCCCCGCCGGTGTCCCCGGTGTCCGTCGGGCCCACGCCCGAGTCCGCTTCGTCCACGCCGGGGCTCGCCGACGGATTGGCGTCGACCTTGCCTCCCGGGTCCTGGCCGGCGCTGCCGGAGGAGGTCATGCCGAGGGTGACGACCGTACCGAGCACGGCCGCGAGCAGGGCACCGGCACCGGCCGCGACCAGGTTGCGCCGGGCCAGCCGCCGCAGACCGCCGCCCCGCGCCCCGGGCCGCGCCGCGGGATCCGTCGCCGGCGCTGCCGCAGACGATGCCACCGGCGCTGCCACCGGCCGGGGCACGGGCTGGGTCAGCTGCCGCGTCAGCTGGGTTTCGCCCGACGGGCCGTAGGGCACCGGCGCCGGCTCGTCCGGCCGTACCTCCGCCGGCTCGTCCGGCCGTACCTCCGCCGGCTCCTCCCGTACCGGGACGGACGGCGTCGGCGCAGGCCCCGGAACCGGCCGCCCCGGCACCTCGCCGGCGCGGTCGGCGAGCAGCGCCAGCGCCCGGCGCCCGGCCACCGCGCCCCGCTTGTCCGCGAGCGCGCCGCGCAGCCCGCTGGATGCCTCCAGCTCCGCACGGGCCCGGCCGAACTGCCCGGAGCACAGCGCGAGGATGCCCAACTCGTGATGGAAATAGGCTTGTTCGGCCACCTCTCCGCTCAGCCGGGCGGCCTCCGCGCCGGACCGCAGGGCCCGCTCCCAGGCGCTCCAGTGCAGCCCCGCGGCGAACGCGGGCGCCGCCGTACGCGCCAGCCGTACCGCGCCGCCCTCCTCGTCCTCGGCGGACGACGCCGCGCGCGGGACGACGGCGGCCAGCGCGGCCAGCACCGCGTCGGCCTCCTGGCACACCCGCTCCGGGGTGACCGAGGGGTGCCCGGCCCACCAGGCGTAGTGCCGGGTCGCGGTGAGGGCGTGCCCGGCCGCGTCGTCGGCGTATCCGGCGGCCTCCAGCTGGGTCCGTACACCGGCAGCGAGCCGGTAGCGGGAGCCGACCGGGGAGACCAGTCCGCAGCTCGCCAACTCGCCGAGGGCGGCGTCGGCGTGGGTGTCGCCGACCAGGGCGGGCAGGTGCGCCTGGTGCGGCAGCTCGCCGCCGAGGGCCACCGCGAAGCGCAGGGCGGCCCGGGCGGAGGGGCTGAGCCGGGAGGCGAGCAGCGGGGCGGGCGCCGCCGCCTCGCCGAGGGAGGGCAGCGGAACCGCGTCCCCCGGCTCTCCCGGCTCCACCGGCGGCTCGGCGGCCCGGCGTACGTCCTCGAAGACCCCGTACTCGTCCACCGCGCCGGTGCTGGCCCGCAGCCGGTCGCGCTGCCGGAGCAGGGCGCCGGCCTGCACGAACCTGAGCGGCAGTCCCTCGGACTCGAACCACAGGTCGCCGGCCCAGTTGACCTCTTCCTCGGTGAGCGGCCGGCCGGCGGTCCGCTCCAGGACCGCCAGCCCGGCGGCCCGGTCGAGACCGCCGAGGAAGACCTCCTCCACGTCCGCCTCGGCGGAGGGCGCGGGCACGTCGGGCGTGACGGCGAACAGGAACGCGCACTCGGGGGTGGCGTCGAGCAGTTCGTCCAGGGCGGCGCCGCCGAACTCCAGGTCGTCCACGACGACGACCGCGCCGATCTCTCCGACGAGGGCGCGCAGTTCGTCCGGATCGGGACGGTAGCCGGGGGCGTCATGGACGGCGTGGAACAGGTCGTGCAGCAGGTCGCCGGGCGCCCGGCGGAAGCCGCTCAGCCGGACCACGCCGTCGGGGGCGAGGTCGCGGCAGTCCTCGGCGACCGCGTCGAGCAGCGCGGTGCGGCCGGAACCGGCCGGTCCGGTGAGGCGGACGGAGCGCCCGCGGGCCAGCAGCCGGGCCAGGCGCTCGCGCTCCTCCCGACGCTCCGGCACCTCGGGCGCGGCGGAGGCGGCGGGGGCGGCGCCGGCCGGGGCGGGCGGACGGGCGGCGAGTTCCACCTCGGCGCGCTCGACGGCGGTGCGCTTGGTGGCCCGGCCGGGGCGCTCGGCCGGCGGGCACGGCTCGATCTCGCTGCCGTCGACCGGATTGACGGTCAGCTGGAGGTCGCCGCAGACCAGCCGGTCCATGCGGGCGGGCGCGGGCGTGGCCGGGGCGAGGTCGGAGGCGAGGGGGTCCCGGGACGGGCGGCGGTGGTGCGCCTGGCCGTGGTCCTCGGGTCCCGGGTTGATCGGGTCCATGGGTTCAAGCTCCCCAAAAGCGTCGTGTGCCCGTGTTGTGGCCCTCCCGGCCTCGTCGCACACCGCGCTGTCGCTTCTGGTCCGGGCCCGCTCGGTCGAGGGTCGCGAGACGGCGGGCGACCGCACCCTAAACCGTCACCGGGTCCCGGCGACAGGCCGGGGTGCCGTGCGGTCCGAGACGTCACGGTCTCGGGAGGATTGCCCCCGTCGTACGGTTCGGCTCTCGTGCCCGGTCCGGCCGGGCCCCGTCCGGTACGCGCCGTGCCCCCGTGGGTGCCTCACACCCGGGGCAGCGACTCCACGCCGATGCCGCCCTCGATGGCGAGGATGCGGTGCAGCCGGGTGGCCACCAGCAGGCGCTGCATCTGCGCGGGCACGCCCCGCAGCACCAGCCGGCGCCCGCAGCGGCCGGCCCGCCGGTGGGCACCCATGATCACGCCGAGTCCGGTGGCGTCCCAGGAATCCAGTTCGGACAGGTCGAGCACCAGGTCGCCGACTCCGGTGTCGACGGCCGAGTGCAGGGCCGTACGGGCGTCCGCCGCGCTGCGGACGTCGAGGCGGCCCCCGACGACCAGCTCGGCGTGGTCGCCCCTGATGTGCATATGCGCTCCCCGTTGAGTGCGGTTGGCGTACTCCGTGACGGATGCTGTGCCCCGTCTGACTGTGCGGGTGGCGGTGCGGTTGCTGCTTGTCAGCGAACCGATACCAATTTCACCCCCGGGAGTGATACTCCCGGGGACTGTGTGGCGGGGTGGGGCTCAGTACCTGTAGAAGCCCTGCCCGCTCTTGCGGCCGATGTCACCGGCGTCCACCATCCGGCGCATCAGCTCCGGCGGGGCGAACTTCTCGTCCTGGGACTCGGTGTAGATGTTGCTCGTGGCGTGCAGCAGGATGTCCACGCCGGTGAGGTCGGCGGTGGCGAGCGGGCCCATGGCGTGGCCGAAGCCCAGCTTGCAGGCGAGGTCGATGTCCTCGGCGGTGGCGACGCCGGACTCGTAGAGCTTGGTCGCCTCCACCACGAGGGCGGAGATCAGCCGGGTGGTGACGAAGCCGGCCACGTCCCGGTTGACGACGATGCAGGTCTTGCCGACGGACTCGGCGAACTCCCGGGCGGTGGCGAGGGTCTCGTCGCTGGTCTTGTAGCCGCGGACCAGCTCCACGAGCCGCATCATCGGCACCGGCGAGAAGAAGTGGACGCCGACGACCCGTTCGGGGTGCTCGGTGGCCGCCGCGATCTTGGTGATCGGGATGGCGGAGGTGTTGGAGGCGAGCACGGTGTCCTCGCGCACGAGCTTGTCGAGCGCGCGGAAGATCTCGTGCTTGACCTCCAGCTTCTCGAAGACGGCCTCCACCACGACGTCCGCGTCGGCGGCGGCGTCGAGGTCGGTGGTGGGGGTGATGCGCGCGAGGGCGGCCTCGGCGTCCTCGGCGGCCAGCTTGCCCTTGCTCACGAACTTGTCGTACGAGGCCTTGATGCCGTCGGTGCCGCGCCCCAGCGCCTCGTCGGTGACGTCTCGCAGCACGACCTCCCAGCCCGCCTGCGCGGCGACCTGAGCGATACCGGATCCCATGAGCCCGGCCCCGATGACGGCAAGCTTCCGTGCCACTCCGACTCCCCTTAGAACGCGCTGAACGTCTGCCTCTCCGGCGGACCATAGCGCTCCGGGAGCGCCGTGTGACCGGTAAGTAACGCGCGTCACGTCTCAATTGACGGACATCACACCGGCCGGGGTCAGGCCCCGCCCCGGACGGCGTAGTTGAGGACCTTTTCGCTCAGCAGGTCCTCGATGTCGTCCATCAGGACGAGTACCTCTCGTGATACTTCGGCCGGTTTGCGCCCGGCGGTCATCTCGCGGCCGATGGTGACGAAGACGGCCTGGTGGACCCAGCAGATCTGACCCGCCATCAGGTCCGGCAGCGGGTCGTCGGCGGCGGCGCCGGTCTCCTCGCGCAGGGTCGCCTCCAGGATGTCGTGGGTCTCCTGTTGCAGGCTCCACAGCCGCGAACGCAGCGCCGGCGCCTCGTGGATGACCCGCATGAAGCGGTCGTAGCCGGCCATCAGGCCGACCCGGGGCGAGACGGCCTCGACCTCGGAGCGCAACTCGCGCAGGACGGCGCGCGCGGCGGACTCCCCCACGTCCCGGCCGCGGACCCAGCGGGCGAGCCGGTCGGCCACACCGGCCGAGCGGTCGAAGAAGAGGTCCTCCTTGGCGGGGAAGTAGTTGTAGACGGTGTTGACGGAGACGTTCGCCGCCTCGGCGATCTCCGCGACGGTCACCGCCTCGAAGCCGCGCTCCAGGAACAGCCCCGTGGCGACATCCGAGATGTACTGCCGGGTCTGCCTCTTCTTCCGCTCCCTGAGCCCCTCAGCCATGCCCTCATCCTAGCTTCGCTGGCCTCACTGAAATTTTGGGGTCATTGCAAATTTTCAGGGACTCTGTTTTTCTGTGGGGCATGGCAGCAGTCATCAGCACGGCGGGCCTGGCCCGCACCTTCGCGACGAAATCCGGCCCCGTCGAGGCCGTCCGCGGCATCGACCTCACCGTCCACGAGGGCGAGATCCTCGGCTTCCTCGGCCCCAACGGCGCCGGCAAGACGACCACCCTGCGGATGCTCACCACCCTGCTGAAACCGACCGGCGGCGCGGCCACGGTGGCCGGCCACGACCTCGTGGCCGATCCCGCCGGGGTGCGCCGGGTCAGCGGCTACGTCGCCCAGTCCGGCGGGGTCGACCCGCAGATCACCGTGCGGGAGGAACTGGTCACCCAGGGCCGGCTGTACCGCCTGCCGAAGGCACGGGCCGTCACCCGCGCCGCCGAGCTGGCCGCCGAGCTGGGCCTCACCGAGTTCCTGGACCGCAAGGCCGGCGCGCTCTCCGGCGGGCAGCGGCGCCGCCTGGACATCGCGATGGCGCTCACCCACCGCCCGGCGGTGCTCTTCCTGGACGAGCCGACGACCGGACTCGACCCCGGCAGCCGCGCCGACCTGTGGGACCTGGTCCGCCGGCTGCGCGACGAGCAGGGCACGACCGTCTTCCTGACCACCCACTACCTGGACGAGGCCGACGCCCTCGCCGACCGCCTGGTGATCGTCGACCGGGGCACGGTCGCCGCCGAGGGCACCCCGGGCGCGCTCCGGCTCCGCTACGGCGGCTCGCTCGACGCCACCCTCCAGGACACCTTCCTCGCCATCACCGGCCGTGGCCCCGCCCCGGCCGACACCACCCCCGTCGCCGTCTAGGAGATCCGGGAAAACGATGCTGCTCCACGACACGGCCCTCGTCTACGGCCGCTATCTGCGCCAGTCCCTGCGCTCCCGCTTCGCCCTGCTCTTCGGCGTGCTGACACCGCTGCTGTACCTGCTCTTCTTCGGCCCGCTGCTGACCGGCCTGCCGCTGGGCGGGCGGGGCGGCTCCTGGCAGGTGCTCGTCCCCGGGCTGCTGCTCCAGCTGGGGCTGTTCGGCGCCCTGTTCGCCGGGTTCACGGTCATCCTGGAGAAGGGGCAGGGGGTGGTGGAGCGGATGCGGGTGACCCCGGTCAGCCGGCTCGCCCTGCTGCTCGGCCGGGTGCTGCGGGACGCCACCGTGTTCGTCTTCCAGGCGGTGCTGCTGGTGCTGGCCGCGCTGGTGATGGGCCTGCGCGCACCGCTGGCCGGCGTCCTGATCGGCTTCGCGTTCGTGGCCCTGCTCACGGTCGCGCTGGCCTCGCTGTCGTACGCGCTCGGCATGAAGGTGCGCAGTCCGCAGGAGTTCGGCCCGCTGATCAACGCGGTGTCGATGCCGTCGATGCTGCTGTCCGGCCTGATGCTCCCGATGACCCTCGCGCCCGCCTGGCTGGACGTGCTGTCGCACTTCGTGCCGTTCCGCTATCTGGTGGACGCGGTCCGGGACGCCTACGTCGGCGATTACACGAGCGCGCACATGCTCTACGGCGTCCTGGTCGCCGTGGGCTTCACCGCGCTGGCCGTGACGGCGGGCACACGGGTGTTCCGGACGGCCGGGGCGTAACTACGCTGGCCGCATGGTCAATCTGACGCGTATCTACACCAGGACCGGCGACCAGGGCACCACCAGCCTCGGCGACATGAGCCGGGTGCCCAAGACCGACCTCAGGATCGCCGCCTACGCCGACGCCAACGAGGCGAACGCGGTGATCGGCACGGCCATCGCGCTGGGCGGGCTGGCGGAGGAGATCGTCACGGTCCTCACCCGCGTCCAGAACGACCTGTTCGACGTGGGCGCGGACCTGTCGACGCCGGTCGTGGAGAACCCGGAGTTCCCGCCGCTGCGGGTGGAGCAGTTCTACATCGACCGGCTGGAGGCGGACTGCGACCGGTTCAACGAGCGGCTGGAGAAGCTGCGCTCCTTCATCCTGCCGGGCGGCACCCCGGGCGCGGCCCTGCTGCACCAGGCCTGCACGGTCGTCCGCCGGGCCGAGCGCTCCACCTGGGCGGCCCTCGAGACGCACGGCGAGACGATGAACCCCCTCACCGCGACCTACCTCAACCGCCTCTCCGACCTCCTGTTCATCCTGGCCCGCAACGCCAACCAGGAGACGGGAGACGTGCTGTGGGTGCCGGGCGGGGAGCGCTAGCCGCCGTGGGACGGGGCGCGGGCGGTGAGCGTCAGCGCCGCCCGGCCGGTTCCCGGTCCTCGGCCCGCTTCGGCTCCCGCTTCGGGAACAGTGTGTAGCTCGCCGCGATGACGACGTTGATGCCGGTCAGCCAGAGCATGGACTGCTGCCAGCCGCGCAGTGAAGCGGTGTCGCCGCTGTCGCCGACGTACCAGATGGCGCCCTGGAGCAGGGCGAGCGCGACGGCCGCGGCCAGGATCCAGCGGCCGGCGACCTTCCACTCGTGGACGGCGCGGGCGGTGCCGTACTGGGGCGGCCGCACCGGGGGCGGGCCGCCGGCGAAGCGGTGGGCCACCCGGGCGTCCACCCACTTGATGGTGGAGTGGCCGAGGCCGACGGTGAAGCCGATGTAGACCGCGGCGAGCCCGTGCCGCCAGTCCGGCTGCGCGCCGTTCCTCAGGTCGATCGCCGTGGCGACGAACAGCACGACCTCCAGCAGCGGCTCGCACAGCAGCAGCGCCAGTCCGGTGCGCGGCATCCGCAGCGCGTACCGGAAGGCCAGTCCGGCCGCCAGCAGCACCCAGAACGCCACCTCGCAGGCGATGACCAGGCCGACGATCACGTTTCGCTCCCCTCGTCCACCCTCCCAGGGTCCCGGCCGGGCCGCGCGGTTTCGTCGTCGGCGCTGAGGAGAGCGCCGTAAGCGAAAGTCGCAGTCCCGCACCCTTCCCGGGGAGCAGGCGGGGCGGGCCGCGGCCGTGTTGGATGGGGGGATGGCCCGCACGTTCCCCCGCCCGCACCGAGACGACTGGTGGATCGCCGTGGGCGGGCTGCTCGGCGGGCTGCTGCTGTGGGCGCTCGGCATCCACCCCCGCGACCACTCGGACAGCCTGGTGCTGTGGCACGCGCCCTGGGCGCCCCTGGTCCCGCTGGCGCTGACCGCAGCCTGCGAACCGCTGCGCCGCGTCCGGCCGCGCACCGGCCTGCTGATCGGCACCCTCATGCTGGCCCTGGACACGGTGACCCTCGGCAGCGTGGTCACGGTCGTGCTGTACACCGACCTGATGTACGCGGCCGTCCTGTACGGCACCCCGGCCTCGGCCCGCCGCATCCCGTGGATCGCCGGGATGCTCACGGTCCTCGGCGGGGTGGTGCCGGCGGGGCTCTGGCACGATCCGCAGGGGCTGCTGATCGGGCTGGGCATCGGGGTGGTGGCGCTGGCCCCGGCCACGACCGGCGCGCTGGTGCGCGGTCACCGGGACGCCGCCGAGGCCGCCCGGCTGCGCGCCGAACAGACCGCGCTGCTGGCCGAGATGGACCGGGCCCAGGCGGTCACCGCGGAACGGGCCCGGGTGGCACGCGAGTTGCACGACATGGTCGCCAACCACCTGTCGGCCATCGCCATCCACTCCACGGCGGCCCTCTCCCTGGACGACGCGAAGACCTCCCGGGAGGCGCTGGCCGTCGTCCGGGAGAACAGCGTGGCGGGGCTGGCCGAGATGCGCCGGCTGATCGGCATCCTGCGGGACCGCTCCGGGGACCGGGAGCCCGCCGCCTCCCCGACCCTGGCGGGCCTCGGCGCGCTGGTCGGCACCGCCCGGGCCAACGGACTGGACGTCACGCTCGACGCCGGACACGGCGAGGTGCCGGCGCCCGTGGAGCTGGCCGCCTACCGGATCGTGCAGGAGTCGCTGACCAACGCCCTGAAGCACGCGGCCGAGGGAAGCGTGCGCGTGGTGCTGCGGCAGCGGGAGGACCTGCTGGACGTCCGGGTGACCAGCCCGTACCGGCCGGGCGACACCCCCCGCGCGCCGGGCTCCGGGGCCGGCCTGACCGGGATGCGGGAGCGGGCGGCGCTGCTCGGCGGCACGTTCGAGGCCGGGCCCCAGGGCGGCCTGTGGACCGTACGGGCCGCGCTTCCGCTCACCGAAGGAGACTCCGCATGATCCGTGTCCTGGTCGCCGAGGACCAGTCCGCCGTCCGCGCCGGGCTGGTGCTGATTCTCGGCAGCGCCCCCGACATCGAGGTGGCCGGGGAGGCGGCGGACGGGGAGCGGGCGGTCGAACTGGCCCGCCGGCTGCGGCCGGACGTGGTGCTGATGGACGTGCAGATGCCGGTGCTGGACGGGGTCTCCGCGACCCGGCGGATCGTGGCCGAGCAACTCGCCGACGTCCTGGTGCTGACCACGTTCGACCTGGACGAGTACGTGTTCGGGGCGCTGCGGGCCGGGGCGGCGGGGTTCCTGCTGAAGCACGCGGAGGCGCGCGAGCTGCTGGAGGCGGTGCGGACGGTGGCGCGCGGGGAGGGAGTGGTGGCACCGGCCGTGACCCGGCGGCTGATCGCCGAGTTCGCCGCGGGCGCGGTCCCGGAGCGGGGTACGGCGGCCGACCCGGCGGTGCTGGAGGACCTGACCCGGCGGGAGCGGGAGGTGCTCGGCTGTGTCGGCGAGGGACTGTCGAACGCGGAGATCGCCGGCCGGCTGGACATGGCGGAGGGCACGGTGAAGACGCACGTCAGCCGCCTGCTGGCCAAGCTGGGGCTGCGCAGCCGGGTGCAAGCGGCGGTGCTGGCCAGGGAGTTGGGGCTGTAGCGGGGCGCCCGCCGGAACACCTCCCAGAATGGTCCAGACCTATTGACCTGTGGTCCAGACCTTTCTACCCTCGCAGCACCGTGGGGCATGAAGGCTCAGTCATGCCCCTGACACCTCTACGACGAGGGAGGCGCTCCATGCGCTTCAGACACAGAGCCGCGGCAGGGTTCGCGTCCCTGCTGCTCCCCCTGGCCGGCGCCGTCGGTCTCGCGAGCCCCGCCCAGGCGGCCGGCAACGCCACGGCCACCTTCACCAAGACCAGCGACTGGGGCACCGGCTTCGGCGGCCAGTGGACCGTCAAGAACACCGGTACCAGCAGCATCAGTTCCTGGACCATCGAGTGGGACTTCCCCTCGGGCACCAAGGTCGCCTCGGCCTGGGACGCCACCGTCACCAACTCCGGTGACCACTGGACGGCCAAGAACGTCGGCTGGAACGGCACCATCGCCCCCGGCGCCTCCGTCTCCTTCGGCTTCAACGGCTCGGGGCCCGGCTCCCCGTCCAACTGCAAGCTGAACGGCGACAGCTGCGACGGCTCGACCCAGCCGGGCGACGCCGCCCCGTCCGCCCCCGGTACCCCGACCGCCTCCTCCGTCACCGACACCTCGGTGAAACTCTCCTGGAGCGCGGCCACCGACGACAAGGGCGTCAAGAACTACGACGTGCTGCGCGACGGCAAGAAGGTCTCCACCGTCACCACCACCTCGTACACGGACACCGGCCTGACCGCCGGCACCGACTACTCCTACAGCGTGCAGGCCCGTGACACGGCCGACCAGACCGGCCCGGTCAGCGGCGCGGTCAAGGTGCACACCACCGGCGGCGGCACCACTCCCCCGCCCACCGGTGACAAGGTGAAGATGGGCTACTTCACCGAGTGGGGCATCTACGGCCGCAACTACAACGTCAAGAACCTGGTGACGTCCGGCTCGGCGGCCAAGATCACGCACATCAACTACGCCTTCGGCAACGTCACCGGCGGCAAGTGCGCGATCGGCGACTCCTACGCCGACTACGACAAGGCGTTCACCGCCGAGAACTCGGTCAGCGGCGTCGCCGACACCTGGGACCAGCCGCTGCGCGGCAACTTCAACCAGCTGCGCCAGCTGAAGGCCAAGTACCCGCACATCAAGGTGCTGTGGTCGTTCGGCGGCTGGACCTGGTCCGGCGGCTTCGGGGACGCGGCCAAGAACCCGGCGGCCTTCGCGCAGTCCTGCTACGACCTGGTGGAGGACCCGCGCTGGGCCGATGTCTTCGACGGCATCGACATCGACTGGGAGTACCCGAACGCCTGCGGTCTGACCTGTGACACCAGCGGCCCGGCGGCCTACAAGAACCTGATGGCCGCGCTGCGCGCCAAGTTCGGCCCGAACTACCTGGTCACCGCCGCGACCACCGCCGACGGCACGGCCGGCGGCAAGATCGACGCCGCGGACTACGCGGGCGCCGCCCAGTACCTCGACTGGTACAACGTGATGACGTACGACTTCTTCGGTGCCTGGGACGCCAAGGGCCCGACCGCCCCGCACTCCCCGCTCACCTCGTACGACGGCATTCCGAAGGCGGGCTACACCACCGCCGACGCGATCGCCAAGTTCAAGGCGATCGGCGTGCCCGCCAAGAAGCTGCTCGTCGGCATCGGCTTCTACGGCCGCGGCTGGACCGGCGTCACCCAGGACGCCCCGGGCGGCACGGCCACCGGCCCGGCGGCCGGCACCTACGAGCAGGGCATCGAGGACTACAAGGTCCTCAAGACGTCCTGCCCGGTGACCGGCACCGTCGCGGGCACCGCGTACGCGCACTGCGGCACCAACTGGTGGTCCTACGACACTCCCGCCACCATCAAGACGAAGATGGCCTGGGCCAACACCCAGGGCCTCGGCGGCGCGTTCTTCTGGGACTTCACCGGTGACACCGCCAACGGCGAACTGGTGAGCGCCATCAGCGACAACCTGTAAGACCCGTAAGAAAAGCTCTTAAGCGACATTGACGCTCCCCCAGACTTCGTCCGGGGGGACCCCCACCCAGCGAGTGAATGTGGCTACGCCACATTCACTCGCTGACCGGGCGGGGCTGCCTCCAGCCACGCGAGGAATCCGGTCAGCGCGTCTTCGCTCATGGCGAGTTCGAGGCGCGTGCCCCGATGCGTACAGGCCAGCACCACCGCGTCGGAGAGCAGCGCCAGCTCCTCCTCGCCCTCGGGCAGCCGGCGTCCGGCCACCTCGATCTGCGCCCGCTCCAGGACGCGGCGGGGACGGACGGCGTAGGAGAAGACCCGGTACCACTCGATGCGGTCGCCGTTGTAGCGGGCGACGCCGTAGGACCAGCCCTTGCCGCCCGTATCCGGTTTCTCCGGGATGTCCCAGCGCAGCGAGCAGTCGAAGGTCCCGCCGGAGCGCTGGATGAGCCGGCGCCGCAGCCCGAACAGGAACAGTCCCACCACCACGAGCGCGACCACGATTCCGCACACAGTCAGAGCGAGGACCATCGGCACCGACCTCCTCGTCTCCTAGTTGGTGGAACTGCTTCTGTATTTGAGTAATGAAACGGAAAAAACACCCACATCTGCCTCAGCCGCGACCGGCACCGGATTGCTCCGGGCCGGCCGCGGCTGAGTGACGTCAACGTACCGCGCGGCTGGTTCAGCGCGCCGTCGCAGCACGCAGTCGGACGTCCGCGCGGCGCTCGGCGGCGGCGTCGCCCTCCGCCTTCGCCCGCTCCAGCTCCCGCTCCGTGCGCTGGACGTCGATCTCGTCCGACAGCTCGGCGATCTCGGCCAGCAGGGACAGCTTGTTGTCCGCGAACGAGATGAAACCGCCGTGCACCGCGGCGACGACCGTTCCACCTTCACTCGTACGGATGGTCACCGGGCCCGACTCCAGCACACCGAGCAGCGGCTGGTGACCGGGCATGACGCCGATGTCGCCGGACGTGGTGCGCGCGACGACCAGGGTGGCCTCGCCGGACCAGACCTGGCGGTCGGCGGCGACCAGCTCGACGTGCAGCTCAGCAGCCAAGAGTGGCTCCTCGGGTCACCACCCGGCAGGGGCGCCGGGTGTTGGGGTCAATTCTAGTGGGCGTGGGTGAGGGAGCGGGACGCGCCCGCCCCCTCGGTTGAGCACGGGGCTCAGGAGACGCCCAGCTCCTTGGCGTTCTTCTTGAGGTCGTCGAGACCACCGCACATGAAGAAGGCCTGCTCGGGGAAGTGGTCGTACTCGCCGTCGCAGATCGCGTTGAACGCGGCGATCGACTCGTCCAGCGGCACGTCCGAACCGTCCACGCCGGTGAACTGCTTGGCGACGTGGGTGTTCTGGGACAGGAAGCGCTCCACCCGACGGGCACGGTGGACGACCAGCTTGTCCTCCTCGCCCAGCTCGTCGATACCGAGGATCGCGATGATGTCCTGGAGGTCCTTGTACTTCTGCAGGATCGTCTTCACGCGCATGGCCGCGTTGTAGTGGTCCTGCGAGATGTAACGCGGGTCCAGGATCCGGGACGTGGAGTCCAGCGGGTCCACGGCCGGGTAGATGCCCTTCTCGGAGATCGGACGGGACAGAACCGTCGTCGCGTCGAGGTGGGCGAAGGTGGTGGCCGGGGCCGGGTCGGTCAGGTCGTCGGCGGGGACGTAGATCGCCTGCATCGAGGTGATCGAGTGACCGCGGGTCGAGGTGATGCGCTCCTGGAGGAGACCCATCTCGTCGGCCAGGTTCGGCTGGTAGCCCACCGCGGACGGCATGCGGCCGAGCAGCGTGGAGACCTCGGAACCGGCCTGCGTGAAGCGGAAGATGTTGTCGATGAAGAACAGCACGTCCTGCTTCTGGACGTCACGGAAGTACTCGGCCATGGTGAGGCCGGCCAGCGCGACGCGCAGACGGGTGCCCGGGGGCTCGTCCATCTGACCGAAGACCAGCGCGGTCTTGTCGATGACGCCCGAGTCGGACATCTCCTCGATCAGGTCGTTGCCCTCACGGGTGCGCTCGCCGACACCGGCGAACACGGAGACACCGTCGTGGTTGTTGGCGACACGGTAGATCATCTCCTGGATGAGCACCGTCTTGCCGACGCCGGCGCCGCCGAACAGACCGATCTTGCCGCCCTTGACGTACGGGGTCAGCAGGTCGATGACCTTGACGCCGGTCTCGAACATCTCGGTCTTCGACTCGAGCTCGTCGAAGTTCGGGGCCTTGCGGTGGATCGGCCAGCGCTCGCCGTCGTAGGACTCGTCGACGTTCAGCACCTCACCGAGGGTGTTGAACACCTTGCCCTTGGTGAAGTCGCCGACCGGGACGGAGATGGCGGAGCCGGTGTCCGTCACCGGGGCCTGGCGGACCAGGCCGTCGGTGGGCTGCATGGAGATGGTGCGGACCAGGCCGTCACCCAGGTGCTGGGCGACCTCCAGGGTCAGGATCTTCTTCTCGCCCTCGTTCGCCGGGTCGGCGACCTCGACGTGCAGGGCGTTGTAGATCTCCGGCATCGCGTCGACGGGGAACTCCACGTCGACGACCGGGCCGATGACCCGGGCGACGCGGCCCGTAGCCGTCGCGGTCTCAACAGTGGTGGTCATTTATCGGTCACTCCCCGCGGTCGCGTCGGCCAGGGCGCTGGCGCCACCGACGATCTCGCTGATTTCCTGGGTGATTTCGGCCTGGCGGGCCGCGTTGGCAAGACGGGAGAGCGTGTTGATCAGCTCGCCCGCGTTGTCGGTGGCCGACTTCATCGCGCGCCGCGTGGCGGCGTGCTTCGAAGCGGCCGACTGGAGCAGCGCGTTGTACACGCGGCTCTCCACATAGCGCGGCAGCAGGGCGTCGAGGACGTCCTCCGCCGAGGGCTCGAAGTCGTACAGCGGGAGGATCTCGCCCTGCGGCTTGACCTCCTCGGCGACCTCGTCGAGGCGCAGCGGCAGCAGCCGGGCGTCGAGCGCCGTCTGCGTCATCATCGAGACGAACTCGGTGAAGACGATGTGGAGCTCGTCCACACCACCCTCGGCCGTGTCCTTCTGGATGGCCTCGATCAGCGGCGCCGCCACCTTCTTGGCGTCCGCGTACGTCGGCTCGTCGGTGAAGCCGCTCCACGACTCCGCGACCTTGCGCTCACGGAAGTTGTAGTGGGCGACACCGCGCCGGCCGACGATGTACGTGTCGACCTGCTTGCCCTCGCGCTCCAAGCGCTCGGTCAGCTGCTCCGCCGCCTTGATGGCGTTGGAGTTGAAGGCGCCGGCCAGGCCGCGGTCGCTCGTGAGGAGCAGGACCGCGGCGCGGGTCGGGTTCTCCGCCTCCGTGGTGAGCGGGTGCTTGGTGTTCGAACCCGTACCGACCGCCGTGACCGCGCGCGTCAGCTCGGTCGCGTACGGCGTGGAGGCCGCCACCTTGCGCTGCGCCT
The DNA here is from genome assembly GCF_000720835.1 of Streptomyces achromogenes subsp. achromogenes. Lineage (GTDB taxonomy): Bacteria > Actinomycetota > Actinomycetes > Streptomycetales > Streptomycetaceae > Streptomyces > Streptomyces achromogenes. The sequence goes on along the minus strand of NZ_JODT01000015.1, from coordinate 146,133 downwards.
TGACGACGCGCGAGGCGGCGATCATCTCCATCGCCTTCGTGATCTTCTTGGTCGCGGTGACGGATCGGATGCGACGCTTATAGACCCGGAGCTGGGCTCCCATGAGTCAGGTCCCTTCCTTACGTCACTTGGCGGCGGACGGGGCGTCCTCGCCGAGCAGCTTGCCGTCCGAGGTCTCGAACTGCTTCTTGAAGTCCGCGATCGCGTCGGCGACGGCCGTGAGGGTGTCGTCGGACATCTTGCCGCCCTCACGGATGGAGGTCATGAGGCCCTGCTCCTGGCGGTGCAGGTACTCCAGCAGCTCCTTCTCGAAGCGGCGGATGTCGGCGACCGGGACCTCGTCCATCTTGCCGGTGGTGCCGGCCCAGACGGAGACGACCTGGTCCTCGGTGGACATCGGCTGGTACTGGTCCTGCTTCAGCAGCTCGACCATGCGCTGACCGCGCTCCAGCTGGGCCTTGGAGGCGGCGTCCAGGTCGGAACCGAAGGCGGCGAAGGCCTCCAGCTCACGGAACTGGGCGAGGTCGACGCGGAGGCGGCCGGAGACCTGCTTCATCGCCTTGTGCTGGGCGGAACCACCGACTCGGGAGACGGAGATACCGACGTTCAGCGCGGGACGCTGACCGGCGTTGAAGAGGTCCGACTCCAGGAAGCACTGGCCGTCGGTGATGGAGATGACGTTGGTCGGGATGAACGCCGAGACGTCGTTGGCCTTCGTCTCGACGATCGGCAGACCGGTCATCGAACCCGCGCCCATCTCGTCGGAGAGCTTGGCGCAGCGCTCCAGCAGCCGGGAGTGCAGGTAGAAGACGTCACCCGGGTAGGCCTCACGGCCCGGCGGGCGGCGCAGCAGCAGCGACACGGCGCGGTAGGCGTCGGCCTGCTTCGACAGGTCGTCGAAGATGATCAGGACGTGCTTGCCCTGGTACATCCAGTGCTGACCGATGGCCGAACCGGTGTACGGCGCCAGGTACTTGAAGCCGGCCGGGTCGGACGCCGGGGCGGCGACGATGGTCGTGTACTCCAGCGCGCCGTTCTCCTCCAGCGCGCGGCGGACCGACGCGATGGTGGAGCCCTTCTGGCCGATGGCGACGTAGATGCAGCGGACCTGCTTCTTGGGGTCGCCCGAGCGCCAGTTGTCGCGCTGGTTGATGATCGTGTCGACGGCCAGGGCGGTCTTGCCGGTCTGGCGGTCACCGATGATCAGCTGACGCTGACCACGGCCGATCGGGGTCATCGCGTCGACGGCCTTGTAGCCCGTCTCCATCGGCTCGTGCACCGACTTGCGCTGCATGACCGTGGGGGCCTGCAGCTCGAGGGCGCGGCGGCCGTCGGTCTCGATCTCGCCGAGGCCGTCGATCGGGTTGCCGAGCGGGTCGACGACCCGGCCGAGGTAGCCCTCGCCGACCGCGACGGAGAGGACCTCGCCGGTACGGGTGACCGGCTGACCCTCCTCGATGCCGCTGAACTCACCGAGGACGATGGCGCCGATCTCGCGCTCTTCCAGGTTCAGCGCGAGGCCGAGGGTGCCGTCCTCGAACTTCAGCAGTTCGTTGGCCATGGCCGAGGGGAGGCCCTCGACCTTCGCGATGCCGTCGCCGGCAAGGGTGACCGTACCGACCTCCTCGCGCGAGGCCGCGTCCGGCTTGTACGACTGGACGAAGTTCTCCAGCGCGTCCCGGATCTCCTCCGGCCGGATCGTGAGCTCCGCCATCTGGGTTCCCTGCTCTCCTTGTTGGGCCCGAAGTTTCACTTTGGGGGGATGGGGACTCCCCCCAACAGGAGGTGAATCCTCTGCACGGCCCAACCAGGGCCGTAAGTACGTACTACGTCTGTCGGACTTTCCCGAAAGACCGATGTATCGAGTTGCTGCTAGCTCGCCATGCGGCGGGCGGCCTCGTCGAGCCGGTCCGCGAGGGAGCCGTTGATGACCTCGTCGCCGACCTGCACCCGGATGCCTCCGACGACCTCGGGGTCGACGTCCAGGTTGAGGTGCATCCGACGGCCGTAGAGCTTGGTCAGGGCCGCGCCGAGGCGCTGCCTCTGCCCGTCGCTCAGCGGCACCGCCGAGGTGACGACGGCGACCATGCGGTTGCGGCGCTCGGCGGCGAGCTTGGACAGGGACTCCAGTCCCGCTTCCAGGCTACGTCCACGCGGCGCGGTGGCCAGGCGCGTGACCAGTCGCTCGGTGGCCGGCTTGGCCCGTCCGCCCAGCAGCCGGTGCAGCAGCTCGGTCTTGGCCGAGGTGCCGGCGGCGCGGTCGGTGAGCGCGGCGCGCAGCTCGGTGCTGGAGGAGACGATCCGGCCGAACCGGAACAGCTCGTCCTCGACGTCGTCGAGCGTGCCCGTCTTCTCCGCGGCCGTGAGGTCGGCGATGTCCGCCAGCTCCTCCAGCGCGTCCACCAGGTCGCGCGGCTGCGACCAGCGGGACCGGGCCAGCCCGGACAGCAGGTCGGCGGTCGGACCGCTGACCTGGCCGCCGATCAGACGCTGGACCAGCTGGGCCTTCGCCTCTCCGGGCTGCGCCGGGTCGGTGAGGACCCGGCGCAGGCCGGCCTCGCGGTCGAGCAGCGCGGTGACGGCCGCCAGCTCGTCGGCGAGCTGCGCGGCGTCCACGGACGTGGAGTCCGTCAGCGCGTCCAGACGCTCCCGTGCGGCTGCCAGTGCCTCGCGGCTCGCTCCGTTCATCGCGTGGCCTCGGCCTTCTCCTCGAGCTCGTCGAGGAAGCGGTCGATCACACGGCTCTGACGGGCGTGGTCCTCAAGGGACTCGCCGACGAGCTTGCCGGCCAGTTCGGTGGCGAGCCGGCCGACGTCCTGGCGCAGCGCGGACGCGGCGGCCTTGCGGTCGGCCTCGATCTGCGCGTGACCGGCGGCGACGATCTCCTCGCGCTGGCGCTGGCCCTCGGCCCGCATCTCGGCGATGAGCGCGGCACCCTGCTCCTGCGCCTCCTGGCGCAGGCGCGCGGCCTCGTGCCGGGCCTCGGCGAGCTGGGCCTTGTACTGCTCAAGGACGCTCTGGGCCTCGGTCTGCGCGGCCTCGGCCTTTTCGATACCGCCCTCGATGGCTTCCCGGCGCTCTTCCAGAACCTTGTTGATGTTCGGGAGGAGCTTCTTGGCGAGGAAGCCGAAGACGATGACGAAGGCGATCAGGCCGATGACGAGCTCTGGGATCGGCGGGATGAGGGGGTTCTCGGCCTCCTCAGCCGCGAGCTGAACCAGGGGGCTCATATCAGTGCCTTTCGTCTAAAGGGCGACGGTCGGATCAGGAGCTCGGGTAGACGAACGGCATGACCAGACCGATCAGGGCGAGCGCCTCACAGAAGGCGAAGCCCAGGATCTGGTTGGCGCGGATCAGGCCGGCCGCCTCGGGCTGGCGGGCGAGGGCCTGGGTGCCGTTACCGAAGATGATGCCGACGCCGACGCCCGGGCCGATGGCGGCGAGGCCGTAACCGATGGAGCCGAGGTTGCCCTTGATCTCGACGCCGGCGGCAAGGGTCTGGAGAGCGGACATGCCGGTTCTTCCTTCTCTTTCAATGACCGGTGGGGGTTGGCCACCGGATGTCTGGGTGGGTGGTCGGGTCGCTCAGTGGTGCTCGGCGAGCGCGCCCTGGATGAAGCTGCAGGTCAGCAGTACGAAGACGTACGCCTGGACAGCCTGGATGAAGAGCTCGAAGGCGGTCATCACGATGACCATCACGAACGAGACGGCGGAGTAGGCGATGCCGATGCCGTTCAGCATGTACCAGCTGGCGATCGTGAAGAGCAGCAGCAGCGTGTGACCGGCGAACATGTTCGCGAAGAGTCGGACGGCGTGGGTGAAGGGCCGCACGAGGAGGTTCGAGAACAGCTCGATCGTCATCGACAGCGGCAGGACCGCGCCGAGGGACTTGTCGTAGCCGGTGAAGTTCTTGAAGGCGCCCACGAAGCCGTGCCGCTTGAAGGTCAGCCCGACCCAGAGGATGTAGACGATGCCGGCCAGGATGGCGGGGTACGAGATGATCGAGGTCACCGGGAACTGCGCGACCGGGATGACCGACCAGAGGTTCATCATCCAGACGAAGAAGAACAGCGAGACGACCAGCGGGACGTACTTCTCGCCTTCCTTCTTGCCGATGGTCTCGTAGACGACGCCGCGGCGGATGAAGTCGTAACCGGACTCGGCCACCATCTGGAGCTTGCCCGGGACGACCTTCGGCTTGGCGAAGGCGGCCCAGAAGAAGCCCACGATGATGATGGAACCGAGGAGCGCCAGCAGCATCGTCTTGTTGAAGTACAAGTTGCTGTCCGCGTCGCCCCAGAGCGGCTTGAACAGGAACGAGTGCAGGCCCGGAGCCGGGAAGCCGCACCCGTCGAACAGGTGGCAGCTCGTGTCGAAAGCGAGCGTCTGCGTCGGGTCAGCACTCACCGCGGGCTCCTTCATCGTGGCGCATAGGTACGGCAACCTCGTTGTGTCGGCGCGGCGCACGGCCGCGGGTCGGCACGGGACTGGTGTTACGGATGTGGGGGCGGCTGTGGGGCATCTCGCCTCGCGTTCGAGCAGGCGTCAGCTCAGATGCCCGCGCCCGCGATGCCGCAGTTGGCACCGGACGATAGCAGCATCTCTCGTGCGCCTTTATCCCGGCCCTACCTCTCACGACGAATGCCCTGTCTTCTCGGGCTTGTCGCCCTTCGACGAGGCATCGGGATCGACGTAGAGGATCTTGGCCTTCATGTGGGCACGCGTCTGCGCGGCGATCCACGCGAGGGTGGCGACGACGAGCGTGATGGCGAAGGCCCGGGGGTTGAACAGCGTCGTGTTCTTGAACAAGGCGACGAAGATGACCAGCAGCAGCAGTTGGGCCGCGTAGAGCATCAGGCCCATCATCTGGAACAGCTGGGGAAAGGATTTGGCGGTGCGCTGGAGCACGTAGAGGCCGAGCCCCATGAAGACGATCACCACCAGCGTCCCCACGACGGCCCCGATCGCCCCCTTGCCGCCGGCGACCACGGCGCTGACGACGGCGGCGATCACACCGACGGCAGCCGTGGGCACTGCGGCCTGGGCCAGGATCCGGGCGTCATTGGACGGCATGGCGGCAACTCCGCTTTCACAGGGGGCAGGGTGTCGTCATGGACGAGCGTAGTCCCGGACCGAGTGATCGAGATCTCACACCTACGGACCGTCGCACTCAGGTCCTTCGGTCCTATCCGGGGTTCTCGTGAACCGTATCACAAACTATTTGATGAGGTCTTTACCTGTTGGGTGTGCTTGCTGTCACACATGAGAGTGAACCTGCCCGTCTGTGCAAAAACGCCGCCCACTTGTCTGGTATTAGGGCGCTTTGCTCCCCCACGAGTTGGCAATGCTCTAGTCAGATTCTTACCTTGGCCGTATCAGCGGCGGTCGAGGAAACGCGATCGGGCGCCGATCGCGGTCGCTCCGTTGACGCCCGGGGCCCCGGCGGTGACCGGGGACCGCTCCTCGCTCTCCGTGACCTCCGGGGCGGCGGACTCCGCGACGGCCGCGGGCACACGGCGCCTGCGGTAGCGCGGCGGGACGAAGCGCTGGGCCCACAGCGGCACGCGCGGCGTGAAGCGCGGGAGCAGCAGCAGGACCAGGCCGACCGCGCTGAGGAAGACCACGCCGAGCACGATCCACATCGACGCCGAGTTGACCGAGTACGCCAGCGCCCCGAAGCCGATCAGCGCCGACCAGAAGTACATGATCAGCACGGCCCGGCTGTGCGAGTGGCCGATCTCCAGCAGGCGGTGGTGCAGATGGCCGCGGTCGGCGGCGAACGGGGACTGGCCGCGCCAGGTGCGCCGGACGATCGCGAGCACCAGGTCGGCGGCCGGTACGGCGATGATGGTCAGCGGGAGCAGCAGCGGGATGTAGACCGGCACCGTCTGGTGCACCGCCGCCTTCTCCGAACCGGTGAACAGCGCGAGGGCGTCCGGGTCCACCTGGCCGGTGATCGAGATCGCGCCCGCCGACAGCACCAGCCCGATCAGCATCGAACCCGAGTCGCCCATGAAGATCCGCGCCGGGTGCATGTTGTGCGGCAGGAAGCCCAGGCACATGCCCATCAGGATGGCCGCGAACAGGGTGCCGGGGGCGGCGGCCTCGATGCCGTACGAGTACCAGATCCGGTAGGCGTACAGGAAGAACGAGCCCGCCGCGATGCACACCATGCCGGCCGCGAGACCGTCCAGGCCGTCGACGAAGTTCACCGCGTTGATCGTGATGACCACCAGGGCCACCGTCAGCAGCGTGCCCTGCCACTGGGTCAGCGCGACGTTGCCGACGCCCGGGATGGGCAGCCACAGGATGGTCAGACCCTGCATCACCATCACGCCCGCGGCGATCATCTGGCCGCCCAGCTTGATCAGCGCGTCGATCTCGAACTTGTCGTCCAGGACGCCGATCAGCCAGATCAGCGCCGCGCCGGAGAGCAGCGCCCGAGGCTCGTTGGACTTGGCGAAGACCTCACTGAGGTTCGTCAGGTGGTCCGCGACCAGCAGGCCCGCGCACAGTCCGAAGAACATCGCGATACCGCCGAGCCGCGGAGTGGGTTCCCGGTGCACGTCACGGGCCCGGATCTCCGGCATCGCCCCGGCCACGATCGCGAACTTCCGTACCGGCCCCGTCAGCAGATACGTCACCGCGGCCGTGATGCAGAGCGTCAGCAGGTATTCACGCACGGGCTTCCCCACAGGTCTCGCTGGCCATCACAGCCTCACACCCTAGCGACGGATGCATATGGATGAGGACGGCCGGGTAGCGACGAGGGTTGCACTCCGTGCCGTACGCCACGGCCCGGATCCGTCCACACCGGGAGGTACGGGACTGCGTCTGCCCCCGTTCAGCCGGGATACGGCGGAAAGCGACCGGTGAGCGCGCGCACCTCCTCCCTGGCCCGGGCCGGCTCGGTCTCCCCGCGCAGCACGGCCGCGAGCAGCGCCGCGATCCGCACCATCTCCGGCTCCCCCATGCCCTGGGTGGTCACCGCCGCCGTACCCAGCCGCAGGCCGCGGCCGTCGCCGTGTGGCAGCACACAGCAGTCCAGCACCAGCCCGGCCGCGAGCAGCCGGCCGCGCGCGGTGCGGCCGTCCACGCCGAGCGGGGCCGGGTCCGCGGTGATCAGGTGGGTGTCCGTGCCGCCGGTGGTGACGGCCAGCCCCTCCGCGGCCAGGTGACCGGCCAGCACCCGGGCGTTGGCGACCACCCGATGGACGTACCCGGCGAACTCCGGTGTCGCCGCCTCGCCGAACGCGACCGCCTTCGCGGCGATGGTGTGCATCTGGGCGCCGCCCTGGGTGAACGGGAACACGGCCCGGTCCACCCGCCGGGCCAGCTCGGCCCCGCACAGGATCATCCCGCCGCGCGGGCCGCGCAGCACCTTGTGGGTGGTCGCGCAGACGATGTCCGCGTACGGCACCGGGTTGGGCGCCGCTCCCCCGGCGACCAGCCCGATGGGATGGCCGGCGTCCGCGATCAGATAGGCCCCGACCTCGTCGGCGACCTCCCGGAAGAAGGCGTAGTCCGGGTGGCGGGGATAGGCGATGGAGCCGCACACGAGGGCCTTGGGCCGGTGGTTGCGCGCCAGGTGGCGCACCTGGTCGTGGTCGATCAGCCCGGTCTCGGCGTCGACGCCGTAGCCGACGAAGTCGAACCAGCGCCCGGAGAAGTTGGCCGGCGAGCCATGGGTGAGGTGGCCGCCGTAGGGCAGCCCGAGGGCGAGAACGGTGTCGCCGGGGCGCAGCAGGGCCGCGTAGGCGGCCAGGACGGCCGAGGAGCCGGAGTGCGGCTGGACGTTGGCGTGCTCGGCGCCGAACAGGGCCTTGGCGCGGTCGATGGCGGCGCGTTCGGCCACGTCGACGATCTCGCAGCCGCCGTGGTGGCGGGCGCCGGGGTAGCCCTCGGCGTACTTGTTGGCGAACGCGGAGCCGAGGGCGGCGAGGACGGCCGGGGAGCAGAAGTTCTCGGCGGCGATCAGCTGGAGGGTGGTGGACTGCCGTGCCAGTTCGCCGAGCAGGAGTTCGGCCATCGCCGGGTCCTGCCGGCGCAGGACGTCGGTCTCGAGGGTGGGGGTGACCGACATGGCGGGCTCCCGGGCGGTCGGCGGTGACGTAGCTCCAATGTAGGCCGGTCACGCGGGGGTCGCCCGGTGTCGCCCCTTTGGGGGCGCTCGCGCGCCCTAGGTCCGCGCCGGGACCCCCGTCAGCGCCGTCACCACCGGGTCCAGGGCGTCCCGTATCTCGTCGCCGATGGAGCGGAAGAACGTCAGGGGCGCGCCGTAGGGGTCGTACACCTCGTCGGCCTCGGCGTTCGGGGCGAGCAGCCAGCCGCGCAGCGCCGCCGCGGCCCGTACCAGCGCCCGGGCCCGCATGACCACGCCGTCCTCCAGCGGCGGCAGGGTGGCCGGATCTATCGCCCGGACCAGCCGGGTGAACTCCTTCAGGGTGAAGGTGCGCAGGCCCGCCGAATGGCCCATGGAGATGACCTGGGCGCGGTGGTCACGGGTGGCGGTCAGCACCAGGTCGGCCCTGATCACGTGCTCGTCCAGCAGTTCCCGGCCGACGAAGCCGGAGGGGTCCGCGCCGAACTCGGCCAGCACGGTCTCCGCGTGGGACTCCATGGGCGCGCCCTCGTGGCCCCAGGTGCCCGCGCTCTCCACGATCAGGCCGCCGCCGAGCACGCCGAGCCGCTCCGCGACGAAGTGGCGGGTCAGCCGCTCGGTGATGGGCGAGCGGCACACATTGCCGGTGCTGACGTGGAGGATGCGGAAGGTGTCGCGGGGGAACCCGAACGTCGTCGTCTCCTCCGCGCTCCAGCTCCCGCCGCCTATGCCGCGCCCCGTCCCAGGGGCCGTCAATTCGCCACCTCGAGGTCGGGTACCACCTTGCGCAGCTCCTCCGGGGAGAGCGCGCCCTCGCGCAGCAGCACCGGGACCCGGCGGCTGACGTCCACGATGGACGAAGGCACGTTGCCGGGGGTGGGGCCGCCGTCGAGGTAGACGGAGACAGAGTCGCCGAGCATGTCCTGGGCTGCGTCGCAGTCCTCCGGCGCCGGGTGGCCGGTGAGGTTCGCCGAGGAGACGGCCATCGGCCCGAACTCGGTGAGCAGTTCGATGGCGACCGGGTGCAGCGGCATGCGCACGGCGACCGTGCCCCGGGTGTCGCCGAGGTCCCACTGCAGGGACGGCTGGTGCTTGGCGACGAGCGTCAGCGCGCCCGGCCAGAACGCGTCGACCAGTTCCCAGGCCGCCTCGGAGAAGTCCGTGACCAGGCCGTGCAGGGTGTTCGGGGAGCCGATGAGGACGGGGGTGGGCATGTTGCGGCCCCGGCCCTTGGCGTCGAGCAGGTCGGCGACCGCCTGCGAGGAGAACGCGTCGGCGCCGATGCCGTAGACCGTGTCGGTCGGCAGCACCACCAGCTCGCCGCGGCGGACGGCGGACGCGGCCTCGCGCAGACCCGTCACGCGGTCGGTCGCGTCGTTGGTGTCGTATCGCCGTGCCATGGCTAGCGGGCCTCCTCGTACACGTACTGCGGGATGGAAGTCGTCTCAGTGGTCACGGCAGCGCCTTGCGGGCGGTGGCGAACCGCGGCCGGTTGTTGAGGTCGGGGTGGTCGGCCGCGTCGGCCCAGCCCCGCTCCTCGGTGAAGATCCACGGCACCTGGCCGCCCTGGGTGTCGGCGTGCTCGATCACGACGACCCCGCCGGGGCGCAGCAGGCGGTGCGCGGTGCGTTCCAGGCCCCGGATGAGGTCGAGTCCGTCCTCACCGGAGAACAGCGCCAGCTCCGGGTCGTAATCACGGGCCTCCGGGGCGACGTACTCCCATTCGGTGAGCGGGATGTACGGCGGGTTGGAGATGACCAGGTCCACCTGCCCGTCGAGGTCCGGGAAGGCGGTCAGCGCGTCCCCCTGGCGCAGGTCGACACGGGAGCCGGCCACGTTCTTCCGGGTCCACACCAGCGCGTCCTCGGACAGCTCCACCGCGTGCACGCGGGAGCGGGGCACCTCCTGGGCGAGGGCGAGCGCGATGGCGCCGGAGCCGGTGCACAGGTCGACGATGCACGGCTCGACGACGTCCATGGCGCGTACGGCGTCTATGGCCCAGCCGACCACGGACTCGGTCTCCGGCCGGGGCACGAACACGCCCGGCCCGACCTGGAGCTCCAGATAGCGGAAGTAGGCCCGCCCGGTGATGTGCTGCAGCGGCTCGCGCTGCTCGCGCCGGGCGATGACCTCCCAGTACCGGGCGTCGAAGTCGGCGTCCTTCACGGAGTGCAGCTGACCGCGCTTCACGCCGTGCACGAAGGCGGCCAGCTCCTCCGCGTCGTTGCGCGGCGAGGGCACACCGGCGTCGGCCAGCCGCTGGGTGGCCTGGGCCACCTCGGCGAGCAGCAGGTTCACGCGTCTCCTCCGTGTCGTCCTGGTGCGTACGGGTGTTACGCGGCGGCGAGCTTGGCCGCCGAGTCGGCGTCGACGCAGGCCTGGATGACCGCGTCGAGGTCGCCGTCCAGGACCTGGTCCAGGTTGTACGCCTTGAAGCCGACGCGGTGGTCCGAGATGCGGTTCTCCGGGAAGTTGTAGGTGCGGATCTTCTCGGAGCGGTCGACGGTGCGGACCTGGCTGCGGCGCGCGTCGGCGGCCTCCCGCTCCGCCTCCTCCTGGGCGATGGCGAGCAGCCTGGAGCGCAGGATGCGCAGCGCCTGCTCCTTGTTCTGCAGCTGGCTCTTCTCGTTCTGGCAGGAGGCGACGACGCCGGTCGGCAGGTGGGTGATGCGCACGGCGGAGTCGGTGGTGTTCACGGACTGGCCGCCGGGGCCGGAGGACCGGTAGACGTCGATGCGGAGGTCGTTGGGGTTGATCTCCACGTCCACCTCCTCGGCCTCCGGGGTGACGAGCACGCCGGCCGCGGAGGTGTGGATGCGGCCCTGGGACTCGGTGGCCGGGACGCGCTGCACGCGGTGCACGCCGCCCTCGTACTTCAGCCGGGCCCACACGCCCTGGCCGGGCTCGATCTGCCCGCGGGCCTTCACCGCGACCTGGACGTCCTTGTAGCCGCCCAGCTCGGACTCGGTGGCGTCGATGATCTCGGTCTTCCAGCCGACGCGCTCGGCGTAGCGCAGGTACATCCGCAGCAGGTCGCCGGCGAAGAGCGCCGACTCGTCGCCGCCCGCACCCGCCTTGATCTCCAGGATGACGTCCTTGTCGTCGCTCGGGTCGCGCGGGACGAGCAGCAGGCGCAGCTTCTCGGTGAGCTCCTCGCGCTGCTTCTCCAGGTCCTTGACCTCGGCGGCGAAGTCGGGGTCGTCGGCGCCCAGCTCCCGGGCGGTCTCCACGTCGTCACCGGTCTGCTTCCAGGAGCGGTACGTGGCAACGATCGGGGTCAGCTCGGCGTAGCGCTTGTTCAGCTTGCGCGCGTTCGCCTGATCGGCGTGGACCGACGGGTCGGCGAGCTTCTTCTCCAGATCGGCGTGCTCGGCGACGAGTTCCTCGACGGCCTCGAACATCTTGGGCTCCTGTACTGCGGTGAGGGGAAGGGCGGCGACCAAAAACGCCGGTCCCGGGCACACCCGCCGGTGAGCGGGTGTGGCCGTGGACCGGCGAAATGGGGCTCGCTACTTCTTGGAGCCGGCGGCCTTGCCGAAGCGGGCCTCGAAGCGGGCCACACGGCCACCGGTGTCGAGGATCTTCTGCTTGCCCGTGTAGAACGGGTGGCACTCGGAGCAGACCTCGGCCCGGATGGTGCCGGACTCGATGGTGCTGCGGGTGGTGAACGACGCGCCACAGGTGCAGCTGACCTGCGTCTCGACGTACTCGGGGTGGATGTCGCGCTTCAAGGTGTCTCCTAGGTTTCGGGAGGGCGCCGGGTCGCTGCCGCGGGATGCGAAGGCGTGAACCGGAGCCGACGTACCAGTCTGCCAGGACTGGTGCCATCCACCCAAACCGGGGGTGCGGTTGTTCTATTCCTGGGGGCGGGAGTACGGCTCCTGGGGATGGGGGGGTACGGCTCCTGGAGTGGGAGGTACGGCCCCGCGTCCCTACGAGGCGCTGACGACGCCCTTGGCCTCACCGGTGGCCGTGCCCTCCGTGGCCGCCTTCGGGATGTCCTGGTCGTTCCGCAGGGCCTGCCAGACCAGCTGGGCCTTGGCGGTGTCCAGCAGGACCCGGTTGGGGTTGGCCGGGTCGTACTGGACCGGCATCGTGACCATCTTCATGTGGGAGGAGCTGATGCCCTTCAGGCCGCCCGCGAAGTCGATCAGGGAGTTGACCGAGCCGAGGTCGGAGTCGGTCGTGACCGCCTTGGTGGCGGTGTCGGCGAGGTCGTAGAGCTTCTTGGGGTTGGTGAAGACGCCCACGTGCTTGACCTGGTCGATGAGGGCCTTGATGAACGCCTGCTGGAGCTGGATGCGGCCCAGGTCGGAGCCGTCGCCCACGCCGTGCCGGGTGCGGACCAGGCCGAGGGCCTGCTCGCCGTCGAGGGTGTGCGGGCCGGCCTCGAGGTCGAGGTGGCTCTGCTTGTCGTGGATGTCCTTGGTGGTGGTGATCCGCACACCGCCGAGGTCGTCGATGAGCTGCTGGAAGCCCTCGAAATCGACCTCCAGGTAGTGGTCCATGCGGATGCCGGTGATCGACTCGACGGTCTTGACCGCGCAGGCCGCGCCGCCGGTGGAGTACGCCTCGTTGAACATGACGGCGGTTGCGGCCGGGTGGGCGGTGCCCTTGGTGTCGGTGCACTCGGGGCGGTCGACCAGGGTGTCCCGGGGGATCGAGACCACGCTGGCCCGCTTGTGACCCTCGTACACGTGGACGATCATCGCGGTGTCGGAGCGGGCGCTGCCGTCGTCCGTGCCGCCGCCGAGCTTCTTGTTCGTGCCGGCGCGGGTGTCCGAGCCGAGGACCAGGATGTTCTCGGAGCCGTTGTCGATCTTCTCGGGCCGGTCGGTGCCGAGGGCCTGGTTCAGGTCGACGCTGCGCAGGTTGCCGTTGAGCTTGAAGTAGACGAACCCGGCGCCCGCGCCGCCCAGCACGACGACACCCGCCGCCGTCCAGGCCGTCGCGCGCAGGGCCTTGCGGCCGGTGCTGGGGGCCTTGCGGCGGCGCCCCTTGCCCCGGCGGCGGGGTCCGGACGGGCCCGGCTCGGTTATGCCGGGCGTGCTCTCGGCGGCCACATCGCTCCTAGGTCTCGGCGGTCGGGTACCCCCTGCGGTCAGGGTGGGGCGCGGTCGTCACCGCTCCATCGTCGCTCCGCCTGGTCAGACGGAGAAACTCGGGACAGGGTTGCACAACACACAGTGCCCGACCGGTACGGAAACGGACACGCTCCGTGGCCGGGCGGGCGGAGCGGACGGCGCTCACCTGCGGATACGGGGCCACCGGCGGTGCGCCGGGCGACCGGTGGCCGCGGGGAACGCTGTGGCAAAGATCTCGCGCCCGTAAAGCGCGGAGGAGCGGAAAGGGCCGCCTCCCCGGACGGGAGGCGGCCCTTTTCAGCGGTGTCCTGACGCTCAGTCGCCGTTGCCCGGCGTCGGCGTCGTCTTCTGGATCTGCATGAGGAACTCGACGTTCGACTTGGTCTGCTTCATCTTGTCGAGAAGCAGCTCGATCGCCTGCTGCTGGTCCAGCGCGTGCAGCACCCGGCGGAGCTTCCAGACGACGGCCAGCTCCTCGTTGCCGAGCAGGATCTCTTCCTTGCGGGTGCCGGACGCGTCCACGTCCACCGCCGGGAAGATGCGCTTGTCGGCGAGCTTACGGTCGAGCTTGAGCTCCATGTTGCCGGTGCCCTTGAACTCCTCGAAGATCACCTCGTCCATGCGGGACCCGGTGTCCACCAGGGCGGTGGCGAGGATGGTCAGCGAGCCGCCGTCCTCGATGTTGCGCGCGGCGCCGAAGAACCGCTTCGGCGGGTAGAGCGCGGTCGAGTCGACACCACCGGACAGGATGCGGCCGGAGGCCGGCGCCGCCAGGTTGTAGGCACGGCCCAGACGGGTGATGGAGTCGAGCAGCACGACCACGTCGTGACCCAGCTCCACCAGGCGCTTGGCGCGCTCGATGGCCAGCTCGGCGACCGTGGTGTGGTCCTCGGCCGGGCGGTCGAAGGTCGAGGAGATGACCTCGCCCTTGACCGACCGCTGCATGTCGGTGACCTCTTCCGGACGCTCGTCGACCAGGACGACCATCAGGTGGCACTCAGGGTTGTTGTGCGTGATCGCGTTGGCGACCGCCTGCATGATCATGGTCTTGCCGGTCTTCGGCGGGGCCACGATCAGACCGCGCTGGCCCTTGCCGATCGGCGAGACCAGGTCGATGATCCGGGTGGTGAGCACGCCCGGGTCGGTCTCCAGGCGGAGCCGGTCCTGCGGGTAGAGCGGGGTGAGCTTGTTGAACTCCGGGCGGCCGCGACCGTGTTCGGGCGCCATGCCGTTGACGGAGTCGAGGCGGACCAGCGCGTTGAACTTCTCGCGGCGCTCGCCCTCCTTCGGCTGGCGGACCGCGCCCGTGACGTGGTCGCCCTTGCGCAGGCCGTTCTTGCGGACCTGGGCGAGGGAGACGTAGACGTCGTTCGGGCCCGGCAGGTAGCCGGAGGTCCGGATGAAGGCGTAGTTGTCGAGGATGTCCAGGATGCCCGCGACCGGGATCAGGACGTCGTCGTCGGCGACCTGCGGCTCGACGATCTCGTCACGGCCACGGCGGCCACGGCGGTCGCGGTAGCGGCCGCGACGGCCACGGCGGCCGCCCTCGAAGTCGTCGTCGTCCTGCCGGCTGTCCTGCCGGCCGCCCTGCTGCTGGCCCTGCTGCTGACGCTGCTGGCCGCCCTGCTGCTCGTCGCCCTTGTTGCGGCGGTCGCGGTCACGGTCCCGGTCCCGGTCGCGGTCACGGCCGCGCTCGCGGCGGTCCCGGCGGCCACGGCCCTCGCCGTCACCGGCGTCGCCCTTGGCCTCGCCCTGCTGGGACTGGGGCGCGGGCGTCTCGGCCTTGGCCTCGGTACGGGCCTCGGCGGCGACGGTCTCGGCGCCGTTCTGGGCCGGGCTGCCCGCCTCGGCGGTGGCACGGCGGCGACGGCGCTCGGTGGGGGCGTCCTCCGCCCCGCGCTCGGCCGCGCCCGCGCGGCCGGTGTCCCCGGCCGGCTGGCCCGGGATCTCGATCTGCTGCTGGGCCGGGGCCTTCTCGGCAGGGGCCTCGGCGGCCTTGGCCGCCTTCTTCTCGGCGGCCTCCTCGCCGGTGCGCGCGCGGGAGGTGGCCCGGCGCTTCGGCTTGGTCTCGGTGGCGGCGTCGGCCTTGGCGGCGGGGGCTCCCCCGGCGGCCTGCGCCTCCTTGATGACCTCGATCAGCTGGCTCTTGCGCATCCGCGCGGTGCCCCTGATCCCGAGGCCCGAGGCGACCTGCTGCAGCTCGGCCAGCACCATGCCCTCGAGGCCGGTACCGCGGCGCCGCCGGGAGCCGGCACCGGTGGCAGGCGCGGAGGCGTCCGTGGCGGGCGCGGCAGCGGTCTCCTCGACACGTGCGCCCATCAGATCGGTGGTGTCGCTCACGAAGGGTCCTTCCCTGGAGCGGACGTCGGCCTGTCTGGCTCGGCGACCGGTTGTGCTGTCCGGCTACGGTCCTGTCTTCTGTGAACCGTGCCGGGGCGGTGGTCCGCCAAAGCGGCGGAAGAAATGTGCGGTGATGGCGCTTCCGCGAGCCGTGGCACCCAGTGTCACGTGGCGTGGTAGCACCGATTCCGAAGCTCCCCCAGAGGGGGTACCCCTACCGGCGGCCCGCTCAGTGTCCGCATACGTCGTAGTGCCCAGGTACGGCGCACGGAACACGGAGTGGCCCGGGAGGCTCCCGGAAGAATGTCTGTCCCGGACGGGGACACAAGGCACCTCGCCATGGTGGGGTCGGGTGCAGACTTGAGATTAACACTACCGGATCCAACAAACATTCCCCCTCTCCAAATCCGGCAACCGTGTGTCAGGTCGCAAGCGGCAGCACACTCGCTCCCTGGACATCCAGGTCCAGCCGGTTGGCGGCCCAGCCCTCGCCCGCGAGGTGGGAGACCTTGTCGGCGCTGTCGGCGTCGGCGAGAGCCATGACGGTGGGCCCGGCGCCCGAGATGACGGCCGGGATGCCGTCGGCGCGCAGCCGCTCCACGAGCGCGGCGCTGTCGGGCATGGCCGGCGCCCGGTACTCCTGGTGGAGGCGGTCCTCGGTGGCGGGCAGCAGCAGCTCGGGGCGCCTGGTGAGGGCCTCGACCAGCAGGGCGGCGCGGCCCGCGTTGGCGGCGGCGTCCACGTGCGGCACGGTGCGCGGGAGCAGGCCGCGGGCGGTCTCGGTCAGTACCGGCTTTCCGGGCACGAAAACCACCGGAACGATGGAATCGTGCGGCTCCATCCTGATGGCGCGGGCATTGCCGGCCTCCATCCAGGACAGGGTGAAGCCGCCGAGCAGACACGCGGCCACGTTGTCCGGGTGGCCCTCGATCTCGGTGGCCAGTTCCAGCAGCGCGGCGTCGTCCAGGCGGGCCTCGCCGCCTATGGTCACGGCACGGGCGGCCACGATGCCGGCGCAGATGGCGGCGGAGGAGGAGCCGAGGCCCCGGCCGTGCGGGATGCGGTTGGCGCAGACGATCTCCAGCCCGCGGGGCTGGCCGCCCAGCAGGTCGAAGGCGGTCCGCAGGGAGCGGACGAGGAGGTGGCTCTCGTCCCGCGGCAGGGTCTCGCCGCCCTCACCCGCGATGTCGATGTGCAGCCCGGAGTCGGCGACCCTGACGACCACGTCGTCGTAGAGCCCCAGCGCGAGGCCGAGGGCGTCGAAGCCCGGGCCGAGGTTGGCGCTGGTGGCGGGAACGCGCACCCGGACGGCGGCGGCGCGGAACGCTGGACCGGCCATCGCTCGAAGACTCTCCTTGAGCTGCGTTTGCGGCCGAATGACGCTCGATGGATTCGATGGTCACTCGGGTGGACTGCCGATGACTGACGTACGAAGACCCGACGGGCCGCGGAGACGGCGCGGCGCCTGCCATACGCGAGGGCATATGCGGTAGGCGGGTTCGCTACAGCCTATCGAAGGAAGGTTCTGTGGCGACATAGGGCGCACAGGAGGCGCACGATGCGTGTCGTAAGCCCCCTGTGCACCTTGTCAGGGAATCCCCGGCCGGGGGCGCTCAGGCGAGGCCGAGGCGCTCGGCCGCGGTGGCGGCGTCGACCGGGACGGTGACCGGCTGCGGCGCGCCGGCGACGGCCCAGTCCGGGTCCTTCAGGCCGTTGCCGGTGACCGTGCACACGATGCGCTGGCCCGGGTCGACCTTGCCCTGTTCGGCGGCCTTGAGCAGGCCGGCCACCGAGGCGGCGGAGGCGGGCTCCACGAAGACGCCCTCCTGCGCGGCCAACAGGCGGTAGGCGCGCAGGATCTCACGGTCCGTCACCTCGTCGATGGCGCCGCCGGACTCGTCCCGGGCGGCCAGCGCGTGGTGCCAGGAGGCGGGGTTGCCGATGCGGATGGCGGTGGCGATGGTCGACGGGTCCTTGACGACCTCGCCGCGCACGATCGGGGCGCTGCCGGAGGCCTGGAAGCCCCACATCCGGGGGGTGCGGGTGGAGACGCCGTCGGCGGCGTACTCCTTGTACCCCTTCCAGTAGGCGGTGATGTTGCCCGCGTTGCCGACCGGGAGGACGTGGAGGTCGGGCGCGTCGCCGAGCATGTCCACGATCTCGAAAGCGGCGGTCTTCTGGCCCTCGATCCGCACCGGGTTGACCGAATTGACCAGCGCCACGGGGTAGTTCTCGCTGAGCGCGCGGGCAAGGGTGAGACAGTCGTCGAAGTTGCCGTCGACCTGGAGGATCTTCGCGCCGTGCACGAGGGCCTGGCCCATCTTGCCGAGGGCGATCTTGCCCTGCGGCACCAGGACGGCCGAGACCATGCCGGCCCGCACCGCGTACGCCGCGGCGGAGGCGGAGGTGTTGCCGGTGGAGGCGCAGATGACGGCCTTCGCCCCCTCCTCCTTGGCCTTGCTGATCGCCATGGTCATGCCGCGGTCCTTGAAGGACCCGGTGGGGTTGGCCCCCTCCACCTTCAGGTGGACCTCACAGCCCGTGCGCTCGGAGAGCACCTGCGCGGGCACGAGGGGCGTGCCGCCCTCACGGAGCGTCACGACCGGCGTGGTGTCGGAGACGGGCAGCCGGTCCCGGTACTCCTCGATGATTCCGCGCCACTGGTGGGTCATTGCTGGTTACTCTCCTTCAACCCGCATGATGCTGGCGACACCCCGCACGGTGTCGAGCTTGCGCAACGCCTCGACGGTCCCGGACAGGGAGGCGTCAAAGGCCCGGTGGGTGACGACGACGAGGGAGGCCTCGCCGTCCTTGCCCTGCTGCCGAACCGTGTCGATGGACACGCCGTGCTCGGCGAAAACGGTGGCGACCTGGGCGAGGACGCCCGGTTTGTCGGCCACGTCGAGGCTGATGTGGTACCGGGTGACGACGTCGCCCATCGGGGAGACGGTCAGGTCGGCGTAGGCCGACTCGCCGGGGCCGGTGGTGCCGCTGAGCCGGTTGCGGCAGACGGCGACGAGGTCGCCGAGGACGGCGGAGGCCGTGGGCGAGCCGCCGGCGCCGGGGCCGTAGAACATCAGCTGCCCGGCGGCGTCGCTCTCCACGAACACGGCGTTGTACGCGCCGCGCACGGAGGCGAGCGGGTGGCTGAGCGGGATCATGGCGGGGTGCACCCGCGCGGTGACCGACGTGCCGTCCTTGGAGCGCTCGCAGATGGCGAGCAGCTTGATGGTGCAGCCCATCTCCTTGGCGGAGCGGAAGTCGGCGGCGGTGACCTCGGTCATGCCCTCGCGGTAGACGTCGTCCAGGCGGACGCGCGTGTGGAAGGCGATACCGGCGAGGATGGCGGCCTTGGCGGCGGCGTCGAAGCCCTCGACGTCGGCGGTCGGGTCGGCCTCGGCGTACCCCAGGGCGGTGGCCTCGTCCAGGGCCTCCTGGTAGCCGGCGCCGGTCGAGTCCATCTTGTCGAGGATGAAGTTGGTGGTGCCGTTGACGATGCCGAGCACCCGGTTGACCTTGTCGCCGGCGAGCGACTCGCGCAGCGGCCGGATCAGCGGGATGGCACCGGCGACGGCGGCCTCGTAGTAGAGGTCCTTGCCGTGCGCCTCCGCCGCCGCGTGCAGGGCGGCCCCGTCCTGGGCGAGCAGGGCCTTGTTGGCGGAGACGACGGAGGCGCCGTGCTCGAAGGCGGTCGTGATGAGCGTCCGGGCCGGCTCGATCCCGCCGATGACCTCGACCACGACGTCGATGTCCCCGCGTTTGACCAGGGCGGTGGCGTCGGTGGTGACGAGCGCGGGGTCGATGCCCTCGCGGGCCTTGCCGGTACGCCGTACGGCCACGCCGGCGAGCTCGACGGGGGCCCCGATCCGGGCGGCGAGGTCGTCGGCGTGCGTCGTCATGATGCGCGCCACCTCTGAGCCGACCACTCCACAGCCCAGCAGCGCCACCTTCAGCGGACGCGTACGCATCATCCGACCTCGTTTCCTCATACCGTCTACGGTTGAACCAGTCTCACTCACCGGACGGGAGTTTCTACCCTTCGTCCGGATCGTGAGACATCTATTTCATTTGTACGGGGGTGGGAGACCGCAGATCTTGCGCTCTTCCGGCCCCCGTGGTTTCCGGGGCGGGGGTCACCCGACGTCGAGACGCAGGAGGTCCTCCTCCGTCTCGCGCCGGACGATCACCCGGGCCGCGCCGTTCCGTACGGCGACGACGGGCGGCCGCAGGACGTGGTTGTAGTTGCTGGCCATGGACCGGCAGTACGCGCCGGTGGCCGGCACGGCGACGAGGTCGCCCGGTGCCAGGTCGGCCGGCAGGAACGCGTCCCTGACCACGATGTCCCCGCTCTCGCAGTGCTTGCCGACGACCCGGGCGAGCATCGGCTCGGCGTCGGAGGCGCGGGAGACGAGCGCGACGCTGTACTCCGCGTCGTACAGCGCGGTGCGGATGTTGTCCGACATGCCGCCGTCGACGGAGACGTAGGTCCGCAGCCCGTCCA
The DNA here is from genome assembly GCF_000720835.1 of Streptomyces achromogenes subsp. achromogenes. GTDB lineage: Bacteria > Actinomycetota > Actinomycetes > Streptomycetales > Streptomycetaceae > Streptomyces > Streptomyces achromogenes. Next base: position 126,107 of record NZ_JODT01000015.1, on the reverse strand, counting down.
GCGGCTTGACCGTGCCGACCTCGTACAGGGTGAAGGCGGTGGGTCCCACGATGGCCCGCCCCGGCTCGACGGAGATGCGGGGGGTGCGCAGCCGGGCGGCCTCGCACTCGCGGGTGACGATCTCGGTGAGCGCCTTGGCGATCTCGTGCGGCTCGCGGGGGTCGTCGGCGCTGGTGTAGGCGATGCCGAGGCCGCCGCCGAGGTCGATCTCGGGCAGTTCGACGCCGTGCTCGTCGCGGATGTCCTTCAGCAGGCCGACGACCCGGTGGGCGGCGACCTCGAAGCCGGACATGTCGAAGATCTGCGACCCGATGTGCGAGTGGATCCCGATCAGCTCCAGACCGTCGAGCTGGAGCGCCCGCCGCACGGCCTCCGCCGCCTGCCCGCCGGCCAGCGGGATGCCGAACTTCTGGTCCTCGTGGGCGGTGGCGATGAACTCGTGGGTGTGCGCCTCGACGCCCACGGTGATCCGGATCTGGACCCTCTGCCGCTTGCCGAGGGACTGGGCGGTGTGCGCGACCCGCACGATCTCCTGGAAGGAGTCGAGCACGATCCGCCCGACACCGGCCTCGACGGCCCGGCGGATCTCCTCGACGGACTTGTTGTTGCCGTGGAAGGCGATGCGCTCGGCGGGCATCCCGGCGGACAGCGCGGTGGCCAGTTCGCCGCCGGAGCACACGTCCAGGTTCAGCCCCTCCTCGTCCAGCCACCGCACGACGGCCCGGGACAGGAACGCCTTGCCGGCGTAGAACACATCGGCGTCCGGACCGAACGCGGTGCGCCAGGCACGCGCGCGGGCGCGGAAGTCGTCCTCGTCCAGGATATAGGCGGGGGTGCCGAACTCCTCGGCGAGCCGGGTGACCGGGATCCCCGCGACGGCGACCACGCCGTCGTCGCCGCGCGTGACGGTCTGCGCCCACACCTTCCGGTCCAGGGTGTTGAGGTCGGCGGGCGGCGCGGGGTGGTGCCCCTCGGGCAGGACGTCGGCGTGGCGGGGCCCGGCGGGATGGGCGGAACGGCTCATGACGTGATTCTCAGACTCTCTGTCTCTCTCCGGGACGCATCTGCTCACGCGCCTCAGAGATGTTCGGGTGCGTCGATGCCGAGCAGGGACAGGCCGCCGGCCAGCACCGTCCCGGCTGCTTCGGCGAGGGCCAGCCGGGCGCGGTGGGCGGCCGAGGGTTTCTCCTCGCCGACGGGAAGCACGGAAGGCAGCAGGGGCAGCACGGCATCGGCGACGGTGACGAGATGCCGGGCGAGCCGGTCCGGGGCACGGTGGGTGGCGGCCGCGGCGAGGATGCGGGGGTGGTCGGCGAGGGGGGTGAGAAGGGGGGCACCGGCTGCGGTGCGCGGGGGGCCGGGCTCGGCGGCGAAGCCGAGGCGGGCGGCGTTGCGGCCGAGGGAGCGGACGCGGGCGTGGGCGTACCGCACCCGGAACAGCGGATTGCCCTCACGCTGCACCAGGTGGTCGGCGGTGATCCGGGGCCGGTCGTGCGGGGCGGGGTGGAGCAGGGCCCACCGAGCGGCGTCGGGCCCGAGCGGCGCGGGGTCCTCCGGTGCGGGCACGGGCCGCAGATTGACGGGCTCGCCGTGCTCCACGGTGGCCCGGCCGCCCTGGGTCCCCACGATGCGTACGACGGCGTCGGCGACGGTCTCGGCCCGCACCTCGTACGGCACCCGGAGCGCGACGACCTGCCCGGCGAGGGCGTCACCGTGTCCGTACCGGGCGCCCTTCTCCCGGATCTCCGCGACCAGCGCGGCCACGGGGTCGACCCGCTCGGCGAGCCGGATGTTGAGGAACCCCGGCCCGGTGACGACGACCTCCTCGATCCCGTCGGCCCCGACGAGATGTTCCCGCAGGATCCCGGCGACGTGCCGCGGGGGCTGCCCGGCGGCGGGCGCGAGCCGCAGCGCGACGGCGGTGGCGAAGTCCCCGCACCCCCCGGGCCCCGGCTCGGTCACCACGACCCGCTCGGGTACGGCCACGCTCAGTTCCCCGTCACCGACGGCACGGCACACCGCGTCCAACACGGTGCGGGACAGTTCGGCGGGGGTCACGGGACAAGCGTAGGGGAGGAGGGGGGTGGGTGGGCGAGCCGGTTATGCCTTCCACGGCGGCGGGGGCGGTCACCGGGGACCACCAGGCTTGGTGGCGCCATGACGACGCGGCTCGGGGGAACTGACGTGGCTGGACGTGGCTAGGGGTGGATGCCGTCATGGCTGGGCAGGCCGTCGATCTCGTCTGCGGCTTCCCCGGCCGCCTCCCGATCGACCGCCCCTCCATCACCGCCGGCACCAGTGGCGCTCTCGGCACCATCCGGCTCCGCTCCCGGATGCCCCTCTCCCCCGCCGGCCGCGCGAGTGGTCTTCCGCTCGATGAGGTCCATGACGATCCGGACCAGCTCGGCGGGTTCGAAGGGCTTGGCGAGGAAGGCGTCCACGCCGAGGTCGAGGCCCGCCTGGACCTCGAACTGCGTGCAGGCGCTGACGATGGCGACGGGCAGGTGGTGCGTACGGGGATCGGCGCGGAGGCGGGCGGCGGTGCGGATGCCGTCCAGGCGGGGCATGACGACGTCGAGCGTCACGACGTCGGGCCGCACCTCATGCACCACATCCAGACACTCGGCACCATCGGCCGCGGTCACGACCTCTAGCCCTTCCAGCTCGAGGTTGACCCTGATCAGCTGCCGGATGACCTTGTTGTCGTCCACAACAAGCACCCGGCCCGGAGCGCCTGGCACAACTCGAGAGTAGGTGCGGACCGGCCACCGCGTCCGGGTTTTCCCCACTTCCACCCCCTCCAGGGGACCCGCCCACCCCCGCGCCAGGAAGCGGGTTCCTGATCACCCCTCCAGACCTGCTAATGTTCTACCCGTCGCCGCGAGCGAGAAGCTCAGCGCCCGACACGCCCCCGTAGCTCAGGGGATAGAGCAACGGCCTCCGGAGCCGTGTGCGCAGGTTCGAATCCTGCCGGGGGCACCCTTTATGAGGTGCCCAAAGACCCCGTCACCAGCGGAAACGCTGAGGCCGGGGTCTTCGCGTATGTGCAGGCGTATGCAGCACTGAGCGGCCCTATGTCGGGGTCTGTGGACTATTCGTGGACAGGATCTTGGGGCATTGGCCCTGGTCAGCCCTGGAAACGGCGAAGGCCCCCGGACGGATCCAGGGGCCTGAAGCCTCGTACGGCGCGCGTGGGATCACTCGTACTCGCGCAACAGCTCTTCGATCTTGCGGTTGGCGATCTCCTGCCGACCGTCGATGCACTTCGCGTAGCGGCTCAGCAGGACCTCGACGCTGTTGCCTGCACGCTCGGCGACCTCGGTCGCGTCGACGCCGGAGTTGAGCCAGGTCGACAGCGCCGAGTGCCGCAGGTCGTACGGACGGGCGGCGAGCGGCGAGGCAACAACGGCCGGCGGAAGAGCCAGCGCGCGAGCCTCCTGCCACACGCGGTAGTACGTGGACGAGCCGACCACTCCCCCGCGCTCGTTCGTGAACAGCCGCCCGTCCTTGGCAGTTCCGAACGTGTCGAGGTGATCTCGGAGAATCGCCACGAGCTGCGGCGGGATCGGCACGGGCCGGACTTCTTCGACGGGCCGGTTCTTGAGTCCGCGATCGTCGTGCGTCTCACCAGAGTCGGTCCACCGCTTGCCGGCGCTGGGGCGGGTGCGATTCAGCAGAGCCGTTCCCCAGCCCGCTTCAGGCAGTTTCAGGTCTGCCTCTTTGAGGCCGACAGCCTCAGCTGGGCGAAGAGCGCCGTAGTACATGCAGGCGAAGAAGCCGACAAGTCGCCGGCCGCGCGCACGGCCATATCCGCCGACGTACGAGACCGCAGTCAGCAGAGCACGAGCCTGTTCGGGGTTCGCCACTACTCGGGGATCTACTTCCTTGACCACCTTCGGTTTCTTCCAGCGAACCGCAGTGATCGGATTCTCTTTGAACTCGCCGAGGTCCACCGCGTAGTGCATGGCATTGACCAGAGTGCGCCGCTTGCGCCGTACGGTTTCTGCCGCAGCCGCCGTTCCGTCGAGCTTGAGCTTCAGGGAGTCCAGGACGGCCCTGCCGACCGCTGCGTCAGCGAGGTCCGAGAGAGGGCGCGATGCCTTGGCCACCCAATGCAGGGTGTTCGCGATCTCGGTCGGCAACTCGCGACCGTCCGGGCCGGGAAGGACGAAAGCCCAGTTACGAAGCGCCTTCCTGAGGAGGTCATCGGCCGGCCGCCCAGGACGATCGTCGAGGAGCGCCACGGTGACAGCGGTCAACGACTCGTTGATCCCGTCGCGGGTGTTCGGCGCAGCGTGCGGCCATTTCATGGCGAGGTACTTCAAGGCGAAGGCATACCACGTCATCGTGGGGGCCTTTTCGACCATCGAGTCCGGCAGCCCGGTAGCCGCGTCGAACTCCTCGCCGTCGCGCGTTGCACGCAGGAGCTTGGAACGGTAATTGTCCGCGAGTCCCTTGGTGCGGAACTGTTCGGAGAACACGTTCCCGGAGACGATCCACCTCACGTCATAGGACGGCTTCTTGGTGTTCCTTTTCCGGACGCCCCAGACTTTCACGTCGAGTGACTTCACGCCGCTACCCTCTCTCGACTGTTCAGCCACGCCGTGAAGTCGCTGCGCCACACCCGCAGTTCACCATTGGGCAGCTTGAAAGCTCGCGGGGCCTGCCCCAATTCTCGCCAGCGGTAGAAGGTCCGGCGTGATACTCCTTTGAGTTCGGCGAGGATTTCCGGAACGGTCATCAGCTCGTCTTTCACGCCAGTTCTCCTTCCAAGGCTTCGCGTGCGGTTTCGCGGTTGAGTTCGATGTCCCGCCGGATGGTGGCGGCGAGGGCGGATTCGCCGGGGGTGTGGCCGTGGCCGGCGTACTGCCAGTCGGCGAGGACGAGGACGGTGTCCGGCTCGACGTGGTTCAGGCCGAGGGCGGCGCATTCCTGTGCGGCGCGGTAGTCGGCGCGTGTCTGGCGGAGGGAGCCGAGTGTGGTCGAGTAGCGGCGGGACTTGGTCGAGAAGTGTCCGCGGAAGCCGAGCATGTGCGCCCAGGCCCACAGGCGCCGGTCCGGGTACAGCTCATCGAGGTCTCGGCAGGCGGTGATCAGGCGGCGGGCGTGGTCGGGGACGCCGTGGCGGTCGAGTTCGGAGAGTTCGCCGATGCGGCGGTCGAGGGTGCCGGTGTTCTCGGCGGCCTTGGTGGCGTACTTGGCCACGTAGGAGGCGACTGCCTGTTCGGTGAGGTCGGAGCCGTCGCCGAACGCCTTGATGGGCCGTACGTCGAGCTGTCGGCCCCATTGGAAGGTGCGGGCGGGTTGCTCGCCGGCGGCGAGAACACTGACGCGGCTGTACGGGTGCGCGGCGGCGGCGCGGATGGCGTCGGTGAGCAGGTCGGTGGTGGCCCAGGACGGCGGGGCGGAGTCGGCTCCGTCGGGACCGTCGAGGCGGATCACGGCATGGAAGTGGACGGCTCCGCGCTTCTGGAACTCAGCGACCTTGCCGTAGGACAGTCGGCAGGTCTCAGCGAGTTCGCGCTGTGTCAGCCCGGCACGCTTGGCGATCTCGCGGCGGAGCCGGTTGATGGTGCGCATCCACAGCTCACCGGCGTGGTTGTTGAAGAGCACGGCGCCGGCGTAGTCGTACGTAGCCGGATCGAGTGCTGTACCGAGGGCGGGGTCGTCGGCGGGGTGGCGGGTGCCGCAGCGGCAGGCGCCACGGTCGGGCCGGTTGTGGACCGGGCCGAACGAGGGCGCGGTGAAGGTGGCGAACACCCGCGGGTGATCCCGGACAGTGTCAGGAATGTCCTTGTCCGGGTCGCCGGCGAGTCCGGCACGGATCAGGTGGTAGGTGTCACCGGCGTAGGTCCAGGCGCAGGCGGGGCAGCGGGAGGCCCGGCGGTTGCCGCAGGCGACACGGAGCCGTCCGCCCGGCTCGTTCTCAGTGCTGTAGCGGTGCAGGGTCTCCCCGGTGACCTTGTCCTTGTGGACGACCCAGCCGCGCAGGTGGATCGGATCGGCGCAGCCGCCGGTGCGCTTGATCTGGTCCTGCCAGCGGTCGAAGCCGGGGAGCCCGGCCACCCGGAGGAGGTCCCCCAGGGTGACCGGATCCAGGCCCGCGAAGGTCGCGGTGTCGCTCACGCAGCCACCTCCAGCGCGGCCGGGACGAGGGACCTCAGGAGCGCGGTGGCGAGCGGCGGGGGGACGGCGTTGCCGATCTGCTCGAACTGCTTGGTGCGCGAGCCGGCCCACGGGTAGGGGGCGGGGAAGCCCTGGAGGATGGCAGCCTCATGGACGGCGAGGCGGCGGATGGGGGTGCCCTCGGAGTCGATCCAGGACACGTCGTTCAGGGCCTTGCCGAACAGCAGCGTCGGGGCGGGCTGGTCGAGGCGGCGGCGGGTGGCGGCCGGGCGGTTGCCGACCTTGAGCAGCCAGGACCGGGCGCGGCCGGTGACCGCCCAGGACGGGCCGGTCGTGGGGAAGGTGCTGCCGCCGGTGGTGTGGTTCCCGCGAGTGACGACGAGAGCGGGCGGGCAGCCCAGGACATCGAGCATGGTCCGCCAGGGCGGGAGCCCGTCGCCGAAGAGGTCAGCAGGGGTGCCGCCGTCAGCGTGGGTGGGCTCCGGGAGCGTGGCGGGGCGGGTACGGGAGGCGACCAGGAAGGCGCGTCGGCGGGTCTGGGCAAGGCCGAAGTCAGCGGCGTTGAGGACGCCGGTCCACGTCGAGTAGCCAATGCCCGCCAGGAGGCGGGCGGTGTGCTCGAACAGCGGCAGCACTGCGGGGACTTCCTCCAGGGTGATCCAGTCGGGGCGCAGGTCGAGGGCGTAGCGCAGCGGCTCGACGACCAGCAGGGAGCGCGGGTCGACGCAGGCGGCACGGAGCACGGCGCGGGTGTCCCTCCCGCGGGCGAGGTCGTCAAGGGCCTGGTGGCACAGGGGCAGGTCGGTGTTCCCGGCGCGCAGGCCGGCGGCGCTGAAGGTCTGGCAGGGCGGGGAGCCGATCAGCCCCGTCACCTTCCCGCGGAGAGGAGCGGTGGGGTAGGCGGCGACGTCGGCGCGGATGGTGGTATGTCCGGCGGCGGCGCGCGTGGTGCAGACGGCAGGGTCGATCTCGATACCGATGTCGGTCAGGCCGAGGGCGCGCAGTCCCTCGGACCAGCCGCCGGGGCCGGCGAAGAGGTCAAGGACGGTCACTCGGGTCACCTCCCGACGCGGACGAGGGAGGCGCGGAGGGTGTGGCCAGTGCCCTTGCAGGTCGGGCAGTCGACGCGGAGGGTGACGCGGGTGCCGTCGGCGTGACGGGTGCCGGTGTCGATGGCGACGGAGGCGAAGCCGTCGCAGTCGCGGCAGATCGGCAGGTTCGGGCTGCTCTGGGGCATGATGGGCCGTGCCTTTCTGGTCCGTTGGATCGGGAAGGGGAGGCGCCCGGAGCGGCGGAAACTTGGCGGTTGAGGCCGCTCCGGGAGCCGGTCAGCGCCGCTTTGTCTCGGAGGCGAGCAGCGAGCGCAGGACGACGGCGACGACGGCGACCGAGGCGCCGGTGATGGCGACCGCCAGGAGCATGGAGACGAGGACGGCGCCGACGACCAGGACGACGGCGGTGCCGCCGCCGACGAGGGCGAGCACGGTGCCGGGGGTGAGCTGGACCACCGGACGGGACGGCGCCGGGGCCATGGGGGCGGCCGGCGGGGTCTGGACGCTGGGAAGGACGGCGGTCGGCTCGACGGAGGCCGGCGGGGTGACGTGCCCGGTCGGGGTGGGCATGGTCGGGATCTTCGGGCGGAGCATGTTGGGACTCCCTTCCGGGGGCGTTACTTGATCAGGCCATTGATGGCCGGGGCCAGGACGCTGTCAGCGAGGAGGAAGCCGCCGAGCAGGAGGACGGCGATGAGCCAGGCCGGCGGGCGGATGAGCTTGACGCCGAGGTAGCCGACGACGAGCAGCGCGAACCAGAGGGGAACCTGCACGGGGAGCCTCCTAGCGGACGCGGCAGCGGTGGGTGCGGGCGGCGAGCTGGGCGGCGGACTGGCTGGAGTAGTCGGCGGACCAGCCGCAGTCGTCGGAGGTGCACACGGCGGCGTGCTTGGTCTGGCCGTGGCGGTCGCGGTGGGTGCCGATCTGGACCGGACCGATCTGCATCACGGAGTGGAAGAAGTCGCGCATGGGCATGGCTGAACTCCTTGTCTGTCAGGCGAGTTGGGCGGCGATGGCGTCGGCCATGGGCGCGGGGACGCCGAGGCGGGCGCGGAGGGTGTCGGCGTCGATCGGGGAGCCGGTACGGGCTTCGTGGTCGGCGGCGACCTTGCGCGCGTGAGCGACCAGCGGAGCCGGGACCGCTACCTCGGGCGCGGGCGCGGGTGCGGGAGCCGAAGCGGGCGCGGGGGCCGGGTCGGCGGCAAGTAGCGCCGGGGTGTCGTCGGCAGCGGTGACCGGCTCCGGAGCGGACTCCGGTTCGGCGTCATGCTCGGGGGCCGGGTCGGTGGCCGGCGCAGGAGCCGCCGTTACCGGTGCCGGGTCGCTGGCCGAGTGGGCGAGCAGGGTGCCGCCGAGGAAAGCGAGCGCGGGCCATCCGGCGATGCCGAGGCGGAGCAGCGCGGGCGGGTTGGCCAGGTCGAGGAAGCCGGCGGTGGCGACGTTGGCGCCGAGCGAGGCGAACAGCGCGATCAGGAACCAGCACCAGGCCAGCCGGGACGGGCCGCTGTTGCGCAGACGACGCCAGGCGGCGACCAGCAACAGGTCAACCGAGATCGGGTAGGCCCACGCCTTCCAGCCAGACTGTCCGGCGGCGGCAGCCAGGTCGTGAAGGTGGGCGAAGGACAGAGCGCCGGCGATCACGGCCTGTACGAGGACGGCGTCCGGGCGGATCGAGCGGGTCATGTCGTCACCTCCCTTTGCGGGTTGGGCCAGGGGCGGGGCGGGGATCGAGGTCCGGCCGCCCCACCCCGGCAGGGGTTCAGTCGGTTGTGGCTTCGCCGGATCCCCAGCAGGTCAGGCACAGGCCGGTCTGCCGGTCGTCGGTGGCACGGCCCTTACGGGCGCCGACCCGGACGGTTTCGGTGATCTCACCGATGCCGTTGCAGTCAGGGCACTTCTTCGGCCGGGGCTTGCGGCGGGCGGCGGGCTTCTTCGCGGTCGGCACGGTCACCACCCCTCGCCGGGGTACTCGGGGCCCTCGTTCGGGTCGTAGCCGGGCGGGAAGGTGCCGGGCGGCGGCTCGGGCAGCGACGCCGCCAGGGACGGGCCCACGGTGTCGATGAAGTCCTGGTCAGCGCCGGTCCTGTCGGCGTACAGGGCCAGGTCGCCGAGCATCACCACGGTGCGGGTGAAGTCCTCGCAGTCGGGGCACATGGCAGGCGATCTCCCTTCTTCGGGCATGGCTCGGGTAGGGACCTGGCGCGATGCGGTCGCGCCAACCGTGGAGCGGGAGGGATCAGGCCGTAGCCGGGATGGACTCGACGGCCGGGGCGTCGAGCGGCGTCGGGATGGCGAGCGCCGGCCGGAAGGGGGCCAGGGCGGGCAGGTCCGGGGCCAGGGCGGCGTACCGGTTGCAGGTGTTCACGGCTTGGCGCAGGGAGGTGTGCGGGGCGCGGATGCGGGCCCAGCCGCCGGTCGAGTCGCCGGTGATAGCGACGCCGGGCATGTCGGTGGGGATCTGGATCGCGGCGAGGACGGCGTCCGGGGCGATGTCGCCGAAGGCCATGTTCGCGCTGGACTCGTCGTTGACGCGGTGGGCGGTGCGGCCGGTGAGCTGGGCGCGGAGCATGGTGATGCCCTTGCCGAGTTCGGAGCCGAAGCGCTGGCCGCAGATCTCCAGGTAGATGCCGGCGGCGCGGCCGAGCTGGGCGAGCCGGGCGAGCGCGGTGATGATCCGGTCCCGGCGCTTCTCTTCTTCTTTGGTGGCGAACAGGGCGAGTTCGGCGACTTCATCGACCAGGACCACGATGGGCACCGGGCGGAGGTCTTCTGGCAGGTCCCAGATGTCGGCGGCTATCTCGGCGTCCGGCACATCGGCGGTGATCCGCTGTTCGGCGCGGATGAGCTGGTAGACGTCCTCCATGTGGGACACCAGGGCCTCGAGGAGTTCGGCGGCTGAGTCCTGGTTGTCGGCCAGCGCGGAGAACCGGCGAGCCAGCGGGAACAGCTCCACACCCTGCTTGCAGTCGATCCCGACCAGGGCGACCCGCTGCGGGGCGAGTGCTGCCACGAGGTTGCGCTGATAGACGGACTTGCCGGACTCCGTGGCACCGAGCGTCAGCGCGTGCGGCACGGCTCGATAGTCGCGGTAGTGGACCGTGCCGTCTTCCCGGAGGGCGACCGGGACTCGCATCGGGCGGGTGTCGACCTTGGCCGGCATCTGCACCCGCTTGAGCACGTCGTAGCCGGTCATCCGCACTTCCACGACGCCGGAACGCAGTTCCCGCGAGGTCACGCCGTACATGGCGAACGAGTGCCGTAACCGGTCACACGAGGCTGCCACGTCGAAGGCGTCCTGACCGGGACGGAGCTTGAGCCGCAGCACCAGTCCGGTTCGGGTCGGTCGCAGACGCAGGATGCGCGGGGCGCGGGGACCGGGAACCGATCGGTTCGTGGCCCGAGCCAGGGTGAGGCGCCAGCGCGAGGGCGGGACCGTCAGCCCGCAGGCGTCCATGACGGACGCGTACCGGACCAGGACCCGCAGGCTCGCCAGGGCAACACCGAAGGTGAGCCAGTACCAGGCGGGGCGCCGCCACCGCAGGAGACCCGCAGCGGCGACGACCAGCACCAGGGCCACGGTCAGCCACGTCATGACTCAGGCCGCCTTCACGGAGGTGTCGACCAGCGAGGTGACCGCGACCGCGCGGAACGAGATCCCGTGCCGCTTCTGGCCGTTGAACTCGTTCTCCCACGGCCGCGCGATCAGGCCGGTCAGCCCGACCGGGGTGCCCATGGTGAGTTCACCGGTAATGCCCGACTCACCCACGGACACGGTGATGACCTCGGCGTTGCCGTTCATGACGAACAGCAGGTCCAGCGTCATCAGGAATTCGCCGGTCTGGGTGTCGACGGCGCGTGTCTGGGTCTTCCGGTCGGAGTACTTGGGCTGCGGGGGCTGGGCAACCATCAGGGTCGCGCCGTTCGTGTCGACGGGGATCTGACGCATCGTCTGTCTCCTGATTTTCGGGAGTCGGAACCGCCTTGTTCGGCAGTGAGATCAGGAGACCGCGAAAGGTGGTGGACACATCACGGTCCGTATGGACGTTTAGGGACGTCTGAGGTATCGTCAAAACGTCCCCAGCGCGTCCCAGAGAAGGGCACGTTATGGCGAACGAGCGTCTGCGCGCGACGATTTCGGCGAAGGGCGAGACGATCCAGTCGGTTGCTCAGCACGTCGGCGTAGACCCGAAGAGTGTTGAGCGGTGGATCACCACCGGCCGTACACCACACCGAGGACACCGATGGAAGGCCGCTGGCTTCCTGGGCGTTGACGAGGTGTACCTCTGGCCCTCCGTTGAGAAGCAGACTGAGACGGCCAGCACTTCCGAGCTGATCACGTACTACCCGCACCGAGGCGCGGTTCCCGCGCCGCTGTGGTCATCGCTCATCGAGAAGGCGACAGACCAAGTCGGGATCCTGGTCTATGCAGGCTTGTTCCTCTTCGACAACCACCCGGACCTGCCCGACCTGTTGGCGGAGAAGGCGAAGGCCGGCGCCCAAGTGCGCATCCTGCTGGGCGACCCAGAATCAGAAGCCGTCCGGCAGCGGGGCGAGGAGGAAGGCATCGGCGGTGATCTGGCGGCACGCGCACGGATCACCCGTCGCTACCTCGAACCGGCGATGACCACGCCAGGTGTTGAGGTTCGACTGCACGACACGATCCTCTACAACTCGGTCTATCGGTTCGACGATGACGTGTTGGTGAACCCACACGTCCTCGGTGCGCCGGCGGGACAGAACCCGGTCCTGCACTTCCGCTACCTCCCCGGTGCCCGCACCTTCCGGCACTACATGCGGAGCTTCGACTACGCATGGGAGCGAGGACGGCCCGCGTAGCCCATCACTTCAGCACCGAGGCATGCGACGCTAGGTGCATGGCACGAGTCGACTACTTCAACGATCCGAACGCCCCGAAGGCGAACAGCATCGTTCCCTCGGTCACGGCGGTGGTCACGAACGATGCTGGTGAAGTCCTCTTGATCCACAAGACGGACAACGACCTTTGGGCGCTACCTGGAGGCGGCGTTGATGTTGGCGAGTCAGCGCCCGACGCAGCCGTGCGCGAGACGAAGGAAGAGACCGGGATCGACGTGGAGGTGACCGGCCTAGTCGGCATCTACACGAATCCGGCGCACGTCATGGCATACGACGACGGCGAAGTCCGGCAGCAGTTCTCCATCTGCTTCCGGGCGCGAATCACGGGCGGCGAAGTACGGACGAGCAGCGAGAGCAAGGAAGTGGCGTTCGTCGCTCCGAGCAAGCTGGACGAGCTGAACATCCACCCGTCCATGCGCATGCGGATCGATCACGGCTTGGCTGGCCAGCCCGAGCCCTACATCGGCTGATCCGCAAGACGCGCGCGCGTACGGTCAACAGCGGCGCCAAGGTACGGCCGAGCTTTGCTGATCGCGGTGTGCACTTCGCTGCCCGGCTCGTACCGAACCAAGATCTCGCCAATACGCCGGTCAAAGTCGAACGACTGCCCCGCTGGACCAGTGGTCATGTCGGCGAAGATCAACGCGTCCAGGACCGGCGAGTCCTCCCGGTCGTACACGGCCAGTTCAGCAGTCAGACCGCGCTGCTCAGCCTCATACACGGCGCCTGAGTGGTGGGCGACCAACCGCACGAGGCGTGAAGGCGCACCGAGTGTTTCCAGGTAGCGCGCACCGTCGAGCGGATGGAAACCGGTGTCCCGCACTTCCGGCGCGTAACCGATGTCGTGGAGCCATGCTGCAGCGACCAGGAGGTCACGGTCATCTTCGGCCACGGCCGGCGAAGCCTCGCGAGCGCGTTGGGCGACAGCTTGGGTGTGCAACCAGCGGTTTCCGAGCGGAGGCAACAGGGACTCAGCCAGTTCGGCCGCCCTCTGGGGCGTGTCCAAAGCAGATGACATGGAACGCACGGTAGCGGACCAGACGGACAGACGGACAGCCCTGGTCAGACGCTCTGGATCGTGGCGCGGTGGAAGTTTCTCTACATCATCAAGGCTCGCTTCGCTCGCGGTCGTGCCCGGCCTCCTGGAACTGCAACCAGTTCGATCGGGAGATCGAAGGTGCCGCGCACAGCGCGGCGGCGCCGGACGGTCGCCGCCGCGCCGCCCCTCCTTGCCTTCGTCACCGGGGCCGCGCGCCGTCGCCCGCCCGCGCCCAAGGGGGCGAAGACCAGGCCGGGGCTGGACTGAGAGGGCGACGCCAAGGTCAGAACCACGTCGTGGCTGGGGCGGCCGGCTCCACGGCTTTAGGCAGCCACTTTGGGGCGAGCCTCTAAGATCATGGCCCCAACGTCGTGCTTTAACGGGCAGGTCAACAGACTGCCCGACTCGCCGGAAGCTTACGGGGCCATGATCACTCGCCCCAAAGCAGCTCCAGCCCAAAGCCGCTCCACCGACCTCATGAGCAGACGCCGAGCCTCTGCCCCAGCCAAGAGAGCGAGCCGAGGCCGCAAGTCGGACAGACCATTCGGATCGGCCATCTCTAGCCACTCCGCTCCTCAAGGGCGGTTGCGAGCAAGTTCCCTCAACAGGGTCACATCAAAACGAACCACCACTGCGTCATCCGCCAGTTCGAACCAACCTCCCAATCGGCCAGAGACCGAAGTGCCGAGCGACTCATGCACGTCGACAGCGAGCGGCATCACGAACGACGTCGTGAGAAATCCAACTCTGACCCCGCCCGCAGAGTATGCGCTACGAACACGCATTTCGGCGAGTTCCAGAGACTCGACAGGACCAAAGTCTTCCGGACTGCGGTCTACGAAATCTGGGAAATCAGTCAGATCATGGTGAGCCACCACTTGCTCGACAATCGAGAGCAGAACATCTTCCGGGAACGATGCTGAGGTGATAGAAACCTGAGTCCGGGCACACAGCTCCTCAATCACCGAATTGATGCTGGTGTGATAATGGAAATCTTCAGCGCGGCCACCCAATTCTCCAAGGAGATCGGGATGAAGAGACGGGTCCCCCTTCTTCGTGCCGAAGTCACCCGTGTTATTCGAAGCAAAATGGGTAGCATGCGCTCCCGCAAGATGCCTCCTCTTAATACACAACCATATAGCAGAATCGCGGGCTCCTGTCCCGTCCGCCTTGGCCGGCTTCCGTCTCGCCGCTTCTCGGAGTAACGCCTCTTTAGCATCCTCGCCATCGAGCTCCAGAACGACAAAGGTTTCTTCTAGATCGTCCTTCCATTCTTGAACGATCGAATCGAGCGATGGAACGTAGTAGGAATCGATCTGGCAGTACTTTGACAGATCCGATACAGCCTTGGCGTGCCGATCCAAAGCCTCTTCAGCATCGTGACGTCTTGCATTGACCGATTCTGAGAGAACCGTACTCGTGATGGCGACGGTTGAACTCAACGTACCAGCGACCCGGAGCAGCGTAGAAATGGAGACGTTACGAAGTTTCCCCTGGCGAGGAAGAAGGTTCGTATCCAAGACAATTAGCATGAGTTACCTGCCTGCGACTTCATCAGCTCGTTCGGAGATCTCGTTGGCAAGAGAACTAAAAAGATGAATCGCATTGCGCGCGCGTGTGTAATGCGCGCCGCGTGCCTCACTCCCGTTCAGCTCAAACACTGCCTTATGCGTCCTTTGAGCGATGGGCACCAGACTTGAGAGGTTCGGCACCTCCCCGATAGAAGTACCAGAAGCAGGAGGGAGAGAGCCTGCGCCTTCCAATGCCTCCACGATGCCGGTCTGGTAGGCGACGGGCATGCGGTCGTTCCAGTGCTTATAGGCTTCGGCAGGCTGGTCCCGGTATACCGTGAACTGCTGGCTCACATACCCCAGTGGACTTGGCAGGCCCGGCGGGAGTTCGAATCCGAACGAAAGCTTCCTTCTTTCTGCCTGAGCCTTAGCGATCTCCCACTCGCCGATCCAGTTGGCGACACTCTTACCGACACTCGGAAGGGCCGTCAGCGAGAACAGATCAGGCGCGAGCGGGACAACAAACCCGGTGGACCCGATAATTACATTTCTGTTCAGTGCACCAACATTAGGTCCTAGGTCAACGAAGACATATTCTGCTGAGACCAGCGCAGCGGTCTCGGTGATGAGTCGATAGAAGGCGGTGCTCACCTGAAATCCCCGAGGGAGCCCCGCAAGGGCTTCGGTCCACCCAGTAGGAGCGAATTCCTCATATTCACTCAATCGGATGTCTCCCGGTAGGATCCAAGCTGTATCCCTGATCCGCACAGGAGAAATAATCTCCAACGCCCCGGAGCCCTCAACCACCGGACGAAGACACGAGTAGATTGTCTTTCCGGTATCGAAGAGCGACTCGACATTAGTTACGGGGATGGCAGCACTAGTGAGGTTAGCCTGAGCGTCGGCATCGATGAAAAGGACTCGCTTCTTCTTCGCGAGTGCGATTCCGATATTGTAAACGAGGGTGGTTTTTCCTACGCCACCCTTGTGGTTGAAGAATGAGATGATCTTCATTCGGCGCTCTCCATGATCTAGGGCGGATTCTGGTGCCTACGACATAGGCCGGCCCGATCGCCGCTAAGCGTCAGGCCGGCCGTAAGTTAGCCGCGCAGTATCACATCACGTTTCAGGGAAGATCTCAGCCCACCGATCCAACTCCGGCTCCCGCACCTCGATCTCTATCATGCGGCGATACATTGCCTCAGGAAAGGCCGAAAGAATCGAGTGGACGTCGCGAGGCGACCAGACGAATACGTCACGCAGGAAGCTCGACACGCTCTCGTTCACCTTGACGATGCACTCGTACTTCCGCTCAAGCGCGCTGGTCAGATCATCGGCCGACATAAGCGACACGTGCGACGCCGCATCGACCATGAGCGCAACTCGTCGGAAGCCGGCATACGTTGCACTGCTGACGAATTGCTCAAGCCCCTCCCACGACACGCTCTTTCCACGCACTTCAACGGTAAGCAATGGATCGCCGTCCAAAATCACTTGGACGTCACCAGGAAAGTCGCGAGAAGGGTCATTGATCCTCCGCGAGACGACCTCGCTGTAGACCATGTCAAGGCCAGCCGCAACACAAGCCTGCAGCTTTCGTGGAACGTCGTGGCCACTCACAACGAAGCTCTGAGTCTCAGCGATTAGGCTCGCCTCGACGATGGCACTCCCGACGGCAACGCGCTGCTTTTTGTTCGCCACAGAGATACACACGGCCAAGACAGCGACAAGCGCTCGGAACGACTCTTCAGTGGAATAGTCTTCTTCATCGACCCTAGCAAGGGCACTGCTTACTCGGTCCAGATAGGGGCGCGCCTTCGTCTGGACCCTGACGATCTCGCTGTAATGGTCGTAACGGAAGAATGGCTGATTGTTGATCGGCTCGCGGCCCGTAGCCCCCAGATCAAATCCAAGTTCTACGGACATCGGAACCACTACACCGTGGCAAAGGGTACGCAGAGAGAAGGCGCGATCGTCGTACTTCTCTTTGATAGAGCGTGGGTCAACCCTGTCATCACATGCACGCGCGAGCAGTGCTGTCACAAGCGCAGCCGTGTAAGTCCTTGGAGCATCTACCTCGCGTAGCGAAGTAGCCAGAAATATCCAATCTTCGAGGAATACATCATCCGAAGCGGCCGCCTCGTACGCCTTCCTCAAAACCTGCTCCGCCGTGCTCTTTTTAATTGTTATTCCCATTGCCCCCCCATGCCGCTCTAGATCAATTCAAGCTGTTCGTGTCCAGCCTGGCTAGGAATAGTAGTACCGCGAGAATCAAGATAGCCGAGTTGTTCCATCAGGGCCCGGACGACGACCTTCCCCAACTCCACCGGGACGGCATTACCGATCTGCCGCTGCACCTCGCGCTTCACTCCGGTGAAAACGAACTCATCAGGGAAAGTCATGATCCGCTTCATTTCGGCAACGCGAAACCTACGCGCTCGCTCTTCCCCGTTCGCGTTCTTCACGTTCTCCCAGTGAAATGGTCCGACCCATGGACCTGGCTGAGCCTGCAGCGTCGTAGAAGGGCGGTCTGGGTCCGCCTTCAGCAGGAAGGTCCAATAGCGGCTACGCCATTTGAACTCGTTGCGACCGCCATATCGGTCGGTGTGCCATAGGTAGTTTTGCCCAGGAGGAACTTCCGCAGCGAGTTCGGCGTAGGTTCCCTCAACAACTTCTCCAGCCTCAGGAACGTCCGGCAGTCCGGCAAGTGCCTCGCGAAGACTCGTGAACGGAATCTTGGTGTGATCAATCACCCGATCCCGCTCCGACTCGCCAGAGTGCGTGGTTTCGGGGAAGTGGAAAGCCTTACCGTCACGTCGCCCCACAACGAATACTCGCCTGCGGAGCTGCGGAACCCCATACTCGGCCGCAAGGAGCACACGGAACGTCGGGTTGTAGCCCGCATCCTTAAGGCCCGCAATGAGTCGGTCGAACTGAGCCTGATGGGTCTTGTACGTCAGGCCCTGCACATTTTCCAGGATGAAGGCTTCGGGCTTGCTCTCCCGAACCACACGGACGTACTCGTCAAGGAGGGAGGCATTGGGATCGGCGCTGTTGCGCTTCTCCTCGATCCAGAATCCGGACTTACTGAACGGCGTACAAGGAGGACCACCGATGACCAGGGTGGGATCGCCGGGCTTCAGCCCGCCGGCTTCCAGCAACTCTGCGGTCGGGATCGTTTGGATATCCCCACACAGCGTCTTGGTGTGCGGGAAGTTGGCCGACAGTGTATCCAGAGCGGTCTGCTCATAGTCAGTGGCAACCGCGACACGTAGCGGAGACCCGGAGCCGTCCTGGACCAGCGGTGGCTCAGCGCAGCTCTCGATGGCGCAGTCGAGGCCACCGGCCCCGGAGAACAGACTGATCACAGGAAGCTCATGGTTCACCGCGCCACCCTAACGTATCGCAACCTCGGGAGGACCGTGATCGCTACAGTGACACTGGCCAGCTCGCCACCATCCCCTCTGGCCCTCGTGCGCAGATGGCTACGACACCGGTTACCTCGAGCGCACCCGGCAGCCGGGCGGCACACGACCAGCCGCTTCCCGCTCGACTTGCGATGCTCGCCAGCGTCCTGCGGTATAGACAGCCCAGGCGTGGACTATCTGTGGACGAGCGGTCACATCTGCGGGCTGCTCGGCACCCGTGACCTGCACAGACGACTGGGACACAATCGCCCTCCGGAGCCGTGTGCGCAGGTTCGAATCCTGCCGGGGGCACTTCGCAGGAAGTGTCTGAAGACCCCGTCATCAGCGGAAACGCTGGTGGCGGGGTTTTTGCGTATGTGCGGGGAGGGCCGGCCGGGCCTCCGGTGGCGGCGCGTTCTCATCTGGTCGGGGCCTTTGGTGCGTGGGCCGGGGTCGGGGCCGGTTCCGGGGTCGGGCCCGCTGTGCGCATGCGGCCGTAGGCGTAGACGCAGCCTGCCAGGGCCAGGTCGGACAGGAGCATGTAGCCGATGGAGTAGGAGGACTTGGCGGTGTAGACGGCGCCCATGACCAGGGGTGGGACGAAGCCGCCCAGGCCCCCTGTCGCGCCGACGATGCCGGTGACGCTGCCCACCTGGGGCTGGGGGGTGACCCGGGAGACCAGGGCGAAGACCGAGCCGCTGGCCGTGCCGAGGCCGGCCGCCATCAGCAGCAGGCAGACCGTGGCGGTGGGGACCAGGACCGGGTCGAAGGACTGGAGGATCGCCAGGACCGCCACCAGGCCCAGCGCCCACGCCGTGACGACCGCCGGGTGGACGCGGTCCGCGAGCCAGCCGCCGAAGGGGCGGAAGACCACCGTGACCAGGGCGAAGCCGGCCGCCCGGGTGCCGGCGTCGGTGGGGTTGAGGCCGTACCAGGTGCGCAGGTAGGTGGGGAGGTAGACGCCGAACGCGACGATGCCGCCGAAGCCGATCGCGTAGAGCGCCGACAGCTCCCAGGTGACGCGGAGGCCGGCGGCCCGGGTGAGGCGCGCGGTCAGGGGGGTGGAGGGGATCCGGCGGTCGGGGCGGTCGTTGATCAGGACGGCGGCCAGGACGGCGTACACCGCCAGGGCTGCCGCCATGACCAGGAAGGGCAGGTGCTCGTCCCGGTGGTACATGCGCGGGGTGAGGAAGCCGGACAGCGCCACCCCGCCCATGCCCATGCCGAAGACACCGAGGGCCGCGCCCCGGCGGGCGGGCGGGAACCAGGAGTTGACCAGCGGCACGCCGATCGCGAACGTCGTGCCGCCGAGGCCGAGGACGAAGCCCACGAGGAGCAGGGCCACGTACGACGACCGGGCCGGGATCAGCAGCAGTACCGGGATGATCGTCAGGGCGCTGGTCAGCGGGAACATCAGGCGGGCGCCGTAGCGGTCGGTGAGCGCGCCGGCCGGGACCCGGCCGAGCGAGCCGACCAGGACCGGGACCGCGACCAGGAGGGACTGGGCCGAGGCGCCCATGTGCAGCCGTCCGTCGAAGTCGGCGGCGAGCGGGGCGACCAGGTTCCAGGCCCAGAAGGTGAGGGTGAAGCCGACGGTGGCCATGACCAGGTTGCGCCAGGCCGCCGCGGAGGGTCTGTCACCGGTCATCGTCACACTCCCAGGAGGTCGGCCCGGCCCTGACTGTCCCTCCCCTCGCGACGACTTCCATGGTCGGGGACCTGGTCGCGGTCCGCATCCCGGGACGTCTCAGTCGCCGTCCGGCGGGGTCCAGGCGGCCACCAGGTCCAGCAGGCCGGGGAAGCGGGCGTTCAGGTCGGCCACCCGGACCTGGCTGCGGCGCTCCAGGCCGTACTGGCGCTGCCGGGTGACGCCCGCCTCGCGCAGGGCCCGGAAATGGTGGGTCAGCGAGGACTTGGGGCGGTCCAGGCCGAACCAGCCGCAGGTGTGGTCGAACTCCTCCGATTCCAGGAGGAGTTTGCGGACGATCCGCAGTCTGAGCGGGTCGCTGAGCGCGCCCAGCACGGTTTCCAGCCTGATGTCGGCGGCGGCCGGTTCGGGCAGCGGGTCGGGTAGGCCGGGGGGCTCCGGCCGCTCCTCGACGCCTACGGCCGGCTGGGTCGCTTCGGTCCTCTGCCCGGTCAACTGCGGCTCCCCTCTCGCGGACTTCCTGTACGACTCCGATCGTACTGCATGCTAAGTTCGACTCCACTCGTACAAGTACGACTTGACTCGTACCGAAGTTCAGGGGAGGACTGTGCCATGACGACGGCGACCGCCGGTGAGCGTGCCCGGGAAGCGGTGGGCGGGGGTGAGGTGCCCGTCCGGTGGGTGTGGCTCGCGGCCTGGCCGGTGACGGCGGTGTTCGTGCTGTCCAACGCGGCCACCCCGCTGTATGTGCTCTGGCAGCGCGAGATGGGATTCGGCAGGGGCACGCTGACCGTGGTCTTCGCCTGTTACATCGCGGGGCTGCTCGGGTCCCTGCTGGTCTCCGGGATCGTCTCCGACCGGGTCGGGCGCAAGCCGGTACTGCTGCCCGCGCTGGGCCTCGCGCTCGTCGCCTGCCTGGTCTTCGCGACCGCGGGCGGCGTCGGCGCGCTGATCGCGGCCCGGCTGTGCACCGGTATCGCGGTCGGCGCCGTGGTCTCGGCGGGGATGGCCGCGGTGACGGACGTGGCGGGGCCCGCCCGGCGGCGGCTCGCCGCGCTGCTCGCCTCCTGCGCGATGGTGTTCGGGGCGGGGCTGGGGCCGTTGCTGGCCGGGGTGCTGTCCGAGACGCTGCCCGGGCCCGCGGTCACCGTGTTCGCGGTGGAGGCGGTGCTGCTGGTGTCGGCCGTGGTGGTCGTGGTCCGGATGCCGGTGGGCGCCGCTCACGAGGGGCGCGGTGAGGGTGGTCGCGGTGCCGGGGGGTGGGTGCGGGTGCCCGGGGTGCCTCGCGGCGCCGGAGGGCAACTCGCCCTGGGGATAGCTGTGTTCGCGCCCGGGATCACCGCCACCTCCTTCGTGCTGTCGCTCGGCCCGTCGCTGCTGGCGGGGCTGCTCGGCACGGGAAGCCGGGTGGTGTCCGGGGCGCTGGCGTTCGCGATGTTCCTGTCCGCCACGGGGGTGCAGTTCGCGGTACGGCGGCTGGGGCGGCACACCGTGCTGGCCTACGGCGCCGGTGCCACCGCCCTCGGTATGGCCGCGCTCGTCCTGGCCGTGCGCACCGGGTCGGTCGCGGCGCTGGCCGGGGCGGCGCTGCTGGCCGGGGCCGGGCAGGGGATGGGACAGCTCGGGGGGCTGTCCCTGCTGAACTCGGCCGTGCCGGGGGCGCGGCTCGCCGAGGCCAACGCGGCGCTGAACGTCGGGGGTTACCTGCCCGCCGGGCTCCTTCCGGTGAGCGCGGGATACCTGAGCGACGCGGTGGGCCTCACGACGGGCGCGACGGTCTTCGGCACGGTGCTGGCGGGGCTGGCCGTGGCGGGGGGCGGGGTGGTGCTGCTCGGGCGGCGGGCGTCTTCGGCCACCTGACATCCCGGGGCCCGGCGCACGCCTCCCCTCATGCCGTCCGCTTCCGGGACGCCGTCTTCTTCGTCGCCGTCTTCTTCCCTGCCGTGCTCTTCGCCGACGCGGTGCTCTTCGCCGACGCCGTCTTCTTCGCCGCCCCCTCCCCCGCCTTGGACGTCGACTTGCGGGCGGGGGCGGCCTTCTTCGCGGCCGGGGTCTTCTTCGTCGACGTGGACTTCTTGGCGCCCGTTTCCTTCGGTGCCGACGCGTCCCGGCGCAGTTGTCTGACCTCCGCCTCCTCCTCCGGCGCGCCCCGGGACTCGCGGGCCGCCCGGACGCTGTTCTCCAGGGCGGCCATCAGGTCCAGCACCTTGCCGCCGGCGGCCGGGGCCGGGGACTCGGGCGGGGTCTCGCCGGAGGCCTTCGCGGCGATGACCTCCTCCAGCGCCTCCCGGTACTCGTCGTGCAGGTCCTCCAGGTCGACCTCGCCGAGGGTGTCCATCAGGGCGTCCGCGAGGTCCAGTTCCTTGTCGCGGATGGTGACGTGCTCGTCCGGCGCGACGCCCTCCGGGGCCCGGACCTCGTCCGGCCACAGCAGTCCGTGCATGGCGATGGCGTCGCCGACCACCCGCAGCATGCCGAGCCGCTCCCGCCCGCGCAGCGCGTACTTGGCGATGGCGACCTTGTTGCTGCGCTTGAGGGCCTCGCGCAGCAGCGTGTACGGCTTGGCGGCCTGGGCGCCGCCGGCCGCGAGGTAGTACGCCGCGCCCATCTGGAGCGGGTCGATCCGGTCGCCCGGCACGAAGGCCACGATCTCGATGGTGCGGGCGGTGGGGATGGGCAGGTGGGAGAGGTCCTCGTCGCTGATCGGGATCATCGTGCCGTCGGCGTCCTCGTACGCCTTGCCGATCTCGGCCTGGCTGACCTCGCGGTCCTCCAGTTCGCACACCTTGCGGTAGCGGATGCGGCCGTTGTCCTCGGTGTGGATCTGGCGGAAGGAGATGGCGTGGCTCTCCGTGGCGTTCACCAGCTTGATCGGGATGCTGACCAGGCCGAAGGAGATCGCGCCGTTCCATATCGATCGCACGTGCCGCACCCTTCCATCGCCGTTTTCTCCGGTTTGTCTGGGATTGTCATCCTATGACGCCTATCACAGAGGTGGAGGGGCGCCGGGTCGCGCTCAGCAACCTGGAGAAGGTGCTCTATCCGGAGACCGGCTTCACCAAAGCGGAGCTGCTGCACTACTACGCGACCACCGCCGGCGCCCTGCTGCCCCACCTGCGCGACCGGGCGGTGTCCTTCCTGCGCTATCCGGACGGCCCCGGGGGGCAGCTGTTCTTCACCAAGAACGTGCCGCCGGGTACGCCCGAGTGGGTCACCACCGCCGAGGTCCCCCGCTCCTCCCCGGACAGCCCGGCCCGGATGGTGGTCGTCCAGGACCTGCCGAGCCTGGTCTGGGCGGCCAACCTCGTCGCCGAGTTCCACACCCACCAGTGGCTGGTGCGGTGCCCCGAGGAGGCGGACCGGCTGGTCTTCGACCTCGACCCGGGGCCGCCCGCGCACATCGTGCACTGCTGCGAGGTCGCCCTGTGGCTGCGCGAGCGGCTCGCGGCGGACGGGATCGAGGCGTACCCGAAGACCGCCGGGTCGAAGGGGCTGCACCTGCTGGCGGCGGTGCGCGGCAGCTCCTCCGAGCGGACGTCCGAGTACGCGAAGGCGCTGGCGGTGGAGGCCGAGCGGGCGCTGCCCCGGCTGGTGGTGCACCGGATGACGAAGAGCCTCAGACCGGGGAAGGTGTTCGTCGACTGGAGCCAGAACGCGGCCCGCAAGACCACGGCCACCCCCTACACCGTGCGCGCCCGCCCGGCCCCGCTGGTGTCCGCGCCGGTGACCTGGCAGGAGGTCGCCGACTGCCGCAATCCCGCGCAGCTGGAGTTCCGGGCCGACGACATCGCCCCGCGCCTGGCGGACCACGGCGACCTCATGGCACCCCTGCTGGACCCGGAGTCGGCCGCTCGGCTGCCGCGCGCAACGCCCGGTCCGGAGTCGGCCACTCGGCCGCCGTGAGCCACGCCCGATCCGGAGCCGGCCGCCCGGCTGCCGCACCCCACCCCGGACCCGGCCAACCCCTGCCACGGCCCACGCGGAACCCGGAGCCGGCCGCCTCACCCTGCCGTGTCGCGCTCGCCCGGACCGGCCGGGTCTCAGACCCTCAGCCAGACGTTCCGGTCCCGTGCCATCCCGTGCAGTGCCTCCACGTCGGCCGGCTTGAGCACCCCGCCCAGCCGGGCCAGGTCCGCCAGTTCCGGCTCCCGCAGGATCCGCACCCCGCGCGGCTGGGCCACCACGGTCACCTCGGCCGGGCCCACCAGGGCCAGCAGCGGGCGGACCTCGGCGGTCAGCGCGTAGGAGGCGCGGTCGGCGGCGGAGCGCAGCGGGCGCAGCAGCGGCTCGGCCTCGCGGCGGCCGAGGGCGACCAGGGGATCCACGATCCGGACCCGGGCCCGGCGGGCGTACAGGGCGTGGACGGCGAACAGCCCGCCGGGGCCGATCACCAGGTGGTGGATGCGGTCGCCGCCGGGCAGCGGGACGGAGTGCAGGGTGTGCCAGCCGGCGCCCTCCAGTCCGTCCAGTGCCCCGCCCACGGCCTGCTCGGCGGTCAGGGCGCGTCGTCGCGGGTCGGGGCGCAGCCGGTGCGCGGGGCCGGGGTGGCGGTCCAGGGCGACGAGCAGGGCCTCCCCGGGGCGGTTGGGGGCCAGGTCGTCGTCCGGGTGCAGGGTCAGCCGGGCGAGTTCGGCGGGGGTCGGGACCGGGGGCGGGCCCACGGTCACGGGGCCGGTGAGGAAGGGGTGCAGCGCCTGGAGGACGGCGTCCCGCTCGTCCTCGGCGAGGAGGTCGACCCGGCCCGTCCCGCGGTCGTACCAGGCCACGCCGGCTCCGTCCGCGCGGCAGACGTACAGCCGCTCACGACCGTGCCGGAAGGCCGGCACCACGCGCAGTCCGCTCATGCCATCACCCCTCGACCATGGGAACAGGCGGGGTGCTCCCGGGGCAAGACCGGTTACCTTGGTGTGCGGCCCTGTGCGGGGACTTGGGGAGGCACCGTTGCGGACCCGCGGAAAGCAGCCCGACGTACCGGCTCCGAAGAGCCCGTGGGACGAGATCGTGCCCGGCCTGTGGATGGGCGGTCACGAGTTCCGGGACCGGTCCGGGCGCCTGGAGCTCGCCGTCGTACGAGACGAGTTCGACGTGGTGCAGACGCTGCTGCGGCTGCCCGGGTACGGGCCCGGTCCGGGCGTGGAGCACCATGTGTGGCCGATCCCGGACGGGCCGCTGGACGGCACGCAGCTGGCCGGGGTGATCCGGCTGGCCCGGGCGGCGAACGACGCGCTGGACGCCGGGCGCCGGGTGCTCGTGCGCTGCTACCACGGGTACAACCGCTCGGGGCTGGTCGTCGCGCACGCGCTGGTCCAGCGGGGCGACACGGCCGACCAGGCGATCCAGCTGATCCGGGCCCGGCGCTCGGCGTGGGCGCTGCACAACGAGCTGTTCGTGGAGTACCTGCGGACGGGCCTGGCGACCGTACGGCTGCTGGAGGAGCTGGCCGAGTAGCCCGGGACGCGCCGGCACGCGGGGCGGAGGGCCCGCCGCGTCCCCGCCCACGGCACACACGCCACACCAAGCAGCACAAAGCAGACTTCGGTCAGAATGTAGGGATGCCGGCCCGTCGACCCGCCCGTACCGCCCTCGCCCTGGCCGCCGTCGCCCTGCTGTCGGCGACGGCGACGGCCTGCGGGGACACCGGCGGCCTGCGCGGCGCCGGGCCGACCACGACCGCCGTCAGCCCCACCCGGCTGTGGCCCGACCTCAGGCCCGCGTCCAGCCCGGCCTACCCGTACGCCGTGGCGACCCGGGAGACCGTCAAGGGCGTCACGGTCCCCGGCGGCGACATCCGGAAGGTCGACCCGGTGGACGTCGTGGAGGCGGAGCTGAAGGCGCACCCCGGGGACTACGGCCCCAAGGGGACGTACCACGCGACCGTGGACCGGATGCGGCAGTGCCGGCCGGGCGGCGAGCGGGACCGCTGCCCGCTGCTCAAGCCGTACCACCGGGACCTGACCGGGGACGGCCGGGCGGACCTGACGCTGGGCTTCCGGCTGTACCCGACCAACCAGACGGCGGTGCGGGTCTACACCGCCGAGGGTCACCGGCTGGTGCAGGTGCTGGCCGACAACGACGCGCTCCTCGGGGTGGAGCTGGCCGGGCGGGCGCTGATCGAGCGCTCCCCGGCCGACACCTCCGGCTACGAGTACCGCACCACCTGGGTGTGGGACCCGGGCCAGCGCGCGATGGTGTTCTCCCGCGACGAGTACCTGCACGTCGGCGACGGCCCGCATGGCCGGCGGACGCCGTCCCCCTCGGCCTCCCCGGGCGCGCGATGAGGCTCGCGCTGCCGCACTGGTCCGGTGCGCTCGCCGTCCGGGCCGCCGCGTTCATGACGGTGATGTGCTGCGCGCTGGCCGCGCTGCTCGGCGTGCTGGTGCACGTCTCGGTGACGGACCAGACGGTGGGCCAGGCCCGTGACCTGGCGCTGTCCCGGCTCGCCGACGCCACCGAGGCGTACGAGGCCGGGGACCGGCTGCTGCCGGGCGCCCGGGTGGACCCCGCGGAGCTGCCCCCGGCGCTGCGCGGGCTGGCGCTGTCCGGGCAGCGCGGCACGATGGTCGCGACCTACCGGGGGCGCCCCGCCATGTGGGCGGCGGGTCCGGTGGCCGGGCACCGGGCGCTGGGTGTGGCGGTCGACTACTCGCAGCAGTCCCGCACCATCGCCGGCCTGGACGAGTCGATCGTGTGGTCGTCGGCCCTGGCGATCGGGGCGACCGTGCTGGTCGGCGTGTTCGCGGTGACCCGGGTGACCCGGCGGCTGCACGGCACGGCGCGGGTGGCCCGCCGGATCAGCGCCGGCGACCTGGACGCCCGGGTGAACGATCCCCGTACGAAGGATCCGACCCGGCCGCAGGACGAGGTGGCCGCGGTGGCCGCCGCGCTGGACTCGATGGCGGCCTCCCTGCAGGGCAAGCTGCTGAGCGAGCAGCGGTTCACCGCGGATGTGGCGCACGAGCTGCGCACCCCGCTGACCGGGCTGCACGCGGCGGCCGAGCTGCTGCCGCCGGGCCGGCCGACGGAGCTGGTACGGGACCGGGTGGCGGCGCTGCGCACGCTGACGGAGGACCTGCTGGAGATCTCCCGGCTGGACACCGGACGGGAGCGGCTGGAGCTGGGCACGGAGGCGCTGGGCGCGCTGGCCGAACGGGTGGTGCGGGCCTCGGGCACCGACACCGAGGTGCGGGTCCTGCGGGACGCGTGGGTGGAGACCGACCGGCGGCGGCTAGAGCGGGTGCTGGGCAACCTGGTGGCCAACGCGCACCGGCACGGGGCGCCTCCGGTGGTGCTGACCGTGGACGGGCCGGTGGTGACCGTACGGGATCACGGGCCCGGGTATCCGGAGTACCTGGTGGCGCACGGCCCGCAGCGGTTCCGCACGGAGGGCGGGGCGATGGGGCACGGGCTGGGGCTGACCATCGCGGTGGGGCAGGCGGAGGTGCTGGGCGCCGCGCTGGGCTTCGGCAACGCGGCCGACGGGGGCGCGGTTGCCGTGGTGAGGCTGCCTGGGTGCGAGTAGGGGGCGGGGGCTTCGCTGCGTCGCGGAGTGCGGGTGCGTTGTGGTTGCCCGCGCCCACGCGGCGGAGCCGCATATCGATACAGCCCCGCGCCCCTTGAGGCGCTTCGCGCCCCGGGGCGCCTGCCCGGACAGACTGTGCCATTTCGGTAAGTTCCGGACATGACCAAGGCCGGAAGCACTCTGGAGGCGGCCACCGCTCCCGTGCGCGCCGTGCGTCTTCCCCGGCGGCGGGGTGTCGAGCTGTCCCTGCTCGTGCTGGCCGTCCTGCTGTCCGTGTACGGCTACTGCGCGGTGGGGCTGGCCCGGTCCGGGACCGTGCCGCCGGGTGCCGTCGGGTACGGCGCCGGGCTCGGGGTGCTCGCCCTGTTCGCGCACATCGCGGTGCGGATCCGGGCGCCGTACGCCGATCCGCTGCCGCTGCCCATCGGGGTGCTGCTCAACGGGCTGGGGCTGGTCCTGATCTACCGGCTGGACCTGGAGACACCGGGCGACCGGGCGGCCCCGACCCAGCTGGTGTGGTCCACGCTGGGCGTGGGGCTGTTCATCGGGGTCGTACTGGTGCTGCGCGACCACCGGACGCTCCAGCGGTACGCGTACGTGTGCGTGGTGGCCGCCCTGGTCCTGCTGGCGCTGCCGATCCTGTTCCCGGCGGTCAACGGGGCCCGGATCTGGATCCGCATCGCCGGGTTCTCCATCCAGCCCGGCGAGTTCGCGAAGGTGCTGCTCGCGGTGTTCTTCGCCGCCTATCTGGCCGCCAACCGCAGCGCGCTGGCGTACACCGGGCGCCGGCTGTGGCGGCTGCAGTTCCCGACCGGCCGGGTGCTGGGGCCGATCCTGACGATCTGGCTGGTGAGCGTCGGCGTCCTGGTGCTGGAGCGGGACCTCGGGACCTCGCTGCTGTTCTTCGGGCTGTTCGTGGTGCTGCTGTACGTGGCCACCGGGCGCACCGGCTGGATCGCGGTCGGGCTGCTGCTCGCCGTGCTCGGCGCCGTCGCCGTGGGACGGCTGGAGCCGCATGTGGGCGGACGGATCGAGGACTGGCTGCACCCGTTCGCCACCATCGACGCCGGGCAGGGCCCCAACCAGCTCGCCCAGTCCCTGTTCGCCTTCGCGGCGGGCGGGATCCTGGGCACCGGGCTGGGGCTCGGGCACTCCACGCTGATCGGCTTCGCCACCAAGTCGGACTTCATCCTGGCGACGGCCGGGGAGGAGCTGGGCCTCGCCGGGCTGGCGGCGATCGTGCTGCTGTACGCGCTGCTGGTGGAGCGCGGCTACCGGGCGGGCCTCGCGCTGCGCGAACCGTTCGGCCGGCTCCTCGCGGTCGGGCTGGCCTCGATCGTGGCGCTCCAGGTGTTCGTGATCGCGGGCGGGGTGACCGGGCTGATCCCGCTGACCGGCATGGCGATGCCGTTCCTCGCCCAGGGCGGCTCCTCGGTGGTCACCAACTGGGCGATCGTGGCGCTGCTGGTCCGGGTGAGCGACTCGGCGCGCAGCCAGTACGACGGCCGGGAGGCGCCGTGACCGAGTACGGCCCGCTGCCCGACGGCGGGCGGCCGATGGCCCGGTACATCCGGCACGCCCGCGCCTTCTGCGCCCTGCTGCTGGCGGCGCTGCTGGCCAACGCGGCCCGGGTGCAGGTGGTGCGGTCCCACGAGTACGACGGCAACACGGCCAACCGGCGGGCCGCGATCGCCCGGTACCAGCAGCCGCGCGGGAACATCCTGGTGGACGGCCGTCCGGTCACCGGCTCGGTGGACACCGGCGAGCAGCTGCGCTACGAACGCTCCTACGCCGACGGCCCGTTGTACGCCCCGGTGACCGGCTTCGCCTCGCAGCGGTACGGCACCACGTTCCTGGAGCACACCGAGGACGGGCTGCTGTCCGGCACCGATCCGCTGCTGCGCCCGCTGCCGCTGTGGAGCGACGTGAGCCGGGCGCGCGGCCGGGGCGGTGACGTGGTGACGACCCTCAACCGGCGGGCGCAGGAGGCCGCGTACCGGGGCCTGGCCGGGCGCAAGGGGGCGGTGGCCGCGGTGGAACCGGCCACGGGGCGGATCCTGGCGCTGGTGACCAGCCCGTCGTACGACCCCTCGGAGCTGTCGGGCAACAGCGAGGCGGTGGTGTCCGCCTGGGACCGGCTCAACCACGATCCGGAGAAGCCGATGCTCAACCGGGCGGTGCGGCAGACGTATCCGCCGGGGTCGACGTTCAAGGTGGTCACCGCGGCGGCGGCGCTGGACGCGGGCGTGGTCACGGACCTGGACGAGCGCACCGACTCCCCGGACCCCTACCGGCTGCCCGGCACCACCACCCGGCTGACCAACGAGGGCGACGGCTGCGCGGACGCCTCGGTGCGGGACGCCTTCGAGTGGTCGTGCAACACGGTGTTCGCCAAGCTGGGCGTGGACGTGGGGGTGCGGGACATGGTGGCCACGGCGCAGGCGTTCGGGTTCAACGACACCGAGGTGCGCATCCCCTTCTCCGTGGCGCCCAGCACCTTCGACCCGCACGTGGACCGGGCGCAGCTGGCGCTGTCGTCGATCGGGCAGTACAACACGCGGGCCACGCCCCTGCAGATGGCGATGGTCGCGGCGGCGGTCGCGGACGGCGGGGTGCTGCGTCCGCCGTACCTGGTGGAGCGGACCACCCGGCACGGCGGCGCGCTCCTGTCCGGGAGCGGGGCCCGGCCCGGCCGGCAGGTGATGCGGCCGGCCACCGCGGCGCGGCTGGCGGAGCTGATGGCCGGGGTGGTCCAGGAGGGCACCGGCACCAACGCGGCCCTCCCGGGCGTGCTGGTCGGCGGCAAGACCGGCACGGCCCAGCACGGGGTCGGCAACACGGGCGTGCCGTACGCCTGGTTCGTCTCCTGGGCGCAGTCCGAGGACGCGCCGGAGCCGGAGGTGGCGGTCGCGGTGGTGGTGGAGGACGCGGCGGCGGACCGGGGCGAGATCAGCGGCGGCGGCACCGCGGCCCCGATCGCGAAGGAGGTGATGCGGGCGGTGCTCGGCGGCTGAGCGCGGGGTCAGCCGGCGGGCTTCAGCAGCTCGGAGCGGACCCGCAGGGCGGTGCGCGCGGCCTTCGCCAGGTCCACGTCGTCGGGGTCGCGCACGGAGAGGTCGACCTCGCCGACGGCGGCCGCCGTGTTGCCGTCCGCCCAGGCGCAGACGCCGTAGGTCAGGGTGGTGGAGGCGCTCTTCTGGGTGAGCACCTGGCAGCTGACGGGGGTGGGGGCGCCGGCGGGGATGACGTCCGTCGCGGGCCGCTCCACCGTCACGCCGTCGGCCTCGGCGGCGCCCTTGAGCAGGCCCCGACGGATCGCGGGGGTGTGCTTGAACCGGCCGTACATGCCGGAGACGAGCAGCATGGATCGGGAGGCGTCGCCGGGCGGGCTGTAGCGGCCGACGGTGGCGTGGACGTCCTTGACGTCCCAGGCGCCGTCGGCCTCGTCC
This sequence comes from Streptomyces achromogenes subsp. achromogenes, assembly GCF_000720835.1. Taxonomy (GTDB): domain Bacteria; phylum Actinomycetota; class Actinomycetes; order Streptomycetales; family Streptomycetaceae; genus Streptomyces; species Streptomyces achromogenes. Next base: position 95,481 of record NZ_JODT01000015.1, on the reverse strand, counting down.
TCGACCTTCTTGCCCTCGGTGCCGGAGAGGTCCTCGGCGAGGGTGTACTCGCCGTCGAGCAGGCTGTGCGGCAGGACCAGCTTGTGCTCCGCCGCCGGGAAGCCGCTCCCGGCCACCGCGCCGAGCACGACGAGACCGGCGACGACGACCGTGACGACCGCGCCCACGATGCCGAGCACCAGCCCGACCCGGCGCTTCCTGGGCGGCGGCGCCATGGGCGGCACGCCCCAGCCGGGGTAGGGCTGCTGCGGCGGGTAGGGCTGCCCGGCGGGGTACTGCTGCCCGCCCGGGTACGGCTGCTGCGGGTACGGCTGTTGCGGCGGGTAGGGCGCCTGCTGGGGGTACGGCGAGCCGTACGGGCCGGGGGCGGCCTGCGGGGGCTGCTGCCCGTAGGGTCCCGGGTACGGCGGCTGCTGCTGCGGAGGCATGGACACGCCAGCACGCTACTGCACCGCGCCGACACCCCCGCCACCGCGCCCCGCACGCCCCACCGCCCGCGCGGCCCGTCAGTCCTCCGTCGCGCCCGACTCGATCGCCGCCTCCACCTCCGCCACCCGCTCCCGCTCCTCCGTGGCGAAGCGTTCGGCGTCCAGCCGGTCGGCCAGTTCCTCGTCCTGGGCCATGAGCAGGTCCAGGTTGGAGTCGCCGAGTTCGAAGACGCCCATGTCCACGTAGGCCCGCTGGAGGCGTTCGCCCCACAGGCCGATGTCCTTGACGCACGGGACGATGCGGCTGAACAGCAGCTTGCGGAACAGCCGGAGGAACTCGGACTGTTCACTGATCGCCTCCGCCTCGGCCTTCGGGATGCCGAAGTTCTCCAGCACCTCCGCCCCGCGCAGCCGGTCGCGCATCAGGTGGCAGCCCTCGATGACGAACTCCTCGCGCTCGCGCAGTTCGGCGTCGGTGAGCTGCCGGTAGTAGTCGCGCAGCGCCATCCGGCCGAAGGCCACGTGCCGGGCCTCGTCCTGCATGACGTAGGTCAGGATCTGCTTCGGCAGCGGCTTGTCCGTGGTGTCCCGGATCATGCCGAACGCGGCCAGGGCCAGGCCCTCGATCAGCACCTGCATGCCGAGGTAGGGCATGTCCCAGCGGCTGTCGCGCAGGGTGTCGCCGAGCAGTGCCTGGAGATCGTCGTCGACCGGGTACAGCAGGCCCATCTTCTCGTGCAGGAACCGGCCGTATATCTCGGCGTGCCGGGCCTCGTCCATGGTCTGGGTCGCGGAGTAGAACTTGGCGTCCAGGTCGGGCACCGACTCCACGATCCGCGCCGCGCAGATCATCGCGCCCTGCTCGCCGTGCAGGAACTGGCTGAACTGCCAGGAGGCGTAGTGCCGGCGCAGTTCGCCCTTGTCCCGGTCGGAGAGCTTGCCCCAATGGCGGGTGCCGTACAGGGACATGGCCTCCTCGGGCGTGCCGAGGGCGTCGTACGGGTCCACCTCCAGGTCCCAGTCGATGCGGGTCCGCCCGTCCCACTGCTTGTCCTTGCCCTTCTGGTACAGGGCGAGCAGACGGTCGCGTCCGTCGTCGTACTCCCAGGTGAACCGGGCCGCGCCGGTGGCGGGTACCCGCCAGAGGGAGTCTCCGGGGTCGTTCGCGTACAGGTCGTAGGTCCCCATATCCCCAGGCTCACGCGTGGTCGCCGGGTCAACAAGTCCTGCGCGAGGGATTGACGGCCTTACTGACAAGGAGTCTTATAAGAACAGGACGACTACCCCCGGGTAACGAGGTGAGGGAGCCATGACGACCCTGACGGAAGCGGACGCGCTGGAGGGGCTGCGCGACGCGCTGGGCCTGCTCAAGGACCGGGAACAAGTGGCCGAACGGCTGCTCGCCTCTTCCGCCAAACACTCCTTCGACCCGGACAAGGAGCTGGACTGGGACGCGCCCTTCGAGGAGGGCAAGTGGTTCTGGCCGCCGGAGCTGGTCTCGCTCTACGACACCCCGATGTGGCGGCGGATGAGCGAGGAGCAGCGCATCCTGCTCTCCCGGCACGAGGCCGCGGCGCTGGCCTCGCTCGGCATCTGGTTCGAACTCATCCTGATGCAGCTGCTGGTCCGGCACGTCTACGACAAGGCGGCGACGAGCGCGCACGTGCGCTACGCCCTCACCGAGATCGAGGACGAGTGCCGGCACTCCAAGATGTTCGCCCGGCTGATCACGCACGGCGGCACGCCCTGGTACCCGGTGAGCCGGGCCCACCAGAACCTCGGCCGGCTGTTCAAGACCATCTCCACGACGCCCGGTTCGTTCACCGCCACGCTGCTGGGCGAGGAGATCCTGGACTGGATGCAGCGGCTGACCTTCCCGGACGAGCGGGTGCAGCCGCTGATCCGGGGCGTCACGCGGATCCACGTGGTGGAGGAGGCCCGGCACGTCCGGTACGCCCGTGAGGAGTTGCGGCGCCAGATGGTGACCGCCCCGAAGTGGTCCCAGGAGTTCACCCGCGTCACCTCCGGCGAGTTCGCCCGGGTGTTCTCGGTCGCCTTCGTCAACCCGGAGGTGTACACGAACGTGGGTCTGGACAAGCGGGAGGCGATGGCCCAGGTGAAGGCCAGTGGGCACCGGCGGGAAGTCATGCAGACGGGTGCGAAGCGCCTGACCGATTTCCTGGACGACATCGGTGTCCTGCGGGGCGTGGGGCGGCGGCTGTGGCGGGCGTCGGGTCTCCTGGCGTAGGTCCGGCGGGCCCTTTTGGGGGGCGCGGGCGCGGCGCGCGTGCGCCCCGGCCACCCGCGAGCGCCGCATGGCGGCCACGCGACGGCGGTTAGGCTGACCGGCATGACCCAGTCGGCCACCCCCGCATACCGCCGCCTGAGCGTCGAGGAGCGAAAGACGCAGCTCCTCGACGCCGCGCTCTCGCTCTTCGCGCACCGCGCGCCCGAGGACGTGTCCCTCGATGACGTGGCGGAGGCGGCCGGAGTCTCGCGTCCCCTGGTGTACCGCTACTTTCCGGGCGGCAAGCAGCAGCTCTACGAGGCCGCGCTCGGGTCGGCCGCCGAGCAGCTGAACCAGTGTTTCGACGAGCCCAACGAGACGTCCGCGCTGTCCCGCCTGTCCCGCGTGCTGGACCGCTACCTGGAATTCGTGGACCAGCACGACACCGGTTTCAGCGCGTTGCTCCAGGGCGGCAGCGTGGTGGAGACCAAGCGCACCACCGCCATCGTGGACGGGGTGCGCCGGTCCGCCGCCGAGCACATCTACCAGCACATGGAGATCAGCGAGCCCGGCGCGCCGCTGCGCATGACCGTGCGGATGTGGATCGCGGCCGTGGAGGCGGCCTCCCTGATCTGGCTGGACAACGACAAGCAGCCGCCGCCCGCGGAGCTGCGGGACTGGCTGGTGGAGCAGTTCGTGGCCGTCCTGAAGGTCACCGCGGGGCGCGACCCGCAGACGGCCGCTCTCGTCGCCACGCTCGCCGAGGAGAACCCGGTGCCGGCCGCGTGAAGAGCCAGGACACCCCCTTCGAGGGCGGCCCCATGGACGGCAGGGTGCTGCCCGTCCTGCTCGGCCCCACCGGGCACCCCCCGAAGACGTACCGCATCCCCGTCCCGGACCCGGACGGCGGCCCGCCCACGGTGCTGGTCTACCGGCGCGAGCCGCGCGGGCACAGCCGGCGGCTCGGGCTGGTCCAGGGCTGGAAGTACCGGTACGACCCGGACGACACCACCGGCGGACGGCTCAGGTGGCCCTGGTCCAAGCCGACCGCACCGGCCGCCCCGGCCGCTCCCCCGCCCGACGCCCCGCGATCCGGCAAGCCGGGTGACACGAACGAGTGAAAGCGGTGGGCCGAACCGCGCAGCCTTCCCGCATATTGTGTGCCGACACGTCTGATTATCACCGTGCGACGGACGGCGGAGAGCCCGCCCTCCGCGCCCCGGAGGTGATGACGTGTCAGCAGTGCTCCGGCGTCTGGCCGGTACGGCCGCGGTCGCGGCCCAGGCCGTCCTCGCGCCCGTACCCGCCGCGGCCGTGCCGGATCCGCAGCCGCCCCTGTCCGCACCGGACACCCGGCCACCCCTGACCGCACCCGGCGAACAGCCTTCGGTGGCTGAGCTGCTGACGGATCTTCAGCGGCTGTACCGGCAGACCGAACAGGCCACCGAGACCTACAACGCCACCACGGAGAAGCTTCAGCGGCAGCGCGCCGAGGTGGCTCGGCTGGACGCCGAACTCGCCCGCTCCCGGCTGGCCCTGCGGTCCCGGCGGCTGGACGCCGGCCGGCTGGCCCGGCAGCAGTACCAGCACGGGGGCGGCCTCGGACCCTACGTCCGCCTCCTCCTCGCCCCCGATCCGCAGGCCGCGCTGGACGAGGGGCACGTCATCGGCGAGCTGGCGCGCGAACGGGCCCGTACGGTGGCCCGGCTGACCGTCGCGGAACGGCGCCAGGACGCCCTGGCCCGCGCGGCCCGCAAGGCCCTGGACACCCAGCTCGGCCTGGCCGCCCGGCAGAAGCGGCAGCGCGACGACGTCCGGACGAAACTGGCCGGCGTGGAGCGCGTGCTGGCCACCCTCACCCCGGACCAGCTCGCGGCCGTGGCCCGGCTGGAGGAACAGGGCGTCGCGAAGGCCCAGCGCGAACTCACCACCGCGGGTGCCCTGCCCGCCGACCGCCCGGCCGCACCGCCCGCCGCCGGCCCCGCCGCACCGGCCGCCGACCGCGCGGTCCGCTACGCCCTGGACCAGGTCGGCAAGCCCTACGCGTGGGGCGCGGCGGGCCCGGACGCCTACGACTGCTCGGGGCTGACCTCGCGGGCCTGGGCCCAGGCGGGCGTCCCGGTCCCGCGCACCAGCCAGGAGCAGTGGGACCGGCTCAGGAAGGTGCCGCTGCGCGGGCTGCGCCCCGGGGACCTGGTGGTGTACTTCCCCGAGGCGACGCACGTGGCGATGTACGTGGGGGACGGAAAGGTCGTCCAGGCACCGCGACCGGGCGGGCGGGTCACGGTCTCACCGATCGCCGCCCACCCGATCCTGGGTGCCGTACGTCCCGCTCCTGGACGACCCGGCCAGACCTAGCAGAACCGCTTGGTCGCCGCGTCCACGCCGGCGTTGAACCCCCGCTCGAAGTTCTCGTCCACGCGCGCGAACCCCCGCTGCGGCTCCCTCCTGTCGCAGTTCTCCCGCACGGCCGCGAATCCCTGCCGGAAGCCCTCGTTGAACTGCTCCTTGGCGTTCTTCTGCTCCCCCTCCGCGGCCGTGCCGCACCCGACCACGGGGCCGCCGATCTGCTGGGCGCTGACGGTGCCGCTCGCGTCGGTCACCGTCAGGGAGAAGCGACCGGTGGCGTCCGCCCTCACGCTGCCCTCGGACCCGTTGGCGGATTCCACGGCCACGGACCTGTTCGGCCTGAAGTCCCTGCCGCTGACCAGCAGGTTGTTGGGGTTGTCGGTGCCGGTGACGCTACAGGTAGGCGATGCCGCCGTCGCTGTGGGGGCGGAGAAGGTCACCGCCCCCAACGCGAGCGACGACACGGCCAGGGGCGCCAGAACCGCGAGGCGTACACGTCGACCGTTCATGGAAACTCCTCCATGGCTTGTCCCCCCTGCACACCTGAACCAGCGTCCCCCCGCCGTCATCAGGTGTCAAAAGGGGGCAAAACCATCAGGCTCCGGTGAACGATCCCAGGTAGGCGGCCGCCTTGTCCGGGTCGAAGAAGAAGTCCTCGAAGTCGGCCGGGTCGTTGAAACCGTTGGCGAAACGGTCCGCCACGGGCTGGAGCGACCCGGCCGCGCCGATGAGGTTCAGCACGTGCTCCGGCGGCGGCGCCAGCATGGCGTTGGTCCACTTGGTGACGTGCTGCGCGGTGGCCCAGTAGCGGTCGAAGGTGGCGCGCATCCACTCCTCGTCGAAGGGCTTGTCGCCGCGCTCCAGGATCGAGGCCAGGTACGCCGCCGCGCACTTGGACGCCGAGTTGGAGCCCTGCCCGGTGATCGGGTCGTTGGCCACGACCACGTCGGCCACGCCCAGGACGAGGCCGCCCGAGGGCAGCCGGCCGACGGGGTTGCGCACGGTCGGGGCGTAGCGCCCGGCCAGCGTGCCGCCCGCGTCGGTCAGTTCGACCTTGGTGGCCCGCGCGTACTCCCAGGGCGTGAACCGCTCCATGAGTTCCAGGGTCAGGGAGAGGTGCTCCGCCGGGTCCTTGACGCCGCGGAAGACGTCGAGCGGGCCGCCGGGTATGCCCTCCCAGAACAGGATGTCGGCGCGGCCGGAGACGGTCAGCGTCGGCATGACGAACAGCTCGCCGACCCCGGGGACCAGGTTGCAGCGGACCGCGTCGAACTCCGGGTGCTCCGGGCGCGGACCGAGCCCGTGCACGTACGCCACCGCCAGCGCCCGCTGCGGCTCGGCGTACGGGGAGCGCTCGGGGTCGCGGGCGAACATCGACACCAGCTCGCCCTTGCCGGCCGCGACCAGCACGAGGTCGTAGGTGCGGGAGAAGTAGTCCAGGTCGCCGACGGCCGCGCCGTGGATGACCAGCTGGCCGCCGCGCTGCGCGAACGTCTCCATCCAGCCGGCCATCTTGACCCGCTGGTCGACCGACTGCGCGTACCCGTCCAGCTTGCCCACCCAGTCGACGGCCCGCTGGGTGGGGCCCGGGTCGTGCGAGCCGGGCGCGGCGACCGAGACGCCGAGTCCCTCGATCTTCGGGGCCTGGGACTCCCAGAAGTTCAGCTTCAGGTCGCGCTCGTGCTGGAGTGCGGTGTGGAACATGCACTGCGTCGACATGACCCGGCCGGAGCGGATCTCGTCCGCGGTCCGGTTCGACATCAGGGTGACCTCGTAGCCGTGCGACTGCAGGCCGAGGGCGAGCTGGAGGCCGGACTGGCCGGCTCCGACGACGAGTATCTTCCGCATGCGGGTGAGGACTCCTATCAGGACTACTCGGGGGTTTCGTCCAGCGCGTGGCCGACGAGGGCCAGGAGGGTCTCGATCACCGAGAACCGCCGCCGCGCGTCCATGATCATGACAGGGATGTGCGCGGGTATGGTCAGCGCCTCCCGCACGTCCTCCGGCTCGAACCGCTCGCTGCCGTCGAAGTGGTTGACGGCGACGACGTAGGGCAGCCGGCAGCTCTCGAAGTAGTCCAGCGCGGGGAAGCAGTCCTTCAGGCGGCGGGTGTCGGCCATGACGACGGCGCCGATCGCGCCGCGCACCAGGTCGTCCCACATGAACCAGAACCGCTGCTGGCCCGGCGTGCCGAACAGGTAGAGCACCAGGTCGTCGTCGAGCGTGATGCGGCCGAAGTCCATGGCCACGGTGGTGGTGAGCTTGCCCGGGGTGGCGGACAGGTCGTCGGTGTCCTCGCTGGCCTCGGTCATCAGCGCCTCGGTCTGCAAGGGCGTGATCTCCGAGACGGAGGTGACCAAGGTGGTCTTGCCGACGCCGAAGCCGCCCGCCACCACGATCTTCGTCGCGATGGGGGCCCGCGTCCGGTCGGTCTGCCAGGACCTCAGGTCCTCGTCCGGCTCGCCGTAGGAGGCGACGGGGCCGGCGCCCCCGAAGGCGGCGGTGGCGTCAGAGACGGCGGAGTCCACTCAGCACCCTTTCCAGCAGCGCGCGGTTCGGCCGGCCGGTGCCGTGACCGGTACCGGTGCCGTACACACGGATCTTTCCCTGGTCCGCGAGGTCGCTCAGGAGGACGCGGACCACGCCGAGCGGCATCTTCAGCAGCGCGGCGATCTCGGCCACCGTGCGCATACGGCGGCACAACTCGACGATGGCCAGCATCTCCGGCATGCCCCGGCCTGCCTGCGAGCCGTTCGTCAGTTCCTTGCGCTCCTCGGGGGCCTCCAGCGCGGCCACGAACGTCTCCACGAGGAGGACGTGGCCGAAGCGGGTACGGCCGCCGGTGAGCGAGTAGGGGCGGACGCGGGCGGGTTTGCGGTCGCCGCCGCGTACCGGGAGCCGCTGCTTGCCGGGCTTGTTCACGGATCCGCTCACCGGGTGCTCCCCGCCGACTCGGCCTCCATGGACTTGCGCAGCTCGCTGCGGAGTTCGGGCGTCAGGACGTGCCCGGCGCGGCCCACGAACAGCGCCATGTGGTACGCCACCACGCTCATGTCGCACTCGGCGGAGCCGTGCACGCCGAGCAGCGAGCCGTCGCTGATCGACATCACGAACAGGCTGCCCTCGTCCATCGCGACCATGGTGTGCTTGACCCCGCCGTACTCCAGCAGCCGGGCGGCGCCCACGGTGAGGCTGCCGATGCCGGAGACGATGGTGGCGAGGTCGGCGGAGGACCCGCGCGGGCCCTTCGTCGGGCGGGCCGCACGGGACTGCTCCGTGTGGGCCGGGTCGGACGACAGCAGCAGCAGTCCGTCCGAGGAGACCACGGCGACGGACTGGATGCCGGGTACTTCCTCGACCAGGTTGGTCAGCAGCCAGTGCAGGTTACGGGCTTCGCTGCTCAGTCCGTAGGTAGTGGGCGCGGTCAACTGCTTGCCTCCTCGGCTGTGCCCCCCGTGGCTTCTTCGGCGTGTGCGTAGCCGGCCGGCCGTCGGTGGCCGGCCGTCTTCTCGGCGATCTCCGTCTCCACGTCGCGGTAGCCGGCCTCGGCGCCGCTGCGGAAGCCGCCGAGCCTGCGGCGCAGGGCTTCGGCGTCGATGCGGGTGTTGCGTGGGCGGGGCGGGGCGGCGGGGGCGGTGATCTTGGGTGTGCGCTTGGGGAGACCCTTGCTGGTGAGCCGCTCCGTCTCGTCTGACGGCGTCTCGTCGGCCTGCGTCTCGTCTGCCTGCGGCGCGTCGGCCGGTGGCTTCGCCCCGGCTTCACCGTCGGCTTCCGGATTCTCACCCGCACCACCCGTGCGGGTTTCGTCGTCGGGTGCGGGTGTCCCCTGTGGGGCGTGCTCGCCGTCGGCGGCCGCCGGGTCCTCCGTCGGCTCCTCCTGCGGTGTCGGCAGGAGGAGTTCCATCGTCGTCTCGGCGGGGGTCTCCGTCGGCTTGGGGCGGGTCTCCGTGGGATCGGTGGGCGGGGTGGCCTGCTCGTGGGTGTCGCGTACCGCCCGTTCGGCCAGGGCCACCAGCGGGTCCTTGGTGCGGGCCCGCAACTCGTTGGAGTTGGCCTCCGCGTCGGCGCCCGGCAGGGTGTACGTGCCCGTGGTGCTTCCGGACGCGGCCGCCGGCGGGAGGGCCGTCGGCGGGGCCTCGGCGAGGAGCTGCGCCGGCAGGACCACGACCGCCGCGGTGCCGCCCTGCTTCTGCTCGCGCAGCTGGACCCGCACGCCGTGCCGGTGGGCGAGGCGCGCGACGACGTAGAGGCCGAGACCGAGGCCGTCGGCGTCGTTCTGGTCGTGCAGGGACTGCGGGTCGAAGTCGGCGAGGCGGGCGTTGAGGCGGGGCAGGCGCTCCTTGGCCACGCCGATGCCCTCGTCCTGGACGGAGAGCATGACCTCGCCCGACTCCAGCAGCCAGCCGGAGACCTCCACCGGCAGCTCCGGCGGGGAGAACGACGTGGCGTTCTCCATCAGCTCGGCCAGCAGGTGGGAGAGGTCGTCGGCGGCGAACCCGGCCACGTGCGCGTGCGGCGGCAGGGAGGCGATGCGGACGCGTTCGTAGCGCTCGATCTCGCTGACCGCCGCGCGGACCACGTCGACCAGCGGCACCGGGCCGGGGTGCTGCTGGACGTGCTCGGTGCCCGCGAGGACCAGCAGGTTCTCGCTGTGCCGGCGCATGACCGTGGCGAAGTGGTCCAGCTTGAAGAGGGTCGCGAGGCGGTCGGGGTCCTGCTCGCGGTCCTCCAGGCCCTCGATGACCGCCAGCTGGCGTTCGACCAGGGCCAGGGTGCGCAGCGCCAGGTTGACGAAGGTGGAGCCGATGCTGGTGCGCAGCCGCTCCAGCTGGGCGGCGGAGTCGGCGAGTTCGGCGCGCAGTTCCTCGCGGGCGTCGGCCATCTTCTGGCGCTGGCCCACCAGGTGCTTGCGGTCGGTCTCCAGGGTGGCCACCCGCTCGTGCAGGGCGACGGCGTGCGCGTGCAGGGCGTTGACCGAGCGGACCACCTGGGCGAACTCGTCGTTGCGGCCGGTGAAGGCGATCGGGTCCTGGGCCGCCGGGTCCTCGGCCCCGGCCAGCCGGGCCGAGCCGCGGCGCAGCACCGACAGCGGGCGGGTCAGGCTGCGCGCCATGGCGGTGGCGACGCCGACCGCGACCAGCAGCAGTACGCCGAGGACGGCGACGCGGATCTCCAGGGCGGTGACGTCGTCGTCCCGGAGTTTCTCCAGGTCCTTGGTGCGGTGGTCGTAGAGCGCGGACTCGGCGCCGCGCATCAGGTCGACGCGGGCGGACAGGGCCGCGTCCAGCTTCTTGGTGCTGGTGGTCAGCTCGCTGTCGGCCAGGGTCGGCTGGTCGGTGAGCGCGGTGAGGAACTTCTCGGCCGAGTTGACCTCGGGGCCGGTGACCGTGGAGTCGTAGGAGTCGACGGCCGCCTCGGGGGCGGTGGCGCGGAAGTCGGCGAGGGCCGCGTCGGCGCGCAGCCGGGCCTGCTGGGCGGCGGCGGTGAGCGCGTCGCGCTGCCGGCGGTCGGTGTCGTCACCGCCGGCGGAGGTGGCGGGCAGGCCGGTGACGGGGTCGATGACCGTCCGGGTGGGGGCGGGGGTGTTCAGCGCGGCCAGCAGCAGGCCGCGGGCGGCGGCGGACTGCTGGACGGCGGAGTCCAGTTCGGCGAGGGCGTGGGTGCCGGAGCCGGCCCGCGGGGGCAGCTGCTCGGCCAGTTGCTCGGCGAGCCGGTGCAGTTCGGTGATCGCCGCCGAGTAGGCCTGGTGGGTCCGCAGGGCGTCGGTCTTGCCGGTGAGGGCGGCCCGGCGGAGCTTGTCGACGCCGTCGAGGGCGGTGCGCAGGCGGGCCGGGGTGTCGGTGTCCGCGCGCAGCTCCGCGACCTGCCGGTCCACGCGGGCGCTGCGGTCCTCGGAGGGCGCCTTTGAGCGGGGGCGGCCGGCCGCGACGTAGGAGGTGACCTGGTCGCGTTCGTCGGCCAGGGAGTGGGCGAGGGTGAGCGCGTCCTGGGTGCGGGCGGCGAGCGTCACCAGCTCCTGGGAGTCACCGACGTCCTGGGAGGCGGCGAGCAGCGCGGGCACGCCGGCCCCGGCCACGGCGGCGGCCACCACCGCGACGGCGACGATCAGCCGGGTGCGCACATGGGTGGGACGGCCGGTGCCCACGGGGGTCTGCGGGACGGTCCCCGCGGGGGCCGGCTGACTGCCTGTGCGCCGAGGCCGCTTTTTCTGCACCGGTGCTCGCATTCTCGAACTCGTCTACCCAGGGGCCCGGGTGGTACCCCGTCACTTCGGGGCCAAGTGGTGCGTACACCCGGTTCGTACGGTTCCCGACCCTCCCAGCGCCGGTGGGCAGTGGTCGCGCATCACCTGACCCGCCACCCGAAGGAGTGAACATCGGAGGGGAGTTGGCGGGCAAGTTCCTCCGGCGTGTGCCCGGCCCGGACGCGGCGGGCCGGTTGGACGCGCGCGGCAGGCTTTGGCAATATTCGCCACCACGTCTTCCCGGAGCGCCTCATTCCTGCCCAAACCAGGCGCCTGACCTGCGAGGTCGCGGGAATTGCCGGGCGCTCGCCGACCCATGGCGCGCCATGTGAAGGGCTCGTGCAGACTGACCGCGTGCGTACTGATCTCGTTTCGGAACCCGGTGACGCGACCCGCCCCAACGAGGACTTCGCCGGTGTCGGACTACCCGCCTGCGGACAGGGAGGTTGCGTGATCGTCCTGGACGGGGTGACACCGCCGGACGGCGGGACGGGCTGTCTGCACTCCGTGCCCTGGTACACCGCGCGGCTGGGCGGCGCGCTGACCGAACTGACCGTTTCCGGCCGAGATCTGACGCTGCCGGAGATTCTCGAGCGGGCGATCCGGCGCACCGCGGAGGCACACGCGGACACCTGTGACCTTTCTCACCCGCGAACGCCTCAGGCAACCGTCGCCCTGGCCCGCTGGTCCGCCGCCGAGGTCGAGTACCTGGTGCTGTCGGACGCGGCGCTGCTGCTGCGGGGGCCCGACGGGGTGGTGGCCCCGGTGCTGGACGACCGGCTCGCCCGGCTCCCCCGGTCCGCGCTGGCCTCGGACGCCCTGATCGACGCCCACCTGCGCAACAAGGAGGGCGGGTTCTTCACGGCCGCCGCCGACCCCGCCGTGGCGGCCCGCGCGGTCACCGGTGTGCTGCCCCGGCGCGAGGTGCGGGAGCTGGCCGCGCTGACGGACGGCGCGACCCGGTGGACGGAGATGTTCGGCGAGGGGGACTGGACGGCCCTGTTCGACGTGGTCGCCAAGGAGGGCGCCCGGTCGCTGGTCGAGCGGGTGCGGGAGCTGGAGGCGGCGGACCGGGAGCGGCGGGCCTTCCTGGGGCGGGGCAAGACGCACGACGACGCGACGGTGGTGTACGCGCGGCTGTGAGCCGCTATTTCGCCATGACGTCGTTCAGCTCGTGCAGCAGCCGGGCCAGTTCCGCGACCTCGCGGCGGTCCCAGTGGGACAGCTCGCGGACGTAGCGGGCGCGGCGGGCCTCGCGGACGGTGCCGACGCGGCGGCTGCCCTCCTCGGTGAGGGTGACCAGCCAGGCGCGGCCGTCGGCCGGGTCGGGTTCGCGGGCGATCAGGCCCAGTTCCTCCAGGGCGCGCAGTTGCCGGGACATGGTGGCCTTGCCGACCCCGATGTAGCCGGCGAGTTCGGTGGCCCGCTGGCCACCCTGCTCATCGAGCCGGATGAGCAGGCCGTAGGCGGAGGACTCCAGGTCGGGGTGGACCTCCCGGGCCATTTCGGCCTGGTTGGCCCGGGCGCGCCGCAGCAGCACGGTCAACTCGCGTTCCAGCGACAGGAATTCCTGGTCTGCACCACTGGGCGTCACCTGGCAGGCGGCGCCTGGCCCACCGCTGTTTCTGTCCTCGTGCACGTCAGCACCCCTGATCGGTTTCGCTGTCCTGAAAGTTTCTGTCACACGTCGTCATTGCCGCAGCTCGGTCAGTATTTCGCAGGCGTAGACCAACGGCGTCGTCCGGACCCCCTTCCACGCCGTCATCTACGTGCGTAGCTTCTTTACCACGCCCTTAATGGCATGCCCACGCCCAGTGGGCCCGGCGGTCACCCCCCACGCTCCCCACATCGCTCCCCCACTCCCCATCCGGAGGCACGCCATGACCGTGCTCAGACCCGGTCCCAGCCGTCGTACCCGCCCGCTGCGCCCGCGCCCCCTCGCCGTCCTGGTCACGGCCCTGCTCGCGGCGCTCTCCCTCACCCTCCCCCTCACCTCCGCCCGGGCCGCGGACGCCCCCGCCCGCGGCTCCGCCCACATGGGCATGGGCGTCCTCGCCCACGACGGGCGCAGCGGCACCCCCAGCACCGGCGACGTCACCCAGACCGAGGGCGTGGACGTCTCGGCGTACCAGGGCAATGTCGCCTGGTCCACGCTGTGGAACAGCGGTGTGCGCTGGGCGTACACGAAGGCGACGGAAGGCACGTACTACACCAACCCGTACTTCGCCCAGCAGTACAACGGCTCCTACAACGTGGGCATGATCCGCGGCGCCTACCACTTCGCCACCCCGGACACCACCAGCGGTGCCACCCAGGCCAACTACTTCGTCGACCACGGCGGCGGCTGGTCGCGGGACGGCAAGACCCTGCCCGGCGTCCTCGACATCGAGTGGAACCCGTACGGCGCCGCCTGCTACGGCAAGACCGCGAGCCAGATGGTGAGCTGGATCGCCGACTTCATCAACACCTACAAGGCGCGCACCGGGCGGTACGCCGTGATCTACACCGCCACCAGCTGGTGGACCCAGTGCACCGGCGACTACGGCGGCTTCGCGGTGAACGACCCGCTGTGGATCGCCCGCTACGCCTCGGACCCGGGGACGCTGCCGGCCGGGTGGTCGTTCTACACGATGTGGCAGTACACCTCCTCCGGTCCGACGGTCGGGGACCACGACAAGTTCAACGGCGCCCTGGACCGGGTACAGGCCCTGGCCAACGGCTGAGGCGACGGCCGGCCGCGAGCGCCGGACCGCTCCGGCGCGCGTGCCCCGGGCGCGGGCCGTTCCCCCCGGCCCGCGCCCCGCGTTCCGCCCGGCGTCGCTCCCCGGTCCGCGCCTGCGTTGGTGCTCCGCGCCGCCCGGGATCATGCTGGTCAGGAGAGCCTGCCGAGCAAGGGCGAGATGAGCGGCGATGGAGCGACCAGCGACGTACACGGCCACGGCCACCATCGATGAGCGGGGCATCCTGACCGGCTGGAGCGACGGCGCGCGGCGGCTGCTCGGCTACGACTCCCCGGCGGTGGTCGGCCGGCCCGCCGCCGCCCTGCTCGCCACCGATCCCGCCGGCGCCCGCCGGACCCTGGCCGGCCGCGGCCGCTGGCACGGCACCCTCCCGCTGCGCCACCAGGACGGCCGGCGCCTGGAGCTGGACGTCCTCGCCCACCGCCGCACCTCCCCCGCCGGGCGCACCGACTGGCTCGTGGTGAGCGCGGTGACGGCCCGGCCGCAGCCGCCCCGGGGCGACCCCCTGGAGGAGTGGACCTTCCTCCAGTCGCCCTTTCCGCTGGCCGTCTTCGACCCGGACCTGCGCCTGCTGCGGGCCAACCGCCGGCTGGAGCACGCCCTCGCCCTGCCCGAGGCCGCCATGCGCGGGCTGCGCCTGATCCACATCGTGCCCGGCGCCGCGAGCGAGGAGGCCGAGCGGTCCATGCGGGCGGCGCTGGAGTCCGGCCGGCCGCAGGAGGCGCACGGCCGGCTCGGCCCGGACTTCGGCCGGACCGCCGTCCTCACCCCGCTGAAGGATGCCGACGGCCGGGTACGGGCCGTCTGCCTGTCCGTGTCACGGCCGGCCCCGGACGCCGGCGGGCCGCGCCCGGCGGACGGGACCGGGCCGCACGCCACGACGGCGGCGGACCAGATCCTCGCCGCCCAGGAACTCGGCAAGGTCACGGTCCCCCGGCTGGCCGACGTGATGGCGGTCGACCTGCTGGACCGTCCGCGCTCCGGCGACGGGGCCGGCGGCCCGCAGCCGGGGCAGGTCGTGCTGCGCCGGGCCGCCCTGCGCGCGGTCCCGGACGGCGAGGGGGCCGGCCGCGGCACCTGCGTGGGCGAGGCGGTGGTCTGCCCGGCCGGCTCGCCGCCCGCCCGCTGCCTGGCGACGGCCCGCCCGCTGCTGTACGACACGGCGGAACCGGGCATCGCCGAGTGGGCGGCGCTGGACCCGTGCGCCGGATGGCTGCGCGCGTCCGGCACCCGGTCCCTGCTGGCGGTGCCGCTGGTCGCCGGGGGCGGCACGCTCGGCGTGGCCCTGTTCGGCCGGACCCGGCAGCGGGAGCGGTTCGGGCCGGAGGACGTGCGGCTCGCCGAGGAGCTCACCGCCAAGGCCGCCGCCTGCATCGAACAGGCCCGCGCCGAGGCCCCGGCCCCCGGCACCGCGCCGCTGCGGCACGGCCTGCTCCCGCACCCGCTGCCCGAGCAGGCCGCCCTGGAGATCACCACCCGCTGTCTGCCGGCCGCGGGCGGGTCCGCGCCGGGCGGCGACTGGTTCGACGTCATCCCGCTGTCGGGGGCGCGGGTGGCGCTCGTCGCGGGCGACGTGGCGGGCCGCGGCATCCGCGCCTCGGCGACCGTGGGCCGGCTGCGCACGGCGGTGCGCACCCTGGCCGACGTCGACCTGCCCGCCGACGAGCTGCTCGCCCACCTGGACGACCTGGTGCTGCGGCTGGCCGCCGACGAGAGCAGCGCGGACCCGGCCAGCGAGACCGCCGGCGGCATCGGCACCACCTGCCTGTACGCCGTCTACGACCCCGTCTCGCGCCGGTGCGTGGCGGCCCGGGCCGGGCATCCGCCGCCGGCCGTGGTGACCCCGGACGGCGCCGTCCGTCTCCTCGACGTGCCCGCCGGACCGCCGCTCGGACTGGGTGGGCCGCCCTTCGAGACGGTCGAGACGGAACTGCCCGAGGGCAGCCTCGTGGCGCTGTGCGCGAACGGCCCGGCCGAGCCCCCCGACCAGGTCATCGGCCGGGCCCTGGACGAGGTGTCCGGCGCGCCGGACGGCCCGGCGCCGTCGCTGGACTCGGTGTGCGACCGGGTCCTCACCGAGCTGGCCGGCCCCCGCCCGGACAGCCGGCTCTCCCTGCTGCTGGCCCGCACCCGGGCCCTGCGCGGGGACCGGGTGGCCTGCTGGGAGCTGGACCACGAGCCGACCGTCGTCTCCCGGGCCCGCCGGTACGTGGAGGAGCAGCTGTCCGCCTGGGAGCTGGAGGAGGCCGCGTTCACCACCGAGCTGATCGTCAGCGAACTGGTCACCAACGCCATCCGCTACGGCCGCCCGCCCGTCCGGCTCCGGCTGCTGCGCCCGGGCTCCCGCCTGATCTGCGAGGTGTACGACGCCAGCGGCAGCACCCCGCACATGCGCCGGGCCCGGATTTACGACGAGGGCGGCCGGGGCCTGCTGCTGGTCGCGCAGCTCGCCGAGCGCTGGGGCACCCGGCACGAACGGACCGGCAAGACGGTGTGGGCGGAGCAGACCCCGGCCGCGCTCTGAGGGAAAGCGCCGGCCCCGGGGCACGGCGAAGGCCCGGGCCTCCCTCACGGGACCCGGGCCTCGCCTTTCCCATGGCGTCCGTCACGCCGCCACGGGAACCGCCGGCTCCGCGCCGGTCGCGGCCGGCGCGAGCGCCAGTTCCAGGACCTGGCGGACATCGGTGACGGTGTGGACGTCGAGCTTGTCCAGCACCTCGGCCGGCACGTCGTCCAGGTCGGGCTCGTTGCGCTTGGGGATGATCACGGTGGTCACCCCGGCGCGGTGGGCGGCGAGCAGCTTCTGCTTCACGCCGCCGATGGGCAGGACCCGGCCGGTCAGCGAGACCTCGCCGGTCATCGCCACGTCCGTGCGGACCAGCCGGCCGGACAGCAGCGAGGCGAGGGCCGTGGTCATCGTGATGCCCGCGCTGGGGCCGTCCTTGGGCACCGCGCCCGCCGGGAAGTGGATGTGCACGCCCCGGTCCTTCAGGTCGGCCACCGGCAGCTCCAGCTCGGCGCCGTGGCTGCGCAGGAAGCTCAGCGCGATCTGCGCCGACTCCTTCATCACGTCACCCAGCTGGCCGGTGAGGGTCAGGCCCGCCGCGCCCGTCTCCGGGTCGGCCAGGGACGCCTCCACGTAGAGCACGTCGCCGCCGGCGCCGGTGACCGCGAGACCGGTCGCCACCCCGGGCACCGCCGTACGGCGCTCGGCCGGGTCCTGGGCGGACTCGGGCACGTGGTGCGGCCGGCCGATCAGGTCCCGCAGATCGCCGTCGGTGACGGTGAACGGCAGCTCCCGCTCGCCCAGTTCGTGCTGGGCGGCCACCTTGCGGAGCAGCCGTGCGATCGAGCGCTCCAGGGTGCGCACGCCCGCCTCGCGCGTGTACTCGCCGGCCAGCTTGCGCAGGGCGCTCTCCTCCAGGGTGACCTCGTCCCGGTCCAGGCCGGCCCGCTCCAGCTGGCGCGGGAGCAGGTGGTCGCGGGCGATGACGACCTTCTCGTCCTCGGTGTAGCCGTCCAGGCGGACGATCTCCATGCGGTCGGCGAGGGCCTCCGGGATGGCCTCCAGGACATTGGCGGTGGCGAGGAAGACCACGTCGGAGAGGTCCAGCTCGACCTCCAGGTAGTGGTCGCGGAAGGTGTGGTTCTGCGCCGGGTCGAGGACTTCGAGCAGGGCGGCGGCCGGGTCGCCCCGGAAGTCGGAGCCCACCTTGTCGATCTCGTCCAGCAGGATCACCGGGTTCATCGACCCGGCCTCCTTGACCGCGCGCACGATCCGGCCGGGCAGCGCGCCGACGTACGTACGGCGGTGGCCGCGGATCTCGGCCTCGTCGCGGACGCCGCCGAGGGCGACCCGGACGAACTTGCGGCCCATGGCGTGCGCGACGGACTCGCCGAGGCTGGTCTTGCCGACGCCGGGCGGGCCCACCAGGGCCAGCACCGCGCCGCCGCGCCGCCCGCCGACGACGCCCAGGCCCCGGTCGGCGCGCCGCTTGCGCACGGCCAGGTACTCGGTGATGCGTTCCTTGACGTCCTCCAGGCCCGCGTGCTCGGCGTCGAGCACGGCCCGGGCGCCCTTGATGTCGTACGCGGAAGCGCTGTCATCGGTCCGCTCGTTCCACGGCATCTCCAGGACGGTGTCCAGCCAGGTGCGGATCCAGGAGCCCTCGGGCGACTGGTCGGAGGCGCGCTCCAGCTTGTCGACCTCCTTCAGGGCGGCCTCGCGGACCTTCTCCGGCAGGTCGGCGGCCTCCACGCGGGCGCGGTAGTCGTCGGACTCCTCCCCCTCCTGCTCGCCGTTCAGCTCGCGCAGCTCCTTGCGCACGGCCTCCAGCTGACGGCGCAGCAGGAACTCGCGCTGCTGCTTGTCGACGCCCTCCTGGACGTCCTTGGCGATGGTCTCGGCCACCTCCTGCTCGGCGAGGTGGTCGCGCAGCTGCTGGGTGGCGAGGCGGAGGCGGGCCACCGGGTCGGCGGTCTCCAGCAGTTCGACCTTCTGCTCGGTGGACAGGAAGGGCGAGTAGCCGGAGTTGTCGGCCAGCGCGGAGACGTCGTCGATGGCCTGGACGCGGTCCACGACCTGCCAGGCGCCGCGCTTGCGCAGCCAGCTGGTGGCGAGCGCCTTGTACTCCTTGACCAGTTCGGCGACCTGACCCGGCAGCGGGTCCGGCACGCTCTCCTCCACGGCGGCGCCCTCGACCCAGAGCGCGGCGCCCGGTCCGGTGGTGCCGGCGCCGATGCGGACCCGGCTCCGGCCGCGGATCAGGGCCCCGGGGTCACCGTCGGCCAGCCGGCCCACCTGCTCCACCGTGCCGAGGACGCCGGTCCTGGCGTACGTGCCGTCGACGCGCGGCACCAGCAGCACCTTGGGCTTGCCGGGTTCGGAACGGGCGGCGGCCTGCGCGGCCTCCACCGCGGCCCGCACCTCGGCGTCGCTCAGGTCCAGCGGAACCACCATGCCGGGCAGTACCACCTCGTCGTCGAGCGGCAGCACGGGCAGGGTCAGCGTGAACGCCGGTGACTCAGCAGCCATGATCTCCCCTTAGGCAGTCAACTTGAGCTATGCCGACTCAATGTTCCGGCGGAGCCGATTGTTCCCGGGGATTTGTTCGCTCTGAGCGATCAGCCGCTCCGGCCGGCGGAGCCACTCGTCCGTGGGCGTCCTGCCCCATTCCCGTGACCGCCCGGCCCCGTTCGAGCAGGATGGGGGACATGACTGCCGTGTACGACACTCCCGTGGTCCTGGATCGACGCGAAGGCCCGTACGGCGAGGTGGTGCTGCGCAGGCACGGTGCGCTCCTGCAGATCATCGCCAACGGCTGCTTCCTGATGGACACCTCCGACGGCCGCTCGGAGCGGCTGCTGGTCGACGCCGCCCGTGCCGCGCTGGACGGGCGCGCGGCCCCCGCGGTGCTGATCGGCGGGCTGGGCGTGGGCTTCTCGCTCGCCCACGCCGCCGCCGATCCGGGGTGGGGCCGGATCACCGTGGTGGAGCGCGAGCCCGCCGTCATCGACTGGCACCGGGACGGCCCGCTCGCCGAGATCTCCGCCGGCGCCCTCGCCGACCCCCGCACCACGATCGTCCGAGCCGATCTCGTCGCGTACGTCAATGAGACATCCGACACGTTCGACGCGCTCTGCCTCGACATCGACAACGGGCCCGGCTGGACCGTCACCGAGGACAACGACAGCCTCTATTCACCGGCCGGACTGGCGGCCTGCGCAAGGGTGTTGAGGCCCGGCGGAGTACTCGCGGTGTGGTCCGCCGAACCCTCTCCGGAATTTGAAGGAACCTTGCGGAATGCCGGGTTCCAGCAGGTGCGTACCGAAGAGGTGCCCGTTGCCCGGGGCGTTCCCGACGCCGTCCACCTCGCCGTCCGACCTGGATAGCGACAGCGCGGTGAGTCCCCGTAATGTGCTGCCCTGACGCGGATCATTCAAGCGATCATTCAGGCGTCGGACGCAGACATGGGATCACCCCACGGATTCCGGAAAGCAACACAACAGGGGCGGGCGATGGAGCAGACACACACCTCCCAGAGCGGCGCGGCGACGACCACCCCGGGCGCGCAGCGCCGGGTGCTGGTCGTCGAGGACGACCCCACGATCGTCGACGCCATCGCGGCCCGGCTGCGTGCCGAGGGATTCCTGGTGCAAACGGCGGCCGACGGCCCGGCCGCCGTCGACACGGCCGAGGCCTGGCAGCCCGACCTGCTGATCCTCGACATCATGCTGCCCGGCTTCGACGGGCTGGAGGTGTGCCGGCGGGTGCAGGCCCAGCGCCCGGTGCCGGTGCTGATGCTGACCGCGCGGGACGACGAGACGGACATGCTGGTCGGACTCGGCGTGGGCGCCGACGACTACATGACCAAGCCGTTCTCCATGCGCGAGCTGGCGGCCCGGGTGCACGTACTGCTGCGCCGGGTGGAGCGGGCCGCGCTGGCCGCCGCCACGCCCCGCACCGGCATCCTGCGCCTCGGCGAGCTGGAGATCGACCACGCCCAGCGCCGGGTGCGGGTGAAGTCCGAGGACGTCCACCTGACCCCGACCGAGTTCGACCTGCTGGTGTGCCTGGCGAACACCCCGCGCGCGGTGCTCTCCCGGGAGCAGCTGCTGGCCGAGGTGTGGGACTGGGCGGACGCCTCCGGCACCCGCACGGTCGACAGCCACATCAAGGCGCTGCGCCGCAAGATCGGCGCGGAGCGGATCCGGACCGTGCACGGCGTGGGCTACGCGCTGGAGACACCGACCCCGTGAGCGGCAGCGGGCGCCAGGCCGCACGGAGGAGCCCCGGGACCCTCGGCGAGGAACCCTGGGGCGGCGTACGCCCGTTCTCGATCAAGACCAAGCTGGGCGCGCTGGTCGTCATCGCGGTGCTCATCACCACCGGCCTGTCGCTCGTCGCGGTGCACACCAAGACGGAGCTGCGCTTCATCACGGTCTTCTCGATGATCGCCACCCTGCTCATCACCCAGTTCGTGGCGCACTCGCTGACCATGCCGCTGGACGAGATGAACACGGTGGCCCGCTCCATATCGCAGGGCGACTACACGCGCCGGGTACGGGAGAGCCGCCGCGACGAACTCGGCGACCTGGCCCAGACGATCAACGTCATGGCCGACGAGCTGGAGGCCCAGGACAACCAGCGCAAGGAGCTGGTGGCGAACGTCTCGCACGAGCTGCGCACCCCGATCGCCGGGCTGCGCGCGGTGCTGGAGAACATCGTCGACGGGGTCACCGAGGCCGATCCGGAGACCATGCGGACGGCCCTGAAGCAGACCGAGCGGCTGGGCCGGCTGGTGGAGACCCTGCTGGACCTGTCCCGGCTGGACAACGGCGTGGTGCCGCTGAAGGCACGCCGGTTCGAGGTGTGGCCGTACCTCTCGGGCGTGCTGAAGGAGGCCAACATGGTGGCCTCCGTGCGCGCGGACATGGCCTCCGGCTCGGGCAGCCACACCCGCAAGGACGTCCATCTGCACCTGGACGTCTCGCCGCCGGAGCTGACCGCGCACGCGGACCCCGAGCGCATCCACCAGGTCGTCGCCAACCTGATCGACAACGCGGTCAAGCACAGCCCGCCGCACGGCCGGGTGACCGTGAAGGCGCGGCGCGGCCCGCAGCCGGAGTCGCTGGTGCTGGAGGTCCTGGACGAGGGACCCGGCATCCCCCGGTCCGAGTGGCACCGGGTGTTCGAGCGGTTCAACCGGGGTGCGGTCACCCGGCCGCACGGCCCGGGCAGCGACGGCGGCACCGGGCTCGGGCTGGCGATCGCCCGGTGGGCGGTGGATCTGCACGGCGGCCGGATCGGGGTGGCCGAATCCGAGCGTGGCTGCCGGATCATCGTCACTCTTCCGGGACTGACTTCCCTGGCGAGTTGACGTAGGGTCCGAACCGGAAGCACAAGATCCACGACGGTCCCCGGCGGTTTCGCGCGGCAGGACACGTGTGATCGGCGCAGACCCGGGCACCCGCCTGACGACGGCGGCGACGGGCTGCGCCGGTGCATCCTTTCACCTGCGGAACCACGCTTGTTTCCCGCCATATCAAGCCCCGAAACAAGATTTCTGATGTGACTTACGCGACGATGACCTTGCTCGACCTGACCTTCCCGGCCAGGGAGGCGTAGCCTTTATTCCCGCTGTCCATCACCTTGTGAAGCGGAAGAGGGCGGTTGCCGCCGTGTCGCCACAGTCCCCCAGTAACTCATCGAGTCTCTCCACCGACGACCAAGCCGGGAAGAACCCCGCAGCAGCGTTCGGTGCGAACGAATGGCTCGTCGACGAGATCTATCAGCAGTACCTCCAGGACCCGAACTCCGTAGACCGCGCCTGGTGGGACTTCTTCGCCGATTACAAGCCGGGGGCTCCGGCCACCCCGGCCCCGGCGGGTGCCGCGGCCACGGGGGCCGCGCAGACCACCCCGGCCCCGCAGGCACCCGCGGCCCCGGCCCCCCAGGCCGCCGCCCCGGCCCCGAAGCCCGCCGCGGCCCCCGCTCAGGCCCCGGCCCCGGCGGCTCCCGCCGCGCCCGCGGCGAAGGCCGCCCCGGCCAAGCCGGCGCAACCCGCACAGGCGCCCGCTCAGCCGAAGCCCGGTGCAAGCACCGGCTCCACTGGAGCGGCTGACGCCGCGCGGTCTTCGGCGAAGGAGGCCCCCGAGGGCCCCGAGCTGGTCACGCTGCGCGGCCCGTCCGCCGCCGTGGCGAAGAACATGGACGCCTCGCTGGAGATGCCGACCGCCACCTCGGTCCGCGCCGTCCCGGTGAAGCTGCTGTTCGACAACCGGATCGTCATCAACAACCACCTCAAGCGCGCCCGCGGCGGGAAGATCTCCTTCACGCACATCATCGGGTACGCGATGGTGCAGGCCATCAAGGCCATGCCGTCGATGAACTGGGCGTACGGCGTCAAGGACGGCAAGCCGACCCTGATCAAGCCGGCCCACGTCAACCTCGGCCTGGCCATCGACCTGGTCAAGCCCAACGGTGACCGCCAGCTCGTCGTGGCCGCCATCAAGAAGGCCGAGACGCTGAACTTCTTCGAGTTCTGGCAGGCCTACGAGGACATCGTCCGCCGCGCCCGCGACGGCAAGCTGACGATGGACGACTTCTCCGGCGTCACGGTCTCCCTGACCAACCCCGGCGGCCTCGGCACCGTCCACTCCGTGCCGCGCCTGATGCCCGGCCAGTCCGTGATCATGGGCGTCGGCTCCATGGACTACCCGGCGGAGTTCCAGGGCACCAGCCAGGACACCCTGAACAAGCTCGGCGTCTCCAAGGTCATGACGCTCACGTCGACCTACGACCACCGGGTCATCCAGGGCGCCGCCTCCGGCGAGTTCCTGCGCCAGGTCGCCAACCTGCTGCTCGGCGAGAACGGCTTCTACGACGACATCTTCGAGGCGCTGCGCATCCCCTACGAGCCGGTCCGCTGGCTCAAGGACATCGACGCCAGCCACGACGACGACGTCACCAAGGCCGCCCGCGTCTTCGAGCTGATCCACTCCTACCGGGTCCGCGGCCACGTCATGGCCGACACCGACCCGCTGGAGTACAAGCAGCGCAAGCACCCCGACCTGGACATCGTCGAGCACGGCCTCACCCTGTGGGACCTGGAGCGCGAGTTCGCCGTCGGCGGCTTCGCCGGCAAGTCGATGATGAAGCTGCGCGACATCCTCGGCGTGCTGCGCGACTCGTACTGCCGCACCACCGGCATCGAGTTCATGCACATCCAGGACCCCAAGCAGCGCAAGTGGATCCAGGACCGGGTGGAGCGCCCGCACTCCAAGATGGAGCGCGAGGAGCAGCTGCGCATCCTGCGCCGGCTGAACGCCGCCGAGGCGTTCGAAACCTTCCTGCAGACGAAGTACGTCGGCCAGAAGCGCTTCTCCCTGGAGGGCGGCGAGTCCGTCATCCCGCTGCTGGACGCGGTGATCGACTCCGCGGCCGAGTCCCGCCTGGACGAGGTCGTCATCGGCATGGCCCACCGCGGCCGCCTGAACGTGCTGGCCAACATCGTCGGCAAGTCGTACGCGCAGATCTTCCGCGAGTTCGAGGGCAACCTCGACCCGAAGTCGATGCACGGCTCCGGCGACGTGAAGTACCACCTGGGCGCCGAGGGCACCTTCACCGGCCTGGACGGCGAGCAGATCAAGGTCTCGCTGGTCGCCAACCCCTCCCACCTGGAGGCGGTCGACCCGGTCCTGGAGGGCGTCGCCCGCGCCAAGCAGGACATCATCAACAAGGGCGGCACGGACTTCACGGTGCTGCCGGTGGCGATCCACGGCGACGCGGCCTTCGCGGGCCAGGGCGTGGTGGCCGAGACCCTGAACATGTCGCAGCTGCGCGGCTACCGCACCGGCGGCACGGTCCACATCGTCATCAACAACCAGGTCGGCTTCACCGCGGCCCCCGAGTCCTCGCGTTCCTCCATGTACGCGACGGACGTGGCCCGCATGATCGAGGCCCCGATCTTCCACGTCAACGGCGACGACCCCGAGGCCGTCGTGCGCGTGGCGCGGCTCGCCTTCGAGTTCCGCCAGGCGTTCAACAAGGACGTGGTGATCGACCTCATCTGCTACCGCCGCCGCGGTCACAACGAGTCGGACAACCCGGCCTTCACCCAGCCGCTGATGTACGACCTGATCGACAAGAAGCGCTCGGTGCGCAAGCTGTACACCGAGTCCCTGATCGGTCGCGGCGACATCACCCTGGAGGAGGCCGAGCAGGCCCTGCAGGACTACCAGGGCCAGCTGGAGAAGGTCTTCACCGAGGTCCGCGAGGCCACCTCGCAGCCGGCCACCGGGGACGTCCAGGCGCCCCTGGACGGCTTCCCGGTCGCGGTCCCGACCGCGGTCTCCACCGAGGTCGTCAAGCGGATCGCCGAGTCCCAGGTCAACATCCCGGACACCATCACCGTCCACCCGCGGCTGCTCCCGCAGCTCCAGCGCCGGGCGGCCATGGTCGAGGACGGCACGATCGACTGGGGCATGGGCGAGACCCTCGCCATCGGCTCCCTGCTGCTGGAGGGCACCCCGGTCCGGCTGGCCGGCCAGGACTCCCAGCGCGGCACCTTCGGCCAGCGCCACGCGGTGCTGATCGACCGGGAGACCGGCGAGGAGTACACCCCGCTGCAGTACCTCGCCGAGGACCAGGCGCGGCTGAACGTCTACAACTCGCTGCTGTCCGAGTACGCGGCGATGGGCTTCGAGTACGGCTACTCGCTGGCCCGCCCGGACGCGCTGGTGATGTGGGAGGCCCAGTTCGGCGACTTCGTCAACGGCGCCCAGACGGTCGTCGACGAGTTCATCTCGTCGGCGGAGCAGAAGTGGAGCCAGACCTCCGGCGTCGTCCTGCTGCTCCCGCACGGCTACGAGGGCCAGGGGCCGGACCACTCCTCCGCGCGCCCCGAGCGGTTCCTCCAGCTGTGCGCGCAGAACAACATGACCGTGGCCATGCCCACGCTGCCGTCGAACTACTTCCACCTCCTGCGGTGGCAGGTGCACAACCCGCACCACAAGCCGCTGGTCGTCTTCACGCCGAAGTCGATGCTGCGCCTGAAGGCCGCCGCGTCCAAGGCGGAGGAGTTCACGAACGGCCAGTTCCGCCCGGTCATCGGCGACAGCACGGTCGACCCGGCCGCGGTCCGCAAGGTCGTCTTCTGCGCCGGCAAGGTCTACTACGACCTGGAGGCCGAGCGGCAGAAGCGGGGCGTCACGGACACGGCGATCATCCGCATCGAGCGCCTGTACCCGCTGCCGGGTGACGAGCTCCAGGCGGAGGTCAACAAGTACCCGAACGCCGAGAAGTACCTCTGGGCGCAGGAGGAGCCGGCGAACCAGGGTGCCTGGCCGTTCATCGCGCTCAACCTGATCGACCACCTGGACCTGGCGGTCGGCGCGGACATCCCGGCCGGCGAGCGGCTGCGGCGCATCTCGCGTCCGCACTCCTCGTCCCCGGCGGTGGGTTCCGCGAAGCGGCACCAGGCCGAGCAGGAGCAGCTGGTGCGTGAGGTGTTCGAGGCGTAGGCCTCAGATGCCCGAGGCGTAAGCCTCCCGCGAAAAGGGCCCGGTACCGAGTTCTCGCTCGGCACCGGGCCCTTTCGCCTGTTCCGCCTGTTCCGGCTGGTCAGGAGGGGTTGCGCCGGCGTCGTGCCCGGCCCTGTGCCCCGCTTCTGTCCGCTCTACTCGTCGTCCTCGTCGTCGAGCCGGGCGAGCCAGGTGGCCAGCCGCTCCACGGGCACCTCGAAGTCCGGGTTCAGGTCCACGAACGTGCGCAACTGCTCGGCGAGCCACTCGAAGGTGACCTCTTCCTCGCCACGCCGCTTCTCCAGCTCCTCGATACCGCGGTCGGTGAAGTACATAGGGGCTACGTCTCCTGCTTGAACATCCAGCCGGCAACTCTCCCCACCAGCGTATGCCGCCGCCGACGCGCCCCGTCCCCGGGCGGCCTGTCCCCCCATGCCGGCATGCCTCCCTCGAAAGAGTGTCTTGACTTCACCTCACCGCGATATATCGTGTTTGAGAGAGGACGCGATATGGCGTGTCCGACCGCGCTCCGGCCGAGGAGGTCCCATGTCCGAGTGGTCCGTCACCGCACCTCAGAAGCTGACCTTCGACGGCCCGGTGCGCGATCTCCGGGTCCGCGTCGTCAACGGCACGGTGAACGTCGTCGGCACGGAGGAGGACACGGCGCGGCTGGAGGTCTCGGAGCTGACGGGGCCGCCCCTGGTGGTCACCCGCAACGGCTGCACGCTGACCGTGACCTACGAGGACCTGCCCTGGAAGGGCTTCCTCAAGTGGCTCGGCCGCAAGGGCCGGCACCGCAGCACGGTGGTCTCGCTCGCGGTCCCGGCCGGCACGCGCGCGGAGGTGGGCGTGGTGGGCGCCGGCGCGGTCGTCTCGGGCGTCCGCGGTCCCGTGGTGCTCAGGGGGGTGAACGGCGACACCACCCTGGTCGGCGTCTCGGGCCCGGTCCGCGCGGAGACCGTCTCCGGGGACCTGGAGGCCCAGGCGGTCACCGGGGAGCTGACGTTCCACTCGGTCTCCGGAGATCTCACCGTCGTCGCGGGCTCCGGCCCGTCCGTGCGCGCCGAGACCGTCAGCGGCTCGTTGATCGTCGACCTGGATCCGGGCGGCCCCACGGACGTCGGCCTGACCAGCGTCTCCGGCGAGATCGCCATCCGCCTGCCGCACCCGGCGGACGCCGAGGTGGAGGCGAACACCACGAGCGGCGTGGTGTCCAACGCCTTCGAGGGGCTGCGGGTGCACGGCCAGTGGGGCACGCACAAGATCACCGGCCGGCTGGGCGCGGGCACGGGCAGACTGCGGGCCACCACGGTCTCGGGCTCGATAGCCCTGCTGCGCCGGCCGCCCCGGGAGGAGGAGCACCCCGGCGCACCGGAAACCGGCACCGGCACCGGCACCTCACCGAAGGCCTCCTCCGCGCGCACGGCACCCCACCCGGCCGGTCACTCCCCGGTCGCGCCGGGGGAGAATGCCGTTTCCGGCCAGGACGCCGCCGCCACCGGCGCACCGGCCGACGGCACGACCGACAAGAAGGTGCTCTGACATGCCTCCCGTCTTCGCCCACGGCCGCCTCCGCCTGTATCTGCTCAAACTGCTCGACGAGGCCCCGCGCCACGGCTACGAGGTGATCAGGCTCCTGGAGGAGCGCTTCCAGGGCCTCTACGCCCCCTCGGCGGGCACGGTCTACCCGCGCCTGGCCAAGCTGGAGGCGGAGGGTCTGGTCCGGCACACCACCGAGGGCGGCCGCAAGGTGTACGCCATCACGGACGCGGGCCGTGCCGAACTGGCCGACCGCAGCGGTGAACTGGCCGACCTGGAGCTGGAGATCCGCGAGTCGGTCGCGGAACTGGCCGCCGAGATAAGGGCCGATGTGCGGGGCGCGGCCGGCGACCTGCGCCGCGAGGTGCGTGCCGCCGCGTCCGAGGCCCGCCGGGCGCGGACGTCCGGGGGCGACTTCCCTTACGGGGAGTACGGCGATCCGGGCGACAAGGACGCGTGGTGGGCCACCAAGGAGGAGATGCGCCGGGTCAAGCAGGAGTGGAAGGAGCAGGCCCGGCGCGCGAAGGACGAGAGCCGCCGGGCGCGCGAGGAGGCCGAGCGGGCCCGCCGCCAGGCCCGGGAGGCGCAGGCACGGGCACGGGCGCAGGCGCAGGAAGAGGTGCAGCGCATCGCCCGGCGCGTCCAGGAACGCGTCCAGGACCGCTTCACGCGCGGCGACTGGCCCACGGGCCTCCGCGAGGGCCTGTCCGAACTGGCGAAGGAATTCGGCGACTTCGGCAAGGAATTCGCCAGGGACTGGACCAAGGACACGGGCAAGGACCCGGGCAAGGACTTCGCCGGGGACTGGACCGGGGGCACGGGCGAGGAGTCCGGCGAGGACGGAGGCTTTCCCCGCACCACGGAGGAGACGCCCCGCCCCGCTCCGCCCTCGGAGCCGCACTACACCCCGGCCACGGAGGACTTCCCCGCCGAGTACGAACCGACCTGGGCCCACGAGACGCCCACCGGCGACCCGGCCCGCGACCTGGACCGTCTGCTGGACCGCTTCCGCGACGACATCCGCGACGCGGCCCGGGACAACGGCATCACGCCGGTCCAGCTCCAGGAAACCCGCCACCACCTCACCAGGGCGGCGGCCCACATCGCGGCGATCCTGCATCCCCACAAGTCCTGACCGCAACGCCCCGGAGGCAAGTCCTCCGGGGCCCCGGACGGGTCACTTCTCGGCCGACCGGGCCGAGTGGGCGGGTGGGCAGACCCTCGTCACCTCCTCGAACGTCACCCCGAAGTCGGCCAGCACCTCCCCCGCCACGCCGGGCAGAACCGTGAGCGCCAACAGCAAATGCTCACCCCCGACAGACCGCTCCCCCCGCCCGAGGGCCACCCGCAACGCCCGCTCCAGCACGTCCTTGGCCCCCCGGCCGAACCTGGGCCGGCCTCCGCTCCACCGCCCCGGACTCCCCGCATCCCCGGTCATCGCCCCGACCCCGTGCGCCTCCTCCACCCGGGCCACGATCTCCCCCACATCGATCCCCAGCCCGGCGAGCGCGTCCGCCTCGGCCCGGGTCAGCCCCGCCCGGCGCCGCGCCTCCCCCACCGCCTCCCGCACCGCGTCCCGCGACTCCCCGAGCCCCAGGGCGGACAGCGCGAACGAGGCCCGGCCGCCCTCGCTGCCGAGCAGCGCGAGCAGTACGTGCTCGGCATCGACGGTCCGCGCCCCGCCGCTTCGCGCCTGCTCGATCGCACCCTCGATCACCGCCCGCGCGTCCTTGGTCAACCGCTCGAACATCAACGCCTCCCGTACTTCTTGTGCACGGCCTGCTTGCTGACACCCAGCTCCGCGGCGATCTCCTGCCACGACCAGCCCTGATCGCGCGCACTGCGCACCTGTACCGCCTCCAACTGCTCCAGCAGCCGCCGCAGCGCGGCCACGGCCCGCAGCCCGACCCGTGGATCACGGTCGCCGGCCCGCTGGGCGAGATGGGTTGCCTCACTCATGCCGTCAACATAGGTTGACGCTCTCCATCCGTCAACCTATGTTGACGACCAGTCCGCGAAAAAGGCGGGCCCGGCACCCCGGACCCGCCCTCGGTTCCCAACTCCCCCGGAAAGCTAGGAGTTGGTCAGCACGATCTTGCCGAACTGCTCCCCGGACGCGAGCCGTTCGAAGCCCTCGCGCGCCCGGTCCAGCGGAAGCTCCTCGTCGATCACGGGCCGCACACCGGTCGCGGCACAGAAGGAGAGGAGGTCCTCCAGCTCGTCCTTCGTGCCCATCGTGGACCCGACGACCTTCAGCTCCAGGAAGAAGATCCGCGTCAGCTCGGCATGCGAGGGCCGGTCCCCGCTGGTCGCCCCGGAGATGACCAGCGTGCCACCGGGCCGCAGCGACTTCACCGAGTGGGACCAGGTCGCGGCGCCCACGGTCTCGATGACGGCGTCCACCCGCTGCGGCAGCCGGGCCCCCGGCTCCACTGCCTCCACGGCGCCCAGCTCCACGGCCCGCTTCCGCTTCGCCTCGTCCCGGCTGGTGGCGAAGACCCGCAGTCCGGCCGCCTTGCCGAGGACGATCGCGGCCGTGGCGACACCTCCGCCCGCGCCCTGCACGAGGACCGAGTCCCCGGGCCGTACCCCGGCGTTGGTGAACAGCATCCGGTACGCCGTCAGCCAGGCCGTCGGCAGACAGGCGGCCTCGGCGAAGGACAGCTCCTTGGGCTTGGGCAGCACGTTCCAGGTCGGTACGGCGACCTGTTCGGCGAAGGTGCCCTGATAGCGCTCGGTGAGGATGGAG
This sequence comes from Streptomyces achromogenes subsp. achromogenes, assembly GCF_000720835.1. Taxonomy (GTDB): domain Bacteria; phylum Actinomycetota; class Actinomycetes; order Streptomycetales; family Streptomycetaceae; genus Streptomyces; species Streptomyces achromogenes. Next base: position 65,180 of record NZ_JODT01000015.1, on the reverse strand, counting down.
CGCGGCTCGTGCGGGCCGACGCCATGGCCGCTCTGGCCGATGACGGAGTGCAGGACGACTTCGTTGCCGTCCGCGTCGACACCGGCGGCATCGCAGCCGAGGATCATCGGCAGCCGGTCCTCCGGGAGGCCGACGCCCCGCAGGGACCAGAGGTCGTGGTGGTTGAGGGAGGCGGCGCGCACGGTGATCGTGCTCCAGCCGGGACGGGCCTCGGGAGCCGGACGCTCCCCCAACTCGAGGCCGGTGAGCGGCTGGTCGCGGTCGATTCGGGCAGCGTAGACAGCGAACATGCAGCCGACGATAGGTGCGCGGCGCGGCCGGCGGAACCAGGCCCCCCTGTGACACATGCCCTCTTGCGCAACGGCACCCGTACGACGCAGGACCGCGGCCCCCCACGAACCGCACCCCGGCCCGCCCCCGACCGGCACCCCGTGCCCCGCACCCCCCAACCCCGACCGACGCTTCCGAACCCCCGGCTCGCACGCCGCCACCCCCAGCGACAAAAACGGCCCCGCCCAAGCGGGCGGGGCCGTTCAGTGCCGGGTCAGCGGCGGGCGACGCCCTCCGCGCGGGCCGCGGCCGCGACCGCCGCGGTGACGGCGGGAGCGACCCGCTCGTCGAACGGCGAGGGGATCACGTAGTCGGCGGCGAGGTCGTCGCCGACGACCGCGGCCAGCGCCTCCGCCGCGGCGATCTTCATTCCCTCCGTGATCCGCGTGGCCCGCACCTGGAGCGCGCCGGCGAAGATGCCGGGGAAGGCCAGCACGTTGTTGATCTGGTTGGGGAAGTCCGAGCGCCCGGTGGCGACGACCGCCGCGTACTTGTGCGCGACGTCGGGGTGCACCTCGGGGTTCGGGTTGGCCATCGCGAACACGAAGGCGCCCTGAGCCATGGAGGCCACGGCCTCCTCCGGGACCGTACCGCCGGAGACGCCGATGAAGACGTCCGCACCCGCCAGGGCGTTCTCCAGCGAACCGGTGAGACCGGCCTTGTTGGTGAATCCGGCCAGCTCGCGCTTGACCGGGGTCAGGTCGTCCCGGTCGGCCGACACCACGCCCTTGCGGTCCGTCACCGCCACGTCCCCGATGCCGGCCTCGACCAGCATCCTGGCGATGGCGACACCGGCCGCGCCGGCGCCCGAGATGACGGCCCGCAGCTGCCCGATCTCGCGTCCGCTCAGCCGCGCCGCGTTGCGCAGCGCCGCGAGCGTCACGACGGCCGTGCCGTGCTGGTCGTCGTGGAAGACCGGGATGTCCAGTCGCTCCTGGAGCCGGCGCTCGATCTCGAAGCACCGGGGGGCCGAGATGTCCTCCAGGTTCACTCCGCCGAAGGAGGGAGCGAGCCGGACGACGGTCTCCACGATGTCGTCGACGTCGGTGCAGTCGAGGGCGATCGGGACCGCGTCCACGCCGCCGAACTGCTTGAACAGGATGGCCTTGCCCTCCATCACGGGGAGGGATGCCTGGGGACCGATGTCCCCGAGCCCGAGCACGGCCGTACCGTCGGTGACGACGGCGACCACATTGGATTTCCACGTGTAGTCGTTGACCAGCTCCGGCTGTTCCGCGATCGCGGTGCACACGCGCGCGACGCCGGGCGTGTACGCGAGGGAAAGGTCGTCCTTGTCGCGGACCGGCACGGTGGCCTGCACGGCCATCTTGCCGCCGCGGTGCAGCGCGAACGCCGGATCGAAGGAATCGAGGGGCTCGGCCCCGCCGTCCTGGTCCGTTGTGTTGTCGCTGCGAGGATTGACGATCTCCGCTGCCACTTTGTCTTACCCCTTAGGTATGCATGGTTTGAGGGTCGACCACTCCTGGTGAGGGGTGGGCGGGCACCGCGTACGGCCCGTTTGCTGATACGTGCGAGGCCATACGCGACGGGCGCGCCGCACACGCGCCCTGAGCCCCGGATGAGGGGTGTAAAGAACCTTCTTACCGGACGGACGGTGCCCGCGACGAGTCCAATAGGTCCAAGGTCACATCCCGGAACGGGCGGGCGACGGGCAGATGACGCGCGACCGACGGACCGAAATGGCTGGAAATCGCGCGGGCCGCAGAGGGGTCCAGACGACCACATGGTGAGACACGCCGAAGATTCTCCGGCCGGCGGAGCGGATTACCGCAGATGGTCCTGCGGCTATGGACCGGGGTTGTACCGACCTGATCCGTTTCGGGGGTCACCCGTTATCCGATTTTGACATAGCGACTCCCCTGAATGGCGTAGTCCGAATGGCAAGATGCCGTAAACCCACGAGGTCGCGACACCCGAAGGTGTGTGTTTCCGTCGACCCATCGGCAACTCTTCCCATCCGCCGGAGGAACCACGATGACCGCAAGCTCCACCCGTCGTACCACCGCCGCGCGCTCCCGTCTTGCCGCGGTCGGTGCGATCGCGGTCGCAGGCGCCCTGCTGCTCACCGGCTGCGGTGACCAGACGAAGGACAAGAACAAGGACTCCGGCAGCGCGTCCGCCGACAGCGCCCCGCTCGCCGGCAAGCTCCCGCAGGACATCCGGGGCAAGGGCAAGATCCGGGTCGGTTCGGACATCGCGTATGCCCCGGTGGAGTACAAGGACTCCGCCGGCAAGGTGGTCGGCCTGGACCCGGACCTGGCGGAGGCCCTGGGCAAGCAGCTCGGGGTGACGTTCGAGTTCCAGAACGGCACGTTCGACGCCCTGCTCACCGGTCTGCGTTCGGACCGGTACGACATCGCGATGTCGGCGATGACGGACAACAAGAACCGTCAGGAGGGCGTCGACCCCGAGACCGGCAAGCACGTCGGCGAGGGCGTCGACTTCGTCGACTACCTGACCGCCGGTGTCTCCATATACACCCGCAAGGGAGACACCGAGGGCATAAAGACCTGGACCGACCTGTGCGGCAAGAAGCTGGCCGTGCAGCGCGGTACCACCTCGGACGACCTGGCCAAGCAGCAGGCCAAGAAGTGTCCGAAGGGCAAGAAGCTCTCCATCGAGGCGTTCGACGACAACCAGCAGGCCCAGACCCGGCTGCGCTCGGGCGGCGTGGATGCCGTGTCCGCCGACTTCCCGGTCGCCGCGTACGCCGTGAAGACCTCCGGCGGCGGCAAGGACTTCGAGCTGGTCGGCGACCAGGTCGAGGCGGCCCCGTACGGCATCGCGGTCTCCAAGGACGAGACCCAGCTGCGGGACGCCCTCCAGGCGGCGATGGACGCGATCATCAAGAACGGCGAGTACCAGAAGATCCTCGAGAAGTGGGGCGCCCAGGACGGCGCCGTCAAGCAGTCCGTCATCAACGGCGGCAAGTGACCCGCGACCTGCAAGCAGCGGCCACCGAGAGGCACTCCCCGTGACTGACATCGACAAGACGGCGGGTCCCAAGGACACGCCCCCGGCCGGCGCCGAGGCCATCAAGGCCATTCCGGTGCGGCACTACGGACGGTACGTCACCGCCGTCATCGCGATCGCGGTCCTCGTCGCGATCATCAACGCGTTCGCCCAGGGCAAGATCAACTGGCACGCGATACCCGACTACTTCTTCGACGACCGGATCATGACCGGTGTCGGCAAGACCCTCCTGCTGACGGTCCTGTCGATGCTGATCGGCATCGTCGGCGGCATCATCCTGGCGGTGATGCGGCTGTCGAAGAACCCGGTGACCTCGGCGATCGCCTGGTTCTACATCTGGTTCTTCCGCGGCACCCCGGTCCTGGTCCAGCTGTTCCTCTGGTTCAACCTGGGCCTGGTCTTCGAGTACATCAACCTGATGCCGGTCTACAAGGACTACTGGTCGAGCTTCATGACGCCGCTGCTGACGGCGCTGCTCGGCCTGGGTCTGAACGAGGCGGCGTACATGGCCGAGATCTGCCGGGCGGGCCTGCTCGCGGTGGACGAGGGCCAGACCGAGGCGGCCCACGCGCTCGGCATGAGCCACGGCAAGACCCTGCGCCGGGTGGTGATCCCGCAGGCGATGCGGGTGATCGTGCCGCCGACGGGCAACGAAGTGATCAACATGCTGAAGACGACCTCGCTCGTGGCGCAGGTCCAGTTCTCGGAACTCTTCCGCTACGCCCAGGACATCGGCCAGAACTCCGGCGCCCCGGTGGAGATGTACTTCCTCGCCGCGGCCTGGTACCTGATCATGACCTCGGTGCTGAGCGTGGGCCAGTACTACCTGGAGCGGTACTACGCCCGCGGCTCCAGCCGCACCCTCCCCCCGACCCCGTGGCAGAAGGTGAAGAAGCATCTGACGACCTTCTCCAGCAGGAAGGTCACGGCATGACCGACAAGCTGAGCAAGAAGCAGGACACCCGGCCGCGGGACGCCGTCCCCATGGTCAAGGCGGAGGGCGTGCACAAGTCCTTCGGCCAGGTCGAGGTGCTCAAGGGCATCGACCTGGAGGTGAAGCCGGGCGAGGTGTTCTGCCTGATCGGCCCCTCCGGCTCCGGGAAGTCGACGTTCCTGCGCTGCATCAACCACCTGGAGAAGATCAACGCCGGACGGCTGTACGTCGACGGCGACCTGGTCGGCTACCGCCAGCAGGGCGACAAGCTGTACGAGCTGCGGGACCGCGAGGTCGCCATGAAGCGGCGCGACATCGGCATGGTCTTCCAGCGCTTCAACCTGTTCCCGCACATGACGGCCGTGGAGAACGTCATGGAGGCGCCGGTCCAGGTGAAGGGCGCGAGCCGCGGTGAGGCCCGGGAGCGGGCCATGCAGCTGCTGGAGCGCGTGGGCCTGGCCGACCGGGCCGGGCACTACCCCTCCCAGCTCTCCGGCGGCCAGCAGCAGCGGGTGGCGATCGCCCGGGCGCTGGCGATGGAGCCGAAGCTGATGCTGTTCGACGAGCCGACCTCGGCCCTGGACCCGGAGCTGGTCGGTGACGTCCTGGACGTCATGCGGGACCTCGCCGAGTCCGGCATGACCATGGTCGTCGTGACCCACGAGATGGGCTTCGCCCGCGAGGTGGGCGACAGCCTGGTCTTCATGGACGGCGGCGTGGTGGTCGAATCCGGCCACCCCAGGGACGTCCTGACCAACCCGCGGCACGAGCGGACGCAGTCCTTCCTGTCCAAGGTGCTGTGAGCGGCGCGTGCGGGGCGGTACGGGCCACCCGTACCGCCCCGCACGCCTGCCCGCCTACCTCAGCGCGAGCAGCAGCGTGTCCGACGGGGAGCACCACACCGGCCTGGCCTCGGCGAACCCCTTCTCGCGCAGCACGCGCGCGTGCCACTGGACCGAGGGCATGTCCCCGTCGGCGTGCTCGCCGTAGATCTCGAAGCGGCGGGCGGTCGGCTCGGCGAGGACCGGGTCCTGCGCCGCCAGCTGCCACCAGTCGGCCCAGTCCAGGGCGCCGTCCCGCTTGGCCTGTTCCATGCGGGCGTGCCGCTGGGCGCGCTCGGCTTCGTTGATCCGGGGCGTGGTCTCGTCGATCATGTGGTCCGCGTTCATGAAGACACCGCCGTCGCGGACCAGTCCCGCGATCCGGCCGTAGAGGGCCGCGAGGGGTTCGGCGTGCAGCCAGTGCAGGGCGGTGGCGGTGAGCACCGCGTCGTAGGAGTCGTACGGCAGCTTCGCCGGCCAGTCGGGGTCCTTCAGGTCGGCGGTGACGAGCGTGACCCGGTCGTCGCCGTCGAAGGTGCCGTGCGCGATGGCGAGCAGCGCCGGGTCCAGGTCGACGCCGGTGCTGGTGGCCTCGGGGAAGCGGCGCAGCAGCCGGGCGGTGATGCTGCCGGTGCCGCAGGCCAGGTCGAGCACGCGGGGCGCCGTGCCCACGAGCGCCTCGACCATGTCGAGCATGATCCGGAAACGTTCCTCGCGGTCCGGCATGTACCACTCCTGCTGCCGGTCCCAGCTCTCCTGCCAGGCCGCCCAGTCGGTTCCGGTACTCGTCGTCATGAAATCCGGCTCCCCTCATCTCACGTAATACCCTGGAAGCACGACCGGCTGTTACCCGACCGCAGATCCGACCATAAGACGCCCGCGTAAGGACTACAAGTGGAACTGGCCTATTACTCGGATTACGCCGTACGTCTCGTCAACAGCGAGGAGCCGGCCCGGGGCACGGACACCCTGACCACGGTCGAGGCCGTCCGCGACCTCTTCGGCGTCAACGCGTCGGCCGCCCGCCGCGCCACGGACGCCGACGTGACCCGCTTCCGCTCGGTCCGGGCGCGGCTGCGCGCGGTCTTCGAGGCCGCCGACCAGGGCGACGAGACCCTGGCCGTGGACCTGCTGAACTCACTGCTGCTGGAGTTCCCGGTCAGCCCGCAGATCTCCGGGCACGACTACCGGGACGACGACGGCCGGCCGCTGTGGCACATGCACCTGGCCGACCACCCCTCCAACGCCACCGCCGGCTACGCGGCGATCGCGGCGATGGGCCTCGCCTTCCACCTCACCGAGTACGGCGTCGACCGCCTCGGCCTGTGCCAGGCGCCCCCGTGCCGCAACGCCTACCTGGACACCTCCACCAACCGCTCCCGCCGCTACTGCTCGGACCGCTGCGCCACCCGCGCCAACGTGGCCGCCTACCGGGCCCGCAAACGCCTGGAGGCCGACCGGTCGGGCAGCAGCGGCCGGACCGCCGAGAGCGCCCAGCGCACCAGCGCGAGCGGCGAGCGCTGACCGGCCCCGGCCGGCCGGAACCGGAACAGCGCCTTGCCCAGGATCAGTTCCTCGGGCACCACCCCGTAGTCCGTGCTGTCCCCGCCCGCGTAGGGGTTGTCCCCGAGCACCCACCAGCCGCCGTCGCGCCGCTCCACCGCCCGCTTGACCACCAGCAGGTCCTGCTGGAAGGGATGGCGCAGGACCACCACGTCACCGGGCCGCACCACACCCCCGTAGCGCACCAGCAGTTGGTCCCCGTGGTGCAGCGTGGGCACCATGGACGGGCCGGTCACCTCCGCCAGCCCGAAGGGCGCCATCCCCCTTCCCCGCTCGGTCTCCTGCGACAGTTCCGGCATCCCCGGCACCTCCCCGGTCCGTTCCTCCACCAGTCTCAGTCTCACCCTGGACTTTTGTCCTAAGCCCTAGGGGGCAGCCGAGAAATCGCGTTCCTCAGGGAGTAATGTCGCACCTGAGAAGACGATCACGAGGAAGGAATGCTCCATGCTTTCCCGCCTGTTTGCCCCCAAGGTCAAGGTCAGCGCCCACTGCGACCTGCCCTGCGGCGTGTACGACCCGGCCCAGGCCCGCATCGAGGCGGAGTCGGTGAAGGCCGTCCAGGAGAAGATGGCCAGCAATGACGACCCCCACTTCCAGGCTCGCGCCACCGTCATCAAGGAGCAGCGCGCGGAGCTCGCGAAGCACCACGTCTCCGTCCTGTGGAGCGACTACTTCAAGGCGCCGCACTTCGAGAAGTACCCGGAGCTGCACCAGCTGGTCAACGACACCCTGAAGGCGCTCTCCGCCGCCAAGGCCTCCACCGACCCGGCGACGGGCCAGAAGGCTCTGGACTACATCGAGCAGATCGCCAAGATCTTCTGGGAGACCAAGCAGGCCTGACCGCCTGAGCACCTCCTGACCGCACCCGGCCCGCGGACCCGCGCCCATCACGGCGCGACCGCGGACCGGGTGCGGTTTTCTCACGGGGTGGTCCCGGCAGGGAGCTGTGGGAGGCTGGGCGGGTGACCGCACTGGAGGACCTGAGACGACTGCGGCGCGTGCGCGACCGCATGGACCGGGAGTACGCCGAACCGCTCGACATGACCGAGCTGGCCCGTGACGCCCTGATGTCCCCGGGCCACTTCCAGCGCAGCTTCCGCAAGGCGTTCGGCGAGACCCCGTACGGCTATCTCATGACCCGCCGGATCGAGCGGGCCAAGACCCTGCTGCGCCGGGGCGACCTCACCGTGACCGAGGTGTGCCTCGCCGTCGGCTGCACCTCCCTCGGCTCCTTCAGTTCCCGCTTCACCGAGCTGGTCGGCGAGACACCGAGCGCCTACCGCGCCCGCGATCACGAGGAGAGCGCCGCGATCCCGCCGTGCGTGGCCCGCAGGCTGACCCGGCCGCGCCGCCGCCCGTACTGAGGCGCTGGATGCCGGCCGGATCTAGGGTGAGCCCATGGACGTGAAACTCGCGCAGTGTTTCCTCGCGGTGGACGATCACGACAAGGCCATCGCCTTCTACCGCGATGTGCTGGGCATGGAGATCCGCAACGACGTGGGCTTCGAGGGGATGCGCTGGGTGACCGTGGGCTCCCCGCTCCAGCCGGACGTGGAGATCGTGCTGGAGCCGCCGGACGCGAGCCCCGACGCCTCGCCCGCGGACAAGCAGGCCCTGGGCGAACTCCTCGCCAAGGGCCTGTTGCGCGGGGTCATCTTCACCACGCCCGACTGCGACGCGCTGTACGAGCGGGTGCGGGAGTCCGGCGCCGACGTCCTCCAGGAGCCGATGGACCAGCCGTACGGGGTCCGGGACTGCGCCTTCCGGGACCCGGCGGGCAACCAGCTCCGTTTCATCGAACGCCCGGCGTCCTGACGGGCCGTGGGCGCGGGCCGGTTCAGCCCCAGGGCTCCACGTCCACCACGGCCTCGACCGGCAGCGGCCCGTACACGTGCGGGAACTCCTCCCCGCCCGGCTCGGCGGACTCGTAGCGCACCGGCGCCCCGACCCTGGCCGGGTCCACGACCAGGACGACCAGCTCGTCCGGGCCGTCGTAGCCGCCGTAGAGGAACGCGGCCACGCGCGGGAGCTGCTCGCGGCTGGAGAAGTGGATGAAGCCCTCCTCCTGGAGGGTGCGGCCCCGGGTGGACAGCTCATAGGCACCGCGCTCACGCGCCGCCTCCCACCGGGAGCGTTCGGTGATGTGCAGGATGTACGGAAGTTTCGGCATCCACCCACGCTACGGCGTCCCCGGCCGTCGACCGGTCCTGTTCACGGCGTCCCCGGACGCTCAGGTGCTCGGCCGCCGTCGTTCCGCATCCCGGCGGAGCGGCCCGGGCCACGAGGGGGGCCAGGGTCGGATCCGGACGCGGGGGCACGGGGGCCGGCGGTGGCCGGCCGGTCGCTCTCCGGGCCGCCGGAGCCGGTGTACGCCGCGCAGTCGGGGTTGCGGCACGGGCCGCGGCCCCAGACCGGCACCCAGGCGCCCAGCGTCTTGTGCCGCTTGACGACCGTTTCCACGGGCTGTCCACAGACGGGACAGACGGATTCCTCGCCGCCCATGCCCTCAGCGTAGGCGCCCTCCTCGCATCCCGCCGCCCAGGCCGGGGACGGGAAGGCGGTGCCCCGCACACTGTGGGGGTGTGCGGGGCCTCCGACCGGAGCCTCCGTCGGCCCGTGCGGGGTCAGGAGCCACACGGACCCGGAGTCTCCGGGTTCTCCTCGGCCGCCGGCCGGCGGCGCTCAGTTGCTGCGCCGGGTGACGAACTCGGCGAGCGCCAGCAGACCGCCCGCCGCCTCCGGGTCGGGGACCGCGCGGGCCAGTTCCTGCATGGCCCGGGCCATCCGGTCGGCCGCCTCGGCCTGCGCCCAGTCCCGGCCGCCGGCCCGCTCCACCGCCAGTGCGGTGCGCGCGATCTCCCCGGCCTCCGCCTCCTCGGCGAGGTACGGCTTCCCGTACAACGCGGCCAGCTCGGACGCCTCCGGCGCTCCGGAGGTGAGCGCCGCCACCACCGGCAGGGACTTCTTGCGGGCGGCGAGATCCGCGCCGACCGGCTTGCCGGTGTGCCGCGGGTCTCCCCATATCCCGATCACGTCGTCGATCAGCTGGAAGGCGAGCCCGGCCTGGCGGCCGAACCCGTCCAGCGCGGCCACCTCCTCCGCACCGGCTCCCGCGTACAGCGCGCCGAGCGCGCACGCGCAGCCCAGCAGCGCGCCGGTCTTGGCCTCGGCCATGGCGAGCACCTCGTCCAGCGTCACCGCGTCCGGAGCGCGCTGCTCCAGGTCGGTGTCCGCGTGCTGCCCCTCGCACAGCTCCACCACGCAGGCCGCGAGGCGGGCCGCGGCCGGGACGGAGGCGGGGTGCGGGTCCTCGGCGAGCAGCCGCAGGGCCAGCGCCTGGAGGGCGTCCCCGGCGAGGATCGCGTCGGTGTCCCCGAACACGGTCCAGGCCGTCGGCCGGTGCCGGCGGGTGGTGTCCCGGTCCATCACGTCGTCGTGCAACAACGTGAAGTTGTGGACCAGTTCGACCGCCGCCGCGGCCCGGACCGCCGCCGCCCGCGCCGCCGGGCCGCCGAGCGCCGCGGCCGCCGCCAGCACGAGCGCCGGCCGGATCGCCTTGCCCGCGTTGCCCGCCGCCGGTGTGCCGTCGGCGTGCTGCCAGCCGAAGTGGTAGAGCCCGATCCGGCGCATGGCACCGGGCAGCGACTCCACGGCCGCGCGCAGCTCCGGGTAGACCAGGGTCCGGGTGCGCTCCAGCTGCGCCAGGGCCTCCTGTCCGTCGAGCGGACCGGGCCCGGTCCCGGTGGTCTCCCGGGGCTCCCCCGCCGCGCCGGAATGCGGCACAGCGGGGGAACGCTCGTCGGTCTCCGTCATGTACTCGGCCATGCCTCCCCCTCGCCAGGTCCGGGCGGTCCGGTGCCACCGGACCGCCCGGACGCGTTCCCCGAGGGCCTACCCCTTGCGGCGGCCGGGAACACGGCCACTACGTGCGGAAACGTCACCTCCACCGGCCGATCTCGACGTTCTCCAGGACACCGAGCGCGTCGGGCACCAGCACGGCGGCCGAGTAGTAGGCCGTCACCAGGTATTTGATGATGGCCTGCTCGTTGATGCCCATGAACCGCACGGACAGGCTCGGTTCGATCTCGTCCGGGATGCCGGACTGCCGCAGACCGATGACGCCCTGCTCGGACTCGCCGGTACGCATGGCGATGATGGAGGTCGTACGGGCCTCGCTGATCGGGATCTTGTTGCAGGGGTAGATCGGCACCCCGCGCCAGGTGGGGATGCGGTTGCCGCCGATGTCGATGGTCTCCGGGACCAGGCCCCGCTTGTTCAGCTCGCGGCCGAACGCGGCGATCGCGCGCGGGTGGGCCAGGAAGAGCTTGGTGCCCCGGCGGCGGCTGAGCAGCTCGTCCATGTCGTCCGGGCTCGGCGCGCCGTCGTGCGGCTGGATCCGCTGGTCGTACTCGCAGTTGCTGAGCAGGCCGAACTCGGGGTTGTTGACCAGCTCGTGTTCCTGACGCTCCTTCAGCGCCTCGACCGTGAGCCGCAGCTGCTGCTCGGTCTGGTTCATCGGCTGGTTGTAGAGGTCGGCCACGCGCGTGTGAATGCGCAGGACGGTCTGGGCGATGCTCAGTTCGTACTCGCGGGGCCGCGGCTCGTAGTCCACGAAGGTGTGCGGGATGTCGGGCTCGCCGGAGTGGCCGGCCGCCAGCTCGACCTCCTTCTCGCCGTACTTGTTGGTCCGCTGCCGGGGGATCGAGCGCAGCCGTTCGAGGTGGGCGCGCAGCGAGTCGGAGCGCTCGGCGACCTGCTGGAAGTCCTGACGGCCGAGCACCAGCACCGTGGTCGCGGTGTCCGCGCGGACGGTGTACTCCCAGATCGCCTCCGGGTCGAGCAGCGCCTGGTCACCGAAGTAGGCGCCGTCGGCCAGGACCCCGAGGACGGCGTCGTCGCCGTAGGGACCCGTGCCGATCTTCTCCACCCGGCCGTGGGCGAGCAGGTACACCTCGTCGGTCCGGTGGCCGAAGTCGGCGATCACCTCGCCGGGCGCTACTTCGCGCTGGCGGCAGCGCCGGGCCAGTTCCGCCAGCACCTCCTCGTCCGCGTACGACCGCAGGGCCGGCAGCTCGCCCAGTTCGTTCGGGATGACCTCCACCTGGTCACCGGTCTTCACAAAGGTGATACGGCCGTCCCCGACGGCGTAGGTGAGCCGTCGGTTCACCCGGTAGGTGCCGCCCTGGACATCGACCCAGGGAAGCGTGCGCAGCAGCCAGCGGGAGCTGATCTCCTGCATCTGCGGAACGGACTTGGTGGTGGTGGCCAAATTGCGCGCCGCCGCCGTCCCGAGGGACTGCTGCGGCGTGTTCTGATCGGTACGGACCTCTTCGCCTACCGACATAAGGAAACGCCCTCCCATGTATGCCCGGTGCCGCAGTGCACCGGGCACCGGTCTCACGTCCGAGCCTCCCAGCACCGACTGTGTCCGCGCCATTACCCGAAAGAGCGGGAATGGATCATCGGATTAGTGGGCAGAGGAAGGGATTTTGTCCAGGTGTGCATGGCATCCGCCCGCTGTCCGGATCGGCTCGCACACCGTACGAACGATGTGTTCCAGGACGTCCGGTTTAGGTAGAAGCAGGCAGGACGTCCGGCCGGTTCGGTGGCCGGGCGGGCACGGCACGAAGGAGTCGGGCATGGCCCCACCCATGTCGGCGAGCGCATTCCTGGCAGCGCTCCGGGACGAGGGCGTCACGGTCGTCGAGGTCGGCGACTGGCAGGACCACAACCGCAATCACAAGGGCCCCTGGGGGCCTGTCCACGGCGTGATGATCCACCACACGGTGACCCGGGGCAGCGAGCGGACGGTGGACCTGTGCCGCGACGGCTACGCGGACCTGCCGGGCCCGCTGTGCCACGGCGTGATCACCAAGGACGGCCGGGTCCACCTGGTCGGCTACGGCCGTGCCAACCACGCCGGGCTCGGCGACGACGAGGTGCTGCGCGCGGTGATCGCCGAGAAGGGGCTGCCGCCGGACAACGAGGCGAACACCGACGGCAACCGGCACTTCTACGGCTTCGAGTGCGAGAACCTCGGCGACGGGGAGGATCCGTGGCCGGACGAGCAGCTGGAGGCGATCGTGCGGGCCGCCGCGGCGCTGTGCCGCCGTCACGGCTGGACGGAGCGATCGGTCATCGGCCACCTGGAGTGGCAGCCGGGGAAGGTGGATCCGCGAGGGGTCTCGATGCGTTCCCTGAGGGAGCGGGTGCGGGAGCGGCTGAAGGACTAGCGCCGGGGCGCGCCGGCCACGGCCCGCGCTGTGGCCGGTCATGCGGTTCCCCGCGTCGCGCTGTGGCTGGTCATGCGGTTCCCCGCGCGCCCCTGGCCGGTCGCGGTCACCGACCGGCCGACGGCCGTGCCCGGACACCCCACCCCGGGCGACAATGGAGCCGTGACCAGCCCCGGACCGCTCGCCCCGCGCCTCCCCTCGCCCCTCCAGGAAGCGCGGGACCCCCGGTTCGAGCGCCACGGGCTGAGGCTGCTGCTCAAGCGTGACGACCTCATCCACCCGCACCTCGTCGGCAACAAGTGGCGCAAGCTGGTGCCGAACATCGCGGCGGCCGGCGGCCGGCCCCTGGTCACCTTCGGCGGGGCCTACTCCAACCACCTGCGGGCCACCGCCGCAGCGGGCCGGCTGCTCGGCCTGCCCACCACGGGCGTGGTGCGCGGCCAGGAGCTGGCCGGCCGCCCGCTCAACCCGTCCCTGGCCCGCTGCGCGGCCGACGGCATGCGGCTGCACTTCGTCGACCGATCGACCTACCGCTACAAGGCCGAGCCGGAGACCCTGGCCCGGATCCTGCGGGCGGCCGGCGCCGAGGGCGCGTATGTCGTCCCGGAGGGCGGCAGCAACGCCGAGGCGGTGCGGGGCTGCCGGGCGCTGGGCGCGGAACTGCGTGGGCACGCCGAGGTCGTCGCGGTCGCCTGCGGAACCGGCGGCACCCTCGCCGGACTCGCCGCCGGTCTCCCGGCGGACGGGCGCGCGCTCGGCATACCGGTCCTGAAGGGCGACTTCCTGGAGGCCGGCATACAGACCCTGCAGGAACGTGCCTTCGGCGCCCGTACCGGCGTCTGGTCCCTGGACGACCGCTTCCACTTCGGCGGGTACGCCCGTACGACTCCCGAGCTGGAGGCGTTCGCACGCGACTTCGAGCAGCGGCACGCACTGCCGGTGGAACGTCTCTATGTCGCCAAGTTGCTCTACGGACTTGTCGCCCTCGCGGAAGAAGGCGCCTTCGCGCGCGGGAGCACGATCGCCGCCGTCGTCACCGGACGGCCGTTCCCGGAGTCCCCGCCGGCCGCCCCGGAGCGCTAACCGGCCTCCCTGAAGGCCGCCGCCTCCTCCAGGTCCAGGCGCCTGAGCAGGGCGCGCAGCATCTCGTCGTCGATGTAGCGGTGATCGCGGAGCCTGACGAAGACCTCGCGTTCGGCGCTGATCATCTCCCGGGACAGCCGGCGGTAGGTGTCGTCCACGGACTCGCCGGTGACCGGGTTGACCTGGCCGAGCCGTTCCCAGACGGCGTTGCGGCGGCGCTCCAGCACGGTGTGCAGCCGGTCGACGAGCGGCGGCGGCAGGGCGTTGCGCTCGTCGGAGAGCAGGTCGTCGAGCCGGGCCTCGGCGGCCCGCGAGGCCTGTGCCTGGGCGTTGGCCTCGGCGAGGGTCTCGGTCTGCCGGTCGCGGCCGGGGAAGCGCAGCAGCCGGATCAGCGGCGGAAGCGTCACGCCCTGCACGACGAGCGTGCCGATGACGGTGGTGAAGGTCAGGAAGAGGATCAGGTTGCGCGGGCCGTCGGCCATGGTCGACGGGATGGCGAAGGCGATGGCCAGGGAGACGACCCCGCGCATGCCGGCCCACGAGGTGACCATCGCGCCCCGCCAGGTGGGGTTCTCCTCGCGCGCGCGGATGCGCTCCGACAGCAGCCGGGGCAGGAAGGTGGCCGGGTAGACCCAGACGAACCGGGCCACCACGACGACCAGGAAGACGGCGGTCGCGTACCAGGCCGCGGCGGGGCCCTGGTACTCCCCGAGCCGTTTGAGGACGATCGGCAGTTGCAGCCCGATCAGGGCGAAGACCGCGGACTCCAGTACGAAGGCGACCATCTTCCACACCGCTTCCTCCTGGAGCCGGGTGGCGAAGTCGACCTCCCACGCGCGGTGGCCGAGGTAGAGGGCGACGACCACGACGGCGAGCACCCCGGAGGCGTGCGACTGCTCGGCGACCCCGTAGGCGACGAACGGGATCAGCAGCGAGAGCGTGTTCTGCAGCAGCGGCTCCTTCAGGTGGGTGCGCAGCCAGTGCAGGGGTGCCATGAGGACCAGGCCGATCCCGACCCCGCCGACCGCGGCGAGCGCGAACTCGCCGATGCCCCCGGCCCAGGTGGCGCCCTCGCCGACGGCGGCGCCGAGCGCCACCTTGTAGGCGGTGATCGCGGTGGCGTCGTTCAGCAGGGACTCGCCCTGGAGGACGGTGGTGATCCGGGCGGGCAGGCCGACCCGGCGCGCGACCGCCGTGGCGGCCACCGCGTCCGGCGGGGCCACGACCGCGCCGAGCACCAGCGCGGCGGGCAGCGGCAGCCCGGGGACGATCACATAGGCGGCCCAGCCGACTACGACGGTCGCGAAGAGGACGTACCCGACCGAGAGCAGCGCCACCGGCCGCAGTTGCGCGCGCAGGTCCAGGTAGGAGCTGTCGCTCGCCGAGGTGTACAGCAGCGGGGGCAGCAGCAGCGGCAGGACCACGTGCGGGTCGAGGGTGTACGACGGCACGCCGGGGATGTAGGAGACCGCCAGGCCCACCGCGACCAGCAGCAGGGGAGCCGGCGCGGGAGTGCGCCGGGCCGCCCCGGCCACCGCCGCACTGCCCGCCACCAGCAACAGCAGCGGCATCACGTCCAAGGTCCTCGCCCACCCTCTTGTTCCGCGCGGTCATCCGCACACCCGTCGTAATCTGGCAATCATGAAACAGTGCACGCACGCCGACGCGCTGCCGCACCCGGAACCGGAGCCGCTCGCCGCGACCTGCCCGGAGTGCCTGCGGGACGGCACGCACCCGGTACAGCTCCGGCTCTGCCTCACCTGCGGTCACGTCGGCTGCTGCGACTCCTCGCCGGGGCGGCACGCGACGGAGCATCACGCGCGGACGGGTCACCCGGTGATGCGGACCTTCGAGCCCGGCGAGGACTGGCGGTGGTGCTTCGTCGACCACGTGCTCGTCTGACTCACGTACGTTCGACCGGGACTTCTCATCCGACCACGTTCTCGTGTGACACTGCTTGTGGCGGCTTCCGCACGACGGTTCGAGCGTCTGACGTCTGGGTACGTCAATCCGGCGCGCGCTCTTCCCATTTGGGCCCGCCCACCCCCTAGACACGGAGCGTATCCGGAGCTTTACTGTGAGTGACGTCAGGGGGTTGGGGTCCCGGGGGACAGGAACGTTCGGGGCGCGATAGCGTCACCGCTTGAACCACGTACGCGTTACCCCGGGGGGCGACCCTCGGCCCCGTAAAGCTTGTACCACCATGGAGGTGAGGGTGTCCCAGATCGCAGGCGAGCCCGCGGCGAACCAGGACTTCGTGGAAGTCCGGCTGCCGGCTGCGGGTGCCTACCTGTCGGTGCTGCGGACGGCCACGGCCGGTCTGGCGGCTCGCTTGGACTTCACCCTGGACGAGATCGAGGATCTGCGCATCGCCGTGGACGAGGCATGCGCGATCCTGCTCCAGCAAGCCGTGCCCGGCTCGGTGCTCAGCTGTGTCTTCCGTCTGGTCGACGACTCGCTGGAAGTGACGGTGTCGGCCCCGACGACGGACGGCCACGCCCCCTCGCGGGACACCTTCGCCTGGACCGTGCTGTCGGCCCTCGCGGGCAAGGTCTCGTCCGCCGTGGACGAGGACAAGACGGTCTCGATCAGCCTCTACAAACAGCGTGGTGTCGGCCCAGGGCCGGCCTGAGGAACGGGGACGGGCCGGTGCGGGACGAAGAGCGCGGCACACGGGAGCTGCCGACCGGGGACGGGGGTGCCTCCTGGTCGGGTGACGCCGAGACCTCCGGGGCGGACCTCCGGGACAGTTCCCGGCGCATGGCGGACGGCATCGACGGCATCCCCGAGCAGGCCAGGCCGCACCCGGAGGACGGCTCCGCGCGGATCGACGGTGACGGTGCCGGACCGGGCACGCCGTCGACGGCGGGCGACGGCGCCGCGTCCGACGTCCGCGCGGGGGCCAGGGCTCGGGGAAGGGCTACGGGCGGGACGATGAGCGAGCACGGGCGAAACGCCGAGGACGACGCGCCGGACACGGAGGCCGCGCAGGCCGTACAGCACGACGTCCAGGACCGCAGCGGGGCGCGGGCGATGTTCGTCGAGCTGCGCTCGCTGCCCGACGGCAGCCCGCAGTACGCGGAGCTGCGCAACCAGCTCGTCCGCATGCATCTGCCGCTCGTGGAGCACCTGGCGCGCCGCTTCCGCAACCGCGGCGAGCCGCTGGACGACCTCACCCAGGTCGCCACGATCGGTCTGATCAAGTCCGTCGACCGGTTCGATCCCGAGCGCGGGGTGGAGTTCTCCACGTACGCCACCCCGACCGTCGTCGGCGAGATCAAGCGGCACTTCCGGGACAAGGGCTGGGCGGTCCGGGTGCCGCGCCGACTCCAGGAGCTGCGGCTCTCGCTGACCACCGCGACGGCCGAGCTGTCCCAGCTGCACGGCCGGTCGCCGACGGTCCACGAGCTGGCCGAGAAGCTGGCCATCTCGGAGGAGGAGGTCCTGGAGGGCCTGGAGTCGGCGAACGCGTACTCCACGCTGTCCCTGGACGTCCCCGACACCGACGACGAGTCGCCGGCGGTCGCCGACACCCTGGGTGCCGAGGACGAGGCACTGGAGGGGGTGGAGTACCGCGAGTCCCTCAAGCCGCTGCTGGAGGACCTGCCGCCGCGCGAGAAGCGGATCCTGCTGCTGCGCTTCTTCGGGAACATGACCCAGTCGCAGATCGCACAGGAGGTCGGCATCTCCCAGATGCACGTCTCCCGGCTGCTGGCCCGCACGCTGGCCCAGCTGCGGGAGAAGCTCCTCGTGGAGGAGTGACGCGCGCCCGCCCGGAGCGACGCGCCCTCCCCGGGCCGGGCGGACCGGACGAGCCACGCGACCGCGCGGGCGGGCGTCCTGCCCGCCGGGCGCTACTCGGCCCGGCCGGGTCCCTTGATGCCGAGGGCGCGGGTCGTCTCGCCGTTGACGAGGAGGACCAGGGTGGCGATGGCGATCGCGGCGAGGACGATGCCGGCCGGGATGGCCATGCTGTCGGCCTGGAGCAGGCTGTAGGCCACCGGCAGCGCCATGAGCTGGGTGATCACCGCGGGACCCCGGCTCCAGCCGCGCCGCAGCAGCAGCCCGCGCGCGGCGAGCAGCGGCAGCAGCGCGAGCACGATCAGCGTGATGCCGAGGGTCACGGCCTGCTGCCGGTCGTCCGGTTCACCGGTGACCCCGCGGACCAGCACCCACAGGCCGCCGGCCACCAGCGCGGCGCCCTCCAGCGCGGCCAGCACCGCCGCGTACGTCAGCCGGCGCGGACGGGGTTCCTCGGGCGTGGCTGTCCCGGCGGTCTCGGGGGCGGGGTTCTGCTGACTGCTCACCCCTGAAGGGTAGCCGTCGCACCCCGATGGCGGCCGGGCACCCGGGGACGCGTCGGCGGAGCGTGTTCAGGCTCACGCCCCCGCCTCTTACCGGATCCCTACCTCGGGCTGGGCCCGATACCCCCCAGTAGGTACGCTGCCATGCATGCGTGCACTTCTCGTGGTCAATCCGGCGGCTACCACCACAAGCGCACGCAGACGCGATGTGCTCATCCACGCGCTGGCGAGCGAGATGAAGCTGGAGGCGGTCACCACCGAGTACCGCGGCCACGCCCGCGACCTCGGCCGGCAGGCGGCGGAGAGCGACGACATCGACCTGGTGGTGGCGCTCGGCGGCGACGGCACGGTCAACGAGGTCGTCAACGGCCTCCTGCACGCCGGCCCGGACCCCGAACACCTCCCCGGTCTGGCCGTCGTCCCGGGTGGGTCCACGAACGTCTTCGCCCGGGCACTGGGCCTGCCCAACGATCCCGTCGAGGCCACCGGCGCGCTGCTGGACGCGTTGCGCGACGGCACCGAGCGGATCGTCGGCCTCGGTCTGACGTCGGGCCCGCCGGGCACCGAGGACGAGGCGGTGCCGGCCCGCTGGTTCACCTTCAACGCCGGGCTCGGCTTCGACGCGGGCGTGGTCGGCCGGGTCGAGCAGCAGCGCGAGCGCGGGAAGAAGTCGACCCACGCGCTCTACGTCCGGCAGGTGGTCCGGCAGTTCCTGGGCGAGCCGAACCGCCGCAACGGCACGATCACCCTGGAACGGCCCGGCGCGGACCCCGTCGAGGATCTTGTCGTCGCCATAGTCTCGAACACGTCCCCGTGGACGTACCTCGGCAATCGTCCCATGTACACGTCACCCAAGGCGTCGTTCGACACCGGCATCGACGTGCTGGGTCTCAGCCGTCTCTCGACGGCCGCGGTTGCCCGGTATGGCACCCAGTTGCTCACTTCGTCCCCCGAGCGCGGGCCGCACGGCAAGCACGCGGTCTCGCTCCATGATCTGGATCAGTTCACCTTGCATTCGAAGGTGCCGCTGCCCCTTCAGATGGACGGTGACCACCTCGGGCTGCGCACGAGCGTGACGTTCACAGGCGTACGCCGTGCACTGCGTGTGATTGTGTGAGCGGAACGGGCAAAAGTCCTTTCACTCGAACGTTTAGGCCAGGATCCACCCCATGGAAGTACGGCTGTGACCTAGTCGACACCGAGGAATCAAAAAAAACTTCCCGGAAGGGGTTGTATCCGCCGCCGAGGTTTGCGAGTCTCTACGTGGCGATCGGGACGGCCCGCAACACCGGCCTCCACTGATCACCGGAACCCCTCTTCAAACCAAGGACCACGCCGGGTGTGAACTCGGCAGTCGGCCCTTCACTTGTTGAGGGATTCGTGAAAGCGTTCACATTCACAAGCAACCTGCACGTAATACCAAGGAGAGGTAGCAGCCATGGACTGGCGTCACAACGCCGTTTGCCGCGAGGAAGACCCCGAGCTCTTCTTCCCCATCGGCAACACCGGTCCTGCGCTGCTGCAGATCGAGGAAGCCAAGGCCGTCTGCCGTCGCTGCCCGGTGATCGAGCAGTGTCTGCAGTGGGCGCTCGAGTCCGGTCAGGACTCCGGCGTCTGGGGTGGTCTCAGCGAGGACGAGCGCCGCGCCATGAAGCGCCGCGCCGCCCGCAACCGGGCCCGTCAGGCCTCCGCCTGACATACCCACCCCTGCTGACAGCCTGAGCTTGGCGGCGCGCACAGCACGTACGCATCTCCCGCCCCCGAGCCGCAGCGCGCAGTTCCCCCGGAGCGCTTAGCGATAAAGCAGAGCAGCAACGAGCATCAGCCTCGGACCAATGGCGGTCCGGGGCTTTTTGCTGTGCCCGAGCACATCGCGGACGGCGCCTTGGGGCGCCTTCTCCGCTAAGCACCCTGGCGGACAACCGAGTTGCCGCCTCCCCCAAGGCGCCACCGCAACGAAGGCGCCTACTTCTGGGCCCGCACCGGGATGTCGAGGATCACCCGGGTCCCGCGCCCGGACGCCGGCACCATGTCGAAGGATCCGCCCAGCTCACCCTCCACCAGCGTCCGTACGATCTGCAGACCGAGGTTGCCCGAGCGGTGCGGATCGAAGCCCTCGGGCAGGCCGATGCCGTCGTCCTGGACGGTGACCAGCAGCCGGGCCTCCTTGGTGGTGCCCCCGCGCACCGCGGAGACCTCGACCGTGCCGGTGTCGCCCTCGCGGAAGCCGTGTTCCAGGGCGTTCTGCAGGATCTCGGTGAGGACCATGGACAGCGGGGTGGCCACTTCGGCGTCGAGTATGCCGAACCGTCCGGTGCGCCGGCCGGTGACCTTGCCCGGCGAGATCTCGGCCACCATGGCCAGCACCCGGTCCGCGATGTCGTCGAACTCGACCCGCTCGTCCAGGTTCTGCGACAGCGTCTCGTGCACGATCGCGATGGAGCCGACCCGGCGGACCGCCTCCTCCAGCGCCTCCCGGCCGCGCTCGGACTCGATGCGCCGGGCCTGGAGCCGGAGCAGGGCCGCGACCGTCTGGAGGTTGTTCTTCACCCGGTGGTGGATCTCCCGGATGGTGGCGTCCTTGGTGATCAACTCCCGCTCCCGCCGCCGCAGTTCCGTCACGTCCCGGAGCAGCACCAGCGAACCGATGCGGGTGCCCTTGGGCTTGAGCGGGATGGCCCGGAACTGGATGACACCGTCGTGCGCCTCGATCTCGAACTCGCGCGGCGCCCAGCCGCTGGCCACCTTCGCCAGCGCCTCGTCCACGGGGCCCCGGGTGGGGGCGAGTTCGGCGGTGGTCTGCCCGAGGTGGTGGCCGACCAGGTCGGCGGCGAGGCCGAGCCGGTGGTAGGCGGACAGGGCGTTCGGGGAGGCGTACTGGACGACGCCGTCCGCGTCCAGCCGGATCAGGCCGTCACCGACGCGCGGGGAGGCGTCCATGTCGACCTGCTGGCCGGGGAACGGGAAGGAACCGGCGGCGATCATCTGGGCCAGGTCGGAGGCGCTCTGGAGGTAGGTCAGCTCCAGGCGGCTCGGGGTGCGCACGGTGAGCAGATTGGTGTTCCGGGCGATCACGCCGAGGACCCGGCCCTCACGCCGCACCGGGATGGACTCGACCCGTACGGGGACCTCTTCACGCCACTCCGGGTCGCCCTCGCGCACGATCCGGCCCTCGTCCAGCGCCACGTCCAGCATCGGCCGCCGGCCGCGCGGGACCAGGTGGCCGACCATGTCGTCCTGGTAGGAGGTCGGGCCGGTGTTGGGGCGCATCTGGGCGACCGAGACGTACCGGGTGCCGTCCCGGGTGGGCACCCAGAGCACCAGGTCGGCGAAGGAGAGGTCGGAGAGCAGCTGCCACTCCGAGACCAGCAGGTGGAGCCACTCGAGGTCGGAGTCGTCCAGGGCGGTGTGCTGGCGTACGAGTTCGTTCATGGAGGGCACGTGTGCGAGCGTACCCGGGGCCTGACGGTGGCCGGAAAAACACCCGCGGGCCGCGGCGCCTGGAAGGGACCCTCAACCCTCCCGGCACCGCAGCCCGGAGCATCAACGGCCGTGGGGTGTGCGGTCCCGGTCGGCCGAAGGTCGAGGAGCCGGAGCAGTCAGGGCAGAGAGCACCGGATCCTCGGTCCGTCCTCCTGTGCGGGGAAGACGGAGGCTTGTTGTTGTTCGATTCTGGACTAGACCACGTCGGCGTGTCCATGGTGCGGAAGCGTCCGCGCCGTGACAGGCACCGCCCCGCGATGCCACGCAGCCTAGCCCGCCCGGGTCAGTCGTGGGGCCAGATGGCCATGGCAATTTCCGCGAGTGCTTCCAGTTCCTCCCGGCGTGCGCCGTCCCGGGCCTGCTGGGACATGCCCTGGATCACGGCGCCGGTGTGCCGGGCGAGGGCGGCGGCGTCGGTGCCGGCCGGCAGCAGCCCGGCCGCGATGTCCGCCCGGATCCGGGCTTCGATACCGGCGATGTTGGCGTTGCGCCGGTCCCGCAGCAACGCCTCGACCTCGGGGTTGGTGCAGTTGATGGCGGCGTGGATGATCATGCAGCCCTGCGGGTGGGACCGGTCGGTGTACTCGGCGGCGGCCTCGCGGAGCATGCGGGCGATGCCCTCGCGGGCCGTGGGTTCCTCTTCCAGGGCGCGCGCGCCGAAGGCGCCGTGGGTGCCGCTGTAGACGCGGACGACCTCGTCGAAGAGGGACTGTTTGTCGCCGAAGGCCGCGTACAGACTGGGGGCGCCGATGCCCATGACGCGGGTCAGGTCGGAGACCGAGGTGGCCTCGTACCCGTGTTGCCAGAAGGCCAGCAGCGCCTTCTCCAGTGCCGTGGCGCGGTCGAAGGAGCGCGGCCTGCCCCGCGTCCGGCCCGCGCCGCCGCTCTTCCCCTGTGTGTCCTGCCCGGTGGCCATGGGCACCATTTTATAGCGACCCCTAGAAAATTGTCGGCAGGGTGGTGTACGGTCTTTCTGTAGCGACCGTTAGACAAATCAGAGGGGGCGGCCATGGGCGCGCTGACAGGGAAGACGGCACTGGTCACGGGTGCGAGCCGGGGCATCGGGCGGGGCATCGCCGAGCGGCTGGGGCGCGACGGCGCCCGCGTGGCGGTGCACTACGGCACCAACGAGAAGGCGGCCGAGGAGACGGTGGCCGCGATCGAGGCGGCGGGCGGCTCCGCGTTCGCGATCGGGGTGGAGCTGGGCACCCCGGGGGACGCCGAGCGGCTGTGGGCGGAGTTCGACCGTCACGCGGACGGCGTGGACATCCTGGTGAACAACGCGGGCATCGGCACCGCGCGGTCCTTCGAGGAGATCGGGCAGGAGGAGTACGACCGGCTGTTCGCGGTGAACGCGAAGGCGCCGTTCTTCGTGACCCGGCTCGGCGTGGACCGGCTGCGCGACGGCGGTCGGGTGGTGAACATATCGTCCGGCCTGGCGCGGACCGCCGTGATGCCCCACCTCCTGGCCTACTCCATGACCAAGGCGGCGCTGGACGTCCTCACCCGGGACCTGTCCAAGGTGCTCGGCCCCCGCGGGATCACGGTGAACTCGGTGGCGCCCGGCATCATCGACACCGACAACACCGCGGAGTTCCTGCACGGCACGGAGGACGGCCAGGCCCAGGCCGCCGCGATCTCCGCGCTGGGACGGGTGGGAACGCCGGCCGACGTCGCGGACGTCGTGGCCTTCCTGGCCTCGGACGACGGCCGCTGGGTGACCGGTCACTGGCTGGACGCGACGGGGGGCTCCCTCACCTGAGAATTTCCCGGGTCTTCCCCGCTTCTTCCCGCGCTCTCGAACGGGGGCTCTGTTAGATTGGTCTAAACCACATAGACGCACAGAGCCCACTTCAGAACGGCAGGCCCAGCGTGGAAGTTGTCATCGTTCCGGACGCCGCGGCGGGCGGCGAGCTCATCGCCGAGGCCATGGCGCAGCTGCTGCGACGCAAGCCCGACGCCCTGCTCGGCGTGGCCACCGGCTCCACCCCGCTGCCCATCTACCAGGCGCTGACCGCCAAGGTGCGCTCCGGCGCCGTGGACGCCTCCCGGGCGCGGATCGCGCAGCTCGACGAGTATGTGGGGCTGCCCGCGGACCACCCCGAGTCCTACCGCTCGGTGCTGCGCCGTGAGGTGCTGGAGCCGCTGGGCATAGGGATGGACGCGTTCATGGGTCCGGACGGCACGGCGCAGGACGTCCAGGCGGCGTGCGAGGCGTACGACCGGGCCCTCGCCGAGGCCGGCGGGGTGGACCTCCAGCTGCTCGGCATCGGCACCGACGGACACATCGGGTTCAACGAGCCGTGCTCCTCGCTCGCCTCGCGCACCCGGATCAAGACGCTGACCGAGCAGACCCGGGTCGACAACGCCCGTTTCTTCGACGGTGACATCGAGCAGGTCCCGCACCACGTCATCACCCAGGGCATCGGGACGATCCTGGAGGCCCGGCACCTGGTGCTGCTGGCGACGGGCGAGGGCAAGGCGGACGCGGTCGCCGCGACGGTCGAGGGCCCGGTGGCGGCGGTCTGCCCCGCCTCCGCGCTCCAGCTCCACCCCCACGCCACGGTGGTGGTCGACGAGGCCGCCGCGTCCAAGCTGAAGCTGGCCGACTACTTCCGCCACACCTACGCCAACAAGCCGCAGTGGCAGGGCCTCTGACGAAGCCCGCCGAGGGCGCCGGCGCCACCGACGGCGGGCCTCGGCACCGGCGGGGGTGACGGAGGCCCACCGCTCCGGCGGCGGTCACGATGGCTCGCCGCTTCGGCGAGGGGTGACGGAGGCCCACCGCTCCGGCGGCGGTCACGATGGCTCGCCGCTTCGGCGAGGGGTGACGGCGGCTCGCCGCACCGGCGGCGGTCACGGCGGCTCGCCGCTCCGCGGAGGCTGCCCGCCCCGGGCCCTCGGCTTGTGCTCTCCCCGGCCCGCTCACCCGCCCGATGGACTAGACCAACAGCGGGTGCGGCGGTATACAGAGGGGATCACGGAGCGTGCGGGTGGAGTGCCGGCACAGCAACCCGTGCCACGATGTGAGCCGTGGCCGATGGGATGTCGGTCGCTTTCGGCATTCGGAGCCGGGAAGGCAGAGCATGAGCACCGACGTCAGCAGTGCGGAGAACGAGGCAGGCACCACCCGTACCGCGCGCGTGCCCAAGTACTACCGCTTGAAGAAGCACCTGCTCGACATGACGGAGACGCAGGCGCCGGGTACGCCGGTCCCGCCCGAGCGCACGCTGGCCGCCGAGTTCGACACCTCCCGCACCACGGTGCGCCAGGCCCTGCAGGAGCTGGTCGTGGAGGGCCGGCTCGAACGCATCCAGGGCAAGGGCACCTTCGTGGCCAAGCCCAAGGTCTCCCAGGCGCTCCAGCTCACCTCCTACACCGAGGACATGCGGGCCCAGGGCCTGGAGCCGACCTCGCAGCTGCTGGACATCGGGTACATCACCGCCGACGACCGGCTCGCCGAGCTGCTCGACATCACCGCCGGGGGCCGGGTGCTGCGCATCGAGCGGCTGCGCATGGCCAACGGCGAGCCGATGGCGATCGAGACCACCCATCTGTCGGCCAAGCGCTTCCCCGCCCTGCGGCGCTCGCTGGTGAAGTACACCTCGCTGTACACCGCGCTCGCCGAGGTCTACGACGTCCACCTCGCCGAGGCCGAGGAGACCATCGAGACCTCCCTGGCCACCCCCCGCGAGGCCGGTCTGCTCGGCACCGACGTGGGCCTGCCGATGCTGATGCTCTCCCGCCACTCGCTGGACCGCGAGGGCAAGCCGGTGGAGTGGGTGCGCTCGGTCTACCGCGGGGACCGCTACAAGTTCGTCGCCCGGTTGAAGCGCCCGGTGGAGTAACGGCCGGATAACGGCTGGACACGTTCGCCGAATCGGCATACCGATATGCGGACGAGGGCTTCCGCTGTCCTGACGCGGTCACCTAGATTTCCTGCTCATTGCACAGGTGATCAGCGAGGGGACGGAGCCGTGGCATGTCCGAAACGCCTGAAGTGAGACCACCGGTGGTGACACCGGGCAGGGTGATCATCGCCCTGTGTCTCGTCGCGCCCTTCGTGGCGATGCTGTGGGTCGGCTCGTACGCCAAGACCGACCCGGCGCTCATCGGGATACCGTTCTTCTACTGGTACCAGATGCTCTGGGTGCCGATCTCCGCCGCGCTCACCATGCTGGCGTACAAGCTCTGGCAGCGTGACCAGCGCGCCCGCAAGGAAGCGAGCGGGGGTGCGGCGAAGTGAAGGACGGCGTCAACGGCGTCGCGCTCGGCGTCTTCATCTTCTTCTTCCTGGCCGTCACGGTCCTGGGCTTCATGGCCGCGCGCTGGCGCAGGGCCGAGAACGAGCACTCCCTGGACGAATGGGGCCTGGGCGGACGGTCCTTCGGCACCTGGATCACCTGGTTCCTGCTCGGCGGCGACCTGTACACGGCGTACACCTTCGTCGCCGTACCGGCGGCGGTCTACGCGGCGGGCGCGTCCGGCTTCTTCGCGGTGCCGTACACGATCCTGATGTACCCGCTGATCTTCACCTTCCTGCCCCGCCTGTGGTCGGTCTCGCACCGCCACGGATACGTCACCACCTCCGACTTCGTGCGCGGCCGGTTCGGTTCCAAGGGCCTGTCGCTGGCGGTGGCGCTGACCGGCATCCTGGCGACGATGCCGTACATCGCGCTCCAGCTGGTCGGCATCCAGGCGGTGCTGGACGTGATGGGCGTCGGCGGCGGCGAGAACACCAACTGGTTCGTCAAGGACCTGCCCCTGCTCATCGCCTTCGGCGTGCTGGCCGCCTACACGTACTCCTCCGGTCTGCGCGCCCCCGCGCTGATCGCGTTCGTCAAGGACACGCTGATCTACATCGTCATCGCGGTGGCGATCATCTACATCCCGATCAAGCTGGGCGGCTTCGACGACGTCTTCGCCAAGGCGGGCCAGGCCCTCGGCCAGGTCAACCCGGCCACCGGCAAACCACGCGGGGCGGTCACGCCACCGGAGGCGGGCCAGTGGACGTATGCCACGCTGGCGGTCGGCTCGGCGCTCGCGCTGTTCATGTACCCGCACTCGATCACCGCGACCCTGTCGTCCCGCAGCCGTGAGGTGATCCGCCGCAACACCACGATCCTGCCGCTGTACTCCCTGATGCTGGGTCTGCTGGCGCTGCTGGGCTTCATGGCGATCGCGGCCGGGGTGAAGGTCTCCAACGGCCAGCTGGCCATCCCGCAGCTGTTCGAGGACATGTTCCCGGACTGGTTCACCGGCGTGGCGTTCGCGGCGATCGGCATCGGCGCCCTGGTCCCGGCGGCGATCATGTCCATCGCGGCGGCCAACCTCTTCACCCGCAACATCTACAAGGACTTCATCAAGCCGGACGCGACGCCCGCGGAGGAGACCAAGGTCTCCAAGCTGGTGTCCCTGCTGGTGAAGGTCGGCGCCCTGGTCTTCGTCCTCACCATGGACAAGACCGTCGCCATCAACTTCCAGTTGCTGGGCGGCATCTGGATCATGCAGACCTTCCCGGCCCTGGTCGGCGGCCTGTTCACCCGCTGGTTCCACCGCTGGGCGCTGCTGGCCGGCTGGGCGGTCGGCATGGTCTACGGCACGGCCGCCGCGTACGGGGTGGCCTCGCCCACGCAGAAGCACTTCGGCGGCTCCGCGAAGGAGATCCCCGGCATCGGCGAGATCGGTTACATCGGCCTGACGGCGTTCGTGCTGAACGTCGTGGTCACCGTGGTCCTGACGGTCGTCCTGAAGGCCCTGAAGGCCCCCGAGGGAATCGACGAGACCAAGCCGGACGACTACACGGCGGACTCCGGCGACCCCGACGTCCAGGTGGAACTGCCGCCGGCCACCGCGGGCAGCGCGCACTGACCCACGCGACATCCGCAGCGGGCCGCCGACAGCAGACGCGTCGGCGGCCCGCTGCCTTCGCCGGTCCGGGCGGGTGACGAGCGGCCCTCCGCGACGGGCCCCGGGAAAACCCACGGCGCCTTGTCGTACCCGTACCGCACACTCGGCCCATGGACATCGTCATCCGGCCCGCCGCCCCTGCCGAGTACGCCGCCCTCGGCGAGATCACCGCCCAGGCCTACCTCGAAGACGGCCTCCTGGACTTCGGCGAGAGCGACGCGTACCTGGACGAGCTGAGGGACGTCGCCAAACGCGCCGCCGCCGCCGAGGTCCTCGTCGCCGTGGCGGACGACCGGCCGCTCGGCGGCGTCACCTTCGTCCCGTCCGGCGGCCCCATGGCGGACATCGCCCGTCCCGGCGAGGCGGAGATCCGCATGCTCGCGGTGGACCACGCGGCCCGCGGCCGGGGCACCGGCGAGGCGCTCGTCCGGGCCTGCGTCGAGCGCGCGAGGGCCACGGCGGGCTGCACGGCCATCGTCCTGTCCACCCAGCGCACCATGCACACCGCCCACCGCATCTACGAACGTCTGGGCTTCGTGCGCACTCCGGAACGGGACTGGAATCCCGTACCGGAGCTGGACGACATCACGCTGCTCACTTACGAGTTGACACTCTGACACCACCCGGACACAACATCTGGGGGTGACACGACAGCCCGGCACAAGATGTATGCTCATGCTCGCTGTCGTCGCAGGGGAATCCGGTGCGAATCCGGAACTGTCCCGCAACGGTGTACTTGTGCGTATCCGCGTACGAGCGTCAGTCCGAGGACCTGCCGACAGCGCACCCGGCCGTCCGGCCGGTGTGCCCGACGTCCGGGCCTCGTGGAGTGGGCCGGCGGACGCGACGCCGTGCGCGCTCGTGGTCGCCCCCTGCCCTCCGCCAGGCCCCGTGCCGAGCGAGGGAGACCCCCACGTGACCATCGCGCCAGCCGACCCGGCTTCGGTCAGCGGACCGGAGACCGACGGCCCCGGTACCGCGCTGCTGCGGACGCTGTCCGAGCTGACGGCCGACCTGCCCGACGCCGACCCCGGGCGGGTCGCCGCCGCCGCGCTGCGCGGCCGGTCCGCGCGGGCCGACGAGGCGGAGCTGCGCGAGCTGGCCACGGAGGCCGCCGCCGGCCTGATCGCCGAGGACCCCGCCTACTCCAAGCTGGCCGCCCGGCTGCTGACCCTCGCGATCCGGGCCGAGGCCGCCTCCCAGGGCGTGACCTCCTTCACCTGGTCGATCGAGGTGGGTCACCGTGAGGGCCTGGTCGCCGACCGCACCGCCGCGTTCGTGCGCACCCACGCCGGCCGGCTGGACGCGCTGGTGGACTCGGCCGTGGCGGAGGGCGCCGACGACCGCTTCGGCTACTTCGGCCTGCGCACCCTGCACAGCCGCTATCTGCTGCGCCACCCGATCACCCGCAAGGTCATCGAGACGCCCCAGCACTTCATGCTGCGCGTCGCGAGCGGCCTGGCCGAGGACGACACGACCCGCTCCCTGGACGAGGTCGCCTCGCTCTACGGCCTGATGAGCCGCCTGGACTACCTGCCCTCCTCCCCCACCCTGTTCAACTCCGGCACCCGCCACCCCCAGATGTCGTCCTGCTATCTGCTGGACTCCCCGCTGGACGAGCTGGACTCCATCTACGGCCGCTACCACCAGGTCGCCCGGCTCTCGAAGCACGCCGGCGGCATCGGGCTGTCGTACTCCCGCATCCGCTCGCGCGGTTCGCTGATCCGGGGGACGAACGGGCACTCCAACGGGATCGTGCCGTTCCTGAAGACCCTGGACGCCTCGGTCGCCGCCGTGAACCAGGGCGGGCGCCGCAAGGGCGCCGCCGCGGTCTACCTGGAGACCTGGCACTCCGACATCGAGGAGTTCCTGGAGCTGCGGGACAACACGGGTGAGGACGCCCGCCGTACGCACAACCTGAACCTCGCCCACTGGATCCCGGACGAGTTCATGCGCCGGGTCAACGCCGACGCCCAGTGGTCCCTGTTCTCCCCCGCCGACGTTCCCGAACTCGTCGACCTGTGGGGCGAGGACTTCGACACCGCCTACCGCGAGGCGGAAGCCGCCGGCCTGGCCAGGAAGACCCTCCCCGCGCGGGAACTGTACGGCCGGATGATGCGCACCCTGGCCCAGACCGGCAACGGCTGGATGACCTTCAAGGACGCCGCCAACCGCACCGCCAACCAGACCGCCGAGCCCGGCAACGTCATCCACTCCTCCAACCTCTGCACCGAGATCCTGGAGGTCACCAACGACGGCGAGACGGCCGTCTGCAACCTCGGCTCGGTCAACCTCGGCGCCTTCGTCCGGGACGGGGACATCGACTGGGACCGCCTGGACGCCACCGTCCGCACCGCAGTCACCTTCCTCGACCGCGTGGTGGACATCAACTTCTACCCCACCGAACAGGCGGGGCGTTCCAACGCCAAGTGGCGGCCGGTCGGCCTCGGGGTGATGGGCCTCCAGGACGTCTTCTTCAAGCTCCGCCTGCCGTTCGACTCGGCCGGGGCCAAGGCGCTGTCCACGCGGATCGCCGAGCGGATCATGCTCGCCGCGTACGAGACCTCCGCCGACCTCGCCGAGCGCAACGGCCCGCTGCCCGCCTGGGAGAAGACCCGTACGGCCCGGGGTGTGCTGCACCCCGACCACTACGACGCCGAGTTCACCTGGCCCGAGCGCTGGGCCGCGCTGCGCGCGCGCATCGCCGAGACGGGCATGCGCAACTCGCTGCTGCTGGCGATCGCGCCGACGGCCACCATCGCGTCGATCGCCGGTGTGTACGAGTGCGTCGAGCCGCAGGTGTCGAACCTGTTCAAGCGCGAGACCCTCTCCGGCGAGTTCCTCCAGGTCAACTCCTACCTGGTGCAGGACCTGAAGGACCTCGGCGTCTGGGACGCCCGCACCCGCGAGGCGCTGCGCGAGGCCAACGGCTCGGTGCAGGACTTCCGGTGGATCCCCGAGGACGTCCGCGCCCTGTACCGCACGGCCTGGGAGATCCCCCAGCGCGGCCTGATCGACATGGCCGCCGCCCGCACCCCGTTCCTGGACCAGGCGCAGTCGCTGAACCTGTTCATGGAGACACCGACCATCGGCAAGCTCTCCTCCATGTACGCCTACGCCTGGAAGTCCGGGCTGAAGACGACGTACTACCTGCGCTCGCGCCCCGCGACGCGCATCGCCCGCGCCGCCCAGGCGCAGCCCGCCGTCCCCGCACAGGTCGCCGCGGACCCCGAAGCGGTCGCCTGTTCCCTGGAAAACCCCGAGTCCTGCGAGGCCTGCCAGTAATGTCCCGTAACACCAACCTGCTCGACCCCGGCTTCGAGCTCACCCTGCGCCCCATGCGCTACCCGGACTTCTACGAACGCTACCGGGACGCCATCAAGAACACCTGGACCGTGGAGGAGGTCGACCTCCACTCCGACGTCGCCGACCTCGCCAAGCTCACCCCCGAGGAACAGCACCTCATCGGCCGGCTCGTCGCCTTCTTCGCGACCGGTGACTCGATCGTCGCGAACAACCTGGTGCTGACGCTGTACAAGCACATCAACTCCCCGGAGGCGCGCCTGTACTTGTCGCGCCAGCTGTTCGAGGAGGCCGTGCACGTCCAGTTCTATCTGACGCTGCTGGACACCTACCTCCCCGACCCGGAGGACAGGGCGGCGGCCTTCGCCGCGGTGGAGAACATCCCGTCCATCCGCGAGAAGGCGCAGTTCTGCTTCACGTGGATGGACTCGGTCGAGAAGCTCGACCGGCTGGAGTCCAAGGCCGACCGCCGCCGCTTCCTGCTCAACCTCATCTGCTTCGCCGCGTGCATCGAGGGCCTGTTCTTCTACGGCGCCTTCGCGTACGTCTACTGGTTCCGCAGCCGGGGTCTGCTGCACGGTCTGGCCACCGGCACCAACTGGGTCTTCCGCGACGAGACGATGCACATGTCGTTCGCCTTCGACGTGGTCGACACCGTCCGCAAGGAGGAGCCCGACCTCTTCGACGACCAGCTTCAGCAGCAGGTCACCGACATGCTCAAGGAGGCCGTCGAGGCCGAGCTGCAGTTCGCGCGCGACCTGTGCGGTGACGGCCTCCCGGGCATGAACACCGACTCGATGCGGCAGTACCTGGAGTGCGTGGCCGACCAGCGGCTGACGCGCCTCGGCTTCGCCCCGGTGTACGGCTCCGAGAACCCCTTCTCCTTCATGGAGCTCCAGGGCGTTCAGGAGCTGACGAACTTCTTCGAGCGCCGCCCCTCCGCGTACCAGGTCGCCGTCGAGGGCACCGTCGACCTCGACGAGGACTTCTGAT
The DNA here is from genome assembly GCF_000720835.1 of Streptomyces achromogenes subsp. achromogenes. Taxonomy (GTDB): domain Bacteria; phylum Actinomycetota; class Actinomycetes; order Streptomycetales; family Streptomycetaceae; genus Streptomyces; species Streptomyces achromogenes. The sequence goes on along the minus strand of NZ_JODT01000015.1, from coordinate 33,229 downwards.
CCCGCTCCCCGTCCAGGGCCTCCTGGGCCTCCCTGATCTGCCGGTCGATGCGCCTGTCGCGCAGGTGCCCGAGCAGGGAGGGGAGGGCCAGGAGGACCAGGATCCCGAGGGTCAGTCCGATTCCGATCAGGCCTTCGATCTCGTTCTCGTTCATGGACACCACTGTCGCGCCGGTGACTCCTGACCGGCAGGGGCAGGACTGCCGTAGACCCTCGAATTACTGCCACCGCCGAGGCACACTGGCAGCATGCTGAAGAACGTGGCGGCCGTACTGCTGGACGGCGTGCATCCTTTCGAACTGGGCGTCGTCTGCGAGGTGTTCGGCATGGACCGCAGTGATGACGGGCTGCCGGTGTACGACTTCGCCGTGGTGTCGGCGGAGGGGCCCGGCCTCGCCACCCACTGCGGGTTCACGGTGTCCACCCCGCACGGCCTGGAACGGCTGGAGGAGGCCGATCTGATCGCCGTGCCGGCGGGCGAGGCCTTCACCGCGCGGGAGTTCCCGCCGGAGCTGCTGGCGGCGCTGCGCCGGGCGGTCGACCGGGGCACCCGGGTGCTCAGCGTCTGCTCCGGGGTGTTCGTGCTGGCCGCGGCGGGGCTGCTGGACGGTCGGCGGTGCGCGGTGCACTGGCACCACGCCGAGCAGCTCGCCCGGCGCTATCCCCGGCTCATGGTCGAGCCGGACATGCTGTACGTGGACGAGGACCCCGTGATCACCTCCGCCGGCACCGCCGCCGGGATCGACGCCTGTCTGCACCTCGTGCGCAAGGAGCAGGGCCCGGAGGTGGCCAACAAGCTGGCCCGCCGGATGGTGGTGCCCCCGCACCGGGACGGCGGGCAGGCGCAGTTCATCGAGCGGCCCCTGCCCAAGGCTCCGGCCGACACCGTCGGGGAGGTGCTGGCGTGGATGGAGACCCACCTCGACCGGGAGGTCACCGTCGAGCAGCTCGCCGCCCGCGCCCATATGGCGCCGCGCACCTTCGCCCGGCGCTTCCGGCAGGAGACGGGGACCACGCCCTACCGCTGGCTGCTGCGGCAACGCGTGCTGCTGGCACAGGAGTTGCTGGAGGGCACGGACGAGACGATGGACGCGATCGCCTGGCGCACCGGGTTCGGTACGGCCGCCGCGCTGCGCCATCAGTTCCTCCGGGCGCTGGGCACCACCCCGAACGCCTACCGGCGCGCGTTCCGGGGCCCGCAGGCCGCCTGAGCGCGCGCCGGCTCCGGCGGTCTACCAGGGCCTCGCGCGCAGCAGCAGGTTGTGCGGGCGGAGCGTGATGCCCACGCGGGTGGTGTCGTCCGACCCGTCGGCCGGTTCGAAGCGGTACTTCGCCGAGACCGCCGCGGTGATCAGGCTCAGCTGGGTCATGGAGAAGTGGTCGCTGGGGCACTTGCGGTTGCCCACGCTGAACGGGCTCATGGCGTACTTGGGTACGGTCCCGGACCGCTCGGGCAGCCAGCGGTCGGGGTCGAAGTCGAGGTGGCGGTCGTAGGAGCGAGGGTCGCGCTGGATCGCGTACGGGCTGTAGACGATGTCCGCACCGGCCGGAATGCGATAGCCGCCGAGTGCGGTGTCGGTCACCGCGCGCCGCGTCAGAATCCACACGGCGGGCCGCAGCCGCATGGCTTCGACGACGACATTGTTGGTGTGCCTCAGTGAGCGGACATGCTCGAATCCGACCGGTCGGCCACCGGTCACGGATTCGACCTCGGTCCGTACCTTCTCCGCGTGTTCCGGGTGTTCGGCGAGGACCTGGAGCAGCCACATGACGGTGGAGGCCACTGTTTCGCTGCCGGGCGTGAGTATCGCCACGACTTGGTCGTGGATCTCCTGTTCCCCGATGGGGTCGCCATTGTCGTCCTTCGCCTCCAGCAATGCCGTCAGCAAATCGTCCGGCCTTTGCCCGGATGCCCTGCGCTCGGCGACGATCTCGTCCACCAGCAGATGCAAATCGGCCAGCGCCCGGTTGAATTCGCGGTTGGCCGGGAACGGCAGCCGGTACAGCGGCCCGAGCGGGATCACCATCCGGCGGTACATGCCACGGAAGACGGTGGCGAGGTCGGTGCTGAGGCGTTCCGCGCGCTCGTCCATGAAGTCGCCGCGCAGCAGGCAGCGGGCGGCGATGCGGACGGCGACCCGGAAGGACTCGGAGGTGCAGTCGATGGTCTCGCCGGGCCGCCAGCGCTCGGTCAGCGCGTGCGCCTCCTCCTCCATGACGGGGCCGTAGCCCGGGATCGCGTCGAGCCGGAACGCGGGCTGGATGGTGCGCCGCTGCCGGCGGTGCCGGGGCCCGTTCGCGGTGGCCACTCCCTCCTTGCCGAGCAGTCCCTCCAGCGACTCCCACAGCGGGCCGGCGATCGTGAAGCCCGGGTCGAGGGCCAGCGCGCCGGTCAGCTCCGGGGTGGTGACGGCGTACACCGTCTTGGGGCCGAGCCTCAGGCGGACGACATCGCCGTGGTCGCGCAGCGCGGACATGAAGGCGAGCGGGTCGCGGACCAGTCTCGGGCCGTGCCCGAGGACCGGCCACGCCCCTCGGGCCAGAGGCGGTTCGCGCAGTACGGACGTTCCGGGGGTGGCGGGGCTCTGGGGGCGCGCCGACTCGACGGTCATTTCTCACCTGCCGTTTCGTTCGTGACGTACGGGGGCGTGGCGCGGTCGTCCCAGCTGTCGACCCTGTACCGGCCGGACTCGTGGTGGAACCAGTAGACGGAGCTGAACCAGTTGCGCATATTGCCGACACAGGTCCGGACCGCGGCGCTCAGTTCCCGGCCGCGCGCCGTTCCGTCGTCGATCTGCCGGGCCAGTGCGAGGGCGTTGCGCTCGGCCTCGGGGAATTCGCTGACGCATCCCTCGACCCGCCGTCTGATTTCCTCCACCGCTTCTTCGAGGGTCAGCCCGGCATGGGTGATGAGGCTGATGCCGAGATTGTGCACCTCGTCGCCCGCGATTTCCTTCGGCAGCGAGCAGAGGTCGTTGTACCAGGCGGCGAATTCCTGGCTGAGCAGCGCCGCCCGGCGGTACGCGGGATTTCTCCGTACCGTGTCCGGGAGTTCACATCCGGCGCCGGGTTCCAGCAGATCCGTCCATATCCAGTGGGCGAAGGTGAGGCGGCGCAGGGCGAGGTATTCCCCGACGGTGGGAATGCGCCCCTCGGCGCGGTTGTGGAACTCGCGGTCGTACGCCTCGATCACGGCGTGGAAGTGCCGGGCGAACCGCTGGTTCCAGGTGTGCGGCAGGAAGCCGTACAGCCGCAGCACGCTCTCCGCGAAGCCCGCCACGAGGGGGTCGGGGTGGTGCAGGTGGGTCCGGGGTGCGTCCAGGGCCGTGTGCAGCCGGTTCCGCAGCCGCTGCCAGTCGGCGGCCCGGCCGTGCACGATGTCGCGGTCGTGGCGGTCGTCCCAGACGAAGAACCAGGCGCTGTAGTCGGCTATGGCCTGCAGGACCTCGTCCGGGGCGCCCAGGTAGTAGCCCGCCATGAGGTCGGTGTAGCACAGTCCATCGGCATATTCCGCGACCTTGTCCGCCGGCATCAGCCGCTTTTCCAGCAACCACAGCCGCGTCTTCTCCTGAAGCTTTGGCCAATACGGGTGCAGTCGCCGTGGAAAGGAGGACTCGATCACCGGGAGTGCCAGTGAAGGCGGGACTACGACCGCTGTCGCCGTCGCCGTGGTGCTGCGTGGGAAAGCTTGCACAGAACAAACCCCTCTCAGCCGCCAGGAGCGCACACCCCTCCCCTTGCGCGGGGTGTGCGCCGTATGTATCCCCGTACTTACATTCAGCACCACAAGTGACCGTTGTGGGAATGGATTTGCTCCCTTCACTACCCCAACATGTCTGGACACTCCTCTTGTCTGACTGGTTGTGGGTCACCACGGGCGTCGGAGGGGAGGGGCTGTACGGCGGACGGGACCGGTGCACCGGGACAACACGAAGGCGCCCGGCCGGGAGATTCCCGGCCGGGCGCCCCGGCGGACCATGTGGGTCAGTCGTTGGCGACCACGGGGTAGCGCGGCTCGTTCTCGGCCATCTGCCGCAGCGCGTCCTTGCGGTCCCGCTTGGAGAGCCGGTCGATGTACAGGTAGCCGTAGAGGTGGTCGGTCTCGTGCTGGAGGCAGCGCGCGAAGTAGCCGGTGCCCCGGACCTTGATCGGGTTGCCCCGCTCGTCCTGGCCGGTCACCTCGGCGTAGTCGGGGCGCGCGAGCGAGGCGTACGCCGTGGGGACGGACAGGCAGCCCTCGTTGCTGTCGTCGAGCCGGCGCCGGTCGGCGGGCAGGTCGACCAGCTTCGGGTTGCACACCACGCCGACGTGCCGGACGCCCTCGTCGTCCTGGCAGTCGTAGACGAAGACCTTCCGGTCGACACCGATCTGGTTGGCGGCCAGGCCCACGCCCTCGGCGGTGCGCTGGCTGGCGAACATGTCGGCGACCAGCTGCTGGAGCTCCTCGCCGAACTCGGTGACGTCCTGGCACTCCTGGTGCAGGACCGGGTTGCCGACGACCGTGATGGGCCGCGAGGTGCCGCGCTCACGCCAGGCATTCTCGCGCTCCTCGCAGTTCTCCGTGTCGACGACATAGCCCTCGTCGTCGACGGGGAGCACGCCCGCGTGCTGCTGATCGGTGTCCTGCTGCGCCATGACCGACGTACGCCTTCCTCAAAGAACAGGGGGAGATGTTGCGGGTACAGGTTACGTGTACGCGCTCTGAAGGGGCGCGGGGAACCGCACGGCCGGGCCCGGCCTCAGCACACCTCTTCGAGATCCCGCCAGTCCCGCGAATCCGGGCTGTCGGCGACCCAGCCGTCGAGCAGCCCCCGGACCAGCGAGGCCGGCGCCGCCACCCCGCACTCCCGCTCGGGCACCCACAGCTGCCCGTCCGTCCGGTGCCCCAGCGGCCCGGGATGCCCCGGCTCGCTGTGGTCGTGCGGGTCCAGGTGCACCCCCTCCCCCTCGTCGGAGGGCATCCGGGACTCGCTGCACATCCGGCACAGCAGCCGCACCGAGGACGACCAGTCCTCCGCGGCGAACCCCGCGTCGGCGGCCAGCTGCTCCAGCGCGTCCCGGTCGGCCTCGGTGGCCGCCTCCAGCAGGACCACCCAGGTCGGCACGGGGGACGGCGCCCACAACTCGATCTCGTCGAAGACCGGGTAGGAGTGCCCGGTGGAGGTGGTGCGCTCGCCGTGCGGGACGCCGTCGTGCAGCACGACCTCGCCCCAGCGCCGCCCGGACGAGGGAAGCGGGATGGACAGCACCTCCAGCCGGGCCGGGTCCAGCCGGCGGCCCCAGACCACCTCGGCCTCGCCCTCCGGGGAGAGCCGCACGGCCGCGCTGCCCAGCTCCATGCCGAGCGGTTCGGCGGTGGCCGCGGCTGCGCCGGGCACCTTCAGCCCGTACGCCTGCCAGGCGCGGCGGGCCAGCGGCCAGTCCTGGAGGGCGGTGGCGGCGATGCCGACGTTCCACCAGTCGGGCGCCCCGGTGTCCTTGTCGAGCAGGGCGACCGCGCGCAGTCCGGCCGCGCGGGCCTGCTCCCAGTCGTGCCGGAACTTGTGCAGCAGGGCGAGGTTGAACCAGGACTCCGACAGCCAGGGTTCGAGATCGGCGGCGCGTGTCAGCAGTTCGCCCGCGTCCTCGTACCGGCCGTCGCCGATGAGTGTGAACGCGCGGTCGGTGGCCTGCCGCCAGGAGGCGGAGGGCCGGTGCCGTCCCTTGCCGAAGATCCTCACGATTCCCGCCTGCCAGTTCCAGTTCCGCACAGTGGGCTGGCTTGTGCCCCCGGACACCCTCTCCCTCGCATCCAACCACGTACGGCGGGAAAGGCGCTCATTACCCATGGGTTACCCAGTCGGGCGCGGGATCAGACCATCCCGGCCGCCGCACCGGCACGCGTTCCCGCGCCGTCTGGGGCTGGGCCAGCACCCGGGCGAGCGACTCCAGCACCTCGGGGGCGTAGTCCCCGGCGCTGCCGAGCCGCAGTTCCTCCAGCGCGCGCCGGGCGCCCCGCGGGCCGGTGTCCCGGCTCTTCTCCTCGTAGGCGTTGACGGCCCGGACGATACGGGCGGCGAGCGGCTGCTCGGGGTAGGGGTCGGCCTGCCGCTCGACGACGACGGCGACGGCCGGGTCGACCCCGGTCTGCCGGACGACGGCCCCGCCGAGCAGGGCGATGCGCCGCTGCTCCGCCGCGGGCAGGGCGGCGGTGGCACCGGCCGGGACCGGGTCGACCAGGCTGAGCTGTCCGATGTCGTGCATCAGGGCCGCGTACTCCAGCACGGTCAGTTCCGGGCCGGTCAGCCTGAGGTCCCGGCCGACGGCGACGCTGAGCGCGGCCACCCGGCGGGCGTGCCCGGCGGGGGTGCAGCCGGCGATCTCGGTGGCGCGGGCCAGGGAGGCGATGGTCTGCCGGTAGGTGGCGCGGACCGCCGCGTACCGGCGCACGGACAGCTGGACGAGCAGCAGGGGCAGGCAGAAGACGGGCAGCGCCCACAGCCCGGCGACGGCGACCGCGAGCGCCATCACCGCGCCGGTCGCGACGACGGCGGAGCCGATGCCGAGCAGCCCGCGCACCTCCTCGCGCAGCAGCGGGCCGAACGGCCAGCCGGTGCGGCAGTGGGCCAGCGCGGCGGCCAGGACCGTGCCGCACAGGGAGGTCAGGGCGAGCAGGGTGAGCAGCAGCAGGGCGTAGGCGGGGCCGCCCCAGGCGGTGAAGACGCCCTCGTTGTACAGGGGTTGGAAGCACAGGGCGGCGAAGCCGACGGTGAGGATCCGGCGGGCCAGGTGGTCGGCGGTGGGGGCACGGCCGGACCAGATGTGCGGGACGGCGCCGAGCAGCGCGGCGACGAGCACGACGGTGACGACCTGGGCGGCGTCGTGCTGGCTGGGCCGGCCGGCGACGGCGCCCAGCAGGGCGTACGACAGCGAGCCGGCGGCGCCGAGCGGCGCGGCCTGACGGGCCCGGTCGTCGCTCCACCGGGTCAGCTCGCCGACGGTGATGAGCAGGCCGAAGGCGAGCGCGTCGCCCCGGTCGGCGAGGCCGGTCCACAGGGTCTCGGCGACGGCGCCGGCCGCGACGAGGGCGGCGGCGGTGTGGATGAGCCGCAGCACGGTCATCGGTGGGCCCCGGTACGCGGGGCCCGCTCGGCGGGCGCGGTGCCGTACGCGGGTTCGTCGGCGGTGACCGCCGGGCGCCAGCCCTCGCGGCGCAGGGCGCGGACCAGCGCGCGGACCATGCGCGGGTCGAAGTGCGCCCCGGCGGAGCGCTCCAGCTCGGCGATGGCGGCCTCGACCGGGCGGGCCCGGCTGTAGCAGCGGGTGGAGGTCATGGCGTCGAAGGCGTCCGCGACGGCGACGATCCGGGCGCACTCGGGGATCCGGTCGCCGGCCAGGCCGTAGGGGTAGCCGGAGCCGTCGAGCCGTTCGTGGTGGTGGAGGATGGCGGTGCGGGCCTCGCCGAGGAAGGAGATCCCGCGGACCATCTCGTGGCCGTACTCGGGGTGCAGTTCGATGATCCGCCGTTCCTCGGGGGTGAGCGGCCCGTCCTTGCGCAGCAGCCGGGTGGGCACGCCCAGCTTGCCGACGTCGTGCAGGATGCCCGCGAAGCGCAGCACCTCCACCCGGTCGTCGTCCAGGCCGAGTTCGCGGGCGATCAGCACCGAGGCCTGGCCGACGCGTTCGCTGTGGCCGCGGGTGTAGCCGTCCTTGATGTCGACGGCCTGGACGAGGGCTCGGATGGTGGCCTGGTGGGCGGCGCGCTCGCGGTGGTACTGGGCGAAGACCCACCAGGAGACGCACATCGGCAGCAGCACGAGCAGCGCGGACACCGGTCCGTAGGGGCTGCGCCACAGCACGGCCATCATCAGGCCGGCGAGTCCGTGCACCGCGACGGGGGCGAGCGAGCGAGCCAGCAGGCCGCGCCAGGTCCGGCACGGCGGCACCAGACCGGCCGCCGCGCGCAGACCGCCGTCGAGCGCGGTGAGCACCAGGCAGAAGGCGAGCACGGCCGCGCCGGCGGGCAGCAGGGCGTACGGGAAGTCGGCGCCGGCGACGGCGTCCCGGCCGCCGAGCGCCTCGTGCACCCGGGCGGCGGCCCAGACGGCGAGCGCGGGCCGGGCGGCCCGCCATACCCGGCGGGGCAGGGCGGGCCGGTGGCCGAGCGGGCAGAGCAGGGCGGCCGGGACGGGGACGAGCGCGGCGGCCGCCGGGGGCAGCAGGAACGCTCCGGCGAGCAGCACCGGGTAGAAGGTGCCGCCGAAGCGCCGGTGCACGGCGTGCTCACAGGCCGCGTAGAGTGCGGCGAGCAGGGTCGGTGCCAGCCAGGAGCCGGGGGTGCCCGGCGGCCGGGACAGGCACGGGACGGCCAGCAGGGCGACGGCGGCCACATAGCCGTGTGCCCTCGCCGGTACCACGTCCATCACGCCCCTCCCCGACCGCGTCTGTCCAGGCTCGGAGCCTAGGACGGCAATCGGGGGGTGTGGGGCTTATGACCTGAGGATTAGCACGTACGGGTGATTTGACCCGGCGTGTCAGGTCTCCTGGGGCGCGGTCGGCGCCCGGGTCACGTCGTGCTCCGGCACGGTCTGCCCGGAGCGGATCAGCTCGATCCGCCCCATGACCTTGGCCCGCAGGTCGGCCGGCACGTCGTCATGCCCGCAGCACCGCTTGACCAGCTTCTTCACGGCCTGCTCCAGCCCGTACTTCTCCAGGCACGGCGAGCATTCCTCGAAGTGGTGCTGGAACTTGTCGCGATCGATGTCCGGCATCTCGCTGTCGAGGAACTCGTACAGGTGGTCGAGGACCTCACTGCAGTCCGTCTCGTGCGGCTCTCCGCAGCTCATGAGCCCGAGCCTTTCGCTTCGTTCGACTCTCCGGCGCCCGCCGGGACCAGCCCGCGCTCCCGGGCGTAGTCCTCCAGCATGCCGCGCAGCTGACGGCGGCCCCGGTGCAGCCGGGACATCACCGTACCGATGGGTGTCCCCATGATGTCGGCGATCTCCTTGTAGGCAAAGCCCTCCACATCCGCCAGATAGACGGCGATGCGGAACTCCTCGGGGATCGCCTGCAGCGCTTCCTTCACGTCCGAGTCGGGCAGGTGGTCGAGCGCCTGCGACTCGGCGGAGCGCAGACCCGTCGACATGTGCGACTCGGCGCGCGCGAGCTGCCAGTCCTCGATCTCCTCGGCCGCGCTGCGCTGGGGTTCGCGCTGCTTCTTGCGGTACGAGTTGATGAAGGTGTTGGTGAGAATCCGGTACAGCCACGCCTTGAGGTTGGTGCCCTCGCGGAACTGGTGGAACGACGCGTACGCCTTGGCGTAGGTCTCCTGCACCAGATCCTCGGCGTCGGCCGGGTTGCGCGTCATGCGCAGCGCGGCCGAGTACATCTGGTCGAGGAACTCGAGCGCGTCCCGCTCGAAGCGCGCGCTGCGCTCCGCGCTCGTCTCGGACGCGCCGATGCCCTGGCCCTCGGGCAGCTCCGCCTGGCCGTTGTCGGTCCCTGCGTCGGTCCCAGTGACCGGACCCACCTCCTCAAGATCCCGGGCGGGACCGAAACCGATCCCACTCGTTTCGGAGGATAGAACACGACCCGTACCCGCCGCCGCTCGAATAGGAGCCGTCTTGGCCGCGTGCAGCACCGACCAGTCCAGGTCGGAGCGGCTGCTGCGGGCCGGGCAGATGGTCGAACCCATGCGGCGGACTTCCTCTCGTGCTACGACGTCGGTGCCGAAACCGTCGGCACTTCTGATGCCCTCAACAGCGGGCCGCCGCCCGGCATTCCCAAGGTCATCCGAGTGACGCGACCCACTCCCGCACCGCGCCGGTGACGATCTCCAGCGCCCGTTCCCCGGTGATCTTTGCCCGCTTGGGCACGGCGAGGCCGTGATCGGCCTCCGGCACCTCGACCAGAGCGAAATCGCCCGCGGGGAACTCGGCCGGCTTCCCGAAGGGGTCGTTGCCGCCCTGCACCACCAGCGTGGGCACCCCGGCGCCCAGCAGCTCCTCGGCGCGGGACTTCTCCGGCCTGCCCGGCGGGTGCAGCGGGAAGCCGAGAGCGAGCACGGCGTGCGCGCCCAGTCCGGCCGCCGTGCGGCAGGCGACCCGGGCGCCCGCGCTGCGGCCGCCGGAGATCACCGGCAGGCCGGGCCGGGTGAGCGCGGGCCACACCCCGCGCCACCCGGTGTCCAGGGTCTTCGGCGCGGGCGCGACCTTCTTGCCGGCCACCCGCCAGGGCTGCTCGACGAGGGCGACAGTCACGCCGTGCGCGGGCAGCGCGCCGGCGATCGCTTGGAGGTCGCGGGCCTCGATGCCGCCGCCCGCGCCATGGCTCACGGCCAGCACCAGCCGCGCCTTCGCCGCCGGGTGCCAGGTGATGCGGGCGTCCCCGGCCTCCGTACCGACCGTCTCGGTGGTCACGTCGGTCACGTGTGTCACATCCGTCACGTCAGAAGAGTGTGCCCTCTTCCGGCGCCTCCAGCTCCTTCAGCAGCTCCGGGCCGTTGTTGCGGACGTTGCTGACGGCCGTGGAGACCGGGTAGGCGCGCATCAGGCCGGGCGGGGGCGGGGCGAGCAGGTCGCGCAGGGCGTCGGGATCGGTGCGGGCGGGGTCGAGCCAGGCGTCCCAGCGGTCGGGGGTGAGCATCAGCGGCATCCGGGGGTGGATGTCGGCGAGGGAGCGGGGGCCCTCGGCGGGGGCGACGGCCAGCGGGGTCCGCTCGGCCTCGGTGGTGATCACCGAGCAGGTGACCCACCAGGCGCGGGGGTGGTCGTCGGGCAGGGTCCGGTCGCGCCAGAACTCGTACAGTCCGGCCATCGCGAACACCGAGCCGTCGGCGGGCAGCACGAAGTACGGCTGCTTGCGGGGCCGCTTCTTCTTCCCCTCGACCTCCAGCTCGCGCTCCTGCTCGCCGGTGACCCACTCGTAGTAGCCGTCGGCGGGCAGGATGCAGCGGCGGGCGGCGAAGGCGCGGCGGTAGGCGGGCTTCTCGTGCACGGTCTCGGCGCGGGCGTTGATCATCCGGGCGCCGCCCTCGGGGCTCTTGGCCCAGGACGGGACCAGTCCCCATGTCAGCTTGCGCAGCTGGCGAACCGGACGTGGGGATTCCGCGTCTTTCAAGGGGCGGTCCAGCACGGCGTAGACCTCCTTGGTCGGCGCCACGTTGTAGTCCGGCTCCAGAGTCTCCTCGGGCTCCCTCCCCCAAGCTCTCAACTCCGTTCGAGCAGGGGGGACCCCCATCTCGACCCCGAAGACCCCCGCGAGATCCTCGGGTCTACGACTCGATGCATACCGTCCGCACATAAGTGCCACACTGCCAGACGCGTCACGACAACAGGGAGCCGTCACCGGACATGGACAGCCTCGCCGCCACCGCGCTGCCCGACCTCTGGGACCGGCTCACCGGCACCCAGCCCGCCCCGGGACTGTGGGTGGTGGCGGCCACGCTCGCCGCCGCGCTGGCCGTCGTGGTCCCGCACCCGGTGTGGCGGATATCCCGCAACGCGATCACCATCGCGCACGAGGGCGGGCACGGACTGCTCGCCCTGCTCACCGGCCGGCAGCTCACCGGCATCCGGCTGCACTCCGACACCAGCGGGCTCACCGTGAGCCGGGGCAAGCCGTACGGGGCCGGCATGATCCTGACCGCCGCCGCCGGCTACCCGGCCCCTTCCCTGCTGGGCCTCGGCGGGGCCGCGCTGCTGGCGGCCGACCGCGTCACCCTGCTGCTGTGGGCGGCGACCGCGCTGCTGCTGGCGATGCTGGTGATGATCCGCAACGCCTACGGCGTGCTGACCGTGGTCCTCGCCGGCGGGACGTTCCTGCTGGTGTCCTGGCTGGCGCAGCCGCAGGTGCAGGCGGCCTTCGGGTACGCCGTGGTGTGGTTCCTGCTGCTCGGCGGGGTCCGGCCGGCGTTCGAGCTCCAGGCCAGGCGCTCCCGCGGCGGCGCGGGCGACTCGGACGCCGACCAGCTGTCCCGGCTGACGCACGTACCGGCGGGCCTGTGGCTGCTGCTGTTCCACGCGGTGTCGCTGTGCTCGCTGATCGGCGGCGGCCGCTGGCTGCTGGAAGGTTGACCCCGGGCCCTCCTTATAAAGTGGCCTCATGGCCCCGAACACCTCCTCCACCGCCCTCTGGCCCGCCCCGCACGCGAGCGGAGCCGTCGACGCGACGGTCCACGTGCCGGGGTCCAAGTCGGTCACCAACCGCGCCCTGGTCCTCGCCGCCCTGGCCTCCGAGCCGGGCTGGCTGCGCCGCCCGCTGCGGTCCCGCGACACCCTGCTGATGGCCGGCGCGCTGCGGGCCATGGGTGTGGAGATCGAGGAGGGGGTGGGTCCCGACGGCACCGGCGAGGCCTGGCGGGTGCTGCCCACGGGCCTGCGCGGCCCGGCCACGGTGGACGTCGGCAACGCGGGCACGGTGATGCGGTTCCTGCCGCCGGTGGCCGCGCTCGCCGACGGTCCGATCCGGTTCGACGGGGACCCCCGCTCGTACGAGCGTCCCCTGAACGGTGTGATCGACGCGCTGCGGCAGCTGGGCGCCCGCATCGACGACGACGGCCGGGGCGCGCTGCCGCTGACCGTGCACGGCGGCGGGGCCCTGGACGGCGGCCCGGTCTCGGTCGACGCCTCCTCCTCGTCCCAGTTCGTCTCGGCGCTGCTGCTGTCCGGCCCGCGCTTCAACCAGGGCGTGGAGGTCCGCCACACCGGCGCCACCCTGCCCTCGATGCCGCACATCCGGATGACGGTGGACATGCTGCGCGCGGTCGGCGCCCAGGTGGACACCCCGGAGTCGGGCGGCGAGCCGAACGTGTGGCGGGTGACGCCGGGCGCGCTGCTCGGCCGGGACCTGACCATCGAGCCGGACCTGTCCAACGCGCAGCCGTTCCTGGCGGCGGCCCTGGTGACCGGCGGCAAGGTGCTGATCCCGGACTGGCCGGCCCGCACCACCCAGCCGGGTGACCGGCTGCGGGAGATCTTCACCGAGATGGGCGGTTCCTGCGAACTCACCGAGTACGGGCTGGTGTTCACCGGTTCCGGGGCGATCCACGGCATCGACGTGGACCTGGGTGACGTGGGCGAGCTGACCCCGGGCATCGCGGCGGTGGCGGCCCTCGCCGACTCGCCGTCCACCCTGCGGGGCGTGGCCCATCTGCGGCTGCACGAGACGGACCGGCTGGCCGCGCTCACCAAGGAGATCAACGAGCTGGGCGGCGATGTCACGGAGACCGCCGACGGCCTGCACATCCGCCCGCGCCCGCTGCACGGCGGGACGTTCCACACCTATGAGGACCACCGCATGGCCACCGCCGGTGCGATCATCGGCCTGGCGGTGCCGGGCGTAAGGATCGAGAACGTGGCGACGACGGCGAAGACCCTGCCGGACTTCCCCGAGCTGTGGACCGGGATGCTCGGGCAGTAAGGACGTACGCCATGCGCCGCTACGGCAAGCACACCGACGAGGACGACATCCGCAACCGCCCCAACCGCAAGGGCAACCGGCCGCGCACCAACATCCGGCCCAAGCACGAGGACGCCGCCGAGGGCATGGTCCTCACCGTGGACCGGGGCCGGCTGACCTGCCTGGTGGACGACCGGCCCGTGCTGGCGATGAAGGCCCGCGAACTGGGCCGCAAGGCGGCCGTCGTGGGCGACCGGGTGGCCCTGGTCGGCGATCTGTCCGGCAAGAAGGACACCCTCGCCCGGATCGTCCGCATCGAGGAGCGGTCGTCGGTGCTGCGGCGCACGGCCGACGACGACGATCCCTACGAGCGCGTGGTCGTCGCCAACGCCGACCAGCTGGCCATCGTCACCGCCCTGGCCGACCCCGAGCCCCGCCCCCGCCTCGTCGACCGCTGTCTGGTCGCGGCCTACGACGGCGGCCTGACCCCGCTGCTGGTGCTGACCAAGTCGGACCTGGCCCCGCCGGACAAGCTGCTGGAGCTGTACGGCGACCTGGACATCCCGTACGTCGTCACCAGCCGGGAGGAGCTGGAGAGCGGCGACGCGGCGGACCGGGTGCGCACCCACCTGGACGGCAAGATCACGGCGTTCGTGGGGCACTCCGGCGTCGGCAAGACGACCCTGGTCAACGCGCTGGTGCCCGAGGCGCGCCGGCGCACGACGGGGCTGGTCAACGCGGTGACGGGCCGGGGCCGGCACACCACCACCTCGGCGCTCGCGCTGCCGCTGGCCGGTGCGGAGGGCTGGGTGATCGACACCCCGGGCGTCCGGTCGTTCGGGCTCGCCCACATCGACCCGTCCCGGGTGATCCACGCCTTCCCGGACCTCGAACCCGGCACCGAGGGCTGCCCGCGCGCGTGCAGCCACGACGAGCCGGACTGCGCGCTGGACGCGTGGGTGGCGGACGGGCACGCCGATCCGGCGCGGCTGTACTCCCTGCGCCGGCTGCTGGCCGCGCGGGAGCGCCGGGAAGGCGACTGAGTCCCGCGTTGTTTGCCCGAGCATCAGTGCGGTGAGTGCATAATCACACCGAGCCGGAGATCCGGATCCAACGGGAGGACAGCACATGGCGTGGCTGCTGGTCATAGTGGCCGGGATATTGGAGACCGGTTTCGCCGTGTGCCTGAAACTCTCGCACGGGTTCACGCGCCTGTGGCCGACGATCGCGTTCGCGTCGTTCGCACTGGGCAGCTTCGGTCTGCTGACCCTGTCCCTGAGGAAGCTGGACGTCGGCCCGGCGTACGCCGTGTGGACCGGGATCGGCGCGGCGGGCACCGCGATCTACGGCATGGTCTTCCTCGGCGATCTGGTGTCCACCTTGAAGATCGTCTCCATCAGCCTGGTCATCGTCGGGGTGATCGGGCTTCAGCTGTCGGGGTCGGCGCACTAGACGGCCGCGCCGGTCCGCTCAGGTGGCGCGGGAGCACGGCCCGCACCAGCTCCGCGATGCCGCCCTCCCCGGGCGGGGCCGCCACACAGGACAGGGCGAGGCGGACGACCAGCTCGCACGGGAGCAGCAGCTCGGCCGGGGCGGTGCCGGGAGCGGCCAGCGCGGTCGCCGCGCGGTCCCGGACGATCCGTACGAAGTCCCGGGGCGCCGGCAGCGGCCCGTCCGCCCGGCGCTGGGCCGGCACCATGGCGGTGGAGTGCGCGGCGGTGAGCGGCGGGCTCGGCAGCCGCTCGCTCCAGCAGCCGGTGAGCAGGGCCCGCACCAGCACGTTGTCCCGGGCCGCGGCGGCCGTCCACTCGGCGGTCGCGGTGAGCCGGTCGCAGACCTCGGCCGGCCCGGCGAGGGCCCGCTCGACGCCGGCGAGATAGCCGTCGGCCTCCCGCCGCACCAGCGCCCGCGCCAGGCCGTCCTTGCTGCCGAACTCGTTGTACAGGGTCTGCCGGGACACCCCGGCCCGCGCGGCCACGTCGACCATGCGCACCGCGGACCACGGCCGGCGCGCGAGCGCCGCGTAGGCGGCGTCCAACAACGATTCCCGGGCAGCAGGCATCCGCGCCTCCCTGGGCCACAGTGACTTAGCGCCCAGATTTGACGGGCTTGTATGCACTGTCAAGGGTTCGCGGGGGGTATGGGGGGCGTGCGGTGAGGTACGGGGGTGGTGACCGCCGGTCCACGGGCCCCGGGCGGCGGTACGGCCGTGCCCGGCACCTGCCGCCCCCTGTGGCAGCGTGCCGAGCCCGGCGGATACCGTTCGTCACATGCCCGACTACCTCGACGACCTGCGCCTCGCCCACGCCCTCGCGGACGCGGCCGACGCCGCCACCACGGCCCGCTTCCAGGCCCTCGACCTGAAGGTGGAGACCAAGCCGGACATGACCCCGGTGAGCGAAGCGGACAAGGCGGCGGAAGAACTGATCCGCGGCCATCTCCAGCGCGCCCGCCCTCAGGACGCCGTCCTCGGCGAGGAGTACGGCGTCGAGGGCACCGGCCCGCGCCGCTGGGTGGTCGACCCGATCGACGGCACCAAGAACTACGTCCGCGGCGTCCCGGTGTGGGCCACCCTCATCGCCCTGATGGAGGAGGCGGAGGACGGCTACCAGCCGGTGGTCGGCGTCGTCTCCGCCCCCGCCCTCGGGCGCCGCTGGTGGGCGGCGAAGGGCCACGGCGCCTTCACCGGCCGCGACCT
The DNA here is from genome assembly GCF_000720835.1 of Streptomyces achromogenes subsp. achromogenes. Taxonomy (GTDB): domain Bacteria; phylum Actinomycetota; class Actinomycetes; order Streptomycetales; family Streptomycetaceae; genus Streptomyces; species Streptomyces achromogenes. The sequence goes on along the minus strand of NZ_JODT01000015.1, from coordinate 17,155 downwards.
GGCCGCCGGCACCCCCCTCCACGTCTCCCGGGTCGGCAGGCTCGCGGACGCCTCCTTCTCGTACTCCTCGCTCTCCGGCTGGGAGGAGCGGGGCCGCCTGGACGGCTTCCTGGACCTGACCCGTCAGGTGTGGCGCACGCGCGCGTACGGCGACTTCTGGCCGTACATGATGGTCGCGGAGGGTGCCGTGGACATCTGCGCCGAGCCGGAGCTGTCGCTGTGGGACATGGCCGCCAACGCGATCATCGTCACGGAGGCGGGCGGCACCTTCACCGGCCTCGACGGCCGCCCGGGCCCGCACAGCGGCGACGCGGCGGCGTCCAACGGCCTGCTGCACGACGAGCTGCTGGGGTATCTCGGCGCGCGCGACTGAGAGCCGCCGGGGCATCCGGCCCCGCGCCACCGAGAGTGGCCGGGGTACCCGGGCCCGCGCCGCTGAGCCCCGGCGTGCCCCGCGCGCGCCGTCGGTGAGCGGCGCGCGCCCTCTTGTTGACCCTTCCTTTGCCTGGCACCCTGAGCCCACCCCCACTTGTGAACAAGTGAATCCCGGGGTTCCACGGGATTCCCAGGAGGTGGCCCCTTCATGCTCGTCCGTGACGCCATGAGCACGGTGATCCTCACCCTCGGCCCCGACCACACCCTCCGCCAGGCAGCCACCCTGATGTCGGCCCGCCGGGTCGGCGCCGCCGTGGTCCTCGACCCGGACGCCGGCGGCATCGGCATCCTCACCGAACGCGACATCCTCGACTCCGTCGGCCTGGGCCAGAACCCGGACGCCGAACCCCTGCACGCCCACACCACCACCGACATCGTCTTCGCCGCCCCGACCTGGACCCTCCAGGAGGCGGCCCGCGCCATGACGCACGGCGGCTTCCGGCACCTGGTCGTGCTCGACCACGGCGAGGTGGCCGGGATCGTCTCGGTCCGCGACATCGTCCGTCGCTGGGTCCCGGCCCGGGAGCCCTCCCCCGCCTCCTGAACGCACGAGGGGCGGGCCACCGGGTCCCCCTCCGGCGGTCCGCCCACTGCCCCGAACGCACGAACGGGCCGGACCCAGAGCACCATGGGTCCGGCCCGCCCAGCCGCGAGGGCGGCCGGCTCAGCCGCGCAGCGCCTGCACCGCGCTCTCCAGCCGCTTGCCGAAGTCGGCGTCGGCGTTGCGGAAGTTGCCGATCGCGCGCTCGGCGATGTCCTGGCGCGTGACCTTGGCGATGAAGCCGGCCAGGTTGGCGACCAGCCGCTCCTTCTCCTCCTCCGACATCAGCCGGTAGAGGTTGCCGGCCTGGACGAAGTCGTTGTCCTCGGCGTGCACCGGCGTCGGGTGGTTGCCGGTGCCGCCGGTGAGGCCGTCGACCGGCTGCCACAGCGGACGCCCGGTCTGCTGCGGCCCGCCGAAGCTGTTCGGCTCGTAGTTCTTCTCCCCGCCGTGCCGGCCGTCGTAGAGGTAGCCGTCACGGGAGTTGGTGCGCGCCTCGGTGGCGTGCGGACGGTTGACCGGCAGGTGGTCGGCGTTGATGCCGACGCGGTAGCGGTGCGCGTCGCCGTAGGCGAACAGCCGGCCCTGGAGCATCTTGTCGGGCGAGGGGCCGATGCCGGGCACGAAGTGCGCCGGGGAGAAGATCGACTGCTCGACCTCGGCGAAGATGTTGCGCGGGTTGCGGTTCAGCTCCAGCTTGCCGATCTCGATGACCGGGTAGTCCGCGTGCGGCCACACCTTGGTCAGGTCGAACGGGTTGAAGCGGTAGGTCGCCGCGTCGGCCGCCGGCATGATCTGCACGCCCACGGTCCAGCTCGGGAACTCCCCGCGCTCGATCGCCTCGCGCAGGTCGCGCTGGTGGGAGTCGGGGTCCTTGCCCGCGAGGAGCTCCGCCTCCTCGGCGGTGAGGTTCTTGATCCCCTGGTCGGTCTTGAAGTGGTACTTGACCCAGAAGACCTCGCCGGCCTCGTTGTTCCACTGGAAGGTGTGCGAGCCGAAGCCGTCCATGTGCCGGTACGACGCCGGGATGCCGCGGTCGCCGAACAGCCAGGTCACCTGGTGCGTGGACTCCGGCGACAGCGACCAGAAGTCCCACACGTTGTCGGCTTCCTGGCTGCCGGTGTACGGGTCGCGCTTCTGGGTGTGGATGAAGTCCGGGAACTTGATCGCGTCCCGGATGAAGAACACCGGGGTGTTGTTGCCGACGAGGTCGTAGTTGCCCTCCTCGGTGTAGAACTTCACCGCGAAGCCCCGCGGGTCACGCACGGCGTCCGCCGCGCCGAGGTTGCCGGCCACGGTCGAGAACCGCAGGAAGACCTCGGTCTGCTTGCCGACCTCCGACAGGAAGGCGGCCCGCGTGTACGGGGTGACGTCCGCGGTCACCGTGAAGGTGCCGTAGGCGCCGGCGCCGCGGGCGTGCACGACCCGCTCCGGGATCCGCTCCCGGTTGAAGTGGGCCAGCTTCTCCAGCAGCAGCTGGTCCTGGACGAGGACCGGCCCGCCGACGCCCGCCGTCTCGCTGTTCTGGTTGTCGGCGACCGGAGCCCCGGCCTCCGTGGTGAGCGGTCCCTGCGTCACATGCGCCTCCTGCGTCATCACTGACTTGTCCTGTCCTGTGGCCAAAGCCGTTCTCGATCCTACAATGGACTTTGTCTAAGTCAAGCGATGATCCAAAGTCACACCTATTCCCGATCTGGGGACTCTTCCTGTTAGGCTGGTGGCCATGAGCGACCTTCTGGAACGGCTGCGTGGACGCGGATGGCGGATGACCGCGCAGCGGCGCGTGGTGGCCGAGGTCCTGAACGGCGAGCACGTGCATCTGACCGCCGACGAGGTCCACGCGCGCGCCGTCGCGAAGCTGCCCGAGATCTCCCGGGCGACCGTCTACAACACCCTGGGCGAGCTGGTCTCGCTCGGCGAGGTGCTGGAAGTCACGACGGACAAGCGCGCCAAGCGGTACGACCCGAACGCGCACCGGCCGCACCACCACCTGGTGTGCGCCCGCTGCGGCGCGATCCGTGACGTCCACCCCCTCGGCAACCCGCTCGCCGACCTCCCCGACACCGAGCGCTTCGGCTTCACGGTGTCGGACGTCGAGGTGACCTACCGGGGGCTGTGCCCGGACTGCGCGGGCGCGTAACCGAGACGCGGCACCAGGGGGCGCAAGCCCCCTTTTTTACTGCCCGGACCGCTTCACTGTCCGGAGCGCGTTCTTACCGCCCGTGCCCGGACCGCGACCCGGCACGGGAACGACCGAGGGCCGGAACCCAATTCTGGATTCCGGCCCTCGGCCTTCAGTAGCGGGGACAGGATTTGAACCTGCGACCTCTGGGTTATGAGCCCAGCGAGCTACCGAGCTGCTCCACCCCGCGTCGATGAACAAGACACTACGTGACTGTTGAGGTGGGATGCAAATCCCTTGGCGGGTGAGTGGCCGGGGTCACGCCGACAGCTCCTCGCGCAGCGCGTCCCGCAGCCGCCCCGCCCGCTCCGCCACCTCCGCCGGACCCAGCTCCACCGCGCGGGCGGCCCAGCGCTGCCCCTCCGCCAGCTCGCCGCGACGCGCGTAGACCAGGGCCAGCCGCAGAGCGGCCCGCCCGTGACCGGCGTCGGCGGCCCGGGTCCACCACACCGCCGCCTCCGGCTCGCTGCCCTCGCGGGCGAGCAGCAGACCGAGGTTGAAGGCGCCGTTGCGCGAGCCGGCCTCGGCCGCCGTCCGGTACCACCGCGCCGCCTCCACCACGTCCCCGCGGGCGGCGGCCAGCATCCCGACCCGGACCTGGGCCCGCCGGTGCCCCTGGGTGGCGGCCCGCTCGTACCACTCCTCGCACTCGGTCTTCTCGTGCACGATCTCCCCCAGCTCGTGCGCGGGCTCCGGCGGCCGGCGGGCGTCGAGCAGGGTGGCCAGCCGGTATGCGCCCTCCGCGCTGCCGCCCCCCGCGGCGCAGCGCAGATGGCGTTCGGCCTCCCGCTCGTCGCCCTCGCGCAGCCGGGCGATCCCGACCTGGAGGGCGGCCTCGGCGTGCCCGGCGGCGGCGGCCCGCTCGTACCAGCGCAGCGCCATCCGCTCCTCGCCGCGTCCGGCGTAGAGGATGCCGAGGTTGAACGCGGCGTCCACGCTTCCGGCCTCGGCGGCCTTGGAGAACCACGGCTCGGCCCCGGTCGTGTCGCCACCCTGGAGCAGCAGGATGGCCAGCGCGTTGGCGGCCTCCCGGTGCCCGGCGTAGGCGGCCCGCCGGTACCACTGCTCGGCCTGCGCGGTGCGGCCCTGCTCGGCGCAGAGCAGCCCGAGGTTGTAGGCGCCGTTGTCGTCACCGGCGTCCAGCGCGGCCCGGTACCAGCGCTCGGCGGTCTGGGTCTCGCCGCGCTCGGCGTGCAGCGCGCCCAGCGCGTTCGCCGCGTTGCCGTCGCCCTCCTGGGCGGCGCGCAGCCACCACACGGCGGCGCTCTCGGTGTCGCCGGCGTCGCGCAGCAGGAAGCCGAGGGCACAGGCGGCCCGCGGCTCGCCGTCCTTGGCGGAGGTCAGGTACCAGCGCCCGGCCTCCCTCAGCTCGCCGCGCCGCTCCAGGATCGCCCCGAGCTGGAGCGCGGCCTTCCGGTGCCCGCGCGCGGCGGCCTGCCGGTACCACTGCTCGGCCTCCGCGACACCGTTGTCCGAGCCGTTCGCCTCCCCGGGCCACTCCTCCCCCTGCCCGGCGGCGCGGTCGAGCGCCCGGGCCAGCCGGTAGGCGGCCTCGCGGTGCCCGCGCTCGGCGGCGGAGCGCATCCAGTGCTCGGCACCGACGTCCCCGCGGTGCTCCAGCAGATCGGCGAGGGCGTAGGCGCCGAGGACATGGCCCTGCTCGGCGGACTGGCGCAGCCAGTACTCGGCGGCCGGCTCGTCGCCGCGCTCGCGGTGGTAGCGGCCGAGGGCGTGCGCCGCGGCGGCGGAGCCGGCCACGGCGGCGATCCGCCACCAGCCGGCCGCCTCCTCGGGGTAGCCGCGCTGGTGCAGCAGGACGCCCAGGTTGTTGGCGGCGGCCCGGTCACCGGCCGCGGTGGCGGCGCGCAGATGGGGTTCGGCCGCGTCCAGCTCGCCGCGGCGCAGCAGCATCGCCCCCAGGACACTGGCCGCCTCGGCGTCCCCGCTCTGCGCGGCGAGCGCGAGACGCGTCTCCTCGGCGGCCTCCCCCATGTCCACCAAATCGTCGCGGGCCGACTCCGTGCCGGAAGACTGCGCAAATCGCCCTGACTCGAACAGAGTTGCCTTCTCCCCCATAACGTCCATCGTCGCACCACCTGCAACCTGGGTACACCCGGTATACCGCAGCAGCCCGTGAGGTCACTTCGGCGTTTTGTCGACATGCCCACAGAGTGACAAGTCAAACACACACCCCCCAACTCCCCACGGCGGCGCGGCCGTCCCTCCCCTCGGTACATGAGTTCGCACACCACGAAGGCCCGGATCCCTTTTCCCGGATCCGGGCCTTCGATGCAGTAGCGGGGACAGGATTTGAACCTGCGACCTCTGGGTTATGAGCCCAGCGAGCTACCGAGCTGCTCCACCCCGCGCCGTTGCGTGTCAACCGTACCACGGCGCGGGAGGATCTTGATCAACTCTTGTTCTCCCCGCTGTCCTTCTCGCCGGTCCCGCCGTTCTTGTCGTCAGTCTTCCCGCCGGTCTTGTCGCCGGGCTTGTCGCCGGCCTCGGACTGGGCCTTCTCGGCCTGCTTCAGCGCGTCCTGGAGTTGCTTCTGCGCCTTGGCGTACGCATCCCAGTCCGGCCCGTCCTGGAGCGCCCGCTGTCCGGCGTCGAAGGCCTTCTGGGCGTCCTGGAGCGCCTGCTTGACCGTCGGGTCGGTGGTGCCGGGCGCGGTCCCGGTGCCGGTCCCCGGCGGCTTGGCGGCCGGACTCCTGGCGCCGAAGATCTTGTCGAGCGCCTCGTCCAGGGTGTTCTCGAACGCGGTGTCGTTCCCGTAGGTGACGAGGACCTTCCGCAGCAGCGGCAGCTTCAGTCCGCCACCGCGGACGTACACGGGCTCCACGTAGAGCAGTCCGCCGTCCAGCGGCACGGTCAGCAGGTTCCCGTACTCGATGTCGGAGTCGCCGCCCCTGAGCAGCTTGATCGTGGAGGCGATCCGTTCGTTGGAGTTGAACTTGCTCTGTACCTGTTTGGGGCCGTCGACCGTCGTCCTGGTCGGCAGTTTCAGGATCCTGATCTTGCCGTAGTCCTTGCTGCCGGCCTCCGCGTCCACGGTCATGAACGCGGCCAGGTTGTCCCGCCCGTTGGGCGTGAACGTCGTCGACAGCGAGAACGCCTGCTGCTTCTGGTCCGGCATCTTCATGCTCAGGTAGTACGGCGGCACCGCGTCACCCGACTTGTTGGTCGGGTCGGCGGGCACCTGCCACACCTCGCTGCCGGTCAGGTAGGTCTCGGCGTCCGTCACGTGGTAGCGGGTGAGCAGTTCACGCTGCACCTTGAACAGGTCCTGCGGATAGCGCAGATGGTCCATCAGGTCGTCGGAGATCGCGCTCCTGGGCTGCACCGTGTCCGGGAACGCCTTCATCCAGGTCTTCAGCACCGGGTCCTGGGTGTCCCACTGGTACAGCTCGACCTCGCCGGTGTAGGCGTCGACCGTCGCCTTCACCGAGTTGCGGATGTAGTTGACCTGGTTCTGCTGGGCCACCACCGCGCGGGAGTCGTTCGTCGCGGTCAGCGAGTCGGCCGTCGTATCACCCAAGGTCGTACGGGAGGAGTACGGGTAGCCGTTGGTGGTCGTGTAGGCGTCGACGATCCACTGGATGCGGCCGCCCACGATCGCCGGGTACGCGTCGCCGTCGATGGTCAGCCAGGGCGCGACCGCCTCCACGCGCTCCTTGGGGGTGCGGTTGTACAGGATCCGCGAACCCTTGCCGATCGCGCCCGAGTACAGGATCTGCGGCTCGTTGAAGGTCAGCGCGTACGCGGCCCGGTTCAGCGGGTTGTCGAGGTTGACGCCGCTGCCGCCCCGGTACCTGGTCGGCTTCTCACCGTCGTTGTCGGAGTAGTCGATCTCCTCCTGGGGACCGCCGACGATCGAGTAGGTGGTGGTCTTCTCGCCGTAGTAGATCCGCTGCTCGTAGCTGCCGAGGTCGCCCTTGGACGGCAGGTCGTACTCGGTGAACACCGGCTCGCCGCCCTTGGCCTCGGTGCCCTTGGCGGCGACCACGCCGAAACCGTGTGTGTAGCGGAAGTGGTCGTTGATCCAGTTGTGCTTCGGAACGCCGGCCAGGTCCAGCTCGCGCAGCCCGATGACCGTGTCCTGTTCCTTGCCGTCCTTGCCGGGGTACCGGTCGACGTCCAGGTTGTCCGGGAAGCCGTAGTAGTTCTTCATCTCCTGGCGCTGCTGGAACGTCGGGGAGACGATGTTCGGGTCGATGATCCGGATGCTCGCCGCGTCGTCGGCCTCACCGCGCAGCGTGCTCTTGTCCTTGGTCTTGGACTCGCCGTTGTACCCGGTGACCTGGGTGTCGTCGATGCCGTACGCCTCGCGGGTGGCCTTCAGGTTCTTCTGGACGTACGGCGCCTCCTTGGCCTGCTCGTTCGGCTGCACCTGGAACTTCTGCACGATGGCCGGGTACAGGCCGCCGATCAGGATCGCCGAGAGCACCATCAGGCCGAAGCCGATGACGGGCAGCTGCCAGGTGCGCCGCCACAGCGTGGCGAAGAACAGCAGCGCGCAGATGACGGCGATGCAGAACAGGATGGTCTTGGCCGGCAGATAGGCGTTGGCGTCGACGTAGCGCAGGCCGGTCCAGTTGTCGGTGGCCTTGAAGTCGCTGGACTTGACCGCGAGGCCGTACCGGTCGAGCCAGTAGGCGACCGCCTTCAGGGCGACGAAGATGCCGAGCAGCACCGACAGGTGGCCGGTCGCGGCGGCGGTGGCCCGGGCGCCCGGGCTGGTGACGCGCAGCCCGCCGTACAGGTAGTGGGTGAGCGCTGCGGCGATCAGGCACAGGATGGTCGCGGCGAAGCCGAAGCCCAGCAGGAACCGGTACCAGGGCAGGTCGAAGGCGTAGAAGGCGACGTCGAGGTGGAACTGCGGGTCCTTCTCGTGGAAGGGCACGCCGTTCACCCACATCAGCCACGTCCGCCACTGGCCCGCCGCCGAGGCGCCCGCGATCAGCCCGACCAGGCAGGTGACGACGAGCAGCAGCCACTTCTTGTACGGCGCGATGCCCATGCGGTAGCGGTCCAGGCTCTGCTGCTCCATGGACATGGCGCTGAGCGGGGGCCGCAGCCGGTGCGCGAGCCAGATGTTGAGGCCGACCACGGCCGCCATCAGCAGGCCGAAGACGAAGAACAGCCCGATCTTCGTGGACAGCGTGGTGGTGAACACGGACGAGTAGTGCACCGACCGGTACCAGAGCCAGTCCGTCCAGAAGCCCGCGAACATGGTGAACACCATGCCCAGGGCGGCGAGGACCCCCAGCGTCACGAGCAGGGCCCGCACCTTCCGGGAGGGGCGGCCCGCCCTGATCCGTGGCCCCGTCGGGCCTCCGCCACGGTCCGGCATCTGGAAAGCCAAGGTGCGCCCCTCGAAGTTCGCTGTCGTTCCGTCAGGCCCTCGGGTTCGCGGGCCCCTCGTGGCCCCCCGTGTTCGCGGGCCCACACCTATGCAACTTACTCACCGTTTACTCGGTTCCCGATTCCGGCCGGGAACGAGGCAGGATTGTGACCATGTCCAACACTCCCATGGCAGCGAGCCCGCTCACCCGGGCCGTACTCGAGATCGACGAGTACGTCTCCGGCCTCGGCTGGGACCAGCCCGCTCGCCTTTTCGCCCTTGTAGACACCGCGCGGCTGCGGACTCAGGAACCTGCGCTCGCGGCCCAGCTGGGCCTCGAGGACGAGTCCGAGACCGCCGGTCTCACCCCGATCGAGCAGGACGAGGTCCCGTCCGGCAAGCCGCTGGACGAGTTCCTCGCCACCATCGCCTGGCCCGACGCGGTCACCGGCTGCGCCCTCACCGTGGAGCGGCTGATGCTGCCGCCGTCCGCCGAGGCCCAGGTGCCCTCCGACCTGGACGAGGCCCGGCTGGCCGAGTGGGTCGCCCGGCACCCCGAGCGCCAGGAGGTCCGCATGACGGTGGCCGTGCTGCGTGACGGCAGCCGCGAGTCGGCGCTGCGGCTGCGCGAGAAGGACACCCCGACGGAGGTCCTGACCGGCCCCGACCTGGTGCCGGGCCTGGCGGACGCGCTGGCGGCCACGTTCGCGGACTGATCCGTCCGGCGCGGTACGACGCCTTCGTACGGCGTCTTGGTACGGCGCTGGGGGCGCCCCTCGTGCAGGGGGCGCCCCCAGCCGTGGCGCGGCCGCTCAGCCCTTGGCGGTGCACTTCGGCAGGGCGGCGACGTCCCCGCCGCGGATGTCCTCGAGCGCGTCGAGCGCGTCGCCGATGGTCTTGACCTTGACCAGGGTGAGCCCGTCCGGGGTGTCCCTGGCCGCCGCCGCGCAGTTGTCGGCCGGGGTGAGGAAGTACCGGGCGCCCTTGTCCCGCGCGCCGACGGTCTTCATCTCGATGCCGCCGATCGGCCCGACCGTGCCGTTGTCGTCGATGGTGCCGGTGCCCGCGACGAACGTGCCGCCGGTGAGGCTGCCCGGGGTGAGCTTGTCGTAGATGCCGAGCGCGAACATCAGGCCGGCGCTGGGCCCGCCGACATCGGCGAGCTTGATGTCGATGGTGAACGGGAAGGTGTGGTCGGTCCCGGCGGAGATGCCCACGATGGCCCGCTCGGCGCCGCCGTCGTCGGCGGCCCGGGTCGTGATCGTGACCTTCCGCGTGCCGCTCGCCTCCTTGTGGGACTTCTCGGCGGCCGCCTGGTCCTTGGCGGGGACGATCGTGAAGACGGCGTCCTGGCCGGGCTTGTGCTTGGTCACCAGCTTGGCGACGTCGGCCGGCTGCTTGACCGCCGTGCCGTCGACGGCCTTGATCACGTCGCCGGCGTGCAGCCGGCCCTCGGCCGGGGAGCCCTTGACGACCGTGGAGACGATCACCCAGGACTTCACCGGAATGTGCAGCTCCTTCAGGGCGGCGACCTTGGCGCTCTCCTGGGACTGGCTGAACTCCTCGGCGTTCTCCTGGCTGGACTGCTCCTCCGTCTTGCCGTCCGGGTAGAGCGTGTCGTGCGGGACGATCTTGCTGTCGTGGGCCAGCCAGCCGTAGACGGCCTCGACGAGGTTCATCCGGTAGTCGGCGCCGGTGACCCGGACGGTGGTCATGTTCAGGTGGCCGTCGGCCGGGTACGTCTTGTGCCCGGAGATCTGCAGCACCGGCTCACCGTCGTGCTCCCCGAGCGTGTTCACCGTCGGGCCGGGGGACATCTCCGCGTACGGCACGGGGATGAGCACTCCCGCGCACAGGAGCGCGATCAGCATCAGGGTCGAGGCGAGCATCGTCACGGTGCGGCGTGGCATGCCCCGACAGTACGGGACGACGCTGTCGGCGCGCCGTCAGGGCACCCCTCTCAGGCGCCGCGCGCGCCCGGCCGGGGCTTCTCCATGGCCTCACGGAACCGGGCGTATCCGTCCAGCTCCGGGCCGTCGCCGCGCACCTTGCGGGTCCGGTTGGCCCAACTGCCCCACAGTCCGCCGCCGACCGCGGCCACCAGCGGAATCAGCAGCCAGACAAGCACCCCCATGCCGACCTCCTACGCCATGAGCGTCCGCAACTGACTGATCAACAGATTAACCATCCGCAGGGACAACGCTCACGCGAGGGTGCCGGTTACGCAACCGGAGAGGGGGGTGTGTCGCGCGGGGAGGGGGGTGCGACGGCGCTACGCGCCGACCCATTCCTCCGTGCCGTCGGAGAACTTCTGGTGCTTCCAGATGGGCACCTCGTGCTTGAGGTCGTCGATCAGCTTGCGGCAGGCGTCGAAGGCCTCCGCGCGGTGCGGGCAGGCCACGGCGACGACCACGGCGAGGTCCCCGACCCGCAGATCACCCACCCGGTGGACGGCGGCCAGCGCCCGCACGGGGTGGTCGGCGACGACCTTCTCGGCGATCCGCCGCATCTCGGCCTCGGCGCTGGGGTGGCAGGAGTAGCCGAGGGCGTCCACGTCGGCGCCGCCGTCGTGGTTGCGCACGGTGCCCACGAACAGCGCGATGCCCCCTGCCGCGGCGTCCCCGACGGCGCGGAAGACCTCGTCCACGGAGAGCGGTGTCTCCCGGACGGCGATCAGCTTGACGGGGTTCTCGGCCGCCCGCTCACCCGGGTGGTCGTTCGTGAGTGCCATGGGCCCATCGTGCCCCACGGGTCCGGCATCGGGGAATACGGCTTTCCGCAGCACGCGCGCGGGGACGGTTTGGAGGCTCCTACAGAGGCTTGCCGCCGGGCCCTGGCGGGCCAGGGGGTCGTCGCCGCGCCTCAGACCCGGCGCCGCGCCTTCCGGGCCCGCCGTACGACGGCCGCCGCGCCCAGCAGGGCGACGGTCGCCCCCGCCGCCCCGGCCGCCGTCGCGTCCTTGCGGCCCAGCCGCCGCCCGGCGACCGTGCGCCGCCCGGTCACCTCCTCCAGCAGCTCGGCCAGCACCTCCTCGTTGGTCCACTTCGGCCGCCAGCCGGCGTCGTGCAGCCTGCTGCCGCTGACCACCCAGGGGTACATCGTGTACGCCAGGTCCCCCGCCGGGGAGGGGGTGAGCCCGATCCGGTGCAGCCGGGCCGCCGCGCCGAGCGCAACCGCCGACGGCAGCTCCATGCGCCGGATCCCGCTGAGCTCCTCGACCTCCTCCTGCTCCAGCCACCCGTCGCAGCCGACGGCGAGTTCCCCGTCGACCTTCTCCAGCACGGCGTACTCCAGGGCGCTGCACAGGTCCTCGACGTGGCAGAACTGCCACGCGGGCCGCGAGCCGGCCACGACCAGCAGCCGCGGCGACTCGAAATACCTGGTCAGCGCGGTATCGGTGCCGCCGACCAGGACGGCCGGCCGGACCACGGTGACGTTCAGCCCGGGATGCGCGCGCGGGGCGCGCCGCGCCAGCCGCTCGATCTCCAGCAGGTCCCCGACCCCGGTCGCCTCGGCGGTGGCGCGCAGCTCGGCGTCCTCCGACAGGGGCAGCTCGTTGTCCGGCAGCGCGCCGTAGACCATCGCCGAGGTGCACAGCACCACCCGGCGCACACCGGCCGCCGCGGCGGCCGTCAGCACCGTCTGGGTTCCGCGCACGTTGTAGGCCGTGCGCGCCGCCGGGTCGGTCTCCAGATCGAGGTCGAGGGCGAGGTGGACGACCACGTCGGTGCCGCGCAGCTTGTCCGCGATCGCCGGGTCGCGCACGTCGAGGATGTGCCACCGGGCCTCGGCGCACTCGCCGCGCCGCTCGTCGATGGCGACGACCTCCCTGATCTCGTCGGAGGCGGCGAGCCGCTCGGTGAGCAGGGCGCCGACCCCGCCGGCCGCGCCGGTCACCGCGACGACGGGCCCGCGCACGGCGGAGGAGGTTGAACGGTTTCGCGCTGCGCGAACCTGCGGATCTGGGGAACTCACCGGGCGTCTCCAGCGGTTGTCTTCAGTACGCGCGCGACTGACGCGTACGTACCAGGTGCATCCATCCTGCCGCAGGCCTTCCGCAGGCGAAGCACCGAGGCCCGATCGGGTCCGGGTGTCTACGCTGGGTGGTGTTGTCGGGCAGCCGCGCCGCCGGAAGAACCGGTGGCCTTACCAGCCGAGGAATCCCGTGAGTGACACCCCATTCGGTTTCGGCCTTCCGCCGGAGGAGCCGGAGGACGGCGACGAGGGCAAGAAGAAGGACCAGCAGAGCGGTGGTGGGCAGGGACCGGCCAATCCGTTCGGTTTCGGCGGCCTGCCGGGAGCCGGCGGCTTTGGCGGCCCCGGCGCAGACAACCCGCTCGCTGCCATGTTCGGCTCCCTGAACCCCAGCGACCTGGGTGCGGCCTTCCAGCAGCTCGGCCAGATGCTCTCGTACGAGGGCGGGCCGGTGAACTGGGACATGGCCAAGCAGATCGCCCGCCAGACGGTCGCCCAGGGCGCGCCGAACGGCACCAAGGACGCCAGTGTCGGCGCGGCCGAGCGCCGGGCCGTGGAGGAGGCCGTCCGCCTGGCCGACCTGTGGCTGGACGACGCGACGTCCCTGCCGTCGGGTTCCGCCTCGGCGGTGGCCTGGTCGCGGGCGGAGTGGGTCGAGGCGACCCTGCCCGCCTGGCAGGAGCTGGTCGACCCGGTCGCCGAGCGGGTCGGCGCGGCGATGGGCGACGTGCTGCCGGAGGAGATGCAGGCCATGGCGGGCCCGCTGATCGGCATGATGCGGTCGATGGGCGGTGCCATGTTCGGCACGCAGATCGGGCAGGCCGTGGGCGTGCTCGCGGGCGAGGTCGTCGGCTCCACCGACATCGGTCTGCCGCTGGGCCCGGCCCGCAAGGCCGCGCTGCTCCCGGCCAACGTGGAGGCGTTCGGCAAGGACCTGGGCGTGCCGCAGGAGGAGGTGCGGCTGTATCTCGCCCTGCGCGAGGCCGCCCACCAGCGGCTCTTCGCGCACGTTCCGTGGCTGCGCTCGCACCTGTTCGGCGCGGTCGACGGCTATGCGCGCGGCATCAAGGTCGACACGGCCAAGCTGGAGGACGTGGTCGGCCAGTTCGACCCGCAGAACCCCGAGCAGCTGCAGGACGCGCTCCAGCAGGGCATGTTCCAGCCGGAGGACACGCCCGAGCAGAAGGCGGCCCTGGCCCGTCTGGAGACCGCTCTGGCGCTCGTGGAGGGCTGGGTGGACGCGGTGGTGCACGCCGCCGCGAAGCCGCGCCTGGGGTCCGCCGACGCGCTGCGCGAGACGCTGCGCCGCCGGCGCGCGACCGGCGGCCCGGCGGAGCAGACGTTCGCCACGCTGATCGGCCTGGAGCTGCGTCCGCGCCGGCTGCGGGACGCCTCCCGGCTGTGGGCCTCGCTCACGGACGCGCGCGGGGTCGACGGCCGGGACGGCCTGTGGGCCCACCCGGACATGCTGCCGACCGCGACCGACCTGGACGACCCGGACGGTTTCGTGCACCGCGAGCAGCTGGACTTCTCCGAGCTGGACAAGATGCTCGGGGAGGCGGCGGGCGGCGGCCACGGCAAGCCCGACCTGCGCAAGAAGGACGACGACGAGACCGAGGGCGACGACACCGAGTGAGCCTGTACGACGACGCGGTCCTGGTCCTGAAGGGGTACGAGGGCCAGGAGGAGCTGCGCCGGTCGTACCTGGACCACCTGGCGGCCCGTCCGGACGGCATGTGGAAGGCCTGTGACGCCGGTCACGTCACGGCCAGTGCCCTGGTCGTCGACCCCGGGCGCGGCCGGGTGCTGCTCACGCTGCACCGGAAGCTGCGGATGTGGCTCCAGATGGGCGGTCACTGCGAGCCGGGCGACCCGACGCTTCGGGCGGCGGCCCTGCGGGAGGCGACGGAGGAGTCCGGGATCGCGGGACTGACCCTGCTGCCCGGCGGCCCGGTGCGGCTGGACCGGCATCCGATCCCGGCGCCCTGCAACTGGCACTTCGACGTGCAGTACGCGGTCCTGGCCCCGCCCGGCGCGGTGCACGAGATCAGCGAGGAGTCCCTGGACCTGCGCTGGTTCGGCTACGACGAGGTGGCCGGGGTGGCCGACGAGTCGGTCGTGCGTCTGCTGGAGGCCACGCGCGCCCGGCTCTGACGGGTGCCCGACGGGTGCCCGGCGAGTTGTAAGGGGCGTCCGCCTTGGCGGTCGCCCCTTACTCGTGTCCGGCTCGGCTCCAGACGTCCTCGTGTCCGGCTCGGCTCCGGACGTCCGTGTCCGGCTCAGCTCCAGACGTTGCCCTGGTTCTGGCCGCGCGCCCCCTGCTGACCCATGCCGAACTGGGCGGCGAGGCCCTGCCCGATCACGGCGTTCTGCGGCGGCAGCAGCTCGCTGGGCTGGACGAGCGCGAACCCGGAGCCCATGAAGCTCAGCTCCCAGCCCTCACCGGTGCTGCCACGCCGGCGCCACACGCCCGAGGAGTGCGTCTGGGCCTGCATCTGCACGCGCAGCCCGGTGGACCAGGCCACGATCGCGTCGGCGTCGCAGTTGACGTACTTGTCGGGCGTGACCCGCATCAGCAGCGGGGCGCCCGAGGTCATCAGGGCGACCCTGCCGCGCCCGGTGATGTTGAGCTGGTACTTCCCGGAGCCGGAGATGCCGTACAGGCTGTCGACGGCGACGACCTCGTAGTGCAGCGAGGAGTCCATGGCGAGGACGTAGGAGCTGTCGACGGTCAGCCCGTCCTGCTCGATGTCCATGATGTGCACGTGCTGGGCGAGGTTGGCGAGGTAGACCGTGCCCTGGCCGTGGCAGCGCATCAGGTCCAGGCCCTCGCCGGTGTGCGCACGCGCGCGTGCCTGCCGGTTTCCCTGGAATTCGGCGTCGAACTCGACCAGACCCTGGTAGGCGACCATGGTGCCCTTGCGGGCGAGGAGGTCGTCGTGGCCGTCCAGGGTGATCCGGAGCATCTGCGCGTTCTGCAGGCTCCAGCGCTCCTGCGTCTGGAGGTCGTTGTGCGCGAAAAGCGGACTCTGCATGGTGTTCTGGCTCCCCCTCAGCCCCGGACCCGGAGACGGTCGGTGCTGTCCTCGCTGGGCTGGACGACGACGATGCCCTGTCCGGAGAAGGCCATCTGGTAGGCCTCGCCGCTGCCCCGGCCGATCAGCGACTGCGCCTTGAAGCTGCGCTTGCCCTTCACCTTCAGGTTCGGCGACCAGGCGACGAGCGCGTCCGGGTCGACGTACGTCTCGTCCTCACCGCCTCCGCAGTCCACGACGATCGGCGTGCCCCGGGAGGTCAGCGCGACCCAGCCCTGCCCGGAGATCCGCGTGTTCCACAGGCCCTGCCCGGCGAACTTCGCGAGCCCCTTCACCCGCTCCACACCCCAGCTGAGGTGGGCGTCGAAGGCGAGCAGGTTGGTGGCGTTGACGGAGATGCCGTCGCCATTGAGGTTGATCACGACGACGTCGGCACCGTAGTCGGCGAGGTAGAGCAGGCCGTCACCGGAGCACTTCATCAGCGGCGCGCCCTCGCCGGTGGCCCAGTCGCGGGCGATCTGGCGGACGGCCGGCGGGTTGGGCTCGTACTGGATGAAGCCCTCGTAGGCGACCATCGACCCCACGCGCGCGAGGAGGTCGTTCCCGGTCTGGAGGGCGACCTTCAGCATGTGGCTGCCGTGGTTCTCCATGCGGGCGGTGACGGGTGCGGGGGCGAAGCCCGCGAGCGGCTGGTTCATGACGGGCTCCCCTTAGACCTCGTACGGCTGGACGACGATGAAGTTGCCGGGCGCGCCCCGGAACTGGAGATTGACGCTCTCACCGGTGTCGCCCGGGTAGGCGTTGCGGCGCATGCGGACCTGGCTGGAGACGATCACCTGGGAGCCGGCCGACCAGGCGACGACGGCGTTGCAGTCGGCGAACGTGGTCGGCGTGACCGGCAGCACCACGGGCGTGCCGTGCGTCTTGACGACGATCGTGCCGGTGCCCTGGAACTGCATCGTGAACAGCGCGCCGCCGGGGATGCCGTGGCCCTCGATCCGGCGGACCTCGTAGCTCAGGCTCTCGTCGAAGGCGAGGACGTTCTCCGCGGACACGCAGATCGCGTCGCCCTGGAGCTCGACCGGGTGCAGGTGGGCGGAGTTCTCGGCGAGGAAGACCTGGCCCTGGCCGGAACAGCGCATGAGCTGCATCTCCTGGCCGGTGGCGTTGCCCACGACGCGGCCCATGAAACCGGCGCCCTTGTAGCCGAAGTCGACCTTGCCCTGGTAGAGCACCATGCTGCCCTGCCGGGCCAGTACCGGCTGTCCGCCGATGCCGAGGTCGACGCGGACGAGCGCCTTGTTCTGCTGCGTCCAGCGCAGGCCGGTCGGGGTCTCCTTGAACCCCTGGAGCGCGGCCGTCACCCCGGCACCGCCCTGGGGCGCGCCCTGCGGCACCTCGTAGGCGGCGGTTTGGCCGGGCGCCTGCCCGTAGCCCGGAGGCATGGGCGGGGCGGGCTGGCCGGCGCCGTAGGGGGCGGGCTGCCCGTACCCGGGGGGCATCGGCGCGCTCGGCTGGCCGCCGTACGACGGCTGCTGGGGCGGCTGGCCGTAGGGCGCGGGAGCCGTGGGGGCGGGGGTCACGGGCGCGGCCGGCGGGGGGATGGTGCCGCCGGGCGGGGTCAGGGGGGCGACGACCGTGGG